>NZ_JAAGWG010000004.1 GCF_010682065.1 Blastococcus saxobsidens
GAGTTCTCAAGGAGCGGACGCGCAGAAACTCGACCCTTCCGGGCTTCGTCCCTGGCTGGATGTCCAACTCTACGCCGCTTCCAGAGCTTCCTCCGTGGAGGGGCTCCTCGGTGGCCCTTGCGGGCTTCCGTGGGGCGCAGAGAGAACATTACACGACGTTTTGGGGGTCCTGCAGGGGGGCCCCCCCGACCCCCCGGAAGCCACCCCCGGGTGCACGAATGCGCAGGTCAGGCGACGCCTCGGGGCCGGAACTGGACGCTCACCCGGGGGCCCACGGGCTTCGTCGTCTTGGGGATGCAGTGCTCCCACGTCCGCTGGCAGGAGCCACCCATCACGACGAGGTCCCCGTGACCGAGCGGGAAGCGGAGGGACTCGCCTCCACCCACCGGGCGCAGCAGCAGCGGACGCGGCGAGCCGAAAGAGGCGATGGCGACCATCGTGTCGGTGGAGCGACCGCGGCCGATCCGATCGCCGTGCCAGGCCACACTGTCGCGCCCGTCCCGGTACAGGCACATGCCGGCGGAGACGAACGGTTCACCGAGCTCAGGCGCGTAGTGCCGGTTCAGCGCCTCGCGGGCGTCGGTCAGGAGCTGGTGCGGGAGGCGCTCGGCCCCTCCGTACCAGCGGAGCAGCCGCGGGACGGCCACCTCGCGCTCGTACATCTGGCGGCGGTCCTCCCGCCAGCCGATGTCCCCGAGCAGCACCTCGAGCACCTCGTCCGACCCCGACACCCAGCCAGGCAGATGGTCCACCCAGGCGCCGCGGCCGAGGTCGTGCCGGACGAGGCCGGCGAGGGGGCCGAGCGTGGCCTCGTCGGCGAGATCCCACATCGAAGGCTGGTGCGCCAGCGTCATGCCGGCACGCTACCCCCACTTTTCGCACATGTGTGCGAAAAGCTGTGGACGAAGCCCACCGGGCCCGGGATCAGGCAGTGAGCGCGAGCGCGAACGGCAGGACCGCCGGGGCGCCCGCGCGACGCAGCTCCCGGCCGGCGACCGTCATCGTCCAGCGGGAGTCGGCCAGGTCGTCGACGAGCAGGACCGGCCCGGTCAGGCCGGCCAGCCGCTCGCGGAGCTCCGGCCCCACGACGATCCGGTCCCACACCGCCGCCAGGCGGAAGGCGCTGTTGCCGCCCGGCTGCCCGGTCGGGCCGCCGTGGGCGAGGGAGAGCTCCCCCAGGTAGGGCAGCCGGCCCATCCGCGCCAGCCCCTGGGCCACGCCGGTCACCAGGTTCGGACGCCGACGCGAGGGGATCGCCACGACGGCCGCGGGGCGCTCCTTCCAGTCCCAGGCGCCGAGCACCCGGCCGCAGGCCCGCAGCAGTTCCTCGTCGGGGGGCACGTCGGAGACCGAGCGCCGCACCGGGACCTCGAAGGCGGCGTCCGGGTCCTCCTCGATGCCCGGCGCCTCCAGGTCGAGCTCCACGACACCGCCGACGCCGTCGTCACCCAGGAGGGTGCGCAGCCGCTGACCCCAGCCGAGGTCGGTCAGCCGGGCCACCGCCCGGCCGGTCTCCAGCTGCTCCGACGGCGCGATCTTGCCCTTGACGTCCACGCCGAGCCGGTCGGCGCCCGTGGGCCACATAGCCCGGGGGGCGAGCTCCACGCCGGGCCGGTCGAGCGCGGCCGACGCCTTCTCGGCCGCGGCCTCGGGGACGTCGGTGGCGTACCAGGGGCCGGCGCACACGTCGCAGCGGCCGCAGGGGGCGGCGGTCGGGTCGTCGAGGGCGGACTGGAGGAACGCCATCCGGCACTCGGCCTCGTCCACCGGCTTCGCGTAGGTGAGCATCGACCGCTGCTCGGCCTCCCGGGTGCGGGTGACCCGGGCGTAGCGGTCGGCGTCGTAGACCCAGGGCCGGCCGGTGGAGCGCCACCCGCCCTGCACCCGCTCGACCGCTCCGTCGACGGCGAGCACCTTGAGCAGCAGCTCCAGCCGGGAGCGGCGCACGTCGGCGACCGTCTCCAGCCGGGCGACCGACCACGCCTTGCCGTCGGCCATCGCCGTCAGCACGGCGGACGCGTGGTCCTCCCGCGGCATGGAGGAGGTGGCGAACCACTGCCAGATCGCGATGTCCTCGGGGCCGGGGAGCAGCAGGACGTCGGCGTGCTCGACGGCGCGGCCGGCACGGCCCACCTGCTGGTAGTAGCTGACCGGCGAGGACGGGGCGCCCAGGTGGACGACGAAGCCGAGGTCGGGCTTGTCGAAGCCCATGCCGAGCGCGGACGTGGCGACCAGTGCCTTCACCTCGTTGTTCCGCAGCGCCTCCTCGGCGGCCTTGCGGTCGGCGTCGTCGAGCCGGCCGGTGTAGGAGCGGACCTCGTGGCCGGCGTCGCGCAGCAGGTTGGCCGTCTCCTCCGCAGCGGCGACGGTGAGCGTGTAGACGATGCCGCTGCCCGGCAGGTCGCCGATGTGCGTGCTGAGCCAGGCCAGCCGCGCGCGGTCCGAGGGCAGCCGGAGCACGCCCAGGCGCAGCGAGTCGCGGGACAGCGGGCCGCGCACCGTCGTCACCTCGACGCCGCCGGCGCCGAGCTGCTCGGCGACGTCGTCGACCACGCGCTCGTTCGCCGTCGCCGTGGTGGCCAGGACGGGTGTCCCGGCCGGCAGCGTGCCCAGCAGGTCCCGGATCCGGCGGTAGTCGGGGCGGAAGTCGTGACCCCAGTCGGAGACGCAGTGCGCCTCGTCGACCACGACCAGCCCGCACCGGGCGACCAGGCCGGGCAGCTGCTCCTCGCGGAACCGCGGGTTGGTCAGCCGCTCGGGCGAGACGAGCAGGACGTCGACGTCGTCACCAGCCAGGCGGGCGGCGATGTCGTCCCACTCGGTCATGTTGGCGCTGGAGATCTCCACCGCGCGAATGCCGGCGCGGGCGGCGGCGGCCACCTGGTCGCGCATCAGCGCGAGCAGCGGGCTCACCAGCAGGGTCGGGCCCTTGCCGCGGCGGCGCAGCAGCGCCGTGGAGACGAAGTACACGGCCGACTTGCCCCAGCCGGTGCGCTGCACGACCAGCGCGCGGGCGGAACGCTCGACCAGCGCGGCGACGGCGGCGTCCTGCCCTTCGCGGAAGACGGCGTCGGGACGGCCGGTGAGCTCGCGCAGGATCGCAAGGGCTTCCTCGTGGACCGAGCCGGCGATCGAGGACGTCGGTGCAGCGGTGCTCATGCCGACGACACTAGGTGCGCCCGGCGACAGGACGGGTGGCCGAGCGCGACCCGGGGACGACGGTGGAGAATCCACAGGCGATGGACCACCAGGGGCAGCTTCCGGCCGACAACCACGTGCACACCCACTGGTCGTGGGACACCCCCGACTCCTCGACGATGCGCCGGGCCTGCGAACGCGCGATCGCCCAGGGCCTGCCGGCGATCGCCTTCACCGAGCACCTGGACTTCACGGTGTGGCACGACGAGGACCGGGCGACCGAGGAGGGGCTGGTCGACCGCCACCCGGCCCACCAGCTGCCGATCGACGTCGAGGGGTACTTCGCCGAGCTCGCGGAGGTGCGCGACCGGTTCCCGGAGCTGCGCATCTGGTCGGGCATCGAGACCGGCGAGCCGCACCTGTTCGCCGCGAGCATCGCCCGCCACCTCGAGGACTCCCCGGTCGACCGCGTGCTCGGCTCGCTGCACTCGCTGTCGGACGAGGGCCGGCTGATCGGGGTGGGGCGGCTGCTGCACGTGGACGCCGACGCCACCATGCGCCGCTACCTCGGCGAGATGGTCGGGATGATCGAGAGCAGCGACGTCTTCCAGGTCCTGGCGCACGTGGACTTCCCCCGGCGGTACTGGCCCGGCGGCAGCTCGCGGTACGTGGAGAAGGACTACGAGGAGGAGTACCGGGCGGTGTTCCGCGCCCTGGCCGGCAGCGGCCGGGCGCTGGAGATCAACACCAGCAGCCCGCTGGCGTCGGCCGACCAGGTGCGCTGGTTCCACGAGGCGGGCGGCGAGGCGGTGAGCTTCGGCAGCGACGCGCACGCGCCCACGGCGGTCGGGCAGAAGTTCGAGCTCGCCGTCGCCGTCGCCGAGGCCGCGGGGTTCCGCCCCGGCCGGGACCGCTTCGACTTCTGGCGTCGCTGACGGACCGTCCCGTCACACCGGCCCGGACGCCTCGACCGGCCGGGGCCGGTACCAGGCCCAGAAGGCCAGGCCCACGGCCAGCGACCAGAACGCCGACCCGATTCCGCCCACGGTGATGCCGCTGATCGCGACCAGCAGGGTGGCGACGACGGGGATCCGGTCCTCGGGGCGGGCGAGCGCGCCGCTCAGGGACGACGCCAGCACCGGCCACAGGGCCAGTCCGGCCGCGGCGGCGACGAAGCCGGCCGGCGCGGTGGCGACGAGGGCGGCGACGGCGACCGAGACGAGCGCGAACCCGACGTAGGCGATCCCCGCCGTGCGGGCTGCCAGGTACCGGCGCCCCGGGTCGGCGTCGGCCTCGGGACCGGCCGCGAGCGCGGCGCTGATGGCGGCCAGGTTGATCGCGTGCCCGCCGAACGGGGCGCCGAGCACGGTGCCGGCGCCGGTCACCGCCATGGCCGGCCGCCACGGCGCCCGGTAGCCGAAGGACGCCAGCACCGCCATGCCCGGGACGTTCTGCGAGGCCATCGTGACCAGGAACAGTGGCAGCGCCAGCCCGAGCACGGCGGGGGAGGTGAAGTCCGGCGTCGTCCAGTCCAGGCGGGGGACCAGGGCGGACGCGGCCACCCCGCCCTCGCGGTGGGCCAGCCAGCCGATGATGGCGAGGGTGACCGCGAAGGCCGCCGGCACGGCCCAGCGCGGCGAGTACCGCAGCAGCGCGGCCCAGACGAGGACCACCGGGACCACGAGCCAGGGCATCTCGAGCGCCGACCGGACCGGCTGCAGGCACAGCGGCACGAGGACGCCGGCCAGCATGGCCTGGGCCAGCACCGGCGGGATGGCGCCGATCGCCCGCCCGAGTCCGGGCCAGGCCGCGGTGAGCAGGATCAGGCCGCCGACGACCAGGAAGGCGGCGACGGCGACCGGCCAGGACGGCGCGAACGCCGTCGCCAGGAGGGCCGCACCCGGCGTCGACCAGGCCACGGTGATCGGCATCCGGGTCCGCTGGGCCAGCAGCACGGTGGCCACGCCCATGGTCAGGGACAGGACGAGCAGGCCCGAGGCGGCCTGACCCGGCGTCGCCCCGACGGCCCGGCGCCCGGTGATGACGACGGCGAAGGAGCTGAGGAACCCGACGAGTGCGGTCACCAGCCCCGCGACGGTCGTCGACGACGGGGCTGCGGGCACGCCGCGCGACGCTAGCGGAGCCTCCCTCTACCGTTCGTGATCATGGGTGCCCCCGATCCGGTCGTGCGCGACGCCACGACCGACGACGCCGCGGCCTGCGCGGCGATCTACGCGCCGTACGTCACCGGCACGGCGATCACCTTCGAGCTCGAGCCGCCCTCCGAGGAGCAGATGGCCGAGCGGATCGCCGCCGCCCAGCGGGCGCACGCGTGGCTGGTGCTCGAGGACGACGGTGTGGTCGTCGGTTACGCCTACGCCGGTCCCTACAAGGAGCGCGCCGCCTACCGCTGGTCGTGCGAGGTGAGCGTCTACCTCGACGGCGGACGACGACGACGGGGCGGTGGACGGGCGCTGTACGAGGCGCTGTTCGCCACGCTGGCCGACCGCGGCTACCGCACGGCGGTCGCCGGCATGACGTTGCCGAACGGGCCGAGCACCGGGCTGCACACCGCGCTGGGGTTCGAGCCGATCGGCACCTACCGGCGGATCGGCTTCAAGCACGGGCAGTGGCGCGACGTGCTGTGGGCGCAGCGGGCGCTCGGCCCCTACGACGACGACCCGACGCCGCCGGCCTGACGCGGATCAGGCCACGCGGCGGCGGAAGCTCCCCGCTCGCGGCAGCGGCGAGGTGAGGTCCGGCTCGTAGGCATGGGCAGCCGTTGCGCGCGGAGCGGGCACCGGGGGCTTCCCGGGCCGGCGATCGGCCCCGCCCGGGACGACGAACCGGTAGGTCGCGTCCACGTCCCTGACGGCGAAGGTGTCCTCGTCCTCGCCGACGTGGTGCAGGACCACCGTGTCGAACCGCTCCGCGACCCGGTGCAGGGACTCGGCGTCGGAGACGTCGATGACGGTGCCACCGGCCGCGAAGGCGGCGACCGGCACGATGCGGTCGGCGTGCTTGAGCACGAAGTCGTCGGCGGCGTCGCGGCCGCCGACCCGGCTCAGCCATGCAGCGGCGCCGGCGGTGAGCAGCGCGAGGGCCAGGACGGCGACGGCGAGGCCGCGGGCCACGCCGATCGGGACGGAGATGCCGAGGACCGGGAAGGCCCGTGGGACGACCTCGTCGGTCGTCACCTCGGTCTCGGTGCGGGTGCTCAGCACGTCGAGCTCGCCGGCCAGGCGCAGGGCCGTCGGGTCGAGCGCGAAGGCCAGGCTCGCGGGTCCCGTGGCCTGGAACGGGATCCCCCGTACGGTTCCCGAGGTCGCCGTCGTGGGCGTGATCCGCAGGACCGCGCCGCCAGCGGCGCTGCCGACCTCCGCGTAGTGGTCCTCCAGCACCGCGGATGCGCGGGCGGTGTCGACGGCCACGGTCGCCGTCGCGGTGCCGTTCTGCAGCGCGACGACCGGACCGCTGTTCAGGTAGGTGGCCCAGCCGTCCGGCGCCTCGACCGAGACGTCCAGGCGCACCACGCCCTGCACGGCGGCGAGGTCCGGCCCGGTGACGGTGCTCGCGTAGGAGACGGTCAGACCGGTGGCGAGCTTGGTCCAGACGGTGTCACCGGTCTCGATGACGCCGCCCGGGTAGGTGGTGCCGCGCGCGGCGGTGCCCCCGTAGGAGAACTGCCCCTCCTCGGTGACCGCGACGGTCTCGCTGCCCTCCTCCGTGGAGGGCAGCAGGAACAGCACCCCTGCACCGACGACGGCGACCAGCGCCACGGACGCCGAGGCCATCGCCACCTGGCGGGCGCGCGCCCGGACGAGCACCGGCACGTCGCCGGCGCTCAGGCGCGGGACGGAGAGCGTCGGCGCGGGAAAGGAGGGGAGGGAGAGCGAGGGCATCGAGAAGGACGGCACCCGGCGCCGACGGGAACGCCGCGTGCGCTGCCTGCCCGACTTGGCCGCGCCCACCACCAGGGCCGTGGAGAGGCCGACGACCGCCAGGGTCCACGGCGAGGTGAGCGTGGCGAGCACGTGGCCGCCGTTGGGGATCCGGAAGAAGAGCCGGCCCAGGATCTCGTCACTGGTCGGCCGGTCCTGGTCCAGGAAGTCGTTGTTGTCGCCCTGCGTGACGAAGCCGCCGACGTCCGCCGAGACGATGCGGTGCATCACGACGGTGTCCAGGGACTCGCTCCGGTAGGCGACGACGTCGCCCACCGAGTACGTGGCCGCTTCGCTCAGGACGGCGATGTCCCCGGCGTGGAAGTCCGGCTCCATGCTGGTGCCGTACGTGGTGACGTACGTGGTGCCGCCTCCCAGCGACAGGGGCCAGAACAACCACACGGTCGCGAGCACCAGCGCGGCGACGGCGCTGGTGCTCGCGACTCGTGATGCGGCAGTCATGGAGGCACCGATCGGGGTTCGGGCGAGGCGGCCAGGGGGGCCGCCTCGCCCAGGACGGAACTGCTTAGTTCGAGGTGACCGTCAGGGAGGTCTTGTCGATCAGGGAGATGAGCGGCAGCTGCGCGGCCGTCATGGTGCACGTGACGATGTGCGCGGCGCCGTCCGGCGCGTAGGTGCAGGTGTTGGCGCCGTCGGTGATGGGAGTCGTGCCGGTGTAGAGGGTCATCCGCGCGGACATCGCAGGCGACGGGACGGCCTGGCCGACGGTGAAGGCCACGGTCTGCAGGCGGCCGCTGTCAGTGGCGCTCGGGGTGTAGGCGATGTTGCTGACCGAGACACCCGTCGCCGTCATCTCCCCGTAGCCGGCGACGTTGTTGTCGACGGTGGCGAAGTTGTTGCTGGCGGTGAAGGCGGAGGTCGTGAGGCCGGCAGCGGCAACCGCGACTCCGGCGAGCAGAACGCGCGACTTGCGCATTGCCTGGGTCCTGTTCTCTCAGCGGTCCAGTCCGCCCGGATGCGGTTCACCCGGGTCATCGGCACTGGGCCTGTCGTTCGACAACCAGGTCTTCGGCAACGCCCGGCACATTCTTAACTCTTGTCCCAAAAGAAACTGGAGTCTCCGAGTCGACAATTGAAAGAAGGTGACCGATAACCATTCTGCTAATGCGTGCAGGGACAGTCGGGGCGGTGTGCGGCGTGCCTTCCGGGATCGCCGGACCAGCGGCCTAGGTTGTTCCGGAACCCATCGCCCCGCGGACCACCGAGGTGCGTGTCCCGAGGTGTCCGTAGGAGGAATCGCGTCGTGCGCTCGTCGAGGTCACAGGGATCGGTCGCGTCCGCGGAGCCCGTGGCGCCCCGGGTCGCGGCGCCCCGGGTCGTCGCGCCCCGCCGGAGCGTCGAGCGGGACACCAGCATGGAGGCCGCCGCACAGCAGGCCGGCGTGCTCGCGCAGGCCTCGCGCGAGGTCTCCGACACCTCCCGGGACGCCGCGGAGTCGCTCTCGGAGCTGCGCTCGGCGATCAGCGACATCTCCGCCACCACCAGCCGCGCCTCCGCCGTCACCGAGGTCGCGGTACGGGACGCGCAGGCGGTCGACGAGCGGATCGCGGCGCTGCAGACGGCCAGCGAGTCGATCACCCAGTTCGTCCGCATGATCACCGCGATCAGCCAGCAGAGCCGGTTCCTGGCGCTGAACGCCTCCGTCGAGGCCACGCGCGCCGGCGAGCTGGGCCGCGGCTTCGCCGTCGTCGCCGACGAGGTCAAGGAGCTGGCCGGGCGCACGGCCCAGGCCGCCCAGGACATCGACGCCCAGATCAAGGCGGTGCAGAAGGAGACCGCGCAGGCGATCGAGGTCATCCAGCGCATCACCGGGACCCTGGGCTCCATCGCCGAGGCGCAGGACGCCATCGCCGCGGCCGTCGAGCAGCAGCGGGCCGCGACCGAGCGGGTCGTGGACAACGTCGACCGGGCGGCCACCGGCTCCGCGCGGATCACCGACGCCGTCGCCCAGCTCGCCGACAGCCAGCGGGTGGTCTACGTCCGGCGGGCCCTCTCGGTCGCCGAGCAGCACCTGGCCGAGCTCGGCGGCGTCCACCTCGGCGAAGGACGGTCGACGGTGACCGTGCGCGACCAGGCCACCGGCGCCGCGCACACCGCCGAGCTGCGCGACGTCCTCGTCGGCGACGTGGTCCTCGACCGCAGCGACGACCCCGGCCGGCCGGCTCCGCTGGTGGACGAGGTGGTCCGCCAGGTCGGGGGCAGCTGCACGCTGTTCCAGCAGCTCGACGACCGGGGCAGCATGGTGCGGGCAGCCACCACGGTGCTCAACCCCGCCGGCCGCCGCAACGTCGGCACCTACATCGCCCGCACCGATGCCGACGGCAGACCGAACCCGGTGCTGGCCGCGGTGCTGGCCGGGCAGGTCTACACCGGCGCCGCGACCGTGGCCGGACGGCAGTTCTTCACCGCGTACGCGGGGCTGCACGACGCCACGGGCACGCTGATCGGGGTGCTGTACGTCGGCCTCCCGCTGGACGCGATGCCCGGCGCGGGGAGCTGAGCACGCCGACCGGTCCTGACCTCCGGGAACGGTCGGCCCCGTGCTCTAGGTTGGTCGCGGTTCGGCACGGAGCCGCAGCCGGGAGCCGTACGAGGGGGACGTGGTGAACCGATGGGGGCGCGTGAACGAGGCGCTGCCCGCCGTCGTCCTGGTCCTGGTCGTGCTGGCCGAGGTGGTGAGCGGCCGCGGTCAGGTGGTGCTCGGGCTCGCCGCCATCGCCCCGCTGGTGGCCGCCACCTGGCTGGGCCGCCGGGCGACGGTCGCCTACAGCGCCACCGCCTTCATCGTCGCCACCCTGCTCGGGCTCTACGAACAGCAGTACACGGCCGAGACGGCGGTGGCGCAGACGATCCGGCTGCTCGCCGTCGTCCTCGCCGGCGCGCTCGCGGTGGCCACCTGCGAACTGCGGCTGCGGCGCGAGCAGCACATCGCCCGGCTGAGCGCCGAGGCGGCGGCCACCCGGGCCGCCGTGCGCACGAGCGACACCCTGCAGCGGGCGCTGCTCGGGAACTCGCCGCAGGTGCCGGGCCTGGAGATCACGGCCCGGTACCTCCCCGGTGATCAGGGCGCCCAGGTGGGCGGCGACTGGTACGACGCCTTCCCGCTGACCGACGGCTGCACCATGCTCGTCATCGGCGACGTCGCCGGTCACGACGCCCCGGCCGCGGCGACCATGGCGCAGACCCGCGGCATGCTGCGGGCCCTGGCACGTTCCGGTCACACCAGCCCCGCCGAACTGCTCACCGCCCTGGACTCCGTCCTCGCCGGGCTGAGCCTCGACACGCTGGTGACGGTCACCGTCGTCACCGTCGACGTGCACGGCGGCGGCGCGACCGTGCCGCTGCGCTGGTCCAACGCCGGCCACCCGCCACCGATCCTCGTGCGCGCCGGCGGGGAGGCCGTGCTGCTGGAGCGGACGCCCGACCGGCTGCTGGGCGCCTCCTCGGCGGGCAGCCCGCGGACCGAGCACGAGGTGGCCATGGGCCGTGGCGACCTGCTGATGCTCTACACCGATGGTCTCGTCGAGCGGCGCGGGATGACTCTCGACGACGGCAGCGCGTGGCTGCTGCGGGCCCTCTCGCGCATCGGCGGCGAGCAGGTCGACCGGGTCTGCGACGGCCTGCTGGGTGCGCTGGGCTCCCGCGGCGACGACGACATCGCCCTGCTGGCGGTGCGGCTGCCCCGCTGACTCAGCGGCCGGCGCCGCCCTCGACCACGGCGAGGAACGCCGGCGGCACGGAGTCGACGAGCCAGACCCCGTTCGGCGACAGGGTGAACCGCGCGCCGTCGTCGGCCATCCCGCCGGCGTCCACCCGCAGGACGACCGGGCGGCCGCGCCGGGCGCCGACGGCGCGCGCGGTGGGCACGTCGGGGCTCAGGTGGACCGCGTGCCGCCGGCCCGGCCGCAGCCCCTCCGCCAGGATCGCGGGCAGGAACCGGCCGACGGCGCCGTGGAACAGCACGTCGGGCGGACGCCGCGCGACGTGGCCGAGGTCGACGACGACGCTGTGCCCCTGGCTGGCCCGGATGCGGGTACCGCTCTCGTCGAAGGCGTAGCGCTGCTTGTCATCGGCGGCGACCACGCGGTCGAGCTGGGCGCGGGTCAGCCGCAGCGCGGCCAGCAGCTGTTCGACGGCGACCCAGCCGGCCCCGTCCAGCTCGAGGCCCACGGAATCCGGTCGGTGCCGGAGCACGTAGGAGAGCCGCTTGCTGGTCCGGACGACGTCCACGTGCCGCTGCCCGTCGGGGTCAGCCGCAGCGGTAGAGGACGAAGGCGACGTCGTCGTCCGGGGCGTCGCCGAGCAGCCGCTCGGTGAGCAGGGCGCTCAGCTCCGCCGGCGCGAGGTGCCGCCCCTCGACGAGCGCGTCGGCGGCGCGGCCGATGCCCTCGTCCAGGGCCTCGTCCCGTCGCTCGACCAGGCCGTCGGTGTAGAGCAGGAGGGTCGACCCGGGCGACAGGGTCAGCTCCGCCTCCGGCCGCTCGCGCCGGTCGGTGACGGCGAGCGGCAGCGAGCTGCCCTCCTCCAGCAGCCGGACGGTGCCGCCGTGGTCCACGAGGACGGCCGGGGGGTGCCCGGCGCTGCTGTAGCGGATCCGGCCGGTGAAGGGATCGATGATTGCGCAGAAGACGGTGCTCACGGCCGCGCCGGGGATCAACGCCGCGAAACCGTCGAGGGCGGACAGGACGTGACCCGGTGACCCGCTCTCCAGCAGCAGCGCCCGGCCGGCGCTGCGCAGCTGGCCCATCACCGCCGCCGCGGGCAGTCCGCGGCCCACCACGTCCCCCACCACCACGCCGTAGGCCCCGTCGGAGAGCTCGACGACGTCGTACCAGTCCCCGCCCACCTCCAGCGTCCCGGTCGCGGGCTCGTAGTGGACGGCGAAGCCGGCCGGCAGGGCGGTGGGGCCGAGCACCGCGCGCTGGAGCGTGACGGCGACGTCGGTGAAGAACTGCGCCCGCGCCTGGTCCGAGCGGGCCCGCTCCTCCGCGCGGCGCCGTTCGGCCGCCACGGCCTGGGCGTCGGCGACCGCGGCGGCCACCTGACCGGCGGCCAGCGTCATGAAGATGCGGTAGTCCTCGTCGAGCGGGAGGTGCGGGCTGGCGCCCAGCACCAGCGCGCCGACCGGCTGCTCGGCGCCGGCGGCGGTGAGCGGGAGGACCACCGCGGTGTCGACGTCGGCCTGTGCGACCGCGCTCGCGCCGACGGTGGACAACCCGGGCAGGAGGGTGGCCAGGCCGGTGACCGTCTGGGTCTCACCGGTGGCCGTCGCCCATCGCACCCGCTCGGAGATGACACTGGTGGCCAGCTCGTCCTGCAGGGCGACACCCTGCGCGGCGACCAGCTGCGGGGGTCCGCCGTCCCCGTCCACCAGGTACACCAGTCCCAGGGGGCAGTCGGAGCGGGCGTCGGCGAGCACCCCGAGCGCCGTGGCGACCGCCTCGGCGGTGTCCCCGTGGGAGGCGCGCGGCAGGCTGCCCAGCCGCTGCAGCACGCCGAGCCGGCGGGCGGCGAGCACGCGGTGGGTCGTCTCGACGACGGTGTCCAGCAGGCCCACCACCGCGCCACCGGGCTCGACGACCGGGCTGAAGGAGAAGGAGAAGTAGGTCTCCTCCTCGTAGCCGTGGCGGTACATGACCAGCGGCAGGTCCTCGGAGTACGTGGCCCGCCCGGCCATCACCTCGTCGACCATGGGCGCCAGCGCGGGCCAGATGTCGGACCAGACCTCGGTCGCCGGCCGGCCCAGCGCCGCGGGGTGCCGGGCGCCGAGCATGGGTGCGTAGGCGTCGTTGTAGACCATGACGAGCTCCGGGCCCCACATCAGCAGGAACGGGAACCGGCTGTTCACGGCGGTGCTGATCGCCGTCCGCAGCGTCGGCGACCAGTCCGCCTGCGGGCCGAGGGGCGTCGTCGCCCAGTCGTGCTCGAGGAGCATCCGCTGGAGTTCCGTCCGCGGCCCACCGGGGATCAGCTCCGCCAGATGACTGTTCAGCGCTGATCCCCCCACGGCCCGGCACGCCCCGGCGCCACCGTGACGGCGGAATGTCACCTCGTGCTCAGCGGCATCCTCCCATCCCGCGGTGCGGCAGGTGCATTGGACACAACCGGCACGCACCCGGGCCGCCCTCAGGCGACGGTGGTCTCCAGCGTGACCGGGACGTTGCCGCGGGTGGCGTTGGAGTAGGGGCACACCTGGTGCGCCGCCTCGACCAGCTGTTCGGCGGCGGACTGCTCGATGCCGCCCAGCTCGACCGACAGGGTGATTTCCAGGCCGAAGCCGCCGGCGTCGTTCGGGCCGATGCCCACGTCGGCGGTGACCGCGGAGTCGGAGAGGGCGACCTTCTGCCGGCGGGCGACCATCTTCAGCGCGGAGTGGAAGCAGGCCGCGTAGCCGGCGGCGAAGAGCTGCTCCGGGTTGGTCGCACCACCCGTGCCGCCCATCTCCCGCGGAACGGCCAGGTCGAGGTCGATCAGGCCGTCGGAGGAGCGGGTGTGGCCGTCGCGGCCCTCCCCGGTCGCAGTGGCGGTGGCGGTGTAGACGGCGGGCACGGGAGCCTCCAGAAGTAGGCAGAACGACCGTTCTGCTCCAGCCGAGCACGGGCCGCCCGGAAGCGCAAGACGGAACGTTCGTTCTTGCTAGCCTGGCCGACGTGACCACCGCCGTCCGCCCGTCGGCCGCCCGGGAGCGCCTGCTGCGGGCTGCGTCGGCGACCTTCTACGCCGAGGGCATCCGCGGCGTGGGGGTCGACCGGGTGATCGGGGAGGCCGGCGTCACGCGCGCGACCTTCTACCGGCACTTCCCGGGCAAGGACGACCTGGTGGTCGCCTACCTGGAGGCGGTCGACGTCGGGGTGCGCGAGCGGGTGGGCGCGGCCCCCACCACGGCGAACGCGGCCGCCGGCTTCCTGCGGGGACTGGCCGGCGGGATCGGTGACGAGCTGTGCCGCCGCGCGTTCCGCGGCTGCCCGTTCATCAACGCCGCGGCCGAGTTCCCGGACGCGACGCACCCGGTGCACCGGGCGGTCCTCGCACACCGCCGCTGGCTGGAGGACGTGGTGCGGCACGGCTTCGCCGCCGCCGGACACCCGGACCCGGCCGAGGCGACCCGCCGCTTCGTCATGCTCCGCGACGGCGCGATGGTGGCCGGCTACCTGGCCGACCCGGGGACGGCGCGGACGACGCTGCTCGCCGCCGTCGACGACCTGCTCGCCGCGACCTGAGCCGCAACCTTCCCTGCCGAACCATGCGAAGTCGTGGCGATCGGCGCGCGATGGCCACGAGTTCGCATGGTTCGACGGCGATCAGCGGGAGTAGTACTCCACGACCAGCTGCTCCGCGCAGACGACCGGGACCTCCTCGCGGGTGGGCGTCCGCTCGTAGCGGGCGACCAGGTCGGCCAGCCGGACCTCGAGGTACTTCGGCGGCTCGGCGTGCGCGCCGGAGGCGGCGACCTGGAACGGCTCCTTGGCGCGCGACTTCGCAGCGATCTGGATGAAGTCGCCCGGCCGGAGCCGGTAGGAGGGGCGGTCGACGCGCTTGCCGTTGACCAGCACGTGCTGGTGGGTGACGAACTGGCGGGCCTGGTAGATGGTGCGGGCGAACCCGGCGCGCAGGACGGTGGCGTCCAGCCGCGACTCGAGGTCCTGGATCAGCGCCTCGCCGGTCTTGCCGCCGGTGCGCTTCGCGCGGTCGAAGGCGGCCCGCAGCTGCGTCTCGCTGATGTCGTACTGCGCGCGCAGCCGCTGCTTCTCCTTGAGCCGGGTGGAGTAGTCGCTGTCCTTGCGACGCTTGCGGCCGTGCTCGCCCGGCGGGTAGGGCCGGCGCTCCAGGTACTGGACGCACTTCGGCGTGAGCGGGATGCCCAGCGCTCGACTGAGCCGGGCCTTGGGGCGGGGCGTGTTCACGGGGACCTCCGGGTTTGGTTAGGCTCACCTTACTACTCGACTCCGAGCATCCCGAGGTGGTCCATGACGGCCGGTCCGACCCACTCCCCCGCGGCCGTCGAACGGCAGCCCCCGGCGCCCGAGCGCGCCCGCACCGTGGCCACGCGGTCCGCCACGGACGTGCACGTCGCAGGCATCGGCTCCTGCGTGGTGTGGGCGTCGACGACCACGGCCGACGGCGACATGCTGCTCGTCGTCCCCGCCACCGGAGGCGTCGTCGCGGCGCTGCGCGGCTCCTCGCTGGGCGACGCCCCGGCCCTGCTGACCGTGACCGACCCCGCCCCCGTTCCCCTCCGCCACCCCCTTCGCGGGCTCGTGCACCTCACCGGCTGGCTGGTGCCGGTGCCCGACGCCGACGTCCCGGCGCTGCTGCTGGACTTCGCGGAGGCCGCGCCGGCCGACGCGCTGTTCGAGGTCGGGCGGTCGGCCGTCCTGGTCCGCCTGGACCTCGCCGAGGTCGAGCTCGAGGAATCCGGCGCCCGGACCTACGTCGACCCCGACGACTTCCGCGAGGCGCGGCCCGACGTCGTGACCCGCGCCGAGGACGAACTGCTGGCCGCCCAGCGCGGACCGCTGGGCCGGCTCCTGACGCGGGTGCAGCGCTGGGCCGGCCGGCACGACGACGTCCGGATCCTGGGGCTGGACCGGTTCGGGGTGCGGTTCCGCATGCAGGGCCGGCAGGGCTGCTACGACCTCCGGGTGCCGTTCGCGGCGCCGCTGTCGGGCCCCGACGGGTTCGCCGACGCCGTCGACGAGCTCCTGACCTGCGGACCTGCATGATCGTCCGCTGGTCGGGACGAGCCGGCTGTGCGACGGTCCTGCGATGACCTCCTCCTCCGACGGCGGCCGGCGCGCCCTGCAGCTCACCCTCGGCGCGTTCGCCGCCATCCCCCTGGCCTCCGGGCTCGCCGGCGCGCTGCTCGGCCCCGCCTCGCTGCCCGGCACCGAGGGCCCGCTCGCGCCCGACGTGGAGAGCGAGTACCGCTACACGCACCTCATGTACGCCGCGGCCGCCCCGCTGATCTGGTCGACGATCCCCCGGGTGGAGCGGGAGGGCGCGCTGCTGCGCGGCATCTCCGGCGCGCTCTTCCTGGGCGGAGCGGTCCGCCTGCTCGCCTGGCAGAAGGCCGGCAAGCCCCAGCCGGCGCTCGTCGGGGCTGCGGCGCTGGAGCTGCTCGGCGCACCGGTGCTCGCCGCCTGGCAGCACCGCGTCGCCACCCGGACACGCAGGCGCTGACGCCCGCCCGGAAGTAGCGATGAGTTCTCCCCGCCGATCCCGTCTTCCTCCTGACGAGTCCACCAGCGGGGAAGGAACCCGGTCATGACCATGCAGGCGAGCGCGACCACCGTCCGGATCACCGACGGCGAGTGCTGGGACCGGCCCTCGGCCGTGACGCGGTTGCTCCTGGGCTACGGGCCGCTCGCGGGGCTCGTGTACCTGGGCTCCGGTGTGATCCAGGGGCTCACGCGCGACGGCTTCGAGTTCAGCCGACACAGCCTCAGCCTGCTGGCCAACGGCCCGCTGGGCTGGATCCACGTCACCACTCTGATCGTCACCGGCCTCACGACGATCGCCGCCGCGGTCGGCGTCCACCGGGCGCTGCGCGGGGGCCGCTCCTGGGCCGGCCCGCTGCTCGGCGGCTACGGAGCAGCGCTGGTCCTGGGCGGGATCTTCGTGGCCGACCCGATGGACGGCTTCCCCCTCGGCACACCGGCCGGCGTACCGGTGGAGACGTCGCTGGCCGGGGTGCTGCACCTGGCGGCCGGCGGGCTCGGCTTCGCCTGCCTGGTCGGGGCCACCGCCGCCCTCGCCCGCCGGTTCGGCCGCGAGGGACGGCGCGGGTGGGCGTGGAGTTCGGTGGTCGCCGGCGCCGTCGTCCTCGCGGGATTCCTGGGCGTGGCGAGCGGCGCGACGTCCGCCCTCGCCGTGCTGGGGCTCTGGATCGGGGTCGCGACCGGCTGGGCCTGGCTCGCGGCGGTCTCGGTGCACCTCTACCGGCGCACCCCGCACCCCACGCGCCCGCGCGTCTGACACCTCACCGCCCCTGTCCGGCGCACCCGCCGGTCGGTGGGACGATGCGCCTCGCCCGGTAGGGGTCACGGGCGTTGGCGCAGGTCGAGGAGGCAGACGATGGCGTTGGGCTGGAAGCTGCACGGGGACGGGAAGACGCCGCCGCTGGGTGAGGCCGTGGCGCCGGAGGAACGGCTCACCTGGCCGCGCACGGTGGGGATCGGCGCGCAGCACGTCGTCGCCATGTTCGGGGCGACGTTCGTCTTCCCGCTGCTGATGGGCCTGGACGCCAACCTCGCGATCATGATGAGCGGGTTCGCGACGATCATCTTCCTGCTGATCGTGCAGGGGAAGGTGCCCAGCTACCTGGGCAGCTCCGCATCGTTCGTGGGCGGCGTGGTCGCCGTGCGGGCCGCGGGCGGGACGACGTCGGACGTGCTCGGCGCACTGCTGGTGAGCGGCGTCGCCCTGGCGCTGGCGGGTGTGCTGATCCACCTGGCCGGCGTGCGCCTGGTGAACAAGGTGTTGCCTCCGGCGGTCACCGGCGCGGTGGTCATGCTCATCGGCTTCAACCTCGCGCCGGTGGCGACGGCGACCTACTGGCTGCAGGACCAGTGGGTGGCGCTGGCGACCATGGCGTTCGTCATCGTCGCCGCCCTGCTGCTGCGCGGCTTCATCGCCCGCATCTCGATCCTGCTGGGGCTGGTCTTCGGCTACCTGCTCTCGATCCTGCTCGACGCGACCGCCGGGCCGATCACCTCGGTGCTGCCGGGCCAGAACCTGCGCGACGCCGCCGGCGCCGCCTGCGACCAGGAGGGCCCGTACTGCCTGGCGACGGCGTTCAGCCACGACCGGGTCGACTTCAGCGCCGTGAGCGAGGCCCCGTGGTTCGGGCTGCCCTCCTTCACGACGCCGAGCTTCTCGGTCAACTTCGCGCTGCTCGTGCTGCCGGCGGTGATCGCGCTCGTCGCGGAGAACGCCGGGCACGTGAAGGCGGTGGCCGAGATGACCCGCCGCGACCTGGACCCGATGATCGGCCGGGCCGTCTTCGCCGACGGCGTGACCACCGTGGTGGCCACCTCGGTCGGCGGCTCTCCCACCACCACCTACGCGGAGAACATCGGCGTCATGGCGGCGACGCGGGTGTACTCGACGGCGGCGTACTACGTGGCCGCCCTGGTGGCGATCGCCCTGGGCCTCGTGCCCAAGTTCGGCGCGCTGATCAACGCGATCCCCGGCGGTGTGCTCGGCGGGATCACCGTGGTGCTCTACGGGATGATCGGCCTGCTCGGCGCGAAGATCTGGAAGGAGAACCGCGTCGACTTCGCCAACCCGATCAACCTGGTGCCGCTGGCGGCCGGGATCGTCATCGCGGTCGGCAACTCGGGCAACGACGCCCCCCTGCTGCGGTTCAGCGACGACTTCTCCCTGGGCGGCATCGCGCTCGGCACGATCGTCGCCGTGGTCGGCTGGCACGTCGCGCGGGCGCTGGCCCCAGCGGAGATGAAGGCCTCGCTGCTGCGCGAGGGCCCGCACCCCGCGGCCGGCTCCACCTTCGGCCACGTGCCCGGCGACGAGGTGGCGGCGACGTCCGGCTCCACGGAACGCCCGGCGAGCTGACCGGTTCGCCCCACGCCGTCGAAGGCCCTCCCGGATCCGTCCGGGAGGGCCTTCGACCTGCGTGGACCTGCTACTGCACCGGACGGCGGTGGGCGAGGACCCAGCCGGCCACGGAGGCGACGACGACCCAGCCGGTCAGGATGAGGATCGAGCGCGTCTCCTCCGATCCCTGGCTCAGCAGCATGGCCGCGTGGGCGGGGTCGACGGCGTCGCCCAGCTCCGGCTTGCCGACCCGCACCAGCGGGAGCACCCCCAGGACCAGCAGGTAGAGCGTGGTCAGCGCGGCCGTCGTGTTCGCCGTCGCCGCCCCGATGCCGGCGCCGATCACCGCGAACACCGCACCGGCGGCCACGGTGGCGACCACCGACTGCTGCCATCCGGTCCAGTTGAGGTCGTCGACGCCCACCAGGGCGATCACCCCGATGGACGCGGCCGCCGCCACCGCCGCGAACGCCGCACCCAGCAGCGCGACGGCTCCGGCCTTCGCCGTGAGCACCCGGCCGCGCTGCGGCACCAGCAGGTAGGTCGTCTGCACGGTCCCGTGGGTCCACTCCCCCGCGGTGGAGACGACGCCCAGGGCCAGCATCACCAGCCCGGTCATCATCGCGACGACGCCCATCGGGCCGGCCACCCAGCCGAACTCGGCGTCCAGCGCGGCCAGCGCCAGCCCGACCGGGCCCATCAGCACCGCGGCGGTGGCGAAGGCCTTGCCCGAGCGGTGGGACAGCGACTTGCGCATCTCGAGGCCGACCAGCGTCGGCAGTGACGGAGCGGTCCGGCGCACGGGGACGTCGGAGCGCGGGGCGGTCAGTGTCAGGGTCGTGGTCATGTCGGGGCTCCTCACGAGGCCGAGGTGAGCTGGAAGAAGAGGTCCTCGAGGCCGCGCTGCACCGGGCGCAGGTCGACCAGGACGTGACCGCCTGCGGCGGCCACCGCTCCGACGGCGGCAGGATGGGCGCCGGGGACGAGCAGCGCGCCGTCGTCCCCGGGTTCCACGTGGAACCCACCCGCCTCCAGGGCGGCCGCCAGGCCGACGGGGTCCAGCGCCCGCACGGCCGCGCCGTCGGCACCCAGGAGGGACGCCACCGGGCCGTCGGCGACGATCCGGCCGCCGCCGATCACCAGCAGCCGATCGACCGTGTGCTCGACCTCGCCCAGCAGGTGCGAGGAGAGCAGCACCGTGCCGCCCCGTGCCGCGTGGCCGCGCAGCAGGTCGCGCATCCAGCGGATGCCCTCCGGGTCCAGGCCGTTGACCGGCTCGTCGAACATCAGCACCGGCGGGTCGGCCAGCAGCGCGCCGGCGATGCCGAGCCGCTGCCGCATGCCGAGCGAGTAGCCGCCCACGCGCCGTCCGGCGGCGTCGGCGAGCCCCACCATCGACAGCACCTCGTCCACCCGTGACGCAGGCGCACCGATCGCCGTCGCCAGCAGTGCCAGGTGGGTCCGGCCGGTGCGGCCGGGGTGCACGGCACCGGCGTCGAGCAGAGTGCCGACGACGGCCCCGGGGTTGGGCAGCTCGGGATACGGCCGCCCCTCGACGGTCGCGGTGCCCGACGACGCCGGCACGAGGCCGGTCATCATGCGCATCGTCGTCGTCTTGCCCGCGCCGTTCGGGCCGAGGAAGCCGGTGACCGTGCCGGGTTCGAGGGTGAACGAGACGTCGTCGACGACGGTCCGTTCGCCGTACCTCTTGGTCAGTCCGCTGACCGTGATCATGGGAGCCTCCGCAGCTCGTCGGGTGGTGACCACGAATCTGCCGAGGAGGCGGGGCCCCGCGCGTCGGCCGCGGGGAGCGACCTGGGGTCGCCGGACGGCGGAGCGCCGTCATCCGAAAGTCGATCCAGGAGTCCACTCGCGGGCGACCCGCCAGGACCGCGCCGGGAAATACGCTCCGGCCATGAGGGTCCGCGACCGCCTGTGGCCGGGTCTCGGCGCGCGCGGGGTCTGGCTCGAGCTGCACGTGGCCGTCTCCTGCGCGGCGGTGGTCGCCTTCGAGGTGGCCGCCCTCAACCCCGGCCCGCTCGGCTCGCTCCTGCTGGTCCTCGTCGCGGTGCTGCTCGGCTTCCTCCTTCTCCTCCTGCGCCGGCGGGCTCCACTGGTCCCCTTCGGCGTCGGCGCCGCGCTCGCCGCGATCGACATCTCCACCGGCCTGCTGGTCACCTCCTACGCCGTCGCGCGGTACGTGGGCTCGTGGCGCATCCGCGCGGCAGCCGGCGTGCTCGGCGGCCTGGCCGCGCTGCAGCCGTGGGACCACGACACCTTCAACGAGTGGCTCGCCGGCGGCGCCACCGCCGCGCTGCTCGTCGTCCTCCCCGGGGCGCTGGGGGTGTGGCAGCGCACCCGGCTGCAGCTCCTGGCGGCGCTGCGCGACCGGGCCGAGCGCGCCGAGGCCGAGCGGGAGCTGCTGGCTCGCGACGCCGTGCTGACCGAGCGCACCCGGATCGCGCGGGAGATGCACGACGCCGTCGGGCACCGGGTGAGCCTCATGGCGTTGCAGGCCGGCGCCATCGAGATGGCCGCGGGCGATCCCGCGCGCGTCGAGCAGCTGGCCCGGCAGGTGCAGGACGCCGGACGGCAGGCGCTCGACGAGCTGCGGCAGATGGTCGGCGTGCTGCGCGCGGAGGACATCGACGACCAGGCGCCGCTGGGCCCGCAGCCGGGCCTCGACGACCTGCCCGCGCTGCTCGCCCGGGCCCGCGAGGCCGGGCTGTCGGTGCGGCTCACCGGGCAGACCGGGGTGCCGGTCGACGCCGCCGTGGGGCGCGCGGCCTACCGGGTCGTGCAGGAGGCCCTGACCAACGCCGGCAAGCACGCCCCCGGCGCGGACGTGCAGGTGTGCGTGGCGCACGCCGAGGGTCAGCTGGTCGTCGAGGTGCTCAACGGGCCGGCGTCGCGGATCGGCGCGCCTGCGCCCGGCGGCGGCTACGGGCTGGTGGGGCTGGGGGAACGGGTGCGCACCCTGGGCGGCCGGCTGACCGCGGAACCGAGGTTGGACGGTGGCTTCCGGGTCGAGGCGGTGCTGCCGACGTGAGCATCCGGGTCCTGATCGTCGACGACGAGGAGCTCGTGCGGTTCGGCCTGCGCACGGTGCTGGAGGCGGCGGGCGGCTTCACGGTGGTGGGCGAGGCGGGCAACGGCGCCGACGGGGTGACCGCTGCCCGCGAGCTCCGCCCGGACGTCGTGCTCACCGACATCCGCATGCCCGTGATGGACGGATTGGAGGCGACCAGGCGCATGCTGGCCCTGCCGGAGCCGCCGCAGGTCGCCGTCCTCACCACCTTCCACGTGGACGAGTACGTCCACGCCGCCCTGGCCGCGGGCGCCGCCGGCTTCCTGCTCAAGGACACGCCGCCCCGGGAGATCGCCGCCGCCGTCCGGTCCGTCGCCGACGGGACCGCCACCCTCTCCCCGAAGGTGACCGCGGCGCTCATCGACGCCTACGTCGACCGCCGGGCCGCGCCGCGGCGGGCGGAGGCCCTGCGCAGGGTCGCAAGCCTGTCGGAGCGCGAGCGGGAGGTGCTCACCCTGCTGGGCAGCGGTGGGTCGAACGCCGAACTGGGGAAGCGGCTGTTCGTCAGCGAGGCGACGGTGAAGACCTACGTGTCCCGGCTGCTCACCAAGCTCGACCTCGCCAACCGCACGCAGGCCGCCATCCTCGCCCACGAGGCCGGGCTGCTGGAGGGCTGACCGCCGGGCCCGCTCGCCCCGAGCGGCTCCCGACCGGGAGGCGGTCAGGGGCCGAGCAGCCGCCGGGTCTGCCGGCCGCGGGCGACCAGCGCTCCGTCCTCGGCCCGCAGCTCGACGTCGTCGATCGCCACGTCCGCGTCGCACCACACGGTCCGCTGGTCGATCCGCACCCATGCGCCCGGCTCCGGCGCCGGACGCGCCAGGTGCGCGGTGAGCTCGACGGTCGGCATGGCCGCCGGCACGGTGCGGACGGCGAACAGCGACGGCGGCAGCGCGTCGAGCAGCAGCCCGAGCTGCACCAGCGGCTCCAGCTCGACACCCCGGATGCGCGCCCACGCGTGCAGCCGCGGCTCGGTGCCCCCACCCAGCGGCCGGGTGGCGCCCAACGCCCGGACCTCGATGTGCTCGGCGACCGGCACGTAGTCGCGCGGCAGCTCGACCGGCTCCCCGTCGGCGACCTGCGGCAGCTCGTCCGGTGCCCAGTGCTCGATCCCGGGGGTGGCCGGGCGGGCGAGGGTGAGCGTCTGGGCCGACGCGAGCAGGACCCGGTCCTGGGTGAGCCCGCTGCGGATGCTCCCGGTGCGGCCGCTGCGATCGGCTGCCGCCGTCACCACCGATTCGACGCCGGTCGCCACGCCGCCGAGCAGGTGGGCGGTCACCGCGCGCGGGGCCGCGCCCGCGAGGTCGGCCGCCGCCTGGAGCAGGTGGCCCACGACCAGCCCGCCCTGGGTGCTGGTGAACGAGCGCCAGGTAGGGCCGAAGACGAGGCCGGTCCGCTCGAGGGTGGCCGGGGTGGCGAGATCCATGGGGTCCTCCGGGCGACGACTGGTTGGTTCGATATTCGAACCGGGTGCGACAGACGCTACACGAGTCGGTTCGGTATGCGAACCTGATGGCATGGCGACCCGACTGGACGAGCTCCCGGGCAGGCGCTGCTCCATCGCCGGCGCCCTCGACGTCGTCGGCGACCGGTGGGCCCTGCTGATCGTCCGAGAGGTCTCACTGGGCGCTCACCGGTTCAGCGAGATCCTGCGCGGAACCGGAGCACCCCGGGAGCGGCTGACCGCGCGGCTGAACGCCCTGGTGGGTGCCGGGGTGCTGGAGCGGCGCGAGTACAGCCAGAACCCGCCGCGCGCGGACTACCACCTGACCCGATCCGGTCTCGACCTGCTGCCGGTGCTCCAGGCGCTCATGCAGTGGGGCGACCGGCACGTCGCCGACACCCCGCCGGTCGAGCTGCACCACCACGGGCACCGCATCGCCGCCTCGTGGGTGTGCGACGTCTGCGGCGAACGGATCGGTCGGGAGACCGAGCGCCACGTGCCCGACCACAGCGAGCCGGGGCACGGGCCGCTTCCCCGCTGACCCGAGCGGTTGGTGGAATGCTCAACCACTTGCCCCGTGTTGCCCCGGCACGCACTCGACGACGGAGGCACAGACATGGCACGGATCAGCGTGTTCGGCGGAACCGGTTACGCAGGCAGCAACATCGCGACCGAGGCGGTCCGGCGCGGCCACACGGTCACGTCCGTCAGCCGGAGCGTCCCCGAGCAGCCGCTCGACGGCGTCACCTACCTGACCGGCTCGCTGCTCGACGCCGACATCCGCGCGAAGGCCCTGGCCGAGGCCGACGTCGTCGTGGTGGCCGTCGCACCCCGTGGCGACATGGCGGGCTCGGTCCAGCCCGGCATCGCGGCGCTGATCGCCGACGCCGAGCAGGCCGGGGTGCGCCTCGGCGTCATCGGTGGCGCCGGCTCGCTGCACGTCGCCGAGGGTGGCCCGCTGCTCTTCGACACCCCCGACTTCCCGGCCGAGTACCGCCCCGAGAGCCTCGAGATGGCCGCCGCCCTCGACGACCTCCGGGCCGCGCCCGAGACGCTCGACTGGTT
Organism: Blastococcus saxobsidens; assembly: GCF_010682065.1. Classification (GTDB taxonomy): domain Bacteria; phylum Actinomycetota; class Actinomycetes; order Mycobacteriales; family Geodermatophilaceae; genus Blastococcus; species Blastococcus saxobsidens_B. The sequence goes on from NZ_JAAGWG010000004.1 coordinate 24,251, forward strand.
CTACCTCTGCCCGCCGGCCGCCTTCGGCGGCTTCGCGCCGGGCGAGCGCCGCGGCACGTACCGGGTCGCCGACGACGTGCTGCTGACCGACGACGAGGGCACCTCCTTCATCGGCGGCGAGGACTTCGGTGCCGCCGTCGTCGACGAGATCGAGCAGCCCGCGCACCGGCGCGCCCGCTTCACCGTCGCCTACTGACGTTCCCGCGGGAACGCCCGCGCAAGGCGCGCACCTTGCCGACGTTCCCGCGGGAACGCCACCGTCCGTCGCGGTCCGAGCCGTGGCCTCTGCGCGTGGGCCTGGAGCGTTTCGCCTTCGTCCTCCAGGAGATCGAGCAGCCCGCGCACCGGCGCGCCCGCTTCACCAACGCCGACTGACATTCCCGCGGGAACGCCCGCGCAAGGCGCTCACCTTGCCGGCGTTCCCGCGGGAACGCCGGCCGGTACCAGCACTACCGCCCCGACTGCTGTTGCCGAGCCGCGCCGCCTCTGCCAGCGTTCGGCACCATGGCCGAGCCCACGCGAGCCGGGGCCGCCCCAGCACCCGTTCCCGGGGACGGCCCGTCGGAGTTCGTCGAGCAGATGTACCTCGCCGTCGTCGAGGAGCACTGGCTCTGGGAGGTCCCCCTGGGCCTGTCCGACGGGCACGGCGGCTACGAGCACGGCCCCTGGGACCCGGCGGAGTGCTCCCGCCAGCTGCTCGCCTGGTTCGACGCCGGGCTGGTCGAGCTCTACACCGACCCCCCGGACGACGCCCCGCGCCCGCAGAACGTCGCCGAGTGGCGCGCGTGGCACCAGGGCCGCTACCGCGTCGAGGACGGGCCGGGCATCGCCCGCGCCGTCCTGGCCGACCCGTCGCGCTGGACCGGCAGCCCCGGCGACGGTTTCCTGCGCCTCGCCCCGACCGATGCCGGCATGGCGCCCGACGCCGCCTGGGTCTGAGACCTCAGCCGGCGACGAGCAGCGGCACGCCGGTCTCCCGCTCGGACACCTGCCACAGCACGTCGATCTGCTTCCGCAGGTCGAACCGGCGCAGGATCGGCCGGCGCACCGGCGGGCCGTGCGAGCCGAACCGGGGCGCGTACAGCTCCCCGCCGCGGGCGCCCGGGTCGGTGGCGGCGCGCAGCTGCGGCCTGGCGCCCTCCAGCGGCGTCATCCCCGAGCGGGCCGTCATCGCGTGCGCGATGGCCCCGATCCAGCCGGCGCCACCCTCGCGCACCGTCCGCGCCTGCAGGTCGGTGTTCGACAGCCCCGGGTGCGCGATCAGGCTCTGCGCGCCCACCCCGGCCCGCTCGAACTGCTGCTGCAGCCCGAGCCCGAAGTGGTAGTTGGCCATCTTGGCCCGCGCGTAGGAGCCCCACGCCCGGTACTTCCGCGTCATGTGCGGGTCGGCCGGGTCCAGCGGGCCGCCCATGAACCGCGCGGTGCTGGTCACCGTCACCACCCGCGCCGAGTCGCTCCGCAGCAGCGCCGGCAGCAGGTGCGCGGTGAACGCCCAGTGCCCCAGGTGGTCGACGCCGAGCTGCATCTCGAACCCGTCGACCGTCGTCCGCTGCGGCATCGCCATCACGCCGGCGTTGTTGACCAGCAGGTCGAGCCGCTCGTGCCGCGCCAACACCGTCTCGGCGGCGGTCTGCACGCCAGCGAGGTCGCCGAGGTCCAGCGGCACCACCTCGAGGGAGGCCGCGGGGTAGCGCTCGGCGATCCGCGCCACCGCCGCCGTCGTCTTCTGGGGGTCGCGGGCGGCCACCACCACGTGCGCGCCCGCGCCGGTCAGCGCGAGCGCCGTCTGGAAGCCGAGCCCGCCGTTGGCGCCGGTCACCACCGCCGTGCGTCCGTTGAGGTCGGGGATGTCCTTCTCGGTCCAGGTCACGCCTCGATCCTCCCCGACGGAGGCCGGCAAAGGCGATTGCGCAGGAGAAGACCCCTTGGATGCCCCCGAGGGGTACTTCTGGGCGCAACCGGTTCAGGGCAGGCGGCCGGTGGCCTTCAGCTCCACCGCGGTCAGGACCTCCCAGCGGATCGCCGAGCTGCCCGGCCGCACGAACCGCCAGTAGCGGTCGAAGCGGCGGCGGACCTCCGCGTCGGTCGACATCACCCGCGTCTCCGAGCTCAGCTCCGTGCCGCCGTTCCGCGGCGTCAGCCGGAAGTCCATCGCCGCCTTCACCCACCCGCGCTGGGTGAACCGGCGGAAGTGCTCGGCGTCCAGGACCGGTCCGCCCTCCCCGCCGGACGGCCGCCAGGCCTGGAGCGCGCCGCCGAACACCACCGCCGTCGGCGCCTCCGAGCCCAGCAGCGGCACCGGCAGCGCGTCGAGGAAGGCCCGGTCGTGCAGCTGGCCGACGCCGCCACCGGACAGCACCACCGGGAGGAACCGCGCGGCCGAGAGCGCGAGCGTCACCGGCAGCTCGGACAGCCGGACGGCGTGCAGCGCCTCCCACACCACCGGCGGTGGGGCGGCGATCCACCGCGACTGCCGGGTCACGTGCTCCGGGCGCGGCAGGACGTCGTCGAGTTCCACGTCCCGCTACCTATCCCACCTGGTCAGCCGGCACGCATGCGGCGGCACGGGTCACCCTGGCGGCGGCCCCTCCGGTCTCAGCCGAGGGCGTCGTAGACGGCGCGGACGTAGGCCTCGCTGCGCGGTGAACCGACGAGCCCGCCGCCCATCCGGTTCATCATGTAGCTGATCGTCAGCCGCCGGTCGAGGTCGCAGACCACCAGCGAGCCACCCCAGCCGCCCCAGAAGAAGGTGCGGCCCTCCGGCACGTAGGGCACCGTCGGCGAGCCGAGGCAGAAGCCCATCCCCCAGCGGAACGGCGCCCCCAGCACCAGGTCCACGCCGTCGGCCTGCTGGTCGAAGACCTTCTCCACGGTCTCCGGCGACAGGAGCCGCACGCCGCCGGCGGAGCCGCCCAGCGAGAGCGTGCGCAGCACCTTCATCACGCCGCGGGCGTTCGAGTGCCCGTTCAGCGCGCCGAGGTCGGCGGCCCGCCACTCCGGTGTGTTGGCCGCGCCCGCCTTCGCCGTCGGACCGGTGAAGGTCTTCACGCCCACCGACTCGGGGTCCAGCGTGCGCGGGTCGACGTCGGGCGGCGGCGGGGGCACCACCGGCGCGATCCGGGACACCTCGGACTCCCGGGCCCCGATCTGGAAGTCCGCGCCCAGCGGGTCGGCGATGTTGTCGGCCACGAACTTCTTGAACGTCGTGTTGGTGATCCGCCGGATCACCTCGCCGACCAGGTGCCCCTGGTTGTTGGCGTGGTAGCCCGAGGCCGTGCCCGGCTCCCACCAGGGCCGCTGCTGGGCCAGCTTCTCGGTGGCCGACGGCCAGTCGTACATGTCGCGGATGGAGAACGGCTGCTCCCAGCCCGAGACCCCCGAGGTGTGCGAGAGCAGGTGCCGCACCTGGACGTGCTTCTTGCCCTTGGCGCAGAACTCGGGCCAGTAGTCGCCCACCGGCGCGTAGAGGTCCAGCTCGCCGCGCTCCACCAGCATCAGTGCGGCCAGCGACAGCACGCACTTCGTCGTCGACCAGACGTTGACGATCGTGTGCTCCGACCAGGGCTGCGTCCGCGCCTCGTCCCGGTAGCCGCCCCACAGGTCCACGACGGTCTCCCCGTCCAGGTCGACGGCGACCGACGCCCCCAGCTCCTCGCCGTCCAGCTGCTGCGCGAGCGCCTCCCGCACCCCGGTGAACCGCTCGTCGCACTGCCCGTGGACCTCGGCCATCAGCCCCCCTCGCTCCGGGCACGACGTCGTCGGCGTGCCTCGCCGACGATCACATCACGGCGGATGGGGCGTCGCAGCACCGTCGCGCCCGGCATGATTCCCGGGCGCGGACGCGCGACGGACACGGAGGGACGGTGCGACGGTGGTCGGATTCCTCGGCCGGCTGTTCGGACGAGCGGACGACGCCGGGCCCGAGATCCCCGGCATGGTCCCCACCGGGCGGCGCCGGTGGACGGGGCGGCCGCCGGCTCCCGCAGCGGACGGCGCCGACGTGCGGGCGGCGATGCACCTCGCGGTGCGGCACGACACCTGGCTGTTCGACGTCCACGAGGGCGACTTCGTCGACGGCACGGACATGTGGGGACCGTTCGAGCCGGCGGCCTGCTCGGAGGTGCTGCTCCGCTGGTTCGACGCCGGCCTCGTCGAGCTGCGCCAGGACATCGACCACCCACCCGAGGCCTTCTACGACCCCTCGGTCGACCTCGACTACGACGTCGCCGACCTGCCGCTGGTCCCGCCCGGGGCCGCGCGGGCCCTGCTGGCCGACCCTGGTCGCTGGACCGACGCGACGCCCGACGGCTTCGCCGTTCCCCTGCCGACCGAGCTGGGCCGGCGCACACCCCCCGCCGAGTGGCCGTGAGCCCGGGCAACGACTCGGCAACGACATCGCCCCGGGGCACCTGAACCGTCCGGCCCCACGGATAGGTTCCCGCCGATGATCAGGATCCGGTCGGCGCTGCGCCACCTGCGTCTCCGGCTGCTGCCGGTGCCGGGACAGGCGCTGGGGCTGGTCGCGCTCGTCGTCGTCCTCGCCAGCGCGCTGGTGTCCGCGCCGCTGATGGTCGCCGCCGCCGAGCAGGGTGCCTGGGAGCAGGAGCGCGACCGGCTGAGCGAGGCCGTGCTCGGCGCGACGCTGGGCACCACCACCCAGGCCCGCCGGCAGCGCACCTCCGACACCCGCATCAGCCGGGCCGTCGAGCTCGACGAGGCGATCAAGCAGGCGGCCCGCCGGGCCCGCGTCGACCAGGACGGCCTCGGGCTGCCGGAGACCATCGGCTTCCTGATGGACCCGATGATCGCCATCGGCCCGGAGGGGAGCGGCCCGGCCCAGCTGGTGTTCCGCACCGGCGCGTTCGACGGGGTGGAGGTCGTCGCGGGGTCGGCCAGCAGCACCGGCGTGCTCATCCCGCAGCGCATGGCCGAGCGGACCGGCCTCGGCCCCGGCGACCGGTTGCCGGTCACGCCCGCCGAGCGGCCGGGCGGGGCGGAGCTGGTCGTCGGCGGCGTCTACGCCGACCTCGTGGCGCCCCTGCCGGCGAGCTGGCAGCAGCACAGCTTCCTGTTCCTCCCCCGGCTCGACGAGCGCAGCGGCAACCTCGTGTACCCACCCCCGGTCGTGCTCGCCTCGCGGGACACCGCCGTGACCACCGCGGCGGCCCTCGAGGAGCACCTGTTCCTGGAGTGGTTCCTCCCGCTGGAGCCGGGCCTGCCGGTCGAGACCGCCCGCGACGCCGTGGGCGCCGGCGAGCGGATGCAGGCCGCGCTCGCCTCGCCGGAGTCCGAGCTCTCCCGACTGGTCGAGGAGGAGGGCTACCAGACGCCGGTGGGCCGGTCCGCCCTCCCAGCGGTGCTGGACACCGTCGACACCACGGTCACGCTGCTCGAGCCGCCGGTGCGCGCGGTCGGCATCGGTGGCGGCGCCGCCGCGCTGGTGCTGGTGGGCGCCTGGGCCGGGCAGCGCATGCGCCGCCGCGAGGACGAGCTCCGCTCCCTGGTCGCCCGCGGCCTCTCCCCCGCCCGCGGGGCCGGCGTGGCCGCCCGCGAGGCCCTGCTGCCCGTGCTCGTGGGGCTGGCCGCCGGCGGCGCGATCGGCTGGCTGCTGGTGCAGCGGCTCGGCCCGGGCGACACGTTCCCGCCCGGCGTCCTCGGGCGGTCGCTGGTGGTCCTGGCGGCGGGCGGGGTCTCCGCGCTGGCCGTCGTCGCCGTCGTGACCGCCGTCCTGATCACCCGGCTGGACTCCATCGGCAGCGGGCCGGCCGCCCAGCTGCTCGGCCGGGTGCCGTGGCTGGCGGTCACCGCCGTGCTCGCCGTCGTCGCCGCCGTGCCGCTGCTCACCGCGGAGCCCGCGGAGGAGGGCCGCGGGGTCGACGTGCTCACCCTCGTCGTGCCGCTGCTGATCACGATGGTCGTCGCCGGAGCGCTGACCGCGGTGCTCCCCCGGCTGGCCGAGCTGCTCGGCGACCGCCTCCGCCGGCTGCCCGTGGGCCCGTTCCTCGCTGCCCGGCGGGTGCTCGCCGGGCAGGGGGCCGCCCGGCTGGTGGTGGTGACGACGGCGCTGTCGCTGGGCCTCGTCGTCTACGCCGGGGCGCTCGGCTCCTCCACCGACCGGACGATCGCGACCAAGGCGGCCGTGGCCACCGGCAGCGACGTCGTCGTCCCGCTGGGTGCGGACACCACCGGCCGGGAGCTGCCGGCCGACGCCATGGTGGTCGGCGTCGAGCGGGAGACGACGCTGCTGCCCGGCGACGCCCGGGTGAACGTGCTGGTCGTCCGGCCGGAGAAGGTCGCCGGCGTCGTCCGCTGGGACGCCGGCCTCGCCGACCGCCCGCTGGAGGAGCTGATGGACGCGCTGGCCGGCGCCGACGGTCCGCGTGTGCCGGTGCTGATCGCCGGGGACGTGGCCGACGGCCTGGTGGAGGGCACCGGGGGAGAGGTCACCCTCGACTTCGGCTACTACTCGCTGCCCGCGCAGGTCGTCGGGCGGGCCGAGGCCTTTCCCGGGCAGAGCTCCAGCGAGCCGCTCGTCGTCGCCGAGTGGGACGCCTACCTCGCCGCCGTCGAGGACGCCGGGCGCGACCCCGCCCTGGTGCTGGCCCGCGAGGCCTGGGCGCGGGGCGAGCCCGAGGGCGTCCTGGAGACGCTCGCCGCCGCGGGCTACGTGCCGTCGGCCCAGGACCGGCTGACGACGGCCGACGCGTTCGCCGCCCGCCCCGAGCTCACCGCGCAGACCTGGTCGCTGGACTACCTGCGCGCCGTCGCCCTGGCCGCCGGCGTGCTGGGGCTGGTCGGCGTCACGATGCACGCCGTCGCCCAGCAGCGGCGGCGCACCGTTGCCGGCCTGCTGCTGCGCCGGATGGGCATGACGCGCCGGGCCGCCGACGTCTCCGCGGGCCTGGAGATCGGGCTGCTCGCCGGGCTCGCCGCGCTGGTCGCCGTCGCCGTCGCGCTGCCCGCCTCGGCCCTGGTGCTCCGGGTGCTGGACCCGGTGCCCGCGCTCGAGCCCGAGGCGGTGTTCGCGGTCCCGTGGGGCAGCATCGCCGCGGTGGGCGGCGGCGTCGTGCTCGTCACCGTCGTCGGCTCCTGGCTGGTCGGCCGGACCGCCCGGCGGGCCACCGGAGGACAGGTGATGCGCGATGCGACATGACGCGACCCCCGCGGCGACCTGTGAAGGACTGGTCCGCATCTACTGGTCGCCCAGCGGCGAGGTGCACGCGCTCAAGGGCGTGGACGCGGTCGTCCCCGCCGGGCGGCTGACCGCCATCACCGGCCCCTCGGGATCGGGCAAGAGCTCGTTGCTGAAGATCCTCGCCGCGCAGGACCGGCCCACCGCCGGGCGCGCCGAGGTGGCCGGCCACCCGCTCACCGGCCTGTCGGCCCGGCGGCTGCGGGCGCTGCGGCGCCGGCACATCGGCTACGTCTTCGCCCGCCCCCCGCAGAACCTGCTGCCGCACCTCACCGGGCACGAGCACCTGGCGATGGCCGCCCGCTTCCGCGGCGTCGGCCGCGCCGAGGCCCGGCGCGAGGGCGCCGAGCTGCTGGACCTGCTCGGCATCGCCGACCGCGCCGACCACCTGCCCGGCCAGCTCTCCGGCGGCGAGCAGCAGCGGCTGGCGTTCGCCCAGGCGGTGATCGGCCGGCCGGCGCTGGTCGTCGCCGACGAGCCCACCAGCGAGCTGGACAGCGCCACCACCGCCGACCTCCTCAGCGCCGTCTCCGAGCTCACCCGCACCGGTACCACCGTCGTCATGGCCACGCACGACCCGCTGGCCGCGGCCGCCGCCGACCAGGTGATCCATCTGCGCTCGGGCGCGGTCTCCCACGAGGAGGTGGCCGGCCGCCGGCTGGCGGTCATCGACGGCGACGGCCGGCTGCAGCTGCCCGAGGAGGCGCTGGCCCGGTTCGCCGCCCGGCGCGTGCTCATCGACGTCACCGACGACGGCGTCGTCCTGCGGGAGCCCTCGTGAGCGCCGCGCTGCGGGGGACCGGCCTGTCCAAGAGCTACCGGCGGGGCAGCGAGCAGGTGCACGCCCTGAGCGGGGTCGGCATCGAGGTGCGGGCCGGCGAGATGGTCGCGCTGCTCGGCCGGTCCGGCTCCGGCAAGACCACGCTGCTCAACTGCCTGCTCGGCTGGGAGACCCCCGACGCCGGCGAGGTGTCCGTCCCGGGCGCGGGCGCGCCGGAGAGCGCCGCGTGGACGACGGTCGCCGTCGTCCCCCAGCGGTTCGGTCTGCTGGACGAGCTGACGCTGGCCGACAACGTGGCGATGCCGGCACGGCTGGCCGGGCTGCCCGATCCGCACGCCGCCGCGCTCGGCGCCCTGGAGACCCTGCGGCTGGCCCACCTGGCCGCCCGCATGCCCGACGAGGTCTCCCTCGGCGAGCAGCAGCGCACCGCCCTGGCCCGGGCGCTCGTCGTCCGCCCGGCGTTCCTCGTGGCCGACGAGCCCACCGGCCGGCTGGACGAGGACCTCACCGCCCACGTGCTGGGCACGCTGCGCGAGCACTGCGCGGCCACCGGCTGCGGCGTGCTGCTGGCCAGCCACGACCCGGTGGTCATCGCCTCCGCGGACCGGGTGGTGCGGCTGCACGACGGCCGCGTCGTCCCCGGCTGACCGCCGCCGGCGGGAGCCAGCCCCATCCGGCCGGGTGAATCCGCTCCAGAGCCGACCTGCCCCGGCCGATCAGGGGGAGACGGCACGACGGAGGGAGGCACGTGAGCAGGGGACGCTCGGCAGCGGAGCAGCAGATCGCCGACCTGCTGCACACCGCGCGCAAGTCCCTCCGCCTCAGCGTCGCGTTCCTGAGCCGGCTCGACGGCACCACCCAGCACCTGGAGGTCGTGGACACCTCGGTGCCGTTCCTCTTCCAGGAGGGCTACCAGCAGCGCCAGGAGGTCACCCTCTGCCAGGCGATCCTGGACCGGAAGCTCCCGCAGGTCGTGCCGAACCTCAAGGACTTCCCCGAGGCGATGAAGCTCCCGGCCGCCCGCATGCCGCGGCTGCGCAGCTACGTCTCGGTGCCGGTCACCCTCAGCGACGGCAGCCTCTACGGCACCTTCTGCGCCGCCGGGCTCACCACCGACAAGGACCTCACCACGCGCGACAAGGCGCTGATGGACGTGCTCGCCTCGGCCGCCGCCGTGATCATCGAGCCGGAGGTCCGATCGCAGGAACGCCGGGAGGAGATCACCGCCCGCCTCGACCCGCTGATCGCCGCCGGCGGGCCCACCGTCGTGCTGCAGCCGATCATCGCCCTCGCCACCGGGCAGCGCGTGGGCGCCGAGGCGCTCAGCCGCTTCCCCGGGGACTGGGGCATGGCACCCGACGTCTGCTTCGCCGAGGCGCACAGCATCGGCGCGGGCCACCGGCTGGAGGTGCTCGCCCTGGAGCGGGCGGCCACCCTGCTCGACCGGGTCGAGGGCTACGTCGCCATGAACGTCTCCCCCGCCACGCTGCTCACCGACGAGTGCGGCGAGCTGCTGGCCCGGCTGCCGCTGCACCGGATCCTGCTCGAGCTCTCCGAGCACGACCAGGTCGAGGACTACGCGGCGCTGACCGCCGCCCTGGCCCCGCTGCGCGCCGCCGGCCTGCGGCTGGCCATCGACGACGTCGGTGCCGGCTTCTCCTCGCTGCGGCACATCGTGGTCACCGCACCCGACGTGATCAAGATCGACCGCAGCATCGTCACCGGTCTGGACACCGACCCGGTGCTGGCCAAGCTGGTCGCCTCGCTGGCGGAGTTCGCGCACGGCTGCGACGTCCAGGTCGTCGCCGAGGGCGTCGAGACCGCCGCGGAGCACAGCAGGCTGCGCGAGCTGGGCGTCGACCACGGGCAGGGCTGGCACTTCGGTCGCCCGGGACCGCCCGAGGCGCTGCGCGCCGCGGACGCACCCCGCGTCCCGGCCCCCCGCCGAGCGCTCCGCGCCGCCGCCGAGGTCTGACCCCGCCGGTCAGCCGCGCGGGTTCCGGCGGCGGAGGCTGCTCTTCGCCCCGTACATCGCGCGGTCCGCGCGGGCGACGACGGCGTCGGCCGACTCCCCCCGCCTGCCCACCGCGACCCCCACGCTCACCCCGATCGCCAGCGGCCCCTCCGGGCCGGGGAACGGCTCCCCCAGCCGGGCGACGACCCGCCGGGACAGCTCCTGCAGCTCGGCCTCGTCGGCGTGCGGGCACAGGATGACGAACTCGTCGCCGCCGAACCGCGCCACCAGGTGCTCGGGCCCGGCCACGTCGGCCAGCCGCGCGGCGGCCTCGGCCAGCAACCGGTCCCCGGTCGCGTGGCCGTACTCGTCGTTCACCGTCTTGAACTGGTCGAGGTCGCAGAACAGCAGCCCGCAGCCGGAGCTGCCCGCATCGGCCAGCCGGGCGTGCAGCGCGTCGAACAGCGCGCCGCGGTTCGCGACGCCGGTGAGCACGTCGGTCCGCGTCTGGTGGCGCAGCCGTGCCTCCCGCGCCCGGTCGTCGGTCACGTCCAGGCCGACGCAGGCGATCCCGTAGGGCACCCCGTCGTCGTCGCGCAGCACGGTGTTGCGCATCGTGACCCGCCGCCGCTCGCCGTCCCGGGTGAGCCAGTCGCCCTCCTGGGGGTAGGCGCGCCCGCTCTCCATCGCCAGGTGCACGGCCTGCTCGGCGAGGGCCACGTCCTCCGGTGCGACCCAGACGTCCCAGAACGGCTTGCCCCGGAGCGTCTCGGCGTCCTGCCCGGTGAACCGCTGCAGCGCCGGGTTGGTCAGCAGGATCCGGCCGTCGTGGTCGACGATGCACAGGAGCGCCTCCACGGCGTCCACGAAGGCCTGGGCCAACCGCGCCTGCGAGGGGCCGGCGCTCGGGGCCTGGCCGCCCTGCGCAGTCATCGGATGACGCTCCTCGAGCTCGACGGACGGACCTGTTCCGGACCCGGGAGCCGCGACGGTACGTCGATCGTGCGCTGGGCGGGACCCTTCCTGAGCTGCCCAGTGACCGGGGGGTTCCTAACGTGGGTCCGCACACGGGGACGCGGACGGCGCGGACGGCCGGGGGTGGGCCCGGCCGTCCGCAGCGACTCAGCGGGCGGCGGCGAGGGCCGGGTAGTCGATGTAGCCCTCCGGCCCGGACGCGTAGAAGGTCGACGCGTCCGGCTCGTTCTCCGGGTGCTCCCCGCGCCAGCGCTCGACGAGGTCGGGGTTGGCGAGGACCGGGCGGCCGACGGCGACGGCCTCGGCGTGCGCGTCGTCGATGAGCGCGACGGCCTCCCCGCGGGTGGTGACCCGGCCGAAGCCGCTGTTGGCGATCAGCGGTCCGCCGAACCGGCGGCGCAGCTCCTGGACCAGCTCGCCGCCTGGTTCCACGTGCAACACGCTGAGGTAGGCCAGGCCCAGCGGCCGCAGCCCGTCCATCAGCGCGCCGTAGGTGGCCAGCACGTCCTCGCGGTCGGTCCCCAGGGCGTCCTGGATGTTGTGCTCGGGCGAGATCCGGATGCCGACCCGGCCGGCGCCGACGGCCTCGGCCACGGCGGTGGCCACCTCGATCACGAAGCGGGCGCGGTTCTCCGGGCTGCCGCCGTAGACGTCGTCGCGCTGGTTGGACGCCGGCGACAGGAACTCGTGCAGCAGGTAGCCGTTGGCGGCGTGCAGCTCGACGCCGTCCAGCCCGGCCGCCACGGCGCGCTCCGAGGCGGCGACGAAGTCGGCGATCGTCGCGCGCGCCTCCTCGGTGGTGAGGGCGTGCGGCACGGGGAACGGCTGCTTCACGCCGCCGCCGACGTGCACCTCCCCGCGGATGGCGATGGCGCTCGGTGCGACGACCCGCGTGCCGGTGAGCTCGGGGTGGGAGACCCGCCCGCCGTGCATGACCTGCATGACCACGCGCCCGCCCCGCTCGTGCACGGCGTCGGCGACCTTCCGCCAGCCCTCGACCTGCTCGTCGGTGACGATGCCCGGCTGCCCGGCGAAGGCGCGGGACTCGTCGTTGGGGAACGTGCCCTCGGTGATGATCAGGCCGACACCGGCCCGCTGCTCGTAGTGCTCGACGACGATGTCGCGGGGGATGCCGGCACGACCGGAGCGCATGCGGGTGAGCGGGGCCATGACGACGCGGTTGGCGAGCTCGAGGTCGCCGAGCCGCACGGGGGAGAACAGGTCCATGTCGCGGGCAACCTGCCCCGTCCCGGCCGGATTCCGGATGCGGCGATCCTCACGCCCGCGCCGTCCGCTCAGGAGCTGAGGACGGCGTCCCGCTGGGCGATGCCGGCCAGCCGGGCGTAGCGGCCACCGCGCCGCATCAGCTCCTCGTGCGTGCCCTGCTCCACGACCCGTCCCGCGTCGAGGACGGCGATGCAGTCGGCGTGCCGCACCGTGGAGAGCCGGTGGGCGATGGTGATCGTCGTCCGCCCCCGGGCCGCCTCGTCCAGCGCGGCCTGCACCGCCCGCTCGGTCTCGTTGTCCAGCGCACTGGTGGCCTCGTCGAGCACCAGCACCCGGGGGTCGCGCAGCAGCGTCCGGGCGATGGCCAGCCGCTGCTTCTCCCCGCCGGAGAACCGGTGCCCTCGGGCACCCACCACGGTCTCGTAGCCGTCGGGCAGCGCGGCGACCACCTCGTGCACCTGGGCGCGGCGGGCGGCGTCGACGATCTCCTCGTCGGTGGCGTCGGGGCGGGCGTGCAGCAGGTTCTCCCGCACGGTGCCGTGCAGCAGGTAGGTCTCCTGGCTGACGACGCCGACGACGCGGGCGAGATCGGCCAGCCGCATCTCGCGTACGTCGACGCCGTCGATCAGCACCCGCCCGGAGGTCGGGTCGTTGAGCCGGGCGACCAGCGAGGCGAGCGTGCTCTTGCCCGACCCCGTCTCGCCGACCAGCGCCAGCGTCGTGCCGGCCGGCACGACGACGTCGACGTCGCTCAGCGCGGGGCGCACGCCGTCGGGGTAGCGGAAGCCGACGTGCTCGAACCGCACCTCGCCGCGGACGTCGGCGGCGTCCACCCGCACCGGAGCGGGAGGGTCGTCGATGTCGACGGGCAGGTCCAGGTACTCGAACACCCGGCTGAACAGGGCCATGGAGGCGGTCAGCGAGACGCCGATGTCGAGCAGCTGCATGAGCGGGCGGAAGAGCGCACCCTGCAGCGTGGTGAAGGCGACGAGGGTGCCGATGGTCATGCCGCCCGACGTCGCCGGCAGCCCGGCGGCCAGGTAGATCAGCGCCGGGATCCCGGCGAAGACGATGCTCATGGTGGCCATGCGCCAACGGCCGGCGAGCTGCGAGCGGACCTCGAGGTCGACGAGGAACTCCGACGTCCCGGCGAACCGCTGCGACTGCGCCGGACCTGCGCCCAGCGTCTTGCCCAGCAGCACCCCGCTGACGCTCAGCCCCTCCTCCACCTGGGAGTGCAGGTCGGCCAGGTGCCGCTGGCGCTGGGCGGTGATCGCCCGGCGCATGCGGGCCACCCGGCGGGTCAGCCACACGGCCGGGGGGAGCACCACGAGCGAGAGCAGGGACAGCCGCCAGCTCAGCACGGCCATGGCGACGGCGGTGCCGATGACGGTCGTGGCGCTGGAGGCGAACGACGTCGCGGTGGAGGTGACGACCGACTGCATGCTGCCCACGTCGTTCATCAGGCGGGACTGAACCTCGCCGCCCTTGGTGCGGGTGAAGAAGCCCAGCGACTGGCGCTGCAGGTGCGTGAAGACCGCCGTCCGGAGGCCGTGCATGACCCGCTGGCCGATGGTGGTGGACAGCCAGGTCTGGACGACGCCGAAGATCGCCGTCACCACGGTGACGGCGAGCATCCCGCCGACGGCCCAGAGCAGCAGCGGCACGTCCTGGTCGGGAATGGCCTCGTCGATGACCAGCCGGATGAGGAAGGGCGTGGCCAGGGCGACGGCCGAGGACGCCACGATCAGTGCCACCACGACGCCGAGCTGCCACCGGTAGGGCCGGAAGAGCGCGGCGACGCGGCTCCAGCGGACGGGAGAGCGCTCGAGCTGGGCGCGGTCGGCGGGATCGGGCCTGCGGCCTCCGCCGCCGCCACCGGGGCCACCGCCCCGGCCGCCGCTGGTCATCATCTCGCTGATGCCGCCACCTCCTGCCTCTCAATTGCTGAGGTTACCTCATCGTGTGGGAACCGCCGCGTCTTCGCTACCATTCCCCCGTGGCGGACGACGGGACCGGAGAGCTGGGCGACCTGCTCATGCGCGTGGCCCGTACCCAGCGACGCCGGTGGCGCGACGCCCTGGCCCCGTGGGACCTCTCCCCGCACCAGGCCCGGGCCCTGCGGGTGATCTGCGAGCACGACGGCGTCCGGCTCTCGGACCTGGCCGAGGCGCTGCACATCGCCCCGCGTTCGGCGACCGAGGTGGCCGACGGGCTGCAGGAGCGCGGCCTGGTCGAGCGGTCCCCCGATCCGGGCGACCGGCGGGCGGTGCTCCTGCGGCCCACCGACGCGGGCCGCCGCGTCCGCGGCGAGGTCGGCCGCGCCCGGGCGGCGGACTCCGCCGAGCTGTTCGCCCGCCTGAGCGCCGAGGACCGCGCGACGCTGGCCCGGGTCCTGCGCAGCCTGACCGACTGAGATCCGGTCCGGGCCGGCCCACCCGGCGACAATGGGCCGGCCCGACCGTCGCCGCCCCAGGGAGGTCCGATGCAGGAGCAGCTCGGGATCGACGGGAGGACGGCCGCACTGGTCGTGCTGGCCACGGTCGCGATGTACCTGACGCTGGTGCTCTGCGTCCGGCTCGTGGGCCAGCGCAGCCTCGCCACCATGTCCAGCTTCGACCTCGGCTGCGCGATCGCGCTGGGCGCGGTCGTCGGCCGGACCGTGCTGCTGCTCGACCCGACCCTGGCCACCGGCGTCGTCGCGATCGTCACGCTGTTCGCGACGCAGACCGTGCTGGCCCGGCTGCGGCAGAACCGCTGGGTGGACCGGCTGATGAACCGCCCGCCCGTGCTGCTCATGGCCGGCTCGACGCCGCTGACCGACAATCTGCGGGCCGCGCACGTCGCCGAGGACGAGCTGCGGCAGAAGCTCCGTCTGGCCGGCATCCGGAACCTCGCCGAGGTGCGCTGCGTCGTGCTGGAGCGGACCGGAGCGGTCAGCGTGATCCGGCAGGGCGAACCGCTGGACCCGTGGCTCTTCTCCGACGTCCCCGGCGCGGAGCGGCTGCGCGCGGCCGCCCCGGACGACGCCCGGCGTCCGCCGGCATGACCCGGGCGCCCGGGGAGATCCCGGACCGGGCGGTGCTGCTCCTCCAGGGCGCGGTCGTGGCCGGCTTCGCCGCCGCCCAGTTCGTCGCGCTCCGCCGGAGCCGACCGGCCGGGCGGAGAACGCGCCCGGGCCGCAGACTCGGCACGTGACCGAGCCGCGCGAGGACGACGACGAGACCAACAACCTGCACCCGGGCCAGCACGACGAGGGCGGCCACGGAGGCATGTCCACCCGCGAGCACGACGCCAAGAAGGACGACGCCGACCGGAACTGAACTCAGCGGCGGCGCCGCCACCAGCGCCGTGCCGCCCGTTGCGGCGCGGGTTCGGGCGCCGGCGGCGGGGGTGGGCGGTCCCGCCGCCACCCCTCCACCAGCGCGTCGACGTCGGCCAGGCCGGGAACCGGCGCCCACCGGCTCTCCGCGGGACGGCGCCAGAAGGCCTCCACCCGCGCGTCGTAGTCCTCGGCCAGCGCCCGGACCTCCGCCTCGGTCGCCAGCCTGGCGGCCCGCTGGGGCAGCTCGTCGCGCTCCCGGCGCAGCGCCAGACCCGGTGGCAGCATCGCCGCGGTGTCGACGCCCTCGCGCCGCGCCTTGGCGACCGCCCAGTCGTAGGCGTTCTCCGACAGGGCTTCGCGCGGCAGCGGCCGGCCGGCCCCCGACAGGTTCTCGAAGGCGCCCCGGGCCTGCCCGCGGGCGATCTGGTGCTCCACCCAGGTCTCGTAGGAGACCCCCGGCGGCTTCCGCTCGGCCATCACCCCCCACGGTACGAGTGACCGGCGACTCAGCACCCTCCTCTTACGTGAGAGTCGGGTGTGCGGCAGGATGGACGGCGATCCGCGCCCCCGCGCACCGTCGCCCGGGGAGACGCCGCCACCCCCACCGGAAACGGGAGCATGTCCGTCCTGCCTGCACTCCGCCCTGCCCGCCCGACCTGGCTGGAACCCCGCGTCGCCCGCACCGAGGTGCTGGCCGGCCTGGTGGTCGCACTGGCGCTCATCCCCGAGGCGATCAGCTTCTCGATCCTCGCCGGGGTGGACCCGCGCGTCGGGCTGTTCTCCTCCTTCGTCATGGCGGTGGTCATCGCCTTCACCGGCGGCCGGCCGGCGATGATCACCGCGGCGACCGGCGCCATCGCCCTCGTCGTCGCCCCGCTGGCCCTGGAGTACGGCGTCCAGTTCCTTTTCGCCGCCGTGATCCTCGGTGGGATCTTCCAGATCCTGCTGGCCGCGGCCGGCGTGGCACGGCTCATGCGGTTCATCCCGCGCAGCGTCATGGTCGGGTTCGTCAACGCGCTGGCGATCCTGATCTTCACCGCGCAGTTCCCGCAGCTGATCGGCGTGCCGTGGCTGGTCTACCCGATGGTCGCCGCCGGGCTGGCCATCATCTTCCTGCTCCCCCGGCTGACCACCGTGGTCCCCGCCCCCCTGGTGGCGATCGTCGTGCTGACGGCGCTCACCCTGGCCGTCGGCTGGGACCTGCCCGACGTCGGCGGCGAGGGCGAGCTGCCCGACAGCCTGCCCTTCTTCCTGCTGCCCGACGTCCCGTTCACCCTCGAGACGCTGGGCGTCATCGCCCCCTACGCCCTCGGCGTGGCCTTCGTCGGGCTGATGGAGTCGCTGATGACGGCGAAGCTCGTCGACGACATCACCGACACCCACTCCGACAAGACCCGGGAGTCCTGGGGCCAGGGCGTGGCCAACATGGCCTCGGGCTTCTTCGGCGGCATGGGCGGCTGCGCCATGATCGGCCAGACGATGATCAACGTGAAGGCCTCGGGTGCCCGCACCCGGCTCTCCACGTTCCTGGCCGGCGTCTTCCTGCTCGTGCTGGTCGTGGCCCTCGGCGACATCGTCAGCGTCATCCCGATGGCCGCCCTGGTCGCGGTCATGATCTTCGTGTCCATCGCGACGTTCGACTGGCACAGCCTGCAGACCATCCCCCGGATGCCCAAGAGCGAGACCACCGTGATGCTGTCGACGGTCGCGGTCACGCTGCTCACCCACAACCTCGCGATCGGCGTGGGGGTCGGCGTGCTGGTCGCCTGCGTGCTCTTCGCCCAGCGCATCGCGCACCTGGTGGACGTCGACCGGGTCGTCGGGGCCGACGGCTCGGTGCGCTACTCCGTGGCCGGCGCGCTGTTCTTCGCGTCGAGCAACGACCTCTACACCCAGTTCGAGTACGCCGACGACCCCGAGCACGTCGTCATCGACCTCTCCGGGGCCCAGGTCTGGGACGCCTCCACCGTCGCCGCGCTGGACGCCATCACCCACAAGTACGCGACCCGCGGGAAGACCGTGCAGATCGTCGGCCTCGACGATCACTCGCTCAGCCGGTTCGAGCGGCACACCGGCCAGCTGGGCGCGGGGCACTGATGGCCGCCCGCACCGGTCTGCTGCAGATCGGCCAGGTCGCCGAGCGCACCGGCCTGAGCCTGCGCACGATCCGCTTCTACGAGGAGCACGGCCTGGTCCGCCCCACCAGCCGCAGCGACGGCGGCTTCCGCCTCTACAGCGACGACGACGTCGCCCGCCTCGAGGTGATCAAGCGGATGAAGCCGCTCGGTTTCACGCTCGAGGAGATGCAGGAGCTGCTGGCGCTGCTGGCCGAGCTGGCCGAGCGCCCCGGCGACGCCGTCCTGGCCGACCGGCTGCGGATGTTCCACGAGGCGGCCACCGCCCGGGTGCTCGCCCTGCGGGAGCAGCTGTCGATCGCCGAGGGGTTCGCCGCCGACCTGGCCGGTCGGCTGGGCTGACCACACCCGGTCGCGACCCGCCCCCGAACGGGTGTGACGCGGTGCCGCCGGGGTGCACGCCGAACGGTGACCCAGCAGGCTGTCCGGGTGTCCCTGTCCCTGCCGGGTCTGCCCGCGCTGCCGCCCGAGCTGGCCGGCCCGGTCGCGGTGCAGCTGGCCAAGCCGGTACGGGAGATCCCGCAGCCCACGGCGCTGTCCGGCGGGTGCCGGTACGAGCCCAAGTGGGACGGCTACCGCCTGGTCGTCGTTCGGGACCGCACCTCCACCCGGCTGTGGTCGAAGCAGGGCCGCGACCTCACCGACCGGTTCCCCGACGTCGCCGCCGCCGCGGTCGCCCAGCTGCCCCCGGGGTCCGTCGTCGACGGCGAGGTCGTCATCTGGCACGACGACCGGCTGGACTTCGGGCTGCTGCAGCGCCGCATGGTCACCGCCGCCGGGCGGATCGCCGCCCAGGTGGCCGCCGCACCGGCCTCCTACGTCGCCTTCGACCTGCTCGCCGCCGGTGGCGAGGACCTCCGCCGCAGCACCTTCACCCGCCGCCGGGCGGAGCTGGAGCGCCTGGCCGCCCGCTGGGCCCCGCCGCTGCAGCTCTCCCCCGTGACCGCCGACCCCGCCGAGGCCCGGCGGTGGTTCGACGACTTCCGGCCCGCCGGGGTCGAGGGGCTGGTCGTCAAGGGCGCCGCCACCCGCTACGCGCCCGGCCGCCGCGACTGGCTCAAGGTGAAGAGCTGGGAGACCACCGAGGTGCTCGCCGGCGGGGTCATCGGCCCGATCGAGCGGCCCAGCCAGCTCGTGGCCGGCCGCTACCGGGACGGCGAGCTCGTGGTGGTCGGCCGGACCAGCCCCCTGTCACCGGAGCAGTCCGCCGAGCTGGCCGGCGTCCTGCGCCCCGCGGGTGCCGACCACCCCTGGCCCGAGCGCATCGGGACGGGCCGATTCGGCGGCGGCCGGCTGTCGGTGCCGCTGACCCGGGTGGAGCCCACCGCCGTGGTCGAGGTGAGCGCCGACGCGGCGCTCCAGGCCGGGGTGTTCCGCCATCCGCTGCGCTTCGTCCGCGTCCGGCCGGACCTCCTCGCCGAGGACCTCCCCGGGCTGGCCGCGGCGACCGCGGACGTCGACAGCCCGCCGGCGGTCCTCTTCGTCGACGTCGACGACTTCAAGACCATCAACGACACGCTCGGGCACGCGGCCGGGGACGAACTGCTCCTCGCCGTCGCCGCCCGGCTCTCCGCCGACGTCCGCGGTGGGGACGTCGTGGCGCGGCTGGGCGGCGACGAGTTCGCCCTCCTCCTCACCGACGCCGACGCCGACCGGCTGCGCGACGTCGCCGACCGGCTGCTGGCCGCCGTCCGGCTGCCGGTGGAGATCGCCGGCCGGTCGGTGAGCGTGACCGCGAGCATCGGTGGCGCCCTCGCCGGCCCCGGTGCCACCGCCGAGCAACTGCTGCACCGGGCCGACACCGCCATGTACAGCGCCAAGCGCGGCGGCAAGGACTCCCGGGCCCTGCTCGACACCGCCTCCGGCGTCCACTGAGGGGGTCGCGGCCCTCGCGGGTCAGCGCAGGCGGGTGCTGAGCCGGACGACGACGCCCCCCGGCCGGGGCAGCACGTCCACGTGGTCCCACAGCTTGCGGGCCAGCCAGAGCCCCATGCCACCCCGGGACAAATCGGCGCCGTGGGCCGGCCGGAACCCCGTGAACGGGTCGTCGAAGCCGGGGCCGCTGTCGCCGATGGCGCACACCACCCGGTCGTCGGAGACCCACACCCGGGCCGAGACCGGGCGCGCGCCGTGCCGGAAGGCATTCGAGGCGATCTCGCTGGCCGCGAAGTGCAGGTCCTCGGCGAGCTCCGGATCCCGCACCCGCTCGGCCAGCACCGTGCGCAGGGCGCCGCGCAGCGCGGCCAGCGACGGCGCGTCGGCCACGCTGAACACCGGGCCGGCGTCCTCCACCGGCTCGCGCGGCACCGGCAGCCGGCGGACGAAGTCCTGCGGGTCGCCGAACCCGGCGCTCGACCGCAGCCCCTCCTCGTCGAGCAGCAGCGGATGGGTGGCGGGCACGCCGGACAGCACGTCGGCGGGGAGCTCCCGGCGGTCGAACAGGCACAGCAAGGACAGCGGCGCGTCCGCCAGCATCCGATTGGCGGCAGCCTCGTACCGCATCCCTTCGCGCCAGTACCGCGGCTCGGCCCCGAACCGCACCTGACCGACGAGGCGCAGCCGCCCCGACCGTGCGGCGCTCGCCCGCTGCAGCCAGTCGCTCATCGCGGCGACCCCGTCGGCCACCCGCGTGTCGGCCAGGCAGATGCGATCGTCCGCGGCGATGTCGGACGCCCGGCCGCCCAGGGCGGAGGTGATCAGCGCGTCGGTCGCCGGCGGGCAGGACATCAGCACCAGGTCGCCGGCCCGGAAGCCCTCCTCGACGAAGGGGACCACCCCGGCCAGCAGCTCCTCGTCGGAGCCGGCCACCAGGCCGACGTGCGTGCAGGGCTGGGCGCAGCCGGCGACCGGCACGGCGGCACCGGCCGTGCCGACGTCCCCTGCCTCGCGCATGCCGTCCTCGGGGGTCCGTGGCCGGGAGCCCGGCCGGATGGTTGAACATTGTGGGACATGTTTCCCGCGCGTCCCACACCGCCCCCGCTGGGAAGTGCGGAGGACGGCCCGATCCCCGTCCGTGATGTTTCACGTGCACCATCCCTGCCGTGAGCGACGACCGCGAAGTGCTGACCTACGAGATGTTCGGGACCGCGAGCCGCGAGCTGGCCCAGCAGGTCGTCGACGACGGGTTCGAGCCGGACCTGGTGCTCTCCATCGCCCGGGGCGGGTTGTTCCTGGGCGGGGCACTGGGCTACGCGCTGGACGTGAAGAACCTCTTCGTGATGAACGTGGAGTTCTACACCGGCGTGGACGAGCGGCTGGACCTGCCGGTGGTGCTGCCACCGACCCTGGACGTCGTCGACCTGACCGGCGCCAACGTGCTGGTGGCCGACGACGTGGCCGACACGGGCAAGACCCTGGAACTGGTCCGATCGTTCTGCGCCGGCTACGTCGCCGACGTCCGCACCGCGGTGGTCTACGAGAAGCCCGGCTCCCTGGTGCGCTGCGACTACGTGTGGCGGCGCACCGACCGGTGGATCGACTTCCCCTGGTCCGCCGAGCCACCGGTACGACGGCGGGCCGGCTCCCCCGGCGCCTGACCGACCCGGGCCGCCGACCGACCCGGCCGCGGACGGGCCCCGGACGCAGATCGGCGGCGGCGGGATCGCTCCCGCCGCCGCCGTCCCCCCAGGTCGCCCCGTCGCCGCGTCTTGCGCCGGGCCCCGCGACCAAGTCCTGCCGGCGCCGGTGGAAGGCGCCGTGCCCCCTTCATCGGCGGGTCGGTGGAGCTACTACAGCGGAATCACCCGAACGATGGGCCTTCCTCGTTCCGTAATCGCACTGCACTGCACCGGGACGACGGGTCCGTGCGCTCGGCGCCGACCCCGCCTCGGGGCGGCCTCACCGACGACGCGAGACCGTGACCGTGAACTTCGGCGCCCGCTCGACCAGCGTCGTCGGGCCGACCACCCGGCCGAGCACCGGCTTGTAGCGCAGCGCGCTGTTGTAGACCGTCCACAGCTCGCCACCGGGCCGCAGCACCCGGGCGGCCGCCGCGAACAGCCGGTCCGCGGCCGTGGTCACCACCGCGGCGCCGACGTGGAACGGCGGGTTGCACACGACCAGGTCCACGCTCGAATCGGGCAACGAGTCCGCGGCGTCGTCCCGCACGACCTCGATCCGCTCCCCCACCCCGTTGGCAGCGGCCGTCGCCCGGGCGGAGGCCACCGCGGCGGCGGACTGGTCGACCCCGATGACCCGCACCTCGGGCCGGGCCAGGGCCAGCGCGACCGCCAGCACGCCGGTGCCGCAGCCCAGGTCCAGGGCGACGTCCGCCGGCGCCGGGCGGTCCAGGGATTTCAGCAGCACGCGGGTGCCGATGTCGATCTTCGTGCCGGCGAACGCGGCGCCGTGCGCGCAGACGGTCATCGCCGGATCGGGATGCACCTGGCGGCGCGGGAAGGAGGAGCCGTGCGGCCGGGGGCCGCGGGCCACCAGCACCCGCGACTTCTGCCGTGCCAGGGTCGCCGAGACGTCGGCGAACGACTCCCGCAGGACGTCGTTCATCGCATGGGTCATGTGCTTGACCCGGCCACCGACCAGCACCGTCACGTCCGGCGCGGCGGACGCGGCCACCGTCTCGGCGATCTCGCGCAGCGCCTCCAGGCCCTTGGGCGCCTGCACCAGCACCAGCCGGGCGCCGGCTGCCAGCTCCGCACCCAGCGGCAGCGACCGGTAGGAGCCGGCCAGCCCCAGCTGCTCGGCGTTGCGGGCCAGCGCCCGCTCCCCCACGAGCAGGTCCTGGGCCACCCGCACGTCGGACGCGCCGTGCAGCCCCACCGCGCCGAGGGTGAGCGCTCCGTAGGCGTCGTCGACGACGGCCACCTCGCCGGGGCCGCAGAGCGCGAGCGTGGCCGCCGCCTCGTCGAGCAGCAACCGGTCGGTGGCGTCGACGGCCACCAGCTCGGGCGCCTCGACGTCGGGGCCCCGCCGGAGCCGGGTGAAGAACTCCTCGGGCGCGGTCACCGCGGGGTCGCGGAGACCAGCTCCACGACGACGCGGGCCAGCTCGGGGCCGACGTCCTCCTGGAGGAAGTGCCCACCCCCGGGGAGCGTCGTGTGCGCCATCCCCTGCGCGCCGGGGACGAGCTTCTGGAACACCCGGTCCCCGCCGCCGGTGATGGGGTCGGAGTCGGAGAACGCGGTGAGGAACGGCTTCTCCCACCGGCCGAGCTCCTGCCACGCCGCCCGGTTGGCCGCGGCCGCGGGGTCGTCGGGCGACGTCGGCACGAGCGCGGGGAACTGCCGCGCGCCGGCCTTGTACGAGTCGTCGGGGAAGGGCGCGTCGTAGGCGGCCACGACCTCCGGGGCCAGCCCGCCGGCGGTGCCGTTGCCGACGATCCGGCCGATCTGGAACTCCGGGCTCTCCTGGGAGAACCGCTGCCAGGCCAGGAACGCCTCGCTCATCTTCTGGTCACCGGTGGGCAGGCCGGTGTTGGCGACGACGACCCGGGCGAAGCGGTCCGGGTTCTCGGCGACCAGCCGGAGCCCGATGAGGCCGCCCCAGTCCTGCCCGACGAGGGTGACGTCCCGCAGGTCCAGCTCGTCGAGCAGTGCCTGGCGCATCCAGCCGACGTGCCGGGCGTAGGTGTAGGCGGACCGCTCGACCGGCTTGTCGGAGCGCCCGAAGCCGACCAGATCGGGTGCGACGACGCGCAGCCCGGCGGCGGTGAGCACCGGGATCATCCGCCGGTGGAGGAAGGACCACGACGGCTCGCCGTGCAGCAGCAGGACCGTCTCGCCGTCGGCCGGGCCCTCGTCGACGCAGGCGACCCGCAGCCGCCCGCCCTCGCCGTCGTCGACCTCGACGTAGCGGGGCTCGTAGGGGAAGTCGGGCAGGTCGGTGAAGCGCTCGTCCGGCGTCCGGAGGATCTCCATGCCGCCCAGTCTCGCCGACGGCCCCGACCGGGCGCGAGCAGCCCGCTGCACGTCCGTGTCTGGGGCGGCGGTACCGCGCCGGTGCGCATCCGCGCGGTTCTCCGCCGGCCGATTCCGACGTCGATGCGCATGCGGGCGCTACGCAGCCTGCCCGCGGACGACGACGGCGCCGGCGGGTCTCCCCACCGGCGCCGTCGGCCGCACGCACGTCAGCTCAGTCGGTGCTCTCCACGCCCAGCCCGATCGGGCAGGAGACGCCCGTCGAGTGCACGGGGCAGTAGCCGTGCGGCACCTTGTAGAGGTACTGCTGGTGGTGGTCCTCGGCGTAGAAGAACTCCCCCAGGGGCGCGATCTCGGTGGTGATCTCGCCGTAGCCGGCCGCCTTCAGCCGCTCCTGGTACGCGTCGCGGGTGGCCCGCGCCGCGGCCTCCTGCTCCGGGGATGCGTAGTAGATCGCCGAGCGGTACTGGGTGCCGATGTCGTTGCCCTGGCGCATGCCCTGCGTCGGGTCGTGGTCCTCCCAGAACACCTTCAGCACCTGCTCGTAGGAGATGACGGCGGGGTCGAACACGACGAGGACGACCTCGGTGTGCCCGGTGCGCGCCGAGCAGACCTCGTCGTAGGTCGGGTTCGGGGTGTAGCCGCCCGCGTAGCCCGCGGCCGTCGACCAGATGCCCGGGGTCTCCCAGAACACCTTCTCCACACCCCAGAAGCAGCCGGCGCCGAAGACCGCGGTCTGCATGCCGTCAGGGAACGGCGGCTGGATGCGGTTGCCGTTGACCGCGTGCACCTCGGGCACGTGCGGCAGCGGGTCGGGACGGCCCGGCAGGGCGCCCTCGGGCGCGACCAGCTCGGTCTTGGCACGGGAGAAGAACATGCTCCGAGCGTAGGACGGGATCACAACCCGGTGGAGCGCGATGCACCTGGTCGGGCGCATGATCGCGGCGTGACCGTGCACACGCGTGAATGGCAGCTGGCCGCCCGTCCCGTCGGGGAGCCCACCCCGGACGACTTCCGCCTCGTGGAGCTGGACCGGCCCGACCCGGCCGAGGGGCAGGTGGTCGTCCGCATGCTGGTCATGAGCGTGGACCCGTACATGCGCGGCCGGATGAACGCAGGGAAGTCCTACGCCGCGGCCTGGGAGGTCGGCGAGACGATGAAGGGCGGCGCGGTCGGCCGGGTGGTCGAGTCACGCTCCCCCGGCGTCCCGGAGGGTGCGCTCGTGCTGGCCGACGCCGCCTGGCGGGACGTCGCCGTCCTCGACGCCAGGCACGTGCGGGTGCTGCCCGAGCTGCCCGGCATCCCGCCCAGCTACCACCTGGGCGTGCTCGGCATGCCGGGGCTCACCGCCTGGGCCGGCCTGTTCCGGCTCGCCGAGTTCCGCGAGGGCGACACCGTGTTCGTGTCCGGCGCCGCCGGCGCGGTGGGCAGCCTGGTCGGGCAGTTCGCCCGGCTCAACGGCGCGTCGGCGGTGATCGGGAGCGCGGGGACGCCGGAGAAGGTCCGCTGGCTGACCGAGGAGCTCGGCTTCACCGCCGCGTTCGACTACCACGACGGCCCGGTCGCCCAGCAGCTCCGGGCAGCCGCGCCCGAGGGCATCGACGTCTTCTTCGACAACGTCGGCGGGGAGCACCTCGAGGCGGCCATCGGCGCCTTCAAGGAGTTCGGGCGGGCCGCGCTGTGCGGCGCGATCTCCGCCTACAACGCCACCGAGCCCGCGCCCGGGCCGCGGAACATGTTCCAGATGGTGAGCAAGAAGCTGACCCTGCGCGGCTTCATCGTCGGCGACCACACCGACCTGCACGCAGAGTTCATCCGGAAGGTCCCCGCGCTGGTCACCTCCGGCGAGCTGGTGGTCCGCGAGACCGTGCGCGAGGGGCTCGACAACGCCGTCGACACGTTCCTGGACCTCCTGCGCGGCGGCAACACCGGCAAGATGATCGTCCGGCTGGCGGCCGAGGAGGGCTGACCGGGGGTTCCGGGACGCTCCGGCGGGGAAGGCTGCACCCCATGTGGCTCTTCCTCACCGCCCGGCTCCGCACCTGGCTGCTCCTCACCGTCGTCGTCCCGCTGGCCACCGGCCTGCTGCGCAGGATCGGCCGCGCCCTGGAGCGGCGCGTTGGGCCGACGCGGATCAGCGGCGCCCTGCTCAAGGCCGGCGAGCTCGGGGACCGCGCCCGCGCCACCCTGCGCGGCGGGCGGCGAGGCGGGCGGGGCCGGTGACCTCACCGGCCCTGGAGACCCGCCCCGCCACCGGGACGCCCCGCGCGGTGGCGCTGTTCTGCCACGGCGGCACGGTGGCCAGCGTGGAGCCGCCCAAGGAGCGGGCGCTGTCGCTGGTCCGGATGCGGGCGATCGAGCAGTTCGTGTCCGCGGCGGGGGCCGGGCAGGGGCTCGGCACCTGCCTGCTGCGCTACCGGGTGGCCGGCTGGAACGGGCCGGCCGCCGACGCGTTCGCCGACGTGGGCTGGGCCCTGGACCGGATCCGGGAGGAGCACGGGGACCTGCCGGTGGTGCTGGTCGGCCACTCGATGGGCGGGCGGGCCGTGCTCCGGGCCGGCGGGCACGACGGCGTGGCCGCGGTGTGCGCACTGGCGCCCTGGACGCCGCCGGGCGAGCCGGTGGACCACCTGCGGGGTCGCAGCGTGGTCATCCTGCACGGCCGCGGTGACCGCTGGGTGCCGGCCCGGTTGTCCGAGGACTACGCCGTCCGTGCCCAGCGGGCCGGGGCCCGGGTTGCTCGCTTCACCGTCCCCGGTGGGCACAGCATGCTGCGCGGCGCGCACCGCTGGCACGGCTTCGTGCGGGACGTCGTCCTGGCCGGGGCCGGGCTGGCCATGATGCGCCGCGACGTCGCGGAGGCGCAGGACCGCCCGGCTCCCGAGGGGCTGACCGTCGCGCTGTAGCCGGCGCCGGGTGTCGGGTCAGCGTCCCCTCGCGGCCTTCGGAAGCGACGCCGGGTCGACACTCGACGGGAGCGGGTCGTCGGCGAGACGGGCCCAGAGCAGCTCGTCGTGCTTCACGCCGTCGCCGTACCGGAACGAGCGGCGCAGCCGCCCCTCCTGGGTGAACCCGGCCTTCTCCGCCACCCGCGCCGACGCGGTGTTCTCCACGGCGTGGCACAGCTCGATCCGCTCGGCGTCCAGCGTGCTGAAGACCCAGCGGCAGGCGGCGTCCACGGCCGCCGGCGCGACGCCGCGGCCGCGGGCGGGCGGAGCCGTCCAGTAGCCGACCTGCGCATCCCCCTGGGCCAGGTCGATGGAGTGCACCGACACCGACCCGAGCAGCTCGCCGGTGCTCCCGTCCACGACCGCCCAGGAGGCCCGGCGGGCGTCCGTGCGCAGCAGCTCCAGCAGCGCGACGGCGTCCTCGCGCGACCGGACGCCGCCGGTGCCCGACCACAGCCGGGCGACCGGGTCCTGCTGGGCGACGACGACGGCGTCGACGTCGTCGTCCCGCCACGGCCGCAACCGCAGCGGGCCGTCGATCAGCTCCGGGATCTCCACCCGGCCATCGTCCCGCAGGCGGCTCAGCCCTCCGCGGACCCCGGCCGGGTCATCGGCTCGTGGCTCTTGCCCGCGATCGAGTCGGGCAGCACGGCGGACAGCCTGCCCATCAGCTTGCTGGTCACCGAACCGGCGAACACCGAGGCCTCGCCCTTCATCAGGCCCTCGAACCCCTGACGGGCGACCTGCGCCGGGTCGTCCTTGCTGTCGCTGGCACCCAGCTTGGTGTCGGTGGCGTCGGCGCGGTCGAAGAACTCCGTGTCGGTGGGGCCGGGCAGCAGCGCGGTCACGGTGACGCCGGCGTCGGTGAGCTCCTCGCGGATCCCGAGGGCGAGGAACTGCACGAAGGCCTTCGTCGCGGAGTAGACCGCCTGGAACGGCTCGGGCGCCTGCGAGGCGACCGAGGAGGTGAACAGGATCCGCCCCTCACCGCGGGCCACCATGTCCTGCACGACCCGCTTGGCCAGGTGCAGCGTGGAGACGCAGTTGAGCTCCACCATGCCGATCTCGGCGTCGAGGTCGGTCTCGGCGAAGCGGCCGGCCACCCCGACCCCCGCGTTGAGCGCGGCGGCGTCCAGCGGCCGGCCGGCACCACGGACGGCCGCGACCACCTTCTCCACCTCTGGCCGTTTCGTGAGGTCGGCCCGGATGTCGGAGACGGCGGCCCCGCGCTGCTGGAGCTGGAGCTTCGCCGCGTCCAGCTCGCTGTCCTCGGCGACGACGATCAGGTCGAACCCGTGCTCGGCGAACTGCTTGGCCAGCTCGAGACCGATGCCGCTGGAGGCGCCGGTGACGAGGGCGAGGGGACGGACGGCTTCGGACACGGGACCTCCAGCTGCGCGGAACGGGACGGACCGTCCCTTCCCACCCCGGTCGTGGCCCACGCGTCGGGCGCCGGCAAGGCGAGCCTGACCTTGGCCCGCGGGGGCCACGGGTCGGCCCCGGCGTGACACCCCGGCCGGGCAGGACAGGAGCGACCGTCCACACCGTTCCCGCCACGCTCCACCCGCCCGACCCACCCCTGCGAGGCCGCCGTGTACCTGTCGAAGACCGAGGCAGCCGTCCTGCCCACCACGCTCGGGGCCGCCCGGCCGGCCGTGGCCGCGCCCGCACCGGGCCGCCGGCGCACGTGGTCGATGCTCGGCCCGGCCTTCGTGGCCGCCGTCGCCTACGTCGACCCGGGCAACTTCGCCACGAACTTCTCCGGCGGCGCCGCCTTCGGCTACACCCTCCTGTGGGTCATCGTCGCGGCCAACCTCATGGCGATGCTCATCCAGTCGCTGACCGCCAAGCTGGGGCTGGCCACCGGGCGCGACCTGGCCACGCTGTGCCGGGAGCGCTTCCCCCGGCCGGTCACCTGGGGGCTGTGGCTGCAGGCGGAGGCGGTGGCCATCGCCACCGACCTGGCGGAGATCGTCGGCGGGGCGGTCGCGCTCAACCTGCTGTTCGGGGTGCCGCTGCCCATCGGCGGGCTGATCACCGCGGTGGTGGCGTTCATCCTGCTGGCGGCCCAGTCGCGGGGGCACCGGCCGTTCGAGCGGGTGATCACCGGGCTGCTGCTCGTGGTCGGCCTCGGGTTCGGCTACACGCTGATCGGCGCCGGGGTGGACGTCGGCGGCGTGGCGAACGGCATGGTGCCCTCCTTCGACGGCGCCGACAGCATCGTGCTGGCCACCGGCATCCTCGGCGCCACGGTCATGCCGCACGTCATCTACGTGCACTCCGCGCTCACCCCGGGCCGCTACGGCGACGTCGTCACCGCCGGCCGCACCCACTCCGGACGGCGCCGGCTGCTGCGCGCCCAGCGTCTCGACGTGCTGCTGGCGATGGGCCTGGCCGGGCTGGTCAACGCGGCCATGCTGATCATCGCCGCCCAGCTGTTCACCAGCGGCAGCGGCGCCGACACCCTCGAGGGCGTGCACGCCGGGCTCGGCGACCAGCTGGGCACCGGCGCGGCGCTCGCCTTCGCCGTCGCCCTGCTGGCCTCGGGCTTCGCCTCCTCGTCGGTGGGCACGCACGCCGGGCAGGTCGTGATGGCCGGATTCCTGCGCCGGCACATCCCGGTGCTCACCCGCCGGCTGATCACCCTCGCGCCGGCCCTGGCGGTGCTGGTGCTCGGCGGCGACCCGACGACCGCGCTGGTCTGGTCGCAGGTGGTGCTGAGCTTCGGCATCCCGTTCGCGCTGATCCCGCTGCTCTGGCTCACCAGCCGCCGGGACCTGATGGGCGGTTGGGTGAACCGGCGGATCACCACGGCCGTGGGCGTCGTGGTCGCGGCGCTGATCATCGGCCTGAACGGCCACCTGCTCCTGGGCCTCGTCAGCTGATCCCGGCGGTTCGTGCACCTGACCCCGGGAGATTCGTGCACGAACCGCCGCGATCAGCGGGGTCCTCTCACCACCAGCGGACGAAGTGGTGCACCGGGCCGTGGCCGGACCCGATGCCGAGGGACTCCCCCGCCGCGAGCGCCTCCTGCAGGTAGTCGCGGGCCTGCTCGACCACCGGCTCCCACGCACCGGGCCCGCCGATCCCGCGGGCGACCAGAGCGGCGATCGCCGAGGAGAGGGTGCACCCGGTGCCGTGCGTGGCCGACGTCGCCACCCGCGGACGCCGGGTCACGAGGACCCCGCCGGCGTCGACCAGGACGTCGACGCTCTCCACCCCGCCCAGGTGCCCGCCCTTGAGCAGGACCGCGGCCGGGCCGAGGGCCAGCAGTGCCCGGGCCTGCTCGACCATCGCGTCCACCGTCCCCGCCGGCGGCCCGTCGAGAAGCGCCGCCGCCTCGGGCACGTTGGGCGTGACCAGCGCGGTCAGCGGCAGCAGGTGGGTGCGGATGGCGTCGACGGCGTCCTGCCCGACCAGCCGGTCGCCGCTGGTGGCCACCATCACCGGGTCGCAGACCACCGGGCCGGGGCGCCGCTCGGCGAGCACCGCCGCCACCTCGCGGACGACGTCGGCCGTGCCGAGCATGCCGAGCTTGGTCGCCCCCACGGGCACGTCGTCGAGCAGCGTGCGCAGCTGGTCGCCCACGAACGCGGCGGGCACGGCGTGCACCCCGGTGACGCCGCGGGTGTTCTGCGCGGTCAGGGCGGTGAGCACCGCGGTGCCGTAGACCCCGAGAGCGCTGAAGGTCTTCAGGTCGGCCTGGATGCCGGCGCCACCGCTGGGGTCGCTGCCGGCGACGGTCAGCGCGACGGCGGTCACGGCCGCACCGCCGTCGCCAGCGCCGACCGCAGCCCGCGCGCCGCCGCCGCCGGGTCCTCCGCCGCGCAGATCGCCGACACCACGCAGACGCCGTCCACCCCGGTCACCGAGCCGGCGCGGGGAGCGTCGATGCCGCCGATCGCGACCGACCGCAGGCCGGCGGCCCGCGCCTGCGCCGCGAGCGCGGCGACGCCCTCCGGTCCGAGGCCGGTGCCGGCGTCGGGCTTGGTGGGCGTGGCCCAGACCGGACCGATGCCGACGACGTCGACCGTGCCCGGCGGCAGCGCCAGCGTGGCCGCCATCTCCGCCGGCGTCCCCGCCGACAGCCCGAGCAGCCGGTCCGGACCCAGGAGCGCGCGGACCTCGGCCGGCGGCAGGTCGTCCTGGCCGATGTGCACGCCGTCGGCGCCGGCGAGCAGGGCGACGTCCACCGCGTCGTTCACGAACAGCGCCACCCCCGGGGCGCCGGCCAACGCGTCGCGGACGGCGAGGGTGAGCTCGTACAGCTCCCGTCGCGAGGCGACCTTGTCCCGGACCTGCACCGCCGTCACACCTCCGGCGACCGCGGCCCGCACGACGTCGCCGACGGTGCGCGGACGGGAGAGCGCGGTGTCGGTGACCAGGTAGAGGGTCGGGTCGAGGGCCGGCCTCACGACTCGGCCCGGACGTCGGCGCGCAGCAGGTCCTCGGCGGTCACCGCGTCGAGCGCGTCCACCCAGGCCGCCGCGAAGGTCCCCGGTCCCGAGCACACCGCGGCGGCGGCCTCGGCCGCCAGCGCCACGTGCGCGTGCGCCGCGACCGCTCCGGTCAGGCGGTCCCCGGCCACGGCGACGTACGCCGCGGTGAGCGCTCCCAGCGCGCAGCCGGCCCCCGTGGTCCGGGTGAGCAGCGGGTGCCCGCCCCCGACCCGCACGACCCGCGAGCCGTCGGTGACGACGTCGACCGGGCCGCTGACCGCCACCACCCCGCCCGTGCGCGCGGTCAGCGCCACGGCGGCGTCCAGGGCGTCGTCGGCGGTCGCGGTGGAGTCCACCCCGCGACCGCCCGCGCCGGCGCCGGCCAGGGCCATGACCTCCGAGGCGTTGCCCCGCACCACGGCCGGCCCACTGCCCGCCAGCTCGACCGCCAGGTCGGTGCGGAACCGCAGGCCGCCCACGGCCACCGGGTCGAGCACCCACGGTGTCCCGGCCGCCGCCGCGGAGCGGACGGCGACCCGCATGGCCTCGGCGGAGCGCCCGTGCACCGTGCCGACGTTCACCAGCAGCGCCGAGGCGATCGCGGCGAAGTCGCCGGCCTCCTCGGGCGCCTCGACCATCGCCGGCGCGGCGCCGACGGCGAGCAGCACGTTGGCGGTGAGGGTCTGCACGACCGTGTTGGTCAGGCAGTGCACGAGCGGGCTGCTCGTGCGGAGCGCGGCGCGAGCGGCCGCGAGCGCGTCGACGTCCACGTGACATCCCTTCGCCAGCATGACCTGGGCAGGTTCGACGGGTGTCATCTCAGCCCGGCGCGCGGGCACCCCGTGTCGGGGCCGAAGGTAGCAAGCGCTCAGCCGCGCCGTCCGCCTCCGGACCACGCGGACTCGAAGAAGCCCAGCTCCAGCTCCATCGCCCGCCGGTAGGCCGCGGCGACGGCGGGGGTGTCGACCGCGTACCGGTCGAGCAGCTCCTCCAGCGTCGCCGCCAGCTGCTCGAAGCCCGGATCGGCGTAGGTGGCGACCCACTCGGCGAAGGGCCCGTCGGGGGCCGCGGCGGACCTCCCGGCCAGCGACTGCCCGAGGAAGGCGTAGAGCCGCATGCACGGCGTCATCGCCGCGCAGGTCTCCCCCGGACCGCCGGTCGCGGCCGTGGCCAGCAGGAAGTCGGTGTAGGCCGAGGTCGCCGGCATCGGCTCGACGCCGGTCAGGTCGATGCCCTCCCGCGCGGCGTACCCGTGGTGCAGCCGGAGCTCGTCGCGGACCCCGGCCAGCAGGTCGGCGAACGCCTCCAGACCGGCCCGGTCGGGGCTGCGGACGACCGCCATCGCGTAGCCGCGGGCGAACGCCTGCAGGAAGAACGCGTCCTGGGCCACGTAGCCGGCGAAGCGGTCCCGGGGCAGCGTCCCGTCGGCCAGCCCCCGCACGAACGGGTGGGCCAGCGTGGCGTCCGCGAGGTCGGCGGAGTCCGCCCAGAGGCGGCGGGCCAGGCTCATGCGGCGCCCAGGGAGCCGTCGCCCATCGCCATGTCCCAGAACGCGGTCTCGGCGTCGAGCACCTCGAGCACCACGGCGTCGTGCCGGCCGCCGAGGGCGTCGGCCGCGGCCGCCAGCCCGTCGACGTAGCCCGCGAACCCCGACGTCGTCCAGTGCGCCACGTAGCCGGCGTACTCCGGCGCGCCGGGCGCGGCCGCGGTCCACGCGGCCAGGTAGACGCGCTCGATCGCCCAGAGGGCGGTCAGGGCAGCGGGCACCTCGGCGGCATCCAGGCGGTCGAGCAGCTCGGCGTAGGCCGCGGTGGCCGGGAGGCGGGGGACGTCGAGGTCGAGGCCGCGGCGCCCGGCCAGCTCCTCGAACCAGGCCAGCTCCTCCACCAGCGCGACCGCTCCGGCCGCGAGCACGGCCTGCGCCGGGCGCGGCGCGCGGGCCAGCAGCCGGGCCTGGAAGCGCAGCAGGTCAGCCACGTAGCGGGCGTCCTGCACGAGCCAGGTGTCGAAGGCCCCGGTGCGGATGCTGCCGTCGCGGACGGCGAGCAGGAAGGGATGACGGGTGGCCCGTTCCCAGGCCCCGGCATGGTCGCGGATCAGATCGGACGTCGGCACGGCGCGACAGTACGGGCGGGGCTACAGTTCCGACGCACATGTGCGGGAGCTCGGGTGAACCGGGCTGAGAGGGCGGCTGACTGCGCCGCCGACCGCTGGAACCTGTCCGGGTAATGCCGGCGTAGGGAGCTGACCATGAGTACGTCCGATGCCGTCCGCGCGTCCACCACCCGCGGCGACGCGCCGCTCACCCTCACCGAACCCCCGCCGCGGTCGCTGGGGTTCGGCGACACCCTCGGCCTGTGGGGCAACCTCGGCGTCAGCCTGCTGCTGCCGGTGGCCGCGGTCTTCGTCGTCCTGCCCGGCCGGCCGCTGGCCGAGACGCTCGGGGCCGTCGTCGTCGGCGCGGTGATCGGCGCGCTGCTGCTCGGGATCGGCGCCGCGGCGGGCGCCCGCGAGGGCGTGCCGGCGATGGTGCTGCTGCGCGGGCTGCTCGGCCGGCGCACCTCCTGGCTGCCGACGGCGTTCAACCTCGTGCAGTGCATCGGCTGGGCGACGTTCGAGATCGTGATCATCGCCGAGGCGGCGTCCCGCGTGCTGGACGCCCCGCGCTGGCCGTTCGTGCTGGCCGCCGGCGTCCTGGCGACGCTCATGGCCCTGCGCCCGCTGGGCGTCGTCCGGATCCTGGCCCGCTACGCCATCTGGGCGGCGGCCGCGGCGGTCGTCTACCTGCTCGTCGACGTCCTCTCCCAGCCGCTGCCGGACACGATGGACGCCGGCGTGGCGACGTCGTTCTGGACGGCGACCGACATCGTCATCGCCCTGCCGATCTCCTGGTTCCCGCTGGCCGCGGACTACACCCGGCACGTGCGCAGCGGCCGCGCCGCCTTCGCCGGCGCGAGCATCGGCTACGGCCTGGCGACGATGGTGATGTTCACCCTCGGGGTGCTCGCGCTGGCCGCGTACGGCAGCGGCGGGTTCGACGTCATCGACGCCCTGCTGGCCGTGCCGCTGGGTGCGCTCGCGGTGCTGATCCTCGTCTCCGTCGAGCTGGACGAGGCCTTCGCGAACCTCTACTCGACGGCGGTGTCGGCGCAGAACGTGGTCGGCCGGCTGGACCGCCGGGTGGCGGTCCTCGTCGTCGGCGCCCTGGCCACGCTCCTGGCGCTGAGCTTCGACATCGTCGCCTACGAGCCCTTCCTGTTCCTGATCGGCGCGGTGTTCGTGCCGCTGGTCGGCGTCTTCGCCGTGGCCTACGCGCTCACCCCGCGGGGCGCCTGGGACACCTCCGACACCGCCCGCACCCGCCCGGCGCTGCTGCTGCCGTGGGCCGCCGGCTTCATCGCCTACCAGCTGACCCTGCCGACCTTCTTCGGCGGCCCGGGCTCGGGGTGGACGGCCTGGTGGGCGGCGCGGCAGGCCGACCTCGGGATCGATCCGGCCAACGGCTGGTCGGCCTCGCTGATCAGCCTCGCCGTCGCCGCGACGCTGACCGCGCTGCTGGTCCTGCCGGGCGTGCTGCGCCGCAGGCGGGCGCCCCGGTGACTCCCGACGTCGTCGTCGCCGGTGGCGGCCTGATCGGGCTGTCCCTCGCCTGGCGGGCCGCCCGGCGGGGGCTGTCGGTGACCGTGGTGGACGACGCCCCGGGCAGCGGCGCCTCGCGGGCCGCCGCCGGGATGCTGGCACCGGTCTCGGAGGCCGGTTACGGCGAGGAGGCGCTGCTGCGGCTCTGCCTGGCCTCGCTGGACCGCTACCCGGCCTTCCTCGACGAGCTCGCCGCGGACACCGGCGTCCGGGTGCCGCTGCGCAGCGCCGGCACGCTGGTGGTCGGCTTCGACGACGACGACATGCGGGTGCTGGCGGACCTGCAGACGTTCCACGTGGAACTCGGCCTCGAGGTGCACCGGCTGCTGGGCCGGGAGCTGCGCCGCCGGGAGCCGTCGCTGAGCCCCCGGGTGCGCGGGGGCCTGCACGTCGCCGGCGACCTCTCGGTGGACCCCCGCGAGCTGCACCCCGCCCTGCGCACGGCGGCCGAGGGCGCCGGCGTCCGGATCGTCGGCTCCCGCGTCACCGGGCTGCTGACCGACGACGGCACCGCCCGCGGGCTCGCGCTCGAGGGTGGCGCGGAGGTCCGCGCGGCCACCGTCGTGCTGGCACTGGGCCCGCACAGCGGCGCCCTCCCCGGAGCGCCCGCCGTACCGGTCCGTCCGGTGAAGGGGCAGATCCTGCGGATGCGCGGAGCGGCCGGGCTGCTGGAGGGCACCGTGCGCGCGCTGGTCCGCGGCCGCTCGGTGTACCTGGTGCCGCAGGGCGACGACGGCCTCGTCGTGGGCGCCACCGTGGAGGAGCGCGGCTTCGACGGCACCGTCACCGCCGGCGGTGTGCACGACCTGCTGCACGACGCCCTCGACGTCGTCCCGGGCGTCAGCGAGCTGGAGCTCGTCGAGACGCTGGCCCGCTGGCGCCCGGGCACGCCCGACAACGCCCCGCTGCTGGGCCCGACCGGCGTGCCCGGCCTGGTGCTGGCCACCGGGCACCACCGCAACGGCGTCCTGCTCACGCCGGTCACCGCCGACGCCGTCGCCGACCTGCTGGTCACCGGTGAGCTCCCCCAGGTGGCCGCACCCTTCACCGTCGACCGTTTCGGGGCACCCTGAGGTGCACGCCGCAGCGACAGGAGGACCAGTTCCGTGCAGGTGACCGTGAACGGCGTCCCGGCCCAGCTGGCCGAGGACGTCACCGTGGCCGATCTCGTGGCCGCGCGCGTCGGCGGGCACGACCGCGTCGCCGTCGCGCGCAACGGCGACGTCGTCCCGCGCAGCAGCTGGGAGCAGACCCGGCTGGCCGACGGCGACGCCCTCGAGGTGCTCGCACCGACCGCAGGAGGATGACCATGTCCGAGGACGCCCTGACCGCGGACCTCGCCCCCGCGCTCGCCCGCGAGGAGGCGGGTGACCCGTTCACCGTGGGCGGTGAGACCTTCACGTCCCGCCTGCTCCTGGGCACCGGCGGCGTGCCCAGCCTGGAGGCGCTCGAGGCGTCGGTCCGGGCCTCGGGCACCCAGCTGGTCACCGTGGCCCTGCGCCGGGTCGAGGCCTCGGCCGGCAGCGCGATGATGGCCGTCCTCGACCGCTGCGGTGTCCGGCTGCTGCCCAACACCGCCGGCTGCCGCACCGCCCGGGAGGCGGTGCTCACCGCACGGCTGGCCCGGGAGGCGTTCGGCACGAACTGGGTCAAGCTCGAGGTGATCGGGGACGAGCACACCCTGCTGCCCGACGTCGTCGAACTGCTGGACGCGGCCGAGCAGCTGGTCGCCGAGGGCTTCGTCGTGCTCGCCTACACCACCGACGACCCCGTGCTGGGCCGCCGGCTGGCCGACGCCGGCTGCGCCGCCGTCATGCCGCTGGGCTCGCCGATCGGCAGCGGCCTGGGCATCCGCAACCCGCACAACATCGCCCTGCTGCGCGAGGCGGTGTCCGTGCCGGTCGTGCTCGACGCGGGCATCGGCACGGCCTCCGACGCCGCCCAGGCGATGGAGCTGGGCTGCGACGCGGTGCTGCTGGCCTCGGCGGTCACCCGTGCGCGCGACCCGGAGCGGATGGCGCTGGCCATGCGCCAGGCCGTGGAGGGCGGCCGGCTCGCCAAGCTCGCCGGCCGGATCCCGCGCCGGTGGCACGCGGAGGCCTCCACGTCGTTCGCCGGCCTGCCGGAGCTGTGATCCTCCCCCGCCTGGTCGTGGTCACCGACCGGACGCAGTGCGCCCGGCCGCTCGTGGAGGTCGTGGCGACCGCCGTCGCCTCCGGCGCCCGGGCCGTGCTGTTCCGCGACAAGGACCTGCCGGCCCCCGAACGGTCCGCTCTCGCCGCGGACCTTCGCTCGGTGCTCGAGCCCGTCGGTGGCCTGCTGGTGCACGGCGGTGCGGCCGGGGCACCCCCCGGGACGCCGGTCCACCTGGCCGCGGCCGAACCGTTCCCGGCGGTGCGCCCGCCGCTGGTCGGGCGCTCCTGCCACTCGGCGACCGAGCTCGCCTCGGCGGCGCGCGAGGGCTGCGACTGGGTGACGCTCTCCCCGGTCTTCCCCACGGCGTCCAAGCCCGGCTACGGGCCGGCGCTGGGCCTGGACGGCGTGGCAGCGCTGGCGGTCGGCGCGCCTCCGGTCCTCGCGCTGGGCGGCGTCGGACCCGGCGACGTTGCCGGCTGCCTGGCGGCCGGGGCGCACGGTGTGGCGGTCATGGGCCCGGTCATGCGCGATCCGGCGCTCGTCGTGGAGTACCTCGCCGCGACGGCCGGATCCCCGGTCACACGGCGGCCCTGATCGGATGCCCGGAGTGATCTGGGCAACAACACGTTTGACGAGCCGCGCAGCGACCCATACGTGATTGTTCGGCCGGCACAGGCGTCCCGCCGGCCGGGAACCGAGGAGAGCACGCGCGTGACAGGGCAGGCGGCCGGAACCATCTGGCCGTCGGCGTCCCCACCACCCGCCGAGCCGCTGCTCGCCTGGGAGCTGACGGTCGTCGCCGAGCTGCCCGGCGTCCGCGCCGACGTGCGCCGCGAGCTGACCGCCGGAGCGCTCGCCTCGGGCACGCCCGACCTCATCGACCGCCTGGTGCTCGCGCTGGACGAGATGGCCTCCAACGCGCTGCGCCACGGCGGCGGTGCCGTCCGCGCGGCGGTCGGCCGCACCACGACCGCCTACCTGGTCGAGGTGTCGGACCAGGCAGCACGGACGCCGCCGACGCCGGCGGTGGGCCGCGACCCCAGCTTCGGAGGGCTGGGCCTCTACCTCATCGCGGAGCTGGCCGATGACCACGGCTGGTACGCCGCCGACGGCGCCAAGCACGTGTGGGCGCTGCTCCCCCGCTGAGCGGACGGCCGGGTGCGCCTCAGTCCTGGGGGTGCAGGCGCATCGCGACGATGGCGACGTCGTCCTGCAGACCCTCGGGGCGCAGCCGCTCCAGCAGCGCGTCGCACAGCTCCGGCAACGGCATGCCGCCCAGTTCCGCGAACGCCGCGATGAGCCGCGCGGTGCCCTCGTCGAGCGAGAGGTCGCGGCCCTCCACCAGTCCGTCGGTGTAGAGCAGCACGGTGCTGCCGCGGGCCACCGTCGTCTCGGTCTCGGTGCGCCGGGCCGCCGCGTCCACACCGAGCATCAGCTGCGCGCGGTCGCCGGCCAGCGCCTCGATCCGGCCGTCGGGGTGGAGCACCAGCGGCGGCGGGTGACCGGCGTTGGACCAGCGCAGCCGGGTGAGGCCGGCGGCCCGCTCCTCGGCGGTCTGCTCGACGCGCACGAGGGCGGCCGTGGCCAGGGTCCCCACCTGGAGGCCCTGCATCGCGGCGTCGAGGTCGGTCAGCACCGCGGCCGGGCCGATGCCGTCCCGGAAGCCGATGCCGCGCAGCATGCCGCGCAGCTGACCCATGGCCGCGGCGGCCTCGGTGTCGTGCCCCACGACGTCGCCGATGACGAGCATGGTGGCACCCGAGGGCTGCACCCAGGCGTCGTACCAGTCCCCGCCGACCTCGGCGACCGCCATCGCCGGGTGGTAGCGGACCACGATCTCGGAGGAGGCCGGCTGCGGCGGTGCGGTGAGCATGCCGCGCTGCAGGCCCTCGGCCAACCGGCGCTGCTGCTGGTACAGCCGCGCGTTGTCCAGCGCCAGCGCCATCCGGCCGGCCACGTCCTGCACGGTCGCCGTGTCGTCGCCGTCGGGCACGGGGCGGTCGGCCGACCGGTACACGCTGAGGGCGCCGAGCGTCCGGCCACGGGCCGACATCGCCGTGGTCACCGCCGACTGCGGCGCCAGAGCCCAGAAGGCATCGCGCACCTCGCCGGCCGGGAGCGTCTGCCCGACCGTGGCGGCGATGTCGGGCACCACGAGCGCCTGCCCGGACGCCAGCGCCCGCATGATCGGCGCGTCCGGCTGCAGCGCGGCCAGCCGGGAGGCCGCGTAGCGGGCGACGAGCTCCTCCTGCTGCGGGTCCCGGTGCGAGGTCGCCACGTCGCGCATCCGGCCCTCCTCGTCGACCAAGGTGAGGATCGCCCAGTCGCCGAGCCCGGGGACCAGTAGCCGGGCCACCCGGCGGAGCGCGGCCTCCTCGTCCTCCCGGGTGGCCAGCTGGGCGGACATGGCGGTGGTGGTGTGGGCGACGAGGGCGAGCCGGGACGCACCACGCCGGGCCTGCTCCTCCGCCGCCCGCCGTTCGGTCACGTCCAGGAACGACACCGAGAGGCCGTCGGGGGTGGGCCAGGCCCGGACCTCGAACCAGGCGTCCAGGGGCGCCGGGTAGTACGCCTCGAACATCTGCTCGCGGCCGGTCGTCGCCGCTCCCCGGTAGTGCCGTTCGAAGTCGCTGCCCACGGCCGCCGGGAAGAGGTCCCAGACGACGCCGCCGAGCAGATCCTCCCGGGAGGCGCCCAGCACCCGTTCGGCCTCGGTGTTGACGTAGGTGAAGCGCCAGTCCCGGTCGAGGGAGAAGAAGGAGGCCTTCATCGCCTCCAGCAGCCGGGCGATGCGGACGTCCTCCTGCCGCTGCGGGGTGGTGTCGTAGCCGGCGCCGAGCAGGCGCACCGGGGTGCCCCGGTCGTCGGCGACGGCGCGCCCGCTGCCCCGGACCCAGCGGGTGTCCCCGGAGGGCAGGACGACGCGGAACTCCGCGTCGTAGGCGCCGACGGTGTCGATAGCCGCCTGCAGCGCCTCCAGGGTGCGGTCGCGGTCGTCGGGGTGCACCCGGGCGGCGAACGCGTCGATGGTCTCGTCGAACCCGGCGCGGTCGTAGCCGAAGAGGGCGAGCAGCCGGTCGTCCCACAGCAGCCGGCCGGTGACCAGGTTCCAGTCGAAGCTGCCGATGCCGGCGGCGTCGATGGCGAGCTCGAAGCGCAGCCGGTGCGCCTCGTACTCGGCGGTGACCGCCATGAGCTGGAGCTCGGTGCCGACCGAGTCGGCGAGCTGGCGGAGCAGGGCGATGTCCCGTTCGGTCCAGTCCCGCGCCTCGGCCCCGTAGACGCACAGCGCGCCGAGCACCTCGCCCTCGGACGCCATCAGCGGGACCCCCAGGTAGGAGCCGATCTCCCCGGAGCGGACGGGGGCGCGCTCGGACACGCGGGGATCGCGGGCCGCGTCCCGGACCACGAGCGGACCGCCACCGGCCACGGCCACCGCGCACAGCGAGTCGGCCAGCGGGAGCCGGGCGCCGATGCCACCCGGTGGCAGACCGGTGCCCGCCACAGCCGTCTGGGCCTCGCCGACGAGGGACACCTGCGCGATGTCGCAGCCGAGCAGTCGGGTGGTCAGGTCGGTGAGCCGCTGGAGGCTCCGGGAGCCGAGGGCCTCGGGAACCAGCCGGCGCACGAGCTCCGTGCGGGCAGGGTCCGGCCGCGTCCCGGCGTCCACGACTCCGGCGGACTGCCCCGGGGATCCCTCGGCGGCGGTCACGACGGTTCCTTCCCCAGAGATCCGCAGTGGCGGACACGGCTGTTCCGGTCCGGCCACGGTCGGTACACAGGGTGTCACACCGGTCGGCCGATCGCTCGGGCCGCGGGAACGGGTGGGGCAGGAGACCGGTGCGGGGCGACGAGGCCCCGGAGCCGGGGCGGGCGCCCTCGGCGGCCGGGACCGGTGCCGGTCCCGGCCGTCGTCGGCGGGCGCCCGCCGCTCGGCGGCGGTGGCGGACGGGGGACCGTCCGCCGGCGCGGGTCCTCGGGAGCCGGCGACGCCGTCGCGACCGCCGACCGGAGCGCCGGGCGGGGATGTCGCTCGCCGGTCCGTCGTCGTCCACCTCGCGCCGGCCAGGCACTGACGGTCAGAGACCCGGGTCGCGAGGGTTTCGCGCCCGCCGGGCACCGGCAGGACCTGTCGTCCACCGCGACGGTTCCGGTACCGGCAGTCCACGCCGCCGGCGATCCGTGCCTCCCTGGAGGGTCCGCGCGCTGTCTTGGAGTGCGACAGCCGTGCGGGAGGACGAGGCCGGATACGACGAGCGGAGAGGTCTGCGGGTACTGCGGAAGAGCACCGTCGGGGTGGGCTGGGCGTGGCCGACGGGGGTCGGCCGGGAGGGAGGACGGGGTCGGGACCGAGACGACGATCCACGGTCACCCGGGGAAGAGGGCGACCGGTCGCGGCGTGCTCGACGGAGTGCGGTGGACGGCGTCCACGGCCGGCTGCCGTGGTCGCGCTCGGTGCGTCACCCTGGCGCTGGCGGCGCCGGGTGGGGGTGCGACGAAGGTGCCCGCGCGGAGAACGGTCCGGCTGGGGAGCCGTTCGCGGGCCCGGTTCGTCGCGGGGGTGGAGGAGAACCCCTGGCGGTGACCGGGGGCGGGTCGCCCCGCGCCCGGGTGCCACCGGAGCCCCGGGGGGCTCGCGGTGCGGGCACCGCGGGACCCCGGGTCATCGGACCGGAGGAGCGGACCGGGAGGGACGGCGGCGTGGACCGCGCCCCGAACCGACCCGAGGACGGCCAGTCCCGCGGTGGACGCCAGCCGACGCGTGGCTGCGACCCTGCCGTGGGTTCCGTGGAACTCGGGTGGGTGGGGCGGTCGGTCGCGTCAGATGCGGCCGTACCGGTCCGCGTCCCCGGCGACGACGCCGGTTCCGCGGGAAGGAGCGCCGAGGCGGGGGAAGTCGCCACGGGCTGGATCGAGGGGGTGCTGGGCAGCTCGCGCAGCACCACGGGCGGGTCGAGGTGGCGGCGGACCGGCGGGTTCACCGCTGCAGCGGCCGTCGGACCCCAGGCGAGGTACTCGCCC
This sequence comes from Blastococcus saxobsidens, assembly GCF_010682065.1. Taxonomy (GTDB): domain Bacteria; phylum Actinomycetota; class Actinomycetes; order Mycobacteriales; family Geodermatophilaceae; genus Blastococcus; species Blastococcus saxobsidens_B. The sequence goes on from NZ_JAAGWG010000004.1 coordinate 65,897, forward strand.
CGGTTCCCGGCGCCCCACAGGGCGACCCGGCGGTGCAGGTCCCGCAGCGCGCTCCGGCGCGAGGGCCGGGCGGGAGGAGCCCCCGGGGCCGACGGCGCGGTGGTGTGCGCGCCCCCGCGCCAGGCCAGGTGCTCGCCCTGCTCACCGGCGCCCCAGAGCGCGGCCCGGCGGGCGAGACCGCTGAGGCCGCCGAGCGGCCGGCGCACGCGGTCGGGGACCACCACGACGCGGGGGACCGGCGCGGCCGGCGCACGCAGCGCCCGGGCCATCGGCGCGGGCTGGACCGACCGCAGCGGGCCGGGCCGGCCGGCGGAGCGGTGCAGCGCCGGGCGGTGCCGGGGCCGGTCGCCGTCGGCGCGGTCCAGGACGTCGATCAGCCCCGCCAGCGTGCCGGCCGCCACGGCGCGGCCGCCCGGCTCGGAGGACACGTGAGCCGAGGCCGGCCGGGGGGCCCGCGTGGTGCTGCTCATGTCGCCTCCTGACGTCATGTCCGCGGCCGGGGAAGGTGCCGCGGACAAGGAGAAAACTAGGGAACGCGGACGCCGCGGACCCGTTCCTCGGACCCGCCTCCGGAACCGCGTGACCGAACCGTTGCGGGGCCGTTCCGGACCGGTCGGTCACCCCCTCCCCGGGCCGTGCCCTTGTCGACAAGCACCCGGGTCCTGAGCGTGGAACCCCGCTCGCGGTGCGACGGTCACGTCCGGGGCGGCCCGGCGCGCCCGGCGTGTCGGGCGTCGCACCCGATCGGTGGACGCCGAATTGCTGCCCGCCCGGCGCCCTCGCAGACTCGGCCGGTGAGCGATCCCGGAACGGCCACCGACCACGACCTGCCCGGGAACGACGAGACCCGCCTCCGCCGCGCGATCAGCGGGAAACTTCTGTTCCTCTTCATCCTGGGCGACGTCCTCGGCGCCGGTGTCTACGCACTGGTCGGGGAGATCGCCGGCGAGGTCGGTGGCGCGGTGTGGCTGCCGATGGTGGTCGCCCTCGTGCTGGCGATGCTCACCGCGGCGTCCTTCGCCGAGCTCGTGACCAAGTACCCCAAGGCCGGGGGCTCCGCCGTCTTCGCCCAGCGCGCCTTCCGGAGCCCGCTGATCTCCTTCCTCGTCGGCTACTGCATGCTCGCCGCCGGCGTCACCAGCGCCGCCGGGCTGTCACTGGCCTTCGGCGGCGACTACCTCGGCGTCTTCCTGGACGTGCCTGCCGTCCCTGCGGCGATCGTCTTCCTGGTGCTGGTGGCACTGCTGAACGCGCGCGGCATCAAGGAATCAGTGCGGGCGAACGTGGTCATGACCGTCGTCGAGGTGTCCGGTCTGGTGCTCGTCGTCATCCTGGGCGCACTGGTCCTGGGCCGGGGGGACGGCGATCCGGGGCGAGTGACGGAGTTCCCGGAAGGCGTCTCGGTGACCTCCGGCGTCCTCGCCGCCGCTCTGCTGGCCTACTACTCCTTCGTCGGGTTCGAGGTCTCCGCGAACGTCGCCGAGGAGGTGCGCGACGTCCGCCGCGTCTACCCCCGGGCGCTGTTCGGCGCCCTGCTCGTCGCCGGCGTGGTCTACCTGTTGGTGGGCCTGGCCGCCTCGATCGTCCTGCCGGCCGGGGATCTGGCCGGCTCGTCGGGGCCCCTGCTCGAGGTCGTCCGGGCTGCCGACGTGGGCGTGCCCGACGAGCTGTTCAGCGCGGTCGCGCTGATCGCCGTCGCGAACGGGGCCCTGCTCACGATGATCATGGCCAGCCGGCTGGTGTTCGGGATGGCAGAGCAGGGCCTGCTCCCCCGCCCGCTCGGCCGGGTGCTGCCCGGCCGCCGGACGCCGTGGGTCGCGATCGTCGTCACCACCGTGGTGGCGATCGCGCTGACGCTCACCGGTGACCTCGGCGAGCTGGCCAACACCGTCGTCCTGCTGCTGCTCATCGTCTTCCTCAGCACGAACATCGCCGTCCTGGTGCTGCGCTCGGACCGGGTCGAGGCCGACCACTTCAGGGTGGGGGCCGTCATCCCGGTGCTCGCCATCGGGTCCTGCCTCCTGCTGCTCTGGCAGCAGGAGGCAGGCACCTGGCTCCGGGCCGGCATCCTGCTGGCCGTCGGGGTCGTCCTGTACCTGCTGGCCCGGGCGCCCTGGTGGTCCACGCAGGAGGAGCCGGACCCGGAGAGGGCCGGCACCGCAGGCTGACGCGGCTGGCAGGATGCGCCGGTGACCGAGCGCATCCCCCTGGTGATCGACACCGACCCCGGCATCGACGACGCCCTGGCCGTCCTGCTGGCCCTGGCCAGCCCCGAGGTCGACCTGCGACTGGTCACCACCGTGCACGGCAACGTGGAGCTCGAGCAGGTCACCGAGAACGCGCTGCGCGTGCTGCACCTCGCCGGCCGGTCCGATGTCCCCGTGGCCGTGGGCGCGCGGGCCTCGCTCATCCACCCGCAGCCGGAGCGGGCGGGGCACGTGCACGGCGCCGCGGGCCTGGGCGGGGTCGAGCTGCCGCCGTCACCCGCCGGCGTGGACCCGCGTCCGGCGGTCACCGCGCTCGCGGAGCTGCTGACGGCCTCCCCCACGCCGGTGACGGTCGCGGCGATCGGCCCGCTGACCAACATCGCGCTGCTGCTGGCCGTCCACCCGGAGGCCGCGGCCCGGATCGGGCGGCTCGTGGTCATGGGCGGGTCCGCGGGGCGCGGCGGCAACGTGACCGCCGCCGCCGAGTTCAACATCTGGTCCGACCCCGAGGCGGCCCAGGCCGTGTTCGGCGCCGGGCTCCCCACCGTGATGGTCGGCCTGGACGTCACCCTGCCGACCGTGCTCACCACCGACGGCATCGACCGGTTCGCGGCCGCCGGACCGGTGGGGCGGACCGCCGCGGCGATCCTGCAGCAGTACGTCGACCACGCGAAGGACGTCTACGGGACGCCGGGCGTCGTCGTGCACGACGCCCTCGCCCTCACCGAGGCGATCGCCCCCGGCACCCTCGGCACGGTGCGCCGCGACGTCGTCGTCGACACCACGCTGGGCGCCGGTCGCGGGCAGACGCTGGTCGACCGCCGGTCGGTCTCCGCGTCGGCGACCGCGGTGGAGGTGGCCGAGACCGTCGATCCCGCCTCGGCGGTGGAGTTCCTCGTGCAGCGGCTGTGCCTGCTGGACGGCGCCCGGGCCTGACCCCTCGGGTCAGATCCCCTCCTGCACGCCCTCCACGATGCCGGTGGCGATGTCCCGGAGCTTGCGGTTGTAGCGCTGCGATGCCTGCCGGAGGGTCTCGAAGGCCTGCTCGGGAGTGCAGTGGCGCTGGGCCATGAGCACGCCCTTGGCCTGCTCGATGACCGCCCGCGACTCCATGGCGATCCGCATGTTGCGCGCCTGGTCGGCCAGCTGGGCGTGGGCGTCGGCGTTGGCGATCGCCACCGCGATCGTCTCGGCGACCCCGAGCCCTGCGGTCAGCGACCCGGGTCCGGCGAAGGCCGCCGGCTTCGTGGAGTAGACGTTCAGCGCACCGATCGAGGAGCCCTGGTAGGGCAGCGGCACCGACAACGAGCTGCGCACCCCCGTCTCGCGGACCCGCGCCATGTAGGCCGGCCAGCGCTCCTCGGTGAGGGTGTCGTCGATCCGCAGCACGACGCCACCGCGGCCCGCGTCGATGCAGGGGCCGCTGTCCTCGGCGTACTGCAGCTCGTCGGCGTGCAGCGCCAGGTCGCCGTGGTAGCCGGCGGTGAAGGCCTTGTCGTCGCGGACGAGCGTGCTCGACACCGCCTCGGCGCCGGGGATCGCGCCGGCCGCGATCATGGTGATCTCACCGAGCACGTCGGTCAGCTCCCGGTCCCCGAGGGTGACCCGGCTGAGCGCACGCAAGACGTCGTCCACCTGTCCATTGTGCCCGTCCGACCGGCCGGCCATCGCCCCCCTTCGCGCGCGCGAGCGCGATCGGTCAGGATGGACCCGCCGTTACCGGGGCGGGACCGCCCGGCCGGCCCGCCCCCGGGCGGTGCCGGGAACGCCGACCACACGCGAGAGGAAGCGATGGCCGACGAGCTGGGCCACGACGCGTGGCCGACCGCGCCCGTCCCCTCCGTGCCCGGTGACGTCTGGCACTGGCAGCTGGAGGCCATGCACGTGGTCTCCCGGGTGCGCTCGGACCTGCGCGCCCGCATCGCCCACCCGTCGGTCTCCTCGGCCTCCACCGAGGACGCCCGCGACGGACTGCTGCTGGTGTTCGAGGAGCTCGCCTCGAACGCGCTGCGGCACGGCGGCGGTGACGTGCGGGCCCTCGTCGTCGCCGGTCCGGCCGGCTGGCTGCTGGACCTCAGCGACGAGGCCCCGGACAGCCCACCGGTGCCGGCGGTCGACCGGGATCCCGCACTGGGCGGCATGGGCCTGCACCTGGTCGCCCAGCTCTCGACCGGGTTCGGCTGGGAGAAGCGCCCGGGTCGCAAGCACGTGTGGGCGCTGCTGCCCACGGGCCGGGAGGCCGCCCAGCCCCTGCGCGGACGGCTCCCGGAGCAGCGCTCCTCCGGGCTCTGACCCGCCGCGGGCGGTCAGCGCGCGGCGGCTCCGACCGCGGCGCAGAACCGCTCCGCGTCGCGCTCCACCTCGGCCAGCGGTGCGAGGACCTCCTCCTCGGCCACCGCGCGGACCGCGGACTTCAGCCGGCGCTCGGCCGTCCGCGCGCGCCGTCGCGCCCGCAGCGCCACCAGCGGGCGGCACACCAGCGCCAGCAGCAGCCCGGCCAGCAGGCCCCCGACGACGAGCAGCGTCGGCAGCGGGATGCCCTCCACCCGGGGCAGCGGCAGGACGTCGTCCAGCTGGAGGAAGCCCAGCAGCACGAGGGCGAGCAGCCAGACCGCTCCCACGAGGGCGGCGAGGAGGAGCAGCCACTGCAGGCCGCCGACCGCCCGCTGCCACAACGGCACCCGGTCCGGCCCGAGGTCGGTGCCGGCCACGGCCCGGTCCAGCGAGTCGGCCAGCCGGTCCTCGACGTCCTCGGCCGTGCGGCGCAGCTCGTCCCGCCAGGCCGGCGCCAGGCCCTCGGCGACGTCCTCGCGGACCTCGCGCACCGCCGTGCTCACCCGCGCCGTCTCCACCGCCCCGGCGGCCGGCAGGGAGCTGCGGGCCCGCTCGTCGCCGAGGTGCAGCCGGGCCAGCGGATCGGCCCCGAGCTTCCGCGTCCAGCGCAGCAGCGGCCAGCCGGTGCGCCCGGTGCCCTCCCGGCGGGTGGACCGTTCGACGGCGGCGGTCACCGTCGGCACCCCGGCCGCGCCGGACAGGGCGTCGACGAGCTCGTCGACCACCGGCCGGCGGGCGGGCACCGGCTCGTGCGGGCAGTGCGCCGACAGCGCCGTCCCGCTGGCCCGCACGTCGGCCACCAGGCGCTCGGTGGCCGCCCGGCGGGCCGAGACGCGCCGGGCCAGCTCCCCGCGCAGCTCCCCCAGCCCGGTGCCCGTGCGCCCGGAGACGGCGAGCAGCGGGGTGGCGGCGAGGCCTTCCCGGTCGAGCAGCCCGCGCAGGTCGGCCAGGCAGGCCCGGGCGGCCTGCTCGTCCAGCCGGTCCACCTGGTTGAGGACCACCAGGAGCACGCCGGCGTGGCCGGCCAGCGGGGCGAGGTAGCGCTCGTGCACCGCGGCGTCGGCGTACTTCTGCGGGTCGAGCACCCAGACCAGCACGTCGACCAGGCCGACGAGCCGGTCGACCTCGAGGCGGTGCTCCAGCCGCACGCTGTCGTGGTCGGGCAGGTCCAGCAGGACCAGGCCGTCCAGCGCGGGCTCGGGCTCCCGCCGGTGCCGCCGCGGCACCTCCAGCCAGTCGAGGAGCCGGTCGGTGTCGCCACCGGCGCCCCACACCGTGGCGTGCGCGACCCCCGTGGTGGGACGCCGGACCCCGGGCGTGCTCACCTCGCTGCCCGACAGCGCGTTGAACAGGGTGGACTTGCCGCTGCCCGTGGCCCCGGCGAGGGCCACCACGGTGGCGTCGCCCAGCGCCTCGCGGGCCCCGGCCTTGGCCAGCACCGCCCGCGCCGCCGCCACCTCGGGGACCTCCAGCCGCCCCTCGGCGACCTCGACCGCCTCGCGCAGGGACGTCAGCCGCTCGGTCAGGGACTGCTCCGCCTTCCGCCTCACGCCGCGGCCCGTCGCGCGTCGGCCAGCGCCGCGACCGAGGCCCGCAGCTCCTCGGCCGCCGGTCCGGGCGGAGCCGCCTCGTGCACCCGGTCGTCGAAGCGGTCCTGCTCGTAGCGGAGCAGGTGGTCGGCGCGGTCCCGGAGGTCGGCGCGGGCCCGCTCGGCCAGCGCCCGCACCGCGGCGTCACCGAAGACGGCCTCGAGCACCCGCTGCCCCACGACCGTCGTGCCACCGGCCACCGCGACCTCGCCGCCGACGAGGCCACCGGTCTGCGCGAAGACGGCCACCATGACGACCGCGCCGGCCCCGTTGATGCCCCAGGACAGCAGCCGGGCGCGGGACCGCTTGTCCGCACCCTGGTCGCGGACCAGGTCCAGGACGGCGCCCTGCCAGTCGCGCACCTGCGCGGCGGCCGCCTCGGGGAAGTCGGGGGACACCCGCGCCAGCTCGCGCTCGTCGGGCGCCAGGAGCGGCGGACCGGCCGGGAACGCCCGCCACGCGGTCACCGTCCGCTCGGCCGCGCGGTCGGCCTCGGCGCGCAGCAACGCCTCGACGCTTGTCTCCAGCGCCCCGGTCAGGCTCTCGGCCGGCGCCGGCCGGCCGGTGAGGGCGGCGGTGACCCGGTCGCGCAGCCGGCCGACGCGGTCCTGCAGGCTGCGCATCCACTCACCGGTGCCGACGAACTCCTGCCAGCGGGCCAGCACCTCGCCGCGGAGCAGGGTGCCGCTGCGCACGCCCTGGTCGACGCCGTCCCGGGCCGCGTCGTAGGCGCTGTCCGCCGCGGTCAGCAGCGACGCCGCGGCCGCCGTCTGCTCCTCCACCGCCAGCACCACCGCGCCGGTGCGCTGCTCGAGGCTCTCCAGGGCTCCGGTCAGGGTCTGGCGGACCACGGCCGCCCGCTGCTCCTGGTCGGCGGCGAGGCCGTGCAGCCAGCCGCGCAGCGGGGCCACCTGGGCCTCCGGGAGCCGGCCGTCGACCAGCCCGCCCTCCTCGATGACGAACAGCCGCGCGCCGGGCAGCCCCGCCCGGTCGAGCATCCCGGCGAGGTCCGCGGCGATCTCCGCGGTGGCCTCGGGCGGCACCCGGTCCAGGACGACGGCCAGCGCCGTGCCCCGCTCCTGCGCCGTCCGCAGCACGTCCCACGGCACGGCGTCGGCGTAGCGGGCCGCCGTCGTCACGAACACCCACAGGTCCGCGGCGGCCAGCAGCTGGGCGGCCAGGTCGCGGTTGGACTCCACCACCGAGTCGACGTCCGGGGCATCCAGCAGCGCCAGCCCGGCGGGGACGTCGTCCCGCACGACGAGCTGCACCGTGCCCGGCCCGCCGTCCCCGCCGGTCGCCCGGGCGAGGCCGGGGAGCACCCGGTCCCCGGAGAAGCTCGGCGCGTCCACCGGCGAGCAGACCAGCACGGGGGCGCGGGTCGTGGGCCGGAGCACGCCGGCCGTGGTGACCGGCGCCCCGACCAGGCTGTTGACCAGGGTGGACTTGCCGGCCCCGGTGGACCCGCCGATGACCGTGAGCAGCGGGGCGCCGAGGTCGCGCAGCCGAGGCAGCAGGTAGTCGTCGATCTGGTCGGTGACCCCGCGGGCCGCCCGTACGGCGGCCTCCCGGCCGGGCGTGGCCAGCCCCAGGGGCGCGGCGGCCAGGCGGTCCCGGAGGGCCGTGAGGGCCTCGGGCAGGTCGAGCGGGGGTGCGGTCACACCCGGTGCACTGCCCCGGGAGGGCCCGCGCTACCCGCTCACTCCGCCAGGCGGGCCCGTTCCTCGCGCAGCGCCTGGAAGACCCGGCGGCGGATGCGGTCCTGGGCCTTCTCCTCGATCTCGGCGAACCGGATGCTCATGGACCAGCGCGAGCCCCGGATCTGGATGCGGATCACCTCGCCGCGGGCCCGCAGCCCGCCGTCCTCGAAGGCGATCACCATCGCGAACGTCGTCCCGGGCTCCGGGGGCAGGCCGAAGCCCTCGAAGTGGGCCCGCGTCCCGTTCTCGCTGATGTCCACCGTCTCGCCGGTGAGCGGCACGCCGCCGAACTCCGCCTCCACGGGGAGGGCGAGCCGGCCGCGCACCGCCTCGCGGCGCTGGCTGTGCTCGGCCTCGCCGCTGATCGTCAGCCGCCAGCGGATCACCGCGCCCTGCTCGACGTCGGTGACCTCGGCGGGCACCGCGCGGTGGCCGTCGCCGGTCATCCAGTAGACCTCGACCAGGTCGCCGACCCCGGCCACCGACTGGCCGACGTACTCGCTGGTGGACGGCCGGACGGAGATGACGCCGTCGTGGACGACCTCCACCCGCGCCGTGACCGACACGTTGGCGGAGGTCAGCCGGATGTCGACCTCGGACTGCTCGGCCGGGTGGTCGACGCCGGGAACGCTGCTCATGGGTCCTCTCCGATCCGGTGCGCGCACCGGCTCTCCCGCCGCGGCACCTGCCCGGTGGGGAACGGTAACCGGCGTCCCGGTGCCCGCGATGCCCCGCCCCGCCGACTCGCCGGGGGTGGCACGCCGGGGGTGCCGGCCGGTCCTTGCTGGTCGCCGGCGCTCAGCCGGCCGGCTGGGGCTCCGGGCGGGCGGCCGGTTGCGGCGCCGCGCGCCGGCCGGCCGCACCGACGGCGTTGCGGGTCTGCTTGGCGCGGTAGAGCTGTTCGTCGGCGCGGGACATCAGCTCCAGCGGGTAGGCGTCCCCGCCCCGGGCGGCCGCGACGCCGAGGGACAGGCTGATCTCCTCGGCGCCGAACCCGTCCGGCCGCAGGGTGCGGGCCTCCCGGCGCAGCTGCTCGGCGATCTCCGCCGCCCGCCCCGCGTCCGCATCGGGCAGCAGGACGGCCAGCTCGTCCCCGCCCAGCCGCGCGACCAGGTCACCGCCGCGCACGCGGGCCGACAGCAGACCGGCGACGGCGCGCAGGGCGTCGTCACCGCCGGCGTGGCCGTGCCGGTCGTTGACGTCCTTGAAGTGGTCCAGGTCGACCAGCACCACGCTCAGCACCTCACCGCGGGCCCGGGCCCGCGTGCACGCGGCCGCGAGCTCGGCGTCCCAGCGACGGCGGTTGGCCAGCCCGGTGAGCGGATCCTCGTGGCTGAGCCGCTCGAGCTGGGCGAGCAGCACACCGGTGCGCTGCTGCTCGCGCTCCAGCCGGAGCCGGGTGAGGATCTCGCGGACCTGGAGGGCGTGGCGGCGGAGGTGGGTCAGCATCGCGATGACGGAGGCGGTGCCGATGACCATCGTGACCGCGACGAGGTCAGCGGCGCCGAGATCCTGCCAACCGAGCATGGACAGGCCCAGGAAGGCCCAGGACAGGCCGACGAGGGCGCCGGTCCAGCGCGGCCGGGCCGCCATGAAGCACCCGCTGCCGAAGATGGCCAGGGTGAAGCCGGGCAGGTAGTACTCCCGGTCGGGGACCACCGCGAGCATCCAGGCGATCTCCAGCTGGACGACGGCGAGCACGAACAGCGCGAGGCCTTCCGGCCGCCGCCGGCCGACGGGCCATCGCCACATCGCCGCGAGCGCCAGGAGCATGGGGATCTCGCCCAGCAGTCGGACCACGAGGAACTCGCCGGCCAGTTCCGGGACCACCAGGTGGTCCACCGCCGTCCACGTGGGCACCAGCACGACGGACATCCAGCAGATCAGCAGCCCCGCCGTGCGGCCGGTCGCCACGACCTCCCCGGCCAGGCCGGGATGGGCGGCGGCGAGCTGGGTCACCGGGGGAGCGGAGTTGCGTACGCCCTTGCCCGTGCGGACGTCGTGCCCCACCGGCGACGACGCCGCGGCCGGCAGCACGTCGCCCCGGCGCAGCACCGCCTCGAGGCGCTCCATCGAGATCCACCGCACGGATGGGTGATCGGCAGCCCACCGGCATACCTGAGCGCCTGCCGGCCGGGCCACCCGGGCGGGTGAGCGATGCCCCGTCCGGGCCGCCCCCGTCGCGTACCGGGAGGTCAGCCGCCCCGGCGGGCGGTGAAGGCCGCGACGAAGTCGCGCAGGCTCCGGGTGGGCCGCAGCCAGGCGCCGTCCGCGGGCAGCGCGTCCAGCCGGACCCGGTCCAGCGGCTCGACGAAGGCGCCCGGCACGTCCTCGATGTCGATGAACTCGAGCAGGTCCGAGCTGATGGCGTAGCCGGCCACCTCGCTGAAGGCGACGACGACGACCTGGATGCCGTCGCGGACGAGGTCCTCGAGCGGCTCGGCGAAGTTGCGACCGTCCCCGGAGAACACGACCAGCCGCCGCAGCCGGTGGCTGTGCGCCCGCACGGCGATGTGGTCGAGCATGTCCTGGTCGATGTCGTCGTCCGGCTGCGTCTTCGGCCGGGCGAACACCGAGTAGCCGAATCCGCGGAGCGCCTCGACCCAGCGCTGGAGCGACCCCGGCTGCGGCGGGATGTTGGCGAAGACGCAGGCCTCGACCTCGGCGGCGCCCGGTGCGGACGGATCCCCCGCCCCCTCCACGAACCAGGCCGCGATGGCGTCGAACCGGGGGCGGGAGGCCGCCGTGGGCCGCGCACCGATGACCGTCGACAGGGTCATGTCGATGTTCGGGGCGTCCCAGATCAGCAGGTCCAGCGGGGGACGCGACCGCCCGTCGTCGACCGTGACCGGCGACCCGCCGTTGACGTCGGCCTGGGGCTCCGGGGTGTCCAGCACGGGACCAGTCTGCCGGTCGGTGTCCGGCGAGGTGTCCACGGGCGGCGGCGCGTCACCGTCCGGGGGCCCGGCGTCGGCCCGTGAGGTGACGTCGGGTGCCGGTGGCGGCGGTCCGACGGGGGAGGTGGCCCGACGCACCCGGCGACGGACGCTCACCTGCTCGCGGGGACCGCGCCGCCGGACACGGCCAGCGTGCACAGGTCGCCGCCCTGCCGCTGCACCTCGCGCACCCACTCGCGCAGCCGGTCGGCCGGCATCGGGTGGCCGAGCAGCCAGCCCTGCGCCAGGTCGCACCCGGCCGCGCGCACCATGCGCAGGTGCTCGGGGGTCTCGATGCCCTCGGCGACCGACCGGATGCCCAGCGTCCGGGTCAGCCCCACGATGGCCGCGAGCACCGCCCCGGTGTCGCCCACCGACACGCGCTCGGCGGCGGCGAGCAGCGACCGGTCGATCTTGAGCGTCCCGATGGGGAGGGAGAACAGCTGCGCCAGCGACGACCAGCCGGTGCCGAAGTCGTCGATGGCCACCCGCACGCCGAAGCGGCGCAGCACCGAGAGCTGGTCCTCCGCCCGCGTCGGGTCCTCCGCGACGCTGGTCTCGGTCAGCTCGAGGACCAGCTGGTCGGCCGGCAGACCCGACTGCTGGAGGGCCACGCGCACGTCGCGCACCAGGGTCTCCGCCGAGAAGTGCCGGGCGCTGACGTTCACCGACATCCGCAGCGGCATGCCGTCGGCCGCCCACTCGGCCGCCCGGCGGGTCGTCTCGCGCAGCAGCCACCGGGTGATGGGGATGATCTGGCCGGTCTCCTCGGCGACGGACAGGAAGGTGTCCGGGGCGAGCAGCCCGCGCTCGGGGTGCTGCCAGCGCACCAGGGCCTCGACGCCCTCGATCCGCCCGTCGTCCAGGCGGACCACGGGCTGGTAGTGCACCACCAGCTGGTCGATGGCGTCGCCGCGCAGCCTGGTGGCCACCTCCAGCCGCCAGCGGGCCGCCTCGCGCAGGGACGGCGAGAACAGGTGCACGCGGTCCCGCCCGGAGCTCTTGGCCGCGAACATCGCGGCGTCGGCGTCGCTGAGCAGGTGGTGGGCGTCCACCACGTCGGGGCGGGCCACCGCGACCCCGATGCTGGCGCTCAGCGGGACGGAGATCTCACCGGACGTGAAGGGCTGGACGAAGACCGTCTGCAGCCGGAACGCCAGGGCCGCCGCCTCGGAGGCGTCGCAGCCGTGCGCCAGGACGACGAACTGGTCGCCGCCCAGCCGGGCCACCGTGTCGCCCGGCCTGATCTCCTCGGACAACCGGCCGGCCACCTGCCGCAGGAGCTCGTCGCCGATCTGGTGCCCCAGGGAGTCGTTGATGGTCTTGAAGCCGTCGAGGTCGATCATGAGCAGGGCGCCGGCGGTGCGACCCGGCGCGGCCAGCGCCTCCCCCGTGAGCTCCAGCAGCCGCGCGCGGTTGGGGAGGCCGGTGAGGTCGTCGTGCCGGACCTTCCAGACCAGGTCGTCCCGTGCCCGTACCTGCTCGGTCACGTCGGTGTGGGTGATCACGACCCGGCCCTCGCGGTCGACGCGGGTGGCCTGCAGGTGGAAGAAGACGGGGCCGGTCGGACCGTCGGCGGAGTAGTCCAGGGAGAACGTGCGGCCGTCGGAGCTCGTCGCCCCACCGAGCAGCGAGCGGACGCCGGCCGTGAGCTCGGCGTGCGCCCGGGGCCCGAGGCCGCGGGTCATCGCGGTCAGGTAGTCCTCCCCCGGGCGCCCCGGCCAGGACACCGCCGGCAGGAGGTCCTCGCCGCTGCGCGTCCAGGCCCCGTTGGCCGAGAGGATCCGGCCGTCCGGGCCGACCAGGACCGTCGGCGAGGGCAACGCCTCGAGGACGGCGCTCAGCCCGCGCAGCTGTGCGTCGCGCTCCTCGTCGCTGCGCCGGCGGCCGTCGATGTCGCGGAAGAGGACCGCCGCGCCTGCGGGGTCCGGGAAGATCCGCACCTCGAACCAGCGGGCCAGCGGCTCGTAGAAGAAGTGGAACTCGCGGGGCCGCCCGTCACCGAGCACCTGCTGGTACTGCTCCTCGGCCAGCGAACCGCGCAGCGCCGGGAAGGCGTCCCGGGCGCTGCGCCCCAGCAGCTCCTCGGCGCGGCGCCCGAGCATCCGCTCGGCCGCGGGGTTGAGGTAGGCGAAGCGGCCGTCGGGGTCGAGGCGGTAGACCGCGTCCGGCACGCCGCCCAGCGGGTCGGGCCGGCTCCCGGGGGGCCGGACGTCACCTGGTTGCACGCTGCCCGCTCTCGTCCACTTGTCCGGCCCGCGCACGCGGACTCCGGGCACCGGCCGCTCGCGGTGTGACACCGGGCAGCACGCGAACCACTCCTGAGGGTAATAGTCCGCAGGGGTTCTCAGCGCGTCGCGACTCCGGCCCGCTCGACGATCCGGGCCACGCCCGCGCCGGCCGGGAGCGTGCCGAGGACCGCGCCGCCGTCGCCGCCCAGGCGAGAGGCGCAGAACGCCTCGGCGACCTCCGCCGGGGCGTGCCGCAGCAGCAGCGATCCCTGCAGGCACGTCGCCAGCTGCCCGGCGACGCGGCGGGCCCGGAACGGCAGGCCCTCCCGGTTCCCGAGCTCGGCGGACAGCCGCTCCACGGCGTCGTCGAACCGCCGGTCGGCACCGCGGGCGAGCTCCAGCTCGGCGGTGACGGCCGCCAGGGACTCCCCGGACCGCTCCAGGGCGCGGAGGACGTCGAGGGCGATGACGTTGCCCGAGCCCTCCCAGATCGAGTTCAGCGGCGCCTGCCGGTAGAGGCGGGGCAGCCCCGAGTCCTCCACGTACCCGTTGCCGCCCAGCACCTCCATGGCCTCGGCGACGACGCCCGGCGAGCGCTTGCACACCCAGTACTTGGCCGCGGCGCCCGCCAGCCGCAGGAACGCCGCCTCCCCCGCGTCGACCGCCGCGGCCAGCCGGATCGCCAGTGCCGTGGCGGCCTCGCTCTCCAGGGCGAGATCGGCCAGCACGTTCTGCATCAGCGGCTGGTCGACCAGCCGGGCCCCGAAGGCGCTCCGGTGCCGGGCGTGGTGGATCGCCTGGGTCAGCGCGGCGCGGATCGTCGCCGCCGAGCCCAGCACGCAGTCGATGCGGGTCATGTTGACCATCTCGATGATGGCCGGCACCCCCCTGCCCGGTTCGCCGACCAGCCAGCCGGTGGTGCCCTCGAACTCGACCTCGCTGGAGGCGTTGGACCGGTCACCGAGCTTGTCCTTGAGACGTTGCACGTGGAACACGTTGCGGTCGCCGTCGGGCAGGACCCGGGGGACGGCGAAGCAGGAGACCCCCTCGTCCAGCTGCGCGAGGACCAGGAACAGGTCGCTCATCGGCGCGCTCGTGAACCACTTGTGGCCGGTGAGCGCATAGCTGCCGTCGGCCCGCGCGACGGCGCGGGTGGCGTTTGCCCGAACGTCGGAGCCGCCCTGCTTCTCGGTCATGCCCATGCCGGCGACCAGCCCGGCCTTGCCGGTGGGCTCGGCGAGGCCGAACTGGTAGGCGCGTGCGGTGAGCCCGGCCTCGTACCGCGCCGCCAGCTCGGGAGCCCGGCGCAGGGCGGGGACGACGGCGTAGGTCATCGTCACCGGGCAGCCGTGACCCATCTCGACCTGGGTCCAGCCGAGATAGCCGACGGCCCGGCGCACGTGGGCGTGACGGCCCGGGGCGGTGGGGTGGGTGGCCTGCTGAGCGTCGGCCCACGGCGCCCCGGCCAGGCCGTTCTCCACGGCGGTGCGCATCAGGTCGTGCCAGTGCGGGTGGAACTCCACCTCGTCGATGCGGTGCCCGTAGCGGTCGTGGGTGCGCAGCCGCGGTGGGTTCTCGTTGGCCAGCCGCCCCCACTCCCGGGCCTCCTCGCTGCCGGCGATCCGGCCCAGCTCGCCGAGCGACTCGAGCGTCGCGGCGTCGGCGTGCCGCAGGCAGGCCTCGGCCAGTGCCGCGTCACCGCCGATGGGATCGTGCCCGACCAGCGGCGGGACCTGGTTGGTGACCTGGTGGGTGGCAGGCATGAGCGCACCGTACGTGCCGGTGGGCGTCCCGGAACGGACGGCGCCGGAGGGGGCCGTTCGGGCGCCCGCCTGGTCGGGACCTCTTCGGTACGCTGCGGTACCAGCCGATTTCGTAACCCTGCGCTATCCCCCGATCCGGTATCCATCTGTGACACGCCGCATAAAAATTGCTCGTCGGCTGGCTACTGGTCAGCGGACGAACCGGTTCCTAACGTCCGCCTCATGCCAGGGACCGCGGAGCTCGACGACGGCCGGCGGCCGCTCGCGGCTCGCGGGCCGTGGCTCCGGCGAGTGGCTGCGGCGTGCCTCCTGGGCGCCGGCGTGTACGCCGGGATGGCCGTCGGCACCGACGACGCGGTCCGCGCCGAGGAGGCCCCGTCGGCCACGACCACCCCGGCGGCCGCGCCGGACAGCGACCCAGGGCCCGACGGGTCCACCGGCACCGCGGGGACGACGTCCTCGCACTCCGGCAGCGCGTCGTCCGCGGGCACGTCGTCCACCTCGTCGAGCGAGCGGTCGTCGACGACGTCGACCACCTCCTCGGCATCGGGCTCCGCGACGGTGTCGACCACGTCCACCTCGACGGCCACGACGCAGCCGCCGGATGCCACCGCGGCGGGCGGCGAGGGCACCGCCCCCATGAACGGAACGCCCGATCCGGCCGGAGCGCCGGCCACGACGACGACCACGAGCACGACGACCACCACCAGCTCCACCACCACCAGCTCCACCACCACGAGCTCCACCACCACCAGCTCCACCACCACGATGACGACGACCAGCACGTCGACGGCCACCACCACCCACGGCGGCACGGCGACGACCACGCCGGGCGACGCGACGGACGCGACCACGGCCGACAAGGAGCCGTCGACCCCCACCTGCACCACCGACGTCGGCGCGCCGGAACCGGCGCCCACCTGCGGGTCGCTGCCGGCCGGCACGGCCACGGCCGTCGGCCCCACCGCGTCGGCCCTCGACTGCGCCCCGGTCCCCGCGTTCGCCGTCTCCGCACCCGGCGACCGGGACACCGGCGTCGCACCGCCCGCCCGCCCGACGTCGCTCCGCGCGGCCTCGACCGTGACGGCGTCGACCGCGCCCCTCGAGCCGGTCGTGGCAGCGAGGCCGGCGGAGACGCCCCTCGTCCCGCCCGCGCCGCTCCCCGTCCCCCTCCCGTCGGCGACCGCGGTCAGCGGCCTGACGGCCTGCAGCGGCCAGACCGCCGGACCGGGCCAGCCGCGCACCGGCACCTCGTCCGTGGCCGCCGTGCTGCGCTCGGGGTGGGACGTGCCCGGCGACGACAGCAGCAACGAGCGCACGGCGCCGGTGGCGGGATCGACCGCCACCTCGGCGACCGACCCCGCCACCCGGCCGGACTGACGCGCCGCCTACGCGGCCCGCGCTGTCCCCAGGTGTGCCACGGGGGGCACATCACCGACCAAGTGCAGCCGCCCCGCTCGTTCCACCCATTCCATTCACCCGCGCGCCCTGTCCTACCCGTTCGCGGCGCGCACACCCATGAAGGACACGCACACGATGAGACGATCCGTACGCAACGGCCTGGCCGTTGCAGGTATGGCCGGAGGAATCCTCTTCCTCGGCCAGGCGGTGGCCAGCGCCTCCGAAGGAGGTGACGCCGGCGTCAGCGGCAGCAGCAACGCCTCGAGCGGCGTCAGCGCCGAGCACAACGCCACCTCCGCGAACACCAACGAGTCCACGACCACGGGTGGAGCCGGCGGCAGCGGTCACGCTGACGGTGGCAACGCCGACACCGAGGTCGAGCAGGACAGCGCTGCCGTCAACGACGTGCAGAACGAGTCCCGCTCCGGCAACACGACCGCCACCGGCGGCACGTCCTACGTCGTCGTGATCGCCGGCAACGGCAACACCGTCGATGCCGAGAGCGACGACAAGGGCCACGTCGGGGCCACGCAGACCGTCCACAACGAGGTCGGGGTCGCCTCCCACGGCGGTTCCGCCGCCGTGAGCGGCAGCAACAACGCCTCGTCCGGCAACGGCGCGCACTACAACGCCGAGTCGGGGAACAGCAACGAGTCCACCACCACCGGTGGATCGGGCGGCGGACACGGCGACGGCGGCGACGCCGACACCGACGTCGACCAGGACAGCAGGGCTCGTAACAGCGTGGACAACTACTCCCGTTCGGGCAACGTCCGCGCCGAGGGTGGCGACTCGCTCGTCGGCGTCCTCGCCGGGAACGGCAACGAGCTCGACGCCGAGAGCGACGACAAGGGCCACGTCGAGGCAACGCAGACCGTCCACAACGAGGTCGAGGTGGCCTCCCGCGGCGGCTCCGCCGGCGTCAGCGGCAGCAACAACGCCTCGTCCGGCAACGGCGCGCACTACGACGCCGAGTCCTACAACGACAACGACTCCGAGACCCGCGGCGGCTCGGGCGGGCAGCGTGGCGACGGGGGTGACGCCGACACCGACATCGACCAGGACAGCAGGGCGCGGAACGAGGCCGACAACGACGCCGAGACGGGCACGGTCGATGCCATCGGCGGCGATTCGATCATCAAGGTGGTCGTGGGCAACAACAACACGCTCACCTGCACCTCCGAATCGGGCCCCGTCGACTGCGAGCAGCACATCACCAACATCGTCAACATCATCTCGATCGCCGGTGGTGCCGACGTGGTCTGCTCGAACAACGCCTCGGCCGGTGGCCAGGGCTGGGCCTGCTACCCGAAGCCCAGCGACAAGCCTGCCGAGCAGCCCGCCCAGCAGCCCGCCCAGCAGCCGGTGGACAAGCCGGTCGCGAAGCCCGTGCACTACGCGGCTCCCGCTCCGGTGCACGCCGTGAAGGCGGCTCCGGCCGCCTACAGGGCGCCGGTGCAGCAGGCCGCGATGTCGCAGCCCACCGGGCAGCTCGCCTACACCGGCTCCGACGTCTCCGCTCCGCTCGCCCTGGGCCTGCTGGCCCTCGGTCTGGGTGCCGCGCTGACGCTGGCCGGTCGCCGTCGCTCCACCGCGACGGTCTGATCCACCGGCCCGCCGCCCCGAGCACCCCGGGCGGCGGGCCGGGCTCCACCTCCGACGCCGTCTGCCGGGCGACCCCCGGCAGGCGGCGTCGCCACCCTCCGGCACGACGAGACGGGTTCGGCGGCGATGAGCGCACTCGACCAGGACGTCCGGCCGGGGCGGACCCGCGCCGTCGGCCGCCCCCCGCGCGGCCGCGACGTGGGCCGCACGCTGGTCCGCGGCACCGGCCAGACCCTGCTCACCGTCGGCCTGGTTGCGCTGCTGTTCGTCGGCTACGAGCTGTGGGTGACCGACCTCCTCGCCGCCCGGGAGCAGGACCGGCTGACCGAGCAGATCCGGGACGACTGGGCCGAGGACCCCACGGTCGGCGGCCCCGGCCCGGTGGCCGCGGCGCCTCCCCCCGGCGACGCCCCGGCGCCGGCACCACCGGAGGTCCTCGACGTGGCCGTCGGCGAACCCTTCGCCGTCCTGCACATCCCGCGCCTGGGCGCGGACTACGAGCGGGTCGTGGTCGAGGGGACGGCCCAGACCCAGCTGGCCCAGGGCCCCGGCCACTACCTGAGGACGGCGATGCCCGGGGAGCAGGGCAACCTCGCCCTCGCCGGCCACCGCGTCGGCCGGGGCTCGCCGTTCCTCGACCTCGACCGGCTGCGCCCCGGGGACCCGATCGTCGTGGAGACCGCCGGGACCTGGTTCGTCTACCGGGTCCTCGGCGCACCCGGCGACCAGGACTTCGCCGGCGACCCCAGCGGCATCCCCGGCCGCCGGATCGTGCGCCCCACCGACGTCACCGTGCTGTCGCCCACGCCGGGCGGCCCGGCGGGTGGGCCGGCCACCGGCGCGTTCCTGACGTTGACCACCTGCCACCCGAAGTACTCCGCCGAGCAGCGACTCGTCATCCACGCCCGACTGGACGGGGAGCCGGTGAGCAGGGCGACCGCGCCCGACGGGCCCCCGGCCCTGCTCGGCTGAGGCCCCCCGCTAGCGCACCAGCCGGTGCAGCGCCCACCGCGCCAGCGGCGCGTAGGGGAGCACGAGCGGCGCCGGGCCGGTGGTGCGCAGGCCGGTCGTCGTGCCGCCGTCCGGGCCGTCGGCGACCCAGTGGTGCAGCCGCATCCGGAGCGGGCCGACGCCGACGGTCCACGACCACGAGCGGGCAGCGGGGTCGACCGCCTCGATGGTGAACGGCAGCGGCACGCCCAGGCCGCGCACCCGGCCGCGGGCACCGGCGGTCAGCTCGCGCCGCGAGCACTCGACGCCGGTGATCTGCGGCGCCCACTCCGACCAGCGGTCGAGCAGGCGGTAGCGCTCCCACACCTCCGCCGGCGGCCGCGGCCCGGTCGCGTGCAGCGTCGTCGTGGTCATGCCGGCGGTCCGCCGAGCAGCAGCTCGCGCAGCAGGTGCAGGGCCATCGTGACGGTTCGTTCCCGCACCGCCGACCGGCTCCCCGGAAGGGCGAGTGCCCGCTCCGCGACCGCGCCCTCGGGCCCCACGACGCACAGGTGCACCGTGCCCACGGGCTTGGCCTCGGTGCCGCCGCCCGGTCCGGCGACGCCGGTGATGCCCACACCCAGATCGGCGCCGAAGCGGGCGCGCGCACCGTCCGCCAGCGCCCTCGCGACCTCGGGGCTCACGGCGCCGTGCTCGGCGAGGACGCCCGGATCCACGCCGAGCAGCTGCTGCTTGGCCGTGTTCGCGTAGGCGGTGACTCCACCCAGCACGTACGCGGAGGACCCGGGGCGCTCGGTGAGCCGGGCCGCCAGGAGACCGCCCGTGCAGGACTCACCGGTGGCGATCGTCAGGCCGCCGTCGGCCAGGGCCGTGGTGACCAGCTCGTCGAGCGTCGGCCCGGTGGAGAACAGCGTCGTGGCGTACTCCTGCCGGAGCAGGCCGGCGAACCGGTCGTAGGCCGGCTGGGCCTGCGCGGCGAAGCGGGTCACGATCTCCAGCTCGCCCTCGCGCAGGCAGGTGGTGACCTCCAGCCCGGCCTGCTCCGGTTCCATCCCGCGGAGGGTGGCGGCCAGCTGGGCCTCGAGCGTGCCCCAGAGGCGCAGGGTCTCCTGCCGGAGCTCCCCGGCCCCGGCGAGCAGGTCCCGAACGGCCGGAGCCGCCACGGCCGCCGGCCACATCCCGCGCAGCTCCCCCGGCGGCCCGGGCAGCACGACCACCGGGGGCCCGCCGCGCCCGTCCGCCGGGGGGACGACGAGACCGGGGGCGGTGCCGATCGGCTCCAGCACCGTGGCACCCGCCGGGACGATGGCCTGCTTGCGCACCCCGGCCGCCGTCGCCGCCGGGTCGGCCGCCCAGCCCCGCCGGGCCATCAGCCGCTCCACCACGGCGGCCACCCGCTGCTCGAGCGCCGGGTCGACGGCCGACGGCCGGTCCTGGAACTCGGCCACCACCTGGGCGGTGAGGTCGTCGGCGGTGGGTCCGAGCCCTCCGGTGGTGATCAGCAGGTCGGTGCCGAGCCCGGCCAGGAAGGCCAGGGCGGCCCGGAGGTCGCCCGGCCGGTCGCCCACCAGCACGACGTGCCCGACGTCGACGCCGAGGCGCCGCAGCTGCTCGGCCAGCCATGGGCCGTTGCGGTCGGGTACCCGCCCGGTGAGCACCTCGGTACCGGTGACGACGATGCCGGCGCGCATGACCACGGCCCGACCCTAGGTCGGCCGACGGCGCCCGGCAGTACCGGGCGCCAGGATCGTCGTCGTCCGACCGGGGCGCCCCGCTGCCCGTGGCCCCGGCCGCCGATAGCGTCAGGACCGCACAGCACCGACCGGCGACCCGCCGGACCCGCGAGGAGGCACCGTGAGCACGCCGTCCGACCCGCAGTCCCCCGACACCCCCGCGGGCGCCGCTGCCCCGTCGTCGACGCAGGAGATCCCCGTGGTGACGCCGGCCGCCACCGGCGCGACGTCGGTCCAGCAGCTGCCGCCGCCGTCGTCCCCGGCCCCGTCCCCGGCCCCGGCCGCGATGCCCGCATCCCCACCCACGCCACCCGCCCCGGCCCCTGAGGTCCCCTCGCACCACGAGACCGGCCCGGTCGGGTTCGTGCCGGGTCTGCCCGGGGCCGGCACGCCGCCGCCCCCGCCGCCGGGGGCGTCCTGGCCGCAGACCCTCGAGGAGCCGACGGAGACCCCGGCTGCCGAGCGGCCACCGCGGGACAAGGCGGCGCTGATGGCCGGCGGTCTGGTGCTGCTGTCCCTCGTCCTGCTGCAGCTGGGGCTGTCGCTGGAGTTCGGCACCGTGTCGGCGTGGTCGGCCATCCCGCTGTGGTCGGCCTTCGCCACCGTGTGCGTCCTCCTGGGCCTCGCGGCGGTCGCGGAGCTCATCCCGGGGGGTCGCCGGCTGGGCGGGTCCGGCTGGTCGATCGCCGCCGGCGGCCTGGTCGGGCTGGCCGTCTTCTGGGTGCTGGTCGTGCTGCCCGGCGCCGACAGCGACCGCGGTTTCCTGCTCACCGCCGCCGTGGGCGCCCTCGGCGCCGCCCTGTGGCTCCGGGCGGGCCGCCGCAGCGCCTGACACACCGCGACCGGGAGCGCGTGGGGGATCAGCCCCTGCCCGCCCCACGGCCGTTGCCGTTGCCGTTGCCGTTGCCGTTGCCGCCGCCGTTCCCGTTCCCGCCGCCGTTCCCGTTCCCGCCGCCGTTCCCGGGCCCGGCCGGGGCGGCGTCCTCCCCGGCGTTCCCGCCGTCCGCACCGTCCAGCGGGGTGACCGCCATGGTCGGCACCGGGACGGGGACGGGCACGGGCACGGGATCCGGCACCGGCGGGGCCGGCGGCGGCGCCAGGGCATGGGTGAGGGTGACCACGGTGCCCCGCGGCAGAGCGCCCACGGGGCTGACCGACACGACCGAGCCGGCCGCCACGGCCGTGGTCTCCTGCGCCGTCCGCTCGACGCCGAGGCCCAGGTCGGTCAGCTCGGCCTCCACCTCGTCCACCGGGCGGCCCACCAGGTCCTCGGCCCGCAGCACGACGGGTTCGGGGGTCTCGGTCGCGGCCTCCGCCACCGGTCCGGCGGGCGCGTCGCCCCAGACCTGCAGGGCGGCGACGCCCAGCCCGACGCCCACCACCAGGGCGGCGACCGGGGCCAGGAGACGGCGCCGGAGGGGCCGTGGCGGCTCCCCCGAGGTGACGAAGGGGCGGGTGTCCCCGGCCGCCGGCACCGGGGTCAGCGCCCGTCCGGCCCGCACGTCCTCGACGGCGGCCCGGAAGGCGGCGCCGTCCGCGAAGCGCTCCGCGGGATCCTTGAGCAGAGCCCGGTCGACGAGCGTGCGCACCGGCTCGGGGAGGTCGCCGGGCAGCGGTGGGGGCATCTCGCGCAGCTGCCGCAGCGCGATCTGCACCGAGTTGTCGCCGTCGAACGCCCGGTGCCCCGCCAGGCACTCGTAGCCGATCATCCCCAGCGCGTAGACGTCACTGGCCGGCCCCGCCTTCTGGCCCGCCGCCTGCTCCGGGGAGAGGTAGTGCGCGGTGCCGACCACCTGGCCGGTCTGGGTGAGCGCGGCGCTGCCGGCCGACCAGGCGATGCCGAAGTCGGCGATCTTCACCGTGCCGTCCCGGGCGACCAGCAGGTTGCCCGGCTTCACGTCGCGGTGCACCAGCCCGGCGGCGTGCGCGGCCGCCAGCCCGGCCGCCGCCTGATCGAGGACGTCCAGGGTGCGCTGCGGGTCCAGCCGGCCCTCGCGGGCCAGCACCTGCGCGAGGGACTCCCCCTCCACCAGCTCCATCACCAGGTAGGCGAGGTGCTCGCCCGTCCCCGCCGGCGTCTCCCCGTAGTCGTACAGCGCGGCGATGTTCCGGTGGGTCAGGGCCGCCGTGTGCTGCGCCTCCGCCCGGAACCGGGCGAGGAAGGTGGCGTCCCCGGTGTACTCGCTGCGCAGCACCTTCACCGCGACCGGCCGCCGCAGCAGGGTGTCGCGGGCCCGCCAGACCTGCCCCATGCCGCCGGTCGCCAACAGGGTCAGCAGTTCGTACCGGTCGCCCAGCAGGGAGGGGCCGGCCGGACCGGGCCCCGGCATCACGGAGTCGGCGGCGTGCTGCTCGTCGGGGCCGCGGTGGTCGTCGGTGCGGCCTCGGTGGGGGACGACGTCGGTTCGGCGGTCGGGGTCGGCTCGGCGGTGCTCGTGGTGGGCGAGGCCGCCATCGTCGTGGAGGGGGCCGGTGCCGTGGTGGTCTGCGGCGCCACCGGGGTCGGCTCGGCCGGTTCTGCGGGCGGCGGCACCGCGGCGGGGTCGACGGCGGCACCGGTGATCGCCGAGCCCCGTTCGGGACTGCGCTGCTGCGGCGCGGCCGCGTAGTGGACGACCACCCGGTCGCCCGCCTGGAGCTGCCGGCCCGCCGGCTCGATCCCGGTGACGCGGTCGGGGATGACGTCGTCGCGCACCTCGGCGCGCACGGTGACGTTCAGCCCGAGCGTGGTCAGCCGATCGGTCACCTCACCGACCGGGCGTCCGATGTAGTCCTCCTCGGACAGCACGAAGCTGCCGCTCACCGGCTGCTCGGCCGCGGCGGCCGTGGACGTCGGCGGCCCCTGGGTGAGCGACTGCAGCAGCGCGGCGGTGATGCCGGCCCCGGCGAGCAGGCCCAGCAACGGCAGCAGGACGACCCCCACCCGGTTGCGCCGGGGAGCCACCGGTGGGCCGGCGGTGCCGGGCCGCGTGCTCGGTCCCTCGGGCCGGGCGGAGGCAGCACGACGACGCGACCGCCGGGCCGACGTGGCGCCGGCGACCTGCGGCGCCTCCACCGTGCCGGCGATCGGGGCCGGCTCGCGACCGGCCTCCACCTCGGCGATGGCGGCGGCGAAGGCGGCTCCGTCGGCGAAGCGCGCGGCCGGGTCCTTCACCAGCGCGCGGGTGATGAGCGTCCGCACCCCCGGCGGGAGCTCCCCCGGCAACGGCTCCGGATCCTGCTGCACCTGCTTGAGCGCGATGGTGACCGCGTTGTCGCCCTCGAACGCGGGATGCCCGGTCAGGCACTCGTAGCCGATCAGGCCGAGCGCGTAGACGTCGCTGGCCGGGCTGGCGTGCCGGCCCTCCGCCTGCTCCGGGGACAGGTACTGGGGGGTGCCGATGACCTGGCCGGTGCGGGTCAGCGCCACGCTGCGGGCCGACCAGGCGATGCCGAAGTCGGTGATCTTCACGCCACCGTCGGGGCGGACGAGGATGTTCCCCGGCTTCACGTCCCGGTGGACCATCCCGGCCCGGTGCGCCTCGGCCAGCGCCGAGGCCGTCTGCCGCAGCACCGACAGCGTCGTCGCCGGCGGCAGCGCGCCCTCCCGGTGCAGCAGCGCCGACAGCGGCTCGCCCTCCACCAGCTCCATCACCAGGTAGGCGAGGGTCTCCCCCGAGCCGTCGCGCGCCGTCTCCTCGCCGTAGTCGAAGACCGCGGCGATGTGCGGGTGGCTGAGCGCGGCGGCGTGCTGGGCCTCGGCGCGGAAGCGCGCCACGAAGGTGGCGTCGCCGGTGTACTCGCTGCGGAGCACCTTGACCGCGACGGGGCGGTGGAGGGCGACGTCCAGCCCGCGCCAGACCTGCCCCATGCCGCCGGAGGCGATCAGCGAGTGCAGCTCGTAGCGGTCACCCAGGCACCTGCGCCCTGGTTCCACCACGGAGGCCACTCCTCGTCCTCGCCCCTCGGGGCACGTCGCCGTCCGGGCACCGGTGCGGCGCCCCTCGTGTGCTGTCCACTGCGCTGCCCGGCTACACGTGGCTTCGGCTCATGGTCCACGATCGAGGTGGGCGCTCCGGACATCCGGCCGTCCGCGGCGGATCGCCCCGGCGTGCCGGTTGCGGTGCGTGATCGGGGAGCCACCGGCATCGCCGTTCCGTGCGGCGCGCGTGGGATGCGGGGTGCCCGTGGACCGTACGGAGCGTGACAAGGTGACCCAGAGGGACCGCGGGAGTCGCGGCCCCGGGACGAGCCGGGAGGCGCGACGACGATGTCCGACACCGTGACCAGGGAGGACGCCGGCGGCGTCGCGACGCTGACCCTGCTGCGGCCGGGGCTGACCCACGACTCCCGCCGCGACCTGCTCGCCGCGGTGCAGGCGGTGGCGTCCGACGCGTCGGTGCGGGCGGTGCTGCTCACCGGCACCGGCCGGGCGTTCTGCGTCGGGCAGGACCTGGGCGAGCACCTGGCCGAGATGCAGGGCGGGGCGCCGGCCCCGCTGTCGGTGGTGGAGCACGAGTACAACCCGCTCGTGCTGGCCCTGGCCGCCCTGCGGGTGCCGGTGGTCGTGGCGATCAACGGCGCGTGCGCGGGCGCGGGGCTCGGCATCGCCCTGGCCGGGGACATCCG
Source organism: Blastococcus saxobsidens (assembly GCF_010682065.1). Taxonomy (GTDB): domain Bacteria; phylum Actinomycetota; class Actinomycetes; order Mycobacteriales; family Geodermatophilaceae; genus Blastococcus; species Blastococcus saxobsidens_B. The sequence goes on from NZ_JAAGWG010000004.1 coordinate 90,955, forward strand.
GGTGGCCGCCGCAGGCGCGAAGTTCACCACCGCGTTCACCGGGATCGGGCTGTCCAGCGATTCCGCGCTGGCCGCGCGCCTGGTGCACAGCGTGGGTGGCTCCCGGGCCGCCGAGCTGCTGCTGTTCCCCGAGCCGTTCCTGGCCGAGCAGGCCGCGGAGTGGGGGCTGGTGCACCGCGTCGTCGCCGCCGAGCAGGTGCCGGCCGAGGCCCGGGGCCTGGCCGAGCGGCTCGCCGCCGGCCCCACGGCCGCCTACCGCGCCGTGAAGACGGTGCTGGCCACCGCCGCGACCGACTCGCTCGCGGACACGCTGGCCCTGGAAGGCCGGCTCCAGGCGGAGGTGGGGCAGAGCGCGGACCACCGCGAGGCCGTCGAGGCGTTCCTGGCCAAGCGCCCGCCGGTGTTCACCGGGCGCTGAGCCGACCCGGCCCACGGCCGGGACAGGTGCACCTGCAGCCGGGTGGGCGCATCCACCCGGCAGCAGGGCGTCATGGGGTCGTCAGCGCGCCAGAGCGGCGCAGACGGGGCACACGTCGCTGGCCGCCACCGGCCACTGCTCGTCGGGCATGACCCGGGCCAGCGAGCCGCAGAGCGTGAGCTCGCAGGCGCCGTCGACCTCCGCCAGCGGCCGGTGCAGCTCCACGGCGTGCCACAGCGCCGCCGTCGGCCCGTGGGCCCGGCTGCGGGCGGCGGCGTGGACGATCGTCTGCAGCATCATGCGGAAGAGGTCGGCAGCAGCCACGGCCGCGGTTACGGGCCGGCGGACCCGTCTCACCCCAACGGGGTGGGTGGTCGGCGGGCGGTACCCGGCGCGCTGGCCGCGCACCCGGGGCAGGATGCGCTCATGGAGCTCACCAAGCACGGGCACGCCTGCGTCGTACTCGGCGACGGCCCGCGGCGCCTGGTCATCGACCCCGGTGCCTTCACCGACCCGTCGGCGCTCGAGGGCGCCACGGCGGTGCTGGTCACCCACGAGCACCCCGACCACTTCGTCGCCGAGCGGCTGCGCGCCGCACTGGAGGCCGCACCGGGCCTGGAGGTGTGGACCAACCGGTCGGTGGCCGCCCAGCTGGAGGGCGCGGGCTCACGGGTCCACGTGGTGGGTCATGGGGACGTCGTCGACGTCGCGGGGTTCGAGGTCGCCGTGCACGGCGAGCTGCACGCCGAGATCCACCCCGATCTGCCGCGGGTCGCCAACATCGGCTTCCTCGTCGACGGTCGGGTGTTCCACCCGGGGGATGCGTTCACGGTGCCGGAGACCCCGGTGGAGACGCTGCTGGTCCCGCTGCACGCGCCGTGGTCCCGGACCGCGGACGTCATCGACTACGTGCGGGCGGTGCACGCCGATCAGGCGTACTCGGTGCACGACGGGCTGCTCAACGACGCCGGGCTGGGCGTCGTCGGCGGCCTGCTGGGGGAGCGGGGTCCGGGGACCCCGACCCCCCTCAGCCGGCTGGCGCCGGGGGACACCGTCGAGCTGTGAGCCCCCCGGCTGCCGGTCGGGTCAGTGGCGGACGGAGCGGTTCGACCGTCCGGCCGTGCCCGCGTAGCCACCGACCAGCACGAGCGCGGCGACGACGGCGAGCACGAAGCCCAGGATGTTGAGCTCGAAGATGTCACCGGTGCCCAGCAGGCTGGCGATGAAGCCACCGATGAGGGCGCCGAGGACGCCCAGCACCAGGGTGGCGACGATGCTGATGTTCTGCTTGCCCGGAAGGATCAGCCGGGCGAGCGCTCCGATGACGAGGCCGATGACGATGAGGCCGAGGATGTCGAGGAACACAGCGTTCTCCTTCGTTCGAACCGGCGTGGCCCCCATCCGGCAGGTGCCGGTTGCGCACACCGGTGCACGACGAGCTCCGGTACCCACAAGATCGCCGGCTGATGCACGGTTCCCCCGATGGGGTCAGGTCGATCCAGCGGCCCGCGCCACGTGCGCGGGGACCTTCTCCAGCTCCGCGTCGACGGTCCGCTGCACCAGCCGGCGCAGCGCACCGCGCTGGAGCCGGCGGATCACGCGCCCACCGGTCGCGGGCTCGTGCGTGATGGTCATCGTGACGCGGGTGCCGCCGCCGGGCGCCGGGGCCAGCTCGATCCGCGTCGTCCAGGTCTCCGGCGTCAGCCGCAGCCGGGCGGTCACCAGCCGCGGCGGTTCCCACGCCACGATCTCGCCCTGGGGGGCGCCGGCCGCCGGCGGTCCCACGGGCCGGCCGGGCGCGCAGACGAACGTCGTCCCCAGGCCCGGCCCCGCCTCCACGGCGTCGACGACGTAGGAGACGTCGCAGACCGAGCAGTACGGCTCGAGGACGGCCAGCGCGCGCCACACCTCGGCCGGCGTCTCAGGCACCTCGCGGGTCCCGGTGGCGGTGGTCCCGGTCGCGGCCATCAACGTCCGCCCACGGAGACCTCGAACTCCACCTGGCTGACGTCGGGACGCAACCGGGAGAAGCTGTGCAGCAGCGGCTCGCCCTCGCGGTCGCGCACCGTGGTCCGCACCACCAGCAGCGGCGAGCCGGCCACCACCTGCAGCAGGTCGGCTTCCTCGGGGGCGGCGGTGCCGACGTCGACGACGATGCGCGCGTGCGCCAGGTCCGCGGCGTACTCGCGCCGGAGGAAGTCGTAGAGCGACCCCTCCCCGAAGTCGGCCACCGCGGCGCTCGGGTAGCGCTCCTCGGGCAGGAAGCTGTGCGCCACGTGGTTGGGTGCGCCGTCCACGCTGCGCAGCCGCACCAGCTCGACGACGTCGGCCGAGGGGTCCAGCCGCAGCTCGGTGACCACCGACGCGGGGACCGGGACCACCCGCTGGGTGAGGACCGTCGTCCCCACCTGGGCGCCCTGCTCGGTCATGACCGAGCTCCAGCCGGCGATGCGGTGCACGAAGCTCTCGCGGTACTCGTGCCGGATGGCCGGCCGGGTGACGTAGGTGCCGCGCCCCTGCTCCCGCACGAGGTGCCCGTCGGCGACGAGACCGTCGACCGCCCGGCGCAGGGTGATCCGGCTGACCCCGTACTCGGCGCAGAGCACGGGCTCCGGCGGCAGCAGGGTCATCTCGGGGAGGGCGGCGACCCGCCGGCGCAGGTGCTCGCGGACCGACAGGTACTTCGGTCCGGGGACGGGGCTCACCACGCAGCAAAGGTACTGCGCGACGAGACGTCTGGTCGTCATGTCGTATGGGACGTCACATCCGTGGCCCCCCGATCGATGACGCGCCCGCCCGCGAACACCTGAACATCAGGACGTCATGACGTATGGTGGCAGCTTCCGAACCGGAGGGAGACCCGGTGCGCATCGGAGTCCTCACCGGCGGCGGAGACTGCCCCGGTCTCAACGCCGTCATCCGTTCCGTCGTCCGCACGGCCGGGAACCACTACGGCAGCGAGGTGATCGGCTTCCGCGACGGCTGGCGGGGCCTGCTGGAGGACCGGACCACCCCCCTCGACATCGGTGCCGTGGACGGCCTGCTGACCCGCGGCGGGACCACGCTGGGCTCGGCCCGGGTCGCCCCCGAGCTGCTGCGGGACGGGCTGGACCGCATGCGCGACGTGCTGGCCGCCCACGGCGTCGACGTGCTCGTCCCGATCGGCGGGGAGGGGACCCTCACCGCCGCGCACATGCTCTCCGAGGCCGGCGTGCCGGTGGTCGGGGTGCCGAAGACGATCGACAACGACATCGACTGCACCGACCTGACGTTCGGCTTCGACACGGCGGTGAGCATCGCCACCGAGATGATCGACCGGCTGCACACCACCGCCGAGTCCCACCAGCGGGTCCTCCTGGTCGAGGTGATGGGCCGGCACGCCGGCTGGATCGCGCTGCACGCGGGCCTCGCCGCGGGCGCGCACGTGACGCTGGTCCCGGAGGAGCCCTTCGACGTCGAGGAGGTCTGCCGCCTGGTGACGGCGCGCTTCGAGCGCGGCGACTCCCACGTCATCGGGGTCGTCGCCGAGGGCGCCACCCCGAAGCCGGGCACCATGTCGCTGCGCGACGGCGGGGTCGACGAGTACGGGCACCGCCGCTTCACCGGGGTCGCCCAGCAGCTGGGCTTCGAGCTCGAGCGGCGCACCGGCAAGGAGGTGCGGACGACGGTGCTCGGCCACGTGCAGCGCGGCGGCACGCCGACCTCCTTCGACCGGGTGCTGGCCACCCGGTTCGGCCTGCACGCCACGATCGCCGCCCACGAGGGCCGGCACGGCGAGATGGTGGCGCTGCGCGGGACGGAGATCGAGCTGGTCCCCCTGGCCCGCGCGGTCGCCCGGCTCAAGACGGTGACGCCCTCGCGGCTGGCCGAACGGCGCGCCTTCACCGGCTGAGCAGCCCGGCCGGCCGTGCCACGACGGCCTGGACCTCCGCCGCCTCGGGAGCCCGGACGTCCACGGCCCGCTGCGCGACACGGACGACGAGCGCCCCGTCGTGCGGACGCCGACCGCCGACCGCCGACCCGTGCGGGGGAAACGGCCGCCTCGGGTGGGGGAACGCGCAGGTGACGGGGCAGACTGCCTGGCGTGACCGAAGGGCCGGACGGGCGGACGCGCAGGTGGGAGACCACCCACCGGCGGATCGTCGTGGCTGCCCTGGCGCTGTTCCAGGAGCACGGCTTCGACGAGGTGAACGTCGCCCGGATCGCGGCCGCGGCGGGGGTGTCGGTGCCCACCTTCTACGCGCACTACCCCAGCAAGGAACACGTGATCATGCAGCTCCCGACGGCGGAGGAGACCGCCGCGCTGCTCGCCGCCCAGCCGGCCGACCTGCCCCTCGGGCAGCAGATCCGCCGGAGCGCGGTGCAGATGGTCACCCAGCTCGTCGAGGACGACCACGCCGAGCTCGCCGCCCGGTGGCAGGTCATCGCCGCCACCCCGGCGCTCCGCAACCGGGCCGCCGAGTTCGAGCGCACGACCGCGGCCATGGTGCTGGAGAGCCTGGGCGCGGCGGGCCGGCGGACGGCCGGCCCCTCCGACGCGGTCGTCGCCGGGGCCTACCTGTCCGCGTACACCGTCGGCCTGCTCGTCTGGGCCGACAGCGGCTGCGAGCGCAAGCTCGTGGAGTGCGTCGAGGAGGCGTTCGACGTGCTGGAGTCCACCCGGCTGACGCAGGTCAGCGACCCGGGGAGCGGAGCTCCACGACGGTGACCTCCGGCCGGGCGCCGACCCGCATCGGCGGCCCCCAGAACCCGGCGCCCGCGCCCACGTAGAGCTGCGTGTCCCCGTGCCGGGACAGCCCCTCGACGGCCGGCTGGTCCAGCCGGATGGCGTAGTCGAACGGCCACAGCTGCCCGCCGTGGGTGTGCCCGGACAGCTGCAGGTCCACGCCGGCCCGCGCCGCCTGGTCGACCATGACCGGCTGGTGGGCGAGCAGCACCACCGGCGTCGCGTCGTCCCGGCCGTCCAGGGCGGCGTCGAGGTCCGCGCCGTGCCCGGGCAGGCCGGAGGCCGCCGCCGTCCGGTCGTCGATGCCCGCGAGGTCGAACGAGGAGCCCGCCCGGCTGATCGGCACCCGCTCGTTGCGCAGCACCTGGACGCCGAGGGTGGGCAGGTGCCGCAGCCAGTCGGTCGTGTCGGTGAAGTACTCGTGGTTGCCGGTGACGAAGTAGACGCCCTGCTCGCTCACCAGGTCGGCCAGCGGCGCCACGTCCTCGCGCAGCTCGTCGACGCCGTCGTCCACCAGGTCACCGACGATCGCCACGACGTCGGGGCGCTGCTCGTTGACGATCTCCACCAGCCGCTCGAAGCGGCGGCCACCGTAGGTCGAGGAGAGGTGGCCGTCGGAGAACGTGACGATCCGCAGCCCGTCCAGCGCCGGGTCCAGCCGGGACAGCGTCACGGGCACCCGCCGGACGACCGGCGCGCTGTTGGCGAAGTACGCGCCCGTCCCGGCCGTGCCGAGGGCCACCGCGCCCGCCGTCACCGCGAGCGAGCGGGCCAGGAACAAGCGACGGGAAGGTGCCGTGACATCGCCGTCCTCCGGGACGGCACGGCCGCCAGGTGCCGTTCCCCCGTCGGGCTGAGCCGTTCCGTCGTCGCTGCGCGGAGGCCTCCGGCCCCCACTCGCGACGACACCGCCGTCCTCGGCTCCGGCGAGCGCCGGTTCCCGCTCCTTCCGGCGGATCAGCGCATTGCCCACCGCGCGGACCGGCTCCAGGGCGAGCAGGGACAGGAACGCGTAGAAGGCGATGCCCAGCCAGGTGAAGCCCACCCAGCTGAGCGGGGCCGAGGCGTCCATGGGCAGCTGTCCCCGGAGGGTGACCGCCAGCACCGGCAGCACTGCCAGCACGACGGTGAGCCAGGTCAGCCGGCGCCGCAGGCGGCCGCGCCCGGTGGTCGACCGCACGAGGCGGAACCACAGGTAGCCGTGCAGCAGGCCCACCGCCAGCAGGACGACGGTGCCGAAGCCGAGCAGGCCCACGATGGACAACGACGGCCTCCGGGCCTCGACGTGCGACGGACCCCGACATGGTGCCCGCCCGTGCCCCAGGAGGACGACGCGGCCCGGCGAGTGGTTCCCCGCCGCCCTCAGCCGAGCCCGGTGCCCAGCCGTCCGGCGAGGGCGGACGCCAGCTTCGAGACGCGCGCCGACGGCTGCGCGCCCGCCGCGACGAGGACGGCACCGACGGCGGCCAGCAGCGGCTCCTCCCCCTCGACCAGCTCCACCTCCACCTCCCGCCAGCTCCGCTGCTCCGGCTCCCCGGCCGGGGCGGTCGGCAGGACGGTCGCCGCCACCGTGTCGTCGGCGACCTCGGCGAGGACCCGGCCCTCGGCGTCCCGGAGCGCGGTCGCCACCCGCCGGGTGCGCAGCGTCACCACCGGCACGAGCGCTTCGCCCGCCACGAGCTCGGCGACGGCGTCGCGCAGCTCCCGGGGCGGCCCTCCGGCGGCCTCCCCCAGCGGCAGGTGCAGCTCGCGGCGCGCCGCCCCGGCGGGGAGCTTGAGGTGCCACCCCTCGTCGGGGCCGCCGGTGCGCCGGCGCAGCGTCACGCGGGAGCGGACCAGCCGGAGGTCGGCGGTGTCGTGGTAGACCGCCACCAGGTCGTGCGCGGCCGGGGGGCCGGCGGCCGCGATGCCCGGCACGCCGGCCAGGTCGGGCACCTCGAACCCCGCTCCGACGTCGAACTTCCGCTCGATCTCCAGCTGCTCGGTGGCCACGGGCCGACGGTAGGGCAGGGTGCCCGGGGGAGCGCCCGCGCCCGGGCCTGGCTACGTTCGCCGCATGTCCCCGCAGCCCGCCGCCCGCAGCCGGTGGGCCGTCGCCGCTGCCGCCCCCTGGGCGGTGTGGGCGGCGCTGCGCGCGACCGGCGGCGAGCGGGGCTTCCCGCTGGTCCCGGCGCTCGCCTTCACGCCCTACGCAGCAGCGACGTCGGTCCTGCCGCTGGCCGTCGCCGCCACCGCCCGCTCCCGGGCGGGCGCCGTGCTGGCCGCGGCGGCCGGCGCGGTCCTTGCCGGGGCCGTGCTGGGCAACCGCGGCACGTCCGCGCCGGTGCCCGTGGCGGGCGGCGAGCGGCTGCGCGTGGCCACGGTGAGCCTGCGCAAGGGCCTGGTCCCCGCCGAGCCGGTCGTGGAGCTCGTGCGGCGGTACGACGTCGACCTGCTCGCGGTCCAGGAGCTGACCCCGGAGGCCGAGCGCGCCCTGCGCGACGCCGGCCTGGACCGGGTGCTGCCGCACTCGTCGGTGATCCCGGCCCGGCCCGGGGCGGTGCCGTCGGCGTCCGGCGCCGTCTGGAGCCGCCGGGCGCTGGACACCCGCGCGGCCGTGCCGGGCGAGTTCGAGCAGCCGTGCGTGCGCGTGACGGCCGGCAGCGGACCGGCGGTGGAGCTGGTGTCGGTGCACTCCGCGCCGCCGGCCACGGGGCCGGCCTCGGTGCGTGCCTGGCTCGCCGACCTCGCCGCGCTGCCGGCGCCGGCTCCCGGGGTGCTCCGCGTGCTGGCCGGCGACTTCAACGCCACGCCCGACCACGCCGCGTGGCGGGCCGTGCTGCGCCGCGGCTACGTGGACGCCGCCCGCGCCGTGGGGCGCGGCTCGGTCTGGACCTGGCGACCGCTCCGGCTGCCGCTGCCCCGGATGGCGCTCGACCACGTCCTCGTGGACCCGCGGATCGCCGTCGCGGCCTGCCGGTTCGTCCCGGTGCGCGGCAGCGACCACCGCTCCGTCGTCGCCGAACTGGTGCTCCCGCCCGGCTGACCGACGCCGGCCGCATGTTCACCGGGAGCCCCGCTGGGGAAGGCCTCGTGCCGGGGCGCTCACCGGAGCGCGCCGTCTGCGAGAGGAGCGGCCATGTTGAGCCAGCGCGAGGTGACCGCCGCGATCGGCACCACCGCCTACGGAGCCGACGGCGACAAGCTGGGCACCGTCGAGCACTTCTTCGTCGACGACCGCACCGGTGAACCCACCTGGGTCGCCGTCGCCACCGGGCTGTTCGGGACCCGCCACTCGATCGTGCCCGCCGGGGACGCCAGCTGGGCCGACGGGCAGCTGCGGCTGCCGGTCTCGGCCGACGCGGTGAAGAACGCCCCCGCCATGAGCGGCGACCACCTGGACCCCGGTGAGGAGGCGGAGCTGCGCCGGCACTACGGCCTGACGGGCACCACGACGGCGACCGGCGACCGCGCGGGCATCGCCGACTCCCCCAGCACCACCGAGCCGGCGACCGGCAGCGACACCGTCGCCGTCCCGGTCACGCCGCCGGTACCGGCCGCGGACGCCGGCACAGCCCGGCACGCGGCCCCCGACGACGGCGACGGCGCGATGACGCGCAGCGAGGAACGCCTCCAGGTGGGCACCGAGCGCGTCGCGGACCGCCGGGTGCGGGTGGTCAAGTACGTGGTCACCGAGGAGGTCCAGGTGACCGTGCCCATCCGCCGCGAGGAGATCCGGATCGAGGAGATCCCGCTCGACGCCGAGGGCGGCGTCCACGGGGAGTCGCTGCGCGGGGACGCCTCGACGGCCGGCGTGCTGCCCGAGGAGATCGTGCTGCACACCGAGCGCCCGGTGATCACCGTCGAGGTGGTGCCGGTCGAGCGCGTGCGGCTGCGCACCGAGCTCGTGCAGGGGCAGGAGACGGTGAGCGGCCAGGTGCGGCGCGAGCAGGTCGTCGTCGACGAGGACCGGGTGGCCTCCCGCGACACCCGCTGACCCGGGTCAGCCCCGGCGGTCGGCCAGGAAGCGGAACCGGTCGCGGGTCGCGGCCACCTCGGCCGCGTCGACGTCGGCGAGCAGGATCGTCTCCACCCCGGCAGCCGTCGCCAGCAGCTCCCCCATGGGGCTGATGATCCGGCTGTCGCCGACGTGCTCGGTGCCGTCGCCGGCGGTGCCCACCCGGTTGCACCCGACCACGTACGCCTGGTTCTCGATGGCGCGCGCCTGCAGGAGGGTCTGCCAGTGCAGCCGCCGGGCGGCCGGCCAGTTCGCGACGACGACGTAGAGGTCGGTGTCCGGGGCGGCCGCCCAGAACACGTCGGCGAACCGCAGGTCGTAGCAGATGAACGGGGTGATCCGCAGTCCCCCGACGGTCACGGTCACCGGGCCCTCGCCGGCGCGGAACCGCTCGTGCTCGCCGCCGTGGCTGAACGGGTGCAGCTTCCGGTACCGGTGGGTGGTCCCGTCGGGGCCGGCGAGCACGAAGGTGTTGTGCGGCAGCTCCTCGACGTCTCCCCCGCCCTCCCCGCCGGTGGGCGCGATCTCCGGGCAGCTGCCCCCGACCCAGACCCCGTGCTCGGCCGCCTGGCCGGCCAGGAACGCGGCGGACGGCCCGTCCTGCGGCTCCCCGATCCCGGGCGTCATCGAGAACCCCGTGGAGAAGGTCTCGGTGAGCAGCACCAGCTCGGCACCTGCCGCCGCCGCCCGGCCCACCTGAGGGGCCAGGGCGGCGAAGGTGGCCTCGCGGTCCTCCCAGACGATGTCGTGCTGCACCGCTGCGATCCTCACGCCAGCCTCCTCAACCGGTCGACGGCCGCGGCGAGGACGGCGTCGCTCTTGCAGAACGCGAACCGGACCAGGTGCCGCCCGAGGGCCGCGTGCTCCGGTGTGTAGAAGACCACGGTGGGGATGGCGACGACGCCGGCGAGCTCCGGCAGGGACCGGCAGAAGGCCACTCCGTCGCCGTCGGCCCGCACCGCGCGGACGTCGACGGTGGCGAAGTAGGTGGCCTCCGGGCTGGTCACCGGGAGTCCCGCGTCGCGCAGCCCGCCGACCAGCACGTCGCGGCGGCACTGCAGATCGCGGGCCACCCCCGCGAAGTAGGCGTCGGGCAGCCGCAGCCCCGCGGCCACGGCCGGCTGGAACGGCCCGCCGTTGACGTAGGTGAGGAACTGCTTGGCGGTGCGGACGGCGGCGACCAGCGGCGCCGGGCCGCAGATCCAGCCGATCTTCCAGCCGGTGACGTTGAAGGTCTTGCCGGCGCTGGAGACGACGAGGGTCCGGTCGCGCATCCCCTCCCACGTCGCGAGGGACCGGTGCCGGGCGCCGTCGAAGACCAGGTGCTCGTAGACCTCGTCGGTGAGCACGACGAAGTCGTGCCGGAGCGCCAGGTCGGCCAGCAGCGCCAGCTCGTCGGCCGTGAAGACCTTGCCGGTGGGGTTGTGCGGGCTGTTGACCAGCAGCAGGCGCGTGCGCGGCGTGATCGCGGCCCGCAGCTCGGTCTCGTCGAACGTCCAGGGGCCGTCGGGGTGGGCGGGGGAGGACTCGGCGGGCGGGTGCAGCGGCACGGCGCGCACCACGCCCCCGGCCATGGCGACCGAGGCGCTGTAGCTGTCGTAGACCGGCTCGAAGAGCACCACCTCGTCGCCGGGCTCGAGCAGCGCGAGCATGGTGGCGGCGAGCGCCTCGGTGGCCCCGGCGGTGACCAGCACCTCGGTGTCCGGGTCCAGGTGCAGGCCGCAGAACCGGAGCTGGTGCTCGGCGATCGCCGTCCGCAGCTCGAGGACGCCCGGGCCGGGCGGGTACTGGTCGGCGGCGGTGCCGATCGCGTCCCGGGCGGGGTCGAGCACCTCGGGCGGACCGGGGTAGTCGGGGAACCCCTGGCCCAGGTTGACCGACCCGGTGGCGACGGCGAGTGCGCTCATCTCGGCGAAGACCGTCGTGCCGAACCCGCGCAGGCGGGTCGCCAGCGGTGCGGTCATGCGGCTCCCTCCTCGATCGGTTCCACGTGGAACCGGCCTGTCCAGACGGGTGCGTCAGCTGATGCGGACGTCCTCGTGGCCCTCGATCCGCACGACGTCGCCGGCCCGCAGCTGCCGCCCGCGGCGCTCCTCCGGCTCGTCGTTCACGGTGACCGCACCGGAGAGCAGCACGTCCTTCACCTGGGCGCCGGTGGGCACGGCGTCGACCAGCTTGAGCAGTTGACCGAGCCGGATGGTGTCCTCGCCGGGACGCAGGTCGATGGTGCGCACGCCGCTCAGTCTGCCGCCGGCAGCAGCTGGTCGCCGACCCGGACCGTCCCGGGCGCCAGGACGGCGGCCCGCACGGCGAGCAGACCCTGGCGCTCGCGGTGGATCGTCGTGAGCACCGAGGTGTCGCGGGCGATCCCACCGGGCTGCGGCCGGGTCGTCATGACGCACCGGGCGATCGGCACGCCGAACCGGAGACCGACCTCGCCGAGCGCCGCCTCCTGCCCCTTCAGCGCGTCCTCCCCCTCGCCGTCCAGGACGACGTTGGCCCGGAACCTGCGGCGGTCCCAGCTGCCGAGGGTGCCGGTGGAGACCAGCGACAGCCGGATTCGCGGGCTGTCGTGGAACGGGCCGGGGGCGCCCTCCCACTGCAGCCACTCGGTGGGGTCGGGCACCTCCTCGTCCGCCGGGGTCTCGTAGACCGGCGGCACGTCGCCCTCCTCGTCGGCGGCCCGCAGCTCCACCCGGCGGCCCAGCCAGTCGGAGAGGTCGGCCTCGTCGCCGGTCACGGTGCCGTCGGGCAGGACGACCTCGACGCCGCCGTCCGGCCGGACCCGGGCGGCGCCCCAGAGCAGCTCGGGGACCCGCCGCGCGGTGAGGCCCAGGCCGGTGTCGCGGTCGAACAGCGCCCAGCGCCGGTCACCGGCGATGCCCAGCGCGCCGACCTCCGCCTCGGCCAGCCGCTCCCCCTGCAGCGACTTCACCGGGTAGCGCCACAGCTCCAGGACGCGCACGTCAGGCCCCCGGGGCCCAGGCCAGCGACCAGGTGCCGGTCCACTGCTCGCCCGGCTCCAGCACGACGAGGTCGACGCCGTCGGCGAACGCGTTGGGCGGGCAGGTCATCGGCTCGACGGCCAGGCTGCGCCGCCACTGGCCGGCCGGCAGCGTGTCGCCGCTGTAGACCTGGAGCCAGGGCCAGGCGTCGTCCAGGGCCAGCTCCAGCTCGCCGGCCGCACCGGCCAGCCGCACGCGGGCCCAGCCGTCGGCGTCCCGGTCCAGGTCGGTCAGCGGGGTGTCCAGCGCCCGCTCGCCGATCCGGCCCACCGCGCCGGCGAACGGCCGCCGCTCCCCGGTCGGCATCCCGCCGTCGAGCACCAGCTCGGTACGGCCCGGCAGCGTCAGCTCGGCGTCGCCGATGCCGCCGTCGACCGTCGCCCCGACCGAGAGGTAGGGGTGCATCCCCGCGCCGAACGGGGCCGGGCGGTCGCCGGTGTTGCGGACGCGCACCGTGCAGGTCAGCCGGTCGGCCGTCAGGGCGTGGTCCACCGCTGCGGCGAGCCGGAACGGGTAGCCGGGATGCGGCTCCACCGTGGTCGCGACCGTGACGGACCGGTCCGCCCGGTCGAGCACGCTCCACGGTTGCCAGGAGAGCAGACCGTGGATGGCGTGCGGCTCGGCCGGGGACTGGACCTCCAGCTGCAGGTCCTCCCCGTCCCAGCTCCACCGGCCGTCGCGGATGCGGTTGGGCCAGGGCAGCAGCACCGCGCCGCGCCAGCCGGGGAGAACGGTGCCGGCCGGGTAGCCGTCGAGCACCTCCCAGTCCCCGACGGCCAGCCGGCGCAGGGCGCCGCCGCGCAGGTCGACGACGAGGACGGCGTCCCCGGCGGTCAGCTCCACCTCGGTGGGCGCGGTCTCGGGCCAGGTGTGGGGCATGCGGTCAGCTCACCACACCTGCGCGCCGTGGTCCCGGCAGGATCGGCACCCGCGCCTCGTCGTCGGCGACGGGCGCGGGTGGGCGGATTCCGCGGGTCAGGCGCGGGTGCGGAAGAGGCGCACCTGCTCCTCGAGCCGGCCGGCGAGCGCCTGGAGCAGGCGGCTGGCGTCGGCCACCCCGGCGGCGTCGGTGGTGACGGTGGCGGCCGTCCCGGCCGTCGCGGTCGCCGTATCCGCGATCTCCTCCGTGCTGTCTGCCGCTTCCCCGATGCTGTGCGCCATCGTCCCGGTGGTCGCGGTCTGCTCCTCCACGGCGGCGGCGATGGTGGTCTGCAGGCGGTCCATGGTGCCGACGACGTCGATGATCTGGCGCAGGGCGGCGGCGGTGCCCGCGGACTCGGTCTGGATGGCGATCACCCGCTCGGCGATCTCCTGGCTGGCGCGAGCGGTCTCCTGGGCCAGCTGCTTGACCTCGTCGGCGACGACGCCGAACCCCGCACCGGCGGCTCCGGCGCGCGCCGCCTCGATGGTGGCGTTCAGCGCCAGCAGGTGGGTCTGCGCCGCGACCTGCGAGATGGTGGCGACGATCTGCCCGATGCCGGCGGTGGACTCCCCCAGCCGGTCGACCTGCGCCGCGGCCTCCACGGCCTGCTGGACGGCGTCGCCGGTGACCGCGGCCGCCTGGCTGGCGCTGACCGCGATCTCGCCGATCGCCGCCCGCATCTGCTCCACGCCCGCGGCTGCGGTCTGCACGCTCGCGCTGACCTGGCCGGCCCGCTCGGCGTTGTCCCCGGCCTGGCCGGCGATCGCCTTGGCCGACTCGTCGAGGCGGGCGCCACCCGTGGTGAGCTGCGCCGCCGAGCCGGTCAGCTCCGCGGCCGTGCTGGTGACGGTGCCCAACGTGGCGCTCAGGCTGGCCTGTGCCTCCCTCAGCGCGGCCGCCATCTGGCCGGGCTCGTCGGCGCTGTCCACGACCGGGTCGTGGGTGAGGTCGCCGTCCGCGAGGGCCCGGAGGCTGTCGCGCACCCGGGCCAGGGGGCGGGTGATCGCCCGACTGGCCAGGATCCCGGCGCCGAACGCCACGACCAGCCCGACGGCGAGCACACCGAGCAGCAGGGATCGGGAGAAGGTGTAGGCGTCATGGGTGGCGGTGAGCGCCGCGTCCGCGTCGGCCTGCTGCGTCGCCGCGGCGGCGGCGAACGCCTCCAGGGTCTCCACCCCGATGCCACGGACGGCAGGCAGCGCCGCCTGGAACGCGGCGACGTCGCCGGCCGAGGCAGCCTGCAGCAGGCCCTGGGCGCGCAGCACCCGGTACTCCTCGATCATCCGCGGGAGGTCGGCGGCGCTGTCCGCGGCCGCCGGTGCCGCGAGGTACCGCTCCAGCGCCGCGTCCAGGGTGGCGTCGTCGGCGGCGATCTTCTCCTCCGCCGCCCGGCCATCCGGCGCGGCGAACAGGATCCCGTAGGCGTCGAGCCGGACACCCAGGAAGGCCGCGCGGGCGGTCTCCAGGTCCTCCAGCGCCACCGCGGTGTCCCGCTGCTCGGCGGTGGCGTCGTCCAGGGCGGCCATCCGCACGAGGCCGAGGGTGCCGACGACGGCGGCGACCAGCAGGCCGCAGAGGACGGTGAGCGTGATCTTCCAGGCGACGCGGAGGTCGCGGAACCGGGCGGGGAGCGACCGGGGGGCGTGCTGCATCGTGCACCTCACTGGACGTGACTAGTTGATTGCTACAAGCAATCGGCTGGCGAGCAGCAGCCACCCAGCGGGGCAAGGGCCCGTTGCCCCCCGAACGGGTCCGTGACCGTCGCCACTGCGGCGCCCACGGACCCGTTCCGGCGTCGGCATCAGGGGGTGTACGTCACCTGTTCGGCCATCTCCAGGACCTGCTCCTGGGTGAACGCCTCGGGCGCCTGGAGGACGAACGTGGTGCCGTCCGGGAACTGCGCCTGCAGGTACCACCCCTCGTAGCGGTGACCGTCGATCACGTAGCCGATGTCGACGCGGACCAGCTGTGCGGGACGACCGTTGACGGTCACGTCCAGCTGCGGGCCGATCGGCCCCATGATCGACTCCCGGACCTGGTCGGCGGGGATGACGTCCTCGGCCGGCGGGATGTGGACGGTGAGGTCCTGCGCCTCGTAGGCGTCGTTGACCAGGGTGAGGACGCGACCCATCTTGTAGGCCCGGATCGACCACCCCTCCGGTGCGAGTCCCACGTCGAGCGTGGCCGGCTGCGGGCGGTCCACCAGCGAACCGGCCACCTCCTGCAGCTGCTCGGCGTCGGCGTAGTCGCCGTGACCGAGCAGGGAGACCCACTGGTCGTCCCGCCGCTCCCAGCTGAGCCAGGTGAACCGGCGGCGTTCGGTCACGCAGCCGGTGGCGGTGTCCTCGACGCACCACTCACGTGCGTACGTCACGGCCTCGACCTCGTCGTCGCCCAGCGGGACCTCGTCGACGGCGAGCAGCTCGTAGCCCGGCGCGCCGTCGTCCGGTCCGGTGCCCTCGGGCTCGTCCACACCGACGTGGACGGTGAACCCGTTCTCCATGGCCGCGTCGTCGTACGAGGCGATGCCGGCGCCGTCCCCGTCGCCGTCGAAGGCCGGCCGCAGCCCCGCGGGGGCGGGGTCGAGCGACAGCGGGAAGGTGGGCATGTCGAAGTTCACCAGCCGGACGCTGTCCGGCGGGGGCCCGACCGCGTCGGGGGCGGCGATGACGACCGCGGCAGCCCACGAGGCGGCGACGGCGACGGCTCCGACACCGATCCGCCAGCGGACCTTGCGGCTGGGCAGGCGCACGGACCGGGGCTGCCCGCCCTCGATCTCGGCCAGCAGGGCGGCCCGGGCGGCCGAGCGGGCGGCGGGGGACAGCGGCGGGGCCTCGGGGCCCGCCTCGCGGAGCAGCGTGAGGTCGTTCATCGGTCCTCCTCCTCGGAGGTCGGTGCGAAGGGGGAGACGTCGCCGAGCGCGGCGCGGGTCTGCCGGCGGGCGCGGTGGAGGCGGGAGCGGACGGTGCCGACGGGCACGTCGAGCACGGCGGCGATCTCCTCGTAGCCGAGCTGGCCCCAGGCCAGCAGCAGGAGGGCGTCGCGGTCGGGGGCCTTGAGCTTCGCCAGGGCGGCGGCGAGCGGACCGCGCAGCGCCTCGGCGTCCAGCCGGTCGGCGGAGTCGTCCGGACCGGCCGCGGTGCCGGGGTGCCGGCCGGCCTCGCGGGCCAGGGCCCGGTAGCGGCGCTGCTCGGTGCGCCCGTGGACGTGCACCAGGTTGGTGGCGATGCCCAGCAGCCAGGGGCGGACCTCCACGTGGTCGGCCCGGTAGGCCGCACGGCGGCGGAAGGCGATGAGGAAGGTCTCGCTGAGCAGGTCGTCGGCGAGCTCACCCACGCGCCGGCCGAGGTAGCGGTGCACCGTCGCCGCGTGGCGGTCGAACAGCGGCGCGAAGGCCTCGGGATCGTCCAGCGACCGGGCGATCAGCTCGGCGTCGGAAGGGGCGGCGTTCGGAAGCGCCCGCATGCGGGGTGGCTCGGGCGGTGGACCGGCGGACCGGTGCAGCGCCGTCGGGGTCACGGAACGGAATGATCCGGCCGCGATCGGTGAAGTCGTCACACCTCTTGATGTCCGGAGCGGTGGATCCGGTTCACGGGCGGCGGTGCGGCGGCGCGCCCCGTTGCGGGACGCGCCGCCGCGGGGATCAGCTCCCGCAGTTCTCGTCTCCGTAGCTGCTGACGGTGTCGGCGGCGGACGCGAACTCCTGCGCGTCGTCGGTGCCCATGTCGCCGCTCTCGACCGCGGCCTCGATGTCGCCGTCCGAGGGGAAGTTCTCGGCCAGGTAGTCCGCGGCCTCCTTGACGTCGTCGCCGGCCTCGTCGGGCACGTTCTCGCTCAGGTCCTCGAACAGGCCCTTCGCCTGGTCGGCGTCGGACTCCTCGAGCTGGTCGATGGCCTCGTACTGCTCGCAGAAGTCCTCCACGCTGGCGCCACCGCACGAGGTGAGGCCGAGCGGGAGGGTCGCCGCGGCGGCGACCAGGACGAGCTTGCGGATGCGCATGGGGGTCCCTTCGGACGGGGCGGCGCTGCGGCCGCCTCCGATGACGTCGGCACACCCTCACACATCCCGCCGACGGATCCGGTCCCGGCGGTACCGGATCCGCCTCAGGTGTCGGTCAGCCGCTTCTCGAAGTAGAGCGAGCCGGCGCCGTCCGGGTCACCGACGTAGGCGCCGAACGCGGCGATCGGCCCGTACCCGGCACCGCGGTACAGGCCGACCGCCTCCGGCTGGAGCGGGCCGGTCTCCAGACGGAGGACGCCCCACCCCCGGGCGCGGGCGGCGTCCTCGAGGGCGGCGAGGACCGCCTTGGACACGCCCCTCCCCCGCGCCGGCGGCACGACGTACATGCGCTTCACCTCGGCCGCCCCGTCCCCCAGCGCCCGCAGCGCCCCGCAGCCCAGCGGCGTCCCGTCGTCGTCCCGGGCCAGCAGGACGACGGCGACGTCGGCGGCCGACGGGTGCCTCCCCGGCTCGTCCTTGCCGCCGTAGCGCGCGCGGACCTCGGCCTGCTGGTCGGTGGTGAGCCGCTGGACGTCGGCGTCGTCCCAGGCGGCCGCCTCGATGATCACGGAACCGATCCTGCCAACGGCCTCCTCCCGTCCGGCGGAGGTACCGTCCGCTGGACGCCTTCCCGAAGGAGCACCGTGCCGGTCGACCGCGAACTGCCCACCCCCGAGGCCGCCGATCTGCTGGCCCTCACCCGCGAGCTCGCCGACGCCGAGCTCGCCCCCAGGGCGGCGCAGTACGAACGCGAGGAGCGCTTCCCGCGCGAGGTGTTCCGCCTGCTGGGCGACGCCGGGTTGATGGGGCTGCCCTTCCCCGAAGAGATGGGCGGGGGCGGCCAGCCCTACGCCGTCTACCTCCAGGTGCTCGAGGAGCTGGCGGCCCGCTGGGCGAGCGTCGCCCTGGGCATCAGCGTGCACACGCTGGCCTGCTCCCCCATCGCGAACTTCGGCACCGAGGCCCAGCGCCGCGACCTCCTCCCCGAGATGGTCGGCGGCAGCCTGATCGGCGCGTACTCGCTGTCGGAGGCGCACGCCGGTTCCGACGTCGCCGCCATGCGGGCCAGCGCCACCGCCACCGACGACGGCTGGACCGCGCGGGGCGAGAAGGCGTGGGTCACCCACGGCGGTCACGCCGACTTCTACTCGACGTTCCTGCGCACGCCGGCCGACGGGCAGCGCGGCATCTCCTGCTTCCACCTGACCCCGGACCTGCCCGGCTTCAGCGCCGCGCGGCCCGAGGAGAAGATGGGCCTGACCGGCTCGACCACCGCGGCGATCCGGCTCGACGACGTGCCGATCCCGGCCGACCGGCTCGTCGGCGAGCCCGGCCGCGGCATGGCCATCGCGCTCGGCGCCCTGGACTCCGGCCGCCTGGGCATCAGCGCGGTCGCGGTGGGGCTGGCCCAGTCCGCGCTCGACGTCGCCGTCGGGTACGCGGTGGAGCGGGAGGCCTTCGGCCGGCCGATCGCCGAGCACCAGGGCGTGCAGTTCCTGCTGGCCGACATGGCCGCGGCCGTGGAGTCCGCCCGCGCCACCTACCTGGTCGCCGCCCGCCGCAAGGACGCCGGAAAGCCGTTCTCCCGGCAGGCCAGCATCGCCAAGCTGGTCGCCACCGACGCCGCCATGAAGGTGACCACCGACGCCGTCCAGGTGCTCGGCGGCGCCGGCTACACCCGGGACCACCCGGCCGAGCGCTACATGCGCGAGGCGAAGGTCATGCAGATCTTCGAGGGCACCAACCAGATCCAGCGGATGGTCATCGGGCGGCACCTCGTCGGGGAGGCGGCACCTCCCGCGGGCTGAGCCGGTGGGCACCTGAGGGGTTCCACGTGGAACCGGTGACAGCTGTCAGTGGACTCCGGCCCGCCGGCCGGAACAGACTGAGCCGTCCCGGAACGAGGAGAGAGACCATGCCCGAGCCCCACCTCCGGGCGGCCGATGCCGACCGCACCGCCGTCGCCGCCGTCCTCGGCCAGGCGATGTCGGAGGGGCGGCTCACGGTCGCCGAGTACGACGAGCGGCTCGCCCAGGTCTACGCCGCCCGCACGTTCGGCGAGCTGACGCCGCTCACCGCCGATCTGCCCCGCACCGCCGGTGCGTCCGCCGCCCGCCCGACGGGTGCCCTGGCGGAGACGGCCCCCGCCGCGGCGTGCGAAGGCTCAGCGCGGGCCCTCTGGGCGGTGTGGGGCTCCTGGGCGAGCACCGCGCTGATCGTGCTGGCGGTCTGGGCCGTGTCCTGCGTGGCCACCGGGGAGCTGCGCTACTTCTGGCCGTTCTGGGTCATCGCCCCCTGGGGCGCGATGCTGGCGTTCGGCACGCTCGGCGACCGCCTGCGGCCCGGCGGCCGGGACGACCGCCGGCTGACCTGACGGCCGGACCCGCCGGCCCGGCCGGAGCCCTTCCGATCGGCGGTCGCCCGGCCGGGCAGAAGGTGCTTCCGCCCGCGCCCCGGCAGGTCTAGCGTCTCCCCCCGGAGCGCCGGGAAGTCTGGTCGGCAGTCGTGTTCGCCGACGCCGAGGAGTTCCCATGGCCGCCCCCGCCCCGTCCGCCCCTGCCCTGCGTCTCGACGGCCTCGGCAAGCGCTTCGGGACCACCGACGCGGTGGTCGACCTGTCGCTCACCGTCCCCCCGGGCGAGGTCTTCGGCTTCCTGGGGCCCAACGGGGCGGGCAAGTCCACCACCATCCGGATGCTGCTCGGGCTCCTGCGGCCCACGGCCGGCGCCGCCCGGGTCTTCGACGTCCCCGCCGCCGACGTCGAACGCGCGCACCGGTGGCTGGCCTACGTACCGGCCGACGTCGCGCTGTGGCCGTCGATGACCGGCCGGGAGTGCCTCGACCTGCTGGCCGGCGTCGGCCCGGGCACCGACGGCCGCTACCGCGACGAGCTGGTGGAGCGCTTCGCGCTGGATCCGGACCGGCGGGCACGCACCTACTCCACGGGCAACCGGCAGAAGGTGGCGCTCGTCGCGGCGTTCTCGACCCGCGCACCGCTGCTGGTCCTCGACGAGCCGACCAGCGGGCTGGACCCGCTGATGGAGCGGGAGTTCCGCGCCTGCATCGCGGAGGCCGCCGCCCGGGGGCAGACGGTGTTCCTCAGCTCCCACCAGCTCGCCGAGGTCGAGGCGGTCTGCTCGCGGGTTGGAATCCTGCGCAGCGGCCGGCTGGTGGAGGTCGCCGGGCTGGCCGACCTGCGGCGCCTGCACCGGGCGGAGGTGGTCGTCGAGCTGGGCACGGCCGCGCCGGACCTGCAGCACCTCGCCGACCTGCCGGCCGTCTCGGACCTGCGGTGGTCCGGGCCGCTCCGGCTGGAGCTCTCCCTCAGCGGCCCGCCCGGCGCCGTGCTGCGCGCCCTGGGCGACGCCGACGTCGCGCACCTGGAGGTCCGGGAGCCCACGCTCGAGGAGATCTTCCTCGACTACTACGGCCAGGTGCCGGCATGACCACCCGGACCGCGCCGGACCGGGCACCGGGCAGCACCACGCCACCGGTCCCGCCGCGGTCCGCCGCGCGCGCGGCGACCGCGGCCGCGCTTCGGGAGGTGCGCCGCGGGACCGCCGTCCTCGCGCTCGTCTGCGGCGGCATGACCGCCATGGTCGCGCTGCAGTACCGGGGGATGGACGGCGCCCTCGGTGCCGGCTCGCTGGCCGCACTGGCGGAGAACCCGGCGATCCGGACGCTGTTCGGCCCACCGGCCGGGCTGGACACCGCCGGCGGGTTCACGGTGTGGCGCACCGGCACCGTCCTCGCCGTCCTGGTGGGGATCTGGGCGGCCCTGACCGCGACCCGGCTCACCCGCGGCGACGAGGAGGCCGGCCGATGGGACCTCCTGCTCTCCGGCCGGCTGCGGCTGGGCACGCTGGTCACCCGGGTGCTCGCCGTGGTGCTGTGCGCCGCCGCCCTCGTCGGGGCCGCCGCCGGGCTCGGCCTGGCGCTGGCCGGGGCCGGCGTCCGGGGGTCGGTGCTGTTCGGCGCCTGCCTGGCCGGCACCGGGATGGTGGGCGCGGCCCTCGGCGTCGTGGGCGCGCAGCTCTTCGGCGAGCGGCGCTCGGCCTCCGGACTGGCGGTCGCGGTGCTCCTCGGCACCCTGCTCGTCCGGATGGTGGCCGACGGCGTCCCGGCGCTGTCCTGGCTGGCGTGGACGACGCCGTTCGGGCTGACGGGGCGCGTCGCCCCCTTCGCCGCTGACCGGTGGCCGCCCCTGCTGGCGCTGGGCCTGCTGGTCGCCGCCCTGGGTGCGCTCGCCGTGGTGCTGCACGCCGGCCGGGACGTCGGGCGCGGCCGCTGGGCCGGCCGCGACCGGCGCACCCGGCCCAGCCGGCTGCTCACCTCGCTCCCCGGCCTGGCGGTGCACCGCGTGCGCCGGCCCCTCGCCGGCTGGGCCGCCGGAGCGGTGGCCTACTTCCTGCTGATCGGCCTGCTGGCCACCACGATGACCGACTTCCTCCGGGACAACGCGGCCTTCGCCGAACTGGCCGCCCAGGCGGGCTTCGCCCAGCTGGGGTCGGTGCAGGGCTACGTCGCCGCGCTGGACACGCTGCTCGCCCTGGCCCTCGGGGCCTTCGCCGCCGGGCGGGTGGCCGCCACCGCGGCCGACGAGGCCGCCGGGCGGCTGGCCCTGCTCTACTCCCGGCCGGTGGCCCGCGCCCGGTGGGCGGCCGTCGAGGCCGGCACGACCACCCTCGCCGTCGCGGTGCTCGCCGTCGCCGCCGGCCTGGCCACCTGGGCGGGTGCGGCGTGGGTGGACGCCGGGCTGGGCCCGGGCGAGGCGCTCGCCGGTGCGCTGGCGGTGCTGCCGGTGGCGCTGCTGTGCCTGGGCGCGGCGATCGCGGCCCTGGGCTGGGCGCCGGCCGCGGTGCTCCCGCTCGGGGTCACGCCGGCCGTCGGCGGCTACCTGCTGCTGGTGTTCTCCGACACGTTCGGCTGGCCGTCGGCCGTGCGGGCGCTCTCGCCGTTCGCCCACCTGGCCGCCGTCCCGGCGGAGCCGTGGCACGCGCCCGGCGCGGCGGGGATGGTCGCCGTGGCGGCGGCGCTGGCGGCCCTCGGGCTCGCCGGGTACGCCCGCCGGGACGTCCGCACCTGACGCGCGCACCGGCCCCCGGACGACGAAAGAGCGCCGGCCCGAGGGGCCGGCGCTCGTCGCGTCCTGGTGGGCCAGGGGGGAGTTGAACCCCCACGTCCTTTCGGACACACGGACCTGAACCGTGCGCGTCTGCCATTCCGCCACTGGCCCTGGCGAGGGAGAACACTAGCAGCCGCGGGCCGTACCTCCGGCGGGGGGTCGGTCGTTGGCCTGTCCCGGGACGATGTCCGGGGCGTCGCGGCTTCCGGAGCAGTCAGCCTCGTCCGTCCCGGCTACGATCACGGGTGGCACAGGCGGATCATCGGACGAGCGCAGAGGAGCGACTGTGGGTGTGCTGCAGCGCTTCGAGCGCCGACTCGAAGGCATGGTCGGTCTGGCCTTCGCCCGGCTCTTCAAGGGCAAGGTGCACCCGGCCGAGATCGCCAAGGCCCTGCAGCGCGAGGCCGACGAGCAGCGCTCCATCGTGGGCGAGGGCCGGGTGCTCGCACCGAACGTCTACGTCGTCCGCCTGGGCGAGACGGACTTCTCCCACCTGGGCCAGTGGTCCGACCAGCTGGCCGGCGAGCTGGCCGACATGGTCACCGAGCACATCGAGGACGAGGGCTACCAGGTCTTCGACAAGGTCACCGTGCAGCTCGAGCAGGACGACGAGCTGACCACCGGCGTCTTCGAGGTCAGCTCGCACGTGGCCGACCCGGCCCGTCCCGCCCCGCGGGCGGAGGTCGCGGCGCCGGCCGCCGGCTCCCCCGGCCTGCCGCCGCTGCCGCCGCTGCCCCCGCTGCCGCCGCTGCGCGGCGGCCGCTCGGCCACCGACACCGGCAAGCAGGCACCCTCGATCATCGGCCGGGCCGGCTCGCGCGACACGACGACCCACGTCCTCGTCGTCGACGGGCCGGGCACGCGGCACGAGCTGACCACCGGCCGCAACGTGATCGGCCGCGGCACCGAGGCCGACATCCGGCTGCCCGACACCGGGGTCAGCCGCAAGCACGTCGACGTCGTCCTCGAGGGCGGTGTCGCGACGGTGGAGGACCTGGGCTCGACCAACGGCACGCTGGTCAACGGCCGCCGCATCACCCGCCAGCCGCTCAGCGACGGCGACGTCATCCGCATCGGCCACTCGGTCCTGGTCTACCGGCAGGACGGGGCGTGACCGGATCCGCGCGGTCGCAGCAGCACCGGACACCGCAGCAGCCCTCCCGGAGGGTCGCCGGGCGGCCCGGGGCCGAGGTGGTGTCGCGGTGAGCGAACTGGTCCTGCAGATCTTCCGGTTCGGCTTCCTGCTGCTGCTCTGGCTGTTCATCTTCGCCGCGTTCCGCGTGGTGCGCGCCGACCTGTTCGGCGGCCGTCCCGGACGCGTCGCCTCGGTGCCCCCGCGCACGGCCACGCCGAAGAAGCGCGGCCAGCGCGGCCCCCGCACGCTCGTCGTCACCGCCGGTCCGCTCAGCGGCACCAAGATCACCCTGGGCGACCAGCCCATCCTCATCGGCCGGGCCGACGACTCCACCCTCGTGCTGACGGACGACTTCGCCAGCTCGCGGCACGCGCGGCTCACCAACCGTGGCGGCCAGTGGTACGTCGAGGACCTCGGCTCCACCAATGGCACCTACCTCGACCAGCAGCGCGTCCAGGGCCCGCTGCTGGTGGCCCCCGGCCAGCCGATCCGCATCGGCCAGACCGCACTGGAGCTGCGTTCGTGACGCTGGTTCTCCGCTATGCCGCGCGTTCCGACCGCGGCCTCATCCGTGGCAACAACCAGGACTCGGTCTACGCCGGGCCCCGGCTGCTGGCCGTGGCCGACGGCATGGGCGGCCACGCCGCCGGTGACGTCGCGAGCAAGGTGGTGATCGCCGCCCTCGAGCACCTCGACGACGACACGCCCTCCGGCGACATGCTGCAGGCGCTGCGCGGCGCGGTGTTCGACGGCAGCGAGCACCTGCGCGAGGTGATCCGGGAGTCGCCCCAGCTCGAGGGCATGGGGACGACGCTCACCGCGATCCTCTTCGCCGGTGGCCGGCTGGCGCTGTGCCACGTCGGCGACTCGCGCGCCTACCTGGTCCGCGACGGCCAGCTGTCCCAGATCACGCACGACGACACGTTCGTCCAGACGCTGATCGACGACGGCCGGATCACCGCCGAGGAGGCCAACACGCACCCGCAGCGCTCGTTGCTGCTCCGGGCGCTCAACGGCCAGGAGGTCGAGCCCGACCTCTCCATGCGCGAGGCCCGCGCGGGCGACCGCTACATGCTCTGCTCCGACGGCCTCTCCGGCGTGGTGAGCGAGGAGACGCTGGCCGACGCGCTGCAGGAGCCGGACCCGCAGGCCACCGCGGACCGGCTGATCGAGCTGGCGCTGCGCAGCGGCGGCCCGGACAACATCACCGTGATCGTCGCCGACGTCGTCGAGGACACCGGCGGCCAGGGCCGCCTGGACCCGGTCGTCGACGGCGCCGCCGGGGACAACGTCGGCCAACGGCAGGTCGACGCGCGCTCGGCCGCAGGACGCGCGGCCCTGGCCGATCCGGCCCCGGCACCCCCGCCGACACCCACGCTGCCGACGGGCGGTGGCCCCTCCGCCCGCCGCCGCCCGCTGCGCATCCTCCTGGTGGCGGGGGCCCTCCTCACCGTGCTGGTGGTGGGGGCGATCGGTACGTACGTCTGGGCGCTCAACCACTGGTTCGTGGGGGTCAGCGGCAGCGGCGAGGACTCCCAGGTCGCCGTCTTCCGCGGGCTGGACGTCTCCGTCCTGGGCGTCGACTTCTACGAGCTCGAGCGCGGCACCGACCTGGCGGTCTCCGATCTGACCGCGGCGGCCCGGACCCGGGTGCGCGGCGGCATCACCGCCGACGACTCCGGCCACGCCGACCGGATCCTCGACGCGTTGCGCGACCAGCGGCTGCCGGTGTGCCGCACGGGGGCCAGCGGATCGGCCCAGGCGACGCCGTCCGCGCTGCCGTCCGAGCCGCCGGCCGACGGCGCCGCGCCGCAGGAGCCCGTTCCCGGGGAGCCGGCCCTGACCGAACCCCCCGCTCCCGACGCGACGGCGACCGCCTCGTCGTCGGCCCGGACGACCACGTCGTCCGAGCCGGGGGTGAACTGCCGGGAGGCGAGCTGATGCCCGGACCGGTCACCGACCCGCGCGGCCAGGTCGCCACGGACACCCCCACCAGGCGGGGCACGGAGGCGGCGCTGCTGGGCTTCGCCGTGCTCATCACGGTCGTCGCCCAGATCATCGTCGACCTCACCGTCACCGGCCATCTCCGGCCGGAGATGGCCGGCTTCAGCGTCTGGATCACCGCGCTGTGGGTGGTCGCCCACCTCGTCGTCCGCAGGTGGGCGTCCTACGCCGACCCGCTGCTGCTGCCCGCGGTGGCCCTGCTGGTCGGCCTCGGGCTGACGGTCATCCACCGGCTGGACCTC
This sequence comes from Blastococcus saxobsidens, assembly GCF_010682065.1. Lineage (GTDB taxonomy): Bacteria > Actinomycetota > Actinomycetes > Mycobacteriales > Geodermatophilaceae > Blastococcus > Blastococcus saxobsidens_B. Next base: position 116,529 of record NZ_JAAGWG010000004.1, read on the forward strand.
GCCGCCGAGCAGGTGAACAGCACGGTCACCCGGGAGGACGCCCCGGTCCAGCTCATCTGGGCCACCCTCGGGGTGGCGCTGTTCGTCGCCCTGCTGGTGGTCGTCCGCGACCACCGCGCGCTGTCCCGCTTCGCCTACACCCTGGCCCTGCTGGGCATCGTGCTGCTGGCCCTCCCGGCCGTGCTGCCGGCGTCGATCTCCGAGGTCAACGGCGCCAAGATCTGGATCCGGGTGGCCGGCTTCTCCATCCAGCCCGGCGAGTTCGCCAAGATCTGCCTGGTCGTCTTCTTCGCCGCCTACCTGGTCGACAAGCGCGACGTCCTGGCCCTGGCCAGCAAGAGGGTGGCCGGGCTCGAGCTGCCGCGGGGCCGCGACCTCGGGCCGGTGCTGCTGGCCTGGATCCTCTCGATCCTCGTGCTGGTCTTCGAGCGCGACCTGGGCAGCTCGCTGCTGCTGTTCGGCATCTTCGTGGTGATGCTCTACATCGCCACCGAGCGGGCCAGCTGGCTGTTCATCGGCCTGCTGCTCTTCGCCGGCGGCGCCCTCATCGCCTACCAGGCGTTCGGCCACGTCCGCGCGCGCGTCGACACCTGGCTGGACCCGTTCGCCTACATCGACGGTGCGGGTTACCAGCTGGTCCAGTCGCTGTTCGGCCTCGGCACCGGCGGGCTGTTCGGCGCCGGGCTCGGCGGCGGCCGCCCCGACCAGGTGCCGGTGGCCAAGAGCGACTTCATCGCCTCCGCCGTCGGCGAGGAGCTCGGGCTCTTCGGCCTGGTCGCGGTCATCGTCGTCTACCTGGTGCTCGTGGAGCGCGGGCTGCGCACCTCGCTCGTCGTCCGCGACGCGGTCGGCAAGCTGCTCGCCGCCGGGCTGGCGTTCGCCATCGCCTGGCAGGTCTTCGTCGTGCTCGGCGGGGTCACCGGGCTGCTCCCGCTGACCGGCCTGACCACGCCGTTCCTCGCCTACGGCGGTTCCTCGCTGGTGGCCAACTTCGTGCTCGTCGCCCTGCTCGTGCGGATCAGCGACGCCGCGCGCCGGCCGGTGGCCCCGCACGCCACCCCGGTCCGCCTCGGTGACGCCCCGACCGAGGTGGTCATGCCGTGAACGCACCGCTGCGACGGGTGGCCATCAGCGTGCTGGTGCTGTTCACCCTGCTGATCATCAACGTCAACATCATCCAGGTGGTGCGCTCCGACGACCTGCGCGGCGACGAGCGCAACACCCGCGTGCTCGCGGAGGAGTACGACCGCGAGCGCGGCTCGATCATCGTCAGCGGCAACGAGATCGCCGTCTCCGTGCCCACCGACGACCGGCTGGAGTACCTCCGCACCTATCCGCAGGGGCCGTTGTACGCAGCGGTGACGGGGTACTACTCGCTGGTGTACGGCAACACCGCGCTGGAGCGGGCCGAGAACGACGTGCTCTCCGGTGAGGACTCCCGGCTCTTCGTCCGCCGGATCGCCGACCTGTTCACCGGCCGGGACCCCGCCGGCGGCGACGTCGTCACCACCCTGGACCCGGCCGTCCAGGAGGCCGCCATGGCCGGGCTCGAGGGCGTGACCGGCGCCGTGGTGGCGCTCGACCCGTCCACCGGCGCGATCCTCGGCATGGCCAGCACGCCGACCTACGACCCGGCGCTGCTGTCCAGCCACGACCCCGAGGCGATCCGGACCTACATGGACGAGATCACCGGCACCGACGCCCCGGACCCGCGGGTCAACCGCGCGATCGAGAACAACTACCCGCCCGGCTCGCTGTTCAAGGTGATCGTGTCCGCCGCTGCCCTCCAGGAGGGGTACACCCCGGAGACGGTCGTGCCGGCGCCCGACATCATGACGCTGCCCCAGACGACCCAGCAGCTGCGGAACTTCAACAACTCGCGCTGCGACCCCAGCCAGCAGCAGCGGCTCATCGACGCCCTCACCATCTCCTGCAACACCGCCTTCGCCCAGCTGGGCATCGATCTCGGCGAGGACAAGATCCGCGAGACGGCGGCCGCCTGGGGGCTGGACGACGAGAAGATGGAGATCCCGCTGCTGGTCGCACCGAGCGGCATCGGCGACATCGAGAGCGACGCGGCCCTGGGGCAGACCTCGATCGGCCAGCGCGACGTGCGCATGACGGTGCTCCAGGCGGCGATGGTCGCGGCGACCGTGGCCAACGACGGCGTGCAGATGAAGCCCTACCTGGTCGACGAGGTGCTCGCCCCCGACCTGACGGTCATCGACGAGACCGACCCGGAGGAGCTGCGACAGCCGATCTCCGCGGAGGTGGCGAACCAGCTCACCGAGATGATGACCAGCGTGGTCGCCCGTGGCTCCGGGCGGGCGGCGCGCCTGCCGGGGATGGAGGTCGCCGGCAAGACCGGCACCGCCCAGGTCCGGCCCGACGTGGCCGACCACAACTGGTTCATGGGCTTCGCACCGGCCGACGACCCGCAGATCGCGGTCGCCGTCTTCGTCGCCAACGGCGGGGGTACCGGGGGCGACGTGTCCGCTCCCATCGCCCGCGACGTCATGGCGGCCTTCTTCGAGGGGCGTGGCTGATGGCGCTGGGCATCGGGAGCCTGCTGGCCGGGCGCTACGAGATCACCGCCCCCATCGCCACCGGCGGCATGGGCGAGGTGTGGAAGGCCCGCGATCAGGTGCTGGACCGCATCGTCGCGGCGAAGGTCCTCAAGACCGAGTACACGAACGACCCGAGCTTCCTGGCCCGGTTCCGCAACGAGGCCCGGCACACCGCCGCGCTGTCGCACCCGAACATCGCCTCGGTCTACGACTACGGCGAGACCACCGACGACAGCGGCACCCAGACCCTGGCCTTCCTCGTCATGGAGTTCGTCGAGGGGCAGCCGCTGGTCACGATCCTCCACGAGGAGACCCGCCTCCCGGTCGACTGGACGCTGCACGTCCTCGCCCAGTCCGCCGACGGGCTGTCCGCCGCCCATCGGGCCGGGGTGGTGCACCGGGACATCAAGCCGGGCAACCTCATCGTGCGCCCCGACGGCGTGGTGAAGCTGACCGACTTCGGCATCGCCCAGGCCCGGGACGCCGCCCCGCTCACCCGCACCGGCATGGTGGTGGGGACGGCGCAGTACCTCTCCCCCGAGCAGGCGCAGGGCATGGAGGTCAACGCCTCCTCCGACGTCTACTCCCTCGGCGTCGTCGGCTACGAGTGCCTGGCCGGCGCCCGGCCGTTCGACGGCGCCTCCCAGGTGGCCATCGCCCTGGCGCACATCAACCGCCCGCCGCCGCCGCTGCCGGGCGACGTCCCGCCCGCCGTGCGGCTGCTCGTCGAGCGGGCCCTGGCCAAGGACCCGGCCGACCGGTTCGCCGACGGCGGCGCGTTCGCCGACGCCGTCCGCCGGGTCGCCGCGGGTGGCAACGTGGCCGCTCCCGCCGCGGCCGCCGCCGGGGCCGCCGCGGCGGCCTTCGCGCCGCCGACCGCCCCCACGCAGATCGTCGACAGCGCTGCCGCGGCGGACCGGACGCAGGTCTTCGCCACCCCGGCGGCCGGCCTCCCGGCCGTGTCCCCGGCCACGGCGGGGCGTCCCATGCCGCCGCTGCACGCGCGGGAGGACGAGGACGACGAGTGGCTCCCCGGGGAGGAGCCGCCGCCCGGCGGGCGACGCCGCTGGGTGTGGGTGGTCGCCGCGGTCGTGCTCGTCCTGCTGCTGGCCGGCCTCATCTGGCTGCTCACCCGTGGCGACGGCGGCGACGACACCGCCACCGACCCGACCACCTCGCCGACCACCACGAGCGCGAGCCCGAGCGCCGTCGTCGTCGACGCGACCGCGCTGATCGGCCGACCGGTCGACGAGGTGGCCGCCGAGCTGAGGCAGGCCGGGCTGGTTCCGGAGCAGCGGGCGGCCGACGACGACGTCCTGGCGGGGGTGGGCCAGGTGCTCGACGCCGGCGACGTCGCCGCGGTGACGCCGAACGGCTCCGTGCCCGTCGGCGGCGAGGTGACGCTCTTCTTCGCCGCCGAGGCCTGGGACCCCGACGCCGAGCCGGAGGACGAGGAGGAGCCGGCCGAGGAGGACGAGGAGCCGGCCGAGACGAGCGCGCCCCCGACCCGGTCCAGCTCCGCCCCGCCGTCGACCACCCCTCCGACCACGAGCGCCGCCCCCACCACCAGCGTCGCCCCGACGTCCGCCAGCGGCAGCCCGGCCCCCAGCCCCACCGTCGAGCCCTCGGTGGAGCCCCCGGTCGAGCCGGGAGCGGCCGGCGTGACCCAAGGGAATGGAGCGGCACCGGCGGGCAACGGGCAGTGAGCCGACCGGCCGCCGCTTCCCAGGATCCGGGCGGTCCGGCGGTTAGGCTCGCCGTCGGCGCGCCGTCCGCCACGCCGAGCGATGAACGACCTCGCACCGGCGGGACGCCCAGCACGCACCGAACCGCCCGAGAGGACCGTCGATGACCACGCCGCAGCTGCTCGGCGAGCGTTACGAGATCGGCGGGGTCCTGGGCCGCGGCGGTATGGCCGAGGTGCACCACGGGCGAGACCTGCGGCTGGGCCGCGAGGTGGCGGTCAAGGTGCTGCGCAGCGACCTGGCCCGGGACCCCTCCTTCCAGGTCCGGTTCCGCCGCGAGGCGCAGGCCGCGGCCTCGCTGAACCACCCGGCCATCGTCGCCGTCTACGACACCGGCGAGGACCGCACGCCGGCGGGCGCCACGCCCTACATCGTCATGGAGTTCGTGGAGGGCGAGACGCTGCGCGACGTCCTGCGCCGCGAGGGCGTGCTGCCGATCGAACGGGCCATGAGCCTGGCGGCCGACATCTGCGGCGCCCTGGACTTCAGCCACCGGAACGGCATCGTGCACCGCGACGTCAAGCCGGGCAACGTCATGATCACGCCGCAGGGTGCGGTCAAGGTCATGGACTTCGGCATCGCCCGCGCGGTGTCGGACTCCGCGGCCACGATGACCTCCACGGCCGCCGTCATAGGGACCGCCCAGTACCTCTCCCCGGAGCAGGCACGCGGCGAGGGCGTCGACGCCCGCTCCGACGTCTACTCGCTGGGCTGCCTGCTGTACGAGCTGGTCACCGGCGCACCGCCGTTCACCGGCGACTCCCCCGTCTCGGTCGCCTACCAGCACGTGCGCGAGGACCCCCGGCTGCCGTCGTCGATCAACCGCGACGTGCCGCCGGAGCTGGACGCGATCCTGCTGAAGGCGATGAGCAAGAACCCGGCCAACCGGTACCAGTCGGCCGCCGACATGCGCAACGACCTGCTCCGGGCGCTGGCCGGGCAGCGGGTCGAGGCCACGCCGGTGATGGGCGAGGACGAGAAGACCGCCATCATCGGCGCCCCGGTCCGCGGCTACGGCTACGAGGACGACTGGGCCGACGACGACGAGCAGGCCCGCCGCCGCAAGCGCCGGATCATCGCCCTCGTCTCCGTCCTGGCCGTGCTGCTGCTGGGCGGCGCGATCGCCGCCGCCCTGCTGCTCGGCAACGACGACGACACGCCCACCGCCCAGGAGGTGCGGGTGCCGACGCTGGCCAACCTCACCCAGGCGGACGCCGAGAACGCCATCGAGACGGCCGGGCTGGCCGTCGGCGACGTCACGACCGCAGCCGACCCCGTGGTCCCCGAGGGCAGCGTCATCGAGAGCCTCCCCGCGGCCGGCGCCATGGTGGAGGAGGGCAGCGAGGTCGACCTGATCGTCAGCGGTGGCCCCGACACGGTGACGGTGCCCGGCGTCGAGGGGCTCACCGAGGAGCAGGCCCGCGCCAACCTGGAGTCCGCCGGCTTCGAGAACGTCTCCGTCCGGCCGGTCGACTCGCTCGACGTCGACGAGGGGCGCGTCGCCACGGTGAGCCCCGCCCAGGGCAGCCAGGTCTCCCGAACCACGCCGATCACCCTCAACATCTCCACCGGCACGGTCGAGATGCCCGACGTGGTGAACCAGCCCGAGTCCCAGGCGCGGGCGCTGCTCCAGGAGGAGGGGATCGGCACCGGGCAGATCGACGTGCAGAACGTCGAGCGCGACGACGTCGCCCCCGGCACCGTCGTGGAGACCGACCCGCGGGCCGGCACGGACGTCTCGTCCGGCGACACGATCACGCTGCTGGTCGCCGTCCCGGTGCCGGCCGAGGAGCCGGCCGAGGAGCCGGCCCCGACGCCGACCCCGACGCCCACCACCCCCACCCCGGTCGTCCCGCCCGCCGGCACCGGCGGCTGAGCCGGCTCGGACGCAGCAGGCCCCCACCCCGGACGGGGTGGGGGCCTGCTGCGTTCAGGCGCCGGTCAGGCGATCGCGGAGGACAACCGGTGCGCCGCGGCCTCCGCGGCCGCGACGACGTCCTCGTCGGGAGCCAGGCCGCAGGACGCCAGCCAGGTGGCGAGCATCCGGTGGCCGCCCTCGGTGAGCACCGACTCGGGGTGGAACTGCACGCCCTCGACGGGGAGCTCCCGGTGGCGCAGGGCCATCACCAGCCCCGAGGGGGTGGAGCCGGTCACCTCGAGCTCGTCGGGCACGGTGGCGGGGTCGACGGCGAGCGAGTGGTAGCGGGTCGCGGTGAACGGCGAGGGCAGTCCGGCGAGCACGCCGGAGCCGCCGTGCACGACCTGGCTGGTCTTGCCGTGCAGCAGCTCGGGGGCGCGGACGACCTCGGCGCCGAACGCCTCGGCGATCGCCTGGTGCCCCAGGCAGACCCCGAGGACCGGCGTCCCCCGCTCGGCGGCGGCCCGCACCATCGGCACGGTGACGCCGGCATCGGCGGGGGTGCCCGGCCCGGGGGAGAGCAGCACGCCGGCGACGTCGAGATCGGCCAGCTCGTCCACGCCGACGGCGTCGTTGCGCCGCACCACGCAGCGCACACCCAGCTGGCCGAGGTACTGCACCAGGTTGTAGACGAAGCTGTCGAAGTTGTCGACGACGAGGACCGGGCGGTCGGCGGTGGTCATCGCGGTCGGTCGCTCCTCGCTCGTCGGGTCGCCCCTGCCCGTCCCGGCGGCGGGAGGCCGGTCAGCCGGTGGACGCGTACTGCAGGGTGAGGCCGCCATCGTAGGCGGGCACCGTGACCGAGGGCCGCTCCCGTACCTCGAACGTGAGCCCGAAGGACGCCACGGCCTCGCGGAACACCGCCACCTGCGGGGAGTCGGCCAGCGTCCCGCGCAGCGCGGAGGCGTCGACGACGGCCGACACCACGAACGGCGGGGAGTAGGTGCGTCCCTGGAGCAGCAGGGTGTTGCCGACGCACCGGACGGCGCTGGTGGAGATGAGCCGCTGGTCCATGACGGCCACGCCGTCGGCCCCGGCGGCCCAGACGGCGTTCACGACCGCCTGGACGTCGCTCTGGTGGATGACGACGTCATCGGGCCGGGCACCCCCCGGCAGGCTGCGGTCGGGGCGCTGAGGGGCGTCGTCGAGGGTGATGACGACCCCGGCGCCGCTCACCGGCGTCAGCCCGGCCCCGGCTGCCCCGGCCGCGCCGTCGGCCTGGGCCTCGGCGACGGCGCCGTCGATCGTGGCCGCCTCCTCCGTCAGGTCCTGCACCTGCCGCTCCAGCTGGGTCAGCTGCTGCGCCTGGCGGGCGACCGCGGCATCCCGCTCCCGGATGAGCTCGGAGAGCTGGGTGACCTCACCGGCGCGCAGGTCCGTGCCCTGGGCGGTGCTGCCCGAGGTGGCGAACAGCAGGCCGGCGGCCAGGGCGACGACGGGCACCAGGGCGCTCCAGGCGGAGGGGCGCGCACGCCGGAGCACGGACCTGGCCACGGGCACCTCCTCGCCGCGACGCGGTACCGGTCGGGTGAGGAGTCCGGCGTCCGCGTTCCCCCGAAGTTTAGGCTGGGGTGCAATCACGGCCGGGGAGGACGAGCCCGGCCCCCCGGAGGGAGTACGCGGTGCCCAAGTCCAAGGTGCGCAAGAAGTCGGTGTACACACCGCCGGAGGACGCGCTCCGCTCGCGGGGTGCCCAGGCCAAGGTGCTGCAGCCCAGCCCTCGCTGGTACGTCGCGCTCATGGTGGGGCTGATGCTGGTCGGCCTGCTGTGGATCGTCGTCTACTACGTGGCCGGTGACCGCATCCCGTTCATGGTGTCGCTGTCGGCCTGGAACTTCGCCATCGGCTTCGGCGCGATGGTGGCCGGCCTGATCATGTCGATGCGCTGGCGCTGAGCGACCTGCCCCGAGGCCCCCGTCCCCGCTGGGACGGGGGCCTTCGTCGTTCGTGCCCCACCCGGACCGCTCGCGGGCCGTGGATGCGGGAACGGGCGTTCCCGGCTGTGCACAGCGGTGGACGCCGTCCACAGGTCGACTTGGCGCTCCGCCCCCAGGGTTGTCCACCACGTGTGGAGGGAGCGGGCGCGACGGAACGGGCCTGACCTGCGCTTTCGCCGCTCGTGGGGCTCGTGTGACAGGGCGCCCGGCCGCGTAACTACAGCTGTGTGAGTCTGTCCCCAGCTGTGTACCCAGCTGTGGACGAGTCGACATGTCCGTGCGGACGGGACGGTGACCGCCGTGCTCCCCTACCCATCTGACCTGCGCATATCCCGTCACGCACCGGATGGGGACGGACCCGTCCGGTCACCGACCGGCCGTTCCCTCCCCGGAACGCCCACAGCCCCCGGCGGGAGACCGCCGGGGGCTGTGGGAAGCGGCGCGGGCCGCGGGGATCAGGCGTCGAGCAGCTCGAGGACGGTGGCGTTGGCCATCCCACCGCCCTCGCACATCGTCTGCAGGCCGTAGCGGGTGCCGGTGGCCTGCATCTGGTGCACGAGGGTGGTCATGATGCGGGCCCCCGAACCACCGAGCGGGTGACCGAGCGCGATCGCACCACCGAGCGGGTTGACCCGGGAGGCGTCGGCACCGGTGTCGGCCAGCCACGCCAGCGGCACCGGGGCGAAGGCCTCGTTGACCTCGAAGAGGCCGATGTCCTGCACCGACAGGCCGGACCGGGCGAGCACCTTCTGGGTGGCCGGGATCGGCGCGGTCAGCATGATGATCGGGTCGTCGCCGGCCATCACGGTGGTGTGGATGCGGACGATCGGGCGCAGGCCGAGCTCCCGGGCCTTCTCGCTGGTGGTCACCAGCAGGGCCGCCGAGCCGTCGGAGATCTGGCTGGCGTTGCCGGCGCTGATGACGCCGTCCTCCTTGAACGGCGTCTTCAGCGAGGCGAGCTTCTCCAGGGTGCCGCCGGGACGGATGCCCTCGTCCTTGCTGACCACCGCGCCGTCGTCGAGGGTGACCGGGGCGATCTCCTCGTCGAAGGCCCCGTCGGCCTGGGCCTTGGCCGCCTTCTCGTGCGAGGCGAGCGCGAACTCGTCGAGCTGGGTGCGGGAGAAGCCCCAGCGCTCGGCGATCATCTCGGCACCGATGCCCTGGTTCGGGTGGACGCCGTCGTAGCGGGCCATGAACCGCGGGCCGAGCGGCGTGCCCGCCGAGCCGTCACCCCGGGCGGCGCCCATCGGGACGCGGCTCATCGACTCGACACCGCCGGCGACGACGACATCGGCCTGGCCGCTGATCACCGTCGCGGCGGCGAAGGCCACTGCCTGCTGGGAGGACCCGCACTGCCGGTCGATCGTGGTGCCGGGCACCGACTCGGGCCAGCCGGCGGCCAGGGCGGCGTTGCGGCCGATGTTGAAGGTCTGCTCGCCGACCTGGCTGACGCAGCCCCAGAAGACGTCCTCGACGACGGCAGGGTCGATGCCCGAGCGCTCGGCCAGGGCGCCCAGCACGTGGGCGGAGAGGTCCACGGCGTGCACGCCGGAGAGCCCTCCCCCCCGCTTGCCCACCGGCGTACGGACGGCGGCACAGATGACGGCATCTCGCATGGACCCACTCCTCGTCGTCGACGATCCGGCGCGGCCCGGGACGGCCACCCGTCGCGATCGTATGTTCCACGCTCCCCCTGGCAGTCTGGAGGCGTGCAGTGGTCGCCCCCGGCAGTGGTACCGGCAGCCCTGGCGGCCGGCGGCCTGCTCCTCGCCGCTGCCTCGGTCCTGCTCGACGAGGCCGGCCGGATCCTCGTCGGCGCCGCGGCGCTGCTGCTGCTCCTGCTGGCGGCCCGGGACCTGCTGGTCCGCCCGCGGCTCGCGGCGGCCGAGGACGGTCTGGAGGTGCGGACCCTGACCGGGCGGCGGGTCCTCCCCTGGGGGCTGCTGCGCGTGCGGGTGCGCACCGGCCGCCGCTGGGGCACGACGGTGCGGACCCTGGAGCTCGACACGGCCGCCGGCCCCGACGACGACGGCCTGCTCGTGGTGCTGGGTCGCTGGGACCTCGGCACCGACCCGGCCGAGGTGGCCGCCGCGCTGGAGGAACTGGGTCGCTAGAGCACGACCGCCGTCGGGACCGTGAGGGCCAGCGTCAGCAGGACGATCGCGATGCCGGCCAGCCCGGCCCACTGGAGGGTGCTGCGCCGGCGCGTCAGGACCAGGACGCCCGCGACGGCGGCGCCGGTCACCAGCCCCCCGAGGTGACCGAGCAGCGAGACGCCGGGCAGGAAGCTGATGAACACGTTGATCGCCAGCAGCACCAGGATGCCCCGGATGTCCTGCCGGCGGACGACCATCAGCACGCCCAGGGCGCCGAGCAGCCCGTAGATGGCCGTGGAGGCGCCGGCCACCGGGCGCAGCGGCTCACCGAAGAGCTGGATCACCGTGGAGCCACCGAGGGCGGAGACGAGGTAGAGGGCGAGGAACCGCCACCGGCCCAGCTGCCGCTCCAGCTCGGAGCCGAAGACGAGCAGCGCGAGCATGTTGAGCGCCAGGTGCACCAGACCGATGTGCAGGAACGCGGCGGTCAGCAGACGCCACGGTTCGCCGAGCTCGACCAGCAGCGGCACCTGCGCCAGCGCGGTGAACACCGGCGACCGGTAGTTGTCCAGCGGAGCGGACCCGGCCAGGCCGGCCGACACCGCCGTTCCCAGGAACATGGCGACGTTGGCCGCGATCAGCGCCAGCGGGACGGCGCCCCAGCGGGCCACGGCGCCGCGCAGGCCGCTGCTGGTGTGCCGGACCGTGCGGACGGTCGCCGCGCCCTCGCGGACGCACTCGGGGCACTGGAACCCGACCGAGGCCGGGATCATGCACTCCGGGCAGATCGGGCGGCCGCAGCGGGCGCAGCCGATCCCCGTGGGCCGGTCGGGGTGCCGGTAGCACGAGGGCGGCGGGGGCACCGGCTGCTCGCCGGCGCCCCCGCCGTCAGCACCCGTGCTCAGCTGCGCTGCACCTCGACGGACTCGATGACGACGTCCTGGGCGGGGCGGTCGTTGCGGCCGGTCTGCACCGCGGCGATGCGGTCGACGACGTCGCGGCCCTCCTGGTCGGCGACCTCACCGAAGATGGTGTGCTTGCCGGTCAGCCAGGCGGTGGGGGCGACGGTGATGAAGAACTGGGAGCCGTTGGTGCCCGGGCCGGCGTTGGCCATGGCGAGCAGGTAGGGCTTGGTGAAGGCCAGGTCGGGGTGGATCTCGTCGCCGAACTGGTAGCCCGGGCCGCCGATGCCCTGACCCAGCGGGTCACCGCCCTGGATCATGAAGCCGGAGATGATCCGGTGGAAGACCGTGCCGTCGTAGAGCTTGGCGGTGGTCTTCTCGCGGGTGGCCGGGTGCGTCCACTCGCGGAGGCCCTCGGCGAGGTCGGCGAAGTTGGCGACGGTCTTCGGCGCGTGGTCGGGGAAAAGGTCCACGGTGATGTCGCCGTGGTTGGTGTGCAGGACCGCGCGGCGGGCGGGAGTCGATTCAGTCACGGCTCCACTCTCCCACCGACGGCGGGAGCGGGTCGCGCGGGGCCGGGAGTTGCCGGCGCCGGCGGGTGTTCCACGTGGATCCTCAGCGGTCCTGCGACCCTGCCGTACGTGGAGACGAGGGGAATCGAACCCCTAACCCCCGCCTTGCAAAATCGACCGGGGGGTGGTTTGGCGCAGTGGGCTGTGACTGAAAGCCCCACTTGACCAGCGCTTTTCCGGATGGTCGCTCGCGGCTGTCGTTGGCCGATTCTGGCCGTTTTGCGGACTATCTGCGGACTGTGTGCGGACTGGGACACACCAGAATGGTCGCCGCGGGCGCTCCGCCTGACCCCTCGGCCGCAGACGAGATCAGGCGACACGAGACTGCACCCGCCCCCATCACCCCCGGAGTGTCTCCGACTGCACCGGCCGCCGGAAGGGCGCTGCGCGTCCCTGCGGGATGGGCCTCCGGCCCACCCTTCCCCCGGCGCTGCAGTCGGAGGTGGGCGGGTTATGGGGAAGCGGAGGAGTGGGACGGAAGGCCTCCGGCGGCGCGTCCCCTTGGGGGCTGCCGGTCCGACGCTCAGACCCCAAAGCTGATGTGCGGCACGCCGTCGGACTCGGGCACACGACGCTTCATCCAGTACGTGTCGTTCGCCGTGTCGATGGCGACGAGCTGCCAGCCGAGGCCACCGAGGTCGTTCAGCACCTTCAGCACGTTGTAGTCGCTCGCCTCGGGCAGCTGGACGTCAGGCACCGAGGGCTCGATGACGAACTGGCGCGCCCCACCGGCGCGTTGCACGACGAACTTAAGGTGTTCCCACTGCTCCATGCCGCGGACGGTAGGGCCGACCACCGACAGAATCGCTCTAGCGTGCTCGCCGCCACGTCAGCTCGGCGCTCGAGCCGGCGGTCGAGCAGCCCGCGCCGGTGCTCATGGCGGCCATCGAGCCATCCGGTCAGCAGGCCGAAGACCGGACTCAGGATCGCGCCCGCCGCTGCGCCCCGAACAGCGCGGCCAGCACTCGTGCGGTCACGCAATCTGGCCGGTGAGAACGCCGCCGGCGACGTCGACGATGAGGTCCCGCCCGGCGCTGAGGAAGCCGTCCCGGATCTTCTGCAGGCACGTCTTCTGCGGCCCCTCCGGTGCCCGCCCGATGGCCTGATCGAGCGCCGCCATGAAGCCCGCGTCCCGGAGCGTCCCGGTCACGGCCGAGGCCGTTCGCTGGTCCAGGCCGAACTTCTCGGCCAGGTGGTCCACGTCGACGCGGGCGTCCGGGCCGGACGAGAGCACGGTGGCTATCTCGCGGAGCACGAGAAGGTCCCGGCTGTACCACTGGTCAGGGAGGGGTTCGGGTCGAGGCACGGCTGGAACGGTAGGCGCGGGCACTGACGGTCACGCAGCCTTCGGTCGGGCGTCTGGCCGAGTCCCCTCACCTTTGCGCAACGACTTGCGGCACTAGGCAGAAGCCTGCTCCCGGCGCAGCCGCGCCTCGCCGTGGAAGTTCACGGGGCTGTTGTCGAGCACCCGGTTGACGATCGTAGGGAAGAAGACCTCTGGCGAGAGGTTCGGCGGTACGGCGTCGCGACGTAGCCCGACATGCGGGAGGTCCCGGAGCCGTTGATCCAGCTCATCTTCGGGCAGCGGGAGCGGCAGCGGCTCCTCCTCAGCGGCGGCGCTGGGTTGTACACCAGCTGAGACAAGAGGGTCTTCGTCGTCCTCGTCGCCGCCCGGCGGGGACGGCAATTCGTCCGACCAGTCAGGGATGACGAGGCAGACGGCATCGTAAGCGTCGTCCTCGCGGCCGAGCTTGCCGAGAAGGTCGATGATCCAGGCGGCAATGTCGGCGAACTGCGGCGTCAGCGCCGTCGAGCGCAGGCTGTAGAGAAAACCAAGTGCCGCTTGCGGGTGCCGGCTGCGCAGGTTCTTGGCGTCGCCGTAGCTCTCTTCGACACGGTTGGCGGCATTCTTGCCGAACGACGAGTCCATCCGCTTGGTCGAGATCATGACTTCGGGACCGGTGTTCCAGGCGGACATGACGACGTCGACCTGCTTGACGTAGTTCTTGCCGAGGATGTTGGCGTTCGCTCCGGTCTCGTTGCTGTACGTCTTACCGGACTGCAGCATGGCATCGAGCACGCGCAGCTGTTCACGAGTTGCTTCCCGCCGTAGCGCCACCAGCGTCGACGGCAGGATTCGTGGTGGACTGGCCCGGGGCCACACCAGATCAGGCTCGAAGCCGGCTCGGCGCAGCTCGTAGGCAGTCCAGACGTCAAGGGCCAAGGCCGGCACACCGGACTGCGAGGCCGCTTGCAGCAGTAGCGGCACACCCAGCAGTTGCTGGAGGACGTCGTAGTCGGGGTTGTAGCGGACAGGCCCGTCTTCGGACTCGCGGTTCCATGGGTTGCTGTAGTCCTGCAGCTCCCCGCCGGTCTCCCGCTCAACGATCCGGTCGAACAGGGTCCAGGCCTCGGCCTTGAGACTGCGTTCAACGGCCATCAGGGACGCCGCAGCTTGTTATTGCCCGCGCTTCCGCCGATTGTGCCGCCTTCTCGACGGCGATGATCACGCGGAGCACCACCTCTCGCGACGCGTCGGGCCGTCAGCTCCTCGTGTCCTTGGCGCAGCGCCTTCACCTCAGCCTCTGGTAGCCCGAGTTCACCAACGAGAAGCACCTCATCGACCGCGCGGGCCGCCGACACGACTTGACCGCTCGCCAGGAGGCGGACCAACTGCGGCCGGAGTCTCCGTAGGGCCGTCTCGGCGGCTGCGGTTAGGGCGGGCGACGGCACGGGCAACAGGTCGGCTTCCTTGGGTTCCAGCTTGAGCATCCCGCCGCCGTAGGCGCGGCCAACCATTTCTGCGCCGAGCAGCGTCATGGAGTTCAAGGACGCCACCGGCAGCAGATCGCTGCCCAGCGCCCGGTGCTCCGGTTTCAGGTAGACGCCGTGCACCGAGTTGAGATGGTGCGCCCGGGCCTTGTTCGCGGACAGTCGCGGCGTATCGGCGTTCATGTAGGTCAGCAGCAGATCGGCCGGCTTCACCAGCGGCGTGCGCCACCACGGCTTTCGCACCCGGCACTTGTAGGCCTGATCGACCTCTCGCGCCTCGCCCTCGTCGATGTACGCCCCCGCCGCCGCAGACGGCTCGCCAGCCGGTCGGAACAACCAGACTGCTGCGCCAGCGTCTCCGAGCTCAGTGAGCGCCGCGGTGGTGAGGCTCAGGCCTCGCAGGTGCCGCGAGCCGGGAGGCGACAACCGCAGCAGGTCTGACTTGGACAAGCCGAGCTGGGCGACGCGCGCTGGGCTCAAGGCGAAGTACTTGTTGTTCCCCGTGACCATGCCGAGCGTGGTGTCACCCCACGTCTCCAGCAGCGCGAAGGACTCACTCGCCAGCAGCCCGGAATAGGCGCCGAGGGTCTCGCTGGTCAGCAGGCTGGCAGTCCACTTGCCGGCGGGCGGGATCGGCCGCCATAGCCTTGGCGTCGTCGTGTTCACCAGGTCATCGGCGTTCTTCGCTTGGTACAGCCGGAAGTGATCGGTGGGGCCGTTGGCGTAGCCGTCGGCCAGGAGCAGAACGACCTCCTCGAGTACCCCGGGAAAGACGCGCTCGTCGAAGGCAACGAGATCGACGTGCTCGAAGTTCTGCAGCAGGAAGGTGCGCACTCCAGCGGCATAGTTCACCGTCAAGAGCTCGGCCGGCAGGACCAAGCCGAGGCGGCCGCCCGGCTTCAAGAACTGTGCCGCATGCACGGTGAAAGCGGCCCATGACGACGCCAAGCCGGTCAAAGACACACCGCCGCGGAGCGCCGCCGCGCGAGACCGTGCCCGGCTCTCGCCGGAGAAGTCCTGGTAGCGGACGTAAGGCGGATTTCCGATGACCGCGTCGTACTGCTGCCCCGGCTCAACCCCGAAGAAGTCGCCGACGGTGACGGTCGCCTCCACGCCAGCCGCGGTCAGCAGCTCCCGTGCTGCTTGGGCGGAGTCCTCGTGCAGTTCGACGCCGTCGAGGTGGGGTAGCAGCGTCCGTCCGGTGCTGGCGGCCTCAAGGGCGGCCAGGCGATCGACTGCGGCGAGGAGGAATGCAGCCTCGCCACACGAGGGCTCGAGGATCCGGTCCTCGACGGAGCGGACCGCCCAGTCAGTGATGTAGCGAGCGAGGGGTTCCGGGGTGAAGAAGGCGCCTCGAGCCTTCCTGAGGGACGCTGTATCAAGATCTGCAGAAGCCGACCGGAGCACCACGGGATGCAGTCTTGCCTATGAGGCTCACAGAATCGGCGACCGGGGAAGAACGCCAAGGTCAGCGGGGTGGCGGGACAACCTCACCGGCAACACGCGCAGCGGGGGGTTGCAAACCGAAACGATGGAGGCCCACGGTGCCTGAACCGTAGGCCTCCATCGCGTTGCCGAGCGGCCGTTACCGAGGAGGCGGCGTGCGCCGCCGGTCCGCCGAGACCACATCTGTCGGAGTCAGCGCGTGTCGAGTTCGGACCTGATTACATGTCTCGACAGTGCTTGCACTTCGGGTAGCCGTTCGTACCCGATCGACGGTTCGCCGGCGGGATCTGCTGACCGGACGGGCAGTTGCTCTGGTCGTGATAGACGTCCGGGTCCGAGGGGTTGATCGAGTAGTAGTTGCCGACCTTGGACATGAGTCCTCCCTACCGAGGCCCCACGGTGGTGGCCTCGGTAGGGAGCTTGACGGGGAACACTGACAGTTCTTGTACGAGTTCCCCGGTGAGGTCTCGGACCATCGACATCAGCCGAAGACGCGACGGGCGTCCGCGGACGGTGTAGAGATGGAGGTGCGGGAAGGTGGCGTGGCTCCTGGCGGCCGGATGCCAGTGCATCGCCACAGCTTCGCGCCGTCTGGAGTCCGGAATTCATACAGGTAGGCCGAGTGGTGACCCGCCAGCGCCCCCGGGTGACTTTGTACTTCTCCGGGTCGGTCGGAATGATCCGGTAGTGCATGGATGCAAGGAACCGGCAGCCTGCCGCGTCGCCACGCAGAACGAGGCCATCTCCGCCGTTAAGCCTCCATAGGTGCGTCTTGTCCGTCATCGCGCGACCGCCAGATGAGACGACGATCTTGCCGGAGCGAGGCAGGCCACGACTCGTTCGAGGGGGGCCAGGAACGCCTCGACCGCTTGATACGGCGAAGCTCCCGGCACGAGGCGTCAGCGTACGAGGGGCAGCGCCATGAGCACGTCGAGCAACCCCGGATGGTCATCGGGATCGACGTCGCCGAACGTGCCCTCGTCGAAGGCGGCGAGGAACTCCTCGCCGCTCATGTCCATCGCGGCGTGCGCGATTTGGTCAAAGGCCGCGCGGGCTTCCTCCGGGGTGAGCTCACTGACCTCGACCGACGCGCTGCTCTCTGCGATCGACATCGTCACCCCTCCTCCATCCACACCTCCATCCACAATGACGTCCACAACCACGTGCCTACAGGATGCCCCCGACGGAAACCTCGCGACGGTTCGGGGCGCCTACGCCGTCACACCTTCAGGGCATGCGGTCGTCGGCGAACGCCAGCCCACAAGAAGGGCGAAGTGCACGTCCGTAGGGCCGAAACGGACGCGCCGGTCAACTCTAGCCAGCTACCTTGGTTGCGGACTGAGCACGGCCGTGGGGCACCGTTTCGGCTGTGCCGCCGCGCCGTCTCTGAGCCCGCACTTGATTCCGGTTTACTCATCTCCGGTCGAGACGGGCACCGGCCCACGGTGCGAAGAAGTGACTGGAGGAGTCGAGCGTGGCAACGACGACGCAGATTGTGTTCGTGGACGATTTGACCGGCGACTTGCTGCCGGACGGAGGAGAGACGGTCCACTTCGCCCTTGACGGCGCGTCGTACGAGATTGACCTCAACCAGGCAAACGCAGACGCCCTGCGCGCGGCGTTCAAGCCGTACATTCAGGCCGGCCGGAAGGTGGGCCGCCAGCCGGCCATCGGCCGCCGCGGGCGCCCGACCCGTCACCACACGGCGGCCATTCGCTCGTGGGCGCGGCAGAACGGGCATGACGTCTCCGGGCGTGGCCGTATTCCGATTGCGGTTGTGGAGGCCTACGAAGCGGCCCATTGACGAAAATCGCGTAAGCGACCGGACTGGCCCTCGCCCAGACCAGCGAGCCGCGACGTCACACGTCCGGCGAGGCAGCTGTCCTCGAGAGTTCGACGGACGTCGGGGGGTCGCAAGCGGTTCCGCTACGTCCAAACGAGCCCGGCGAGGGGACCATCCTGGCTGCGGCGCTCCCCAGTCGTTCTGCAGCTCTGCTCCCCTGGCCCCGCGCCGTGCACTTGTAGATCGCTGTGACCCTGGGGTCTGCCTTGCCGGCGGGGCCGGCCTGAGCCGGCCCCACCAGCAGGGGATCAGTAGGTGAACCTCCCGACGGTGGTGCGCAGGTCGGTCGCCATCCGGGACAGCTCGTCGACCGCCGTACGGGTCTGGGTCAGCGCCTGGGTGGTCGACTCCGCCGCCGTCGAGACCCCGGTGATGTTCTCCGCGATCTGCGTCGAGCCGCTGGCGGCCTCCTGCACCGAGCGGGACATCTCGTTGGTCGTCGCCGTCTGCTCCTCCACCGCACTGGCGATGGTGGTCTGCCGGTCGGAGATCTGCGCCACGATCGAGCTGATCTCCTCGATCGCGCTCACGGCAGCGCCGGTGTCGCCCTGGATCGCCAGCACCCGCCGCGCGATGTCCTCGGTCGCCTTCGCCGTCTCCTGTGCCAGCTCCTTCACCTCGTTCGCGACGACGGCGAAACCCTTGCCCGCCTCACCGGCACGGGCGGCCTCGATGGTGGCGTTCAGGGCCAGCAGGTTGGTCTGCTCGGCGATGCTCGTGATCACCTTCACGACGTTGCCGATCTCCGCCGAGGACTCACCCAGCTTGGCGACCGTGGCCGTCGTCGTCTCGGCCGCGGTCACGGCCTTGGTGGCCACGTCGCTGGCCTCGGCAGCGTTGCTGGCGATCTCCCGGATGCTGGCGTTCATCTGCTCGGCACCGGCCGCGACGGTCTGCACGTTCCGGCTGACCTCCTCCGCGGCCGACGAGACGACACCGGACTGGGCGCTGGTCTCCTCGGCACCGGCCGAGATCTGCGCCGACGAGGCGCTGAGCTCCTCCGAGCTCGCCGCCACCGCATCGGCGGAGGACACCACCGTGGCCATCAGGTCGCGCAGCTTGGCCACGGCCTCGTCGAGGGAGGCTCCCATCCGGCCCAGCTCGTCGTGCGTGGTCAGCCCGCTGGTGGCGGTCAGGTCGCCGGCGGCCAGGGCCGTCGTCACGGACTGCACCTTGCGGACGCCCCGTGCGATGCCGCTGGCGACGAAGAGCCCGAGGCCTGCAGCGAGGGAGATGCCGACGACAAGCAGGACGATCGCGACGACCCGCTGGGCAGCGGCATCGTCCTGGGCGGCCTGCGCCGCATCCTCGGCGGCCGCCTGCTCCGCGGTGATCAGCTCGTTCAAGGTCTCCTCGACCTGGCTGCTGAGGGGACGGGCCTCCTGCGTGTTGGCCGCGATCCATCCCTGGTAGTCGTCGGCCAGGGCGAGCGGGGCGAGGGTGGTGTTCGCCACCTGAAGGAATTGGGTGTACGTCGTCTCGGCCTCCGCGGCCAGCTCGGCGTTGGCCGGGTTGGGGCCGTCCGCCAGGTAGGCGTCGAGGGCCGACCGGAACTTCGCCTCGATGTCGGCCAGTCCGTCCTGGTTCTGCCGAGCCTGTACCGGGTCCACGGTCAGCAGGACGTCCCGAATGGCGGCGCGAGTGTCCTTCACGGCACCGCGCATCGCGGCGACGTTGCTGATCCCATGGACGTTGTGCTCCAGCATGGACTGCGTCCGGGCGGCCGCTGTCCCAAGGCTCTGAATGCCGAGAACCCCGACCGCGACAGCCACCAGGGCAGCAACGCTGACCGAGACGAGGACCTTGACCTTGACGCCGCGGTCGCCCCACCAGGCACGACGGCGGTTACCTGTGCCCGAGGCGGGGTTTTCAGGCAGACGTTCTGATTGTGACATCGGGCTATCTCCAGGCGCGGGCCGCAATGAGCGGGATCGAAGCGGGCACACGAGTCCACGGTTCGCTTTGCGGCCCAGTGCACTCGCGGTCGAACCCGTTTGAATATCGGGGATTCGACGTGCCGGACCATACGTCCGCCTCATGTCGGCAACGGCGCGGCCAAACACGTTTCCCGACTGCTTTACTAAGTTGTTGTCAGGAAGGTTGGTCACCATTCCTACCGTGTCGACATGGCGCCAACAACGGTCGCCGACATGAGACCAAGGACGATCGACGAGAGTACGATGAGACCACAGCGTCGCTGCTGGCCACCGCACCGCACCGCAAGGTCATCGCTCAACGAGACGGCCTCCCATGTCAAATAAGCTTGCTCGATTCGCCTGTTCCGACGGCGCAAAGCAAGCCTCTGCACTGCCCCCGCACGTGGCATCGTGGGACATTGCGGCTGCAAACGGGGGTGTACGGCGTACCGTGCTCCCGGCCGCAGTGTCCCTTTACTCGACGCGGGGGCGCTCCCATGACAGGTGACGACAGCTGCGATGCCCGTCGACTTCTTGGGGAGGCAGCCTCGCTACTCGAGGCGGTCGGCTCGGATCGGGACCGAATACCTGCCCCGGTCGCGGAGGACTGCCGTCGGGCGGCAGACCTGCTCCGGCAAGCAGTAGGCTTGCCCGCCCCCGCGGTCATGCCCGCTGCGGACCCCGAGTCGGCCGTCCGCGAGGCCATGACCATGCTGTCCAAACTTAGCGACGCGCAGCTGTCTACTGAGCCGACGCTGACGGCTGTGACGATCCTCTTGCGCGTCTTTGTACGCATCGGCTAGCCGCATTTGCCATGGACCTGCTCGCCGGGCAACAGCTGAGCCGCTTCGCGGCGATCCCGGGTAGCACGGTGTCGGCGAGCTAGTCTCGGCCAGCTACTGGACGGCGACCGCCGACTCGGGATAGGCCAGCCGGGCCCAGCTCCGCGCGGCGCCCATCGCCCTGCCGCCACACAGGAGACCCCATGCCGCCGACCCCCAAGAGTCTGGTCCAGCCTGACCTGACCGACCCGCTGACCGAAATGGTCCTGCGCGCGTGTACCGCCCGCGCCCGCACCCCCCGCTACCTCTCGCTCACTCTGGGCGTCGCACTGGCTGCCGTGCACCATCAGCTCGATCACCTTGTCGCCGCGGGGTTGCTGGCCGCCGAGGCCCCCTCCCGTGTCGACGGTCGGCTAGTTACTCCCTTCCGCACTATGCCGCGCGCCGCCACACGGGCCCACGACCGGAGTCGCCAACCTGTCGATCCCACTCGAGCGTCAGCTACGAGGCGGAACCCAGATCGGCCGACCGCCTGCTCGACGCTGAGGCCGTCGTCGCGCAGCGCGACGAACGCCTCCAGCAATCACCGGTAGCCGGTGTCCTTGTCGATGCCGGCGGCGCGGGCGGACGGTTTGAGACCCCGCCCCATTTACCGCAGCCAGCAACCGGATGCCAGCAGCGGAATTCCGTCGCGCATGCACCGATGACCGGCTTCGAAGAAGGCGTTGCGTCGACCGATAGAACCTGGGGAGGACAATCAGACGCCCCGGGAGTCGGTCCCAGCCTCGTCCGGCTGGCCGCTCGACATCCGCGCCGACGGGTCGCAGGTGGCCGGTAGCGCGAGTCGGGGCACCCGGAGCTGATTGTCATCCGCACCTGCAGCTCGGAAGAGGGTGCTCTGCGCTCAGTCGACAATCGTCGTATACAACCAAAGACGTAACTCTCGTGGTGTCTGTACGCCCATCGCTCCAGTTATTCTCGGGCAAGCCCAGGCCTTCGCCAAACGACGGCACGCATGCTACCCTTGCGGGTAGTTCGGGCCCCGCTTCGCGGGGCCCATTGCCGTTTCTAGGGGTGACCTGTTGGCCATTATTGGGTGGCGTTGAAAATGCACGGGGGAATGAAGGTGTACGTCGGCGACCCGGCCGCCGCCCGCGCCTATGTGGAGGCCGACCGGGGTCGCGCCGATGACTACTACCTCACCGAGGGCACCGGGTTCGCCCGCCGCTTCACCGCCACCGACGGGCGCGTGACCGAACTGGTCTCGCTGACCGGCGACGGCTACGAGACCTGGGTCGCCGGCCGCGACCCGGACACCGACCAGCCGCGGGGGCAGCTGCGCGACGACGCGCGGGCGGTGCGGTTCGTGGAGGTGGTGGTCAACGGCCCGAAGACGTGGTCGCTGGCCGCCGCGCTGCACCCGGACATCGCCGCCGCGTACGAGGCGGCGCAGGACCGCGCGGCCGGGCAGATCGTCGGCTGGCTCTCCCAGCACGCCACCACGCGGGTCGGTCCGCGCGGCGGGCAGGTGCAGGTGCCGCTACAGGCGCTGGAGGCGGCCACGGTGCGGCACTACACCTCCCGGGCGGAGGATCCGCACTGGCATCTGCACCTGCAGCTGCTCTCCCGCGTGTTCGCGGCCGGGAAATGGCGGGGCCTGCACACCGTCGGCATCCGGGACTCGCTCGGGGCGATCAACGGGATCGGGCATGCGGCGATGGCGTGTGATCCGGAATTGAACGCCGCATTCGCCGCGCACGGCTACACGAAGGACGCGACTGGAGAAATACTGGAGCTCGCCGACTATGTCGGCCCGTTCAGCGCCCGGCACGCGCAGATCGCCCGGAATGTGGACCGCTACGAAGCCGAATGGACGGCCGCGCACCCCGGTGAACAACCCGGCCCGGCGTTGCGGCGGGCGTGGGACGCCCGCGCCTGGGCCGACGGCCGCCCGGACAAGGTCACCCCGCAGCCCGGTGCGAACGTGGAGGAGCGCTGGCGGAGGGGGCTGCACGACCTGGGTTGCCGCGACCCCGAAGGTCCCGTTGACCTGGCCCCCACCCCGATCGGCGCGCTCGACCGCGACTGCGCGGCAGAAGTGGTCCTCACCAGGCTGGCCGCCGCCCGGTCGGCGTGGAACGCCGCCGACGTCCGCGGCGAGGTGGAGCGGCTGATCGCCGCCGCCGGTGTGGTGGTCGCGGCTGCGGTGCGCGTCGAGCTGGCAGAGGACGTCACCGCCCGCGCGATGGACCGCTGCGTGTCGCTGCTGGATCGCGACGGGATACCGGAGCACATCCGGGCCTGGACGTCGCAGCCGGTGCTCGAGGTCGAGGCCGACCTGACCGCCCGGCTCGCTGCCCGCGCCGCGACCGGCCGATCGGACCCGGAGCTGACATCGCCCCTCGACCTCGCGGCCGGCGGCGCGAGGCTGGACCCGGGACAGGCCGCGGTGGTCGCCGTGCTGGCCGGTGACCGGCCGCTGGCCGTGGTGGAGGGCGCGGCCGGCGCCGGCAAGACCACCACCCTGGCCGCGGTCCGCGACGTGCTCGGCCAGCAGGGACGTCAACTGGTGGTGGTGACCCCGACGCTGAAGGCCGCCAAGGTCGCCGCCGCGGAGGTGGGTTCGGCGGCCGGGTCGGCGGCATGGCTGGCCTACCAGCACGGCTGGCGGTGGAACGACGACGGCGCCTGGACCCGGCTCGCGCCCGGGCAGACCGACCCGGTCACCGGCCGGGTCTACGCCGGCCCGGCCGAGCAAGCGCGGCTACGGCCGGGAGACCTGCTGGTGATCGACGAGGCCGGCATGCTGGACCAGGACACCGCCCGCGCCCTACTCACCGTCGCCGACGAGTCCCGGGCGCGGGTGGTGCTGCTCGGCGACCGCCACCAGCTGGCTGCGGTCGGCCGCGGCGGAGTTCTCGACCTCGCCGCCGACGCCGCCGACCCGGCGGGGCACCTGACCCTGGAGGCGGTGCACCGCTTCACCCGCACCGGCACCACCGGCGCGCCGGTGCCCGACATCGAGTACGCGGACCTGACCCTGGCCATGCGTACCGGCACCGACCCCGCCGTGGTGTTCGACGCGCTCCTGGCGCGCGGGCAGATCCTGCTGCACCCCGACGCGGCCGCGCTGCGGGAGGCGATCGCGGCGGCCGCCGCCGAGCACCACCGCCGCGGCGAACCCGTGGCGGTGGTGGTGGACACTCGCGAGCAGGCCGCCGAGCTCAACGCCGCCATCCGGGAACGACGGGTCGCCGACGGCCGGGTCGACGACCAGCGCATCGCCGTCACCGGCGCCGGGCAGAGGATCGGCGCTGGGGACCGGATCGCCACCCGCCGCAACGACCACGACCTGGGCGTGGCCAACCGCGACACCTGGACCGTCACCGCCGTCGACCGAAGCGGCGCGCTATATGTCACCCCGGCCCGGCCTGGCACCGGGGACGTTCCCGACGGTGTCACCCCGGCCCCGCAAGGGGCGCGGGTGCTGCCCTCCGACTACGTCACCTCGAACGTGGAGCTGGCCTACGCGAGCACCGCGCACGGTGTGCAGGGTGAGACCGTCGCCGCCGCACACCTGGTGATCGGGGAGCACACCGGGGCCGGGTCGGCCTACGTTGGAATGACCCGCGGACGCGAGGCGGACACCGCCCACCTCATCGCCGCCGACGCGGACGAGGCGAGGGAGCAGTGGGTCGCCGTCTTCGGCCGTGACCGCGCCGACCTCGGGCCCGCGCACGCCGCCGAGGAAGCCGCCGCCGAGGCCGCCCGCTACGCCCCGTCCCGTCCTCTGGAAGAGGTGCTGACCGAGCTGCGCGCGGGGTGGACGGCCGAGCAGCGCTGCCTGGACCGGCTCGCGTTGTGGGAGCCGGAGCGCGACACACTGCGCAACGTCATCGCGCTCGAAGCCCCCCACGTCGGCGAACTCGCGAACCTCGAAGCCGCCCGGGATCAGACGGCGCTCGCCGCGGCGCGGGCGAGCCGCCGGGCCGGGGAGAGCGGGGCGGCTGTCGCCGCCCACGCGGAGCAGGTCCGCGACACCCTCCTCGCGCGCTGGGACGGCGAACGCGACGCCGCCCGCCGAGCCGCGCGGGTGGTGCTCAACGGCTCCGGTCGGTTCGGCCTCCGACGGGGCGCAGTGGCCCGGGCCTGCGAGCAGCTCACCGGCTGGGCCGACCGCTGGCGGCCCCACCTGCCCTCCCTGCCTACCGACCCGGAGGACCTCTCCCCGGTCGCCGGCTGGTTCGACGACCGCCCCACCCTGTGGAGGTCGCTCGACGCCTCCGCCCGCCGGACCGCCGAACAGTCCCATCCCGAACACGCACAGCTCTGCGCAGCTGCCGACGCCGCCCGGCACGCGCACGAGCAGGCCCGGCACGCCGTCGCCGAGGCCGGCCGCCGCCGCGACGAGCGGCTCGACTCCTTCGGTCCCGTGGCCTGGACCACCGACCCGGCCGGCCGCCTCACTGACCTCCAGCGTGACATCGCCGCCACCCGCCAGGAGCTCACCGCCACACGCGCGCGCATCGCGACCCTCACCGCCGAACCGGCCATCCTTGCCCAGCCAGTGGAGCAGCTCACTCGCGACCGCAAGGACTGGCGCACACGGCGCTCGACAGGCACCGACCATCGCGAATCCAGGCGCCCGCGGTCGGCCGCCCCGGTACCGAACGTCCCCCACCCCAAGCCCGAGCGCCTCGGACCGTCCCTCGCCCGTGGAGGCGCGGCGCCGGGCATCGGTCGATGAGCAGGGCCGCCCCCATGGGCCGTCCCGGGCCCGGACACATGCAACAGGAGGAGAACCGGAGAATTTCGGAAGCAATCAGTGGTCGGCTGTCACCAATCGCACCCAAATGGCGCCTTCTCCAGTGAAGGAGCACAGCCCACCCGAGCCCACCGGAGCCAGCCATGTCCGATCAGACCGCCCGCCGCGAGCCCGAACTGCTCACCATCACCGAAGCCGCCGAACTCCTCCGCGCTCCCGTCGCCACCCTCCGGTACTGGCGACATCTGGGCACCGGGCCGCGCAGCTTCCGCCTCGGCCGCCGCGTCCTCTACCGCCACGATGACCTCCGCAGCTGGATTGACGATCAGCACGGCAAGGTCGCGCCTGTCCCGGCCGCGCGTCTGTGATCGGCTCGAGGCACGGCGCACCGCCTTCCACAGATCGCGCTGGCCCCGCCGGAGGAGCAGGGAGCCGACGGCAGGCTGACCACCGGGGTGATCGCGTCGTGCAGCCCCACGCTACGGCGGCCAGCGCTTGCAGAGAGGCAGGTGATCGAGATGGCGTCGATCGCACGGCGGCCTGATGGCACGTACCGGCCGCGGTACCGCGACGAGAACGGCAAGGAACACGCCCGCCACTTCAAGCGCAAGGTCGACGCCCAGCGATGGCTCGACGAGGTCACCGCGGCCGTTCAGACGGGCACCTACGTCGACCCCAAGCGGGCCAGGACGACCGTGGGCGAGTTGGCACCCGTCTGGCTCGCCGGGAAGATCAACCTCAAGCCCACCAGCCGGGCCCGCTACGCCGACGTCCTCAAGACCCACGTCCTGCCGCGCTGGGGGAACGTCGCGCTGATCCGGGTGACGCACGGCGACGTGCAGGCCTGGCTGTCCGAGCTCTCCGACCGGGGGCTGGCCGGGGCCTCGGTCCGCAAGGCGCAGGGCGTCCTGTCCGGCATCCTTGGGCTCGCGGTGCGCGACCGGCGCCTGGCGGTTAACCCCGCACTCGGTGTCGCCCTGCCCCCGATGCGGGAGAAGCGCCGCCGGTACTTGACAGCCGAGCAGCTGGAGGCGCTCGCCGAGGCCGCCGGGCCCGGCCGGGTGGCGGTGCTGGTGCTCGGCTACTGCGGGCTGCGCTGGTCGGAGCTGGCCGCGCTGCGTGTGCGGCACTTCGACCTGCTCCGCGGGCGGGTGCTCGTCGAGGAGGCGGTCACCGAGGTCGACGGCTCCCGCCTGGTCTGGGGCACGCCGAAGACCCACGGCCGCCGCTCGGTGCCACTGCCGCGGTTCCTCGTCGACGAACTGGCCCGCACGGTGGTGACCCGCCCTGCCGACGAGCTGGCCTTCCCCTCGCCGCAGGGCGCGGTGCTGCGCAACCGGAACGCCCGGTCCGCCTGGTTCGACGCCGCGGCCCGGGCCATCGGGGAGCCCGGGCTCACGCCGCACGAACTCCGGCACACCGCAGCCTCGCTGGCGATCAAGGCCGGCGCCAACGTCAAGGCGGTGCAGCGGATGCTCGGGCACGCCTCGGCGGCCATGACCCTGGACCGCTACGCCGACCTGTTCGACGACGACCTGGACGACGTGGCCGACCGGCTGGACGCCCTGCGGGCCTCATCCCTCGGACGAGTTGCGGACTTTTTGCGGACTAAGCCCCCTTCGGAGGGCTCTCCGGAGCCTCCCGCGGAGGTGAATCCCCAGGTCAGAGGAGTGGAGACGAGGGGAATCGAACCCCTAACCCCCGCCTTGCAAAGGCGGTGCTCTGCCAATTGAGCTACGTCCCCGGGGTGGCCCTCGCGGGCCGGGAGATCACCGGGTGGGCCGGCTGACGGCCTCCGGACCGCTGGTGGCCTCGTGCCACAGATCCGCCTCGCCCTTGCCGGCGGAACGCTTGCGGACGGCGGCGAGGGCACCGGCCGCGACGGCCGCGAGCGCCAGCTTCTTCAGCACGCGGAGAACCTCCTCGAGCAGCTTCGCCCGCCGCGGAGGCGACGACCGGAGATGCGCGGAACCAGTGGGCTCCGGCACACGGGTGGGCCTGGGAGGACTTGAACCTCCGGCCTCATCCTTATCAGGGATGCGCTCTAACCGCCTGAGCTACAGGCCCGTGAACCTCGAAAAGCGTACCTGACCCCTGCACCCGCTCCGGCAGGGGGTCGGGCAGGCGCCGGTGGGCGGCGACGGCGGGCCGGGGCGACGGAACGACGCTGGCGCCGGTGGCGGGCGCCTCGTGCGGGGAACCAGGCGCCCGGGGAGCGCCGCCGGAGCCCTGCTCCCCCGCACCAGGGGCCCACCGGCCACGCGGTCGAGCGGCACCGGGCGACGCCGGCGCCCGCCGCTTCGGGCGCACGCGACTACCCGAACGCCCCCGCACGGGCACACGCCCACCAGGACTGGCGCCCGCACGCTGGGCCCCTTCGGTCCGTGGTGGCGCGCTGCGGTCCGGTGGACCGCGGCCGGCCTAGTCCCGCTCGGAGAGGGTGAGCTCGAGCCCGCCGACCAGGTCGGAGCAGAGGTTGTACATGAACGTCGCCACGGTGCACAGCGCCGTCAGCAGGACCACGTTGATGGCGCCGATGATCGCCGCGCCCCAGAAGAAGATGCCCGGCGTGACGACCTCGCTGCCGCCGCCCGACTCCGACGCGTCGCCGAACTGGCCGACCAGCCCGTTGATGGTGTCGAAGACCCCGAGGCCGTTGAGCACCAGGTACATCACGCCGACGGCGACCATCCAGACGAAGAACAGCGAGATGGACAGCACCAGCGAGATCTTCAGCGCCGACCAGGTGTCGATGTGCCGCAGCTGGAGCCGCGCGCGACGGGGCCCGCGACCGGTCTGCTTCGCGGCGGCACGCGGGGGAGCCGTGGCCGCCGCGGTGGCGTCGGGAACGGGGCCGGCGCCCGTGGCCGGTCCGCTCGGCGCGGGGACCGGCGGGGTGGACGAGGAGGCGGACGACGGCGTGGGGCCGGTCGGGGGGTCCACCAGCGGCTGAGGCACCACCGGGACCGATCCGGTGCCCGGGCCCTGCGCGCGCTGCGAGCCGGTCGGGGTGATCGACTGCGTCGTCGAGGCGTCCGGCCCGGTGCCGGGCGTGCCCGACGCGGCCGGGCCGTCCCCTGCCCGGGAGTCGGTGCGCACCGAACTGTGCGTCCGGTCGCTCATGCCAGTCTCCCGTTCCCCAGCGGCGGAGCCGCTCTCTCGGTGTCGGTCCTGCGGCGACCGGGGCCGCCGCAGGACACGGACGCTTCCGTGACTAGCTGCTCACCCTAGGCCGCCGGCTCGTCGTTGTCCGTCGTACGCGCGATCGCCACGATCGACACGTCCTCAGGCAAGTTCATGAGCTTGACACCCATGGTCGCGCGATCCTTGTTGTGCCGCACCCCGTTGACCGGCGTCCGGATCACGCCGCCACCGGAGGTGATCGCGTACAGCTCGTCGCCGAGGGTCACCGCGAGGGCGCCGACGAGCGCACCCTTGCGTGCCTTCGGGTCGGCGGTGAGCACGCCCTTGCCGCCGCGACCCTGGTTCGGGTAGTTCTCGATGCCGGTGCGCTTGGCGAACCCGCGCTCGGTGGCCACCAGGACGTCGACGCCCTCCTGGACCACCATCATCGACAGCAGCCGGTCGTCGGAGCTCAGGGCGATGCCCCGCACGCCCTCGGTCGCCCGGCCCATCGGCCGCAGCGCGGCGTCGTCGGCCTTGAACCGGATGGACATCGCCTTGCGGGTGACCAGCAGGAGGTCCTGCTCCGGGTCGATCAGCGCGGCACCCACGAGCTCGTCGCCGTCCCGCAGGTTGACGGCGATGACGCCACCGGTGCGGGGGGAGTCGAAGTCGGTCAGCCGGGTCTTCTTCACCTGGCCCTTGGCGGTGGCCAGGACCAGGTACGGCGCGACCGAGTAGTCCTTGATCTGCATGACCTGGGCGATCTTCTCGTCGCCCTGGAAGGCCAGGATGTTCGCCACGTGCGCGCCGCGGGCGGTGCGGTTGGCCTCGGGGAGCTCGTAGGCCTTGGCGCGGTACACCCGGCCCTTGTTCGTGAAGAACAGGATCCAGTCGTGGGTGGAGCCCACGAAGAAGTGGTCGACGATGTCGTCCTGCTTGAGCGCGGCACCCATCACGCCCTTGCCGCCGCGGCGCTGCGAGCGGTAGAGGTCGCTCTTCGTCCGCTTGGCGTACCCGGTGCGGGTGATGGTGACGACGACCTCCTCCTCCGCGATGAGGTCCTCCATCGACACGTCGCCGTCGTTCGCGACGAACTGCGTGCGGCGGTCGTCGCCGTACTTCTCGACGATCTCGGCGAGCTCGTCCTTGATGATCTGCCGCTGGCGCTCGGGAGAGTTCAGGATCGCCTGCAGGTCGGCGATGCGGGCCTCGATCTCGGCCAGCTCGTCCATGATCCGCTGGCGCTCGAGGGCGGCCAGACGGCGCAGCTGCAGATCCAGGATCGAGATCGCCTGGATCTCGTCGACGTCGAGCAGCTCCATCAGCCCGGTTCGAGCCTCGTCGGCCGAGGGGCTGCTGCGGATGAGCGCGATGACGGCGTCGAGCTGGTCGAGGGCCTTGGCCCAGCCGCGCAGGATGTGTGCGCGCTCCTCGGCCTTGCGCAGCCGGTAGCGGGTGCGCCGCTGGATGACGTCGATCTGGTGGTTGACGTACTCGCGCACCAGCTCGTCCAGGCGCAGCGTCCGCGGGACGCCGTCGACGATGGAGAGCATGTTGCAGCCGAACGTGGTCTGCAGCTGGGTGTGCTTGTAGAGGTTGTTCAGCACGACCTTGGCGACGGCGTCGCGGCGCAGCGTGAAGACCAGCCGGCGGCCGACGCGGTCGCTGGACTCGTCGGCGATCTCGCTGATGCCCTGGATCCGGCCTTCCTTGATCGACTCGGCGATCGACTCGGCCAGGTTGTCGGGGTTCACCTGGTACGGCAGCTCGGTGCAGACCAGCTGCACCCGGCCGCGGGCGTCCTCCTCGACGGTGACGACGGCGCGCATGCGCACCGAGCCGCGCCCGGTCCGGTAGGCGTCCTCGATGCCCTCGCGCCCGACGATCAGGCCGTGGGTCGGGAAGTCCGGGCCCTTGACCCGCTCCATGCAGGCGGTCAGGGCTTCCTCGGGCTCCGCATCGGGGTGGTCGAGGGTCCAGAAGACGGCCTCGGCGACCTCGCGCAGGTTGTGCGGCGGCATGTTCGTGGCCATGCCGACCGCGATGCCGGCGGAGCCGTTGATCAGCAGGTTCGGGATGCGCCCCGGCAGGACCAGGGGCTCCTGGTTCTTGCCGTCGTAGTTGGGCTGGAAGTCGACGGTCTCCTCGTCGATGTCCCGGAGCATCTCCATGGCCAGCGGCGTGAGCCGGGCCTCGGTGTACCGCATGGCCGCGGCCGGGTCGTTGCCCGGTGAGCCGAAGTTGCCCTGCCCGTCGATGAGCGGGTAGCGCATCGCCCACGGCTGGGCCAGCCGCACGAGGGCGTCGTAGATCGAGGTGTCGCCGTGCGGGTGGTAGTTACCCATCACCTCACCGACGACGCGGGCGCACTTGACGTAGCTGCGGTCGGGGCGGAAGCCCTGGTCGTACATCGCGTACAGGACGCGGCGGTGGACCGGCTTGAGGCCGTCGCGGACCTCGGGCAGCGCGCGGCCGACGATGACCGACATGGCGTAGTCGATGTAGCTGCGCTGCATCTCCTGCTGGAGGTCGACCGGTTCGACGCGGTCGCGGGGTGGGGTCTCCGTCACGGTTCAGATCTCCACAGGTCGGTGCACAGAGGTGGACAAAGTCGCAGGTCAACCGGGCCGTCGAGCGGCCGCCGGAAGGTGTTCACCGGCCGGCCGCCCGACGGCGCCGGGTCAGACGTCGAGGCTCCTACACATCCAGGAACCGGACGTCGCGCGCGTTGCGGGTGATGAAGCTGCGGCGTGCCTCGACGTCCTCGCCCATGAGCACGCTGAACAGCTCGTCGGCGGTGGCGGCGTCCTCGAGGGTGACCTGCAGCAGGATGCGCGTCTCCGGGTCCATCGTGGTCTCCCAGAGCTCCTTGG
The DNA here is from genome assembly GCF_010682065.1 of Blastococcus saxobsidens. Classification (GTDB taxonomy): domain Bacteria; phylum Actinomycetota; class Actinomycetes; order Mycobacteriales; family Geodermatophilaceae; genus Blastococcus; species Blastococcus saxobsidens_B. The sequence continues at coordinate 147,789 of NZ_JAAGWG010000004.1, forward strand.
CGTTCATCTCGCCGAGACCCTTGAACCGCTGGATCGCGTCGTCCTTGACCTTCCGGCCGGACTCGGCGGCCGCCTTGAGCACGGCGTCCTTCTCGCGGTCGGTGTAGACGTAGTCGTCGGCGTGCTTGCCGCCCCACTTGATCTTGTACAGCGGGGGCTGGGCGAGGTAGACGTGCCCGGCCTCGACCAGCGGCCGCATGAAGCGGAACAGCAGGGTCAGCAGCAGGGTCCGGATGTGCTGGCCGTCGACGTCGGCGTCGGCCATCAGGATGATCTTGTGATAGCGCAGCTTCGACAGGTCGAACTCGTCGTGGATGCCGGTGCCGAACGCGGTGATCATCGACTGGACCTCGTTGTTCTTGAGGACCCGGTCGATGCGCGCCTTCTCGACGTTGATGATCTTCCCGCGGATGGGGAGGATCGCCTGGAACATCGAGTCGCGGCCGGACTTCGCCGAGCCACCGGCCGAGTCGCCCTCGACGATGTAGATCTCCGAGGCGCGCGGGTCGGTGGAGCGGCAGTCGGCCAGCTTGCCGGGCAGCGAGTTGTTGCTGAGCAGGCTCTTGCGGGCCAGCTTGCGGGCGTCCTGCGCCGCACGCCGGGCCCGGGCCGCGGACGAGGCCTTGTTGATGATCATCTTGGCCTCGGCCGGGTTGGCCTCGAACCAGTGGCCGATCTGCTCGTTGCAGACCCTCTGGACGAAGCCCTTGACCTCGGTGTTGCCGAGCTTGGTCTTCGTCTGCCCCTCGAACTGCGGGTCACCGAGCTTGACCGAGACGATCGCGGCCAGGCCCTCGCGGATGTCCTCGCCGGTGAGCTTCTCGTCCTTGCCCTTGAAGAGCTTCTTCTCCTCGGCGTACCGGTTCACGATCGAGGTCAGCGCCGCACGGAAGCCCTCCTCGTGCGTGCCGCCCTCGTGCGTGTTGATGATGTTCGCGAAGGTGTAGACCGACTCCGAGTAGGCCTCGGACCACTGCATGGCGACGTCGATCGACATGGCCATGTCGTTCTTGCCGGTGCCCTCGGCGGCGAAGCTGACGACCGACTTGTGGATCGGCGACTTCTTCGCGTTGATGTGCGCGACGTAGTCGATCAGGCCGGCGTCGTACTTGTAGGTGATCTCGGTCGGCTCGAAGGCCTCGTCCTCGGAGCCGGCCTGCGGGGCGGCCTCGGCCAGGGTGACCTCGTCGGACAGACCGGACTCGGCCTTGCTGTGCCCCGGGCGCTCGTCCCGCAGCGTGATGGTCAGCCCCTTGTTGAGGAAGGCCATCTCCTGCAGGCGCCGGTTGATCGTGTCGAACGAGTAGCGGGTCGTCTCGAAGATGTCGCCGTCGGCCCAGAAGGTGATCGCGGTGCCGCGCTTCTTGGTGGGGCCGACCTCCTCCAGCGGGCCCGGCTTGGCGTAGGCGTAGCTCTGCTTCCACTCCGTCCCGTCCCGCCAGACGTTGACGTCCAGGCGCGTGGACAGGGCGTTGACGACGGTGACACCGACGCCGTGCAGACCGCCGGAGACCCCGTAGCTCTTGCCGTCGAACTTCCCGCCCGCGTGCAGGACGGTCATGATCACCTCGACCGTGGGGCGCTTCTCCACGGGGTGCTCGTCGACCGGGATGCCACGGCCGTTGTCCTCGACCCGGACGCCGCCGTCGGCCAGCAGCGTGACGTGCACGGTGTCGGCATGACCGGCCAGCGCCTCGTCCACGGAGTTGTCGACGACCTCCCACACCATGTGGTGCAGGCCGCGCTCGCCCGTCGACCCGATGTACATACCCGGGCGCTTCCGCACCGCCTCGAGACCCTCGAGGACGGTGATGGAGCTGCCGGAGTAGGCGTTCTCGGTCAGGGGTGCTGCGACCACGTGGGGCCTTCCTCTCGAGCAACCGGCGACCTCGCACCCCTTCGGTCGGACAGGGGTGGACGGCGCAGAAGGGCGCTCAGCCGGTTGCTGACGGTTTCCACCCACCACGATACCGCGCGGTACGACAGGAATTGCGCCGTCCACGCCCTGAGGGGGTGTCTGCGCCACTTTCGACACCTTCCGCACCATGGGAGTTGGTACCCGGCCCGCCACGCCGCTGCCGGGCCCGTGGCGGCTCGCAGCGGCGGACGCCGGTGACCGCTGCCGCGCAGACTCGGGTCATGGCCCTCCCCGAAGCAGGTCCGACCGACCCTTCAGCCGGCAGCGCGCTCACCTGCCTGGTCACCGGCGCGACCGGCTACGTCGGCGGGCGGCTGGTGCCGGAACTGCTGGCGGCCGGCCACCGGGTGCGCGTGATGAGCCGGTCCCCGGAGCGGCTGCGGGACCACCCCTGGGCCGGCGACGTCGAGATCGCCCGCGCCGACGCGGGCGACCCCGACGCGGTCGCCGAGGCCTGCCGGGGTGTCGACGTCGTCTACTACCTGATCCACGCCCTCGGCACCGGGCCGTCGTTCGAGGAGACCGACCGGCGCACCGCCCGCGTCATGGCGGACGCCGTCCGCGGTGCCGGGGTGCGTCGGCTGGTCCACCTCGGCGGGCTGGAGCCGGACGACGAGGAGCTCTCCCCGCACCTGCGCTCCCGCGCTGAGGTGGCCGCCGTCCTGCTGGACTCCGGCGTCCCGACCGTGGTGCTGCGCGCCGCCGTCGTCCTCGGCTCCGGGTCGGCGTCCTTCGAGATGCTGCGCCACCTCACCGAGCGGCTGCCGGTGATGGTCACGCCGCGCTGGGTGCACAGCCGGATCCAGCCGATCGCCGTCCGGGACGTGCTCCGCTACCTCGTCGCCTGCGCTCAGCTGCCCGCCGACGTGCACCGGTGCTTCGACATCGGCGGCCCCGACGTCATGAACTACGCGGAGATGATGCAGCGGTACGCACGCGTCGCCGACCTGCCACGGCGCCGCATCCTCCCCGTGCCGCTGTTCAGCCCGTCGCTGTCCAGCCACTGGGTCGGCCTGATCACGCCGGTGCCGGCGGGCATCGCCCGGCCGCTGGTGGAGTCGCTGCGGAACACGGTGGTCTGCGCCGAGCACGACATCGCCGAGCACGTGCCCGATCCGCCGGGCGGCCTGCTGGGGTTCGACGACGCCGTCCGGCTGGCGGTGCAGCGCGTCCGCGACTCCGCCGTCACCACCCGATGGGCGTCGGCGTCGGTACCCGGCGCGCCCTCGGACCCGCTGCCCACCGATCCGGACTGGGCCGGCGGCAGCCTCTACGTCGACGACCGGGAGCGCGCCTGCGCCGCCCCCGCCGACGCCCTGTGGCGCGTGGTCGAGGGGATCGGCGGCGAGCGCGGGTGGTACTCGTGGCCGCTGGCCTGGCGGGTGCGCGGCTGGCTGGACCGCGCGGTCGGCGGGGTCGGACTGCGCCGCGGGCGCCGCGACCCCGACCGGTTGTACGTCGGGGACGCGCTGGACTTCTGGCGGGTCGAGGAGCGGGAGGACGGCCGGCTGCTGCGGCTGCGCGCCGAGATGCGGGTGCCGGGCCTGGCCTGGCTGGAGTTCCACGTGGAACACGGCGCCGAGGCGGACGGTGGCAGCGTCCTGCGGCAGCGGGCCACCTTCGCGCCGCGCGGACTCGCCGGGCATGCCTACTGGTGGGCGGTGGCCGCGTTCCACGGGTTCGTCTTCGGCGGGATGCTGCGGGGACTCGTCCGGGCCGCCGAGGACCGCGCCGCGAACTGACTCCTGCGCCCGCCGCCGAACCGGCGACGTGCTGGAACGGCCCCCTTGCAGGGCCCCGCCGCGAGCCTGCGAGTGGTGGGGGGCAAGGGGGTCCCCTTTCAGACGAGCAGCTGCGCGGCCGCCAGCTCCCGGTACAGGTCGCTGGTCTCCAGCAGCTCGTCGTGCGTGCCGCGCCCGACCACCCGGCCCCCGTCGAGCACCACGATCTGATCGCTGTCGCGGACCGTGGACAACCGGTGGGCGACGACCAGGAGCGCCCGGTCGGCCGAGGCCGCGGCCAGGGTGTCCCGCAGCAGCCCCTCGTTGCGGGCGTCCAGGCTGGCGGTCGGTTCGTCCAGGAGCAGCAGCGCCGGGCGGGCGAGCAGCGACCGCGCGATGGCCAGCCGCTGCCGCTCTCCCCCGGACAGCAGCACGCCCTCGTCACCGACCGAGACGTCCAGCCCCCGGGGCGAGCGCCGGACGACGCCGGTCAGCCCGACGTCGGCCAGCACCGCCCACAACTCGTCGTCCGTGCTGCCCGGTGCGGCGAGCAGCAGGTTCTCCCGGACCGACCCCGCCAGGACCGGCGCCTCCTGCTCGACGTAGCCGAGCCGGGCCCGGAGCGCGGCCCGCGGCAGCTCCCGGACGTCGGTCCCGGCCCACCGGATGCACCCGCCGGACAGCGGGTAGAAGCCCTCGACCAGGGCGAGGACCGTCGACTTCCCCGCTCCGGAGGGCCCGACCAGCGCCACCCGCGCCCCGGCCGGCACGGTCATCGACACCTCGCGCAGCACCTGCGTCCCGTCCGGGTAGGCGAAGGAGACGTCCTCGAGGGCGAGCAGCGGGGTCGGGTCGCCGGGCTGCGGTGCCCGCGGGACGTCGCGGGACCGGGCGAGGGCACCGCCCCGTTCTGGCCGGTCGTCGGCCTCCGGCGCGAGGTCGAGGATCTCCCGCAGCCGGGCGAGCGCGCCCAGCCCGGTCTGCAGCTGCGTCCACGCACCGATGGCCTGGCCCAGCGGCATGACCAGCAGGAACAGGTACAGGATGAACGCGACGAGGTCGGCGACGGCGATCGAGCCGGTCGCCACCCGGTAGCCGCCCAGCCCCAGGACGGCGAGGAACGCGCCCTGCACGGCCACCTGACCGGCCGGGGCGACGAGCGCCTGCAGTCGCGCCACCCGCACGCCGGCCGCGTAGGCCTCGCCCGCGGCCTCGCCCACGACGCCGACCTCGCGGGCCGTGGCACCGCTGGCCCGGATGGTGCGCACCGCCGACAGCGCCCGTTCGACGGTCGCGGTCATCGCGCCCACCGCCGCCTGCGCCTCCTGGGAGGCACGGCGCACCCCGCGCGAGACCGTCACCACCACCGCCAGCCCGACGCCCACGGCACCGACGGTGACCAGCAGCAGCCAGCCGTCGACGAGCGCCATCGCCACGAGCGCGCCGACGGCGACCACCGTGGAGCCGGCGATCTCGACGACGCCCGAGGTGACCGTGGCCCGCAGCAGGGTGGTGTCGGCCCCGACCCGGGAGATCAGGTCGCCGCTGCGGCGCCGGTCGTACTCCGCGATCTCCAGCCGGAGCAGCCGGTCGGCCACCGTGCGGCGGGTCGTGAGCACGACCCCCTCGGCGGTCCGCTGCAGCAGGAACTGCTGCACCGCGCCCAGTCCGGCCGACGCCAGGAGCACCGCCACCAGGGCGAGCACCACCGGGAGCAGCGGATCCCCGGCGCCGACCGCGCGGATCGTCGCCGACACCAGCGCCGGCTGGGCGAGAGCGGCGGCCGCGGCCACCAGCGACAGGGCACCGGCCGCCAGCAGGGGCCGGCGGTGCGGACGCAGCAGGGGCAGCAGGTCCTTCACGCCGGCAGCGGGAGCTGCGGCGGGTCCCTCGTCGGTCACCGTCGGCCGGTCAGTTCCCGCCGGCACCCAGCGCGGCCACGATCGCCGACAGCAGCCGGGCGTGGTGCTCGAGCAGCTGCGGGCGGTGCCCGTCGGGCCGGACGGCGGACACGTGACCGGCGCCGGACCAGAACTCGTCGCCGTCGTCGGTGCCGAGCAGCAGGCCGTGCACCGCCGGGTCCTGCGCGAGCCGGTGCAACCGCGGGTCGTCCTCGGCCGCCAGCAGCAGCCAGCGCGCGTCGAAGGCGGGGTCGCCGGTGCCCAGCGGCACCATCCCACCGGTGCGGTGCCGCCAGAACCGGGAGGGGCTCAGTCGGAAGCCCGGCACGCTGCCCAGCAGGGGGGCCGCGGTGATCGCGTACTCCGGGACGACGTACCGCCCCGAGGCGTAGACGACGTCGAAGGCGACCAGCTCCAGCGGGCCGGCCCGCCCGCGCAGCACGTTGCCCGCGCGGTGATCCTTGGTGGCCCGGACCGGGGAGCTCGCGATCACGCCGGCCAGCGGCGCGTCCTCGGGAGCCGTGCCGTCGGACACCGTCCAGCCCTGCTGCAGCGCCCAGCCCTGCGACCCGACGAGGTCACCCTGGTAGGCGAACACGTGGTCGGCCGCGCCGGGCGTCCGCCGGCGACCCCGGCCTCCGCCGAGCCAACCCGGTGCGCCGGCGGCCGGCTGCTGGGGGCCGCCGGCGTCCTCCGGCGGGGGGCCTGCCTGCGGGGGGCCCTGCGGCGGGGGCGCGTCCAGCGGCGGGCGCGCCTCGTCGGGTGCCGGCCCCGCGGCCGGCGGTGGCACCGGCCGCTGCGGCTCGGCGGCCGGCAGGTCCCAGCCCGGCGGCTGCCAGGAGCGCGCGGACAGGGGCTCCTGGTCGTCGCGGGGCTTCTTCCGCCGGTCGACGAAGTTCGGCTGGTCGGCCTCGTCCTCACCTGCACCGCCGGAGCCGAGGTGCGGCGGCTCGCGCCAGCCGCTGCCGTCACCGTCGTCGAAACCGTCCCGGTCACCGTCGCGGGGGCTGCTCATCGCTGCATCCTCCTCCCGGCGCCGATCAGTGCGTCGGGCGCCTCATCCGTACGTGTCGCGGGGCCCCCGGCCGCGCACCGAGCGTGGACCCTTCTTCCAGCTGGGGGCCGTCGGACCGACAACGCGCAACGACGTCACGACGTCCCCGCCCACCTGCGCGCGGAGCTTGCCGAGGATCGACGGGGCCAGCAGCCGCAGCTGGGTGGCCCACGCCGTGGACTCGGCCACGACGAGCAGCACCCCCTCGCTGAGGGTCTCCGGCCGGCAGTGCGAGGCGATGTCCGGGCCGACGATCGTGTCCCACCGGCCGAACACCGACCCGACCAGGGTCTGGGACGACCAGTCCTCGCTGGTGACCAGGGAGTCGACCAGGCGACCCAGCGGCTGGGGGTCGTCGGCGCCGGGTCCGGGGCCGCTCCAGCTGCGGCGCGGCCCGGCCACCCGTCGCCGGGTCGGCCGGGGGCGCGAGGCCGATGCCGCCCGAGCCGCCTCCAGGGCGGCCCGGGCGATGTCGCTGGGGCGGGCCGGGCGGTCCTCGCTCATGTCGTGCCCTCCCCGGTCGGGATCGCGTCCTTGACCACGACGGCGAAGCCGTCGCCCACCTCGACCCGCGCACCGCGCAGCTCCGGAGGGACGTCGTCCACCACCGCCGCGGTGATGAGGGTCTGCTCGGCCGACCGGGCGACGGCGGCCAGCGCCGCCCGACGCTCGGCGTCGAGGGTGGCGAAGACGTCGTCGAGGATCAGGATGGGGTCCTCGCCCTCGGCCCTCAAGAGGGCGAACGTCGCCAGTTTCAGCGCCAGCGCGAGCGACCAGGACTCGCCGTGGCTGGCGAACCCCTTCGCCGGCGCGGGTCCCAGGTGGATGACCAGGTCGTCGCGGTGCGGCCCGACCAGCGTCATGCCGCGGTCCAGCTCATCCCCTCGGCGCTCGGCGATGCGGGCGCCCAGGGCCTCGGTCAGCTCCGCGACCGAGGGCAGCGCGACCCCCGGCACGAGCGCGGCGCCCTCCCCGGCCAGCGGCACCGTGGAGCTGTACCCGAGCCCCGCCACGGCGGCGCCGGCGCCGGCCACCCCGGCGTAGGACTCCGCGACGTGCGGGACCAGGTCGGCGATCAACCGGAGCCGCGCGTCCAGGAGCTGCCCCCCGAGGTCGGTCAGGTGGCCGTCCCAGACGTCGAGGGTCTCCATGGCCTTGCCCCGCGCCAGCCGCGCCGTCTTCAGCAGGGCGTTGCGCTGCTTGAGCACCCGGTCGTAGTCGCTGCGGACGCCGGCCAGCCGCGGGGTGCGGGTGACCAGCAGCTCATCCAGGAAGCGGCGCCGTTCGGTCGGGTCGCCGCGCACCAGGGACAGGTCCTCGGGGGCGAACAGCACCGTGCGGACCAGGCCCAGCAGCTCGCGGGGACGCGGCAGCGGGCCCCGGTTGACCCGGACCCGGTTGGCCCGCCCGGGGTTGATCTCGATCTCGACCAGCAGCTCGCGGTCACCGCGGCGCAGCGCGGCACGGACCACCGCCTGCGCCGCGCCGTGACGCACCAGGGGTGCGTCTCCGGAGACCCGGTGGCTGCTCATGGTCGCCAGGTAGCCCACGGCCTCGACCAGGTTGGTCTTGCCCTCGCCGTTGCGGCCGACGAACACCGTGGGCCCCGGGCCCAGGGCCAGGTCGACCCGCTCCCAGCTGCGGTAGTCCCCGACCTGCAGGTGCCTCAGGTACACCGCAGCGCCCGAGGTGACGTGCTGGAACGGCCCCTGGCGCGGGGCTGGAACGGCCCCCCTTCAGGGACCCGCGCCGAGCGGAGCGAGGCGTGGGGGGAAGGGGGGTCCTCTCTCACGCGGGCCGCTCGGCCTCCTGCGCCTGGACGGCGCGCACCGCGTGCCCGCCGAACTGGTTGCGCAGCGCGGCGACCGCCTTCATGGTCGGCGAGTCGTCCTGGCGGGAGGAGAAGCGGGCGAAGAGCGAGGCGGCGATGGTCGGCACCGGGACGGCGTTCTCGATCGCCTGCTCGACGGTCCAGCGGCCCTCGCCGGAGTCCTCGGCGTAGCCGGTGATCCGGTCGAGGTCGGGGTCCTCGTCCAGCGCCCGGACCAGCAGGTCGAGCAGCCAGGAGCGGATGACGGTGCCCTGGGTCCAGGAGGCGATGACGCCCGGGACGTCCTCGACGAGGTCGACGGCGGCCAGCAGCTCGTAGCCCTCGCCGTAGGCCTGCATCAGCGCGTACTCGATGCCGTTGTGGACCATCTTGCTGAAGTGTCCGGCGCCCACGGGGCCGGCGTGCACGAAGCCCGCGCCGGGCATCGGCTGGCCGGACTCGTCGTGCGGCGCCGGCGGCTTGAGGGCGTCGAAGATCGGCTGCGCCTTGGCGACGTCCTCCTTGGTGCCGCCGACCATCAGCGCGTAGCCGTTCTCCAGGCCCCAGACACCGCCGGAGACCCCGGCGTCGATGTAGCCGATGCCCTTCTCGCGGCACATCACGTCGTGGACCTGGTCGTCGGTGTACTTGGAGTTGCCCCCGTCGATGATCACGTCACCGGGCTGCAGCAACCCGGCCAGCTCCTCGACCGTCTGCCGCGTCGGGTCGCCCGCGGGGACCATGACCCAGACGACGCGGGGCGCGGCGAGGGCCTCGACCAGCGCCGGGAGGCTGTCGACGTCCCGCTTCCCGGGGGACCGGTCGTACCCGACGATCTCGTGCCCGGCGCGGCGCAGCCGTTCGGCCATGTTGCCGCCCATCTTGCCCAGCCCGATCAGCCCCAACTGCACGACGGCGTCCCCTCTGTCGTAGATCACGGTTGTCCTGCCCATCGTGCCCGGCGGGCGGCCTCGCTGCAGGGCCCCGTCGCGAGCGTGCGAGTGGTGGGGGGCAGCGAGGTCCTCTCTCAGCCGGGCAGGCGCACCGGCATGATCAGGTAGCGGTAGCTGCCCGGGCGCTCCGCGGGGGCGGCCGGCGCGTCGTCCGCGGGCGGCTCCTCGACGCCGGAGAGGACCGCCGGCTTGAGCGGGCTGGTGAAGTCCAGTCGCGCCTGCGCCGTGTGCACGGCGGCCAGGCCGTCGAGCAGGAACGTCGGGTTGAAGCCGATGGTCAGCGGGTCGCCGTCGAAGTCGACGTCGCAGCGCTCCTCGGCCTGCCCCTCGTCGTCGGTGCCGCCGGCCCGCAGGGTGACCTGGCCGGGGGTGAACTCGCAGCGCAGCGGGGTGCCGCGCTCGGCGACCAGCGCGACGCGCTTGGCGGCGTCGGTGAAGAGGCCGACCGGCAGCGTGGCGTTGGACAGCGACTCGTTCGGCATGATCGCGCGGTACTTCACGAACTCGGCGTCCAGCAGCCGGGTGGTGGTCTGCCGGTCCTTGCCCGACAGGCCCAGGATGCCCTCGCCGGAGCTGCCCGAGGAGAGCGACAGGGTGATCTCCGGGCCGCTGGTCAGCGTCTTCGCGGCGTCGGCGAGCGTGCGGGCCGGCACCAGGACGGCGGCCGAGATGCCCGAGGTCTCCGGGCGCCAGGCGAACTCGCGCACGGCCAGCCGGTAGCGGTCGGTGGCGGCGAGGGTGATCTGGTCGTCCTCGATCTCCAGCCGTACGCCGGTGAGCATGGGGAGCGTGTCGTCCCGGCCGGCTGCGATGGCCACCTGGCCCACGGCCTCGGCGAAGACGTCGCTGGCCAGGATCCCGGCGGCCGAGGGCATCGACGGCAGCGACGGGTAGTCCTCGACCGGCAGGGTCGGCAGGCTGAAGCGGGCGTTGCCGCAGGTGATCGCCAGGCGCGGACCCTCGGCGGTGATGTCGACCGGGTGCGGGGGGAGGGCCCGGGTGATCTCGGCGAGGAGCCGGCCCGGGACGAGCGCGCGACCGCTCTCGCTGGTCTGGACGTCGATCTCCGCGCGGGCCGAGACCTCGTAGTCGAAGCCGGAGACCGACAGCTGGCTCCCGTCGACCTCCAGCAGGATGCCCGCCAGGACCGGCACCGACGGCCGCGGCGGCAGGCTGCGCGCCGTCCACGCGACGGCGTCGGCGAGCACCTCACGTGCCACCCGGAACTTCATCTCTCGACCCACCCATGTTCGGTCCGCCCACCGGTCACCGGATCACGGCGCCCGGTACGGGGAGGAGCTCGTCGTTTCCCGCAGCGAGGCCTCGACGGCTCCGCTGCGGTGCTCATCGTGCCTGTTGCAGTGCCCCGTGGGGAAACCCCGTCCCCCGATGAGCTGCTGGAGCCTGCGCGGAGTGCCTGGAAGACCTCCCAGCGCAGCGTCCCCACCCAGAGTGTGGTTCAAGAATTTCTCGAGATAGCTCCCTCATCCTCGTCATCACACGTGTGGATGCTGGGGATCGGGGCCCTTTCCGCAGGTCAGCGGCCGAGTGGGGGTGTTGGCCCGCTGTGGGTGGTCAGCGTCTTCCTGTTGTCGACACGTGGACAGATCGACGGTTGTGCACCGTCGCCGTCGTTCCTCCACCTGCTGTCCCCCGTCCACCCCCGGCTCGTCCCCAGTCCGTACCCACCCCGGCGGGCTCCGGCGTCGCGGTCGGAGGCTTCCGGCCGTGCTGTAGCGCATATCTGCAGGTCAGCGGCTCGCCCGCGCGGGCGAGCGCTCGGTGGGCCGGTCGGACCGTTACCTCGAAATCGTGGCGAACGGAAGATCTCCCCAACCTGTGCACATTCCTGGGGACAACTTCTCGATGTGTCGACCACGACCGATCGTCGTTGCGCCGTCAGCGGCCCGGAATCCTGGGCTTCCTTCCTCCCCAGGCTTCCGCACAGGTGTGGACAACCACTTGTCGACCGCTCCGAGACGACGACCGGCACCCCCGGGAACACTCACCGTTCACCGGACGCGGCGAGCTCCGGGGCCGCCCGTGCAGCCGCCCTGGACGACCCCCGGCGGAATGTGCACGAACCGCCAGGGACGACGACACCGAGCGCTGCGGAACGACGCCGACAGGGCAGAGCTCGTCGGGCCCGTAAAGGCCGGGAACGGGACCCGCGAGGTCCGTCCCGAGTGGACCCGAAGGGTCGGGAACGGGACCCGCACCGTCCGTGCCGAGTGGGCCCGAAGGGTCCGCGCAGGCACGACGAAGCGGCTCAGCGTTGCCGGGACGGCACGAGGCCGCGGTGCGGTCCGGAGCGGCCCCGTCCAGGGGACCGCCCCGAGCGTGCGAGGGGTGGGGAGGACGGGGTCCTTCTACTGCCGGGCGCGGCTCTTGATGCGGGCGGTCAGCTCCGTGACCTGCGTGTACGTGGCCCGCCGCTCGCTCATCAGGTTGGTGATCTTCTTGACCGCGTGCATGACCGTGGTGTGGTCCTTGCCGCCGAAGGAGGCGCCGATCCGGGGCAGGGAGAGCTCGGTCAGCTCGCGGCACAGGTACATCGCGATCTGCCGGGCGTTCACCAGCGTGCGGCTTCGGTTGGTGCCCTGCAGCTCCTCCATCGTCACGGAGAAGTACTCGGCGGTCGCCGCCATGATGATCGCCGCGGTGATCTGGGGGCCCTGCTCGTCGCTGATCAGGTCCTTGAGGACGAGCTCGGCCAGCGGCAGGTCGACCTGCTGCTTGTTCAGCGAGGCGAACGCGGTGACGCGGATGAGCGCGCCCTCGAGCTCGCGGATGTTGGTCTGCACCTTGCTGGCGATGAACTCCAGCACCTGGTCGGGCACCTGCAGCCGCTCGCCCCACGCCTTCTTGCGGAGGATCGCGATGCGGGTCTCGAGGTCCGGCGCCTGGACATCGGTGATCAGGCCCCACTCGAACCGCGTGCGCAGGCGGTCCTCCAGCGTCGTCAGCTTCTTGGGCGGACGGTCGGAGGTGATCACGATCTGCTTGCTGGCGTTGTGCAGGGTGTTGAAGGTGTGGAAGAACTCCTCCTGCGTGCGCTCGGCCCGCTCGAGGAACTGGATGTCGTCGATCAGCAGGAAGTCGATGTCCCGGTAGCGACGGCGGAAGTCCTCGGCCCGGCCGGAGTGCACCAGGTTGATGAACTCGTTGGTGAACTCCTCGGTGCTGACGTAGCGCACCTTCACGTTGGGGAACATGCGCGCGGCGTAGTGGCCGATCGCGTGCAGCAGGTGGGTCTTGCCCAGCCCGGACTCGCCGTAGATGAACAGCGGGTTGTAGGCCCGCGCCGGGGCCTCGGCCACCGCGACGGCCGCGGCGTGGGCGAACCTGTTGCTGTTGCCGATGACGAAACTGTCGAAGACGTACTTGGCGTTGAGGCCGGGGTCCAGGCCGGCCGGACGCCCGCCGTCCGGACGACGGCTGCGGCCGCCGGGGGCGCCACCGCCGCGGCGCTGGTCCCCCGGGCCTGAGTCGTCGGCGAAGGGCAGCACGTCGGCGGTGCGGTCGCCGTCGGCGGACTCGCCGGCGGCCGGTCCCCACGGCGTGGTGCTCCAGTCCTCCGGCGCGCCCCGGTCGACCGGCGGACGCTGTGGGCCGTCGGCCGGGTGCAGTTCCCGGACCTGGGGGAAGTCGGCGGGCGCGGGCCGCTCCGCCGAGGCGTCGCGGTCCCAGGGGGCCGCCGTCCCCACGACGTCGCTGCGCACACCGAAGGCGCTGCGTCCGTCGTCGGCGCGGTCCCGCGTGGCGCGGTCCTCCTCGGCGCGCTGGGCCTCGGCCGCCGACCACGGCCGGCGGACCGGCTCCTCGTCGCGGGGCTCCTCCGCCTGCGGCGGCGCGTCCTCCAGCTGGACGGCGACGCGGATGTCGCGGCCGAACTGCTCGGACAGCGCCTCGGCGAGCACCCGGCGCATGCGCGACTCGAGCACCGTCTGGGTGAACTCGTTGGGCGCGGCCAGCACCGCGGTGCCCTCGACCAGGCCCAGTGGGCGGGTCAGGTTCAGCATCGCGTTCTGCTGCGGAGACAGGCTGGTGGCCAGCCGCTCCCGGATCTGGTCCCAGACCGTTGGCAGATCCGGCGTCTCGGCCATGCCGTCTCGTCCTCCCATGCATTCGACCCGCGGCCGCTCCCGGTGCACCTGGCACCTCCGCACCGGCCCCGCCGCGAGCTGCGCGTCACCTCAGGATGTCCGCTGTGGACACGCGCACGCACGTGTTCCACATCGGTGTCCACAGGCTGTGCACGGTCGGCGGTGGAATGCGCCGGCCGCCCACGAAGACGGCGGCCGGATCAGCATCTCTGCTGGTCAGCGGCCTGAACAGGCGGGAGGAGGAGCGGCTCGACGGTCGGTCGACCGCCGGGGTCGGCCCGCGCGCCGTGACCCTGACGCCCGACGCGGAGCGACGGCGACGCTAACAGCTCCGTCCACAGGCGGGCAACGACGCCGGGTGCCGTCCGACCGCCCCGGGACGGCCGGCGGCGGCGCACCGCGCGAGCCGGCTCCCGGCGCGTCGTCGGCAGCCGGCGGGCCGGGTCGGGTGACCATGGGCGGTCGGTCGCGACCGGTCACCGGCACCCACCGGTCCTCGGTTATGCTTGCCGGAGTCTGTGGACGGGTCTGCCCGTCCCCGGCCGCTGCAGCGTGCCTGCGGTGCCGGGAGCCGGTCGACCGTCCGCAGCGTTGCCTCTGGGTACCAGGAGCGGCCGTCGTGCCGGTCCGAGGCCCTGCGCGCCCCCGTCCACCGACGGGAGCGCACCGCCGATGTCGTGTAGTGGGAGTACCTCGTGAGCAAGCGCACGTTCCAGCCGAACAACCGCCGCCGGTCCAAGACCCACGGCTTCCGGCTGCGGATGCGTACCCGCGCGGGCCGGGCCATCCTGGCCGGCCGTCGGCGCAAGGGCCGCGAGAAGCTCTCCGCCTGACGTGCTGCCAGCGCAGGCACGCCTGCGCCGGCGCCCGGAGTTCAGCGCCGTCGTCCGATCCGGCCGGCGTGCCGGGCGACCGACCATGGTGCTGCACTACCTCTCCGAACGGCCCGGGCAGCCGGCCGGTGACCTCGCGTCCCCGGCGGCTGCGCGGGCCGGTTTCGTGGTCGGCAAGAGCGTGGGCAACTCGGTGGTGCGCCACCGGGTGACCCGGCGTCTGCGCGCCGTCGTCCGGGACGAGCTCGTCCGGCTGCCCGTCGGTGCCGACCTGGTGGTGCGTGCGCGGCCGGAGGCCGCCGACGCCGACTCCGCCGCCCTCCGCCGCGACCTCGCCTCGGGCCTGGACCGGCTCCTGGGCGACCGGGTGCGCACCCGATGAGCGAGCAGGCGGCCGCGGGCCGCCGGTCCCCCGTCGCCCGCGTGCTGCTGCGCGCGGTGGGCTTCTACTCGCGGGCGATCAGCCCGGCGCTCCCGCCGCGCTGCCGGTTCCACCCCACGTGCAGCGCCTACGCCGCGGAGGCCGTGGCGGTGCACGGTGCCGGTCGCGGTTCCTGGCTGGCCCTGGTGCGGCTGGTCAAGTGCGCACCGTGGCACCCGGGCGGGGTCGACCTGGTGCCGCCCGCCCGGCGGCCCGGTGGAACCGCGCCGGTCGCCCACTCGTCCAGAACTGCGGTGTCCCGTTCCGGAACGCCGACCGATGGCCCGGGCCCCGTCCCGGCCTCCCCACCGGCTCCCGGCCGGGCGAACGAGGAGACCTTCGTTGCTTGACTGGCTGTACACCGCCATCTCCTGGGTGATGGCCCGGTGGCACTCGCTGTGGGACGCCGCCTTCGGCAACCCGGCCCCGGAGAGCGGCCTGTCCGGGCTGTCCTGGGTCCTGGCGATCGTGTTCCTGGTCGTCACGATCCGGTTGATCCTGTTCCCGCTGTTCGTCAAGCAGGTCAAGTCCCAGCGGGCGATGCAGGAGCTCCAGCCGGAGCTGCAGAAGCTGCGCAAGCAGTACGGCAGCGACCGTCAGGGCCTGGCCGTGGCGATGCAGCAGCTGCAGAAGGAGCGCGGCGTCAACCCGCTGGCCGGCTGCCTGCCGATCCTCCCGCAGATTCCGATCTTCCTGTCGCTCTTCCACGTCCTGCGGCGGCTGGCCCCGGACAAGCAGGGGCTGTACTCCTGGTCGAACGAGCTGACCGACCAGGCCGCGCGGGCCAAGCTGTTCGGCGCCCCGATCTCCGCGTCGTTCAACATGAGCGGCGACAAGGAGCGGGCGATCCTGGAGATCGCCAGCTACGGCACGATCCGCACCGTCGCCTTCGTGCTGATCCTGGTCATGGTCGCGACCACGTACTTCACGCAGAAGCAGATCATGGCGCGCTCCGGCCCGGTCGAGGGTCAGGCCGCGATGGTCCAGAAGCTGATGCTCTACGGCGTCCCGATCAGCCTCTTCGTCTCGGGCTTCATCTTCCCGATCGGCGTGCTCATCTACTGGATGGTGAACAACCTCTGGACGCTGGGCCAGCAGTTCTTCATCCTGCGCAAGATGCCGCCGCCCGGATCGGCTGCTGCCAAAGGGAAGGCCGACGCCGACAAGCCGGTGATCGACCCGCGCACGCTCGCCCCGAAGCCCGGCGCCAAGCCGGTCCGGCCGAAGCCCGGCCGCCCCGCCGCGCCGACGGTGGCCCCGGCCAGCACGGTCGACGGCACCCCCGGCGACCCGGCCCCGGACGCCGCGCCGCCCACCGGCGCGACGGCGTCCCGGAACGGCTCGGGCGGCGGTTCCCGCCCGGGGGCGGGCCAGGGCCCGGCGAACCGCGGCAAGCGCAAGCGTCGCTGACCCCGCCGCTCCCCCGCCGGCACGTCCGGCACATCGACCACCGGGTACGCCCGGCCGCCGCACAGACCTGGGAGGAACACCCGTGAGTGCTCCGCAGCAGTCCACGACCGACAGCCAGCCCGCCCTTCCCGACGCCGACGCCGGCAGCGACGACGCCGTCGTCGACGCCGTCGACCTCGAGACGGACGGGGCCGATGCGACGGACGGGGTGCGAGGGACCGGCGACGACCACCTGGTGCGCGAGGGGGACGTCGCCGGTGACTACCTCGAGCGCCTACTGGACATCCTCGACGTCGACGGCGACATCGACCTCGACGTGGAGGGCGACCGCGCCTCCGTGGCGATCGTCGGGGGCCGGCTGAACGACCTCATCGGCCCCGACGGCGCCACCCTGGAGGCCCTGCAGGAGCTGACCCGGCTCGCCGTCGCCCAGTCGACCGGTGTCCGCAGCCGCCTGATGCTCGACGTCGGTGGCTACCGGGCCACGCGCCGGGCCGACCTGACCGCACTGGCCGGCGAGACCGCGCGGCGGGTCTCCTCGAGCCGCCAGCCGGAGCGGCTCAGCCCGATGAACCCGTTCGAGCGCAAGGTCGTCCACGACGTCATCGCCTCGGTCGCCGGGGTGCACAGCGAGTCGGAGGGCGAGGAGCCCAACCGCCGCGTCGTGGTCCTGCCCGACAGGTGACCGACGGTTCCCCGGACGGGGTCGCCGTCCCCCCGGAGCCACCCGCCACGGCGGCGGGCGTCTTCGGGGACGCACTCCCGGCCGCGCAGCGCTACGTCGCGCGCCTGGCCACCGACGGGGTGACGCGCGGGCTGATCGGCCCCCGCGAGGTGTCCCGGCTGTGGGAGCGGCACGTCCTCAACAGCGCGGCCGTCGCCGAGGCCGTCCCCGCCGGTGCCCGCGTCGTGGACGTGGGCAGCGGTGCGGGCCTGCCCGGTATCCCGCTGGGCCTGGCGCGGCCGGATGTCACGCTCACCCTCGTGGAGCCGATGGCCCGGCGGGTGGAGTTCCTCGAGGAGGCCGTCGCGGACCTCGCCGGCTCGTCGTCCTGGCGGGTGGTCCGCGGCCGCGCCGAGGACCGCGGTGTCGTCTCGTCGGTGGGCCCGGTGGACGTCGTCACCGCACGGGCGGTCGCGCCGCTCCCCCGGCTCGTCGGCTGGTGCCGCGGACTGCTGCGCCCGGGCGCCCAGCTGGTGGCCCTGGTGGGTGCGCGCGCACTGGAGGAGCTGCCCCAGCTGGTCCCCGAGCTGCGCGCGGCGGGCATGCGCGACATCGAGCCGCGGGCAGTCGGTGCATCGCTGGGGGACGCTGCCACTACCGTGGTGGTCATGACGCGTGGAGAGCGGTGACATCGGGTTCGTCCGGCCCTCTGCAGGGGCCCGCAGCGAGCATGCGAGCCGCGGGGGGCGGAGGGTCCTTAGTCTGTTCCACGTGGAACAGGACAGTGTTCCCAACCCGTTCCACGTGAAACGCCGGCACAGGAAGGACCCGCGATGACCGACCCGGGCGAGCGGCTGCGCAGCAGCCTCGCCGCTGACCAGTCGTCGACCGAGTCCACCGCCGGCGGGATGGCCGACTTCGACAGCCCGATCGCGATGGAGGCGCTGCGCGCCACCCGCGTGCTGCACGCCGCCCACCAGGAGCCTTTCCCCGCACCGGGGCGCATCCGGGTCATCACCATCGCCAACCAGAAGGGCGGGGTCGGCAAGACCACGTCCACGGTCAACCTCGGCGTGGCCCTCGCTCTCTACGGCCTCCGGACGCTGGTCATCGACCTGGACCCCCAGGGCAACGCCAGCACCGCCCTCGGGGTCGACCACACAGTCGGCACGCCGTCCATCTACGACGCCCTCGTCGGGGACAGCACCCTGTCGGAGGTCGTGCACCCGACGACGGCCAGCCCGAACCTGCTGTGCGTGCCGGCCACCATCGACCTGGCCGGCGCCGAGATCGAGCTGGTGTCGGTCGTCGCCCGCGAGCACCGCCTGCGCCGCGCGATCGAGGCCTACGTGGCGGCTCTCCCCCGCGAGCGGCGCCCGCACTACGTCCTCATCGACTGCCCGCCGTCCCTGGGTCTCCTGACGCTCAACGCGCTGGTGGCCGGGGACGAGGTGCTCATCCCCATCCAGTGCGAGTACTACGCGCTGGAGGGCCTGGGCCAGCTGCTCAACAACATCGACCTGGTCCGCCAGCACCTGAACCCGGGGATCGCGGTGCGGACCATCCTGCTGACCATGTACGACGGGCGAACGAGGCTGGCCGACCAGGTGGCCGACGAGGTGCGCAACCACTTCGGCGAGCTCGTCCTGGAGGCGGTCATCCCGCGGAACGTCCGGGTGTCCGAGGCGCCCGGCTACGGGCAGTCGGTGCTGACCTACGACCCCGGCTCCCGTGGATCGACCAGCTACGTCGAGGCCGCCCGCCAGCTGGCCGAGCGCGGGGTGGACCTGCCGCCGCTCGCCGCCACCCACGGCGCGGGCGGAACCCCGGTCGGCGCACTCGCCTTCGGTGAGACGGCGGAGCCGTTCCGCACCCAGGAATCCCAGTGAGCAGCACTCCCGACGAGGAGCAGTCATGACCAAGCGAGGCGGCCTGGGACGTGGGCTGGCGGCGCTCATCCCGACCGGTCCCCCGCCGACGCCCGCACCGGCGCCGGCACCCTCGGCGCCCGCGAGCGAGCCGGCGCCGGAGGCGCGATCGGGTGACGGGTCGTCCCCGTCCGCCGAGCCGGCGACGCAGTCCTCCCCGGTGAGCCTGGTGCCGGCACCGGCCGCCGTGCCGGAGCCCGCCGTGGGCGTACCGGGGGCGCAGCTCCGCGAGGTCGCCGTCGACGACGTCGTCCCCAACCCCAAGCAGCCGCGCCAGGTCTTCGACGACGAGGCCCTGGAGGAGCTGACGCACAGCGTCCGGGAGTTCGGCCTGCTGCAGCCGATCGTCGTCCGCGAGGCGGGCGAGGGGCGCTACGAGCTGATCATGGGAGAGCGCCGGCTCCGGGCCGCCCGCGCCGCCGGCCTGGGGACCGTGCCGGCCATCGTCCGGGACACCACCGACGACGCGATGCTCCGGGACGCCCTCCTGGAGAACATCCACCGGGTGCAGCTCAACCCGCTGGAGGAGGCCGCGGCCTACCAGCAGCTGCTGGAGGAGTTCGGTGCCACCCACGAGGAGCTGGCCAGCCGCATCGGCCGCAGCCGCTCGCAGGTCACCAACACCATCCGGCTGATGAAGCTCCCGGTGAAGGTGCAGACACGGGTCGCCGCGGGCGTCATCTCGGCCGGCCACGCCCGGGCGCTGCTGGGGCTCTCGGACCCGGCCGCGCAGGACGCCCTGGCGACCCGCATCGTCGCCGAGGGGCTGTCGGTGCGCGCCACGGAGGAGGCGGTCGCGATGGCCGCCGCCGAGGAGCCGGCCGCCAAGCGGCGCACCCGGCGCATCTCGGCCCCCGGCGTCGAGGAGCTCGGCTCCCGGCTCTCCGACATGTTCGAGACCAAGGTGAAGATCCAGATCGGCAGGTCCAAGGGCAAGATCGTCGTCGAGTTCGGTTCGGTCGACGACCTCCAGCGGATCATCGGCGTCATGGCACCGGACATCACCGGACGGCGCCCCGACGCCTGATCAGCCTCGTCCAGGCAGCAAACAGGGCCCTTACGTCACTGACGTAAGGGCCCTGTGTCGACTGGGGCGGGTGGGGCTCAGCCCTGGGCCGCCGCCCGGCGAGCGAGCAGCCGCGCCAGGACGTCGCCGAGGTCGTGCCCGGCCGCCTCGACCGCCATCGGGAACATCGACGTCTCGGTGAGGCCCGGCGAGACGTTCACCTCCAGGAAGTGCACCTCGCCGTCCGGGGTGACGATGGCGTCGGTGCGGGACAGGTCGGCCAGGCCGAGCGCCTCGTGCACGCGGACCGCCATCGCGGCCGCCCGCTCTGCGACGTCGTCCGGGAGCTGCGCCGGGGTGTGGTACTCGGTGAGGCCGGGGCTGTACCGGGAGGCGTAGTCGAAGACGCCGGACTCCGGTTCGATCTCCACCGCCGGCAGGGCCTGCGGCCCGTCCCCGAGGTCGACGACGGCCAGGGCGACCTCGACGCCGTCGACGTAGCGCTCCACCATGACGGTGTCGCCGTAGGCGAAGCAGCTGACCATGGCCGCCGGCAGGTCCTCCACCCGGCTGACCTTCTGCACGCCCAGGGCGGACCCACCGGAGGCCGGCTTGACCATCAGCGGCAGCCCGAGCCGGGCCACCATGAGGTCCAGGACCGCACCGGCACCGAGCTCGCGGAAGGTGCTGTGCGGCAGGGCCACCCAGTCGGGGGTGGCCACGCCGGCGGAGGCGACCACGGACTTCGCCGCCGGCTTGTCCCACGCCAGCCGGCAGGCCGAGGCGCGCGAGCCGACGTAGGGGACCCCGGCGAGGTCGAGCACCGCGCGCAGGGCGCCGTCCTCCCCCGTTGCGCCGTGCAGCGCGATGAACACCGCGTCGGCCGGGGCGGCGGCCAGCCCGGGCAGCAGCTCGGCGTCGGCGTCGCGCAGCTCGGCGTCCAGCCCGCGGCGGGTCAGCTCCTCGACCACCTGGGTGCCCGAGGAGAGGCTGACCTCGCGTTCGAAGGTGAGCCCCCCGGCCAGGACGACGGCGCGCAGCGGGTGCGCCGAGGTTGCGTCGGCGCGCTCGGGGGCCGGTGCCTGCTCGCTCATCGCCCGTCCTCGTAGGTGTCGCTGTTGGCCGGGCCCACCATCGTCTCCGCCTCGTGCCCGGGGACCGGCGGGATGGCGCGGAAGGTGCCGGTGTCGACCTTGTCGAAGGTGGAGTGCAGGTCCAGCTCGGCCTCGATGACGCGGGCCAGGCGGCGCACCCCCTCGCGGATCTGGTCGGGCTCGGGGTAGCAGTAGGACAGCCGCATGTACTCCTGGCCGTTGCCGTCGGCGAAGAAGCCGATGCCCGGCACGTAGGCCACGTGCGCGGCGACCGCGCGGGGCTGCATGAGCTTGGAGTCCAGCCCGTGCGGCAGCTTCAGCCACACGTAGAAGCCGCCCTCGGGCTTCGTCCAGGCGGTGCCGGCCGGCATGAGCGCGGCCAGCGACTCCAGCGTGGCGTCGCGCCGTTCCCGGTAGAGCTCGGTGAACGTCTTGATCTGCTCGCGCCACGGCTGGGTGTCCAGGTAGCGGGCCACGGCGTACTGGGTGAGCGACGGCGGGCAGAGCACCTGTGCCTCCGTGGCCAGCACCAGCTTCTCCCGGACGGCGAGCGGGGCCAGGACCCAGCCCACGCGCAGCCCCGGGGAGAACGTCTTGGAGAACGAGCCGAGGTAGATGACCCGCTGGTTGTTGCGGGCCCGCAGGGCACGCATCGGCTCGTGCTCGAAGCCCAGCAGGCCGTAGGGGTTGTCCTCGATGACGAGCAGGTCGTACCGCTCGGCGAGGGCCATGATCGCCTCGCGCCGCGGCTCGGACAGCGTGACGCCGGCCGGGTTGTGGAAGTTGGGCACCGTGTAGAGGAACTTCACCCGGTCCCCGGCGGCGCGGCAGTCGATCAGCGCCTCCTCGAGCGCCTCGGGGATCAGCCCGTGGTCGTCCATCGCGACGTGCCGCACCCGCGCCTGGGCCGCCTGGAAGACACCGAGCGCGCCCACGTAGGACGGGCCCTCGGCGAGGATGACGTCACCGGGGTCGACGAAGACCCGGGTGACCAGGTCCAGCCCCTGCTGGGAGCCGACGGTGACGACGACCTCGCTCGGGGAGGCGTCGGTGATGCCCTCCAGGGCCATGACGTCGCAGATCCGCTCGCGCAGCCGCGGGTCACCCTGACCCGAGCCGTACTGCAGCGTCTGCGCGCCCATCCCCGACACCAGCTCGCCGATCATGGAGCCGACGGCGTCCAGCGGCAGCGCGGTGACCGCGGGCATGCCTCCCGCCAGCGAGACGACCTCCGGCCGGCTGACCACGGAGAAGAGCGCACGGATCTCGGAGGTCTTCATCCCGTGGGTGCGTGCTGCGTACCGGTCGGCCAGGGGGTCCAGCCGCGGATGGCGCGGGACGACGTGGGGATGCGCACCGGTGGTCAGGTGCGTCCCCGGCTGACCGGGACCGGCGGGCGAGCCGGGCGGGAGGGTGGCCACCTTGAGGAGTCTATGCCCGGCCACGGGGAGCCATGAGGGGACGTGAGCGGCCCCGCGAGAGGTGGGCAGCACCGTCGTCCCGAGTGGGGCCCGGAGGGTCCCGCGCAGGGACGACGCAACGGCTCACCGGCGCAGGGGAACGGCCGTTGGCCGCGGTGTCGTCCGGAGGACGACGGTGTCATCGCGGTGCGGTCCGGAGGACCGCGATGTCACAGCCCGCTCAGGCGTGCGTGGGGAGCTGGAACGTGCCCGTCGGGGGATCGGCCTCGGCGGGTAGGTAGAGACGCTGCACGGCGGCCAGGACGGCGTGCGCGATGGCGCTGCGCACGCGGGCGTCCAGCAGCAGCAGCCGGTCGACCGGGTGCGAGAGGTAGCCGCAGTCCAGCCGCACGGCGGGCATGCGCGTCATGCGCAGCGCGTCCCACGTCTTGGGGTGCGAGCCGAGGTCGAGGAGGCCGGTGCGCGCCACCACCTCGCGACGGACGAGCTGGGCGAACTCCTCCCCCACCGTCGAGGACGCGCCGGAGCCGGTGCCGTAGTAGTAGCTCGCGACCCCGCGCGCGTGCTCGGAGTCGTGCGCGTCCATGTGCAGCGAGATGAAGAGGTCGGCCCGGGCGTCGTTGGCGAACGCGGTCCGCTCGGCCGGCTCGGGGTTCTGCGACCGGCCCCGGGTGAGGTAGACGGTGGCCCCGGCCGCGGCCAGCCGGCCCTCGATCCGGGAGGCGAGGTCGAAGACGAGGTCGGACTCGGTCGTCTCCCCCTCGGTGAACCCGGTGTCGCTGCCGCCGTGCCCCGGGTCGACGACGATCCGGCGGCCGATCAGGTGCGGGCCGCTCTCCACGAAGGAGGCGCTCTGCCGCAGCAGCTGCGGTCGGCCGCCGGTGACCTTCCGGCCGAGCTGGCGCAGCGCGCGCAGCGTGGCGGGGCCGCAGGTGCCGTCGGAGGTCAGGCCGTAGTCGCGCTGGAACGCCCGCAGACCCGTCTCGGTCTCCGGGCCGAGGATCCCGTCCGCCCGGCCGGCGTCGTAGCCGAGCTCCAGCAGCCGCTCCTGCAGGTTGGTGACGTCGTCACCGCGCATGGGGCGCTCGGGGTCGTACCGCAGCAGCCGGTCACCGAGGGACCAGCGTGCCTCGCTCAGCGCCCGGTAGGTCTCCTCGCCGACCCGGCCGTCGACGGACAGCCCACGCACCTGCTGGAAGTGGCGTACCGCGAGCTCGGTGGCGTCGTCGTACTCGGCGGAGTCCAGCGGCTGGTCGGCCCCGTCCAGGGACGTGTCCTGGGGCAGGAGCCCCAGGCTGCGCAGAGCGGCGTGGACGTCGGCCACCGCCGGTCCACGGTCTCCTCGCCTCAGGATCTGCATGCGGCTGTCGGTTCCCATCGTGTCACCGATTGTGGTCCCTCGGACCCGGAGCGGCCCACCCGGGGCCGGAACACTCCCCCGGTCACGACGAAGGCCCCACTCGTCCGGTGGACGGGTGGGGCCTCGGTCGTACGGAGCGTCACCGTCATCCCCTACCGGGGACGATTCCCCTGGCTCAGAGGTAGTCGGCGAGGTCGTTGAGGATGGCGCCCTTCGGCTTCGCGCCGATGATGCTCTTCACCGGCTTTCCACCCTGGAACACCGTCATCGTGGGGATCGACATGACCTGGTAGTCACGCGCGATCTGCGGGTTCTCGTCGATGTTGAGCTTGGCGATGGTGAGCCTGTCGCCGTGCTCGGACGCGATCTCCTCCAGCACGGGGGCGACCATCTTGCACGGGCCGCACCACTCCGCCCAGAAGTCGACGAGCACGGGCTTGTCGCTGCCCAGCACGTCGTTGGCGAAGCTGGCGTCGGTGACCGTCACGGTGTTGCCTGCCATGGTCGTTCTCCCTCTCGGTCGACTGGCTCGTCAGGGGTCCGGACGAGATTGCCTGCCCGGGACAACCGGCGCGCGGCGCCGGTTATGCCCGGATCAGCGCTCGTCGAAGGTGTCGGCGAGCCACCGCTCGGCGTCGATGGCGGCAGCGGCACCGGTGCCGGCCGACGTGATCGCCTGGCGGTAGATGTGGTCGACGACGTCACCGCAGGCGAAGACGCCGTCGATGCTGGTGCGGGTGGTCGGGTGCTCCACCTGGATGTAGCCCTCCTCGTCCAGCTTCAGCTGGCCGGCGAAGAGCTCGCTGCGCGGGTCGTGCCCGATGGCGATGAAGAGGCCGCTGACCGGCACGGTCTCGGTCGTGCCGCTGCCGACGTCGGTCAGCTGGACGCCGGAGACGGTGCTGTCGCCGAGCACGTCGGTGACCTGCTTGCCCAGGGCCCAGCGGATCTTCTCGTTGTCCTGCGCCCGCTTGACCATGATCTTGGAGGCGCGCAGCTCCTCCCGCCGGTGGACGACGGTGACGCTCTTCGCGAAGCGGGTGAGGAAGGTGGCCTCCTCCATCGCGGAGTCACCACCACCGACCACGACGATGTCCTGGTCGCGGAAGAAGAACCCGTCGCAGGTGGCGCAGGCGGAGACGCCGCGTCCGAGCAGGCGCTGCTCGTTGTCCAGGCCGAGGTACCGGTACTTGGAGCCGGTGGCGACGATGACGGCGTGCGCGCGGTGCACGGTGTCGCCGACCTTGACGATCTTCGGGTTCGCGGTGAGGTCGACCTCGGTCACGTCCGAGGGCACCAGCTCGGCGCCGAACTTCTCGGCCTGGGTGCGCATGTCGTCCATGAGCTGCGGGCCCTGGATGCCCTCCGGGAAACCGGGGAAGTTCTCCACCCCGGTGGTGGTCATCAGCGCCCCGCCGAACTGCGAGCCCTCGAGCACCAGCGGGTGCAGGTTGGCCCGGGCCGCGTAGGTGGCGGCCGTGTAGCCGGCCGGCCCCGAGCCGATGATGATCAGGTCGCGGATGCCGTCGTGCTCGGCCGGGGGGATGACGGGGTTCACGATCTCCTCCGTTGTCACGGCGGGACCAGGCGTCGGGAAATCACTCACGGGCGGCACAACCAGGATGGTAGGGGCGGCATTCCGGACGTCGCCCGGCCGGGCCGCTCGGGGAACGGACATCCGGCGTCCTCAGCCGGCGGCGCGGACCTCGACCTCGGCGAGCTCCGCGGCAAAGCCGTCCCCGGCGTCCACCAGCCCGGTGATCCACACCAGCACGTAGCGCGCGGTCACCGGCTCGGCGAACTCGAGCTCCGTGCTGTCCCCGAGGGTGCCGTCGGCGGCGACGGTGAAGTCCTCCAGCGCCGTACCGGCGGCCTCGCCGGTGCGGATCTCCACCGTCGCGCCGTCCGAGGGAGAGGTGAGGGAGAGGCCGGAGAGCTGCTGGGCGTCCCCCAGGTCGTACAGGACCCCGACGCCCGGCTTCAAGTTGCCGAAGGCCGGGGAGCCCCGGTAGTTCAGCGTCGACCAGGCGGTCGCGGGGTCACCGTCGTAGGAGAGCGGGACCCGGCCGGTGTTCTCGGGCTCGCCGTCGCCGAAGGGGTCGAAGACGTCGGCCGCGGCGATGGCGGCGGCGGGACCGGCCTCGCCGGCCGGCTCCTCCTCGGTCCCGCCGGCGGGGGCGCTCGTCGACGGCGACGATGCCTGGTCGTCGTCGACGGAGCCGGCGACGGACAGCACGCTGGCGCCGAACCACCAGGCCAACGCGATCACCACGGCCAGCGCGAGCAGCGGGAGGCCGATGACCACCAGCCGGTGCCGCCGGGCGCCGTCCTCGTCGTCGTCGGAGTCGTAGCTGTCGTCGAACCCGTCGTCGGCGCGGTCGTCGTGCAGCACGCCGAAGGGCTCGTCGTCGTTCGTACCGACGGGTCGGCCCGCCGGGGGCGGCGGGGTGAGCCCGGAGCGGTCGAGGGAGCCGGCGGCCACGGTGTTCGCGCCGAGGGCGGCGGCGGACACCGGCGGGCCCTGCGTCACCGGGCGCACCGGGGGCACGGGGGGCAGCGTGCCGGGTTCCAGCCGGACGGCGGCGTCGCCCTCGGGGCGCCGGTCGCGGGACCAGCGCCGCCGGCCGCCGTCCTCGTCGCCGTCCCGGCCCCGGCCGGCCGACTGCGGTCCGGTGCGCGGGCGCTCGGCCAGCAGCGCGGCCATGGCGGCCACGCTGGACAGCCGCTGGCCCGGCTCGGTGGAGCGGGCACGGCGGGCCAGGGCGATGAGGTCCGACGGGCCGGAGGCGTCGCGGGCGCCCGGGCCGACACCGGTCAGGCAGGCCTCGAGCAGCTCGCCCAGGGCCAGGATGTCGCCGTCGACGGTGCCCGCGGCCGCCGGCACGGCCCGCAGGCCCACCAGCCCGTTGGGCCGCAGCACCACGTTGTCCAGCGTCAGCCCGCCCACGGCGAGCCCCACCCGGTGGGCCTCGGCGACGCCCTCGGCCAGTCGGCGCACCATCAGCCGCACCTCCCGCTCGGGCATGGGGCCGGAGCGCAACCGGTAGGCCAGCGTCTCGCCGTCGATCCACTCGTTGACGACGTAGGCCGCGCCGCCGGGCGCCTGCGGGTCGCCGCTGCCCTCCGACGCGTCGTAGACCATCGCCAGCGCCGGGGTGGCCAGGCCGCCGGCGGTCAGCGCGCGGGTGATCCAGGCGTGCGCGGCCGGACCGGCGGGCGTGTGCACCCGGATCGCGACGTCGCGGTTGAGCACCCGGTCCTTCGCCCGCCAGCACTGGATGACGCCGGTCGGGGTGGTCTCGTCGGGGCCGATCTGGTCCAGCGGGCGGTAACGGTCCGGGAGGCCGGTGGTCGTTGACGCCATCGACACTGTCGACTCCCTGTGCTGCTCCGGCCGCCGAGGCTGCTGCCCCGGCACGTCCGGCTCCGCGGGACGACTCATGACCGACCCCGTCCCAGCCGGGCCCTGACCGCAGCCAGGGGCTCCCGGAGCTCCGGAACACGGGCCATCACGAGTCCCACCACCGCGACGCCGCCGATGACCACGGTACCGACCAGCACCTGCAGGAGCGACCCTGCGGTGGACTGTCCGCCCAGGTCGGAGGTCACGATCCGGACAAGCCAGCCGGCGAGGCCCGCCGCGAGGGCCACGAGGGCGACCCGGAGCACCGGGCCGAACGTCTCGCGGGTGCGCAGGCCGCCGAGCCGACGACGCAGCGCGAGGTCGCCGATCACCCACCCCGCGACGTAGGTGATGCTCGTGGCCAGCATCAGGCCGGCCACCACGTGCTCGGGCTCGACGACCGCGGGGACCAGCAGCAGCAGCGGCACCCGGACGGCCACCATGCCGACCTGGATGAGCGTGGGGGTGCGGGCGTCCTTCATGGCGTAGAAGACCCGCAGCTGCAGGAGGGTGATCGCCATCGGCAGCAGCCCGAAGGCCCCGACGGCGAGAGCGGCGCCGATCGCCTGCGCCTCGTCCACCGAGGTGTTGCCGCGGCCGAAGACCAGCACGGCCAGCGGCGGGCCCAGCACGGTCAGGGCGGCCGTGACCGGCAGCAGGCCCAGGGCCGAGAGCCGGGTACCGAGCGAGAGGTCCTGGACCACGCCGTGGACGTCGGACCGGGAGGCCGCCCGGCTCATGCGGGGGACCAGCGCGGTCAGCAGCGCGACACCGATGATCCCGTACGGCATCTGGAACAGCAGGCTGGTGTAGGAGAACGCCGCCGGTCCCAGGCCTCCGGCGAGCGCGGCGTCGTTGGCGATGCGGGTGGCGACCAGCACGCCGATCTGACTCACCGCCACGTAGGCGATCACCCACAGCCCCAGGGCGCCCGCCTCCCGCAGCCCGGTGTCCCGGAGACCCCACCGGGGCCGGAGGGGAACCCCGACCCGGCGCAGCGAGGGCACCAGCACGAGCGCCTGCACGGCGATGCCCAGCACCGTGCCGATCCCGAGCAGCCACACCAGGCCGGGAGCGATGGTCTCCGGCTCCAGCGAGCCGGGTCCGGCCGCGGCGAGGAAGACCAGGCCGGTGGCGATCACCACGACGTTGTTGAGCACCGGCGCCCAGGCCGGCGGCCCGAAGACGCCGCGGCTGTTGAGCACCGCCTGGGCGAAGGCGCCGAACCCGTAGAAGACGATCTCCACCAGCAGCATGCGGGCCAGCCAGTTGGCCAGCCGGTACTGCTCGGGATCCTCGTCGAGCCCGTACAGCGCGGTCAGCAGGGGCGCGGCGAGCACGGCGACGACGGTCATGACGGTCAGGCCGGCCATGGCGACGGTCGCCAGCCGCTGGGCGTAGCCCACGCCGCCGTCCCGGTCGCGTTCCTGGGCATGGACGAGCAGCGGCACGATCACCGAGGTCAGGACGCCGCCGAGCAGCAGCTCGTAGATGATGTTCGGCAGCGTGTTGACGACGACGTAGGCGTTGGCCACCAGCCCGACGCCGAGGGCCGCGGCCAGGACCATCGTGCGGAGCAGGCCGGTGATCCGGGAGACGAGCGTGGCGACCGCCATGGTCCCGGCGGCGCGCAGGATGCCCCCGCTGGCACCCGGGCTGCCCTCGCGCTGCTCGACGTCCTCGTCGGTGTCGGAGGCCGACCGCGGTACCGGCGGCAGCACCGGCATGGGGAAGACCTGGGTCTCGTCCGCCGCCGGGACCCAGCGGTGCCGCAGCGGGGGCAGGGGCGGCAGCGGCGCGGCCGGACGGGGGGCGCGGCGCGGCGCGGCGGCGACCGGTGGCTCGCGCCGGGCCGGCGGCGGGGGCGGCGGCGTGGGCGGCGACGGCCGGCGGCGCGCCGCGCTCCCGGCCGGACGGCCGTCCGGGCCGACGGCGTGCTCGTCGACGTGCGGGTGCGCGGCGACGGCGGCATCCCGGGGCGGCGTCGCCAGGTACGGCGCCGGGGGCAGGCCGGGCGTGCCGTTGCGTCGCGGGGGCGCCGGCCGGGCCGGCGGCGGGGGAGGCATGCGGAGCACCCGGGGGCGGCGGTCCTCGTCGTGGGCGGGCGCGGCCGGGTCGGAACCCTCGGTCCCGGCCTGCTCGGAGGCGTCGGGTCGATCGCTCACACCGGGCTCCTGGTCGGGGGCACCGGCAGGCCGGTCACCGGACCCTCGGCCGGGGCGGCGGCCGCAGCACGGCGCCGCCGGACGAGGTTCACGAACCGGCGCAGGAAGAGCAGCCCGAGCAGCGAGGCGGCGCCGATGGTGATCGACAGCGAGATCGACCCGTAGGCGGTGCTCTTCACCTGCATGTCCACCAGCTGGCCCAACGGGCTGCCCGAGGGCGTCGTGACCCCGGCGGTGACGGCGAAGCCACCGGCCCGGCGGACCTCGGTGGGCACCTGCAGGGTGGTGCGCTGGCCCGGCGCGAGGGTCTGGGGACCGATGTCCCCGATGGACAGGCCACGGCTCCCGCGGGTGCGGACCTGCAGCAGCACCTGGACGGGGAAGGGGAGGGCGTTGTCGATGGTCAGCACCAGGGGGGCGTCGCTGGAGGCCAGCGTGTAGGTGCCGTCCGCCGGGGCGACGACGGTGATCCGCTGGCGCAGCCGGTCCATCCACGTCCGCACGGCCTCGGCGGAGTCGAGGTAGGCCGCCGGGTCACCTGTCCACAGCACCGATGCGCTCCGGGCGATGGCGGCGTCGTGCTCCTGGAGCGCCACCCCCGCGTCGCCGACGACGGCACCGGCGAGATCGTTCCGGATGGCCACCGCCTCGGCCAGGGCGGCGGTACCGGCCACGTCCAGGCGCTGCTCGTCGGGCGGGACGACCAGCTCCCCGGCGGGGGCGGGCGGCAGGTTCCCGAGCCCCTCCACGGTCTCGGCCCGCAGCCAGGGGAGTCCCACCGTGTCGGCCATCATCGCGCCGGCGCCCTCGACGCCGGCGACGACGTCCCGCGGCGGGGCGACCAGGACGGTGGGTTCCGCGGTCGGCGGGGTCTGCTGCGAGAGGGCCGCCAGCTCGGCGAGGTAGCGCTGCTCGGCCATCCGTGGGCCACCGGGGACGTCCTCGGCGGCCCCGACGACGGCGCTGAGGACCGGGTCGGCGACGAGGACGTCGAGCGGGCGGTCACCGAGGGGCACGGTGGTGTGCGCGACGGCGTCGGAGCCGTCGGCGCCCACCGCCGACCAGCCGTCGGAGAGCGCGTCGCCGCCCAGCACGACCCGGTCGATGCCGCCGTCGCGCAGGGTGTCGAGCGTGGCCGCCTCGAAGGAGCCGTCCGACGCCCAGGCGAGGTCGGTCGCGGGCGTGACGTCCAGCTCCTCGATCAGGATCTCGGCCCCGGCCCCGGTGGTGCGCGGCGGCTCCGCGGCGGGTGCCTCGCCGTCCCCCGTCGGCAGCGCGGGCTCCGGCGGTGCGCCCGGCGGGTCCTGGGCGGTGCCCTCGGGGGAGCCCGGGAGGCTGCGCGTGACCACGGCCTGCATGCCCGTCGTCTGGAGGGTGTCGGCGTCCACGTCGCCGTAGGGCAGCGCCACCACGGGATGGCTGTCGGCCAGCGCGCGCAGCCGGTCCAGGTAGGCCACCGCCGCCTCGGTGCCGGTGCCGGCGTCCTCCTCGCCCGCGACGGCGTAGGGGCCCTCGGCCATGAGCGCCAGCGCCTCGACCAGCGCCGGGTCGATGGCGAGGGTGACCGGGAGCGAGGGGGTCGAGGCGGCGTCGCCCGGCCCGGAGTTCCGCGGCAGCCGCTCGATCACGGCCAGGGCGCGGTCGAGGCGCCCGCCCGCGGAGATCGACTCGGCCAGCTCGTCGTCGGCGAAGGCGCCGGAGGGCGCCCGGTGGGTGCGCTCGGAGAGCGGCCACAGCCAGGCCACGGCCGTGCGGGCCGCGGGCTGCTCCGCCTGCCGCACCAGGAAGGTGGACAGCTCGCCCACGCGCTGCTCGTCGCCGGCGACGATGCCGTTGACGTTCAGCAGCGTCGGGTACACGCCGTCGCGGTCCAGCTGCAGGTCGTCCGACGGCACGGAGTAGGTGAACGGGATGGTGGCCCCGGGGGCGAGCTCCTCGGGGACCGTCGCGAACGGCCCGAGCAGGGCGGTGGCCGGATCGGGGTCCACCACGGCCTCGGCCAGTTGCGCCCTGTTGGTGCGCACGACGCCCCGCTGGAGGCGGACCGACAGGTCGGTGATGGTCTCCGGGCCGGTGTTCGTGAGCGTCCCGGTCACGGTGATCAGTGATCCCGGGGTCACGATCCGCGGCTCGAACCGCGCGACGTCGATGCGGACCGGCCGGTCGGCGCGGACCGCGTCGTCCGGGGAGCTGGGCGCCGCGAGGACCGGCGCGGCGTGCGCCGGGAGCACGGGGGGTGCGGTCAGCGCCAGCGTGCCGGCCAGCAGCGGGACGAGCGCGGCGGCCCGCCGGGCGGCACGCGTCCGGGCGGAGGCGTCGGCGGCGGGGCGGCCGCCGGCGCGGGCGGCAGCCGGCCGCGTCACGCGCTGTCGGCCAGGAGTCCGGGCGCGCGCTCCACCAGCGCCCGCTCGTCGGCGTAGGCCAGCCGGGTGCTGAGCTCCTCCAGCGGCACCCAGGCCACCTCGGTGACCTCGACGTCGGCGTCGGACAGCGCCCCACCGATCGCGCGGAGCAGGAAGTGGTGCACGGTCTTGTGCACCCGCCGCCCCTCGGCGACGAACCAGAAGTCGATGATGCCCAGCGGGGCGACGACCTCGCCGATGATCCCGGTCTCCTCGGCGACCTCGCGGACGGCGGTGTCCTCCGGGGTCTCACCGGCCTCGATGTGCCCCTTGGGCAGCGACCAGAGCAGGCGCCCGCGACGGTCGGTGCGCCCGATGAGGGCGGCGCGGGGCCCGGTCACGCCGTCGTCGGCCACCACCAGGCCCCCGGCGGAGGTCTCGTCGACCCGGCGCAGCCGGCGGCCCGGGCGCCCTCGCCCGCCCGTCCCAGCCATGTCAGGAGGGTAGCGCGACTCCCTGCGGAGCTCCGGGAGCAATCGCGTCCCGGGCACCTGCGGGCAGGGAGTGGGCATCGCCGGACGGCGGCCGCACTAGTCTGGCTCGTCGTGTCCGCCACCCCCTCGAGCCCCGCCGAGCCCCAGCCGGTGCCCCCGGCTGTCCAGGAGACCGTCCGCAACCTGGTGGAGCTCTCCCCCGTGCTCACCGAGCTCGGGCAGCGGTTCGCGGCCGCGGGCTTCGAGGCGCACCTGGTCGGTGGATCGGTCCGCGACGCCCTGCTCGCCGCGGGCGCCGGCGGGTCCCGCGTCCCGGGCGACCTCGACGTCACCACCGACGCCCGCCCCGAGCAGGTCCTGGGGCTGCTGCGCGGGTGGGCGCGTTCCACGTGGAACACCGGCATCGCCTTCGGCACGGTCGGCGCCGACGTCGGCGGCACGCGGGTCGAGATCACCACGTACCGGGCGGACCGGTACGACCGCGAGTCGCGCAACCCCGAGGTGGCGTGGGGCGACTCGCTCGTCGACGACCTCGTCCGCCGGGACTTCACGGTGAACGCGATGGCGGTCAGCCTGGGGCCCGATCGCACCGTCACCGACCCGTTCGGCGGTCTCGGCGACCTGCTCGCCCGCCGACTGCGCACCCCCGGCGCCGCGGTGGAGTCCTTCGCCGACGACCCGCTGCGGATGCTGCGCGCCGTCCGGTTCGTCGCCCAGCTGGGGCTCACCCCCGACGACGACGTGGTCGCGGCGATGACGTCGCTGAGCGGGGAGCTGGCCCGGATCACGCCGGAGCGGGTGCAGACCGAGCTGTCCAAGACGCTGCTGCAGGACTCCCCGCGGGCCGCCCTCGAGCTGTTCGTGTCCACCGGCCTGGCCGACGTCGTCCTACCCGAGCTGCCGGCGCTGCGCATGGAGATCGACGAGCACCACCAGCACAAGGACGTCTACACCCACTCGCTGACCGTGCTGGACCAGGCGATCGAGCTGGAGAGGGCCGATCCCGGGTCCGGGTCCCCCGACCTGGTCCTCCGGCTCGCCGCCCTCCTCCACGACATCGGCAAGCCGGCCACCCGCCGGCACGAGCCGCGCGGGCGGGTCTCCTTCCACCACCACGAGGTGGTCGGCGCCAAGCTGGTCCGCAAGCGCCTCCTCGCGCTGCGCTACCCGAAGGACGTCGTCGAGGCGGTGTCCCGGCTCACCTTCCTGCACCTGCGCTTCCACGGCTACGGCCGCGGCGAGTGGACCGACTCCGCCGTCCGCCGCTACGTGACCGACGCCGGTGACCTGCTCCCCCGCCTGCACAAGCTCGTGCGCTCGGACTCCACCACGCGCAACCGGAAGCGGGCCGCGGCGCTGGCGGCGACCTACGACTCCCTGGAGAAGCGGATCTCCGAGCTGGCCGCCCAGGAGGACCTGGCACGGGTCCGGCCGGACCTCGACGGCAACGCGATCATGGAGATCCTGGGTCTGGGCCCGGGCCCGGAGGTGGGAGCCGCGTGGCGCTTCCTCAAGGAGCTCCGGCTGGAGCGCGGGCCGCTGGAGCCCGAGGAGGCCGAGGCAGCGCTGCGCAGCTGGTGGGCCGAGCGCTCCGGCTGACGACCCGAGGGCTCAGCGGCGCGACATGCGGACGTACAGCGCCGCGGTGAGCAGGTACCCGACGCCCACCACGGCCAGCGTGGGCCGCGACACCCCGGAGGCGGGCAGCAGCACCGCGGCCACCATGAGCGCGGCGACGTACCCGACGTTGAACAGGGTGTCGTAGACGGAGAAGACCCGGCCGCGGTGGTCGTCGTCGATGCACTCCTGCAGCGTGCTGTCGACGCAGATCTTCACGCCCTGGCCCATGAGCCCGAGCAGGAAGCCGGCCGCGACCGCGGCCGGTGGCTGCACGAGCAGGCCGAGACCGAGCTGGGCCAGGCCGCCCCCGACCAGGAGGCCGGCGATCCAGCGCTCCTTGCCGATCCGGGACACCGCCGCGGGCGTGAGCGCCGCCGCGACCAGGGTGCCCACGGCCCCGGCCGCCACCACCTCGCCCAGACCCACCAGACCGCCCGGGAACCACGCCGTGCCCTCGGTGAACGTGTTCCGGTAGAGCAGCAGGGCCATCAGGGTCAGCAGGCCGTACCAGAAGCGGTGCAGGCTGATCGCCGTCAGCGCGGCGGCGGCTGCCCGGTCCCGCCAGGCGTGGCGGGCGCCGGAGACCATGCCGGCCAGGACCTGCCGGGCGCTGAGGACGGCGCTGCGCGACATGTGGTCGGGGCCGAGGTGGGTGCGGGTGAAGCCGGCGACGACGCCGGCCGCCGCGAGGTAGGGCAGGGCGGCCGAGAGCGCCACGGCGGAGTAGCCGGCGTCGCCGGACCCCGTCAGCGGGAGCAGCGCCAGGGCGACGCTCCCGCCGATCACGGTGGCGACGGCGCCCGACGTCGTCGACACAGCGTTCGCCGACACCAGGGAGGGTTCGTCCGTCGTGTGCGGCAGGCCGGCCGACAGCGCGGCGAGGACGAAGCGGTTGACCGAGAAGACGGCGAGCCCGGCGGCGTAGAAGCCCGGTCCCTGCACGCCGGCCAGGATCAGCCCCGCCACCACGGCCACCAGGCCGGCGCGGACCACGTTGGCCCGCAGCAGCACCTGCCGGCGGCTCCAGCGGTCCAGCCACACGCCGGCGAACGGGCCGACCAGCGAGTACGGGAGGAGCAGGACCGCGAAGCCCGCGGCCACGTCGACCGGGTCGGCCGCCCGCTGCGGGTTGAACAGCACCGTGCCGGCCAGCGCGGCCTGGAAGACGCCGTCGCCGAACTGCGACAGCAGCCGGGTGCCGAGCAACCGGCGGAAGTCGCGGCGCGCGAGCAGGCCGCGCACCGTCGTCCCCGCCTCGGCCACGCGGCCACCCTAGGAGAAGGACCCCGTCCTCCCCACCATTCGCAGGCTCGCGTCGGGACCCTGCGGGGGGCCGCCCGTCCTCCCCGCCATCGGCGGCTTCGTGGCGGGAGGCGCGGCACGGCCCACGGCCCCGGAGTGGGGCACACTGGGGAGGATGTCCTCGGTGCCCGCGTCGCCCGATCCCGAGTCCGGTCCGCCCGTGCGGCCAGTGACCGGACGCCGACGCGCGTCCGCGGTCCCGGCGCTGTCGATCGGCTGCCTGGACGACGTGAGCGCCGGCACGCTCCTGGTGGCCATGCCCTCGCTCACCGATCCCACGTTCGCCGGGACCGTCGTCTACGTGCTGGACCACTCCGACACCGGCACGCTCGGCGTGGTGCTGGGCCGGCCCAGCCAGGTGGAGATCCGCGACGTGCTCCCCGGCTGGTGCGATCTCGCCGTGTCCCCCGGGGTGTTCCACGTCGGCGGCCCCTGCGAGACCGACACCGCGCTCTGCCTGGCCACGGCGAGTGGCGCCGAGCCCGTGCCGGGGCTGCGGCCGGTGGCCGACGAGGTGTACCTGGTGGACCTCGACGGGGACCCGGTGGAGCTCGTGGGGCGCCTCACCGGGCTGCGCGTGTTCGCCGGTTATGCGGGCTGGTCGCCGGGCCAGCTGGCCGGCGAGATCGCCGAGGGCGCCTGGGCCTGCGTGCCCAGCCGGCCGGGGGACGTGCTCAGCGAGCTGTCCGGCCCGCAGCTGTGGCGGCAGGTCATGGGCCGGCAGAGCGGCCGCCTGGCGGTGCTGTCCACCGCTCCGGCCGACCCTGCCGCGAACTGATCCCGCGACGCGTCCCTCAGGGGCAGCGCGAACGGCGGGGATCTGGTAGGAATGACGTCGGCAGGGGGCGGTCTGGGGAAGAGGCCGCCCCCTGCCACTGTCTTCGGGCCCGCTCCGCACTCGGAGCGGGCCTTCTGCGTGTCAGACGCCGAAGGACGCCGCGACCCGGGGGTGGTCGGCCACGTCGGCGGTCTCCTCCGCGCCAGGCAGCGCCACCCGGCGCGGGCCGTGCTCGCCGAGCGTGACGGTCAGCTCCAGGTCCCCCTGCGGGAGCGTGGCGCGGTACTGGACCAGCGTCTGGTCGCCGTCGTCCACCGCCACGGTGCGGTCCTCCCGCAGCCGGTAGACCACGGTCGGCCGGCCGTCGACGCTCTGCCGGGCGTGCCAGCGGTAGGGGCCGTCGAGGAAGAGCTCCGGGTCGTCGGCCGTGCGCGCCGAGAGGTTGAGCAGCACCCGGACCAGCACGTCGAGCAGCTGGGGGTCCGCCGGGTCGGCCTCCAGCGGCCGGCGCAGGTAGGCGGCCGCGGCGGCGCCGTCGCCGTCGAGCGCCTCGGTCAGCCCCGGTACGTCGCCGAACCAGAGCTCGTCCCGGTCGAAGAACAGCGTCCGGGTGTCGCGCTCCTCGCCGTCCACGACCGTGACCGCCTCGGCCCTGCCCTCCGACCGCCGGAAGTCGATCTCGCCGGTGAGGGTGAGCACGGCGTCCTCGGCGAAGGGCACGGTAACGACGAAGTCGGCCCCGCCCTCCTCGTGGTTGCGGTGCAGCAGCTCGGCCAGCACCGCGGCCTCGTCCTCGGTGACCGGCTCACCGGGCCGGCGCTCCCCGTTCGAGCAGCCGGCGAGCAGGAGGGCGGCCAGCGCGGCCGCGCAGAGCCGCGCGGCGGGCGGGCGGCGGACGGGCATGGTGCGAAGCGTAGGGAGCCCGGGACGCTCAGCCCGGGAGGAACGCGCAGGGCCCGCATCTCCGGCGGAGATGCGGGCCCTGGTGACGCCCGGGGCGTCGGTCGTCGATCAGCGCTCGACGTCACCCTTGATGAAGGCCTCGACCATGTCGCGGGCCTCGCTGTCCCGGTACTGCACCGGCGGGCTCTTCATGAAGTACGCCGACGCGGACAGGATCGGGCCACCGATCCCCCGGTCCTTGGCGATCTTCGCTGCGCGGACGGCGTCGATGATGATGCCGGCCGAGTTCGGGGAGTCCCAGACCTCGAGCTTGTACTCCAGGCTCAGCGGGACGTCGCCGAACGCACGGCCCTCGAGGCGGACGTAGGCCCACTTGCGGTCCGACAGCCACGGCACGTGGTCCGACGGGCCGATGTGCACGTTGCCGGCGCCCATGTCCCGCTCGATCTGGCTGGTGACGGCCTGGGTCTTGGAGATCTTCTTGGACTCCAGGCGCTCCCGCTCGAGCATGTTCTTGAAGTCCATGTTGCCGCCGACGTTGAGCTGCATCGTGCGGTCCAGCTGCACGCCGCGGTCCTCGAACAGCTTGGCCAGCACCCGGTGGGTGATGGTGGCCCCGACCTGGCTCTTGATGTCGTCGCCGACGATCGGCACGCCGGCGGCGGTGAACTTGTCGGCCCACTCCTTGGTGCCGGCGATGAAGACCGGGAGGGCGTTGACGAAGGCAACGCCGGCGTCCAGGGCGGCCTGGGCGTAGAACTCGGCGGCCTGCTGCGACCCGACGGGCAGGTAGCAGACCAGGACGTCCGCGCCGGAGGCCCGCAGGGCGGCGACCACGTCGACCGGCTGCTCGTCGGACTCCTCGACCATCTCGCGGTAGTACTTGCCGAGACCGTCCAGGGTGGTGCCGCGCTGGACGGTCACGCCAAGCGGCGGGACGTCGCAGATCGCGATGGTGTTGTTCTCGCTGGCGACGATGGCCTCGGAGAGGTCGCGGCCGACCTTCTTGGCGTCGACGTCGAACGCGGCGACGAACTCGATGTCGGAGACGTGGTACTCGCCGAACCGGACGTGCATCAGCCCCGGCACGGATGCCGACTCGTCGGCGTCGCGGTAGTAGTGGACGCCCTGCACGAGCGAGGCGGCGCAGTTACCGACGCCGACGATGGCGACCTTGACTGACCCCATGACTCTCCTTCTCCTGGACCTGGTGGTCCCGTGGACGCCGGACCAGGTGCGGTCCGGTGCTGGCTGCCGGCGGGGCGGTGCCCCGCCGTCGTGCTAGTCGGTGTCCGGCCGCTTCCCTGGACCGGGGGCGGCCGGGCGGTCGCCCGGGGGCTCCGCCCGTTCGCCGTCGACGAGTTCCTTGTCGATCAGCTCGGCGAGCCAGCGGACCTCCCGGTCCACCGACTCCAGGCCGTGCCGCTGCAGTTCGAGCGTGTAGCGGTCGAGCCGCTCGCGGGTCCGGCTCAACGACGTGCGCAGACCCTCCCGCTGGCGCTCGACCGTGCGACGGCGGCCCTCGAGGATCCGCAGCCGCACGTCCCGCGCGGTGTGCCGGAAGAAGGCCAGCCGGACGCCGAACGAACCGCCGTCGTCGTAGGCCTCGGGGCCGGTCTGGCCGACGAGCTCGTGGAACCGTTCCTTGCCGTCGGCGGTGATCGTGTAGACCACCTTCCCGCGGCGCCCGGTCAGCGGAGGTGCGTCGGCGGGCAGCAGGGACCGCGGCGCGGGCTCGTCGGTGCTGATCAGCCCGGCCGCCTGCATCCGCCGAAGCGCGGGGTACAGCGAGCCGTAGGAGATGCTGCGCAGCCCGCCGAGCACCTGCGCCAGCTGCTTGCGCAGCTCGTAGCCGTGCATCGGGGACTGGTGCAGCAGACCGAGGATGGCGAACTCGAGCACGCGCCGCCCCCTGTCTCCTCGATCGATGTATCGCCACGATACATCGGCCCGCGAGTTCGATCAACCCCGGTCCCAGGGGTCACCTGCGCCCCGACCTCGGGTGTCGCCGCTCACGGAGCCCCCCTCGCAGGGCCCCGGTGCGTACATTGGCGGCCGTGCCCGGACGCCGATCCGTCGTGGACTACTCGCTGCAGCGGCGAGCCGTCCTCGCCGACGTGCACGCCGGGCGCACAGGTCTGTTCGAGGTCTGCGACGCCAGCCCGTACCTCTCCCGGGCCGCGAAGTACCACGGGCAGCCGACCGACGTGCCCTGCCCGGTGTGCCGCAGGGACCGGCTCACGCTGGTGAACTACGTGTACGGCGACCACCTCGGGCCGGTGGCCGGCCAGGCCAAGACCGAGGTCGAGCTCGCCCGCATGGACAACGCGCAGGACGAGTTCTCCGTGTACCAGGTCGAGGTGTGCCGCAGCTGCGGGTGGAACCACCTCGACTGCTCGTACGTCCTCGGGATCGAACCGGTTCCCGGGCGGCAGCCCCGCCGGGGGCGTCGCCGTGCGGCGACGGAGCAGTGACGGCCGTCCGTCGCCCCACGCATGGACCCGGGGCCCCCGATGTCGCGGGCCCGGTCCGCCCCCACAGCTGAAGACGCTCCGCCGCGACCGGGCAGGTGCCCGGCGCCGACCATGACAGTTCAGGAAGGGGTGTGCTCGTGCCCAGCCACGACGAGACCTCGCCCGTCGCGCCGCGGGCCGGCTCCGTGCGCCGACCGTCGCCCACCCGCACACGCAGCACGGGAGGCGGCGGTGGCCGCCCACCGGTCCCGCCCCGGCGCCCCGGCGGCGGCACCGGTGCCGCCCGTGGCGGCACCAGCGCCTCCCGCGGTGGCACGAGCGCCTCGCGTGGCGGCACCAGTGCCTCCCGTGGTGGCACGACGGCGGCCCGCTCCGGCGGCCCCGGCCGGCCCCCCGCCAAGAAGGCGACGAAGGGCAAGGCGGCCGGCAACAAGAAGCAGCGCCGCAGACGCCGGCTGAAGATCGCCGGCGGCGTCATGGGCGGTCTGCTCGCGCTGCTGTGCGTCTTCGTGGGCGTCGTGTACGCCAGCACGGAGGTGCCGAGCCCCGACTCGGTGTCGACCAAGCAGACGACGGTCCTCTACTACGGCGACGGCGTCACCGAGATGGCGCGGCTGGGCGACGAGAACCGCACCAACGTGCCGCTGGGGGAGATCAGCGAGCCCGCGCAGCGGGCGGTGCTGGCTGCGGAGAACCGCAGCTTCTACTCCGACCCCGGCATCTCGTTCACCGGCATCGTCCGGGCCGCGTGGAACAACCTCACCGGCGGCTCCACCCAGGGTGGGTCGACCATCACCCAGCAGTACGTGAAGAACGCGTTCCTGACCTCGGAGCAGACGTTCAGCCGCAAGTTCCAGGAGCTGTTCCTGGCGATCAAGCTGGACAACAACTTCTCGAAGGAGCAGATCCTCGAGAACTACCTCAACACCATCTACTACGGGCGCGGCGCCTACGGCATCGAGGCCGCGGCGAACACCTACTTCGGCATCCCGGCCGCCCAGCTCACCGCCGAGCAGGGCGCCGTGATGGCCGTCCTGGTCCGCAGCCCGTCCAGCTACGACCCGGAGACCAACCCCGAGGGCGCGCAGGACCGCTGGGGCCTGGTGCTCGACGCCATGGTCGAGGAGGGCTGGCTCACCGACGCCGAGCGCGCCGCCGCGGTGTACCCGGCGGTGCTGCCCAAGGGTGGCTCGACGCTCGGCATGCCGGAGGGGCCGGAGGGCCACATCGTCACCCAGGTCAAGCAGGAGCTGGAGGCCCGCGGGTACGACGAGCAGCAGATCAACGCCGGTGGCCTGCGGGTCACCACGACCATCAGCAAGCCGGCGCAGGACGCCGCCGTCGCCGCCGTCCGCGAGGTCACCGCACCCCCGGAGCCGCAGGAGCTCAGGGAGGCGCTCGTCGCCATCGACCCCCGGACCGGTGGGGTCGTCGCCTACTACGGCGGCGAGAACGGCGTCGGCACCGACTACGCGCAGGCGCAGCGGCAGCCTGGCTCGTCGGTCAAGCCCTACGTCCTGGCCACCGCGCTGGACCAGGGCATCGGCATCCAGGCCCGGCGCGACGGCAGCGACGACCAGACGTTCCCCGACCGCCCCGGCCAGCCGGTGACCAACTCCGGCGGCGTCGGCTGCGCGGCCTGCACGCTGACCGAGGCCATCACGCGCTCGCTGAACACCACCTTCTACAGCCTGGCCTACGAGGTCGGCCCGGAGAACGTCCGGGACACCATCCTGGCCGCGACCGGGCTGCCCGACACCTGGCAGGACGGGAACCTCGCGGGTGACCGCGTGCTCGCCGCCCCCGGTGGCGCGACGGGCTCGTCGATCGGCATCGGCGAGTACGAGATGCGGCCGATCGACCAGGCCCAGGGCTTCGCGACGCTCGCGGCCGGCGGCATCCGGCGCGATGCGCACTTCGTCGCGAAGGTGACCGACAGCGAGGGCACGGTGCTCTTCGAGCAGGCCGCCCTGCCGGGCGAGCAGGTCCTCCCGGCCGACACCGTCAACGACGTGACCGTCGCCCTGAAGGAGGTCGCCTCGTACTCCCGCCGGGCGCTCGACGGTGGCCGCGAGGTCGCCAGCAAGACGGGTACGCAGGGGCAGGGCGAGAACAACTCCGATGCCTGGATGGTCGGCTACACGCCGTCCATCGCCACCGCCGTCTGGATGGGCAACGACTCGCCGAGCGACCCGATCGTCGACTCGCGCGGGCGGATCATCTACGGCGCCAACCTGCCCGGGGCCATCTGGCAGCAGTTCATGGACGCGGTGCTGGCCGACACCCCCGAGGAGGACCTGCCGGACAAGGCGCTGATCAGGGGCGACAGCGGTCAGGGCGTGCCCGAGCCGACGCCGACGCCGACGCCCGAGCCGGCTCCGGTGACCACCCAGGCGCCGGTCACCACGGCGGCCCCGGTCCCGACGCCGTCGACCTCGAGCGCGCCGAAGCCCGTCGACACCGACGGCGACGGCGTCCCCGACGACCGGGACTTCGCTCCGAACGACCCGTCGATCTCCACCCGGCCCGCCGCGCCGGTGGACAGCGACGGGG
Source organism: Blastococcus saxobsidens (assembly GCF_010682065.1). Lineage (GTDB taxonomy): Bacteria > Actinomycetota > Actinomycetes > Mycobacteriales > Geodermatophilaceae > Blastococcus > Blastococcus saxobsidens_B. Next base: position 189,423 of record NZ_JAAGWG010000004.1, read on the forward strand.
ACGGGGTGACCGACGACCGGGATCCGGCGCCGAACGACCCGACGATCCCCGGTCGCGGGAACGGTCAGGGCGAGCCGGGGCCGATCCTCCCGCCGCCCCGCAACTGATCCGTCCCGCACACTGCTCCCATGAGCAGCGCTCCCCCGGGCCCGTCCGCCGCCGCGGACGGGCCCGTGGCGTCTGCGCCGGACGACCGTCCCGACCGGGTGCTCCCCTCGCGGACCGACCCCGTGGTCGCGCAGGCCAGCGAGGCGGTGGGCGGCCCCTGGGGCCGGCACGGCGTCGTCGGGCGGGCGCTGTTCTGGACGCCGCTGCGCGTGTGCCTGCTCTTCGCCACGCTGGTGCTGGCGCTGGCGTGGATCAAGCAGGCGCCGTGCGCGGACGGGAACTGGGCAGGGCAGCGGCAGTACACGCACCTCTGCTACTCCGACGCCGTCCCGCTGTTCGGCTCCTACGGCCTGGACACCGGCGCGCAGCCCTACCTGGACGCGCGGGTCGAGTACCCCGTGCTGACCGGCGGGCTCATGGCGCTGGCCGCCGCGGGCGCCCGCGGCTACGACGGCGCGGCCGCCGCCGTCGGGCTGCTGCCCGACGTGCCGCCGGTCGCGAGCTACTACGCCCTCACGTGCCTGCTGCTGGCCCTGCTGGGGCTGCTGCTCGTGCGTGCGGTGCTGGGGCTGGCCGGCCGCCGGCCGTGGGATGCGGCGATGGTGGGGCTCTCCCCGCTGCTGCTGTTCCACGCCTTCACGAACTGGGACCTGCTGGCGGTCACCCTGGCGGCCTTCGCGATGCTGGCCTGGGCCCGGTCGCGGCCGGTGCTCGCCGGCGTCCTGTTCGGGCTCGGCATCGCGGCCAAGTTCTACCCGCTGCTGCTGCTCGGGGCGCTGTTCCTGCTGTGCCTGCGGGCCGGCCGGCTGCGCAGCTGGTGCGCGACGGCGGGCGCGGCCGCGGTGGCGTGGACGGCGGTGAACCTGCCGGTGGCCCTCGCGGCGCCGGAGAACTGGTCCTGGTTCTTCGTCTTCAGCCGCCTGCGCGGGGCCAATCCGGAGTCGATCTGGAACATGGCGACGCAGGCGGCCGGGGGCGAGCTCTTCGACGGGCCGCTCGCCGCCGGTGAGGCGCCCGCGGTGCTCAACGCCGTGGCGACGGCGTCGCTGGTCGTCTTCGGCCTCGGCGTCGCCTGGCTGACCCTGGCCGCGCCGCTGCGGCCGCGGGTGCCGCAGATCGCCTTCCTGCTCGTGGCCGGCTTCCTGCTGCTGAACAAGGTGTGGAGCCCGCAGTTCTCGCTGTGGCTCCTGCCGCTCGCCGTGCTCGCGCGGCCCCGGTGGCGGTCGCTGCTGCTGTGGCAGGCCGCCGAGGTGCTGGTCTGGGTGGTCACGATGCTGCACTACCTCGGCACGGCGAACCGCGGCATCGGCGTCGAGTGGTTCTTCCTCGGGGTGGGGCTCCGCGACGTCGCCGTCGTGGTCCTCATGGCGCTGGTCGTGCGGGACGTGCTCGATCCCGACCGGGACGTCGTCCGGACCAGCTGGCCGGGCGTGGACGACCCGGCCGGCGGGGTGCTCGACCGGGCCCCCGACCGGCTCGTCGTTCCACGTGGAACCCGGCTGGGGACGCGCTGACGCCGGAGCCGGTCAGGACAGGGCGGCGCGCAGCAGCCCGATCTCCCCGGCGTGGTCGGCGACGTCGCCGGGGGTCTCCAGCACCACGGGGCAGTCGGCGGCCCGGGCGACCTCCACCAGCAGCTCGACCGGGATCTCGCCGGCGGCGAGCGGCGCGTGCCGGTCGCGGCTGGAGCCGGCGGCGTCCCGGCTGTTGTTCAGGTGCACCAGGTCGATCCGTCCGGTGATCGCCCGCACGTCGGCGACCGCGGTGGCGAGGTCCCAGCCGGCCGCCCAGGCGTGGCAGGTGTCCAGCACGAACCCGGCACCGAACTCGCCGATCGCGTCCCACAGCCGGGCCAGGGCGTCGAGGTCCCGGGCCATCGCGTTCCCGCCACCGGCGGTGTTCTCGATCAGCACGGGGACCGGGAAGCCGCCCTCGTCGGCCTGACGGGCGAACGTCTTGCGCCAGTTGTCGACCCCGGCGGCGGGGTCGTCCGCGGCGAGGACGTGACCGCCGTGGACCACCAGGCCGCGGGCGCCCACGTCCGCCGCGGCCCGGGCGTGCGCGCCCAGCAGCTTGCGGCTGGGGATCCGGATGCGGTTGTTCGTCGTCGCCACGTTCAGGACGTAGGGCGCGTGCACGTGCACGTCCAGCCCCGCGGTGCGCAGCTGCTCGGCGTCCGGCCGCGGCTTCGGCGTCTTCCAGCCCTGCGGATCGGCGAGGAAGACCTGGACCCCGTCGGCGTCCATCTCGGCCGCCCGGGCGACGGGGCCGCCCCGGTCGGGTTCGCCGTCGTCGGTCAGCCCCGGCCCCACGTGTACGCCGATCGAGTGCGTTGCCATGCAAGATGCCCCATCCGCGAGCAGTTCGAGGTTTACCCGTATCGCCCGCGTCACATCATCGTTGAAGGCGTGACGGGGGTTACTCGCCGGTAGTGGTGTGACGTGACGTGGAGGTAGGAGAACATGGCAACGGGTCGCATCCGTCGCACAGCCCGTCGGGGCCTCGGTCTGGCGCTCGTCGCCTGGCTGGGAGTGGCGGCATCCTCGATCCTCCTGGCGCCCGGCGCCGCGGCCGCCCCCACCGCGACGATCGAGATCAGGAACGTGACCCCGCCGGTCGCCAGCGTCGACTCCGGCGGCACGGTCACCTTCGTGAACAAGATCCCGGCGGAGAACCGGGGCGGGATCTCCATCCCGCTGCCCCTGGGCACCATCTCGGTGGGGGCCACGGTCTACACCGACGTGTCCCTGAGCTTCTTCGGGCAGCAGCGGAACCTGCAGCCCGAGCAGAGCGCCTCCTGGAAGTTCACCGCCCCGGCCACCACCGGCATGATCACGTACACGTACCGCGTCGTGCCGCAGGCCCAGCTGCCCCTCGGGGTCAGCCTCCAGCAGGTGGTCGACCGCGTGCTGGGGTCGCTGCCGGCGCTGCCCGCCCCGACGCCCTACATCGTCCAGACGATCGCACCGGACCTGCCGAACCTGCCCAGCGTCGGCGTGCCGCAGCTGCCGCAGGTCAACGTCCCGGTGCCGCAGTTGACGAACCCCATCGACCCGCGTGACCCGGTCGTGCCGCCGACCGACGGCCCCGCCCCGGCCCCCGCGCCCGAGGAGGGCCCGGCTCCGGACGTCGCGGACGTGGGCAACGCCTACGAGTACCCGCTCGGCGGCGGCCTGGAGATGGGCCCCGGCCTGCGGTCGGCGATCGCCGCCTTCGACCCCGCCCGCTTCGGCGCCGCCAGCGGCGGTTTCGCCGCCGCCGACCGGGCCGGTGCCGGCACGGGCTCCGGCTCCGGTGGCGTGGCCGGTTCCTACGACGGCGCGTCGGTGCCGGTGTTCGGCCAGCTGGCCGGGCTGGACGGGACCACGCTCGACGAGGAGAGCGCCGAGACCGTCAGCGCCTCCGAGGCCCGGCCGGTCACCCTGCCGGCCGCGGCGCTGGCCGCCGTCGTCGCGCTGGCCGCCGTCACCGCGGCGCTGGTGCGCACGCACCAGGCGGCCCGCGAGGACCGCTGACCCACCGGCGCACCGCCTGTCCACGGCCGCCGTCCCCCTCGGGGGGCGGCGGCCGCGGTCGTCCCGGGGGCTCTCGTGGACGGCGGCAGGAGGCCCGATCCGCCGCGCTGGTAGCCTGGGTCCGCGCGTTCCGGCAGCAGCCGGGGCGCGCGACGCATGTACGACCCTCCTGCTGCAGATCCCCTGCAGCCGCTGAGACCAGAGGAGGTGGGGTTCTCCGTGCGCAATTACGAACTGATGGTCATCCTCGACCCCGATCTCGAGGAGCGCACGATCGCGCCCTCGCTCGACCGGTTCCTGACCGTCGTCACCAACTCCGGTGGCACCGTCAAGACCGAGATCTGGGGCCGTCGCCGGATGGCTTACGAGATCAACAAGCAGGTCGAGGGCATCTACGCCATCATCGACATCCAGGCCGAGCCGGCCGCCGTCCAGGAGCTGGACCGCCAGCTGAACCTGAACGAGTCGGTGCTCCGCACGAAGCTGATGCGCCCCGAGGTCCACTGACCATGGCCGGCGAAACCGTCATCACCGTCATCGGCAACCTGACCGCCGATCCGGAGCTGCGCTTCACGCCGTCGGGCGCTGCCGTCGCCAACTTCACCGTGGCCTCGACCCCCCGCACCTTCGACCGTCAGTCGCAGGAGTGGAAGGACGGCGAGGCGCTGTTCCTCCGGTGCAACGTCTGGCGCCAGGCCGCGGAGAACGTGGCCGAGTCGCTGACCCGTGGTTCCCGCGTGATCGTCAGCGGTCGCCTGAAGCAGCGTTCCTTCGACACGAAGGAAGGCGAGAAGCGAACCGTCATCGAGCTCGAGGTCGACGAGATCGGCCCCTCGCTGCGCTACGCCACCGCGAAGGTCACCAAGGCCTCCCGCGGTGAGGGTGGCGGTGGCGGCTTCGGTGGCGGCGGCGGCGGCTTCTCCGGCGGCGGCGGTGGCGGCGGGGGCGGTGCGAGCGACCCCTGGTCGACGCCCGCCGGTCCGTCCGACGAACCGCCGTTCTGACGAAGGACCCCCTCGCCCCCCAGGTCTCGCTCCGCTCGACCCGGGTCCCTGCGAGTGGGCCGTTCCACTCCCTCACTTTCTGAATCTCTCTGGAGAACCAGGTGCCCAAGCCCCCTGTTCGCAAGCCCAAGAAGAAGGTCTGCCAGTTCTGCAAGGACAAGGCGACCTACATCGACTACAAGGACACGACCCTGCTGCGGAAGTTCATCTCCGACCGCGGCAAGATCCGTGCCCGCCGCGTCAGCGGCAACTGCAGCCAGCACCAGCGTGACGTCGCCACGGCCGTGAAGAACAGCCGTGAGATGGCCCTGCTGCCCTACACCTCGACGGCGCGCTGATCATGAGCACGATGAAGCTGATCCTCACCGCCGAGGTCACCGGTCTCGGGTCCTCCGGCGACACCGTCGAGGTCAAGGGCGGCTACGGCCGCAACTACCTCCTGCCCCGCGGGCTGGCCATCCAGGCCACCCGTGGTGCCGAGAAGCAGATCGAGTCCCTGCGCCGGGCGCGTGCCGCCCGCGACGTGCGGTCCCTCGAGGAGGCGCAGGCCCTGGCCGGTCGCCTCAACGGCATGACCGTCCGGGTGCCGGCTCGCGCCGGTGACGGCGGCCGTCTGTTCGGCCGGGTCACCACCGCCGACGTCGCCGCTGCGGTCACCGCCGCCGGTGGCCCGGAGCTCGACCGTCGCCGGATCGAGCTGCCCAGCAGCATCAAGACCACGGGCCAGCACACCGTCACCGTGCGGGTGCACACCGAGGTCGCCGCTCAGCTGACGATCGACGTCGTCGCCGGCTGATCGTCGCTGTGCGCGCCCAGGGCGCGCGATGCGTCCCGAGGGGCGCCGGACTCCGGTCCGGCGCCCCTCGTGGCGTTCCAGGGGTCTGGCGCGCGTCCCTGGGGAGCTGCCGGGCGCCACGTGCGGGGGCGCGCCGGCCGGGGGTCGCCCGGGCGCCCCGGGACCGCGCGGGCGGCCTGGACGCACCCGTGTGACTCGTGGTGCGTGTCGGGAAAAAATGTCGGCGACAATTTCGGGTCCACAGCTCCGGGTCGCCGTCGTCGCAGGTCGGAGCGGGGACGACCGGTCCGGCACACCGGTTGTCCCCCGGTTCGTCCACATGTCGACAGGCGTCCGTCCACCGACTTGTCCACAAGTTGTGCAGATCGGCGTGCACACCGGTGGTGGACTCCGGCCGCCCGCCTTCCCTAACGTCCTCCCCAGCCACCGGGACACGGGACTGTCAGTCCCCTGCGGTAGGCAGGCACCGAACACACGTTCGGTCCGGCGCAGTCCGCCGAGCTCGCGTACTTCCCCTGCGCGCAGTGGTGTCGTGGGCGCGCCCGCAAGGAGATGGAGGTACCCCCGTGGCGGTGGCCGACGAGTTCAGCCGTCCGTCGGCGACGGCACCGGCCTACGACCGGCAGCCGCCGCAGGACGTCGCGGCGGAGCAGTCGGTGCTCGGCGGAATGCTGCTGAGCAAGGACGCGATCGCCGACGTCGTCGAGGTGCTGCACGGCAACGACTTCTACCGTCCGGCGCACCAGGTGATCTTCGACTGCATCATCGACCTCTACGGCCGTGGTGAGCCGGCCGACGCGATCACGGTCGCCGCCGAGCTCAACCGCACCGACCAGCTGTCGAAGATGGGTGGCGCGGTCTACCTGCACACGCTGATCGCCTCGACGCCGACGGCGGCCAACGCCGGCTACTACGCGGCCATCGTCGCCGAGCAGGCCGTGCTGCGCCGCCTCGTCGAGGCCGGCACCCGTGTGGTCCAGCTGGGCTACGGCGCCGCCGGCGGCAACGGCGACGTCGACGACATCGTCGACCGCGCACAGCAGGAGATCTACGACGTCACCGAGAAGCGGATGAGCGAGGACTACTCGCGCCTCGAGGACGTCCTGCAGCCGACGATGGACGAGCTCGACGCCATCGCCTCACGGGGCGGCACGGCGCGGGGCGTCCCCACCGGGATCCGCGACCTCGACGAGCTGACCAACGGTCTGCAGGCCGGGCAGATGGTCGTGATCGCGGCCCGTCCCGGTGTCGGCAAGAGCACCCTCGGGCTGGACATCGCCCGCTCGGCGACGGTGAAGCACGGCATGCCGGCCTGCATCTTCTCGCTGGAGATGAGCAAGCACGAGATCACCATGCGTCTGCTGTCGGCGGAGGCGAAGGTGCCGCTGCACCACATGCGCGCCGGCACGCTGTCCGACGAGGACTGGGCGAAGCTGGCTCGCCGCATGGGCGAGGTGGCCGACGCACCGCTCTACATCGACGACTCGCCGAACATGACCATGATGGAGATCCGGGCCAAGGCGCGGCGGCTCAAGCAGCGCAACGACCTCAAGCTCATCGTCATCGACTACCTGCAGCTGATGACCTCGGGCAAGAAGGTCGAGAGCCGCCAGCAGGAGGTCTCGGAGTTCTCCCGTGCGCTGAAGCTGCTGGCCAAGGAGCTCGAGCTCCCGGTCATCGCAATGTCGCAGCTCAACCGTGGCTCGGAGCAGCGTCAGGACAAGAAGCCGATGCTGTCCGACCTCCGTGAGTCCGGCTCGATCGAGCAGGACGCCGACATGGTCATGATGATCCACCGCGAGGACATGTACGAGAAGGAGTCCCCGCGCGCCGGCGAGGCCGACATCATGCTGGTCAAGCACCGCAACGGCCCGACGGCCAACGTCACGGTCGCCTTCCAGGGCCACTACAGCCGCTTCGTGGACATGGCCAACTAGGCACGCCTCGAACGCCCGCCCGTCACCCGGTGCTCCGGGTGGCGGGCGGCCGTCGTTCCGCCGACAGCAGCGCGATCAAGATCGATTTCTGACCGGGAACGGTTGTGCGCCACGTCACTGTCAGCTAGGAACGAGGTCCCCTCAGTATTGGAGCCCCCGTGTCCTCTCGCTCATGGCGTCGCACGACCGCGTCGGTCGTCGGCACCCTGGCTGTGACGTTCGCCGTCACGGCCACCGCGACACCGGCCCTGGCCAAGCCCGGCAAGGCCGACCCGATCTCCGCGTTCCCCTCCGACAGCCTCACCGTCGCCGACAAGGGGCAGCTGACCGGCCGCCGGGTGAACCTGCCCCTCGAAGGCTGTGGTGCCCCTATCAGCTGCGGCCTCACGCAGCAGCTGAACCAGCTCGACGGCTTCGACCTCGACCCGCGCATCGCCATCCGGTTCAGCGGCCCGGTCGACCCGGCCGAGGCGGCCGCGCGGATCACGCTGCAGGAAGCCCACGGGGGCTGGCGCACCGGGGTCGACCGCATGGTCTGGGACCCGGCGACGACCACGCTCTACGCCCACCCGGCGAAGCAGCTGGCGCCGGGCACGACCTACAAGCTGCGCGTCCAGGGTGGCCCGGCGAACAAGTCGCTGCAGGACACCTTCACCACCATGAGCGCCACCGACGGTCTCCTGGACCTGCGCAAGCAGATCGACAGCGGGCAGGCGTTCAAGGACGCCGGGATCACCGCTCCCGGCCTGATGATCGACGGCGTCTTCCCGACCGCGGGCACCCTCGTCCAGCTGGTCGCCGATGTGACGCCCGAGGCCCCGGACACGGCAGCAAGGAATGCAGGGTTCACCACGAACCAGGGGACCTACGTCTTCGGGACCTACCTGGCCCCGAACTGGCTCCGACCCGACGTGACCATCCAGCAGACGCCCACCCGCGACGCAGGACCGAAGGCGCCGGGCTCCGTCCGGCTGCCCTTCGTCGCGGTCCTGCCTCCGGGGCCGGCACCCGCGGGTGGCTGGCCGGTTGCCGTGTTCGGGCACGGCTTCACGGGCAACGCCACCAACGTCATCACCGCAGCCAGCACGAACATGCAGCGCGGTATCGCCACGATCGGCACCAACGTGGTGGGCCACGGTTTCGGGCCCGACGGTGCGATCCGCGTCGTCCAGGGCCCCAAGGTGACCGACTTGCCCTTCTACGGGCGTGGTGTCGACCAGGACGGCAATGCCCGGATCGACAGCACCGAGGGCTCCTCGGCCACCGGCGCCGCGAGCGCGCAGTCGTCTCGCGACGCTCTGCGGCAGACGAGCGCCGACATCATGACGCTGATGCGGTCGCTGGGCGGCACCGACGTCGACAAGAACGGGTCGGTCGATCTGTCCGGCAAGGACGTGACCTACTTCGGGCAGAGCTTCGGCGGCATCTACGGAACCATGCTGACCGGTGTCGACCCCGAGGTCACCCGCTCGGTGCTCAACGTGCCGGGTGGGCCGGTCACCGAGATCGCGCGGCTCTCGACGTCGTTCCGGGGGCTGACGGCGGCTTCCCTGACGGCGGCCGGCTTGCACAACGGTTCGGGCGGGACTGCTCAGGACTTCCAGGAGCAGATGCCGCTGCGGGGCGAGGGTCCCGTGACGGCCACGGTCGAGGGTGCCGTCGAGATCCAGGACTACCTGGCGCGGTCGACCTGGCTGAGCCGGCCGGGGAGCCCCGAGACGTTCGCGCCGCTGATCGACCCGGAGCGGGTGCTGGTCCAGGTCGCGTTCGGGGACCAGACCGTGCCGAACCCGACGTCGTACACGCTGGTCGATGCCGGGAACCTGTGGTCGCGCACGAGCGTGTACCGCAACGACCGGACGGGGAACGCGGCCAACAACCCGCACAGCTTCCTGCTGACCGGGCCGCCGGCGGCGGCCGCCGCGGGGCAGGCGCAGATCGCGACGTTCCTCAAGGGCGGGGAGACCATCGACCCGGACGGAGCCGGCAACGTCTGGGAGGTGCCGATCAGTGACCCGGCGCTGCTCCTCCCGCTGAACTACCCGCAGCCGGCGCTGCGCCCGTAGGGGGCAGCGAACGGCGAGGGCCCGGAACCGAGACGGTTCCGGGCCCTCGTGCGTTCTTGCTGTTTCACGGGAAACGAATGAGGGGTCATCCCGATGTCGACCCGCACGAACAGCTGACCGAACTCATCGGTCCGGTGGCCAGTCGACTCCGGAGTGTCGCGCCCCACTGCGCTGAGCGGCGTCCGTACGTTGCGGCGACCGCGTGCTGACGCGCGGGACGGGAGCGGGGAGCGCGGAGCATGACGACACAGGTGTGGGGCGCTCGGCGCCTGCTGGCCGGCGCGGTGGCCGGCCTCGCGCTTGCGGGAGCGCTGCTCGCTCCCGACCAGGCGCTCGCGGAGGGACCGGCGTCGGTGGCAGCGGCCCTGCCGGGCGTCGACGGGGACCGCATCGAGGCGAAGTACGCCGCACTCGGCGGACCGAGCGGGGTGCTGGGGGCCGCCATGGGGTCCAAGACCTGCAGCGGCCTGTCCGCCTGCTGGCAGGACTTCGAGCACGGCATCGTGTCCTGGTCGGCCTCTGTCCCGTCCGCGGCATACGCATTCACCGACCTCGACGTCTTCGACGCGTGGCAGAGCTTCGGCGGCGGCTTCGGTGCGGTCCCCGTCCCCGGGGGCATCGGGGAGCCGACGTCGGACACCTTCTGCGGCCTGCCCGGCGGCGGCTGCGGGCAGCACTTCCAGCACGGGTCCATCTACCGGTCGGCGACGACCGCAGCGGTGCGCGTCGACCCGGACATCCGGACGGGCTGGGCGGCGGAGGGCTGGGAGCGCGGGGTGGTCGGCTACCCCACGACGGACACCTTCTGCGGCCTGCCCGGCGGCGGCTGCGGGCAGCACTTCCAGCGGGGCTCCGTCTACTGGAGCCCGTCCACCGGCTCCCGGACCGTGAGCGGGCCTGTCAAGGACCGGTGGGCGGGGCAGGGCTGGGAGAACGGGGCGCTCGGCTACCCCACGACGTCCACCTTCTGCGGCCTGCGCGACGGCGGCTGCGGGCAGCACTTCCAGGGCGGTTCGGTCTACTGGGCGCCGTCGTCGGGGGCGAGGGTCCTCGCGCCCGAGGTCGTCGGCCGCTGGGCCGGTCAGGGTTGGGAGAACGGTGCGCTCGGCTTTCCGACGTCCGAGCCGTTCGCCACGGCGGACTGGAACGGGGGCCGCGGGCAGCACTTCCAGGGCGGGTCCGTGTACCAGACCCGGGCCGGCACGTTCCTCGTCCTCGGCTCCATCCGCGACCGGTGGGGGGCGCAGGGCTGGGAGCGCGGAAGCATCGGGAACCCGACGTCGGACACCTTCTGCGGCCTGCGCGACGGCGCGTGCGGGCAGCACTTCGACTGGGGTTCGATCTACCGGACGCGGACGGGCACCTTCACCGTCCTCGGTTCGATCAAGACAGCATGGGCCCAGCAGGGCTGGGAGCACGGCGCGCTCGGCCTGCCGACCAGCGACACCTTCTGCGGTCTGCGCAGCGGCGGCTGCGGACAGCACTTCGAGGGCGGATCCGTCTACGCGGCCGGCCCGGTGACCGGATGGCGTGGGACGCCGGCCTCCGTGGTCCTCAGGGCCGTCCGCGACGCCTGGGCGGCCCGGGGCTGGGAGAACGGGTACCTGGGTTATCCGGTGATGGGCACCTCGGTGCTGTCCGACGGGTCGTTCTCCCAGCGCTTCCAGGGCGGGACCCTCCGGGTGCGCAACGGCCGGGTGTACTGACCCACCCGAAAGCACGAGGGGCCCGGAACCTGTGTGGTTCCGGGCCCCTCTGCGTTCAGCGGTGGATCAGGCGGCGGCCTTCGCCTGCAGGGCGCGGCGGACCTTGGGCCCCCCGACGGTCATCTTGTAGAGCTTGGCGACCTGCGCCGGGGCGCTCTTCGGCGTGGTCTCGGCCAGCCAGCCGTTGGGCAGCGACAGCCGGATGACCTTGTGCCAGGCGCTCGCGACCTGCTTGTACAGCGGGGCGGAGTGGTAGGTCAGGCCGTAGCGGTCGAAGATGTCCTTCACCCGCGGGGCGATCTCGGCGTACCGGTTGCTGGGGATGTCGGGGAACAGGTGGTGCTCCACCTGGTGCGACAGGTTCCCGGTCATGAGGTGCATGGCCTTGCTGCCGGAGATGTTGGCCGAGCCGAGCATCTGCCGGACGTACCACTCACCGCGGCTCTCGCCGTCGATCGACGTCTTCTCGAAGGTCTCGACGCCCTCGGGGAAGTGGCCGCACATGATGACCGAGTGCGACCACAGGTTGCGCACCACGTTGGCGGTGAAGTTGGCGGCCAGGGTCGGCACGAACGACGGGCCCGACAGCAGCGGGTGGACGACGTAGTCCTTGGCGGCCTGGTTGCGGATCTTCTTCAGGACCTGCTTGGTGGCGGCGCGGAACTTGGGGTCGTTGCGGCGCCTCTTGGTGGCCAGGTTCTTGCCCAGCTCGAGGTCGTAGGCGGCGATGCCGTACTCGAAGAAGCAGGCGTTGATGAAGTTCCACAGCGGCTGCGCCAGGTACATCGGGTGCCACTTCTGGTCCTCGTCGACGCGCATGATGCCGTAGCCGAGGTCGTTGTCCTTGCCGATCACGTTCGTGTACGTGTGGTGCAGCTCGTTGTGCGAGTGCTTCCACTGCTCGGCCGGGCTGGCCATGTCCCACTCCCACGTCGTGGAGTGGATCTTCGGGTCGCGCATCCAGTCCCACTGGCCGTGCAGGATGTTGTGCCCGATCTCCATGTTCTCGAGGATCTTGGCGACCGAGAGGCCGGCGGTGCCGAGCAGCCAGGCCGGCGGGAACTTGGAGAACAGCAGCACGGCGCGGCTGCCGAGCTCGAGCTTGCGCTGGACGTCGATGACGGTCCGGATGTACTTGGCGTCGTCCTCGCCCAGGCTGTCGCGGATCTCCTGGCGGATGGTGTCGAGCTCCTTGCCGATGAGCTCGATGTCCTCGGCGGACAGGTGGGCGATCGGGTTCTCGGGCTTCTTCTGGATGACGGTCACGGTGCGACTCCTCGGGCTCGGACGGTCAGTGGTCGATGGAGCAGGCGCCGGCGGGCGCGCTGATGCAGGTCTGGACGAGGACGCCGTCCCCGACGTCGTCGGCGGAGGTGATCTCGCCGTTGCGCAGGTCGCGGACGGCGCCCTCGCGCAGGGGCAGGACGCAGCCGTAGCAGATGCCCATGCGGCACCCGCTCGGCATGAGCACGCCGGCCTCCTCGGCGGCGTCGAGGATCGGCGTGGTGCCCTCGACCTCGATGGTCGTGCCGTTCTTCTCGAACGTGACCGCGCCGCCCTCGCCGGCGCCGGCCAGGACGCGGGGGCGGAAGCGCTCGGTGTAGAGCCGGTCGGCGATGCCGACGGACGCCCAGTGCTCCTCCAGCGCCTCGAGCATGCCGACCGGGCCGCAGGCCCAGGTGGCGCGCTCGTGCAGGTCCGGGACCAGCTCGGCGATGGAGCGGGCGTCGAGCAGCCCCGCGGTGTCGGTGTGCTGCTCGACCAGGTGCATCCGGCCCTCGGCGGCCATCTGCCGCAGCTCGGCGCCGAAGACGACGTCGTCCGCGGTGGGCGCCGAGTGCACGAGCACCGTGTCGGTGAGCTGGTGGGCGTGGTTGCGCAGGATGCCCATGACCGGCGTGATCCCGGAGCCGGCGGTCACGAAGAGCGACTTGGCGGGGGTCTCCTCGGGCAGGCAGAACTCCCCGGTCGCCTGGTCGAGCTGGATGATCGTGCCCGGCTGCACGCGGTGCACCAGGTGGTTGCTGACCTTGCCGTCCGGGATGGCCTTCACCGTGATGGTGAAGCAGCCGTCGGCGCGGTCGAGCACCGAGGTGATCGAGTAGGCGCGCCACTGGCGGACGCCGTCGATGTCGATGCCGATGCGGACGTACTGGCCCGGGACGTGCGGCAGCCAGTCCCGGCCGGGGCGGATCACGATGCTCGCCGCGTCGCGCGTCTCCTTGTGCACGGCCTCGATGCGGCCGCGCAGCGCCGCTCCGGAGCGGAGCGGGTCGAACAGGTCGAGGTAGTCGACGGGCAGCAGCGGGGTCGTCACCAGCTCGGCGAACTTGAGCACCCGGTCGCGCAGCGCGGGCCGCGCCGGCGTTCGGGCCGCGGTGGGGCGCGGAGCGGTCGCTGTCATGTACTCATGCTTTCCCACTCCACGCATCAAATACCTGTGCCGAGGATGTGAATCCGGGGGTAGCTTCTGTTCCCTGCGAACAAGGAGGCGGAATGACGTCGGAGGCGCGTAGCTTTCCGGAGGCGGTCGCTGACGCCATGCGCGCGGAACTGCCCAGGGTGGCCGAGCGGGCCGTCGAGGCGATCATCGTCGCCGTCCCGGGCTACGCCGACGCCTTCCAGGGCCCGATGGGCCGCAAGATCTCCGGCGCCGTCGAGCTCACGCTGCGCGGGTTCCTGCAGCTGGCGGCCGCGGGGGGGACGGCGGACGCCGGCACCCCGGGCGGCCCGGTGGTCGAGGCCGCCTACGCCCTGGGCCGGGGCGAGGCCCGCAGCGGGCGGTCGATGGACGCGCTGCTGGCCGCCTACCGGGTGGGTGCGCGGGTGTCCTGGCGGGACATGAGCGCCACCGCCGTGGCCGCCGGTCTCGGGCCGGAGTCGACAGCCCGCTTCGCCGAGCTGGTGTTCGCCTACATCGACCGGTTGTCGGCGGCCAGCGTCGCCGGTCACGCCGACGAGCTGGCCTCCAGCGGCCGCGCGCGGGAACGGATGCTGGAGCGGCTCGCGCAGGGCCTGCTGGCCGGGAGCCCGCACGCCGAGCTGGTCGAGGCCGCGCAGCGCGCGGAGTGGGTGCCGCCGCGGACCCTGACCGTCGTCGTCCTCCCGGAGGCCCGGGCGCAGGGGGCGATGGTCTCGCTGGACGCCCGCACGCTCCGGTCGCCCGAGGACGTGCCCGACGTCGAGGGGATGCCCGACCTCACCGTCCTGCTGGTCCCGGACGCCGAGGGCGCCGCGCGTCCGGCCCTGCTGCGCTCGCTGGAGGGCCGCGAGGCGATCGTGGGGCCGGACCGGCCGTGGGCGGAGGCGCACACCTCCTACGGGCGCGTGCTGCGCGCGCTCCGGCTGGGCATGCGGCCGGGGGAGCGGGCGTCGCTGGACACCGACGCCCGGCTGGCCGACTTGGTCCTGCGGGCCGACGAGGACGCGCTGGCCGACCTGCGGGCCCGCGTGCTCGCGCCTTTGGCCGACGTCGGCGACAGCGCCCGGGAGAAGCTCACCGAGACGCTGCGCTCCTGGCTGCTGCACCACGGCCGGCGCGACCGGATCGCCGCGGAGCTGTTCGTGCACCCGCAGACGGTCCGGTACCGGATGACGCAGCTGCGGCAGCTCTACGGCGCCCGCCTGGAGGACCCGGCCACCGTCCTGGAGCTGACCGTGGCCCTGGGGGTGGCGCCGCCCCCGGGCCCGGCCGGCGACGACAGGGGCTGACCGCGTCGGACCCCTGCGGCACAGTGACGCCGTGAGCGTCGACATGGCCGCGGCCGCGGACTTCCTGGCCGGTTCCGCCCGGGTGCTGGACCGCCGCCGGTTCGAGCTGCTGTTCGGTGGGAGCGGGGCGGAGCCGGTGCTCGCCGCGGTCGACGGCTACCGGAATCCCGACGGTGGCTACGGCTGGGGACTGGAGCCCGACCTCCGGTCGACGACCAGCCAGCCCGGCGGGGCGCTGCACGCGCTCGAGGTGTTCGCCGAGACCGGGGCGGCGGCCGCGGACCGGGCGCGGCAGCTGTGCGACTGGCTGGCCGCCGTGACGCTGCCCGACGGCGGGCTGCCGTTCGCGTTGCCCGTGCCCGACCCGGCGGCGTGCGCGCCGTTCTGGGCATCGGCGGACACCGACCGCTCCTCGCTGCAGATCACCGCGGTGGTGGCCGCGACGGCCTACCGGGTGGCGGCCGTCGTCCCCGGCGTGGGCGAGCACCCGTGGCTGGCCCGGGCCACCGACTGCTGCCTGGCGGCGATCGACCGGCTCGCCGCGGGGGCGCACGCGATGGAGCTGGCGTTCGCGGTGCGCTTCCTCGACGCGGCGGCGGCCACCTGGCCCGATGCGGTCGCGCGGGTGGAGCGGCTGCGCGACCTGGTCCCCGCCGACGGCCTGCTGCACGTGGCCGGCGGGGCCCCGGACGAGTACATGCGCCCGCTGGACTTCGCACCGCTGCCCGGGGGGCCGGGGCGGTCGCTCTTCGCACCGGGGGTGGTCGACGCGGAGCTCGACCGGCTCGCGGACGCCCAGCAGGACGACGGGGGGTGGCCGGTGGATTTCGTCAGTTACTCACCGGCGGCCACCCTGGAGTGGCGGGGCCACCGAACTGTGGAGGCGCTCTCGCTGCTCTGGGCCAACGCCCGCCTCTGACCCCGGGAGGTCAGGCCGGGCGCAGGAGCGCGACGAGGAAATCGGAGTCCGGACTGAACGGCCGCAGGTCCCAGGTGGACAGCAGCAGGTCCGGTTCCCAGCCGGCGGTCCGGGCGTCGGCGAGGAACTGGTCGAACTCGTAGCCGCGGCCCGCTCCGAAGCCGATCGCCACCCGCCCCTCGCGGGACACGTGCGCCCGCATCCGGCGGAGCACCTCGACCCGTGTCGACTCGGCCAGGAAGGTCACCACGTTGCCGGCGCAGACGATCGCGTCGAACGGTTCGGCCTCCCCCGCTGCCGGGAGGTCCAGCTCGGCGAGGTCGCCGACCAGCCACCGGGCGGCCGGGTGCTGCTCCCGCGCCTCGGCCACCAGCACCGGGTCGCCGTCGACGCCGACCACCTGGTGCCCGGCCGCGGCGAGGAACCCGCCGATCCGCCCGGTGCCCGAACCCGCGTCGAGGACCCGCGCGCGCCGCGGGAGCATCGCGTCGACCAGCCGGGCCTCGCCCACGAGGTCGTGCCCGGCCTCGGCGAGGTCCCGGAAGCGCTGGATGTAGGCGGCCGAGTGCTCCGGGTTCTCCTCCGTCAGGCGCGTCCACATGCTGGGTTCGGTCATGACGCCGTTCTACACGGGGTGGGCCGGTGCCCCGGGGAGCGCGTCACCCGGGCGGCCTCCAGTCCGGCGGCTCGGCCGGCTGGAGGGCGGGGTCGTCGGCGGTGAGCGTGCGGACCGGTCCCGGGGGCGTGAGCGGACCCTCGAAGCGCACGGTCACCCGGCCCAGGCCGCGCCCCCAGACCCAGCCGGCGCCGAGCTCGTCGTGCCGCACGTCCTGCCCCGGCCACCAGCGCTTGTCGGCGGGCAGGTCGGGCTCCGCCTCGGTCGCCGCGGCGTCCGGCGCGGCCACGGCTGCCTCCTGCGGCTCGTCGGAGTCGGCGAACAGGTCGCCCTGGGCGTAGACCGACAGCCCCGAGACGCCGACGCCGAGCAGCCGCAGCCCCCCGGCGGTGCCCGCCTCGGTCAGCAGCCGACGGGCGGTGGAGGCGATCAGCCGCGGGTCGTCGGTCGGCTGGGGGAGCGTCTGGGAGCGGGTGAGCGTGGTGAAGTCGTAGCGGCGCAGCTTCAGCGTCACGGTGCGCCCGGAGAAGGCCGACTTCCGCAGCCGCTCCCCCACCCGCGCCGCCATGGAGTCGATCTCCCGGGCCAGCACGCCGACGTCGGTGAGGTCCCGCTCGAAGGTCTCCTCGTGCGACACCGACTTCACCTCGCGGTCGGGCACCACGGCGCGCTCGTCGTCCGCGCGGGCCAGCGCGTGCAGCCCGGCGCCGTGGGCGCGCCCGGCCAGCGCGACCAGGTCCGGCAGCGAGCGCGCGGCCAGGTCCCCCACAGTCTTCACGCCCACCTGGTGCAGCCGTTCGGCCGTCGCGGGTCCGACGCCGCCCAGCCGGGTCACCGGCAGCGGGTGCAGCACCTCGAGCTCCTGCCCCGGGGCGACGACCACCAGGCCGTCGGGCTTCTGCAGGTCCGAGCCGATCTTCGCCATCAGCTTCGACGTGCCGATGCCCACCGAGCCGGTCACTCCCCCGGTCGCCGCCTCGATGCGCTCCTTGAGCTCCTGGGCCAGCGCCGTCACGCCGTCGACGGAGAGGTCGTGCTCCCCGCCGGCGGCGAGGTCGACGTAGGCCTCGTCGATGGAGACCGGTTCCACCAGCGGCGACAGCTCGCGCAGCAGGCCCATGACGACGTCGGAGGTGCGCCGGTAGGCGGCGAACCGGCCGCCGAGGAACGCCGTCCCGGCGGGGCAGCGTCGCCGTGCCTCCGCTGTCGACATGGCCGACCGGGCGCCGTAGGCGCGGGCCTCGTAGGAGGCGGTGGCGACGACGCCCCGGCCGCCCACCCCGCCGACGACGACCGGCCGGCCGCGCAGCGACGGCTTGTCCCGCTGCTCGACCGCGGCGAAGAAGGCGTCGAGGTCCAGGTGCAGGATGCTCGCGGCTCCCCTCACGACCGGTCCCTCACCCCTCCATTGTCCGCGTCCACCCGGCGGAGGGACTTCCTTGCCCGCGTCGTCCCGCAACTGCGAGGCTGGATCTCCCGGTCGACGAGGAGGGCGCAAGGGCATGGCTTCGGTGTTCCTCGTGCTCGGTGGCCTCGGCGTGGTCGTGCTCCTGCTGTCGCTGTTCGTCGGCGAGCTCGGTGACCTCGGGATCGGCGACGTCGACACCGACGGGCCGTTCTCGGTGCCGGCCATCGCGGCGCTGCTCGGCGGCATCGGGTTCGGCGGTGCCGCGGCCACCAGCCTGCTGCCCGAGACTCTCCCCGACGTCGTCCGGGCCCTGCTCGCGCTGGCCGTGGGCGTCGCCGTCGCCGTTCCGCTGGCCTGGGGCGCGGTCCGGCTGTCCCGGGCGCTCAAGGACATGCCGACCCAGCCGACGCTGACCCGCCACCACCTGGTGGGTGCGCAGGGCGTCGTCGTCTCGACGGTGCCGAGCCCCGGCTACGGCGAGGTGCGCCTGACGGTCGCCGGCCAGCAGCTGAAGTTCTCCGCCCGCAGCGACGCGCCGCTGCTCACCGGGACGCCGGTCTACGTCGTCGAGGCGCTCAGCGACACCGCGGTCGAGGTCGTCTCGACCGCGCCCGACAGCACCCATCCCCTGCCCGGAGGCGAATCCCCGTGACGCTGCTCTACGCCATCGGCGGCATCGCCGTCCTGGTCCTCCTGCTGATCCTGCTCGTCCTGAGCCGCATCAAGGTCGCCGGCCCCAACCAGGCGTTCCTCGTCACCGGCCGGCAGGGCCGCCAGGTCACCAGCGAGGCCGGCGTCGTCTCCCGCGACTCGTCCGGCCAGAAGGTGGTCATGGGCGCGAGCGTCTTCGTGCTGCCGGTCGTGCAGAAGCTGCACACGATGGACCTGTCCAGCCGCCGGATCCCGGTCGGCATCCGCGGCGCGGTCTCCAAGCAGGGCGTGAAGTGCGACCTCGAGGGCGTGGCGATCGTCAAGGTGGGTGGCACCGAGGACTCCATCCGCGCCGCCGCCCAGCGCTTCCTCAACCAGCAGGAGGGCATCGACACCTTCACCTCCGAGGTGCTCGCCGGCGCCCTGCGCTCGATCGTCGGCCGGCTGACGATCGAGGAGATCATCCGCGACCGGGCCGCGTTCGCCTCCGCCGTCGCCGAGGAGGCCGAGTCCTCGCTGACCGGGCAGGGCCTGGTGCTGGACACCTTCCAGCTGCAGGACATCCAGGCGGAGGGCTCCTACCTGGCCGACCTCGGCCGCCCCGAGGCCGCGCGGGTGCTCAAGGAGGCCAGCATCGCCGAGGCGCGCGCCCGGCAGGCCGCGCAGCAGGAGCAGCTGCTGGCCGACGAGGCGATCGCGATCTCCCAGCGGCAGCTGGCGCTCAAGCAGGCCGAGATCACCGCCGAGACCGACGCCGCCAAGGCGCGTGCAGCGGCCGCCGGACCGCTGGCGCAGGCCGCGCAGGACCAGGCGATCCTCATGGAGCAGGAAAAGGTCGCCGAGCGGACCGCGGCGCTCACCGAGCGTCAGCTGGACACCGAGGTGCGCCGTCCCGCCGACGCCGAGCGGTACAAGGTGGAGCAGGAGGCCGAGGGCCGCAAGAACTCCGCGATCCTCACTGCGGAGGCCCAGCGCCAGGCCACGATCGCCGCAGCCCAGGCCGCCGCCGAGCAGGCCCGGCTCTCCGGTGAGGGCGAGCGGGCCCGCCGCTCGGCGCTGGCCGAGGCGGAGGCGATCGAGGGCGCCAAGCGCGGTGAGGCCGAGAAGCTGCGCCGCCAGGCCATCGCCGACGCCGTCGAGCGCGAGGGCGCGGCGGAGGCCGCGGCGATCCTCGCCCGCGGTCAGGCCGAGGCCGAGGCCCTCGATGCCCGCTCGGACGCCTTCGCCAAGTACGGCGAGGCCGCGATCCTGGAGATGCTGGTCAAGGTGCTGCCCGACGTCGTCGGCGCCGCGGCGGCGCCGCTGTCGAGCGTGGACAAGATGACGGTCATCTCGACCGACGGCGCCGGCTCGCTGGGCAGGTCGGTGGCGGCCAACGTCGCGCAGGGGCTGCAGCTGTCGGGTGACCTGACCGGCATCGACGTCGGCGCGCTGCTGCGCCGGCTCAGCGGCTCCGCCGCGGCCGACGCCGGGACCAGCATCCCGATCAGCGCCGACGGCGACAGCGTCTCCCGCAACGGCTCCGGCGCCTGAGCCCTGTGGACGGCGAGCCCCGGTGGCCGTCCTGGCGCCGGGTGGGCGCCATCGTCCCGGTGGGGGCGGCCTACGTCGGCGCCGGGCAGGAGGCCCTGCACGCTCTCGTCCAGTGGAACGAGGGGTGGAGCTGGCCGGTCGCGCTCCTGCGGGCCGGGGGGTGGGCGGTCGCCATGGTGCTCGTCTTCGCCGCACAGCGGGCCGGGTGGTTCGTGCCGGAGGAGGAGGCCGCCGCACGGGCGATCGTGCGCCGTGCGCTGGCCACCGGCGAGCTGCCTCCCGACGGAGAGCCCGCGGCGTGGCGGGTCCGCCTGCAGGGGGAGATCGACGCGGCGGCCCAGGACCGCTGGGTCGTCCCGGGGATCGGACTGCTGCTCGCGGTGCTCGTGGCTGCCGCAGCCGTCGTGCTCGGTGACCCGCTCGTGGGGCTGCTCGCGGCCGCGCTCGCCGGCTTCGTCGTCGTCCCGGTGCGCTGGTCCTCCGGCCGCATGGCGCGAGCGGAGCAGCTCCTCGCCCGGGTGGACGCTCTCTGAGAGGGACGCCGATGGCTGGTGGACCGGGAGCGGCACCGTTGCGTTCCGCAGCGTGACGGAGCTCGACGAGGAGGGGCCGGCCCCATCCGCCGGTGGAGGGCGCCGGGTGGCCACGCTGCTCGGCTTCCTGGACCACCACCGCGCCACGCTGGAGTGGAAGACGCGCGGCCCGGACGCCGACGGCCTCCGTGCCACGGTGGGCGCGCCTCGACGATGACGCTGGGCGGGCTGCTGCTCGAGCACCTGACGCTCGTCGAGGGACTCTGGTTCGCCCTGCGGCTGCGCGGCCGGAGCCCGGGGAAGGTCTGGGAGCCCGTCGACCGGGACGCCGACCCCGACTGGGCCTGGCACTCGGCGGCCGACGACTCCCCCGCGGAGCTCAGGGCCCGCTGGGAGGGCGCGGTCGAGCGCTCCCGGGAGCTGGTCGCCGAGGCGCTGGCCGACGGCGGCCTCGACACCCGCTGCACCGTGCCGCCGTGGGACGACGACACCCGGCCGACGCTGCGCTGGGTGCTGGTCCACATGATCGAGGAGTACGCGCGGCACAACGGCCACGCCGACCTGCTCCGGGAGTCCGTCGACGGCCGGACCCGGGAGTGACCCTCACTCCTCCGTGAGCGCCGCGGCGGGCAGCCAGTCGGCGTCGAGCAGTTCGGCGATCTCCTGCAGCGAGGCGGTGTCCGCGCCGGCGGTGGAGCCGCTGACCGCCAGCCGCTCCACCATCACCTTGGCCACCTGCTCCTCCACGGTGTCCGCGGCGAAGGCGATCCGCCACGGCGAGGTCTTGCCGTCGCGGTGGGTGCGGCCGGTGACCTGGCGGGCCTGGATGCCGGAGAAGCGCGGCTGGTGGAACAGCCCCACCCGCGGCGTCTCCGAGGCCGTGGAACCGCCGGGCAGCAGCTCCCCGGCGTGCAGGCTGATCGAGGCGGTGACGGTGAAGACGCAGACCATGGCGTCGCCGCGCTGGAACCGCAGCCGCTCGGCCTCCACGTCGAACCGGTCGCGCCCGTAGATGCCGGCCACCGGGATGCCGGCGTCGAGCAGTGCCTCGCGGATCGGGTCGGCCGCCGTCTCCACGAACTCGACCGACACGGCCACCTGCCGCTCCGCCTCGACCTGCGCCTTGATCCAGTCGACGGTGGCCTGCACCCGGATGAGGCCGGCTTTCTGCCGGAACCGGAGCAGCGCCGCGCGACCGCGGGCGGTCTGCCGGCCCCGCCGGGCCAGCTGCATCTCGGCCCGGAACTCCGACCACTCGGCCTCGTACGACGCCCGCTCGGCCGGGGTGAGCAGCACCGGCGTGCCGGTCACCGACACCGGCCCCCAGGGCGCCGGGCGGTGCAGGGTGGCCCGGGGATCGGCGTCGGCCAGCCAGGACTGCAGCCGGGCGAGGTCGGCGCGGCGGGCGTCGGCGTCCTCGGTCCACTGCCAGCCGTAGCGCCCACGTTCCACGTGGAACCTGTGCCGCTCCAGCGCCTTGGGCAGGTCGGCCCACTCCTTGATCGACTCGCCGTGGCGGGCGGCGAACTCCGGCGCCAGGTAGGGCAGCTCCAGGGGCGTGTGCGCCGGGGTCGCCGTCGCGGCCAGCACGTAGGGGGTGTCCTTGACCCGGGCGGCGCCCGAGACGGCCTTCCAGTGCTTCCAGCGCTGGGTGGTCGTGTGCCGGACCATGTGCGCCTCGTCGGCGACGACGACGTCGAAGCGCAGCTTGCTCACCTTGCCCAGCCGGTCCCACGTGGTCACGCACCAGCGCAGCCCGCCGTCGCCGAAGCCGGCGATCGAGCGGGCCCAGTGCGGGATGGTGATCGCGGCCGGCCGGTCGGCGATGACCAGCACCGTGCGTACGGGGCGCTGGGCGGCGATCTCGTGCACCGCCAGGATCGCCGTCCCGGTCTTGCCCACGCCCGGGTCGTCACCGAGCAGGAACACCCGGCCGCCGGCGGCGGCGTGCGCGGCCACCACCTCGGCGCCGGCCTCCTGCGGCGCCCGGGGCACCATCGCCGGGGTGACCGGCAGCGGCCGCGGCGTCTCGTTCAGCTCGTCCTCGAGGAACCGCTCCAGGCTGTACGGCGGCGGGTCGTACGGGACCAGCTCCGGTGGCAGGGCACGGCCGACGAAGACGTGCGCCTGCAGGCCCGGGTGCCAGACGGCGCCCGGCGCCGGGGCGCGGAACGGCACGGCGAGCACCCAGACGCGCTCCCCCGGCCCGGCCGTGGGCAGCTCGGGTGCGGCCTTCTTCGCCGCGGGCTTCCGTGGAGCGGCCCTGCGGGTCCGGGTGGCGGTCGTGCTGCGGCTGGTGGTCTTCGTGCTCCGCCGGCGTGGTGGCATGCGTCGGTACTCCCCCTCGTTCCCCGGCACGGTAAGCGGCGGCAGGGACAGGACGTCTGATGGAATCGCCGGATGACCGACGAGGCGACGGACGAGGCGACCGCCGACGAGCGCCTGTCCGCACGGACCGTGGGCGAGACCGGGCCGCGCGTCGTCTTCGTGCACGGCCTGTTCGGCCAGGGCAAGAACTGGACGACGGTCGCCAAGGGGCTGGCCGACGGGCACCGCGTGACGCTGCTCGACCTGCCCAACCACGGCCACTCGCCGTGGACCGAGCGCGTCGACTACCTGGACATGGCGGAGCTGGTGGCCGAGGAGCTGGAGTCCTTCGGCGAGCCGGCGACCCTGGTCGGGCACTCGATGGGCGGCAAGGTGGCGATGCAGCTGGCCCTGCGCCGGCCGGAGCTGCTGCGCGCGCTCGTCGTCGTCGACATCGCCCCGGTCGAGTACCCCCTGCAGGGCGGCCGGACGGACGACGACGACGAGGAGGCCTCCCCGTTCGAGGAGTTCATCGCGGCCATGCGCGCGGTGGACCTGGAGTCGCTGAAGACCCGTGCGGACGCCGACGCCGCGCTCAAGGCGGCCGTGCCGAGCCGGATGGTCCGCGGGTTCCTGCTGCAGAGCCTGGTGCGCGAGGGCGTGGGCGAGGACGGGACCTGGCGCTGGCGGCTCAACCTCGACCTGCTGGCCCGTGACCTCGGCGAGCTGCGCGGGTTCCCGGAGCCGCCGCCCGGTGCCACCTACGACGGTCCGGTGCTGTGGGTGGCCGGGGCCAACTCGCACTACGTGCTGAACGAGGACCGCCCGCGCATGGACGAGCTGTTCCCGCTGACGCGGCTGGTGCGAATCAAGAACGCGGGCCACTGGGTGCACTCCGAGCAGCCGGAGATCTTCCTGGAGACTATGCGCCGGTTCCTGGACCAGGTCGAGGACTGAGAGCACGCTGGGAGCGTGACCGAGGCCTGGGTACCGGACGCGTGCACGCTGCCCACCGTGGAGCGACCTGTGCGCATCGCGGAGTTCCAGGGCCTGGCCGATGTCACGCGCAGCAGCGTTCGGCACTCGCCGACGCGGCTGACCGCTGAACTGGAACCGGCACCCGGGCTGGCCGACGAGGTGCGCCACCTGACCCGCCGGGAGTCGGAGTGCTGCTCCTTCTTCGGGTTCGTCGTGCGCGAGGAGCCCGGACGGGTGCTCCTGGACATCGACGTCCCCGAACCGCACGCGGAGGTCCTGGACGGGCTGGCTCGGCTCCTCGGCCGGTGACACAGGGTGTGCCGGCTGGTTACGGGACGGCGAAGGACCTATCGTCTCGGGCGGCATGACGGACATCGGGGATAACAGCCAACTCACGGCTGAGCAGCGTGCGCGCGTGCTCATCGACCGGCAGCTGACTGCGGCCGGTTGGGCGGTGCAGGACAAGGGACGGGCCAATCTCACGCTGCCCGGTGTCGCCGTCCGCGAGGTCATCATGGCCAGCGGGCACGGGCGAGCCGACTACGTCCTTTACGTCGACAGGCGCGCCGTCGGCGTCATCGAGGCCAAGCCCGAGGGCACGACGCTGTCCGGGGTGGAGTGGCAGTCGGCGCGCTACGCCACCGGCCTGGCGCCCGACGTGCGGCTCAAGGCGCTCACCCTCGACGACCGGCTGCCGTTCGTGTTCGAGGCGTCGGGGTCCGAGGTGCACGTCACCAACGGCTACGACCCCGTGCCGCGGGCCCGCCGGATCTTCACGTTCCCGCGGCCCGAGACGCTGGCCCGGACCATTCGCGACGCCGAGACCGACCCGGCCGCGGCCACGTGGCGGGCGAAGGTCCGGTCCATGCCGGCACTGATCACCGAGGGGCTCCGACCGGCGCAGATCACCGCCATCGAGGGCATCGAGCGGTCGCTGGCCGAGCAGAGGTACAGCCGGTCCTTGGTGCAGATGGCCACCGGCGCCGGCAAGACCTACACGGCCGTCACCACCTGCTACCGCCTGCTGAAGCACGGCGGGTTCCGCCGCATCCTGTTCCTGGTCGACCGCAACAACCTGGGCTCGCAGACGCTCGCGGAGTTCCAGAACTACGCGACCCCCGACGATGGTCGGCGGCTCACCGAGATCTACAATGTCAACGCGCTGACCAGCGCCGGGATGCTGGATTCCTCGTCGGTGGTGATCTCGACGATCCAGCGGGTCTACGCCG
>NZ_JAAGWG010000046.1 GCF_010682065.1 Blastococcus saxobsidens
ACCGCCGTGGTCCATGCCCTCGTGACCACCGCCGTGGTCCATGCCCTCGTGACCACCGCCGTGGTCCATGCCCTCGTCCTGGGCGTCCTCTTTCTCGTCCTTCCCGAGCAACGAGGCCGGCGACGGCCGGCCGTCCCCCTTCGTTCCTGATTCGGCCGGCCGGACCAGCGCAGCTCGGCCCTGGTCCAGAGCAACGGCGAAGTCCTCGGTGCGCTGCACGTCCACTCGGTGCCGCGGCTCGAGGACCTGGCTCCACAGCACCTCGACGGCTTCTGCCAGCTCGGGTCCGGGTAAGCCGAGGACGACCAGCAAGTCGGTGTCCGCAGGCGACACGGCGCACGGCCAGCCGCGCCGGTCCAACTCGGCCTCGACGGACCACCGGAGCATCGTCACGCCCGGGGCGTCGACGAGCAGCACCCGCGGCCTCGCCAGCGCCCAGGTCCGCAGCCGAGCGATCACGTCCATCGCAGCGCACCTTCACGCCAGACGTACGTGACACCGACGAGCAGCACGGCGAGGAAGCCGAACATCTCGACGACGGCCGTCGTCCCCATGTCCGCGACCACGACCGCCCACGGGTACATGAAGATCATCTCCATGTCGAAGGCCAGGAAGAGGACCGTGACCGCGTACCACCGCGCGTGGTAGCGGGAGACGGCGTGCTGCTGTGGGAGCAGGCCCGACTCGTACGGCAGCACGGCGGCGGGCTCCCGGGCGGTGCGCAACGCCGCCGACAGCGCGTACAGCCCGACGATCCCGGCCCCGACCAGGGCGGCCAGCGACAGCAGCGCGACCATGGCGCTCTCCTCCCCTCAACGGAGATGCCGCTGGGAGCGGCCGGTATCGGGCCGGGGATACGACAGCGATCATCCGGACGACCGTCCGGGTGTGGCCGACTGTAGGGGCGGTCGTGGATGTTCGCGCGGCGACGATCACCCCGCCTTTGGCAGCCGTGCCAGCGTCGACACCCAACTGTCAGTCGTCGTCCGGCGCCGCTTCCGAAAGGACGACCAACTGGCGGAGGCAGTGTTCCCGCAGCGGCTCGGGGAAACCCTCGGCCAGGCGGTAGAACACGACGCGCCCCTGCTTCCGGTTGGTCACCAGTCCCGCCGTGCGCAACAACCGGAGCGCGTACCCCACGGCGTTCTCGTTGGCCTCCAGGGCCAGTGCGAGATCGCCGACACAGAGCTCGTCCACCATGTCGAGCGCGAACAGGACTCGGGCCCGGGTGGGATCGGCCATCAGGCTCAGCACGCTGGTCAGCTGGGCGACTTCCTCCCGGCTCGGCAGCCGGGCACGGGCGTGCGCGACACGTTCCGGGTCGACCGGATGGGCGTGGTCAGGTTCAGACATCGAGAAACACCTCCAGGCCGCCCATACCCGTACGGGTCTGCGGGTACCGCCGGAATCGTCAGCGCCCGATCCGGGCGACATCCGAGCCAGCCGGCGCCGGCAACCCGAGGAGGCAACCATGACCGTGGCAGCCCAGATGCTCGACACCTACCCCAAGGATCTCGGCGGGGTGGACAAGCAGAAGCTGCTGGCCTGCATCGAGGCCTGCTTCGAGTGCGCCCAGGCCTGCACCGCCTGTGCCGACGCCTGCCTCAGCGAGGACAAGGTCGCCGAGCTGACGAAGTGCATCCGCACGAACACTGACTGCGCCGACATCTGCGACGCCACCGGCCGCGTGCTCTCCCGGCACACCGGCTACGACGCCAACCTCACCCGGGCGGTGCTCGAGGCCTGCGCTGCCGCCTGCAAGGCGTGCGGCGACGAGTGCGAGAGCCATGCCTCGATGCACGAGCACTGCCGAATCTGCGCCGAGGCCTGTCGGCGCTGCGAGCAGGCGTGCCGAGACCTCATCGGCTCGCTGGGCTGACAGGCACTGCACGGTGGGCCGGCCCCGACGGCGCCAGGGCAAGAGCGGCCTAAACGACGCCCCGGGGCCGAACCATCGCTCCAGCGGCGCTGATCGTCGAGCTGCCACCGCCGACCGCCGAAGGCATCGTGGTCACAACGACACCCGACGCCATCGCCTCCACAGATCGGCTCGCTCTTCGTCCAGTCGTCCGGCGTCGCGGGCTGATGTCGCCCGGTCGATGCCGAACAAGTCGGCACTCATGGCGAGTTTGTCGTGATCGCAACGCCAGCTGTCCCGACGGCGGTACCGACTCTTCGGTTTACCCGTATGACCGTACGGGCATTCGGGCGATCGACGTACGCCAACCAACATCTACCCATGCAGCGGTCTCGCGCCTCGGCCGATACCGCTGCAACAACACACATGTGACGTCGCAGGCTGCGGCGAACGGCTCGCGTGACGATGCAGTCATTGGTTTGCGGAGTTCCTCCCCACCGATGACAGCCAGGACGGAGATCGGATCCATGGCGACCAAGAAGAGCGACGAGACGAAGGAACACGGTCAGGACGGCGGCATGTCCCACGAGACGAAGATGTACCTGCGCTTCGCGGCCATGATCACGACGTCCATGGTCGTCATGTACTTCACGATGTTCGCCGGCACGTGGGAGTGGAGCCACGTCCAGTTCAGCCAGAGCCGCGTGTTCATGGCGGTCACCATGGGCGGCACCATGGGGTTGATCATGCTCGGCTGGATGCTCAACATGTACAAGAACATGAAGGGCAACATCGCGATCGTGGCGGTGAGCCTCCTGCTGCTGGGCGGCGGCATCGCGCTGGACCGCAGCCAGGCCACCGTGCAGGACTCCGCGTGGATGAACGCGATGATCCCGCACCACTCGCTAGCCATCACCCGGTCCGAGCGCGCCGACATCACCGACGTCCGGGTGTGCCAGCTCGCCGTCGAGATCATCAAGGCCCAGGAGCGCGAGATCGCCGAGATGGAGTGGCTGATCCAGGACATCGAGGAGAACGGGGAGGCCGCCACGGCCGAGGAGGCGCAGGCCCGCGGCGTTCCCGACTTCGAGGGTTCGGCCCTGCGGGACTGCGCGTCGGAGTGATCGCGGTAAGGGCGGCCACATGTCCCTGACGGTGACGACTCGAGCAGGGGTCTCCAGCCGGTGGTCACGGTCCCGGTCTCGTCCGGGACCGTGACCACCCTGAGCACCTTCGGGCCTATGATGAGGACGCGGAGCTGCGCCACGGCCGGCACTTACAGCGCGACGGCTCCCGAAGGGGCGCCATCCGAGTCGTGCCGACACAAGGCCACTTTCGGTCAGCTGCCTGCGGTGCCGCCGCCCGCGTGGCGGACGTCGGAATGGGCCGGCGATGGGCCGCTAGCGGTACCCCACGAACAGCCTCCGGGCGCAGACTTTCAGCTGCAGCCGCAGCCACACCCGGACGTCTGCTCTCCAGCCCCTGCGAGCAGGTTGACGGGCTCGGCTACCTGATACCCGGCTTCTTCAACGGCAGTGCGCACGGCACCGTCGTCCACATCGGCCACGGCGCTGACGGTGAGTCCACCGGTGGCGAGATCGACGCTGACGTCGGTGACGCCGGGAACCTGGCGGACCTCTTCGGCCACGGAGTTGACGCAGTGGCCGCAGGTCATGCCGACGACGCTGTACGTGGCGGTACTCATCTCGAATTGTCCTTTCGATCCCTCATGGACGTGCATTGCCGTGGATGTTCATTCTGGTGGTCCTGTTCCAGGAGCGGACCCGGCAGGCGATGGCCTCGATCACCTCGCGGACCTTTCGTCTGCCTCGACCACGGGCTGGAGGCCTCGAACCTCCCCTTCCATCCGACGAAGAGCCTGAGGCAGTCGTCCTTGCGCTGGATAAGCCGCGAGACTGCTGGCCTCCTGTGTGGCCCGACAGGTTCCTACACCGACCGACGCATACCCCCTGCCAGTACCTACACCATGAGACCGTATACCCCCGGGGGGTGTAATGCAACGACGCACCGAGTACTCACCCGAGGAGGACCTGGGCGGGCATCGACCGGGGCGGCAGATAGAGAGCTGTTCGGCTCCCAGTGCTGACTCATCCCGCCACGCCTCAGTCCCCCAAGACCACATCAAATGTGAGTCCGCCGTCGTCCGACTCCACCAACGCCGTGGCCGTCACGACGGCGATCCGCAGCGAGCCCCCCGCCGAGGAGGTCGCCGCCACAGCCTGCGGGGGTGATTCCAGCTTGGGCCCCGCCTGCCAGGTAGCGGCTCCGTCCGCGCTCGTCCACACCGAACCGGACGGGTCCACGCCCGCGACGTTCATGCCGTCGTCGGCCCAGTCGACCACCTGGAGGAGCGGTGCACCGTCGTTCCGGACCCAGGAGCTACCGCCGTCGACGGAGCTGAGGAGACCCTGCTCAGTGGTGGCGAGGATCGTCCGCCCGTCCGGTGCTGCGGCGAGTGTCGCCGGAGCCGCCGGAATCAGTAGCTGCTCCCACTCGTCGCCGTCGGCGCTCCGCACGAGGGAGCCGTCGTAACCGAGGACCCCCGCATCGCTGACCGTCAGCGCATGGAAGTCGGACTCGCCCTGCCGGGATCGCGGTTCCCACGTCCGGCCGCCGTCCGTCGACTCGATCAGCCCGACCGGCTCCGGCAGGTCGACGTCCGGCCCGGGATGCCCGGAGGCGAGGAAATGCCCCGGTCCGCGGACAGCGAAGCCCATCAGGTCGATGACCGGCCCTATATGGGTCGACTCTCCGTCATCGCCCACTCCGAAGAGCCCGTCGTGCGTGGCCAGGAGAAGTTGCCCGTCAGCTGGGTCGATCGCGACACCGTGGATATGGCTGGAGGGGAGCATGCCGGCCGTCACTCCGTCCGGCTCGGTCTCCGACTGCGCGGTCGAGGAGGTGCAACCCGCGACAAGCAGCGCGGAGGCCGCCGCCACAGAAAGCGCTCTCGCGATCCCACGAACTCGAGCCATCGGGGAACGACGAGCGGCATGAACAGATGTAGCCGGGCGACGCAGGTCAGAACGCATGGGGTGGTCCTTCGAGACGGAGCGGCTGATGACGAGGGAGCGCTCCGGCCCGGTGGCCTGGAGCGCGCAGAGCTGTCGACGAGTGGCGCTGTCCCGCGTCCGGAACAGCGCCACCCGTCGCGGCGTCAGCCGCCCAGCTCGGTCAGCAGCGTCTGCATCTCCTGGATCTCAGCGGTCTGCGACTCGACGATCTCCCGAGCCATCTCGACGGCGTCCTGATCAGAACCGTCGGCGATCTCCGTCTCGGCCATCTCCACGGCGCCCTGGTGGTGCGGAATCATCATGTCCAGGAACATGCGATCGAACTCAGCGCCGGAAGAAGAGTCCAGCGCCGTCATGTCCTCCTCGGACATCCCTTCCATGTCCATGCCGCCGGAGCCGTGGTCCATGCCGCCCATGTCCTCCTCGGGCAGCGGCTCGCCCCACTCCTCGAGCCAGCCGGTCATCGTCTCGATCTCCGGCCCCTGCGCCGCCTCGATTCGGTCGGCCAGGTCGATCACCCTCGGGTCGGAGGCCCGGCCGTCGGCGAGCTGAGCCATGCGCAGGGCCCCCTCGTGGTGCGGGAGCATGCCCTGGACGAATGCGACGTCGGCCTCGTTGTGGGTGGTCGCGCTGGCGGAGCTGGTGGCGCCGGCACTGCGATCGGCACCGTCGTCAGCTCTGGTGCCGTCGCTCCCACCGGAGCAGCCGGCGAGAACGACGGTTCCTGCCAGGAGTCCGCCGGCCAGGCGGACGAGTCGTGCGGTCGTGCGAGTCATCAGAATTCTCCTGCAGTTGTAGGTCATAGGCGTGCGCGCAGGACCCGACTGAGCTATGGGCGGAGTCGGGTCAGGGCATTCGGCCTAGATCCGCAGAAGACAGAGAGCGGACAAGTCCGGTGGTCGAGGGACCCTCGACCACCCGGTGTGCCACATCGGAGAAGGAGCCCGAGCGCGAACGCTCGATGCCGATGCTCGACCGATCAGCGTTGCCGCAGCCAGCGCACTCACGCCAGTGAGGACCACGGCCAGGCAGACCGCCATCAAGGCCGAGCCGTGGGGCGGAGAACCGTCCGGAGAGAGATTGGCGGCGACGGCCATAGTCATTGCAGCAGACATCGTCGCGGGCGACAGGTGAGGTGCGGCGGCGAGCGCTGAGTCGATTTCCACCGCCTGCACGGACAGGGCAGACGGGACGTGTCCTGCTTCGGTCATCCCGTGGTCGGCGACGTCGGTCGCCATGCACTGGACCCCGTGCATGCTGAAGACAGCAGCGAGCAGTAGCAGTGCCCACATGCGTCGCGCCGACATGCCACCCCCCCCCCAAGGACTGAAGCCAGGCTACTAGCGCGTGTAGGACTGGCCGCCACCTCTGGTTGAGCCGCCTCGAAGCGCCGCGACTCCGCCAGCCGTCACAGCGGATCCTCGTCCGCTCCACGGGGAGGACCACTGGAGTCACTTCGGTCGATTTCGCGTCACTTGGCTGTGGCCGCCGGTCGGTCGGTCGTCTTCGTCAGCCGCCGGACCTCGGCGGGATCCAGCTCCAGCAGCGCGGCCGCTCGCTCTGCGGACACGTCCTCGGCGAGCAAGGTACGGAGCGTCTCGCCGAGTGCCGCCGTCGCCACTGCCAGGGCCTGCTCCGCCTCGCTTCGCGCCTCCAGGGCCACCAACGCCTCCGCCGTCGCCTCCTCGACCCGACGGTCGTGCTCATCGCGGGCGGCGTCCAACGCCCGTCGTCGCTCCCGCGCCTTCGTCAGTGCTGCCGCCTGTCGACCCACCGTTCTGGCCACCGCTTCCTCCGCTCGCCCAGCTGACCGACCGCCCGGATCGTCACACGGCCTCATGACACGGCTGCCGACCTGAGCGTCACCCCAGCAGCCCGGCGACCAGAGCAGGCGTCACCCCACCCTCTGCGACCTGACACACCTCATGCATCACGGCCCGAACCGCCCCTTGTCGATGCTTCGCGCGGCCGGACCGTGGCAGAGGTGACCGCGACTCTCGGGTCGTGATGACGCTGCACAAGCTCACCGCGGGGGACGGATACACGTATCTGACCCGCCAGGTGGCGGCGCACGACACGACCACCCGCGGGTTCGACAACCTGGGTGATTACTACACCGAGAAGGGTGAGGCTCCGGGCGTCTGGATGGGACGCGGGCTTGCCGCCGTGCCTGATTTTCCGGTTGGTGACCGGGTCACCGAGGCGCAGATGGTCGCGCTGTTCGGGGAGGGGCGGCACCCGAACGCCGATCAGATCGAGCGCGCCGCGCAGCTCGCCGGCAAGGACCCGCAGCAGGTCGATCAGGCCAGCCGCCTGGGCGCGCCCTACCGCATTCACGAGCAGGCCAACATGTTCCACCGCCGCTCGGCCGGGGCGTTCCGCGACCGCAACACCGCGCTCGGCCTGCCCGCCGACGCCCCCGTGCCGGCCGACGAACGAGCCCGCATCCGCACCGAGCTGGCGACGACGATGTTCTTCGAGACCTACGGCCGTCCGCCCGCCGACGCCCGCGAGCTGTCCGGCCATCTGGCCCGCATCTCCCGGCAGGCGACCACCGCGGTCGCCGGGTACGACCTGACGTTCAGCCCGGTCAAGAGCGTCTCCACGCTGTGGGCGATCGCTCCGCCAGAGGTTGCCGCCGTCATCGAGCGGGCGCACGCCGACGCCGTGGCGGACGCCTTGACCTGGTTGGAGGACCACGCCGCCTACACCCGCACGGGGCGCAACGGAGTGGCACAGGTGGAGGTACGCGGGCTGATCGCGGCGGCATTCACCCACCGCGACTCGCGGGCCGGCGACCCGGATCTGCATACCCACGTGGCCGTCAGCAACAAGGTGCAGACCCGCGACGGGCGGTGGCTGGCGCTGGACGGTCGGCTGCTCTACAAGAACAACGTCATCGCCTCCGAGCGGTACAACACCCGCCTGCAAGCCCTGCTCACCGAGCGGCTCGGCGTCCGCTTCGCCGACCGCCCCGACGCCGACCCGAGCAAGCGCCCAGTTCGGGAGATCGTCGGCGTCGATGGCGAGCTGCCCAGCCTCTGGTCGTCGCGTCGGGCGTTGATCGATAGCCGCCGCGCGGAGCTGTCGGCGCAGTTCCAGGCCGACCACGGGCGGCCGCCGACGCCGAAAGAGGCCGTGTCCCTGGCGCAACGGGCCAATCTTGAGACCCGGCAGCGCAAGCACCAGCCCCGCTCCTACGCCGAGCAGCGCGCCGCCTGGCGCACCGAGGCGCTGGCGGTGCTGGGCGGGGAGAGCGGCCTGCGCGACTACCTCCGCGGTGCACTCGTCCCCCGCCGCGGACCCGAGGCGAAGCGCCCGACTCGCAGGTGGGTCGACCAGACCGCCGAGCACGTGCTGTCGACGGTGCAGAGCTCGCGCGCGATCTGGCAGGTGAACCACGTCCGCGCCGAGGCGGAGCGGCAGGCCCGCGCCGCCGCGATCCGGCTGACCGACCTCGACGGAGCCATCGACGCCGTCGTCGACAGAGCGCTGTCCCTGTCGACGGCGTTGGGCAGCCGCGGACCGGTGACCGAGCCTGCGGCGCTGCGCCGCTCGGACGGCAGCTCGGTCTACACCGTGGCCGGTTCGACGCCGTACACCTCGACCGCGATCCTCACCGCCGAGCGCGCCATCCTTGCCGCGGCCGGACGACGCGATGGGCGCGTGGTGCCGGCCGCGGCCGTCGACGTTGCGCTGCTGGAGGCCACCGCCAACCGGGTCGAGCTCAACCCCGGCCAGGTGCAGCTCGTCCGCGAGCTGGCCACCTCCGGCGCCCGGGTGCAACTGGCGCTGGCCCCGGCGGGCACCGGGAAGACCACCGCCCTGCGTGCGCTGTCCGCGGCGTGGCGGGCCGGCGGCGGGAACGTCGTCGGCCTTGCTCCCTCGGCGGCGGCGGCCGCGGTGCTGGGTGAGGAAGTCGGCACCGACACCGACACCCTGGCCAAGCTGATCCACGCACTGGCCACCGGCAACGCCGTCCCGCCGTGGGTCGAGCGCATCGGCCCGGACAGCCTCGTGGTCATCGACGAAGCCGGCATGGCCAGCACTCCCGACCTGGCCCGGGCGATCGCATTCGTCACCGAGGCCGGCGGGTCGGTCCGGCTGATCGGCGACGACCAGCAGCTGGCCGCGATCGGCGCCGGCGGAGTGTTGCGCGACATCGCCGCCACCCGCGGCGCAGTCACCATCTCGCAGGTCCTGCGGTTCACGGACCCCGAGACCGGCGCTCCCGACCACGCCGAAGGCGCCGCGTCCCTGGCGCTGCGCGACGGCGACCCGGCCGCCCTCGCCTACTACGTCGATCACGGACGGGTGCACGTCGGCGACCTGGCGACGGTCACCGACGACGCCTACACCGCCTGGTCGGCCGACCGCGCCGCCGGCCGCGACGCCATCATGCTGGCGCCCACCCGAGAGTTGGTCGCCGAACTGAACACCCGCGCCCGCCGCGACCGCCTCGCCCAGCAGAACGGCGCGATCGGTCCCCAGGTCACCCTCGCCGACGCCTCACAAGCCTCCGCCGGCGATGCGGTCATCACCCGCCGCAACGAGCGCACCCTCCCGATCAGCGCCACCGACTGGGTCAAGAACGGCGACCGGTTCACGGTCAGCGCCGGTTACGACACCGGCGCCCTCGACGTCGTTCACCAGCGCACCGGACGGCACCTCACCCTGCCCGCCGACTACGTCAGCGACTACGTCAGCTTGGGCTACGCCACCACCGTGCACGGCGCACAAGGCCTCACCGCCGACACCTGCTACACCGTCGCCACCGGCGAGGAGTCCCGCCAACTGCTCTACGTCGCCCTGACCCGCGGCCGGCACGCCAACCACCTCTTCCTCACGACCGCCGGCGACGGCGACCCGCACAGCGTGATCACCCGCGACGCGCTGCTGCCGCCCACCGCCGTCGACGTCTTGACCCGTGTGCTCACTCGCGACGGCTCACCGACCTCGGCCACCAGCCAAGCCCGCGAGCTGACCGATCCCGCCGCTCTGCTCGCTCGCGCCGCAGACCGGTACTACGACGCGCTCAATACCGCCGCAGAGGAGCGCCTGGGCCTGGAGGCGCTCGAGGCTATCGACGCCGCCGCCGACGCCGCGATGCCGGGCCTGACCATGCAGGCGGCCTTCCCC
This sequence comes from Blastococcus saxobsidens, assembly GCF_010682065.1. Lineage (GTDB taxonomy): Bacteria > Actinomycetota > Actinomycetes > Mycobacteriales > Geodermatophilaceae > Blastococcus > Blastococcus saxobsidens_B. The sequence continues at coordinate 10,033 of NZ_JAAGWG010000046.1, forward strand.
GTCCTGCGCGCACACCTGGCGTTGTGCGCCGTCTCCGGTCGTGATCCCTCCGATGTCCTCCGGCATGCCCTGACCTCGGATCGACGTCTGGACGACGCCCGCGATGTGGCTGCGGTCCTGGACTGGCGTATCGACCCCACCGGGCGCCACTCGGCCGAGACCGGCCCCCTGCCGTGGCTGCCCGGCCTTCCGAAGGCGCTCGGCGACGACCTCGAGTGGGGCCCCTACCTCGCCAACTCCGCCGACCAGGTCAGCTCACCGGCCGTCGACGTCGCCGCCCGTGCACGCGCCTGGACCCCCACCAGCGCTCCCGCGTGGGCGCGTCCGCTCATCGACCGCGATCCCCAGCTGGTCGCCGATCTCGCCGTCTGGCGCACCGCCCACAACGTTGACGACGCCGACCGCCGTCCCACCGGCCCGGCGCTGCCGCGCGCCGCTGACGCACGGGCCCAGCGAGCGCTTGACGACCGGGTCACGCGGCTGCTCGGCGACGGGCGCGCGCTCACCGCGCGCTGGGCGCCGCTCGTCGACAGCATCGACCCACGCATCGCCGGCGACCCCTACTGGCCGGTCCTGGCCGAGCGGCTCGCCGCCGCCGACCGCGCCGGCATCGACATCACCACGCTCACCCAGGCCGTCGCCGCCCAACGTCCCCTGCCGGACGAGCAGCCCGCCGCCGCGCTGTGGTGGCGACTGTGCGGGCAGCTCTCCCCCGCCGCGATGACCGCCACCGGCACCTCCGTCTCCGAGGCGCTGCGCCCGGACTGGAGCCCCGTCCTGGCCGACGTCGTCGGCCCAGCGGCCGCCGAGCGGGTGGTCGCCGACCCAGCCTGGCCCGCGCTGGTCGCCGCCGTCACCTCTGCCGGCGACGCCGGCTGGCAGCCCGACCAGGTGCTGTCCACGGCCCATGACCTGCTGCGCGCCGGTCATCCCGACGACGACCAACTGCGCCCCGACGAGCTGGCCACCGCCCTGGTGTGGCGCGTCGGCGTGCTCACCGACCCGGCATCCGCCGCACGCACGAACCCCGCGACGCCGCCTTCCGATTTCGAACACCTGCCTACAGCCGACGGAGTTGCCGACGATGACTGGCTGGCCAGTCTTGTCGAACCCGACGACACCGGACTCCTCCATGAGGACCTGTACGGGGACGACCCGGCCGCTGACGAGCATCACGTCTCGGCACAAACCGACCGCCGGGCCGCGAACCCGAGTCACCGAGCCGCAACTGACCGGGCTGACGAAGAGGGAATTCGCGTTGACCGGGAGCGCCTCCTGGAGCTCAACCAGCAGGCCGCCGACTTCTTCACCGCCAAGTACCGCGACTCCTGGGCACCGGCCTACCTCGTCGACCGGCTCGGCACCGGTCTTGCCGGCGACGAGCGGTTCACCGTCGGCTACGCACCCGACGGTTGGACCACGTTGACCAGCCACCTGCGCCGCCTCGGCGCCACCGACGCCGAGATCGTCGCCGCCGGCCTGGGCAGCTACGCCTCCACCGGCCGGGTCATCGACCGTTTCCGCGACCGGCTTATCTTCGCCATCCGCGACGGCGAGGAGATCCACGGCTGGATCGGCCGCCGCAACCCCGACCAGGACGGGGACCACGCCATCCCCAAGTACCTCAACACCGCCGAGACCTACCTGTTCACCAAGGGCAGCGAGCTGTACGGCCTGACCGAAGGAGCCGCTGAACTGGCCGCCGGCGCCGTCCCGGTCATCGTTGAGGGTCCCCTCGACGCGCTGGCAGTCACCCTCGCGGGCGACGGCGACTACGTCGGCATCGCGCCACTTGGCACCGCCTTCACCGATGCGCAGGCCGAGGCGCTACGCCCATTCGTCGGCGACGGAAGGTCCGGCATCATCGTTGCCACGGACGCCGACCGGGCCGGACAGCAGGCCGCCCAGCGCATCTTCTGGCAGCTCACTGCCCGCGGCGACGACCCCCGCCATCTCGTCATCCCGGCCGGCAAGGACCCCGCCGAGCTGCTGCAGACGGCCGGCGCCACCGCTCTGCGTCAGGCACTCGCGGCCTCCCCCAGCCTGGCCAGCGGGCTCATCGACGCCCGCGTCGCCGTCTACGCCGACCGGCTGGACACCGTCGAAGGTCAAGTGCACGCCGCTCGTCGCGCCGCCGAAGTCATCGCTGCCGTCCCGTCGACGAGTTGGCCGGTGCACCTGACCCACGTCGTGACCCGCACCGGTATCGCGCCCGACATTGCGCTGTCGGAAGTGTTCGACGCCGCCCACGCCCGAACGAAGAATGGTCGGGTTCCGGCAGGTGTAGTGCCGGCCGGCTGCCCGCCCGAGCCGGACTGGGACGCAGTGGCGGAGCCCTCCGTCTCCGAGGTGTCCGCAGCGGAGACGGGATCGGGATCGCTGGCCGGTAGCGCGCAAGCGGTCCAGCGGGCTGCCTCCGTCGGCCGACATCCTCTCCTCCCAACTCGGCCGACCACACGTCACCGGTTATGACCCCTAAGCAGATAGCTCGTGAGGTTGCCACCCGTCAGGGCCTGGCCTGACGGCGACTTCAAGGACACGTCCTGGCGTCCGGTGCGGACGGCTGCACGGGTCGCTCAGCAACCAGGATCGCAGTCGATGTACCCAGCATTCCGGGGGAGTCCGACACAGCGCCTCGCGAACGTATCGCCAAAGACTATACGGCCGAGTCGTGTTGACTCCCATGTCAAAGGTGATGGGAAGATTGCAGCATGCTCGCCATCTCCATCGTCGCATTGGTCATCTCGGCCTTCGCGCTGCCGTTTACTGTTTGGGCGGCACGCGCCGCGGCGAAACAAGCGAAGGCTGCCCATGATCAAACTCAGATTCAGCGTGAGCAGGTCGCTGCCGCACGCGAGCAAACACAGTTGCAACGTAAGCTTGCCCGAGATGCATCGCAGCCCTATGTATGGGCAGACATTCAGCCCGACATGCAGCAAGGCACCGTGATGCACGTCGTGGTCGGCAATAGCGGCCCCACTGTGGCGCGCAACGTGAGGGTGACATTCGACCCGCCCCTTCCAGCTGGCCAGCAGCAGTCAGACAAGGTCGAGAAGGTTCAACGCATACTCGCCACCGGCCTCCGATCACTCGCCCCAGGTCGGGTGATCCGATGGACGCTCGGTGCAGGCTACGATCTGCTCTCGACCGAGGAACCGCAGGTGCGCACCGTTTGTGTCGAAGGTGATGGACCTTATGGTCCGCTGCCTGTTCTCGAGATGCAGATCGACATTTCAGAGTGGCGGCAGTCCAGGGATGCGCCGGACGGCTCCCTACATCATGTGCGCGGGGCGATTAAAGACCTCACCAAAGCTGTCGACGGCGTAGGCAGGACAATGAAGCGTGCGGCTGACCGCCTAGAATACCCACCGCGAGAAACCTTCGAGCTCAACGAGATGGGCGACTCCTTCACCAGGAGGCAGCTCGCGTCTCCAACGCCCGACGATGAGACCGAGACGGGCACCGATCCAGCTCCATCATCACCACCATCGATTCCACAAATAATCGCGACGACGGAACCTTTAGCTCTCAGTGTTCTCGCGCGCGGCGTTGCGAATTCGCGCCGATGGGTGATGCACGGCGATCGCCGAGAGTCCAGACACTGATGGCGCTCCTGCAACCCGGCGGAGCCGCGATAGGATCAGCGCGGCTCGGCCCTAGCCTTCGTCCTACGGACGAGCGGTCAGCAGCTTGGGCACCGAGCTGGTGGCCTGCAGGTACTGACCCAGTTGGGGATCGAGGCGCGCGGCGAGGCCGGTCAGGTCGGCCAGGCGGCCGGCGACGTCGGTAGACAGCAAGGGTTCGTGGTGGGCCACGCGGTTGCGCAGTTCGTGAAGGCGACCCACCGGGCCGTCGACATGAAGGGCACGGTCGGTGCCCGACGGGAAGGCACGGTGCAGCGCGGGCACCCACAGCGTCTTCTCGTGCGCCGCAGAGCTGAGGTAGCGCCAGAAGCCGAACATGAGCTCGGCGACGATCTTCCCTGGCGGGGCGCCCGTACCGCCAGCGTTGGCGATGGCGTGGCGCAAGCTTTCCCGCGGCTTTTCGTTGACGTCGACGCGGCGTCGTCCGCGCCTGCGATAGACCGGCGCGAAGACGGTGTTTGCAGCCAGCGTCCAGTGCGGAGGACCCGGCCAGCGGGCGGACAAGGCGCCGTCGTATGCGTTGCGCAACCCGACCTCGACGTGCGCCAGGTCGTGCATCAGCGCCGCGCTGAGTTGGGCGTTCCACTCATACAGGGCCAGCGCCCGGTCTCGGTCCGCGCCTGTGGCGGCAAGGTAGACCGAGAATCGCGGGCTGCTCAGCCAGACCTCCACCCAGCCACCGGCCGGTGGGACGGCAGGCGGCGTCGGCGTTGTCATCAGAACCCATCTTGGCGTACAGTGCTCGCGAAAGCCCCGGTGGACCGCTGACCTCTGGTCACGTCGCCGGGGCTACGTCTTTTCCTTGCTTCCGTCCTCTCGCTCCCTTGTGGTGAGCCGCTGGTGCCTGCGCTGATCATCGCGGGGAGGCGTCGAGGGAGGCGGTGTAGCGGCTTTCGGCGGGCCAGTCCTGGTGCCGGCCGGTGCGGCAGGTGCTCTCCCCGAGTCTTTGAGCCATGCGCTCGCAGAACATCGGGAAGGCGTAGCGGTTCCATTCCTCCATCAGCTGGGGGCCTGCTGCGCTCTCTGCCTCCCACCGCAGCACCGCCAGCACCGGCAGCTCCCGGGCGATGTGGGCGTGGCGGGGCCAGCAGGCCGGGACCATCTGCACAGGCCGCCACGCGTACTCGTGATTGATCCATGCCACGACGTCGTCACACCAGCTCCAGACGGCTGCTCCCAGCTCCCCGGTGCAGGCGGCCGGCTCCCAGGGGCGCTCCAGGTCTGCCACGACGCCGGCTTGGGCCACTCCCCCGCGGTCGCCTCCACGCGCATTCCCCAGGAGCTCGAGCGCATGCAGCACCCCGAGGGGTGGCGGTGGGAACGGCAGGACGATCACCAGGACCGCGTCCCGGACAGCGGTGCGGCCGGCGGGTCGGCCCGGTCAACGTGCCGGCTCGGGCCGAGCCGGTGGTCGCGGGCGTAGGCCAGCGCGGCAGCCGTGCGCTGCTCGACGTCGACAGTGTCGGCACGGGCACCGCTGGCTCGCGCGCGGGCGGCGTCCAGCTCGGTGGCGAGCTGCTGGCCGTCCTTGCCGTCGAGGCAGCGCCGCAACCGGGCGATGATCGGCGGCGCGGTGCCTGCGACAACGAGGGCGTGCCGCTCAGGGATGCGACGGATGTCGCCGGGCCGCAGTACCCGCACGTCCTCGCCCGAGCGGGATGTGCCCATGCCGCCGGGCCCGTCGGTGACGGTCCGGCGGCTGACCCGCACATCGTCGAGCAGGTCGGACAGTTCCCGGTAGAAGTGGACGTCCTTGCCGCCGCCGAAAATGACGAGGTTGTTGGTGAGCCCGAACAGCGAGCGGGCCTCATCCTCGCCGTAGGAGACGACCATCTGTTTCCAGGTCTGGGCGGCGTAGATGAACGAGAGACCGACCGCGCGCTCGTTGGCCATTCGCACCCGCAGGGTCGGCAGCGGCGTGGTGGACGGCAGTTCGTCGAGACAGGCCAGGAAAGACGGGGTCAGCCGCCCGTAGGGCGAGGTAGTGGCGACGTGCAGAGCGGTGTCGAGCACATGCTCGGCAACCGCGGTCATCAGCGGTGCCGCCGAGGCGTAGGGGTCCTCCCGCCCGAGTAGGTACACCGTTCCCTGCCGGGCGATCAGGTCGGCCAGATCGGTCGCCGGCCGCCCGCGCGAAGGCACGCAGCGAGCCCTGATGTCCGGCTGGAAGAACAGCGCCATCGCTTGCTGGACCGTGGTCACCGTGTTGCCAACGGTGTCCGGACTGCCGTGCAGGGCGCCGATCAGCAGCCCGTCCCAGAACCGGGCTGCGTGCGGATGCTGCTGCAGGATCTCGGCGGGCTGCTCGGCGGCGACCGGGTTGGCGACCCACTCCAGGACGTGCTCCAGGGTGCGGCCGGTGAGTGCCGCCGCGTGCAGAAAGCCCTGCAGCACCTTGGCGGTCTCCGCGGCGTAGAACCGGGCGGCGTTGTCCTGCCGGCCCCCGGTGACCGCGCCAGCGACGGTGCCGGCGGCGAACGCCTTGGCTCGTCGCTCGGCGATCCGAGGATCGACGCAGCCGGCGACCGGATCCCACACCAGCTCCGGCAGTCCCGGCGCGGCGCCGAAAGGATCGAGCACCGCGACCGGGCGCGGCGGCTCGTCGGGGCTGGAAGGCCGCTGCCGCCGCCCGGCGGTCAGCAGCAGGTCGTCGACCTTGGTCAACGTCGCCAGCCCGGCGCCGCGGTGGGCCAGCAGGGCGGGAGCGAGCAGGTCGAGGGTCTTGCCGGACCCCTGCTCGCCGTAGACGCCGGTCGTGCGGTCGTAGCGGCACCACAGTTCCACCCCGTGCGGCTGGGAGGAGCGGCCCAGCCGCCAGCCGACGTCGGTCGGATCGAATCCTGACGTGAACATCCGACTTCCCTTCACCGTGCCCGGCTGGGCCCGGACCGCTGGGCTCGCGCCGCCTGCAGCTGCTGGTGGGCCTGCTGAATGGCCACGCTGAGCGCGACCGGCGTCTGCGGGTCGTCGAGCAGCGCCCGATTCGCGGCCCAGGCCCGGCGCGGGAAGCCGACCGTCGCGCGGGCGCCCGGATCGGCCGCCCGGTCGGCGACGGCGAGGGAGAGCAGCCGGGCGTTGTGCAGGGCGCCGGCGACCGGTTGCAGGTCGGTGGCGTTGACCCGGACCAGCCCGCCGGGCTGATATCCCCGCAGGTACGCGGCCACCCGCTCCTCGCGCGGCGGCACGTCCCGGGCGTAGGCGATCAGGGATCCATTGTCCGCCCAGGACCGGACGGTGCGGTACAGCAGCTGCGTGGCGAGCGTTGGCAGGTGCTGGGCCGCGGACGTGACTGATGCGCGCAGAGACGCCGTCCAGGTGGCCGGGTCAGGTTCGGCGGAGCGGAGGGCGGCATGGAGTCGACCGGCTGCGGTGACGCCGGATGGTGCGTGCTGGTGGAAGTGACGGCTGCCGTCGTCATACGGACGCAGGGATGCTCGGACGGCGCGCCAGGCGTCGGCCGCCGTCGTCTGACCTGCGGGTGGTGGTGCGTCGGTGGAGCCGAGGCGCTCCGCGGCGGAGCTGAGTGTCTGGGCGGCGATCGTGTAGGCCAGGACCTCGGTGACCGACGGCGGATCATTGGCTCGGGCCGTGGCCTGCAGAAGGACGCCGATGGCGTCGGGGACCACCCGTGCCGGGTCGGCGGACGCATCGACCGCGGGTCCGGGAACGGGACGGTCGAGGACGGCGACGTCGGCACGGGTCGGCGGTTGCAGCGCGGCTGTCTGCTGGACCAGGGCCGCCTGTCGCTCGACCTCGGCGTGCCACTGCGTCGCCGGACCCGCAGGCAGGCGGTGGGCGACCACCTCGGCCAGGGGCGTCACCGTCTCGGCTACGGCGGTGGCGACGGCCCACCGGCTGGTCACGGTGGTGTGGTCGTAGAGGACGCCGACGGTGTCGGCCGCGGCGGCCGCCAACCGGGTCAACGCCGACTCGGTCGCTGGAGCGCGGACGCCGAGCTCTGTGCAGGCGGCAGCCAGGGCGGCGACCTGCTGTTCGCGGCGATCGCCGGCGAATGGGGAGACGCCGTCGTGGCGCAGGTGAGCCAACGCCCGACCCAGGTGGCCCAACGCGGTGCCTGCATCAGCGCGCGCCGCTGCGCTGTCGTCCGTGGTCCGCGCCGTGTCGGCGAGGGCATCGAGCAGCTGCCCGAGCGAGGTGGCCATCAGCGTGGCGCACGCAACGCGCGGTGGCCGTGCTGAGCTGCAGCGAGGACGTCGGGGTGCGCGAAGTCGTCAGCGGGCAGGTTGCCGAGAATGCGCAGTGCCCACTCGACGAGCCGGTCGGGGTCGGTGGCGTCGGCGGTCGCGGGCACCGGGCCGCTGGGTGCGCGTAGGGCGGTGGCTGCGGCGAGGCAGTGCAGCTGCGCTGTCGGCCCGGCCTGGTCGTTCCGGGAAGCGGCGGCGAACAGTGCCGCAGCCTCGGCGCGGGCGGCGAGCAGATCAGGGTTCAGGCCGTCGTCGGTCGAGCTCATCGAGGGGTCTCCTTCACAGTGCGGACGGGTGGTGCCTGGTTCGACGGTGCTGGGGAGGTCGATCGGAAAGTGGTGCTCGGGACGGATCTGTGGGAGCGACCTCGGATCGCGCCGCCGCCTGTGGACAGGAATCGATGAAGGCGTCCCCGGCTGCCTCTGGACGGGTAGCGGTCCGGGCGGATGACCGCTCGCCCGGCGCGGAGCTGGCGCAACCCGAGGGCTTGCTCGGCCTCCCTGCGGGTGGCCATGCCGCCGCGGGCGTCGCCCGGGCGCCGGTGGCGGGCGACCAGGACAGCGGTGATGAAGGCGGCGGTCAATAGGACGAGCTCGGCGACGGCAACACACGCGTACACCGGGGTGGGCCTGGCGACCCGACGCAGTTGGTCGGGCGGCAGGCCGCGGCCGGGGTTGCCGTCCAGCAGTCCGCTGAGCACGTGGGTGATCGTCTCGGTGCCCTGCGGCCACACCCAGCCACCGCCCCACAACGCCGAGGCGAGCCCGAGACCGACCAGGGCCGCCAACGCGACAGCGATCAGGGCGCCACCGGCCGCGGCGACGGCCAGTTCCCATCCCCGGGCAATCGGCTGCGGATCACGACGCCGGAAGGGCGTCGTCACGCGCCGGCCCCGTTTCGGTGGTGGATGTCCACGTCCTTGTTCCCTCTCTGCCGGTCAGCCGTCGCTGGCTGCATGCAGGTCGACGCCGCGGCTGGCCAGCCACGGCACGGGATCGACGGACGCGCCGTCGAGGCGGACCTCGAAGTGCAGATGGACGCCGGTGCTGTTGCCGGTGGACCCCTGAAAACCGAGCAGCGCCCCGGCGCTGACGCGCTGGCCGGCGGTAACGGTGTAGGTCGACAGGTGCGCGTAGCGGGTGGTCACGCCGCCGCCGTGGTCGAGTTCGACGAGGTTGCCGTAGCCGGCCAGGCTCAGGTTGCCGTCGCGGTCGCAGTAGGCGCTGGTGCACGCGGCACGAACTACGGTGCCGTCGGCTGCGGCGTAGATGGGGGTGTTGCGGGGCCCGGCGATGTCGACGCCGGCGTGCAGAGCGCCCCAACGGGACCCGTAGCCGGAGGTGACGGTGCCGGCGGTGGGTTGGATCCATGATCCGGCCGGGACCGGCAGGCCCGGGCAGACGCCGGCCACCGCGTCGGCCGGGTGGGCCGCGGTCGCCTGGGCGGCCGGCCACAGCATGGCGGTCAGCTCGCGGGCGAGCGGCTCCCAGCGGGAGTACGCCGACCCGTACGCCGACACCTGCACGGCCTGCGCGGCCTGGGTGAGCGGGATGGCCCGCCAGTCGGGGACGGCCACCAGCCGGCGGTAGAAGGCCTCGGCGGCGTAGACGGGGTCCATCAGCTGGGCGACGGTGCCCCAGCCGGCGATCCAGCGCTGTTGAAAGGTGTTGACGCTGTCGTGGTCGGAGCCGAGCCCGTCGTGCGGGTACTGCAGGCTGGTGGCGGTCACCGCGGCCTGCTCGCCGGTGAGTTCGGGGCTGCTGCCGTCGTTGGCCAGCATCCGGATTCGCGACTCCTGGTAGGCGGTGGCCAGCGCCACGGTGGCCGCGTACGGGTCGAGTCCTTGTGTCGAGGCGACGGAGACGATGGTCTGCGCGTGACCCATCTGGACGGCGTCCAGCTCGGTGCCGGCGACCGTGGCGCCGGTGCCGCCGATCGAGCAGGACGACGACGCCGTCGCCGTTGACGCCTCCGGAGCGGCGAGGACCGCGAGAGGGATGAGCAGCAGGGTCAGTACGCCGAACACCGGGACGGCGACGGGAGCGGCGGCCTTCCACAGCCATCGCCTCGCGTATGCCCGCGCGAATTGCTCGACCGTCCCTCTCATGCCGGACGTCCCGTGAGGGCCTCGTTGGTGTCGGTCAGGCGCAGCTCGGGCTCGGTAAGGACGGTCTGCACCTTGAACGCCCGGTCGCCGACCAGCCACAAAGCCCGGCCCTTGCCGGCGATCGCCCATCCGGTGACCACCCGCTGGGCGATCGCAGTCAGCCCGAGCATGGTGGCGAGCTCGTCCGCGACGGCCTGGTCCTGGCCGTGCAGCACCTTGACGTCGCACAGGTGCAGCAGGTCCCGGGCGATGGCCACCGCCTGGGAGGAGGCGTCGCCGGCGGTGAGCATGTCCGAGGGTTTATGCGCTAGCAGGATCTGTACGTCGGCGTCGCGACGGGACAGCCGCAGGTTGGCGTCCAGGCTCTTCATCGCCTCGGCACCGAGGCGCATCTGCCGCCAGGTCTCGTCGCGGATGACGATGCGCAGGTCACCCGGATCCGCGATCTCGCGCATCGCCTGGCCCCAGGAATTCAGGCAGGTCAACGCGATGCCGACGGCCTGGTCACCGAGCGGCTCGAGCCGGGACAGCGACAGGGATTGGATGGGCGCACGCCAGTCGACCTCGATCGACGTGTGGTCGTCGAACAGCCCGGCCAACGAACCCTTCACAAGCGAGCCGAGGGCATCGCGCAGGGTTCGGGTGGCGTCGAGGAAGTGCCGCCGGTCGGCGTACCGGCAGCAGGCGACGAGTTCGTCGGTCGGCTCGTCCATGCCTCGCCACAGCTGCGGGATGGTGGGCTCGGTCAGCCGGGTAGCTCCGCTGCGGTAGCCGGTGAGCAGTCGCAGCGCCTCGCCGACGGCGGTCTCCTCCACAGGGCCGAAAGGGACGTTCTGTGAGCCGACGAGGCCGCGAATCAGCACCAGCCAGCGGGCGAACATGATTGCCTCGCGGCGGCGGGCCTCGGCGGCGTCGAGCTGCTCCCAGCCGTGGCCGAGCGGGCCGAAGGCCAGTGGGTTGACCCGGGCGGAGAGTCCGTGGCCGATGACGAACGGCTCCACGCCCAGCGCGCGGCACAGCGGCTCGTACTCGTCCTTGGTGTCGCCCAGGATCAGCGTGCGGTAGCCGTAGGCGAGCATGCGCAACGCGAAGGCCTTGACGGTGGCGGACTTGCCGCGGCCGGGTTTGCCGAAGACCACGACGTTCGGGTTGGTTACCGGGATGTCGTCGTCGGTGACCCAGCCGACCGGATCGCAGTAGAACGCCCCGCCCGACAGCAGGTCGATGCCCATCTGTGCGCCGGTGGGCGGTAGCCCGCTGCTGGCGATCAACGGCCACACCACCGGCGTCTGCTCCGACGTCATGCGCCACACCGACAGCGGCGCGGTCGCCGCCGCCCGGCCCCGGCCACGTCCGCGCGGCCCGCGGCGAGACACCGGCTGGGTAAAAGAGCCCCGCTCGCGTGGCGCTCTGTCCACGGTGGGTTGCGCTGGCAGTCGGTGGCCGAAGTCGTCGAGCAGGACGGCGACGTCCCGGCCCCGGCGGAAGCCGCGGCGGTTCATCGCCGTCCCCTGCGATCGGGCAGCCCCACACCGAGGGGTATGGCGGCGGCGGCAAAGCCGGAGTCCTGCGCCAGGTCCAGCCGCAACGGCACGAAGCCGGCGGCACGGATCGAGGCGGCGAGCCGGCGGCCGTGCTCGTCCACCGGCCAGGTGGCCGGGACGGTGACGCAGGCCGCGACGGCGGGACGGACGAGCGCCCGCCCGGCGGCCAGCTTCTCGTCGGCGGTACCGATCCGCTCGGTGTCCCGTCGCTGCCGGGCCCGCTGCCGAAAGCCCATGCGGGCGCGCAGCTCGTTGCCGGTGGTGGCACTCATGTCCTCCCGTCCGACCAGCCGGGTGGCCCGGTCCAGCGGCAGGGGGGCGAGGAACACTGTCAGACAACGCCGCTCCCCCGCCGTCGTCGGCACCAGCACCGGGGCCAGTGCGCCGAGCACCGCCCCGGAGTCAGGTAGCAGGATCGTGTCGGTGACCGACGCCCAGGCGTCGTGCACGTAGTGCCGCACCTCGGCGCGCGCCTGGGTGGGTCCGGCGGCGGCCATCGGCACCCCGGTCGCCAGCTGGGCGCCGTTGGCGGCGGCCAGGTCGGCGGCGATCAGTTGGCCCCGGTCGCCGGGAGCGAAACCGGTGCGCACCGCTGCAGCCAGTGCCGCCGAGTCCAGCCAGGTCACCGCGGTGCAGCCGACCGGGCCGCGCAACGCACTCTCGACCTCTGCCATCACCCCGTGCAGCACCCGGGCGCGGCCGTCCACCCCGCCGCCGCTCTCCTTCGCAGCCCGACCGATCCGGCTCTCGCCGACGACGACGGTCACGAAGGCCTCGGTGCGCACCGCGGCCGGAGTGAGGGTGGCACCCAGTAGCGCGTTCACCCGGGCGGCTAGGGCATGTCTCTTAAGTGCGTAGCCAGGTGATGATCGCGGCCAGGACGGCAGCAGCTCGGTAGACGATGGCG
>NZ_JAAGWG010000047.1 GCF_010682065.1 Blastococcus saxobsidens
AGGAGCGGACGCGCAGAAACTCGACCCTTCCGGGCTTCGTCCCTGGCTGGATGTCCAACTCTACGCCGGTTTCCAGATGCCCGTCTAGCGGGGGTCTGGTCCGGCGGCCCTTCCGGGCCGCGCGGCGCAGAGAGAAAGTTACACGGCCCTCCCGGCGGGGTCAAACCCGGGGGTCGGTGACGCCCGACACCCCCTTCCGCGGGCGGGCGCAGGAGGGTCAGGCCCCCCTGCGGACGCCGGCAATCGAGCGCCGTCCACGGCGCAGGACGAGCCACCCGCCGGGCAGCCAGGCGTCGTCCCCGGGTACGAGTTCTCCGTCGGTGACGCGCTCGTTGTTGAGGTAGGCACCGCCCTCCTTGACCGTCCGGCGCGCCTCGGACAACGAGGCGACCAGTCCGGTCTGCTGGAGCAGCTGGGCGACGGTCGGCAGCGCACCGTCGACGGTGACGCTCCCGGCCTCCGTCAGCGCCGCGGTCAGGGTGCCCGCGTCCAGGGAACCCAGGTCCTCGCGCCCGAACAGCGCGCGGCCGGCGGCCTCCGCCTGGCGGAGCTGGTCGGGGCCGTGCACCAGGAGCGTCAGCTCCTCCGCCAGCGCCCGCTGGACCGCCCGCGCCGCGGGTCGTTCCTCGGACTCGGCGATCAAGCCGGCGATCTCCTCGGCCGGCCGCTCGGAGAACAGCGGCAGCCAGTTGCGGGCGTCGACGTCGTCGACGTTGAGCCAGTACTGGAAGAACGCGTACGGCGAGGTGAGCTCCGGGTCCAGCCAGACCGTCGCGCCCTCGGTCTTGCCGATCTTCTTGCCGTCCGCGGTGGTGATCAGCGGGGTGGCCAGCGCGTGGGTCGCGGCACCGTCGGTACGGCGGACCAGGTCCACGCCGGCGGTGATGTTCCCCCACTGGTCCGAGCCACCGCTCTGCAGCGTGCAGCCGTGGCGCAGGAACAGCTCGCGGAAGTCGTTGGCCTGGAGGATCTGGTAGCTGAACTCGGTGTAGCTGATCCCCGCGTCGCTGTTCAGCCGGACCGAGACGGCCTCCTTGGCCAGCATCCGGTTGACCCGGAAGTGCTTGCCGAGGTCGCGCAGGAAGTCGATCGCCGACAGCGGCGCGGTCCAGTCCAGGTTGTTCACGTAGATCGGGGCGCGCAGGCCGTGCTCCGCGGCGGGCAGGTCGAGGAAGGGCGCGACCCGCTCCCGGATCCGCGTCACCCAGTCCGCGACCACGGAGGGGTCGTTGAGCACCCGCTCGGACGTCGGACGCGGGTCCCCGATCAGCCCCGTCGCCCCACCCACCAGGACGATCGGCTGGTGTCCCGCCCGCTGCAGCGCGCGCAGCACCATGAACTGGAGCAGGTGGCCGACGTGCAGGCTGGCCGCCGTCGGGTCGAAGCCGCAGTAGTAGGTGACCGGTCCCGCGGCGAGGTGGCCTCGCAGGCTCTCCTCGTCGGTGCTCAGGGCGATCAGCCCGCGGCGGTGCAGTTCGTCGATCACGCCGGGCTCGGTTGGGGTGGTCACGGGTGCCCATCCTGCCCGGAGCGCTTCCGCCGGGGCTTGCCACCCGCCCGGAACACGCTCACCGAAGGGGCACCGGACTCCCAGAACCGCCACGGCAGCTCCGTCGCCACGCTGATCCCGACCCGGGGCCCGGTGGCGACCTCCGCGGGCGCCGGGCCCCGGTGCAGCCGCACGGGCGAGGTGGGGTCGAGCAGATCGGTGCCGAGGTCCGCACGCCCGATGCCGAGCGCCTGGGTGAGCCGCGCGGGACCGCCGGCCAGGTCCCGCGGCGTGCGGGCGGCCGGGCGGCGCGCACGGGCGAGCTCCTCCCCCACCACGACCTCTCCGGCGCGCAGCAGCACCGCCTCGCCGTCGCCCTCCCGGCCCACGACGACGTTGGCGCACCAGTGCACGCCGTAGGAGAAGTACACGTAGAGCCGGCCGGGCGGCCCGAACATGATCGCCGCCCGGGGTGTGGGGCCGCGGTGCGAGTGGGCGGCGGGATCGGCGCCCGAGCCGGAGTAGGCCTCGACCTCGGTGAGGCGCAGCGCGACCGTCCCCTCGGCCCGCCCGGTGACGATCCAGCACCCGAGCAGGGAGCGCGCCACGACGTCGACCGGCCCGAGCAGGTCCTCCTCGCGCACGAGGGGACCTGGCCCGGGCCGGGTGGCTTCCGACGACACGGTCAGAGGGCCGGCGCCACCGGCGAGGACAGTGCCCAGTCCGCGTGCGCCGTCGCCAGCGCCTTGAGCCCGGCCATCTGCTCGGCGACCCGCACCGGCGCCGTCCCCCCGCGGGTGCTGCGCGCTGCCAGCGCACCGCTGACCGAGAGCACCGAGCGCACTTGGGGCGTGAGGCGCTCGTCGATGCCGGCGAGCTGGTCGTCGTCGAGCTGGTCGAGCTCGAGTCCCGCCTGCTCGCAGAAGGCGACCATCTCGCCGCTGATCTCGTGCGCGGAGCGGAACGGCACACCCTGGCGGACCAGCCACTCGGCGACGTCGGTGGCCAGCGCGAACCCCTGCGGGGCGGCGGCCTCGAGCACCTCCGGGCGCAGCGTCAGCGTGGCCATCATCCCGGTGACCGCGGGCAGCAGGAGGAGGAGCTGCTCCATGGAGTCGAAGACCGGCTCCTTGTCCTCCTGCAGGTCGCGGTCGTAGGCCAGCGGCAGGCCCTTGAGCATCGTGAGGATGCCGGTCAGGTTGCCCACGAAGCGGCCGGACTTCCCGCGGGCAAGCTCCGCGATGTCGGGGTTCTTCTTCTGCGGCATGATCGACGACCCGGTGGCCCAGGCGTCGTCCAGCCGCGCCCAGCCGAACTCGGTCGACGTCCAGAGCACGACCTCCTCCCCCAGCCGGGACAGGTGGACGCCGAGCAGCGCGGCGACGAAGCAGAACTCGGCGGCGAAGTCGCGGTCGCTGACGCCGTCGATGGAGTTCTCCGACGCGCGGTCGAAGCCCAGCTCGGCGGCGACGGCGTCGGGGTCCAGGGGCAGCGAGGAGCCGGCCAGCGCACCGGAGCCGTAGGGGCTCACCGCGGCCCGCTTGTCCCAGTCGCGCAGCCGGTCGACGTCGCGGGCGATCGAGTGCGCGTGGGCCAGCAGCTGGTGGCTGATGAGCACCGGCTGGGCGTGCTGCAGGTGCGTCATGCCCGGCGCGGCCACGTCCGAGTACCGCTCGGCCAGCCCGAGCAGCGCGAACTCCAGCGAGGACAGCTCCCCAACCAGGGCACGCACGGAGTGGCGCAGGTAGAGCCGCAGGTCGGTGGCGATCTGGTCGTTGCGGCTGCGGCCCGCGCGGAGCTTGCCGCCCAGCGCGCCGAGCTTCTCGGTGAGCCCGCGCTCGAGCGCCTCGTGCACGTCCTCGTCGCTGTCGATCGCGGTGAACGTGCCGGCCTCCACCTCGGCCGAGAGCTCGCGCAGCGCGCCGAGCATCTGCTCCAGCTCGTCGTCGGCGAGCAGGCCGGCGCGGTGCAGCACGCGGGCGTGCGCCCGCGAGCCGGCGAGGTCGAAGGGCGCGAGAACCCAGTCGAAGTGGGTGGACTTGCTCAGCGCCGCCATCGCCGGCGACGGGCCGCCGCCGAAGCGACCACCCCAGAGCCGGGTCTGCGATCCAGGTGCGGGGCTGCTCACGTGCCGGGTTCCTCTTCCAGGTCGGCGCTCAGTTCGGGGTAGACGGCCGGCGTGCGCTGCGCGAGCGCCCGCAGCCGGTCGGCCAGGGCGGGTCCGCCGTCGGGGGCCCGGGAGACCACCAGCAGAGTGTCGTCCCCCGCGATCGTGCCCAGGACGTCGGGGAGGCCCACCTTGTCCAGCGCCGAGGCCAGGAACTGGGCCGCGCCCGGCGGCGTGCGCAGCACCGCGAGGTTGGCGCTGCCCTCGGCGCTGGTGAGCAGGTCGGCCAGCAGCCGGATCAGTCGCGCGGGCGCCGCTTGCGCCGGGCGCAGCGGGGCGTTCTCCGGCGGCAGCACGTAGGACGCCGGCGCGCCGTCGGAACCGCGCATCTTGACCGCGCCGAGCTCCTCCAGGTCCCGGGACAGCGTGGCCTGGGTGACCTCGATGCCCGAGCCGGCCAGGAGCGCGGCCAGCTGGGTCTGCGAGGTCACCGGCTGGGCCTCGATCAGCTCGCGGATCCGCGCCTGCCGGGCGCTGCGGGTGAGCGCTTGGGTCACGACCGCTCCAGGAGCCACATCAGAACCGCCTTCTGGGCGTGCAGGCGGTTCTCCGCCTCGTCCCAGACGACGCTCTGCGGCCCGTCGATCACCCCGGCGGCGATCTCCTTGCCGCGGTAGGCGGGCAGGCAGTGCAGGACGACGGCGTCGTCGGCGGCCCGGGCGAGCACCCCCTCGTCGAGCGCGTAGGGCAGGAACGGCGCCACGCGGGCGTCGTACTCGTCCTCCTGTCCCATCGAGACCCAGGTGTCGGTGACCAGCACGTCGGCGCCGTCGGCGGCCGCGTCGGCGTCGGCGGTCCAGCCCACCGAGCCACCGGTCTCCGCGGCGATCGCCGCAGCCCGCTGCAGCACGGCCGGGTCGGGCTGGAAGGTCTCCGGTGACCCGATCCGCACGTGCATGCCGGCCGTGGCGCCCCCCAGCAGGTAGGAGTGCGCCATGTTGTTGGCGCCGTCGCCGAGGTAGGTCATCGACCGCCCGGCCAGCGAGCCCTTGTGCTCGATCACCGTCTGCAGGTCGGCCAGGATCTGGCAGGGGTGGTAGGTGTCGGTCAGGGCGTTGACCACCGGCACCCGGCTGGTCGCGGCCATCGCGTCGATCCGTTCCTGGCCGAAGGTGCGCCAGACGATGGCGGCGACCTGCCGGTCGAGCACCCGCGCGGTGTCCTCGACGGACTCGCCGCGGCCGAGCTGGCTGCTGCCGGCGTCGATGACCAGCGGGTAGCCGCCGAGCTCGGCGACCCCCATGGAGAAGGACACCCGGGTGCGGGTCGAGGGCTTGTCGAACAGGACGGCGACGCCGCGCGGGACGCCGTTCGCCGCGCGCAGCGGGGTCGGCGCCTCCGCGGTGTGCCGGGTCGCCTTGAGCGAGGCGGCCAGCGCCAGCACCTCGGCCTGCTCCTCGGGCGTGAGGTCGTCGTCCTTGAGGAAGTGCCGGGTCACGAGTCGTTCTCCTGGAGGGCTGTGTCGAGGGCGGCGGGCAGGGCTGCGACGAAGGCGTCCACCTGCGCATCGGTGAGGACGAGGGGCGGGGCCAGCCGGAGCACGCCGGGGGCGACCGCGTTGGTGAGGAAGCCGGCGGCGCGCAGCTCCGCCTCCAGGGCGGGTGCGACGTCGGCGGTGAGGACGACGCCCAGGAGGGCACCCCTCCCCCGGACGGCGCTGATGCCGGCGTGGCCGAGACCCTCGATGCCGGCGGTGAACCGGTGCTCGAGCTCCTTGGCCCGCTCCAGCAGCCCCTCGTCCCGGATGGTGTCGAGGACGGCGAGGGCGGCGGCCGCGGCGATCGGGTTGCCGCCGAAGGTGGAGCCGTGCGAGCCGGCCGTCAGCAGGTCGGCGGCGTCGCCGAACGCCAGCATGGCGCCGATCGGCAGCCCGCCCCCCAGCGCCTTGGCCAGGGTGATGACGTCGGGCTGCAGCCCGTCGGCCTGGGTGGCGAACCAGTGCCCGGTGCGGCCGATGCCGGTCTGCACCTCGTCGACGGCGAACAGCGCGCCGGCGCCGGAGGCCGCGGACGCGGCGGCGGCCAGGTAGCCCGCCGGCGCGGGCAGCACGCCGCCCTCGCCCAGCATCGGCTCGAGCAGCACCATCGCGGTGTCCCCGGAGACGGCGGAGGCCAGCGCGGCCTCGTCGCCGTAGGGCACGTACTGCACGCCGCCGGGCAGCGGCGCGAAGGCGGCCGCCTTGGACGGCTGGCCGGTGAGCGCCAGCGCGCCCATGGTCCGCCCGTGGAAGGCACCCTCGGCGGTGATCACCTGGGGGCGGCCGGTGAGCCGGCTCAGCTTGAACGCGGCCTCGTTGGCCTCCGCACCGGAGTTGCAGAAGAACACCCGACCCGGCCGGCCGGCCAGCTCCAGCAGCCGCTCGGCGAGCAGGACACCCGGCTCGTGCATGGCCAGGTTCGACACGTGCCCGAGCTTCGCCGCCTGGGTGGTGATCGCCTCGACCACCTTGGGGTGCGCGTGGCCGAGGATCGTCGTCGCGATGCCGCCGAGCAGGTCGGTGTACTCGCGGCCGTCAAGGTCGGTGACGGTCGCGCCGACGCCGCGGTCGAGCGCGACCGGAGGCGCCTTGTAGTTGTTCATCATCACGGCCGACCAGCGGCGGGCCAGCTCCTCGGTGTGCGTCGTCATGCTGTGCCCTCCTTCTGGTCCTTCGCCGGGACGACCATCGTCCCGGTGCCTTCGGTGGTGAACGTCTCCAGGAGCAGGGCGTGCGGCGTCCGGCCGTCGACGACGGTCGCCCGCTTCACCCCACCCTCGACCGCCCGCAGGCAGGCGGCCATCTTCGGGATCATCCCGGCGTCGAGCGTGGGCAGGATCGCGGCCAGCTCGGTGGCATCGATCTGCTGCACCAGAGAGTCGCGGTCGGGCCAGTCGGCGTAGAGGCCCTCGACGTCGGTGAGCACCACGAGCTTCACCGCGCCCAGCGCCGCGGCCAGGGCCGCCGCTGCCGTGTCGGCGTTGACGTTGTGCACCACGCCGTCGGCGTCCGGAGCGACGCTGGCGACCACCGGGATGTGCCCGGCCTCGAGCAGCGCGGTGACCGGGGTGGTGTCCACCGCCACGACGTCGCCGACCAGTCCGACGTCGACCGGCTCGCCGTCGACCACGGCGGTGGTCCGCTGCGCGGTGAACAGCCCGCCGTCCTCACCGGAGAGGTGCACCGCCATGGGGCCGTGCTGGTTGATCAGCCCGACGATGTCGGGGCCCACCTGACCGGTGAGCACCATGCGCACGACGTCGATCGTCTCCGGCGTGGTCACCCGCAGGCCGCCGCGGAACTCGCTGGAGATGCCGAGCTTGGCCAGCATGGCGCTGATCTGCGGGCCGCCGCCGTGCACGACGACGGGCAGGATGCCGCAGGTCCGCAGGAAGACCATGTCCTCGGCGAAGGCCCGGCGGCACTCGTCGTCGACCATGGCGTGCCCGCCGTACTTGATGACGACGACGTTGCCGTGGAACTCCTTGAGCCAGGGCAGCGCGCCGGTGAGGACGGCGACCTTCGCGGCGTCGCCCTCGGGGTCGTTCTTGCGCATGACGCGCCGGGTGCCGACGGTGCGCGGCGACCGCGGCGGCGGGGTGGGCTCGTCGATCCGCACGTCCGGCGGGGTCGGGTCCTGAGGCGGTGCGCTCATGTCGAGTAGGCCGAGTTCTCGTGCACGTAGGCGATGGACAGGTCGTTGGTCCAGATCGTGGCCTGCTCCCCGCCGGCGCGGAGGTCGACGTCGATGGTGATCTCCCGGCCGGTGAGGTCCACCCCGTCGCGCGGGTCGCCGATCGCGCCGCCGCGGCATACGGTGACGCCGTTGATCGTGACGTCGACCTGGTCGGGCTCGAAGGCGGCGTCGGTGGTGCCGATGGCGGCGAGCACCCGGCCCCAGTTCGGGTCGTTGCCGAACAGCGCCGTCTTGAGCAGGTTGTTCCGCGCGCACGCCCGGCCGGCGGTGAGGGCGTCGGCGACCGTGGCCGCGTTGCGGACGGTGATCGCGATGTCCTTGGTCGAGCCCTCGGCGTCGGCGAGCAGCTGCATCGCCAGGTCGGTCGAGGCCGCCGTGAGGGCCTCGGTGAGCTCGGCCTCGGTGGGGGTGACGCGGCCTGCGCCGTTGGCCAGCACGATCACCGTGTCGTTGGTCGACAGGCAGCCATCGGAGTCGACCCGCTCGAAGCTGACCGCGGTGGCCGCCGTCAGCGCCCGCTGCAGGACCTCGGGGTCGGCGACGGCGTCGGTGGTGAGGACGACGAGCATCGTGGCCAGGCTGGGGGCGAGCATGCCGGCGCCCTTGGCCATGCCGCCCACGGTCCAGCCGTCCCGCTGCTGCACCGTCGTCTTGGGCACCGAGTCGGTGGTCATGATCGCCCGGGCCGCGTCGGCACCGCCGTCCTCGCCGAGGGCCTGGACGGCGGCGGTCACGCCGGCGGTGAGCTTGTCCATGGGCAGCCGCATGCCGATCAGGCCGGTGCTGGCGACGGCGACGTCGATGGCCCCGAGGTCCAGCTGCGCCGCGGCGTGCTCGGCGGTGGCGTGGGTGTCGGAGAAGCCCTCGGGACCGGTGCAGGCGTTCGCGCCGCCGGAGTTCAGGACGACCGCGCGGGCCCGCTGACCGGCGAGCACCTGGCGGCTCCACTGCACCGGCGCGGCCGGGAAGCGGTTGGTGGTGAAGACCGCGGCCGCGGCGTCGTCCGGCCCGGTGTTGAGGACGACGGCGACGTCGGGGTCGCCGCTGCTCTTCAGGCCGGCGGCCACGCCGGCGGCGGTGAACCCCTGCGGGGCGGTGACGGTCACTGGGCATCCTCTGGTGCGAGCGAGGTCATGGCGCTACTCCTACGAGCGGGAGACCGGTGGTCTCGGGCAGGCCCAGAGCGAGGTTGGCGCACTGGACCGCCGCTCCCCCGGTGCCCTTGGTGAGGTTGTCGACGGCGGCGACGACCACCAGCCGGTTGGCGTCGGTGTCGACGGCGACCTGGAGCGCGACGGTGTTGGCGCCGAGCACCTGGGCCGTCGTCGGCCACTGCCCCTCGGGCAGCAGGTGGACGAACGGCTCGTCGCCGTAGGCCTCGGCGTACGCGGCGCGCGCGGTGCCGGCATCGACGCCGGGCTTCAGGGGCGCCGAGCAGGTGGCGAGGATGCCTCGGCTCATCGGCACCAGGGTCGGGGTGAAGCTGACGCCGACGTCGGAGCCGGCGGCCTGCGAGAGCCCCTGGATCATCTCCGGGGTGTGCCGGTGCACCCCCCCGACGCCGTAGGCACTGGCCGATCCCATGACCTCGCTGCCCAGCAGGTGCGGCTTGGGCGACTTGCCCGCGCCGGAGGTCCCGCTGGCGGCGACCACCACGACGTCGGGCTCGACCAGCCCGGCGGCCAGGGCCGGGGCCATCGCCAGGGTGACCGAGGTGGGATAGCAGCCGGGGACGGCGATGCGGGTCGCGACCGCGATCTTCTCCCGCTGCCCGGGCAGCTCGGGCAGCCCGTAGGGCCAGGTACCGGCGTGGACACCGCCGTACCAGCGCGCCCACGCGGCCGGGTCGTTCAGCCGGTGGTCGGCCCCGCAGTCGATGACCAGCGTCTCGGCGGGCAGCTGGTCGGCGATCGCCGCGGACTCGCCGTGCGGGAGCGCCAGGACGACGACGTCGTACCCGGCCAGGCTCGCCGCGTCGCTGGGCTGCACGGTCATGTCGGCGAAGGGCAGCAGGTGGGGCTGCAGCTCACCCAGGCGTCGGCCGGCGCTCGAGTTGGCATGCACCCCGGCCAGCCGGAGGTTCGGGTGCCCGGCGAGCAGCCGGCACACCTCTCCCCCGGCGTACCCGGTGGCGCCGGTGACCCCGACCGTCCACGTCTGCCCTGTGCTCACGATGCATGACCATACATGGCCATGCATGACCGTTCACACCGGGTTTTCGGCTCCACCCACCTCGTCCAGCGCCGCCAGGACGGTGGTCCAGCCGGGACCGCAGGGATCGATCACGGTGAAGTGGCCACCCGGCACCGGCAGGAGACGCCCGGCCGGCTGCCGACACAGGTAGGCCTCGCTGACGGTGACGGGGACGATCGCGTCCGAGGTGCCGTGCACGAGCCGGACCGGGCCACGGGGCGCAGCGAGCAGGGCCGGGTCGAGGTCGGGGCGCTCCACGGCGTCCGCCCCGAGGAACGCGCGGACGGCGCCGTCGCCCAGGTCAAGCTGCTGAGCCACCTCCAGGTCGGCGACCGGGGCCAGCGCCACCGTGCCGACCGGGCCGTCGGCCCCGAGCGTGGCGGCGGCCAGCAGCGCCAGGTGACCACCGGCCGAGTGCCCGACGAGCACGAACCGCCGGTCGGGCAGTGCCGCGAGCTCCGGCGCCGTGCCGACCGCCGCCAGGGCCGCCCGCACGTCGTCGACCATGAGGTCCGGCCGGCCGGGCACCCGTCGGTACTCGGGCGCGACCGTCGTCCACCCGGCCGCGGCGAGCGCGGCGGTCACCGGCCGCAGGTGCAGCCGGTCGAACTGCGGGCGCCAGAAGCCGCCGTGCAGGAAGACCAGCACCGGCCGGCCGTTCGCCGGAACCGTCGCGAAGCGGACGTCGGCCACGTGGTCGGGGTCCGGCCCGTAGGCCAGCACCGCGTCCGGCTCGGGGGCCGGGAGCTCCAGGACCGAGCGGTCCTCGACGTAGGTGCCCGATCGGTCGGCCGTGTCGCTCATGGGGTAGTACTACCCGACGGTCGACCGGGACCGCCGACGACCTCGAGGAACGCATGCCCTCCCCCGACGTGCTCGACCAGCTCCCCGCCTCGATCGTCGAGCGGGCCGCCGAGCTGGACCGGCGGGATCCGCTGGCGTCGCTGCGCGAGGAGTTCGTGCTGCCCGACGGCGTCGTCGCCTACCTGGACGGCAACTCGCTCGGCCGGCCGCTGACGGTCACCCGGGACCGGCTGCCCCGGTTCGTCGAGCAGGAGTGGGGCGAGCGGTTGATCCGCTCCTGGGACGATCGCTGGATGGACCGTCCCACGGTCGTGGGCGACGCGATCGGTCGCGTGGTGCTCGGCGCCTCGGCGGGACAGACAGTCGTCGGGGACTCCACGTCCGTGCTGCTCTACAAGCTCGTGCGGGCGGCGGTGGACGCGCGCCCCGACCGGACCGAGATCGTCGCCGACACCGAGAACTTCCCGACCGACCGGTTCATCCTCACCGCGGTCGCCGCGGAGACCGGCCGCACGGTCCGCTGGATCCGTCCCGACCCGGCGACCGGCGTGCAGCCGTCCGAGGTGTCGGCGGCGCTGGGTGACCGGACGGCGCTGGTGGTGCTGAGCCACGTCGCCTACAAGTCGGCGTTCGTCGCCGACCTGCCGGCCATCACCGCGGCGGCGCACCGCGCCGGCGCCCTCGTGCTGTGGGACCTCTGCCACTCCGCGGGCGCGGTGGACGTGCACTTGGACGCCGCGGACGTCGACCTCGCGGTGGGCTGCGGCTACAAGTTTCTCAACGGCGGTCCGGGCGCGCCGGCGTTCGGCTACGTGGCCCACCGGCTCCAGCGGGAGCTGGTCCAGCCGATCCCCGGCTGGATGGGGCACGCCGAGCCGTTCGCCATGGGGCCGGACTACGTGCCGGCGTCGGGGATCCGCCGCTTCCTCAGCGGCACGCCGTCGATCCTCGGCATGCTGCCACTGGAGGACATGCTCGCGCTGATCGAGCGGGCGGGCATGCCGGCCGTGCGCGCCAAGTCGGTGCTGCTCACCGGGTTCACGGTCGCCGTGGCCGACGAGGTCCTGGCCTCCTGCGGCGTGACGGTCGCCTCGCCACGGGACCCGGAGCGACGGGGGGCGCACGTGACCCTCGAGCACGACGCGATGCGGGCGGTGGTCGCGCGGCTGTGGGACCGCGGCGTCATCCCCGACTTCCGGCCCACGCGTGGACTCCGCGTCGGGCTGTCCCCCCTGAGCACCTCCTTCACGGAGGTGGCGACGGCGCTCGCGCACGTCCGGCAGATCCTGACGGACCCGGACACCCCGGCGGGCTGACCCGCCCGGACGGCCGGCGCGACGCGCGTGTGGGCGGTTCCCAGGCTCCTGCCAGTCACCCTGCGCGAAACTGTCAGCACCCACAGGCACAGTCGCTCGTGTCCGGCGAACGTCGCCGGGGAAGAGGGGACCCACCGTGGACAGCTTCGACGCGAGCGCCGTCGTCCAGCCCTTCGGCGACATCGACCTGGTGGACGAGGAGGCCGGCCCGGTGCTGCGGCTGCGGGGCGAGGTGGACAGCGCCGTCGTCGCCATCTGGGACGCGACGCGTTCGACCGCTGGTCCGGCGCCGGTCGCGGTGGACCTCTCGGCGACGACGTTCCTCGACGCCCGCGGGCTGCGGCTGGTGGTCCGCGAGACCGAGCCGGCCCGGCGCTCCGGCCGCCTCCCGGAGCTGCGGCAGCCCTCGCGCACGGTGCGCCGGCTGGTGGACATCGCCGGCGCCGGGCCGCTGTTCGCCACGGTGGCCTGAGCCGCCCGGCAGGCGTCCTCCCCTCAGGTGTGGACCGGGCGGGCGGCGTCGCGCCCGCGGTCACCCCACGAGACGGCGGCGGCGAGCAGCAGCAGCACCGACGGCACGAGGAACACCAGACCGATCCCCAGGCCGGTGATCAGCGACCAGCCGACGGCGACCGCCGCCAGCACCGCGATGAGCACGGGGGCGGCCATCGTCCGGGTCGCCCGCTCGGCCGCCAGGGCGATGACCGCGCACGCTGCCGGGATGCCGAACAGGGCGAACGCGAAGGAACCGCTGTCCTCCCAGACCTCGGACCAGTACCAGGCCGCCAAGGCGGCCACGCTCAGGATCGAGACGACGATGAGCACCTGGGCTCCTCGGGACATCATGATCACTCACCTCTCAGACTGCGCTCGAAACGCTCGACGTTCTCCTGGTGCACGATCACCGGCCACTCCTCCTCCAGCGACCGCGTCCACGACGCGATGAGCTCCTGCTCGGCGGCCCATCTCATCGCCTCCTCCACCTTGGTCGCCAGCTCCGGCGTCCACGGCGAGGGCTCGAGGGCGATGTCCTCGATCCCCACGACCCACCAGTGGCCCGTCGCGGGGTCCATGTCGTAGCTGACCACCCCCCGGTGCTTGGCGGCGTTCACGATCCGCTCCACCATGAGCGGCGGCTCCGGGCCCTCGTGCGACATCGTCAGCCGGCCACCCTCGACGGCCGAGTACTCCTCGACCAGGGCGTCCGGATCCGTTTCCGCATCCTCCAGCCCCGCGACCACCGCGTCGAGGGCCGCGGCCGAGTCCAGGACGACGTACCGGACATCCGCCGTCTCCACGTGGTCGAAGAGGTAGCGGTGGTCGTCGTACCAGCCCCGGAGCTCGCCCTCGTCGAACTCGCCGATCCGGGACCGCACGTGCTCGTCGAGCAGCCGGGAGCGACGCTGCGCCGGATGCACCCCCTCCACCCCCTGCCGCTCCGCCTCGTGCGCCAGCAGTTCGTCGTCGATCGCGGCGCGCAGGGCCTGTTCGAGCGGATCCTCGTCCCCGGGACCGCCCGCCGCACCGGCGGCGATGCGGACCGGCAGGTCCTGGCCGGTGGGGTCGAACAACGCCATCACCTCGTCGGCACTGACCGCCGCGTCGCCGACCGTGGCCAGCGTGGACCCCGATGCCGGAGCATCCGGGCCACGCTGGCCACAGCCGGTGGTCAGCACCACGACGAGGCAGGCGCCGACCGCGAGCGGGGAACGACTCAGCATCTGCCGATCGGCGCCAGGAGGAAGTCGTCGTCGGCGTCGAAGTACTCGTCACCGCACTCGGAGTCCCACGGGTTGAACGATCCGCCGTGCACCCGGCCGCACCGGTCGTGCTCGCCGCAGTCGTAGGTGTAGGTGCCGATGCCGGTGACACCGCTGCCGCACTCACCCAGCGAACCCGAGGAACCGGGACCACTGGTGACGACCTCGGACTCGAAGCAGTGCCCGGCCGCGTCGTGGTACAGCACGCGGCTCAACCGCGAGCAGGACATGTAGCGGATGCCGTCGTCGTCGGCCACCTGGCAGGCGGCGATGCTCATCTCCCCGCCCGGAGCGCCTTCCGCGCCGGCAGCGCACTCGCTGTCGTCCGCGGCCGGCACACCGACCGCCGCCTCCTCCTCGGGCGACACCTGCTCCATCACCGGCGCTTCCACCACGTAGTCCTTGAGCTTCACCCCGGCGGGCGCCTCCGCCAGGAGCATCGTGAAGCGGATCAGCAGCTCCGTGTCACCGTTGAGTGCCCGCTGCCCGGCGGCGTCCACGAGGAACTTCGAGTGCAGGTCCTCCGCCATGGCCTGCAGCGCCCCGGCATCGGCCGGGTCGAGGGTCCGGCCACCACCACCCCACTTCACCGTGCTCGTCCTCTTGTCGAGCTTGGCGGTGAACGTCTTGCCGTTGACCTCGATCCGGGCCTTGTGCTTGTCCGCCGCCTCCGTCACCGACGACGCGGCGATGAAGGTCCGCGAGTGACCGTAGGTGACGGCAGTACTGCCTCCCGACTCCTGGACGGTCAGCGGATCCGGCGGTGGCGCCGGGGCGGCGTTGACCGCCGTGGGCACCATCAGGCCCATGGTGACGAGCGCGAAGCCCGCCAGCGCGGAAGTGGAAGTACGCAGCAGATTCATGAGCAAGCTCCCCATTGAGCCCAGCACCGGGTGCTGATCCGACATGACCGTGCATCCGCCAGTTACCGAACTGACGGGTTCCGAGACTGGCACGGTCGTTGAGTCGTGGCAATGGGTTGTGCAGCTGCTCGATCACGCTGCGTGCGTGTCGCCGGCGACACGCCGGGCGCGGGCGGGGGCGTGGAGGCCGCTGACCCGAGGCCGGTCAGCCGAGCGGGTCGGCGTCCCCGTACGGCCGCAGGCGCAGCTGCCGGGCGGCGTCCTGCGGGCTGGTCGAGCGCAGGACGTCCAGGTCGTCCTTGCCGGCACGGACGAACCGGCCCGACCACTGGTCGAGCTCGCCGGCGGCGATCGCCGCGACGATCTCCACGACCTGCTCCGGCGGCGTCCAGTCGGTGTACCCCTGCCACATGTGCATGGACCGGGTCATCGGGGTGTCCACGACGCCGGGCGCGACGTCGAAGGCCCGCACGTCGGAGCCCTCCAGCGCGGTGGCCAGCGACTCGGTGAGCCGCATCAGACCGGTCTTGGCCACCGAGTAGGCCGAGTAGTCGGGGTTGGCGCGGGTGCTCATGCCGCTGGCGATGTTCACCACCCGACCGCGGTTGCGCAGCACCATCCACGGGACCACCGTTCGGACGGTCAGCAGGGAACCCCGCACGTGGCTGGAGACGACGTTCCACCACTGGTCGGGGTCGGCCTCCCAGACCGGCACCTCGAACTCGTCGATCAGCCCGGCGTTGTTCACCAGCAGCGCGATCGGTCCGAGCTCCTCGCGCACGACGCCGACCGCCTCCTCGACCGACGCGCGGTCGGTGACGTCGGCGGCCACGGCGAGCGTCCGGGCGCCGGTGGCGTCCGCGACCTCCGCCATCGCCGTCCGCAACCGGTCCTCGGTCCGGGCCAGGCCGGCCACCGCCATGCCACGAGCGGCCAGGCCCTCCACCAGGTGCCGGCCGATGCCGGTGGACGCCCCGGTCACCAACGCCACCTGGCCGGTCAGGTCAGGCACGGAGCTGCGCCCCGGTCCGCAGCGCGGCCATGGCCACCGCGGCGTCGCGCACGACGGTCGCCTCCTCGCCGGTCAGCGTCCGGTCCCGCGCCCGCAGCGTGAGCGCGTACGCCAGCGACCGCGAGCCCTCGGGCACCGGCGCACCGGTGTAGAGGTCGAACAGCCGCAGCGACTCCAGCAGCTCCCCCGCCCCGGCGCGCAGCGCCTCGGCGACGTCGGCCGCCGGAACCTCGTCGGCCACGACCAGGGCGAGGTCGATGAGCACCGGCGGGAACGTGGAGATCGACGGGGCCTGCGGCACGGCCGGCGAGGGCAGCGCGTCGGCGTCCAGCTCCATCACCGAGGTGCGCGGCGGCAGGCCGAGGGTCTCGCAGACCTTCGGGTGCAGCTCCCCGGCGTACCCGATCACCCGGTCGCCGACCAGCAGCTCCGCGCAGCGGCCGGGGTGCCAGGGCGCGGTCTCCCCTGCGCGCACGGTCAGCTCGGCGCCGGCCGCCTCGGCCACGGTGCGGGCCGCCTGCACGGCGTCGGCCCACTCCGCCGGGCGGCCCGGCCCCCACCAGCCGCGCGGCTCGCGCTGCCCCATGAGCGCCACGGCCACGTGCCACGGCTGCGAGGGCACCGCGCCCAGCAGGGCGGCGAGGGTCGCGTCGTCGGGCCGGCGGTCGACGCCGGGCAGCGGAGCGGCGGTGCGCTCCCCGCCGGGGAACACCGCCCCGTGCTCGAACAGGGCGACGTCGCGCTGCCCGCGGGCCAGGTTGCGGGCCAGGGACGCCAGCAGCCCGGGCAGCAACGTCGTCCGCAGCGCCGGGGCCTCCTCCGACAGCGGGTTGCGCACGGTGTTGACGCGGCGCCGCTCGTCGTCCTCGGCCAGACCGAGCGCGTCGAGCTGGGCGACGCCGAGGAACGGGAAGGCCGGGGCCTCGACGTAGCCGGCGTCGGCCAGGGCGCGGCCGATGCTGCGCCGCCGGCGCTGCCGCTCGGTGAGCCCGCGGCCGGGCGGGGCGGTCGGCAGGATCGAGGGGATCTCGTCGAAGCCGCGGAACCGCACCACCTCCTCGACCAGGTCGGCCGGCTCGCGCAGGTCGCCCCGCCAGGACGGCGGGGTCACCCGGAGGGTGTCGCCGGCGCCGTCCACGCCGGCGCCGATCGCCTCGAGCGCCTCGACCACCTGGGCGCGGCTGTACGCCACGCCGGCGATCCGGCCGGGCAGGCCCGCGTCGAGCGCGATGAGCGGCCGGGCACTGCGGGTGTCGACGTCGACCGGCGCGCCGGCCACCGACGCGCCGCCGTGCTCGACGAGCAGGGCCGCGGCGCGGGCCAGCGCCACGACGGTCACCTCGGGGTCGGTGCCGCGCTCGAAGCGCTTGCCGGCCTCGCTGGGCAGCCGGTGCCGGCGGACCCCGCGGGAGATGCCGGTCTGCTCCCAGTGCGCGGCCTCCAGCAGCACCGCGGTGGTCGCGTCACCGATCTCGGTGGAGGCGCCGCCCATGACCCCGGCCATGCCGATGGGGCCCGAGTCGTCGGCGATCAGCAGGTCGTCGCCGGTGAGCGCGCGGTCGGCGCCGTCGAGCGTGGTGAGCCGCTCCCCCGCGGTCGCCCGGCGGACCGTGATCGGCCCGCGGACGGCGTCGCGGTCGAAGGCGTGCATGGGCTGGCCGAGCTCGAGCATCACGTAGTTGGTGACGTCCACGGCCAGCGAGATGCTGCGCACGCCGCACTGGGCCAGCCGGCGCCGCAGCGCCCACGGGCTGGGCGCCGTCGGGTCCAGGCCTTCCAGCGCCAGCATGGAGAAGCGGTCGCAGCGGTCGGGGTCGGCGACGGTCACGTTCCACGCCGGGGCGCCGGACCAGCCGGGCAGCGTCAGGTCGGCCGGGTCGCGCCAGGGGACGCCGAGGACCCCGGCCAGGTCGCGGGCGATGCCGCGCATCGACATGGCGTAGCCGCGGTCCGGGGTCACGTCGAGGTCGAAGACGACGTCGTCCAGGCCCAGGACGTCGGCGGCCGGGGTGCCCGGCTCGAAGCCGTCGCGCCCCAGCACCAGGATCCCGGCGTGGTCCTCGCCGATGCCGAGCTCGCGGACCGAGCAGATCATCCCGTCGGAGACGTGGTCGTAGGTCTTCCGGGCGGCGATCGCGAAGTCGCCGGGCAGCACGGCGCCGGGCAGTGCGGCCACCACGAGGTCACCGACGGCGAAGTTGCGGGCGCCGCAGACGATGCCTCGGACATCCCGCCCACCAGCCCCCTGCGACGCCTCCTCCCCCACCTCCACCTGGCAGTAGCGGATCGGCTTCTTGAAGCAGGTCAGCTCCTCGATCTCCAGCACCCGGCCGACGACGAGCGGACCGGTGGTCACCGGCGGGCGGACGACGTCCTCGACCTCGAAGCCCAGCCGGACGAAGGCGTCGTCGAGCCCCGCGACGGAGATGCCCGCCGGGAGGTCGACGAGCTCGGACAGCCAGCTGACAGGGACCTTCACTGCTCAACCCCGAACGAAGAAGTGAACCGGATGTCGGCCTCGGCGATGTCGTGCATGTCGGACACGGCCGAGCGGAACTGCAGCGCCCGCTCGATACCCATGCCGAAGGCGAAGCCGGAGTAGACGTCGGGGTCGATGCCGCAGGCGCGCAGCACCCGCGGGTTCACCATCCCGCAGCCACCCCACTCGACCCACTGGGGGCCGTCGCGGTGCTCGGGGAACCAGACGTCGAACTCCGCCGACGGCTCGGTGAAGGGGAAGAAGTGCGGCCGCCACCGGGTGCGGGCTTCCGCGCCGAACAGCTGCCGGGCCAGGTGGTCCAGCGTGCCGCGCAGGTGGGCCATCGTCAGGCCCCGGTCGACGGCCAGGCCCTCGACCTGGTGGAAGACCGGCAGGTGCGTCGCGTCGAGCTCGTCGGTCCGGTAGACCCGGCCGGGCGCGACGACGTAGACGGGCGGCTCCCGGTCCAGCATGGTGCGCGCCTGCACCGGGCTGGTGTGCGTGCGCAGCACCAGGCCGGAGTCCTCCGGCGCGACGAAGAAGGTGTCCATCATCGACCGCGACGGATGGTCGGGACCGATGTTGAGCGCGTCGAAGTTCAGCCACTCGGCCTCGAGCTCCGGGCCCTCGGCCACCTCGTAGCCCATGCCGACGAAGATGTCGGCGATCCGGTCGGTGAGCGTGGTCAGCGGGTGGCGGGCCCCGCGCGGGGTGCGGTCCCACGGCAACGTGACGTCGACCCGCTCCTCGGCCAGCACCCGGGCGTCGCGCTCGGCCTCCAGCTCGGTCAGCCGGGTGGCGTAGGCGGCCTTGAGGTCGCCCAGGACGCTGTTGAGCCGCTTGCCGGCGTCCGAGCGGGCCGCCGGAGGCAGCGCACCGAGCTCCCGCCGGGCCAGCAGCAGGGGCGCCCGGTCGCCGAGGTGGTCGGGACGCACGGCGGCCAGCTGCTCCAGGTCGGCGGCGTTCGCGAACGCCGCGCCGCCCTGCTCCAGCGCGGAGGTCAGCGCCTCCTGGGAGAGCGCGGCGACCTGCTTGGGGTCGTAGGGATCGTTGGCGCCAGACACGGGAGGCCATTCTGCCCGTCCCCGCGCCCGGCCCGCGCCTGGGTTCCGCTGCGAGGATGCTCGCGCGTCGGCGGACCGGCGTCCTGGCTCACCGTTCGGGGTCCTGGCTCACCGTCGACCGTGAGCCAGGACCCGTGATGATCAGGTGACCTGATCATCACGGGATCAGCGGGAGGTGCGGGTGGCCGTCGTGCTCGCCGTGGCGTCGGCCGTCGTCTACGGGGCGTCGGACTTCGTCGGCGGGCTGGCCAGTCGCCGGGCCCCGGTCTTCGGCGTCGTCGCCGTCTCCCAGGTCGCCGGACTGCTGGCGCTGGTCGCCCTGCTCCCCTGGCTCGGCGGCCCGGTGAGCGCCGCGGACCTCGTCTGGGGCGCCGCCGCGGGCCTGGCCGGCTCCACCGGCCTGCTGGTGTTCTTCCGGACCCTGGCCCGGGGCGTCATGAGCGTCGTCGCTCCGGTCACCGCCGTCACCGCGGCCGCCGTGCCCGTGCTCGTCGGCCTGCTGGGTGGCGAACGCATCGGCGCCTGGGCGACGGCCGGCATCGCCGTGGCCCTGGTGGCGGTGGTGCTGGTGTCGGCCGAGGACGGCGTCGGCGCCCTGCGGTCGGCCCGCCCGACGACCCTGCTGCCCGCGCTCGCCGCCGGTGCGGCCTTCGGTCTGTTCTTCGTGCTGCTCGACCGCACGTCCGCCGACGCGGGGCTCACCCCCCTGGTGGCCGCCCGCGTCGCCTCGGTGCTGCTCGTGCTGTCGGTCGCCCTGGCCGGCGGGCGCCCGCTCCGGACGGATGGCGCCGCGCTGCCGCTGGTCGTGCTGTCCGGGCTCGGCGACATGACCGCCAACGCCCTGTTCCTGCTCGCCACCCAGCAGGACGGCCAGCTGGCGATCACCGGCGTCCTCGCCTCGCTGTACCCCGTGAGCACCGTCGTCCTGGCCCTGGTCGTGCTGCGCGAGCGGCTGGCCGCCGCGCAGCTGGCCGGGCTCGGTTCCGCCGTCGCCGCTGTCGTGCTCATCACGATGCCCGGCTGACAGTGAGGATGTAGGCGAGCCCCGCAGCGGTCGTTCCTGACTCAGCGACTGACTGACCTCGGGTCTTCAACGG
>NZ_JAAGWG010000048.1 GCF_010682065.1 Blastococcus saxobsidens
ACCGCTGCCGGGAACCAACCACCCGCCTCACGCCTCCACACCGGCGTCACCAACGTCATGACGAGCAACACCTAGCAGGCAGCCTGACCTGGGTTAGGCGTGGAGCGGGTGACCGGGATCGAACCGGCATGGCCGGCTTGGAAGCTTGCGCGAGGGCTCAGAGGTCCCAGGATCGCCAGGGTGGTGCAGAACCGGCAGGCTCAGGCGACCCTCGGGTGATGATGGCAGCGGCTTCCGGTGGTGGCCCGGGCGCCGCACGGCGCACCGGTTTTCGTCAGGCCGCCGCTGTCCCCGCATCGGGCCGGCGAGTCGGGCAGATGGTGGGGCTGCCCGGCGAAGGGACGGGCGAACGGCAGTACGACGGCGTCATGCTCCGGGCTCGGTGCCACCGAGGGGAGGGCTGTGGTGGTGACGGCCGGCTCTGCCGACAGGCGGTGGCCGGGAAGCCGACGCAAGGTGGCCGCGACGGTGAGGCCGGCGGTGAAGGCAGCGAGCGCGGTGGCGGCGTGGCTGGTGCGCATGGCTGTCTCATCGGCAGTCCACCGGGTCGGCCGGAACTGTCTCGGCCGGCCCGGGCCAGGGGGAGTCGACCCAGCGCAAGAGCGCGGTCTCCGGCGCGGGCAGATGTTCTCAGCGGCCCTATTGAGGCTCGCTAACCACCGGGAATTCTGGTTGCAGTTCTGGTTGCAGTTGGCCTACTTCGATCTTGATTCAGGGTCGTTCGTGGTCGTCCGGCGAGGCAGTGAACCCCCTGCTCGCCAGGCCTTTTCGGACATCGGCGGACGTCGGCGAACGCCGTCAGGTCGGCCTGGCAGTGTGGGGGTCAGGGGTTCGAGTCCCCTCAGCTCCACCGAAGCGCACAGGCCGTCCTCCCGCCGGGAGGGCGGCCTTCTGCGTTTCCGACGACGAGTACGTGTGACGGGCGTAACCATCAACCGCCTCGGACGTTGGTCTGCGCACAGTCCCCGACTCCCTTGGAGCAGACGTGCGCCGTCTCACCGTCAGCGTCCTCGCCGCCCTCGCG
Source organism: Blastococcus saxobsidens (assembly GCF_010682065.1). Classification (GTDB taxonomy): domain Bacteria; phylum Actinomycetota; class Actinomycetes; order Mycobacteriales; family Geodermatophilaceae; genus Blastococcus; species Blastococcus saxobsidens_B. The sequence goes on from NZ_JAAGWG010000048.1 coordinate 1,025, forward strand.
GTCCTGGTCGGCCTGCTCGTCGCGCCGGCTGCGCAGGCCACGCCGTGGCAGCAGCCCCTCCGGTACGTGGCCCTCGGTGACTCCTACAGCGCCGCCTCCGGTGTCCTCCCGCCCGACCTCACGGCACCACCGCAGTGCCTGCGCTCGACGCGCAACTACCCGCACGTGATCGCGGCCGCCATCGGCGCCCAGCTCACCGACGTCACCTGCGGCGGAGCCGACACCGGCGACGACCGCGGCGCCCAGTACCCCGGGGTCGCTCCGCAGCTCGACGCGCTGAGCCGCGACACCCAGCTGGTCACCATGACCATCGGTGGCAACGACAGCAGCGTCTTCATCAACTCGATCCTCCAGTGCGGCGCGGCGGGGCTGACCACCCTCGGCAAGGGCAGCCCCTGCAAGGACAAGTACGGCTCCTCCTTCGAGGACACGATCCGGACCACCACCTACCCGGCGCTCGTCCAGGCGCTGAAGGACGTGAAGGCCAGGTCGCCGAAGGCGAAGGTGGCGATCCTCGGCTACCCGTGGATCCTCCCGGCCACCGGCGGCTGCTTCGACCGGATGCCCATCGCTGAAGGCGACGTGCCCTACCTGCGCAGCCTGCAGGCCACGCTGAACGACGCGGTGAAGCGGGCGGCGAAGCAGGCCGGCGCCGTCTACGTCGACCTCTCGGCGGTGTCCGAGGGGCACGACGCGTGCCAGCGCCTCGGCGTGCGCTGGGTGGAGCCGGTGCTGCAGGGCACCAACCCGGTGATCGTGCACCCGAACGCCCTGGGTGAGGCCGGCATGGCGGCCCAGACCATGAAGGTCCTCCGGCTCCGCTGAGCCTCCCGTCCGCAGCCACTGCCCGGAACCACCACCCGGCGCCCGTCCCGCATCGTCGGGGCGGGCGCCGGATGGATCTCACCCCACGGCGGGAGAGGGTGACGCCGAATCACAGGTTGCACCGTTAGGCTCGCGCATCGCGATGACGCCGGACGGTGGAGGCAACTGATGGTCGAGCCGGTGGAGACGGCGCAGCCCCTTGCTGCCCGTCGGCCTCGCGGGCGGGCCAGCGACAGTGCCGCCACCCGTCGTCTGATCGTGGAGGCAGCGGCCGCGCTGTTCAGCGAGCGGGGCTACGCGACCGCGTCGTTGAGCGACATCGTCGCCGGCACGGGCATGACCAAGGGCGCGGTCTACTGGCACTTCCCCTCCAAGGAGGAGATCGCCCTCGACATCGTGCGGAACATGTACGCCAGCTGGCCGCCGCTGCTGGGCGCGGTCATGGCCGCCCACGACGACGCCCTGGACGCGCTCGTGGCCGTCACCTACAAGGCCGCGGACCAGTTCACGAACGACCTCATGACGCAGGCGGCCAAGCGGCTGCTCGCCGAGCTGCCGCCCGAGTCCCTCGCCAAGCTCCCGCAGCCCTACGTCGGGTGGCAGGGAGCGCTCCGCGCGCTCATCGCGCAGGGGCAGGAACGGGGCCAGATCAACACCCGGGTCGACCCCGAGGGGACGGCCCAGGCCATCGTGGCCAGCTTCTTCGGCATGCAGCAGGTGTCCTGGGAGCTGACCGGCCGCCGGGACCTGCTGAACCGGCTCGAGAACTTCTGGAAGCTGGTGCTCCCTCAGCTGCGCCCGGCCGGCACCGACGCCACCGACGCCGGCACGGGCACCTCCGCGTAGGACCGCACCGTGCCGCGCGCGACCGCGCCGGCCGCCTGCGCGAGCACGACCTCGACACCGGACCCGACGCGCCGGGTGGTCACGCTGGTCGGGGAGTCGAGCTCCGCGAACCGTTCGAAGCAGAGGTCGAAGCCCCACGGGCCGTCGCCGACGTCGAGCAGCGGACGCGTCGCGCGCAGGGCCCCGTCGATGAGCAGCATGCCGGGCAGGTGGTCGACCGCGTGGTCGAAGAACGTGGGATGCCCGTGGTCCACGGCGAGGACGTCCGCGGAGCCGACCGTCTCGGCGGACGTGCGGGGGAGCGGGATGACCGGCGCCGCGACGGCCGGCTGCCGCAGGCGGGCGTAGACAGCCGGCGGGAGGCAGCGGTAGGAGGCCCGCGCGGCGGCGAACCGCCCCGGCCCGCACCACGCCTCGATGTCCAGGGCCGCCCCCGCGACGACCTGGCCGCGGCGCCGGGCCTCGATCCGGACGACGAGGACGACGACGTCGCCCGGTCCGGTCCCGGGGCGCGGCGGGGGAGCGAGGTAGTCGGCCGAGATGCCCTCGAAGACGAACTGGGTGCCCAGGGCGACGCCGAGGTGCTCGTGGCTCAGGTAGATGCCGCCCTGGCGCAGTGTCTCGACGAAGAGCAGCGGATCGGGGTCCTCGTCGGGGTGGGGCTGGAACAGCGGGTGGGAGCGCGGCCACTGGGCGGCCAGCGCCACCAGGTCCTCGGCGACCGGCCGGAGGTCGGTGATCAGGACCTCGGCGAGGGCGGCCTTGTGCACCAGGCGCCGGTCCACCGTCCGCCAGGTCGTGAGCTGGTCGGCCATGGCGACCGCGTCCTCGGGGGACACCAGGCCGGGCCGGGATCGGGCAGCGTCGCGTGCGGGACTGCGCGCCACGGGTCACCTCCGCATCGGGGAGCACCCGCCACCGGTCGGTGGGGGGCGCCGAGGCCGATGGTGCCTGTCAGTCGGCGGCAGAGGTGGTGACCACGCCGTGCCGTCGTGCCAGGCGCGCCGCCGCCGGCATCGCCGCGTAGCCGTTGAGCAGCTGCGCGCGGGCCGCGAGCGCTCCGGCCCGGGCAGTGCTGATCGAGCGCAGCACGTCGTCGAAGGAGGTCTCCACCACGTAGTGGGTGCCGTCGACGAGGTGCAGCACGGTGTCGCCGTGGTGCTCGATCCGCTCGATGTGGTCGGGGTCGACGGAAAAGTGCTCGCCGTTGCGGCAGGTCACAGCAATCACGGGAGCGCTCCTTTCGCACTCGGCAGGGCAACGGGCCCCGATGGCGCCGGTCAGGCTCCTGGGTCATCGGCGTTCCGGGCCCTGAGCTGGAGTGCGGCGTGCCCTTTCGGGTGAACCGCCCGGCCGGCGCGGCCTGGGTGCGGGGCCCGGCGCGACCTCAGAAGCCGAAGAGCAGCCCGAGCCCGCCCACCGTGAACAGCACCATGACGACGACCAGCGGGAGCTGGTCGGACGCGCGCGCGTGGCGTTCGGAGCGCAGCGCGCGCTCGTGCGCGAGCGTCACGCCGGCCACGTGCCCGGCGACGACCCCGCCGACCTGCACGTAGGCGATCGTGTCGGGGCTGACCGCGGCCAGGTCGAGGACGTTGCCGTAGGTGCCGAAGAGGTCCACCCCCGGGACGCCGAACGGGTTGCTCGCGAGGATCCACGTCGTCTGACCGTCGAGCACGAGCAGGCTGAAGTAGTGGGCGATCGTGTAGCCCAGCGCGATGGGGATCACCGTGGCGGCGTACCGGCGGGGCTGCACGCCGAGCGGCTGCCCGGCCAGCCGTCCGGACAGCCGGGTGCCCAGCAGGTAGAGGACCGCCACCAGGCCCACCATCGCGACCAGCCCGAGGGTGCCCGACAGGGAGTCGTTCGCCGCGCCCGGGCCGGTCTGCCACCAGGCGGTGCGGGAGAGACCGTCGAACGCCGTCGAACCCAGCAGCACGACGACGACGGCGGCCAGCCCCGGCGTCTCGGGCGTCGCGGTGGCGTTGGCCAGCGGATTGCGGAGCACGAGCCGCCCGTCGCCGCGGCGCCCCCAGGGGGAGAGGCGGGCGATGAGCGTGGAGTAGACCTCGAAGCCGTCCCCGGAAGCGAACCACTCCTCGCCGAACCACAGCGCCAGGCCGGTGTGGACGACCGCCCAGCCGATCAGGAAGGCGGCGACGGTCACCGGCTCGGCGCGGCCGGGGTACACGAGCTCGAACCACAGGAACACCAGCAGCGAGGCGGCGGCCGGCCAGAGCCCGAGGGCCGGCAACCGCCGGGCGCCCGGGGCCCTCGGTACCGCTGCGCGCAGGATGCGGTGCAGCAGACGGAGGGGGTTCGCCACCCGCCACACCGGGCCGAGCAGGAGGCTGGCCGGCACCAGCCCCACCCAGAACGTCACGTACAGCGCCCACGGCGCCAGGTTCCGGGCGGTCTCCTCGGGCCCGCCGAGGGCCGCCGCGATCACCAGGACGAGCAGCGCGAGGGCCACGGCCTGGAGGGTCCTGCGGAGGGCGGCGCTGTCCACGGCACGCTGCACTGCAGCCGGCAGCGGCCGGCCCGAGTCCGACCCGCCCAGCTTCGGCGTCCGCCAGAGCAGCAGCAGCGCCGCGAAGCTGATCAGGATGGCCGCCCCGGCGCCGTACAGCGCCAGGCCGAGCGGGATCGGCAGGTCGGTGCGCGAACCGACCCCGTGGGCGAGCAGGGTCACCGAACCGTGCTCCGGGGTGCGTTGCCGATCCTGGCGACCTCGGTCACGAGACCTGCAGCGTCAGCAGCACCGTCCCGGCATCGTGCAGCTCGAGCTCGAAGACCCCCGGGATCGTGGCGTCGAACTGAAGCTCCGCCGGTTGCCCGGGGACCAGCTCGGCCGTGAGGTCGTAGCCGTGCAGGTGGAGCTCGTCGGCGGCGTCGCCGGTGACGACCAGGGTGACCGGCTCCCCGAGCGGCACGGGCACCCGGCCGGTGTCGCCGGTGACCTGGCCGCCGGCGACCTGGACCTCGATCCGCTGCCCGGCCGCCTCGGCGGGCGCGGCCGGGCTGGCCGTCGCCGGGTCGTCGCCGGACCCCGAGCGCTCCGCCGCGGTGGAGGCGGCCGTGGAGGCGGCGGACTCCTGCTCGGGGGCGTCGGTCCCCGCGCAGCCGGCCAGGGTCAGGGGGAGGAGCGCGGCGACGAGGAGCCGCCGGGCCCTCATCGGCGCACCGTGCCGGACGTCGTCCCCTCGGCGGGGCTGTCCGCCGGCGCGTCGGCGAAGGGCTCCTCCTGGCTCGCCCGGCGGGAGTACCGGCCGACACCCCAGGAGATGGCGGCGATCAGGGCCAGGGTGCAGGCCAGCACGACGAGGTTGGAGATCGTCCACAGGCTGCCCTCGGCGTCCTTCAGCTCGCGCTGGAGGATGTCGACCTCCGGGATGGCCGACCGGGTCATCCCGTCCTCGGCCGGGACCTCGTCCTCGCCGATGGCGTCGTCCTGCGGCAGGTAGATCGGGACGGCGGTGAGCACCCGGCCGTCGTGCACCCGCAGCAGCGTCTTCCAGGTGCCGTGCAGCGGCACCGGCTCGGTCGTCCGGTAGGCGCCCTCACCGGTCTGCTCGAGCTGGGTGACGACCAGCCCGTCGCCCTGCCACGAGGTGATCTGCACCCACGCCGGGTCGTCGGCGAAGTCGGCCGGGTCGAGCTGCACGGTGATGTTCGCCGTGCGGGGGTCGGTCTGCACGTCCTCGATGCCGAAGGTGGCCTCGAGGTCGTCGGGCACCGTCGCCATGAGCCCGTTGGCGACGGCGGCGGCCAGCACGACCAGCGAGCCGACGACGACGGTCCGCGCGATCGCGGGGCGGGGCAGGCGGCGGCGCAGGCCGGAGGCCAGCAGCGCGCCGAGCAGACCGCCGGCGACGCCACCGGCGATGGCCATCAGCGTGCCCTCGACCAGGATGTCGCTGTTCCAGGCCAGCGTCTGGGTGAACTGCGTCCAGCCCCACTCCGTGGCGTGGCCGATCGTGCCGATCAGCACGCCCGCGACAGCGCCGAAGACCAGGGGACGGCGGGCCAGCGGCACCGCGAGGGCGAGCAGCTCGACGATGATCGCCGAGCCCAGGTACAGCGGGAAGGACGGCGTGATCTCGCCGAAGGCGGGCCCGACGATCAGCGCGATGCCGCCGCGGATGACCAGGAAGAAGGCGACCGCGGCGAGCGCGCCGCCCCGGCCCATGAAGAGGCGGGCCGAGACCAGGGCGATCCCGGCGGCCGCGGCGATCATGAGCGGCTCGAGCACCAGGCGGAACTGCGGGACGTCGAAGTCGTACTCGCCCTGGAAGACCGACATGCCCAGGAGCAGGCCGCCCATGGCCGAGGCCTGCCGGAGAAAGCGGGCGGTGCGGCCCACCTTCCGGTCGCCGTCGTCGGTGGACAGGCCGCCGTGGCCCTCTTGCTCCAGCAGCAGCAGGCCGACGATGGACAGGCCGGCGCCGCCGATGAGCATCAGGTGGGTGGGGCCCCAGAGCGTGACGTCCTGGCCGAACATCCGGTGCCAGACGTCGTCGAGGGGGAAGCCGAGCAGGGCGTAGAAGCCGGCGGCGGTCAGGATGATGCCGCCGACCGGCACGTCCCAGCCGCGCAGGAAGCGCACCGCGGACGGGCCGGGCTTCTCGTCCAGGGGCATGGCGCAGGCCAGGACGCCGCCGGCGAAGACGCCGAAGAGGCCGAAGAGGATGAGGAAGTGCGCGGGGTTGGCCAGCGGGCCCTCGTCGCGCCCGACCCCGATGTGCAGCGCGATGTCCCAGAGCATGCCGAGCAGCGCGGTGAGCAGCGAGATCGTCGTCAGGACGGTGGGCAGCGCCACCCAGGCCGGAACCCCGGTCGCCGACCCGAGCCGGTTCCCGATCCGGGTCAGGACCGCCGACCGGCGGCTGCGGTGCAGGTAGACGAGCGCGAGCAGCGCCACGGTGAGCCCGAGGCCGATCGCGGTGGCGAGGAGGACCTCCCCGATGGCGGCGCCCCCCGCGGGGCGGGTGTCTGCGGCCAGTGGCATGGCGCTCCCTCTCGGCATGGGGCTATGGAACACCCATCACGGTGACATCGACAACTGATACATAGAACGAGCGGCTTACCGTGTGGTGACGACGGGAAGGAGGAGTGGGTGAGCGCACCGGAGATGGACCCCCCAGACGCGACGGCGGGCCCGCAGCTGACCGTCGACGAGCTCGCCGCCCGGGTCGGCGTCACGGTCCGCAACGTGCGCGCCTACTCGGCTCGGGGCCTGCTGCCTCCGCCGCGCATGGTCGGCCGCACCGGCTACTACGGCCGGGAGCACGTCGCCCGGCTGCTGCTCGTCCGCGAGATGCTGGCCGAGGGCTACTCCCTGGCGATGATCGAACGGACCCTGGCCAGCGCGCCGCCCACCGCCAGCTCGGCCACCCTGGCGCTGCATCGCGCCCTGCTGGCGCCGTGGCTGCCGCCGGAGCCGGAGATCACCACCGGGGCGGAGCTGGCCGCGCGGGCCGGTGTGCCCGAGCAGCCGGAGGTGGTCGACCAGCTGGTCGAGCTCGGCCTGGTGGAGCGCCTGGACGACGGCCGGCTGCGGGTGATCGACCCGGCCCTGCTGATGGCCGGGCTGCAGGTCGTCGGCCTGGGCGTGCCGCCGGCCGCGCTGATCGCCGCGCAGGCGGTGGTCAACGAGCACGTGCGGGCCATCGCCGCCACCTACGTGCAGATGTTCGTCGACACCGGCTGGCGGGACTTCGTCGAGGCCGGGGCGCCGCGGGAGCGGCTGGAGGACATCCTGGCCACCGTCACGCGGCTGCAGCCGGTCGCGGCCCAGGCCATGCTCGCGGCGTTCCGCACCGAGATGGCGGGCGAGGTGGAGGCGGCGGTGGAGACCGCGCTCAGTCAGCTCGAGGAGGAGTAGGCGGGTCGCCGTCGCGCACCGCTTCCCGTTCCATCGCCTCGCGGGTGGCTTCCTCGGAGGCCTCCCGGGCACTCAGCCGGCGGTCCCGCACCACGGCACCGGCCACCAGGGCGAGGAGGACGGCGGCGGGCACGAAGAAGCCGACGGTCCCGATGATGCTCAGGCCGTCCATGGCGACGACGTCGTAGCCAGGCATCCATCAATGTGACACCGCCCGGTGTCACGGTGTCAAACCGAGGACTGGTCGGCCCGGCGCCTCAGTCGCTGTCGCGCCCCTCGCGCCAGTAGCCCATGAAGGCCACCGACCGCCGGTCCACGCCCGCCTCCTGCACGAGGTGCCGGCGCAGCCCCTTGACCACGCCCGCCTCGCCCGCCAGCCACGCGTAGACGCCCGAGGACCCGGTCGGCACCGGACCGTCGGGCACCTCCCAGAGGATCCCCGAGTCGATGTCGATGTCGATGTCGACGTCCACGTCGGCCAGGTCGGCGGCGGGGGAGGGGGCGAGCCGGTCGCCCAGGTCGCCGACGGCGGCCACGACCGCGGCCGTGAGCAGGGCGCCGCGCCGCGCGGCGGGCGCGCCGTTCCCGGTCGACCGGGGCAGCCAGGTGACCTCCACGCCCCGGGGGGTGGCGACGTCCAGGGCGTCCCCGGCGACCGGCACCTCCAGCAGGACCCGCGCGTGCGTGCCCTCCGGCAGGGCCTCGACGATCGCGCAGATCGCCGGGACCGCGGTCTCGTCGCCGGCCACGAGCAGGCACGACGCGTCGGCCGGCGGGTGCCACTCGAACCCGCCGGTGGGGCCGGAGAAGTGCGCGTTCGGACCGACGAGCACGACCTCGTCGCCGGCCGCGGCGTGCTCGGCCCACGCCGACGCCGGCCCCGTCGCGCCGTGCAGGACGAAGTCGACGTCGACCTCGTGCAGCTCCGGCCGGGCCGCCCGGACGGTGTAGGTGCGGATGGGCATCTGCCGCTCCGGCGGGAGCGACCGCCACGCGCCGTACCAGTCCTCACCCGCCGGGCAGTCGAGGATGCCGCGCCCGGGCAGCGGCAGCATGACCTTGATCCGCTGGTCGAAGCCGTTGGAGGCGAAGGCGTCGAGCTCGGGGCCGGTGAACGTGACCCGCAGGAAGCTCGGGCTCAGCCGCTGCACCCGCGCCACCTGCACCGGGAAGGTGCGGTACGCGGGGATCTGCGTGGTCTCGACGGTCACGGCTGCTCCCGGGTCCGGCAGGTGCAGACCGTCTCTCGACTTAGGCTAGCCTCACCTGGCTTTCGGCAGTCTTGCACACCACTGCCGCATCGATCCAGACGCCTGGACCCCCGATCTGAGCCCGCCTTCGAAGGAGAACGAATGACGATGCGCGTCCTGCGCGCGGCCGCCCTGACCCTCGCCGCCGCTCTGACCGTGACGGCCTGCGGGGGGAGTGGCGAGCAAGAGGGCTCGGCTCAGGCCTCCGGCTCGGCCGACGAGGCGTTCCCGCGCACCGTCGAGCACGCCATGGGCAGCACCGAGATCCCGGAGCGGCCCGAGCGGGTCGTCGTCCTGGACACCGGAGAACTGGACTCCGTGCTCTCGCTCGGCGTCACCCCGGCGGGCGCCGTCACCACCGCCGTGTCCGACGGCTTCCTGAGCTACCTGGCCGAGGACGCTGCGGGCGTGGAGGTGGTCGGCACCATCGCCGAGCCCGACCTCGAGGCCATCGCGGCACTGCAGCCGGACCTGATCCTGTCCAACGAGGTGCGGCACGAGGACATCTACCCGCAGCTGTCGCAGATCGCCCCCACCGTCTTCGCCGCGGACCTGGGCGACACCTGGAAGGAGAACTTCCTGCTCGACGCCGAGGCGCTCGGCATGGAGGACGTGGCCGCGGAGCTGCTCGCCGACTACGAGGCCGACGCCGCCGAACTGGGCAAGGCGATCGGCGACCCCGCGGCGACGACCATCAGCCCGCTGCGCTTCGTCGGCGGCCCCATCCGCGCCTACCAGCCGGAGTCCTTCATCGGCACGGTGCTCGCGGACGTCGGGCTGGACCTCGTCGAGTTGCCCGGGGGCGCGGGGGCCACGTTCGCCGAGCTCAGCGAGGAGCAGGTCACCCAGGCGACCGGGGACGTCGTCCTGTACTCGTCCTACGGATCGGCCGACGAGTCCGGCGAGGCCGCCGTCGTCGCCGGTCCGCTGTGGTCGCGGCTGCCCGCCGTGCAGAACGGCCGGGCCTACGCCGTCGACGACGACGTCTTCTACACCGGCATCGGGCTGAAGGCCGCCACCCTGCAGCTCGAGCGGCTCGAGGAGCTCCTGGCCGGCTGAGCCGGGAACGCGACGAGGGCCCCTCTCCCGCCGGGAGAGGGGCCCTCGGACGTCAGGTCAGGCGGGGGTCTCGGTGGAGATCTGCGCGGCCAGGTACTGCGGCGCACCCACCCGCTCGATCGCGGCCAGCTGGGCCTCGAACCAGTCGGCGTGCTTCTCCTCGTCGAGGACCATCTCCTCGAAGACCGAGGCGGTGCCGTGGTCGCCGAGCTCGTGGCACTCCTTGGCGGAGGCGTTGAACTGCGCGACGGCGGCCTTCTCGCTGTCGAGGGCCAGCACCAGCATCTCCTCGGCGCTCTCGCCGACGCGGATGGCGCCCAGGCGCTGCACGTTGGGGTGGCCGTCGAACAGCAGCACCCGCTGGATGAGGGAGTCGGCGTCCCGCATCTCGTCGATGGAGAGGTCGTAGAACACCTTGCCGAGCTTCGGCAGACCCCACGCGTCGAGCATGCGCGCGTTGAGGAAGTACGTGTTGGTGACGGTGAGCTCGAAGGTCAGCGCGTCATTGAGAAGTTCGACCACACGGGGGCTAACGGGCTGCACCAGCCACTCCCAGTTCTCGCTCAGCCGGGCGCTCTGTGTCGCGTCCGGCGCGGACCGGGCAATGCTTGCACACGAGGTCCCGCAGCGAGCTGATGCAGTTGCCGCAGGTCCGGCCCGCACCCGTCTCGCGCGCCACGTCGGCGACGCACCTGGCGCCGTTGGCGATGGACTCGAGGATGTCGCGGTCGGTCACCACGTTGCAGTGGCACACGTACACGGGTCGCTCGCCTAACGCCGGGGCCGGGGACGCGCTGCGCCGGCGGACCGGGGCAACGCGGAGAGGTTAGCCTGGCCTAACCGGATTGCGCCAGTGCTGCAGGTCAAGCCGGCACCCTGTGGGCCAATATCGCCACTTTGGCCCAGAGGGTGCCGGAGGTGGTCAGCCCAGGAGGGCGGCGCGGGCGAGGTAGAGCAGGACGACGACGGTGATCGCCGCGAGCAGGCCCACGTACAGCCGGCGCTCCCGCACCCGGTCGGCCTCGGTCTCGTCGGCGAGGGCCACGGGGTCGGCCCACACCGGGGGACGCCCGCCGCACTGGGCGAGCAGTTCCTCGGTCATGACGATCGGCGGGCTGACGCGGAACGGCTGTCCGGCGCCGACCAGCTCGTGGACGCGGCTCATACGGTGACCCTCCCGGTCTTCTCGGTCTTGTCCCAGGTCATGGCGGCCCCGCGGAACTCCTTGACGTAGGCGTCCACGGTGATCGCGCACATCATCGGCCCGAAGCCGACCAGGTAGAGCGCCAGCGGGGCCAGCGGGCGGCCCCAGCGGGTGCCCTCCAGCTTCCGGACCCCGTAGGCCAGCGGGATGCAGAGCACCAGCCAGCTGTAGACGAACAGCGTCCAGAACGTCTCCGCCGCCCCCGACAGCGGCACGACCCCCGGGAACGCGGCGGCGAGCAGGACCACGAAGGAGATGGCGCCCGGGAACAGCAGCGCCTCGCGCCAGACCCGGAAGCCGGTCCGCGGATCGACCGAGATCGTCAGCGTGATCATGAAGACGAAGGTGGCGATGGGCACGAACACCGCCGCCCCGAACACCTCCGCCGCGAGCTCGCTGTCGAGCAGGTACAGCCCGGTGAGGCCGACCGAGGTCAGCAGCATGGCGACCGGGAGCAGCAGGATCGCGAACCAGAAGATGCCGAAGAAGATGCCGCCCAGGCCCGGGTGCACCGACCTGCGGAAGAACAGGTGCCGGTACATCGAGGTGATCTGCACGTTGCCGCGCGCCCAGCGCAGCCGCTGCTTCCACAGCGCGTCGATGCCGGCGGGCTCCTCGGCCAGCACGCGGGCGTGCGGCTCGAAGACGACCCGGCGGCCGGCCAGCTGGGTGCGGAACGTGGTGACCGTGTCCTCGGCGAGCGAGGAGGTGTCGATCTGCCCGCCGATGGCCAGCAGGTTCTCCCGGGTGTGCAGCTGAGCGCCACCGGCGAGGCAGGCCATCGCGCCGGCGACGTTCTGCGCCCGGCGGGAGGCGGCCTGCGCGGCCAGGTAGTCGAAGCCGATGAACCGGGTGATGCCCTGCGGGTCGCCGCTGCCCTCGCGGATGTAGGCGGTCACCGCGCCGACGGTGGGGTCGGCCAGGTGGCGGGTCATCTTGCGCAGCGACGCCGGCTCGTAGATGACGTCGGCGTCCATGATCAGCAACGCCTCCATCCAGTCGTCGGCGAGGATCTCGCGCAGCCCGTGGTTGAGCGTGTGGGCCTTGCCCTCGCCGCCCTTGTCGCGGCGCAGGTGCACGACCCGGCCGGGGAAGCGCGCGGCGCAGCGGGCGAGCACCGCGGGGGTGTCGTCGGTGCTGGCGTCGTCCACGACGTAGATCCGCAGTCGGTCCGGCGGGTAGTCCAGCCCCATCAGCCGTTCGATCGAGGTGGTGAGGACGGCGGCCTCGTTCCACGCCGGGATCACCACCGCGACGTTGGGCAGGTACGGCCCGGTCTCGCGGTAGTGGTTGCGGACGGCGTGCAGCGGGATCACCAGGAACTGGGCGAGCCCGGCGACCACGGGGATCGCGCCCACACCGACGAGGGCCAGCAGCAGCCAGGTCAGCACCGTGCGGCCGGTCCCGGCCACGTCGGTGCCGGAGGCGGCGAGGAGCTCGTTCATCGCGTGCTCACCAATCGGGTCGCCGAGGCGGCGTCGGCCACCCAGGAGTAGCGGCCCACGGTCGTGGACTCGTGGCTGTCGGTGGAACCGACGAGGGTGACCCCGGCGGCGGCGAGCCCGAGCACCACGCGGGGGCCGGGGCAGCGCCACTTCTCGTTGACCTCGACCGTCGTGCCGGTGCGCACGGCGGCGTCGGCGATGGCGGCGATGTGCTGGTCGAGCAGCTCGCTCTCGTGCAGGCCGATCTTCGGCAGCAGCGAGAACAGGTGGGCCAGCTGGCCGCGTCCGGCGCGCTCCATGGCGCGCACGGTGGCGGTCACCAGGATGCCCAGGGCGTCCTCCGCCGGCAGACCGGAGGCCAGCTCCTCGAGCGTGCGGCGCGGGCTCCACGGCCCGTCGGGCCCGGGGAACTGGTGGTCGGCGATCAGCACCCGGTCCACGCCGCCGCGGCCCACGACCAGGTCGTCGGGGACGTCGAGGCGACCGGAGGCGTCGAGGATCTTGGCCTCCACACCGGTCAGGACCTCCAGGCCCTCGATCCGGGGCAGCGCGGACACCTCGGCGAGGAAGCCGGGCACCCACGTCGTCGTGGTCCGGACGTGGTCGACCATGCGGATGCTGGCCAGGCCGGTGTCGCGGGCGGCGACGAGGTTCTCCATCGGGGCGCTGATCGCGTCGTCGGACCAGGTGGAGTGCACGTGGTGGTCGGTGAGCAGCAGGTCGCGCTCACCCAGGGCGGTGGTCATCGGCCGGCCTCCTCGGGGACGACGTCGCCCAGCGGCAGGAAGACGTCCTCCAGGTACCGGACGACGGCCAGCTCGGTGAAGGGCACCGACGCCGGGAGCGGTCGCTCCAGCGCCAGGTCCAGGGCCAGCGACGGCATGTCCACGCCGGCGGCCACGGTCAGCGGCATCGCGCCGGGGAAGCGGGGGTTGACCTCCAGCAGGGCGGGCCGGCCCTCGCCGTCCCGGCGGAGCTGGATGTTGGCGACGCCCACCAGGCCGATGGCGGCGGCCACCAGGCGGGCGGTCTCCTCCAGCTCGGGGTCGGCGACGGTGCAGCCGGCGACCGAGACCCCGGAGTCGACCCGCAGCCGGGAGCGCGGGACGGCGGCGACGACGGTGCCGTCGGCGTCGGCCAGCGTGTCCACGGAGTACTCGTCGCCGGGCAGGTGCGCCTGCACGAGGATGTCCTCGTCGTCGCCGAGGGCGCGCAGCGCGGCGGCGTCCTCGACCAGGTGGACACCGCGCGAGCCGGCGCCGCGGCGCGGCTTGACGATGACCGGGTAGTTCCAGCTGTCGGGGTCGGTCTCGCCGAGCAGCGCGGTGCGCGGCACCCGCAGGACGCCGGCGCAGCGCTGGGACAGCGCGTACTTGTCCAGGCAGACCTCGAGGGTCTCCAGGCTCGGCGCGGCCAGCGTGGTGCCGATGGCCTCGAGCCGCTTGCGGTCGGCGGCCAGGCGCGGCAGCTCGACGTCGACGGTGGAGAACAGCACGTCCACCCGCTCGCGCTCGCAGAGCTCGACGAGGGAGTCGACGAAGTCCTCGCTCAGGCCCGGGCGGACCAGGTGCCGGGCACCGGCCTCGACCAGGTAGAGGCCGCTGGCGTACCGGTCCATGTCGGCGGCGAGCAGCTCGACGTCGTCGCGGTGGGCCAGCGAGCGGAGCACGGCGATGCCGGCGGGGCCGCCCGCGCCGGTCACGAGCACGCGGGTGGGGGAGGAGTCAGGCACCGAAGCTCTCCGAAGGGGTCGAGGTGGACGAGGACGTCTGGAAGGTGGTGCCGTTCGTGGCCCCGACGACGCCGCCGGCGTCGCGGATCACCTCGAGGGGCTCGCAGTACTGGCCGCCGCTGGCGTAGCGGGACCAGTAGCGGGCCGTGGCGAGGACGAAGTCGTCCTGCAGGTAGGCACGGATGCCGGCCTGCGAGCGGAAGCTCTTGAGCAGGCCGAGCTTGGTGTCGGTGAAGCCGTCGATGGTCACGAACCGGGTGGGCCGGAAGTCGATCGTGGCCGAGGGGCTCTGGAAGCACGCGACCGTCGGCACCGAGCGGGTCGCCACGCTCGCGGCCTGGTGCACGGCCCGGTGGTCCTGGTGCCGGTCGTTGGCCGAGTGGGTGTAGACGATGCTGGGCCGCACCTCGTTCACGACCCGCTCGATGATCGACATGGTCGGGTCCATCGGGCTGATCCGGGTGTCCTCGAGGTCCTCGAGGAACAGGCGCGCACCGATGAGCTCGGCGGCGGCCAGCGACTCGCCCTGCCGGTCGTCGGCCTCGCCACCGCGGGCGCCGCGGGACATGGTGAGGATGACGACCTGGTCGCCGGCGGACCGGTGGGCGGCGAGCGTGCCGCCGACGCCGATCTCGACGTCGTCGGGGTGCGCGCCGATGGCCAGGACGGTCTGCCGCTGCGGAGCCGCGGCGCGCTTGGCCTGGGCGGTCTCGGCCAGCCGGCGGATGGTGGCGGCCAGGGTGTCCTTGGGCACCGGCTTGACGAGGAACTCGTCGGCCTGGCGCCGCAGGGCGTCGACGGCGTAGTCGACCGACGCGTGCGCCGTCATCACGGTGATCGGCAGGTCGGGACGGATCTGGCGGAGCCGGTCGAGGAAGTCCAGACCGGTCATGCCCGGCATCTCGATGTCGGTGATCGCGGCGTCGAACTCGGTGCGGCCGGCCAGGGCCAGCGCCTCGAGCGGGTCCGCGCAGGTGGTCACGGTCATGCCACCGCGCTGCAGCACCGTGCGCACGAAGAGTGCGGTGTCGGGGTCGTCGTCGACGACCAGGACGTGCAGAGCACCGTCCACTGGTCCGGCTCCCGTCGGTCGGGTCCCCCGGCCGAGCCGGGGCGGGGACGGGTGTCCCCGCGGTGGTTGACGGCCGGACCGGCCGCACTCATGAGCCCGGCCACCGGCGTCTCACCCCTCCGGGGGGTGCCGCACGTCCGGGCGACAAGGCGGGGGCTCAAGCAGCGCTTTCCCCGTGCCGATCACCCGCTCAGGTGACGGAGGACCCCCGTTCCGCCGCGCCGTACAGATCGCATCGTGAGGAGGAGACGCCGTGCCGGAACAGTCCGTGCTCGTCGTCGAGGACACCGAGGAGATCCGCGAGCTCGTGACCACGGTCCTCGAGCGCGCAGGATTCGCCGTCCGTGCCGTCGGGACCGGTGGCGAGGCGCTCGAGGAGGTGCGGCGCGACCCGCCGGACCTCATCGTGCTCGACCTCGGCCTCCCGGACGCCGACGGCACCGAGGTGTGCCGCCAGATCCGCGCGGAGACCGCCTGCTACGTGCTGATGCTCACCGCGCGTGCCGAGGAGGTCGATCTGCTGATCGGCCTGGCGGTCGGCGCCGACGGGTACATGGCCAAGCCGTTCTCCCCGCGGGAGCTCGCCGCCCGCGTGCAGGCGATGCTGCGCTTCCCCCGCACGGCGGCGCCGGCGGCCCCGGTCGCCGCGGCGGTGGCCGAATCGGTCCGCCGGCTGGCCGAGCTGGAGGTGGACGAGGACAGCCGCGAGGTGCGCGTGGACGGCGAGGTCGTCGACCTGACCCGCACCGAGTTCGACCTGCTGGCCGCCCTCGCGTCCCGCCCCGGCCGGGTGCTGCAGCGGGAGACGCTGCTCCGCGAGGTCTGGCAGACCGACTGGGAGGGCAACCTCCGACTGGTCGAGGCGCACATGTCCAACCTGCGCCGGAAGCTGGTGGCCGCCGGCCTGAGCTCGCCGGAGATCAAGACGGTGCGCGGCGTCGGCTACCGCCTGGTCGCCGCCTGACGAAGGACCCCGTCCTCCTCACCCCTCGCAGGCTCGGGGTGAGCCTCTGGACCGGGCCGCACGACGAAGGGCCCCCGCACCCGCGGGGGCCCTTCGTCGTGTCAGGCCCCGGCGAGGGCCTGGAGTTCCTGGACGCGGGAGTGGGCGAGGACGCCGCGGCGGGCGTCGGCGGCGATGGCCTGGCA
>NZ_JAAGWG010000049.1 GCF_010682065.1 Blastococcus saxobsidens
TCGCCATCGTCTACCGAGCTGCTGCCGTCCTGGCCGCGATCATCACCTGGCTACGCACTTAAGAGACATGCCCTAGGCGTGGAGGCGATGAAGAGCCTGGACGCCAACCTGCGGCTGTCCCGCCGCGACGCCGACGTGCAGATCCTGCTCGCCCACAAGCCCTCGGACATGCTCACCGCCGGCGACGCATCCTCCCAGGCGGTCGCCATCGCCCGCGACCTGCTGCACCTGTGCGACACCCGGGTCTTGCACGGTCAGGACCAGGCCGTCGGGGACGAACTCGGCACCCTGCTCGGCCTCACGCCAGTGGCGCAGCGGGTGGTCACCGACTGGGCTCTCGCCGGCAAGGGCCGGGCGCTGTGGCTGGTCGGCGACCGCGCGTTCAAGGTGCAGACAGTCCTCACCCAGCCCGAGCTGCGCCTGACCTACACCAACGACGCCCTCACCGCTGGAGGACCGGCGTGAGCGGGACTGCAGAAGGACTGGCGCAGGCGTACGCGACACGATGGCTGTGGAAGGCTGCCGCTCCCGTCGCCGTCCCATTGTTCGGCGCACTGACCCTGCTGCTGATCCCCCTCGCGGTTCTCGCCGCTCCGGAGGCATCGACGCAGACGGCGTCGTCGTCCTGCTCGACCGGTGGTACCGGCGCCACCGTCGCCGGCATCGCGCTGGACGCCGTCCAGATGGGGCAGGCGCAGACCATCGTGAACGTCGCCGCGGCACGCGGACTCGGGCCGTACGCGGCCACCGTGGCGCTGGCCACCGCCTACCAGGAGTCGCGGATCCGGATGCTGGCCAACGACGGCAGCAGCCCGGAACTGACCGCGGAGCAGGCCGCGGTGACCGCCACCAGCCTGACCTACGCGCACGACGGGCTGGGCTCCGATCACGACAGCGTCAACACCTTTCAACAGCGCTGGATCGCCGGCTGGGGCACCGTCGCCCAGCTGATGGACCCCGTCTACGCCGCCGAGGCCTTCTACGCCCGGCTGCTCGAGGTGCCCAACTGGCGGACGATGCCGCTCACCCGGGCAGCGCAGGCCGTGCAGGTCTCAGCCCACGGGGGCGCCTACGCCCGCTGGGAGCCGTTGGCCCGGGAGCTGACCGCCATGCTGTGGCCGGCCGCCCAAGCCCGGGCCGCCAACCCCGGCGGTGCGGCGGCCGGTGTTTGCCCCGGCCTGGCGGTCCCAGCTGGATCGTGGGTCCGACCCAGCACCGGCGCCCTCACCTCCGGCTATGGACCCCGCTGGGGCAGCCTGCACGCCGGCGTCGACATCGCCGGCCCCCGCGGCACCGCCGTCTACGCGGCCGCAGGCGGCACCGTGATCACCGCCGCGTGCAGCAGCGCCTACTGCGACCGCGACGGCGGCCTGAACCTGGCCGGTTACGGCAACCTCGTCGAACTCGACCACGGCGCCGGCGTGACCACCCGGTACGCGCACCTGTCCGGCTACACCGTCACGCCCGGCCAGCAGGTACCCGCCGGGGCACTGCTCGGCTACCAGGGCTCCACCGGCAACAGCACCGGCGTCCACCTGCACTTCGAGGTCCGCATCGACGGAGCGCCGATTGACCCCGTCCCGTGGCTGGCCGACCGCGACGTCGACCTGCACGCCCCCAGTCCCGCATGAGCCCGCCACCGATGCCGCGAGACCGAGGGGAAGCCATGAACGCTGCATGTCCTAGAGGCCGGCGGTGAGTGCCGGCCGCCCGCGGCCCGACGTCGGCCCGGCCAGCTGGGAGGTTCCCGCGGCCGCCGTCGTGGTCTGGCTGACCGCGGGCGCACTGATGCTGCCCGTCGCCCGAGCGGCCGCGGCGCTGGCGACCGGTGGCGGCTGGGTGTGGCCGACCGGGTCGTCCGCCCTGCTCGCCTCCGTCGGCGGGCTGCTCACCGGCGACCCGGCCGCCGGTCTTGGCCACGCACAAGCCGCAGCGCTGCCTGGAACGGGCGCCGTGTACGCCGCCGTCATCACCGTCCTGGTGCTGTTCCTGACCGGCAGTGGGGGAGCGGCGTGGGCCGTGCATCGATTCCTCGGCGGGGGAGCGGGCATGGCCAGCCGCGGCCAGGTCGCCGAGGTCCTCGGCCGCGCCCGGCTGCGCCAGGTCGCTGCCGTCGTCCGCCCGGACCTGCCGGGCGGCCGCCGACGCCGAGTCCGTCCGCCGGTCGAGCGTGAGGTCGGGTGGCGGCTGGGTTCCGGCGCCGTTCCCGCCGCCGGTGAACTGTGGGTGCCCTTCGACCGGACCACCGGCGTCTACGGGCCCCAGGGGTCCGGCAAGACCCTCGACCTGCTCGCCCCCGCGCTGCTCGGCGCGCCCGGCGCGGCGCTGGTGACCCTGACCAAGGCCGAGGATCTGCTGCTCACCCTCGACGCCCGTGCCGACGGCGAGCGTCCGGTCGCCGTGCTCGATCCCTTCGGCACGGTGCCCGGCCTGTCGGAGCTGGTGTGGGATCCGGTCGCCGGCTGTGTCGATCCGATGGTCGCCGAGCGCCGCGCCAAGGCATTCACCGCCGGCACCGTGACGGGCGCGGTCACCGGCGGTGCCAGCGACGGCGCGGCGCGGTTCTACGCGTTCGAGGCGGCCAAGGTGCTGCAGGCCTACCTGCACGCCGCCGCGCTGACCGGGCGCACGATCGAGCACGTCCTGGAGTGGGCCGCCCAGCCGCAGGCCGCCAGCCAGCCGGCCGACATCCTGCGCGCCCACCCGCACGCCGCACCGTTCTGGGACGGGCTGCTGCACGGCGCCCTGCAGGGTGATCCGCGCACCGCCGGCAACACCGCCACCACGGTGCAGCAGGCCCTGGCCTTGTTCTTCCAGGCAGACATCCGCCGCCGTTGCGTCCCCGGACCCGGCCGGGCGGCCACCGATGTCGCCGGCCTGCTCGCCGCCGGCGGCACCGTCTACCTGCTCGGACGCGAGGATCCCTACGCCTCGGCGTCGCCGCTGATGACCGCGCTGGCCGAGCACGTTCTCGACACCGCTCTGCAGCTGGCTGCCGCCGCGCCCACCGGGCGGCTGTGCCCGCCGCTGCTGGCCTGCCTGGACGAGCTGCCCTCCACCGCGCCGTTGCCTACCCTGCGCACCCGGATGGCCAACGACCGGGCTCTCGGGGTCAGCTTCCTCTACGCCGCCCAGACCTGGCGGCAGCTGGTGCTCATCTACGGCGAGGACGAAGCCCGCGCCCTGTTCGGGCTCACCAACGTGATCGTCGCCTTCGGCGGCGGCAAGGACGGCGGCTTCTACCGCGAACTCTCCGAGCTGCTCGGCACCACCCGGGTGCGGCGCACCTCCTACACCTACCGCGGAACCGGGTGGAGCCGATCCACCCACGGCGAGACCGTGCCGGTGCTGCGACCGGAGGAGATCCGCCAGCTGCCGCCCGGTCGCGCCCTGGTCGTCGCCGAGAATGCTCCGCCGCTGATCGCCCGGCTCACCCGCTGCCTCACCGGCCGCCGCGGCGCGGCGCTGCTCGCGGCCCAGTCCGCGGCCCGCGACCGCGTCGCCGCCGCCCGCACGAAGGCCTTTCCGCTGGCCGAGCGCGCCGCCCTTGCCCACGAGGCGGCCGCCAACGCCGGCCTGGCCCCGACCGGACAGGACCCGCGATGACCGACACCCAGCTCGCCGTCCCGTTTCCCAAGCCGCCGCACGAGGTGCGCCGTGCGCTCGAGCAACTCCGGCTGGCCGAGGACGCCGGCCTCGAGTCCACCGGCCTGCCGTTGTTGGACCGGCCCTGGGACCCGGCCACCTGCTCGGCGGTCGTACGGCAGCAGTTGTGGCCGTGGCTGGACGACGTCGCCGCCTGGCTCAACCACACCTACGCCTGGCAGACCAGCCATGCCATCCCGTCCTGCTGGCCCACCCACCCCCACCTCGTCCAGGAGCTCGCCGTGCTCGCCTGCCTGCGCATCACCGCCGCCGCCGCCCTGACCCCGCACGGGCTGGAGGAGTGGCACCGCTACGCGTTACCCACCTTTCACGCCCGGATGAGCGAACGACTCGGCACGGGTTGTCCGCCCGGCCGGCACACCGACTGGCCCGCCCGATCCCGGACTGCCGACTACAACAGCCCGAAGGCCACCGAAGCACGGCGGGCACTGTTCGCCCGCGACCTCGGCACCACCCCGCCCGCCGGGAGCAAGCCAGGACCGGCCGGCAACGAGGCGGGCAGGCCATGAGCCGCCTGGCCGCGCACGGCCGCGGGGACTGGATGTCGCTACTCGACGGCGTGCGAATCAGCCGCTGCTGGATGACCCGCCACACCCCACAGCTGCTCGCGGCGTGGTGCGACGCCCCCACCGCCGAGCACCGGCGGGCGGTCGCCGCCCGCATCCTGCAGATCGCAGCCGACTTGGAGAGCGAACCGGACGACCCCGACGACATGCCGACCGACTCGGCCTGGCGGGCGTTCGTCGTCCAGATCGATGACCGCCTGGTGGACGGCCCGGACTGGCTCCCGCTGGCCGCCGCGCTGACCCGGGCCGCGGCCGCCGGCTACGACGTCGCCGCCCGGCTGCCCGCGCTGGCCGCCGCCGCGCCACTGCCCGCCCGTCACCCGGCCCGGGAGCTGCACTGGCGACTGCTCGACGACTGCCCGGACGCGCTGCCCGCGCTCAGCCCCACCGGTGACCCCACGGCGACCGCCGAGAAGACCCCGACCGTCCACACCGGCCCAGGCCGTCCACAGGTCTTCCGCGGCAAGCCGCCCGGTCGGCCGCACCCACTCACCCTCGACACAGCCCACCCTCAGGACAGGAGACCGTCATGACCGTCGACGTGGCCAGCGACCCGCTCAGCTATGCCGCCTCCCTCCTCGACGCCGTCGGCGCCGACCGAGAACAGGTGCCCGCCGACATCGCGCTGGAGTGCCTCTACGCCGCCGAACTGCTCGAACGCGCCGGCGCCCGCACTGAACCGACACCGCTTATCGACGGCGACCCGCGGGCCAGCGTCCGTGCCGCCATGGGAGCACTCGGCCTGCTGGACGAGGCGGCCTTCGCGAACCCCCCGGTGCTCGACGCCGCCAGGGCCGCCCGGCACGCCCTGCGACGACTGGGCTGAGCAGTGGCCACCACCCTGCAGCAGCTCCTCGACGGCCTCACCGGGCGGGCCACCGAGCCGGAGCCCTCGGCAACGATCGAGGACATCACCGGCGCCTTGTCCCACCTCGGCCGGGCGCTCACCGGCCTGGCCCACGACGGGCTCACCCCCGGCAACAGCACGCGGCAGCGCACCGCCACCGAACTCGCCGCAGCCTGCGCCACCGCCGGTCGGCTGTGGCCGCACACCGGCGGACCGCTCACCGACCTCGCCGGCACAGCCGCCGACCTCATCGGCCGCGACCGCGGCATCATGGGCCGCTCACACCGGTGGGCGGTCACCGTGGAAGTGGCCGAGGTGGCCGACCACTGCGCGCAGCTCGGCCGCCGCCTGCTACCGCAAGCGGCGGCCCCGGAGTTGGCCATGGTCGGCAAGCTGGCCGTCGCCGTCGAACGGGACGCGCAGACCGATCCTCCGACGGCGATCGGTGCGGTGATGCTCGACCGCCTGGTACCCATGCCAAGCGATCCGCGGGCGGCCGCGCAGCTGACCGCCTTGGATGCTTCCGGGGCGCTGGCGGCAGCAATCGACCGAGCGCAGGGACGCAACGAGTTGACCCTGCGTGACTTCCGCGCCGCCGTCGCCGCCGCCGAGATCACCAGCCGAAGCGCGGCCACCGTCACCGCAGCCGCCACCGGCAACGATGCGGGACCGCTGCTGGTCACCGGACTCGCCTGGCAGCTGGTCGGCCGCGCCAGCACGGTCTTCGACGATGGCCGAGGAGCTCGGTCCACCGATCCCCACGGAGTCGTCCCGTGGGCGCTGACGTTCGTGGGCCATCTGCGCGCACAGGTCGCCTTCGACACCGACATCGCGGCCCTCCGCGACCGCGACGATCTGGCGGCCGTCGCCGGCAGCATGCAGCAGGTCACCAGCCAGCTGCCGCTCCTCGCCGAACAGCTCACCGCGGCAGTCGACCGCTGGTCCCGCACCGGACAGCTGTACGCCAACGCGCGGGACCTGCCACCCATGGAAAACATGCCGGACGACCGGGTGGCCGCGGTGATCGCCGGACGACACGTGCAGGCCCGCGGCGCCGATCTCGACCGCCTTCGGCACGTCGTCGGTAGGGCGGCGGAGCTGTCGACCGGACTGGCCGATGCGCTACACCGCGCCACCGCGGCAGGCCCGCCCGTCCAACGGCACCAGGCGCGCCTCTACGCCCAAGCAACGCGTACGCCCGGTGCAGCCGAACGGCTGCTCTACCACGCCCAGGCTGCCCATCGCGACATCACCGCAATCCGATCCCCGCATCAGGTCGCGCGGGAAGCTCCACCATCCCGATAGCCGATCGGTCACCGGGCAACGGTGATAGGTGATGCCTGGCAGGTGTTCCACGCACCCGGACGATGTCGGGGTGCTGGCTTACCGTCGGAGTATGGCTTACACAGCGAACGTTCTGCGCGTGATGATCGCCTCCCCGTCGGACACCATCGAGGCGCGTGACGCTGTGGAGTCCGCGGTGTACGGCTGGAACGGCGCCAACGCGCAGACCAAGCGGACGATCCTGCAACCGTGGCGCTGGGAGACGGCCTCGGTACCCATGTTGGGTGATCACCCGCAATCGCTGATCAACTCGCAGGGCGTCGATGAGTCTGATGTGGTCTTTGCGCTCTTCGGTAGCAGACTCGGCTCTCCGACGCCGGACGCGGTTTCGGGCACCGTGGCAGAGATCGAGCGCGCTATCGAACAGCAGAAGCCTGTCCATCTCTACTTCTCGACCGCTCCGCTGCCCAACGACGTTGATACGGCGCAGCTTGAAGGGCTTCGCACCTTCAGGGCCGAAATCGGTCAGCGCGGCCTCCTCGGCGAGTTCAGCAACGTCAGCCAGCTCGAACATGAAGTGTGGAAGGCCATTGAGTTCGACATCGCGAACCTCTCACTCGGAGTCCCGATTCTGAGGCCAGGAGCACGCGAAGTGCGCTTCTCCGTACAGCCACAGCAAGAACGCGAGATCCGTGAGTACGACAAGAACGGCAAGCCGCGGTACTCCACCCGCCACTGGATCGAGATCACCAACACCGGTGACCAGGATGCCGAGGAAGTGGTGTTCGAGCCCGTTGGGGAACACAGCAGCATGCATCTGATTACAGACGGCACGCCGACGACGGTGCACGCCGGCCAGACCCGTCGCCTGAATGTTGCCATGTCCATGGGCGGCAGCGATCCCGACATTCTCCGCATTCATTGGAGAGAGAATGGCGAGAATAGGCAACGTGATTTCCACGTTGGCTGACGGCCCGAAGATCAGGGGACATGGCCTCCCCGTGCCCGCATCCCGCGTGGCGATCGTCGCGCGGGACGCGCGCAAGCGGATCCTCTCCGGATTGGCGCTACGCGGACCCGTTGACGGCTACGACCCACGCCTTGACGGTTCCTTCAAGGCGTCGCTGCCGACGTTCTACGGCTGGGCCGAAGTGCTCCGTTCCGTAAGCAGTTGAGCCAAGTCGCTCAACCGTTGCACCGCACGCTTGTCCGGTGTGGGGCCCTGCCGGCCGTGTGCGAGCGCGTTCCTGACCTCCCAGGCTTCCCGGAGTTGTCGGTGTTCGGCTTCATCTATGACCCCGAGGCTGGCTAACGCCGACAGCAGCGCCCCAGGTGCGTCGGTGTCTAGGCCCCGCCCCTCGGCCAGTCGATGCAGTAGGCCCTCGACGGCCGACCATGCCAGCAGCAAAGCCGCTTCTGGGTCGGTTTTCGCCAGGTTGTACGCCCGCAGAGCCCGCTGGGACAACTCCTCTCGATCGGCAGTCAGTGGCGCCTCTGGCACATACACCAGCTCCAACCGCCAGCCGGGCAACGCGCCAACCCGCTCGGCGAGCACGACCGTGTCCATGTTCGGTGGCATGCGTCGCGACTTGACTTGAACGACTAGGTGTTCGTCACCCCGACGTGCAACCAAGTCGGGCCGCACGTCCGCCAGCGCTGGTGGAAGCTCTCCAGCCCCGGGGTCGGAGACCACCTCCCAGCCCTGGGAGCGGAGCCGCCCGGCAGCCGCCGCAGCTGCCTCTCGCACCGCGGGTGTGAACTGCGTTGCGCCCGTCATCGCAGCAACTCCTCGAGGTGGGTCGGCGCACTCAGCTGTAGGTACACGAATGGTCCTCCTCCTAAGTCGACCAAGGCACGGGCTAGCACCGGCGACAGCCTCGTAACTCGGAAGCCCTGCGACAGGTCATGGCGCAGCCCCACAACTTGATCCAGTCTTGCGTCGTCGTCGTACGCGATGCCCTTCAAAGCGTCGAGCGTGGGCTTCAGCATGTTGTCGACGTCTAATGGCTCCCCTGTGTGAAGGAACGCCATCGTCAGCGCAAGAGGTATTTCCAGCGCTGGCTCCTCCACCGGCCAGCGCGCCACAGCAGCAGCGGCCACACGCGCACGCCAATCGGCCCTCTTTCGAGTGCTGCTCTGCAGAGATGCCGGTACTCCCGGCACCGCGCAGTCCTGTCCCGCGTCAAGTAGTTGGCAGTTTTTCGGGATCGGGGAAGCTGGGGACGAGCGGGTCGGCGGCGCCAACGTGGA
>NZ_JAAGWG010000050.1 GCF_010682065.1 Blastococcus saxobsidens
GGTCAACGCCCGAAAACGACTCACCCGCCCAGCCTCGACCACGCAGGCCCCGAGATTGGGAGACACGCCCTAGCCGACAGGCGCCCGACCGGGAGCGCTAACGTGGAGACGGTCACCATGATCGGCGACCACCGCCGGGACTCACATCCCGTTCGTGGCTGCACCGAGCCACAGCCCGGCGCCCACGCCCAGGCAGAGCGAGACCGCGGCCGCTGCGTGGAGCGTTACCATGGGGCCGGGCTGGACCTTCCGTGCCGTGCCTGCCGCGGTACGTGAACCGGTCCCGGGCGTCGACTCCCCCGTCGTTGGTGCTGCGGTCACGCCGGTGAAGGCGGGGGCGATCCAGCGGAGGTAGTAGAAGAGGCTCGCCACCGTGTTGACCGCCGCGACTACGACTAGCCAGGCGAGACCGCCGTCCCAGGCGGCGGCGAAGACCGCCAGCTTGCCGACGAAGACAGCGGTCGGGGGTGTCCCGACCATGCCGAGCAGGCAGACGACGAGGCTGACGACCAGCCATCGGTGGCGTCCGACCGTGGTCGCCCAGTCGGTGATCGTGCGGGCCCCCGGGGCCGCCGCGACGGCGGCGAAGGCGCCGATGTTGGTCACCGCATAGCCGGCCAGGTAGATCGCCAGAGCCGGAACCGCGAGGTCGGTGCGGGCGGCGACGGCGACGACCATGAACAGGTAGCCGACCTGGCTGACCGTGGAGTAGGCCAGCAGCCGCAGTACGTCGTTCTGGTTGAAGGCGGCCAGGTTGCCCAGGGTCATGCTGACCGCGGCGATGACGGCGACCAGCAGGGGCACGTCGAGCGGCACGTCGGCGAAGGGCTCGGCGAGCAGCCGGAAGGCGGCGGCGACCGCGCCGATCTTCGGGATCGTGGTGATGTAGGCGGCCATCGGCGGCGTCGTGCCGGCCGTGACGTCGGGAACCCAGAAGTGCACCGGCACGGCACCGGCCTTGAAGGCGACACCGGCGAGCACGCCGAGGACGCCCACCGCGAGCAGCGCCGGCGATGCCTCCGGGAGCTGCGCGGCGAGGTCGAGGTAGCCCGTTGTACCGGCGGCGAGCACCACAGCGGCGACGCCGACGAGCATCAGCACGCCGACGAAGGCACCCATCAGGTAGTACTTCATCGTCGCCTCGACACCTGCGGAGTCCTTGGCGAAGCCGGCCAGCGCGTACAGCGGGACGCTGGCCAGCAGGTACGCGGCGACGAGCAGCAGCAGGTCGCCGCTCGCGGCCAGCGCGATGCTGCCGAGCCCACCGAGCAGCATGAGGACGTAGGCCTCGGTCTCCCGCGGATGTCCGGCCAGGGAGGCCGACGCCAACCAGACCAGGACAGCCACACCGAGAGCGACGACAATCCGGACGACGCCGGTGGTGGTGTCGACGACCCAGGTGCCCTCGAACACCCGCTCCGCGGGCTCCGGCAGCGCGACAGCAGCGGCGATCGCACTGGCCAGGCAGGCGGCGGTGACCAGGAGCCGGACCCGCCCCTGCCGGTGCTGCGGCGTCCAGAGGCCCAGGAGCAGGCCGCCGACGGCGCCGAGGAGCAGGAGCAGTTCGGGAAGCAGGGCGAGCACCCGCTCGCCGCCCTCGGACATGCCGGTCACCGGCCCACCAGTTCCACCACTGCCAGGGCGGCCGGCTCCAGCACGTCCAGCAGGGCGCGCGGGAACAGACCCAGGACCAGGGCGAGTACGAGGAGCGGGACAACCGAGGCCACCTCGTAACCGCGCAGGTCCCGCATCCGGGTCGCTGTCCGCGGCTGGATGGCCGTCGCCGTCCCGCCGTCCGCCCGCGCCGCAGCCGGCCCCTCCCGAGTCTCGTCGGGGTCTGCCTCGGACGGGACGACGGGATCGCCGGTGAACAACCGCTGCAGGGCCAGCAGGAACAGCCCGCCGGTGACCAGGATGCCGACGACGGCGACCACCGTGGCCACCGGCGCGGCCTGCAGCGCACCGGTGAACACCTGGAACTCGGCGATGAAGCCGGAGAAACCGGGCAACCCCAGCGAGCCGAACGCGGCGACCGAGAAGCAGGCGGCGAAGGCCGGCGCGGGACGAGCCAGACGGCCCCAACGGTCGAAGGCGTAGGTGTGCCCGCGGGACCACAGGACGCCGCTGAGCAGGAAGAGCGCGCCGGTGAGCAGACCGTGGCTGACCATCTGGTACATCGCCCCGACCGTGGCCACGGTCCGCGCCCCCTCGTCGGCGGAGGCGACCAGGCCGGCCGCGCCCAGGCCGAGCAGCACGTAGCCCATGTGGTTGACCGAGGTGTAGGCGATCATCCGCTTGACGTCGGTCTGGGCGAGGGCGACGAGAGCGCCCCACAGCACGCTGATCACCCCGACGACGACGGCCACCATGGCCCACCGCTGCCAGGCGTCAGGAAGGATCGGCATGGCGATACGCACGAACCCGTAGGTGCCGAGCTTCAGCAGGATCCCGGCCAGCACAGCCGACCCAGCCGCGGGGGCGTCGGTGTGCGCGTCGGGGAGCCAGGTATGGAACGGGAACAGCGGCGTCTTCACCGCCAGGCCGAGTCCGATCGCCAGCAGGACCAGCCCTCCGGCCACCGGAGAGTCCGCGAGCGGCGGGTCCGCCGCCAGCGCCACCATGTCGAAGGTGCGCTCATCGCTGCCGAGGAACAGCCCGATGAAGCCCACCAGCAGCGCCAGGGACCCGATGAAGGTGTAGAGGAAGAACTTCAGTGCGCTGCGCCGGGCGTTGCCGTGTCCCCAGCCGGCGATGACGAAGTACATCCCGACGATCGACAGGTCGAAGAAGACGAAGAACAGGATCAGGTCGAGCGAGGCGAAGGTGCCCAGGCAGGCGGTCTGCAGGAAGAGGAACAGCGCGGCGTAGGTGTGCGGCCGGTCCGGCTCCCGAAGTGAATAGATGGCGCAGGCCAGGAACAGCACCCCGGTCAGGGCCAG
Organism: Blastococcus saxobsidens; assembly: GCF_010682065.1. Taxonomy (GTDB): domain Bacteria; phylum Actinomycetota; class Actinomycetes; order Mycobacteriales; family Geodermatophilaceae; genus Blastococcus; species Blastococcus saxobsidens_B. The sequence continues at coordinate 2,940 of NZ_JAAGWG010000050.1, forward strand.
CAAAGGCAGGGAGAGCCCGTCGACGCCAACGTGGTAGCCCGCATCGACGGTCGGGATCCACTGCAGGTCCACCTCGTACGCCAGGCCGTCGATGACGCCCGAGGCTCCTTCCCCTGGCTCGAAGCGCCACCACATCCAGCCGACCAGCGCCAGGTCGACGGCAGAGGCAGCCACCCACACCGCGATCGCCGCGCGACTGGGGATCCTCGGGACTGCCAGCAGCACAGCAGCAGCCAGCAACGGCAGGAAGATCACGACGGTCAGCAGCACGACTACCTCACCACGAGCAGGAGGACGAGCAGGAACCCCAGACCGACGACGGCCTGGGCGTAGTACTGGTGCAGCAGGCCCGTCTGCGGACAGCGGGCAGCGCTCCCCGCCCGGCGGAACGCCCGCGCCATCGCACGGACAAGGCCGTCCACCACGCCGGTGTCGATCCGCGCGGAGCCGGCCGCGGTGCGGCGGGTCGCCGCGGCCACCCCCGACACCGCACCGTCCAGGACGTTCTCGTCCGCCCGGGCTGCCATGCCCGCGATCCGCCCGGCTCCGACGGCCACACCCATCACCGTCCGGTCGATCAGCATGTCGTCGATGACTGCCAGAGTGCGGGCGACAGCCATGGCCGGCCGGGGCGACAGCAGTCGCCTCAGCCCGGCCCACGACGCGAGCGGACTCCGGTCGAGCCGCTGCGTGAGGGCAGGGCGGGCCCGGAGCACGGCGACGGTCAGCCCCAGGGCCACCAGTGCGAGCGCCCCGGAGAGCAGCAGCTCCCCCAGCCCCGGGGACGGCTCCCCCTCCACGTCCAGGACCGCCTTGAGTTGTTCTGCCACGGCCGGCAACGCGAGCACACCCAGCCCGGCGGCGAACACGGCCAGCACGCCGGCGACGACCGTGGTCAGGGCCGGGATGCGCCGGGTGCCCGGCTCCTCCTCGTCGAACGCCTCGTCCCCCGCCGGCCGGGCGAGGACGACGGCCAGGATCCGACCGGCGTAGATCGCCGAGACCACGGCGGCGGCGAGGCCGACGATGTGCAGCGCCGTTCCGTCGACACCGGCGAGCACCTCGTCCTTCGTCGCCCACAGTGACAGCGGCGGCACACCGGCCAGCGCGAGGGCGGCGACGGTGGCCGCTGCACCGAAGCCTGGGTACCGGCGGGCGGCGCCCCGGAGACCGGCCAGTTGCTTGGTGCCGAGCGCGGTGAGCCAGGCCCCGGCGACGACGAACAGGCCGGCCTTGACCGCCGCGTGCGCGACGAGGTGCGCCGTGCCGCCTGCGGTGGCGCCGACACCGGCGGCAAGGAAGACGAAGCCGATCTGCGCGGCGGTACTAGCCGCGAGCAACTGCTTGAGGTCGGTCTGCGCCACGGCCACCGCGCCCAGCACGAGTGCGGTCAACGCCCCGGCCCACGCCGCCGCCGTCGCTGCCCAGCCGGTCGCGGCAAGCAGCGGCTGCATCCGGATCAGCAGGTACCCGCCGGCCGCCACCATCGTGGCCGAGTGCAGCAGCGCGCTCACCGGGCTCGGCCCCTGCATCGCGGCCGAGAGCCAGGCCGAGAAGGGCAGCTGCGCCGACTTGCCGAGAGCGGCGACCAGCACGCCGGCGGCGGCCAGGTCCGCCCAGCCTCCATCCGCACTGTCCAGGTCAGCTAGCACCAGGCTCCCCGTGGCAGCCAGCGCGGCGCCGGCGGCGACGTACAGGCCGAGATCCCCGGCCCGGGTTGTCACGAACGCCCGGGTGCCGGCGACCAGCTTGCCCGGCTCTTCCCAGTGGTAGCCGATGAGCGCGTAGGAGGTCGCCCCCATGACCTCCCACGCCAACAGAAGCGTGGGCAAGGTTGCCGCGGTGACCGTCGCCAGCATGGCCGCAACGAACAACAGCAGATAGCCGAAGAAGCGGGCCCGCGCCGTGTTCCCCGGCAGGTCCGCGACGGCGAAGAGCGTGACCAGCAAGGCGATCCCCGCAACCAGCACGATCAGCACGGCAGAGAGCCCGTCGACGACCAGGCGGAGGTCCCCGCCCTCGACGACTCCGAGGAATGGCACCGACAGGCGCGGCCGGGTCCCGGCCACCAGCGCAGCCACCACACCACCTACCGCGGTGACGGCCACGGCCAGCGGACCGGCGACGCGGTCGGCCCCCCGCCCGGCGACAAGCAAGGCGGCCCCGCTCAGGGCGGGGAGCAGCACCAGGGCGCCGAGGACGGCGCTCATCCGCGCAGGTCCGACGCCATGTCGATCATGTCGAGCTGCCGAGCCCGATAGAAGGCGACGGTGACGGCGAAGCCCATAGCCATCTCCACTGCCATGACCACCAGGGCGACGACGACCAGCATCTGGGCGTCGGGCAGCTCCGGCGCGAGGAAGTACCAGGCCGCTCCCCCGGCCAGCAGGACGCCGTTGAGGACGAGCTCGAGGCCCATCATCACCATGACGATCGTCTGCTGGGAGAGCGCGCCGTACAGCCCGACACCGATCAGGCCGGCGGCGATGGTCAGCACGATCTGCAGCACCACCTCAGCGGTCATCGGCGCAGTCCCCCGGGCACCGGGTCGTCCGGGCGCTTCGCCGTCAGACCGGCGCCGAAGCGGTCGTAGCGGCCGCGGGCGGTGGCCAGGACGGTGCCGGCCAGGATCGTGGCGAACAGCGCGATGCCGATCACCAGCATGACCAGCATGTGGCTGCCCATGATCGCCTCGCCGAGCTGGCGGGTGCTGTCAGCCGGGCGCTCCGGGTTCCGCGTCGGCCAGTCGATCGTCCAGATGCCGACGGTGAGGACGACGAACGCTCCCGCGCCGACCACCGCCGACCCCTTGGCGTTGTGCACCATAGTCATCGGCATGAGCCCGGCCGGGTTCATCATGAACATGATCATGAAGACGGCCATGATCGCCATCTCCATAGTCATCATCAGCGCCGTCACCACGGCCAGGTAGACCAGGTCCAGGACCAGCAGCACTCCGGCCACCGCGAGGAACGACGCCAGGAGCGCGAACGTCGCCCGCGCCATCGAGTCGACGACGAACACGGCGACCCCCGCGGCCACCGACAGGGCGCCGAGCACAGCCACCACCGCGATCGCCCACCCGGACAAGTCGCTCAGCATGCCGTCCTCCTCACGCGTAGAACCCGTTCAGGACGAGCACGGCGACGACCAACGCCTGCAGCAGCGTCAGTGGGACGAGGACCATCCAGCCGACCTCCACCGTGCGGTCGGGCCGCAGCACCGGCATCCGTCGTCCCACCCAGACCAGAGCAGCGACGACGGCCAGCGTCTTCAGCAGGTGCCACAGCGGGCCGGGCAACCAGGGGCCGGATTCGCCGCCGAGGAACAGCGCCGCCGCCATGGCCGCGCTCGCGCCGAGGAAGACAGTGCGACCGGCCTCCACCAGCAGCCGGTCCACCCCGGACAATTCCGAGGTGACGCCGCCGGCGATGTCAGCTGCGGCCGGTGCGGCGAACGGCCCCCAGAAGGCGAAGGCCGCGGCGCTGGCCACGAAGACCACGAAGGCGACCGGCATCGTCACCACGAACCACAGCCTCTCCTGCGCGGCCAGGACATCGGTCGTCCGCAGCGACCCGGCCGCCAGGCCAGCCGTGATGAGTGCGAACATCAGCGGCAGCTCATAGGCCAAGCCCTGCCCGAGGAACCGGTATCCACCGGTCAGCGCGTGGACGGCGTTCGGGCCCCAGCCGACCAGCCACACCGCCGCCCACAGCAGCGCCTCCATGGCGTTGAACCACACGAGATCGGCGCCCGTCGACCACAGGGTCCGGCCAGCCACTGGCACCACCGCCAGCGACAGCAGCGCCAGTGTCGGCACAGCGACGCACCCGGTTCGCCACAGCAGCCGATCCGGCGCCAGAGTCGTCCGCCGCTGCTCGACCAGCAGACGCGCGCTCGAGCGGATCGGCTCGACAGCGGCCCCCGACGCGCCGAAGACGACGATGCGGTCGACCACCGCCACCACGACGCCCAGGACCAGACCGACCGCCACGATCCCTAGGACCGCCGGGACCAGCCCCCACGCCTCCGCCAGAGTCTGCTCAGGCATTCAGGCGCTCCGGAGCCGACACCGCGGACACGGGGCGGAGGTCGAGGCTGGCCACGAGGAGCCGGGCGCTGCCAATCTCGGCGCCCTCCACCAGGGCCGCGACCTCGTCCAGTGACATCGCGGGCAAGTCCTCGACCGGCTGCCCCGACGCCATGTCGCACCAACGCCTGACCCGGTCCAGGGCTTCTCCCCCGGATCCGCGCCTCCCGATGCCTCCGGCCGTCCACGCCAAGGTCCGCGACTGGCTCACCCGCCGCGCCACGGCCTTGGCGAGCCGTTGCGCCTCATCTCGATCGGCCCCTTCGGCCACCCCGTCCCGGGCGCGGCGCGCGTCGCGGGCGGCGGTCGGCCAGCCGGCCACGTCGAGGAAGCGGGCGAGCCGGTCGAGTGCGGCCCGCTGGGAGTTGGACTGGTCATGCGCGGTGGAAACGGTGCCGGCGTCGAGCCAGGCCAGTTCTGCGGAAGTGAGGACGTCACCCTGCAGATCCGCCCGCAACACCAGACCAGTCGGCCAGCCCAGCAGTACCGGCCCGAGCGCCACCTTCAGAACGTCGAGTTCGAGCCCATCCCGGTCCGGGCCGGTCGAGGCCATCGGCAGCCCGGCCACCTCACCGCCGTGGTCCATGCCCTCGTGACCACCGCCGTGATCCATGCCCTCGTGACCACCGCCGTG
>NZ_JAAGWG010000051.1 GCF_010682065.1 Blastococcus saxobsidens
ACTACGCTCAACAACCGACCCTGACAACGGCCGGGGTCACAGACAGCTGAGTCTCCGGACTTGCCGGGGCGGTTCAATCTGCTGCCAGAGCAGTTCGTTGTCCCGGCGGAGCACGCTGTCCAGGACGGGCATCGCCCATGAGGCGTCGGTTCCGGAAGCCAGCGCGTCGAGACCGTCGCGGACCTCACCGCAGACGCTGACGAGCTCGGCGAGGGTGGTTGCGTCGAGCTGCCCCAGGACGTCGGCCAGCGGCCCGCTCTGCCCGGCCCGGGCGTCGGCACCGCGGGAGACGTCCTTGCTCAAGCGCCTGATGACGTGGAGGTCGGGCAGGCTCGCCGTGCTCGGGATCTGCTGGGATCGGCGGCTCCGGCGGAGCTCGGTGTCCCCGGGGAGTGCCTGCCGCAGCTCGTCGATCTCTGCGACAGCCAGCGGCAGCGGGCCATCGACGGGCAGGGGTACCCAGGCGAACCGTTCCTTCGCTTCAGCCACCCGCTCGGCGATCCGCGCCAGCGTTCCGGCGTAGCCGGCCGCGACCTCGGGATGCAGGTAGGTCTCGGCCTCCCGGGCGGCGCGGATCTCCTCCAGGACGCCGGCCCGTCCGGTCCGGGCCTGGTGCAGCTTGCCACCGAGGTCATCAATGACCCGCTGAGCCTTCTCCGGGTTGTACGACGAGTGCTCGGCGGCCAGCCGGCTCACGCTCCGGCTCAACTCCAGCGAACCACCGCGGCCAGCATCGGTCACGGAGACGCACAGCTCCTGCATCTCCGCAGGCAGCTTGTCCCGCAGCACCTTGAGCGCCTGCGCCTTCTCGCTGGTGACGAGAACGCGTTGCCCACGGGCGAGCAACGCCGACATCAAGTTGGCGATGGTGTGCGTCTTGCCGGTGCCGGGCGGCCCCTCGACGACCACTCCGATGTCGTCACGCAGGCGGCGGATGATCTGCGACTGCTCCTCGTTCGCCGGCAGGGGGAACAAGGGGTCTTCCGTGACCTCGGCCGTCGCCGAGGCCCCAGTGGCGTCCAGCCAGGCCTCGCGCTCATCTGCCTCGATCGGCTCGACCAGCTGCGCGAGCCCGAGCGGGATCGCCTGGCCGCCCTCGGCGAGGGTGCGCTCGATGTCGTTGTAGTACTCCTGCAGCGCGTAGGCGCCCCGCCGGCGCAGCACGATGGCCGGGGCGGGCGACAGCGACGCCTTGCCGGCGACCGGTGCCAGCCAGTCCTGGGTCGTCTGGACCGGCTGCAGCAGCAGGGCGCGGGCAGTCCACTCCTTGAGGAACGTCAGGGCGTTGTCGCTCGCCGGACGGACGTCGAGCTCGGTCAGCCGCGCCCGCAGCACCGAGGTCCCGCCGTCGTCGAAGAGGTCGAGGCCGGCGAGGACACGACCATCCTCCAGCGCAGTCGAAGCCGCGGTGTCCAGCCGGACGACGACGTCCCCGGTCTCGACCTCGATGTCGACGGCGACCCGGTGGCTGAGCAGATGGGTCCTGACCCCGTGCTCGGGGAGCTGGAGCAGCCCACCTGCGAGCACCGCCTCGACGCTTTCCGGGTTCTCCTGCGTCTGCTGGCGCATGGCGCGCAGCCGGTCGTAGGTCTGGTGGAGGAGCCGCTGAGGCCGGTCACGCTCTGCCCACCGCTGCCACTCCGGCAGCCAAGCGGCGTAGGTGGAGGACACGTCCGGGCGTTCGTCGAGGCCGACTCGTCCGCCATCGCGAGACGGGCCTTCAGAACGCAAGCTCGGCGCGTCGAGCGAGCTGTTGTCCCGTTCGGAGACAGCCACCCAACCCTGCAGTGACGACGGCAGACCCGGCGGCGGCTCCAGCGCCACCCGCGGCAAGCGGAGCAGCACATCGCCCGCGGATGCCTCTGGGTCGAGGACGGCAAGATCGCGGATGTCCTGCAGGAACAGGTGGTCCAGGTGCCCGCTCACCTGCCGGACAGGCACAGCGCGAGCGGTGACGAGGTCCTTGAGGAACTGGATCAGTCGATTGACCTTGTCCCGAAGGGCTGGGTCGGTCGCGCGGTGAGCAGCAGGCCGGGTGGTCAAGGTCTTCCCCCGTCGAACGTGAAGGCGCAGCGAACGAGCCGAACACGCCCGCACCGTCACGCTATGTGGGAGCTACGACACGAACCAGTCCCCCAAGGCGCGAGTTCGTCCCGTTGGTCACGACTGCCCCACGCATGGGTGACGCTCCTGCGACGCTGAAGGGCACCAGCTGATCGGTGACCTAGCGTCGGCAGCTCACCGCAGCGGAGCCTCAGGAGACCCATGTCCACGCACGACGGCGGCGTCGTCGACCCCTGGGTCGTCCTGCGTCGGCTCATGGCGGAGAACCGGGCACTTCGCGGCGAGCGGGACGAGCTGCGCGACCGGGTGGACGAGCTGGAGCTCCTACTGCTTCGAGCTCCCGCGACCGATGTCGTCGTCGATGGCTCAGGCCCTCCCCTGCACCTGCCTCGCACGCCGGGGGACGAGCCGCCGACCCACGGTCGTGACGCCACGGCCGGCCCTCCAGTCCCCCCGCGTGCTCCGCGCGCCCGCCGGGCGTACCTCGACCTGCCCGACATGGCACCCCTGCTCCGGCCGTGGCAGCGAGAAGCCCTTGATGCATGGCGGGCTGCGGACCGTCGCGGCGTGGTCGAGGCAGTGACGGGCGCCGGCAAGACGTTCGTCGGCATGGCTGCTGCCCGAGACGCGCTGAGCGCCGGCGGGTCCGTCGTGGTCGTGGTGCCCACGACGGAGCTGCAGGACCAGTGGCACGCCGGCCTCGTCGAGCGACTCCCCGGCGTGCGCATCGGCCGACTCGGGGGCGGCCGGCAGGACGACCTCAGCACGTGCGACGTCCTGGTGGCGATCGTGAACTCGGCGGCCCGGCGGACGTTCCACCCGCACCCCGGCGACCTGCTCATCGCCGACGAGTGCCACCGCTACGGGGCCCCTGGCTTTGCGCAAGCACTGGAGGAGGACTTCGACCACCGCCTCGGCCTGACGGCGACCTTCGAGCGGGAAGACGACGGCGTCGACACGTACCTGCGCCCGTACTTCCGGGACGTCGTCTTCACGCTCTGGTACGACCGCGCCCTCGCGGAGGGCATCATCGCGCCCTTCGACATCGCCCTGGTGGCAGTGAATCTCAGCGAGGAGGAGCAGCGCGAGTACGACTACTGCTCGCAGCGGATGGACGTGGCCGCCCGAACGCTGGAGACCCGCTTCGGCGTATCGCGCGACTCCTACAGCGCCTTCATGCTGAGCCTCAACAGCCTCGCTCGCGGGGGCCGCCAGGACGGCGCTTCGGCCTATGCGCGCATGTACCTGGGGCCGATGAGCGCTCGCCGCGGACTGCTGGCCGGCTCGCAGGCGAAGCTCACCGCCCTGGCCCAGTTGGAACCCGCGGTGAGGCGCGCCCGCGGCGCGCTGGTGTTCACCCAGACCAAGGAGAGCGCCGCAAGCGCAGCGGACGTGTTCGAGGACGCCGGCATCCCGGCGTCCACCCTGTTCTCCGGTCTCGATCGCGACGAGCGCCGGGACCGCATGGCAGCCTTCCGCGACCGCGTGGCTCACCTGCTCGCCGCGCCGCGGGTCCTCGACGAGGGCGTCGACGTCCCGGAGGCGGACCTGGCCGTCATCGTCGCCGCCAACCGCAGCCGTCGGCAGCTCGTCCAGCGACTCGGCCGGGTCCTGCGCTTGAAGAGCGACGGCCGGCCTGCCCGACTGGTGGTGCTGTACGCCCGAGGGACGTTCGAGGACCCGACGCTGCACGAGGACAACCCGCTGGCGTCGGTCCTCCCCCACAGCCGGCGATCCGCCGAGTTCGCCCTGCCGAACGACCGCGATGGGCTGCTGCGCTTCCTGATCGGCGAGGACTGGCACGCCGAGCAGCCGACCGGCCCTGCCGAGGTTCCGACCACGCCGGAGGTGCCCGAGAGGGTCGAGGCGGTGGGCCCGGCTGTGCAGCCGCCTGTCCGGCCGTTCCCGTACCAGCAGGAGATCCTCGACGACCTCGCGGCTGAGCGAATCGTCCACGGGCACTCGCGGAATCTCGTCGTGATGGCGACCGGTACCGGCAAGACAGTGGTCTCGGCTCTCGACTACCAGCGCCTCCGCGCCGCGGGGACGGTGGAGAGCCTCCTCTTCGTCGCGCACCGCAAGGAGCTCCTGGCCCAGAGCCGCGACACCTTCCGTCGCGTGCTGGATGACGAGGCGTTCGGCGAGCTGTTCGTCGGCGGCGAGCGACCTCGCGCCTGGCAGCACGTCTTCGCCTCGGTCCAGTCCCTCGCACACCTGGACCTGGCAGACCTGGACCGTCACTTCGACTTCGTGGTCGTGGACGAGTTCCACCACGCGGAGGCGTCGACCTACCGTCGGTTGCTGGAGCACCTGGAGCCCAAGGGGCTCCTGGGTCTCACAGCGACGCCGGAGCGGGCGGACGGCGCTGACGTGCGCCGCTGGTTCGACGGGCGCACGGCCGTGGAGCTGCGGCTCTGGGAGGCCCTGGAGCAAAAGCTGCTGTCGCCGTTCGAATACTACGGCATCCACGACGGCGTGCCGCTTGACCAACTGCAGTGGAAGCGCGGTCGCGGATACGACATCGGCGAACTGACCGAGGTCTACACGCAGTCGCAGGCGCGCATCCAGGTGATTCTGGACGCGGTGGGAGACAAGGTCCCCGATCCGTTGCGGATGGGCGCGCTCGGGTTCTGCGTGAGCGTCCAGCACGCGCGGTTCATGGCGGAGGCCTTCACCGCCGCCGGCATCCCGTCACGTGCTGTGACCAGCGAGACGTCCGCAGGGGACCGGGCCGCTGCCCTGGCTGCCCTGGCTGAGCGGACGGTCAACGTGCTGTTCACCGTCGACCTCTTCAACGAGGGGCTGGATCTCCCCTCGATCGACACGGTGCTCTTCCTCCGGCCGACGGAGAGCGCGACCGTGTTCCTGCAGCAGCTCGGCCGCGGGTTGCGCCTCTCCGAGGACAAGACCCACCTCACGGTGCTGGACTTCATCGGCGCCCAGCACCGGGATTTTCGGTTCGACAAGCGGTTCCGTGCGCTGACGGGCACGTCCCGAGGAGGGCTCCGGCGAGAGGTCGAGCGCGGGTTCCCCCACCTGCCTCCGGGGTGCCGGATCGAGATGGACGAGGTCGCACAGGACGTCGTCCTTGACAACGTCAGACGTTCGCTCAGCGTCTCGTGGAACGGCTTGCTGACCGAGGTGCGAGGGCAGGACAACCCGCCACTCGCGAAGTTCCTGGAGGACAACGGGGTCGAGGTCGAGGACCTGTACCGCGGCAACGGGCGCAGTTGGCTCGACCTGCGGCGAGCGGTCGGCTGGGAAACCACCACTCCTGGAGCGGACGACAAGGCGCTCGCCGGCGCCTTCGGCCGGCTCCTGCACATCGACGACGTCGAGCGGCTCGAGTTCATCAAGTCGTTCGCCAGCGTGGCGACCCGGCGCAGCGACCTGGACGTCAGCGAGCGGGTGCAGCGGCTCTCGGCGATGCTCCACTTCTCGATGTGGGGGTGGCGGGTGCCCTTCACGACCATGGAGGACTCGATCGAGCTGCTGCTGGGCAACCCCGGCCGGGCGGAGGAGCTGATCGAGCTCAGCAGCGTCCTCCGCGAGCGCATCCGCCATGCCACGCCCACCCTCGATCCCACCGAGCCGTGCCCGCTCCACCTGCACGCGCACTACAGCCGCGACGAGGCCTTTGCCGCCTTCGGGCTGCGCAACCTCGCCGGGACCTTCGGGCAGGGGGTGCGTTGGGTGCCGGGCGACCAGGCCGACGTCTTCTTCGTGACGCTGAGCAAGACGGAGGAGCAGTTCTCCGCCACGACCATGTACGCCGACCGACCGCTCTCCCCCACGCTGTTCCAGTGGGAGTCGCAGAGCACGACCGCGGAGTCATCGCCGACGGGGCAGCGGTACGTCAACCACCGCGCGCAGGGGTCGACGGTGCACCTCTTCCTCCGCGCGACGAAGGCGACCGAAGCGGGTGGCACGCCGCCGTTCATGTACGCCGGCCCGATGACCTACCAGTCGCACACCGGGGAACGTCCGATGCGCATCCTGTGGGAGCTGGAGCACGAACTTCCGCCGTCCGTGCTCGAGCTGGCCGCGGCACAGGACCACTAGGCCCGCGAGGTGTCGGCCGTTCCCGCACGGCCGCCCGCTGATGCGGCGGATAGCCTGCTGCTGTGCTGGACGAGCAGGTGCGGAACGCGATGTTCGCGCACCTGGAACGGCTCACCGCGCTGCACCCCGAAGGCGTGACGTCTGCGGAGATCAACGACTTCCGCGTGGCAGGGCAGCCGTTGAAGCTCGTCGTCCAGCCGGGCATCTGGAAGCCGGCGGCTCTGGACGCTGCTCTGACCATCCGCACGACCTTCACCTCGCCGAACCAGATGCCGCCGTACGAGGACGCCATCGCTCCCGGCGGCCTCGTCAAGTACGCCTACCGCGGCACGGACCCGAACCACTCCGACAATCGTGCCCTCCGGACGGGGATGCAGGAGCAGCGGCCGCTGGCGTACTTCATCGGCGTCGCGAAGGGCGTCTACCAAGCCCAGTTCCCCGTCTACGTCGTGGCCGAGCAGCGGGAAGAGCACGCCTTCTTCGTCGCCGTCGACCAGGCCCAACGCTTCGTCGACCCGGACCTGGTGGACTCGCTGACCCCAGACCGCAGGTCGTACCTCGAGCAGCTGGTGCGGGCGCGCCTCCACCAGCCGGTGTTCCGTGCGCGAGTGCTGCAGGCGTATGAGAAGCAGTGCGCCGTCTGCCGGTTGCAGCACACGGACCTGCTCGACGCCGCACACATCGTCCGGGACTCCGACGAAGGCGGACTGCCGGTCGTCCCCAACGGGCTGAGCCTCTGCAAGATCCACCACGCGGCGTATGACCGAAACATCGTCGGCGTACGGCCCGACTTCGTCGTCCAGGTCCGCGCGGACGTCCTGGTCGAGGTCGACGGGCCGATGCTCAAGCACGGCATCCAAGCCATGCACGGTGTCCGGCTGACCGTGCCGCACCACCGCGCGGCTCGTCCGGACCCCGAACGCTTGGAGCAGAGGTTCGCGGAGTTCCTGGCCGCCGGCTGACCGCCATGCCCCGTGCGCTGCTCGAGCCTGTCAGCCCCGACTGGTAGCTGTTGGCCGTGCAGCAGGGTCGACGGCGGGATCCCGTGCGACTGGACGGGGGGGGAACTTGGACCCAGGACCGCACCTGGGCGCCTCGAGCGTCGACATCGGACGCCGCATGAGCCGACTGCAACGACGCGACGACGGCCCCGAGATGGCTGTGCGGCGCCTGTCTTCGCGCGCGGCGCCCGGTACCGCGTCTGCTTCCGCATCTCGGGTCCCCGACGACGGACGATCGACATCGCCTTCAACGGCCCGCGACTGGCCGTGTACATCGACGGATGCTTCTGGCACGCCTGCCCGGACCACCTGCACATGCCGAAGGCCAACGCCGCCTGGTGGGTGGCGAAGATCGACATGATCAAGGCGCGGGATGCGTCGATCAACGCGTAGCTGGAGTCGCTCGGCTAGGGCGTGTCTCCCAATCTCGGGGCCTGCGTGGTCGAGGCTGGGCGGGTGAGTCGTTTTCGGGCGTTGACC
>NZ_JAAGWG010000052.1 GCF_010682065.1 Blastococcus saxobsidens
AATATCTTACCGCCCGGGCCTTCTGTTCGCAGTACGCGGCCCACACGATCCGCCCATTCCTCCCGCTCGGCATTGCGGAGCTTGCCCCACCATGTCAGCGCGGGTTCGGTCTGCTCCTCGTCCTCGATGATTGGCGGAGCGCCGTTCGATGCCTGTTCCTTGCGTCGGGCCGCGCTGTGACGCTCATTCTCGGCCACGGTCTCGGTGGCCTCGTGCGGGTCTTTCCATTGCCAGTCGAAGCGGACAGCGGCGACCGATCGACCTGATTTCACGGGGGTCATCTTCACACGCACAGTCCCGTAGTCATTGATTGCCTCAACGGCCGGTG
>NZ_JAAGWG010000053.1 GCF_010682065.1 Blastococcus saxobsidens
TGCCAGCTGCGCCCATACATCATAGGACCGCTTGTCATCGACTCCGAGCAGGCCGCGCAAGTTGTCCAGGCCCCATTGGGCATAGGGTTCGCGCTGGCGCTTGCGGTCTGCCAGTAAGGCGTAGAGCCGACGGGCGTGAGGCGGCAGGCGATGCGCCGCCGTGGTCTCGATCTTTACGAAGTTGCCGGGGCTGCGTAGGGCGTGGACGCCGGCGGGCGGAATCAGGATGCGGGCTTTGCTGCCGCCCTCGGTGATGTGCCACTCAGCCACCAACACAGCACCCCATTCACCGCCTCGGTGCTGGCCCGTCAGTTTGAGGCCTGTCATCCGCTCAAGACACTCACGCAGCCAGACATTGTCCGGGCGGGCTTCCGGGCCGCGCAGGCGTGTGGTCGGGATCGTCAGCCAGACCGCGTTCGGCACATTGGCGGGGACGCGCTCCTCATCGAGGATGGCAGCAATCTCCCACAGCGCGGAGACCATGGCCGGGGTGAGCGGCTTTTCGGCCCGAAGGGCAAGAGCGGCAGATGACACGGCGATTTGTTCCATAAGTGGACGTTACACATTAACTATGTCCACAGTCAATGTGTCCACACACCCCTCCGGCGTGTCCACTCATACACTCCGGCGTGTCCACTCATACACTCCGGCGTGTCCACTTTTACCCTCCGGCGTGTCCACTTTTACCCTCCGGCGTGTCCACTTTTGGCCTACAGTGTCAGTGTCCAGTGTCAGGGGAAGGAACAGACACTGACACTGACACTGGACACTGACGGGACACGAAGGGGGTTCTGGTGGCGCGGTAGCGCCCAGAAGCCTGAGGCCGGAGCTTCTGGCTAATGCCTGATTGCTGAGAGTGGATCAGTGCGAGGGGTCACCGGCACCTGCCGCCTCAAGGCGCGGGTTCCTCTTCGATCTCATCAGGTGGGACCTCTTTGAAGAACGCTTGCTGCTCTGGCTCTGGCAGAGCAGTGACCTTGCCCCGCACATCGTCCCACCAGAGCGCAACCCACTCCAGGGCAGGGCGCAGGTGTTTCCAGAGTGGCTTGAGGCGCTCAGCTGAGGGAGAGCCCTCCCCGACTTTCCACTTTCCCTGATCGTTCTGATACAGCCCCCCCGTAATCACCGCTGCG
>NZ_JAAGWG010000054.1 GCF_010682065.1 Blastococcus saxobsidens
GCCTGAGCGGCCACTGAGGCGGCTTCATTGATCGCGGCTACCCCACCCGTCTCCAGGTCCTTCATGCGGCTCTCAGCCGCCTCTGCGCGGCTCTCCGCGCCTTTTTGCGCCTCTAGGGCCTGGTCCCGCGCCGCTTCAGCAGCACCCTTCGCTGCCTCGACCCTCTCCAGAGCTATGATCTGAGCCTCCAGCCCTTCGACCTTCCCCTCGGCTTCTGACGCCCGACGTTCGTAGATCTCGGCGTTTTTCAGAGCCTTTTCTGCACGATCCTCGTCTTGCTCGGCCTTCGCTCTGGCCTTTTCGGCCCGAACCTCGTTTTTCAGGATTTTTTCTTTGAGCTCGGCGAGCTCCTGGCGCTTCGCCTCGATCTCCAGGGGCAGGTCGGTGTGAAGCTCTGCTACGGACCGGTTCACGAGCTCATGAGGAGCCGCTCCGGCCTCTGCGCGAGCCTTCCGCGCCCTCCCCCTCTCCAGATCGGGCATGAAGGCCTGTAGGGCCTCGTGGAGGGCCGTCTGTAGGTCCCTGAGGACCCCACGCCCCATATGGGTGGATAGGGGCTGTCCGTCGACGTCATAGC
>NZ_JAAGWG010000055.1 GCF_010682065.1 Blastococcus saxobsidens
AATGCGCGTGCTTGGCGGTCTCATCAAGGTGGAGAACCAGACCAGACACTGAGGTCCTAAGATCGGCTGCCATGCGCTCTACAGCGGCTCTCAGGGCCTTCTCCTGCCCATCTGGACCCAGAGCCTCGAACATCTTCTGCGCTTCGACTCCGAAGCCGATGATGCCAGCGACTGCGATCCCGGCGTTGCTCTTCATCGCCCGGGCCATGTCCCGCTGGTCCCTGCGCTCTTTGGCGAGCCTCTTCAGCTCTGCGGAGGTCATGGGTTGGATGAAGACCCGGTTGGGCTCAGGCGGGTCCGGATTGACGTAGGCCGGCTGCGCTCCGATGCGCAAATCATGGCGCCTTTGATTGGCGTATCCTTGGGCGTCCCGGATCTCGACCCGGACCATAGCGGCCCTGGAGTTTGCCTTGCGTTCGTCATCCTTGAGGTGTGTGAGGGTCATGATGGAAACTCCTGTTTCCATCATGATCACCGCAGGGCGTGAAAAAACCTAAACCGCCGGTTCGTACATTTCGCGCGCGGAGAGGATAGCCCTCGTAAGGTCTAACCTACTAGGACATAACTGCGTTATCTCCTATCCGGCGAAGAGGGCTGCTGCGCCCCTCTTTCGAAACTCCCAACCGAAGGGACCTCAGCCCCTTTC
>NZ_JAAGWG010000056.1 GCF_010682065.1 Blastococcus saxobsidens
CTGCGCACTCCGTTTGCCTTGGTCCCGGACAGGTTCCGGGACGGCTTATAGCCCTGACGACGCCTGTCCGGACATACCGACGATACCCTGTACAGCGGCATCGACACCCGACACGATCGTGCCGGTGTTCACAGCGCCAAGAGCCGTGGTGGACAGGTTGCCGATCGACCCATTGACCTGGTCAAGCACGTTGTTGATCGACCCGTTCACCGCCGAGGCATTATGCGCCACGTTGAGCACCAGCGCGCCCGTATCGGCAGCCCCACCAATCTGCGCCACAGCGGCCGAGATCGCCCGGGTGGTCGTGGTGCCTGCCTCATCCACAGCAGAGTTCACCCCAAGCGTGATCTCACCCGTGTTCACGGCACCGAGCGCTGTCGTGGCCATGTCGCCAAAGTCAAGCGTCGGCATCTCCCATTCCGTCGCAGACGTCAGCCCCGCAAGCGCCTCCTGCGTCGAGCCGTCCACCCCAACAAGCACGTTGTTGATAGAACCGTCGATGGTGGTAAAAATGGGGGCCTGATATGTATCTATGCTTGTCACATTCAACTCCAGATACACTAACCCATTGATACTCGTAGTGTCCTGGTCAATGACCTGATCAATTAAAACCCCGTTGATACCAACCAACGAATAAGTGTCTGGACTATAGTTTGCATCGACCGGGTCTATGCGCCCATCCGAATGCAGGATGAGATGGTCTGTCAGGCCTGTGGCTGCGGCCATCAGGGGAATTTGGCCTGTATCCGGAAAGGCACTCCGGGGAATGTCGTAAGAGTTCCCGTTCCCATCCGATATAGTTGCGACTATCGTTCCCGGATCTGCTGTGGTGAAATCTGAGGACACATCCTCCACGATATTTCTCGACCTAGTTTCGCTTAGCAGAGTGCTCTCAGCAATGTTCGCATACGTTCCGTTGATCCGAGCGAGGTTGGATGCACCGTCGATCTGTTCGAGTACACGCTCAAGAACGGACTGTGCCGAAGCGGTGCCAGACGCAGCGATCAACGCTGCAAAGGAAGCCGCAAACAGGCGCATCCAGGGATTCTCCAAAGTACAGCCATGATCCTATGGCAGCTTTTCGGAAGTTTATCCAAGGAAAACCATACTTACATCACCGTTGGCCGTTCGGGGATTGAGAGGCGCCGAGACGGTTCCAAAGACCTCAAAATCACCCTGAATGGGGTCTGATGCCGGATGGATGGGGCCGAATCCTACGCTAAGGCGAAGTTTTGGCCGAATTTCGCTACAGCGTCCTGTAGGCGGTCGGTCTTGTCATCTTCACCATGGCCACCAGCGTCGGCGCCTCGATGGCGCGGCCAGCAGGGCGGTTGCTTGTTGCTTCCATGCGTCCCGGTCGGCCCGCACTTCGTCCAGAGCTTCGCGTTCCCGGTCGAGCGCCGCCCGTAGCGCAGCATTCTCGGCCTCCAGAGTGGCGGTTCTAACCTGTTCCGTTGACGGTACCGCACTGACCCATTCGGAGCCTAGTGGGGTTCCGATGTGGAATGCCCGCGTCAGTTCTGCCCCGTCTATCGAATAGCTGCCATCATCACGGCGTATCGCGCTCAGTTTCCCTGATTTAATGGCTCTGTTGATCGTGGACTTGCTCTTTCCTGCGATCTTCGCTGCCTGTGTCAGAGAAAGTTCCGACATAGTTCCGCGCCGCGTCATTTTGGTCGTTCCGAGTGTTCGGCAAATGCTTCGCGGGCAATGTCGGCCTCTCGGCGTGGTGCCGTGAATATCTTACCGCCCGGGCCTTCTGTTCGCAGTACGCGGCCCACACGATCCGCCCATTCCTCCCGCTCGG
>NZ_JAAGWG010000057.1 GCF_010682065.1 Blastococcus saxobsidens
TACCTCGTGGTGGAACTTCCTGCCATGACTCCATCCTTCCCAAGGAACGGAGTCTCCGGACTTGCCGGGGCGGTTCAATCTTCGAAGGCAGTGCCTCCCTCAGCAACGGCGTCCTCTCCGACGCAGCGAGGTGCTGCCGTCTCCACGATCCCCGTCCCGTCTCCGTCTCCGCGACTCGTAGCCGGAGCGGTGTTGGGTCGCTTGGTGACTGCTCCGGCGCAGGGATCCTTCATGCCGCCACGACCAGTCTCGGCAACGCGGACTGCTGACCCGCTCTTTGGCCCGACAACCTCGGGGCCGAACCGTCCAGCGCGTCCTAACATTGCCAGCGCTCGGTTCCTCCTCGTTCGCGGTGGCCGCCCGGGGCGCTTGCCACCGGGCAGTCCGCTTGTTGGGACACTTAGGCAGCCTGCTCGATCTGTACCTTCAACTTGACAACTTCGGCGGCCTCGACTCCGGCCCAGCCAAAGCTGAACGCAAGGGTGAAACAGCCCTCGAGTGCGCTCATGAGGGTTCTGGTCGCAAGCACTTCCTCGGGCGTGCCGGTGTCCGCGTGCTTGATCTGCTGCAACTGCGTCCGTATCACCGAGATGGCTGTTCCGGTCAGCATGGTGAAGGGCGTCCGCTGCTCGACCGGTCGCCCGGCGTGCACGAAGCACATCGCCTCGCCGCGCTTGGTCGGTAGCTCCACACCATCCTTGACGTAAGTCAGGTTGGGGATGTCCGCGCAGTTCGCTCTGATCCATGCGAGCACCTCAGTCTTCGTGAAGGCCATCCGCATCAGGCGGTCGATCAGCTCGATCAGCGAGTTCGCCGCTTGCGAAGCGCCATCCTCTGACACGTCGAGCACGGTCCGCGCACCGGTCATCTTGCGGACGCAAACGTCGCTCAGCTCAGCCAGGACGCGACGGGACTTGCCGGCGACGATCTGGCGGATGCCGTCGATGGACTCCTCGATGACCTTGAGAGTGAGCGGCCCCTCGTCCGCCGGGACGGTCAACAGCTCCTCGGGCAGATCGAACTGAAACGCCTGCTGCAACCAGTCGTCGAGGGAGACGAGCATGTCGAGGGCCTTGCCAGCACCAAAGTTCTCGACGGCCAGCGCGGAGAGCTGCTCGGGAGTCAGCACCTTGGCTGCATCCTCGATCGCGACGGCGTATGGCAGGAGAGCGTGGTTGAGCCGGCGCATAGCCAGGGCGAGGACCTGGAGGTCCGACTGCAACGCACGCTTGAGCCGCACGTACACAGCGGCCCCGAATAGACGCTGCAAGAAGTCCTGAGCCGTCGTCTGCCTTAGGTGCTTGGTCCAGTACGCGAGGAGCTCTTCCTGGTTCTCCGCCATGTAGTTCAGCGCCTCGACCAAGTCCGGGTCGATATCATCGACCGACTCCGGGCTCCCGAAGATCCCCTCTAGCACGTCACTGAGGCGGTCCATCCGCGGCCGGGTGTCGTTCTCGTCCGTCATGACGACACAAGTCGTCACGACAGCATCCCAGAACGTCAGCATCGGGTCTTGAACGCGCAGGTCGACGAGCACTCGGCGGCTCACCTGCCGGAGCTCCGAGACCAACCGAGACCGTGTCAGCGGGACGGGAGAGGTCACCCCTTGAGGGTCGCACTACGTGCCGACAGGTTTCCGATGCGTGACACATGAGCCACTCAGGCCTCATGCGCCTCGCGCAAGTCTGTGGCCCACGAGGGCACCGCGAGCTACCAGACCTCCGCCGGTTGCGGCACCCAAACGCCACGGTGGGATGCGATGCCGCATACCGGACGACGACTCAAAGCAGCCGAGCCAGCCTCTGAGCGGCCCACGACGAGACACGTGACGCAAGAGTCGGAGACGGTGCCGGGGTGGGCGCTGGGTACTTCGGGCGCGCCCACCCCGTTGCCTGCACAGGCCCGGCTCGAACGGGCAGCTCCCCTCCACAACGGACGCATGGGCCGGGCGAGGCAGCCCATGCGCCGAGGCTGCGGCCACGGCCGACGGGTCACCACCCCCACCGGATCCCACGGTCTGACCCCAGGCGACGGCATGACCATCTCCCGATCTCCTGTGTCACCGAGCGGCCCACTTAGGGACAGCCCGGCGCCCCCCGATCGGCTACCTCGGTCGACTAAGGGGGCCTTGCCCGGCGCTGCTGCGGGCGTCTTGAGCATGCGTGGGGTTGCCGGCCTGGATACAGCCGGGTGGTAGGCAGCCACGTCGCTCGGTTGGCGCATCGCCCGCTGCCCAAGGTGATCTGTCAGGGGCCGGGGCTATCCGGCGCGGAAGTGCCCTCAGCTCTAAGCGGTTGCCTTGGCGGGTGACTCGGCCACCTGTTCCACGTCTTCTATCAGCCCCATCACAGTCTGGTAGCGCTGGCTGAGGTCATTGCTGGCGCACTTATGGATGATTTGACCGATGGCGTCGTCGCTGGGGGGAAGCCTCTCCTTGCCGGTGAATATGTAGGCGAGGACCCAAGCGATCGAGTACATCTCGTTGACGACCGCGTAATCCTTGAAACTCGCGAGCAGTGGGTCGCGGTAAGTTCCCTTCATGGCGGTTTGAGTGTGGGTGAAGTTTTTGCTCGGGTCCTTCACCAGGCCAAAGTCCGACAGCTTGACCAGCACGGCACTCTCTCCGTAGACCTTCAGCAAGGTGTTCTGAAGGCTGATGTCTCGGTGCAGATAGTGGTTCACGTGCAGGTAGTTGATGCCATAAAGGAATTGGAGCGCAATGCGCTTCCGAGTGCCGAACTTGAGCGTTGAGTTCTTCTTGCTGATGTAGTCCCGCAGCGTCGTGTCGCAGAACTCCATCCGGTACTCGTTGCGCTCGTCGTTGTATTTGTAGACCTGTACCACGTAGGGAAAGCTCAGCTTCTTCATCACGTCGAACTCCTGCTTGAACCGCGCCAGCTCGCGCTCGTCCAACTCCTTCTTGGCCCTCTTGACAGCGAACTTGATGTCGTAGTCAGGGTCCACGTAGGAGTAGACGTGGGCGTAGGAACCACTGCCCACCATCGTGAGCGGTACCGGCTCCTGCCCCTTCTTCAGCTTCACGCTCGCTGCCGAGAGGGTGAAGACTGGCTGGTAGTCGATGAGCTCAATGAGCTCGAAATCCTCGGGGACCGTGCTGCCCCCCGAGGGGGAAAGCCAGGGCCTGCAGCGATCCAGCGCGTCCTGATAGCCAGTGTCGAATTCGACCTCTACGCCGCACCTCTTCAGCGTATGGAGGTCGTTCTCGATCTCGTCGATAAGCGCGAGTAGGTCGCGACTGGGGTCCGCCCAGTAGTGGTGGGTGGACTTGGCGCGGCCGTTGACGTCACTGAAGTGCTGGTTCAGTCGCTTGTGGAGAACCGCGAACATGTGGCCCCAGTCGGGGTCGTCGTACAGGCGCGAGAACCTTGGAGACGCGGGCATCACCGCGTACTTCTCCCGCAGGTCCGCCACCATCAACGCCACCGGATCGGCCATCGTCTCAGCCCCTTCGAGTCGAACGCCATCCTCTCATCGGGGTCCGACTCAAGGCGGTGGTGAGCCCGGAAGAACGACGATAGCCACCGCGCAGTTGTTGTGCCGCGCAATCTCCGCCGCCATCAGGAAGCGGCGCTCCCGCATATCGAGCGGGAGGTCGAGCGTGGTGGTGAGGACCGGCACCGCCCGGCACGCGGCGGTCATCGGGCGTCCGTCAGGAGCGCCGCGAGGCGGGCACGCTGCTCGGCGGTGATGGGGGGCGCGGCAGCGAGCGCCAGCCCCGTCCTGTTCCTGAAGCCGCCTTCAGGGACACCCCATGCGCAACGTGCCGAGCCGCCCTCATCTCGGGCTCCGCGTGCGCGAAGGTGGCGGGGAGGCCGGGCGACGACGCGGCCGTCCCCAGTGGTGTCCACCAAGGTGGTGTGCGACGGCCCCGGTGACCAGCGGGCCGAGGACGTGAAGGCGGCCACCGCGTGA
>NZ_JAAGWG010000058.1 GCF_010682065.1 Blastococcus saxobsidens
ACCTCGTGGTGGAACTTCCTGCCATGACTCCATCCTTCCCAAGGAACGGAGTCTCCGGACTTGCCGGGGCGGTTCACATCATCACCTCATCCCGCACATGGGAGGGCGCCAAGAAGAGCCTCCGCGGGAGCCTCGAGTCGGCCCGAGACCACAAGATGCGCGTCGACCAAGTCGTTGTGGCGAACCTAGCCGAGGTCAACCGGCAGAAGCGCATCAAGCTGGCCGCCATCGCCAAGGAGTTCGATTGCGATCTCATCCAGGTCTACGACCGCCCCTGGTTCGCCAACGCATTCCGCGACGACCCCGACTGGCGCCGGAGGATTTTGCACATCGAAGGCGGCGCGTTCAGCCTTTCCCGCACACCGCGCGGCGCACGCCCTGATGAGCACCAGCTCCCCACCGTCGGTCGCGACGAACTACTCGACCGCGCCGAGAACTCCGACCGGGACCTCATCCTGTGGGGGGTCCCCGGCGCCGGCAAGAGCCACGTAGCCGGACGGCTGGGCAGCGCGCTGTTCCTCGAACGGAACACCGCACCCGAACGACTACTGGATGACCTCCTCGCCACCAAACCGAAGCTCGTGGTCGTAGACGACGCCGGCGGCCGGTCCGAGGACGTCGAGCATCTCCTGCACGCTCGGCACGCAGAGAAGCTCCAGTTCCGGGTCGCCGTCACCTGCTGGCCACACGAGAGGGAAAGCGTCGCCGACCACCTGCCGGAGGCGCTTGCCCTCGAGGTGGACCTGCTCACCGTGGAGGAAATCGGAATCCTCCTTCGCGAGCGAGGCATCACCCGGACCTCGGTCATCGCTCAGCTGCTCCAGCAAGCCCAAGGGCGACCCGCATGGGCGCTCAACCTCGCAGACCTCCTCGTCCAGCAAGGTGCCTGGCAAGCCGTGTGGACCGGGCAAGCTCTCAGGGAGCAGATCCGGGCGTTCCTGCGACGGTCAATGGCGCCGGCTGAAGCCATCCAACTGCTCGCAGCCATCGCCCTCGTCAGCGACGCCACCGAGGACCAAGCGCGTACCATCGCGAAGCTATTCGAACTCACCCCTACTCAGTTCGAGGGGCTCATTCGCTCGGTCGCAATCGCCGGGCTCGTCGACGTCCGCCGCAACCGGCTGTGGAACTCTCCCGACGGGCGAACCTTCGATAGCTCCTACCGTGTTGTTCCGCGAACCATCGCAGCGAGCATCGTGGCCGACGTCTACTTCGCCGGCCACGCGACCGCCGTACGCGTCAGCGACGTCAAGAGTGCGCTGCCAGAACTCCTGCCAGGCATTCTGCAAACCCAGATCTACGCCGCGCTGCTCGGTGCCGAAGAGCCGATGGTTCCCACCGCAGAGGAACTTCTCGCCGTCCTGGCCGACCTGGGACTGGGCTCGGACGGCGACGAACTCCTGCGCACCTACGCACTCATCAACAGTGAGTGCACCCATTTCGCCTTCGACTACCTCATGCAGGCCGTGCAAGACGCGACCGAAGTAGACGATGAGCGGTCCGCCGTCGCCGCGACCAAGGTCCTCGCCGCGCGTGTCGCCGACTCGCTTCAGGCAGAGAATACCGAGTGCATCGCGCTCTTCTTCGCGTCACTGACCCACTTGGCTGCACGAGGGTGGGACTACACGACGGCCATCAAGACGGTGGTTGAGGATGTCCAGGACGCCCGGACCGGAGATTTCCCCACCGCGACGGCGATCGTGCACCTCTGCGCGGCAATGGCGAGCGACCAAGCCCAGGAACTGCCTGACCACGTCTGGCTCAAGCTCGCATGCCACGTGCTCCAGCCGACCTTCGACGGCAACTACATGAGCCCCGAGAAGGTGAACTCGTTCGTCCTGCAGTCATTCACCTGGCCCGAAGAAGACATTGGCGCCATGCATGAGGCGCTCGAACCCGAGCTGGTCAGTCGAATCGCCTCGGCCTCGAACGAAGAGCTCGCAGACCTCATCGAGGTCATGAGAAAATGGGCCCACATCGCCAGCGGATACCCTCTTCCAGTCCGTGGGGTCCCGAACCCAGGGCAGCAGACCGCGGCGCGACGGATCGCGGTCTCGATCGCCAAAGCCATCGCCCCGCTGATCGCCACGCCAGGCCTACGCGCAGTCTTCAACCGAGAAGCTTCCAGCCTCGAGATCATGCTCGACGAACCGGATGAGCTGTTCGCGGCGCTGACCGCCGAGCGCGACCTGTCCAAAGACTGGGAAGAGGACCGCCGCCTCCGAGAGGCTGAACTCGACCGAGCACTTGCTGCCTATATCGAGCAACCGCCCAGCGTCATCATGACGTGGCTCGCAGGCCACGACGCCGACCTCGCCACGGTCAAGGACGGCTCAGCAGCGTGGCGCGTCATGGTCCGCCTCTCCATGCGTTGCGACCCCGAGGCTTGGCTCCGTGCCGCTCTGGACCATGGACTGGGTCCCTCAGCCGGCCCGCTCATCAGTAGGTGCGTCGCCAACGGCATCATGACTGTTCCTCTTGCCACGGAGCTCCTCGGCGACACAGGCGGGAGAGGCTCCCTCATCAGCTCGGTGATCAGCGACTGCCAGGACGCCGAGCTCACGAGTCTGATCGTCGACGCCCTCACGGTCGAAGACATCGCGGGCCTCGACTCGTCCTACGCCATCCGTCACGCATCCGACTCCACCCGTCAGGCATTGTTCATCCACCCGGACCCCCAGGTTCGAAGCAGCGCGGCCGCGCTGTGGGCGGCCGAGATGGCGTACTCCTCAGAGGAGATGCCAGCCGACCCCGATTGGGCTACGGCCATGAGCGACCTCACCGTCCCATCAGGCACCACGCGCGACCACATGCAGTCCAAGGCGCTCGAGATACTCGCGAAGACGAACCCAGAGATCTACATGAGCCTGCTGGTCAAACACGTCGACGCGCTCGAGGGCAACGATGACTTCGACGAGTGGGAGGAAAGCGCGCGAAAGCTGAGCGGCGCGCACCGTTTCGAACTCTGGAACCGGGTGCGGGAGAGCCCGATGGCTAAGAACCTCTTTTGGGTCATCTCAGCCACAGATGTCGGATGGATAACCACGGCCGTATCCGACCCGACCTTCCCGGTGTCGCTCAGCAAGCTGCTGCACGCGACGCGGTTCCAGCACGGCAAGCGATACCCACTGGAGGTTCTTGCTGTCATGCTCCGACCGCTCAAGTGGCAGCCCGATGACCTTCTCTGGACCCTCGAGGTCGGAACGCACTCCGGCGAAGACCATGAACGGCTCGAACGGCACCTCAACGTGTGCCGTGACCTGGCCAAGTCACCCGAGCCGGACCTCGCGCGGCTCGGGGAGCGAGGCATCGAGACCTTCGAACCGCGTTTGGCTGAGGCGAAAGCTGCTGCACGACGGGCTGCGGTGCGGGGGACACTCGGCTACTGATGTCGCGCGTCAGACTTATTGGCATGACCCGTTGCATGCGGGCGTGACCTGCGAGGAGTCTGATCGTCATGGCGAG
>NZ_JAAGWG010000059.1 GCF_010682065.1 Blastococcus saxobsidens
CTACGCTCAACAACCGACCCTGACAACGGCCGGGGTCACAGACAGCTGAGTCTCCGGACTTGCCGGGGCGGTTCAGATCGTCGACGCGGCGTAGCGACTGGACCGACGAGTCCTGCCCCGAGGGTCACCAGCAGTAGGCCCACCTGCCGGCAGACCTTGCGCGCCGTGGGAGCCCGCGACGCAACGACCCGTCATCGGGCACCCTGGGTGGCATGACCCGAGCACTGCGGTTGGGCGGCATAGAGATTGCACCCCGCCAGGCCATCCCGGTGCGAGCTGGCGACCAGCCGTTCACCGGCTACCTGCCGGCGGGGCTGGGGCACGCGGTCCCCGACGAGGGGTGGCCGGCTGGGTATCTGGGCCCAGCCATGTCCTTGTGCGACGAGGTGGTGACCGTCATCTCGGACATGCCGTGGATCGACCTGGGTCCCGCCCAGAGCTGCCCTCGCTGCGCCTTGCTGGCGTCGGAGTGGACGGTGCAGCAGGATGACCGTGGCTGACCAGGCGACGGTTGGGTGGCCGCAGGCAGTGCGGGTTCAGCCCGGCTGACGGCCCGGGTGAACCCGGATGCCGCCCTTCGACGACGGTCGCCGAGCAATATGCATCTGCAATCTTGTCGGGCATGGCGGAAGATACAGGGATGGCGGCACTCACTTGGCGCTGTCGAACATGATTTCACGCGTCCGTATCGGTTCACAACAAAAACCGTCGCGGTTGGCGTCGCCGACCGAGCGCCCTCTGTTTGGTGCTCATCGACCACTGCGACCGCTGCGGGTGCTTGCCGACAGTGAGCTGCTGCCGCAAGATTTCGAGTGGTCAAAGCTTGGGTTGCTTACGGGGTTGCTGACCCATGAACTTATTGAGACTTACCGCTTTGCGGATGAAGGCCCGCCCGATGACGAGCCGCGCCTGGAAGACCTGCACGGCGTCAGTGGGGATCGGTGGGTGAAAGGCTGGGCGATACTTGGCGACCACGACCCTGCGTACGACGCATGGCCCGTGTATTGGGCCGATGAGCATAGTCGGACGGAGGGCAGCGTCTGGGGCAATGCCCACGAGGCTGCCGCCCGGCATACCGACAGCACCGCATATCTGCGTGAAACGCCAGACAACGCTGCCGAGCTGCGTAGGCGGGACGCGGTTGCAGCCGGTGTAGCTGAGTCAGTGCAGGCTGACCTGTACATCACGCGCCGTGAGTACTTGCATTCCCTAAACTGGTCGCTAGCTTCAGATGTGACCTTCATGACGCCCGAACAGGCTTTGCCGTTTATTGGACTTTATCTGCGCGCCCAAGGCGAGTTCTACGTCATGCGTTGGAAGGGTGGTAGTCACACGGTCAACCGCGGGTTGTTCTACCTGATTGGGGCTCGGGAAATCTTGCCAGGATCGTGGCGCTGGTTCGCGGGCTGCGCGCAGCACAGTAGCGCCGCAGGCACGGACCGCCTGCTACACCTCGGACAATCAGCACTGCAGCGAGTCGATCGGGTTTTGGAGTTGCGCGACCAGGTGCATCGAGCGCTGAATCAGCCGCAGGACAACGATGTTGCGGACGACGCGCTCGTGGCCTTCGATAGTGCGCTCGTCTTTCTAGTCGGAGCGCTCGACGCGGTCGCGCGGGTGGCCCACCAGGTTCTCGGGATCGCTGGCAGTGCTCGTGACGTCGGCTGGCGTCGGGAGCGTTGGCTGAAGAAGACAGCCACGGCTGCACCAGACCTGGCGGGCCTGGTCGAAGCTGGAACGCCAGGTGCAGCAGTGCTCACAGTCTTGGGCACCCTGCGTAATACCGTCCACAGTGCGGGGCTCGCGCATGTTGGGATTGCGACAGCCCGTATGGAGCGCCAACGAACGCTGATCAACCTGTCATCAGGAGTGGAGGGCGACGAGCTGGTGGCACTGCTTGACGCCATGGACCTGCTAGGCGGGCGCGCCGACTGGGGCGTTGAGGAGCTTGTCCCCGGGTTGCACTTCGTCGATTCGGGCAGGTTGCTTGACCGGCTTGTCGCCGAGGCTGTAAAGCTCATGAACGAGCTGATGGCGGCAACCCCCTTGGAGCAACTGTCCGGGGTAACCCTGACGCGCGAGCAGTGCCGGCCGCCAGCCGCTCCGCGGGGTACGTTCAGCGAGCGAAATAGGGAAAGTATCCGTTGGCAGTTAGGTCTTTGAAGCGATGAGGTACTCCCTCAGCCTGCGCGTGATCGCCGCTTAGGCGCCGTAGCCGTAGTGCGCAGCCGTCGTTGCGGCAGCCCGCTCAATCTCGTCGCCCGTCACCTCCGGTAATTCCGTGGGGCGCGTGTATTGGGCCATCCACGCGTGTCGTCGCACCCGCGGGAACCCGTTTGAGGCTGCTCGTGTGCTGTGAAATCCTCGCGAGATGACCGCATAATTTTGGGCGGCCTCGTAGGCCGCCCTTGCGGGAAGCCCTCGTTGGCGAAGGAGATGGCGAAGGCGACGCACGAAGAACACGCGGTTGTCGAGGGCGTACAGCAGGTGGGCGGCATGCTCGGGGTTCGCGCGTACTGAGTCTGGGAGTGGATGCCACAGGTCGTCGGCCAACTGGTAGAGCGACAGCGGCCTCGTCAACCCGTCGTCCGGTCCACACTCGACCTGGAGCTCAAAGCTCGATTCCGTGGCGTCGATCCAAGAGACGTGGAGTGACTGTACCTGTACGTCGTCGATAATGATGCCGCCTGGACCGCAAAGCCCATCGTTAAGCAACTTAGCAAAATTGTCCACGTCCGCCCCGATGTCCGATTCCCAGCGAGCCTGTTCGTCAACCAGCAGACGCCAAGTGATCGCGACCTCGTCGGTCAGTATGAAGCCATACTGTTGCAACTCATCTCGCATGCGCCTCTTGAAAGCAGCCTGCTGCTCGCCGCCGCTGCCGTAGTGGAGCGGGTCAAAGCGGAATTCATGACGCATGCTGCCGGTGTCGGGGCGCCAGCCGGGGTCGATGGGTCCAGTCACGAGACAACACAACCGCACGGACTAGTCGAACGCATCCCCGCGGTGTTGGACAAGCGTTGCGAGCGCAGGCTGGGGGACGGAGCGAGACCTATGAAAGTAGGGTTAGCAACCAGTTCCACTCCCGCGCCTTGGTCTCGGATTCCGCTGGCTGCCGGTCCTCTCCAGCCTGTCGCTGGGCCCCGGTCGTTCTTCAGGTGAGGTCGTTCGCTGTGCCGGCGACTCCGCTCGGAGCCGGAGGTCGTCTGAGCGGAGGACTGGAGCTCTGAGCCTGGCGAGGACGACGTCGGTCGGGGTCAGGGTTTGCCGTCGTCGTCCGCGTCAGCGGATGACGACGACCTGTATTCCGAGGCGTTCCGGCCCTCCGGATTTCTCTAGTTCCCCTAGCTGTTGTGGGTCATGAGGTTGGTGACGGCGGGCCGGTAGGCGCCGAGACGTAGGACGGGTCCCCGGCGGCAG
>NZ_JAAGWG010000005.1 GCF_010682065.1 Blastococcus saxobsidens
CCCGCCCAGCCTCGACCACGCAGGCCCCGAGATTGGGAGACACGCCCTAGGGCCGCCGGGTCCGCAGGCCGTCGAAGGCGGTCGAGAGGACCGCGTCAGCGAGCTCCTCCGGGGACAGCACGCCCCCGGGCCGGTACCACTCGGTCAGCGAGTTCACCGCCCCGAACAGCAGCCGGGCGACCACCGCCGGGTCGACGTCGGCCCGCACGTCCCCCTGCGCCACCGCCTCCCGCACCAGCCCGGCGACCAGCCGGTCGAAGTCCCGCCGGCGCTGCAGCGCCGCCCGCTCCACGTCGGTGTTCCCGCGCACCCGCAGCAGCAGGGTGACCGCGGGCAGTTCCGCGGCGAGCACGCGCACCGAACCGCGCACCACGTGCTCCAGCCGGCCGATGGCCCGGCCCGTGGTGGCACCCGGCTCCGCGGTGACGGCGAACAGCCCGTCCATCGCCCGCTCCAGCGCCAGACGCAGGAGCTCACCCTTGCCGGCGACGTGGTGGTAGATCGCCGCCTTGGTCACGCCGAGCCGGCCGGCCAGCTCCTCCATGCTCGCCGCCTCGTAGCCGCGCTCGATGAACAGCTCGGCGGCGACGGCCAGCAGCGAGTCCAGCGAGTGCCCGGGCCGGCCCCGCCGCCCGGGACGGACGACGCCGTCCCCCGGCTGCCCCTCGGCGCTCATGTGCCCACCTTCCCCCGATTCCCGGCCGACCCCTCCTTGTGGCGACGCGTGGTCTGCGTCACACTATTCCTGACCGCACGGTCAGTAAATGCCCAGGAGGTGCGATGCCCGCCCCCGCGCTGGACTCCCCCACCGACGCCACGGTGGCCGACGAGCGGCGCCTGCAGGAGCTGTTCGACGCCACCATCGCCGCCGAGCACCGCATCGAGCCGCGCGACTGGATGCCCGAGGGCTACCGCAGGACGCTGATCCGCCAGATCGCCCAGCACGCGCACTCGGAGATCATCGGCATGCAGCCGGAGGGCGACTGGCTGCTGGCCGCCCCCAGCCTCCGTCGCAAGGCCATCCTGCTGGCCAAGGTGCAGGACGAGGCCGGCCACGGCATGTACCTCTACTCCGCCGCCGAGACGCTGGGCGCCGACCGTGCCGATCTGACCGACAAGCTCATCGAGGGCCGGCAGAAGTACAGCTCGATCTTCAACTACCCGACGCTGACGTTCGCCGACGTCGGGGTCATCGGGTGGCTGGTCGACGGCGCGGCGATCTGCAACCAGGTGCCGCTGTGCCGCTCCTCCTACGGCCCGTACGCCCGGGCGATGATCCGGGTCTGCAAGGAGGAGTCCTTCCACCAGCGGCAGGGCTACGAGCTGCTGATGACGATGATGCGCGGCTCCGACGAGCAGCGGGCGATGGTGCAGGACGCCGTCGACCGGTGGTGGTGGCCCTCGCTGATGATGTTCGGCCCGCCGGACACCGACAGCCCGAACTCGGCGCAGTCGACGGCCTGGGGCATCAAGCGGCACAGCAACGACGAGCTGCGCCAGCGGTTCGTGGACATGACCGTGCCGCAGGCGGAGTTCCTCGGCGTCACGCTGCCCGACCCCGACCTGGCGCTGGACGCGGCGACCGGGCGCCACCGGTTCGGCCCGCTCGACTGGGACGAGCTGAAGCGGGTGATCAGCGGGCAAGGCCCCCGCAACGCCGAGCGGATCGCCCGGCGCCGGGCCGCGCGGGACGACAACGCCTGGGTGACGGAGGCCGCCACGGCCTACGCCGCGAAGAGGACGGGCCATGTCTGACCTCACCGCCGAGGGCGGCCACGGCGCCAGAAACACCCCGTCCCCCCCACCCCTCGCAGGCTCGGGGCGGGCCCCTGGACGGGGCCGCGACTGGCCGCTGTACGAGGTGTTCGTGCGCGGCAAGCGGGGGCTCAACCACGTGCACGTCGGCTCGCTGCACGCTCCGGACGACGAGATGGCGGTGCACGCGGCCCGCGACGTCTACACCCGGCGCAACGAGGGGGTGAGCATCTGGGTGGTGAAGGCGGCCGACATCACCGCATCCAGCCCGGACGAGAAGGACCCGATGTTCGCGCCCAGCGGCGACAAGGTCTACCGGCACCCGACCTTCTACGAGATCCCGGACGGCGTCCCGCACATGTGAAGGCCCCCTCCCACGAAGGGGCCGTTCCAGCACGTCACGAGGAGAGGCATGGCGCACGAGGAGACGGTGTACGACGCGCTGGGCCTGGCCCACGGCGGCGAGGGTCAGTGGGCGTTCGGCACCGGGTTCGACGACCCGCTCGCCGGCGTCGACACCACCGTGCCCGAGGGCGTCGACCACGCCGACCTCGGCGCGTACTGCCTCATGCTCGGCGACGACGCGCTCGTGCTCGCCCAGCGCCTCACCGAGTGGATCACCGCCGCGCCCGAGCTCGAGGAGGAGGTGGCGCTGGCCAACATCGCGCTGGATCTCCTCGGCCAGGCCCGGCTGCTGCTGGCCCGCGCCGCCGCCGCGGGGGTGCTCGGCCGGAGCCGCGCGCACGCCTCGCCCTCGATCCCCGACGAGGACGCCCTGGCCTACTTCCGGGATGCCGACGAGTTCCGCTGCACGGCGCTGGTGGCGGCGCCGAACGGGGACTTCGGGCAGACCATGGTCCGGCTGCTGGCCGCGACCACGGCCCGGCTGGCGGTGCTGGACCGGCTGCGCGCCAGCCGTGACCCGGTGCTGGCCGCCGTCGCCGCCAAGGGCGTGCACGAGCTCACCTACCACCGCGACCACGCCGCCCGCTGGGTGCTGCGCCTCGGTGACGGCACCGCGGAGTCGCACCGCCGCACCCAGGCCGGCGCCGACGCGGTGTGGCCGCTGCTCGCCGACGTCTTCTCCCCCACCGGGGTCGAGCGTCGACTGGCCGCCGCGGGGGTGGCCGTCGACCCGGGGGACGTCCGCGCGGAGGTCACCGACGTCCTCGCCCGGGTGCTCGAGCGGGCCACGCTGCGGGTGCCGCCGGAGCCCGCCGAGGCACCGCCCTCGGGCCGCGCCGGCCGGCACGGCCCCGAGCTCGCAGAGCTGCTCGCCCGCCTCCAGGGGCTGGCCCGTCAGCACCCGACGGCGACGTGGTGAGGCGGTGGGTGCGGTGAGCAGGACAGGCCGGACGAAGCGGCGCGCCGAGGCGGACGGGCCCGGGATCGCCGACGCGCGGGCGGTCGCCGCCGCCGTCGTCGACCCCGAGCTGCCGATGCTCACGCTGGCCGACCTGGGCGTCCTGCGCGACGTGCGCGCCGAGCCGGACGGCACCGTCGTCGTGGAGATCACCCCCACCTACACCGGCTGCCCGGCGGTGGGCGTCATGCGCGCGGACCTGCTGCACGTCCTGCACTCCGCGGGGTTCCCCGACGTCGAGGTGCGCACCGTGCTCGCACCCCCCTGGACCACCAACTGGATCACCGAGGCCGGGCGCCGCGCCCTGGCCGCCGCCGGCATCGCGCCGCCCGGGCCGGCGCCGCTGCGTGCCGACGGGCCGGTCCCGCTGGACCTCGGCCCGACGCGGCGGACCGCCGACTGCCCGCTGTGCGGGAGCGCGGACACCGAGCAGACCAGCGAGTTCGGCGCCACCGCCTGCACCGCCCTGCGCCGCTGCCGGGAGTGCCGCGAGCCCTTCGAGCACCTGAAGGAGATCTGAGGCGGCCATGACCCAGTCCCCGCCCCGCCGGCGTCCCGTGTTCCACCGCCTGGCGGTGGCCGACGTCCAGCAGCTCACCGACGACGCCGTCGCGGTCACCTTCGCGGTGCCCCCGGAGCTGGCCGAGGACTACCGGTTCCGCCCCGGCCAGGCGCTGACGCTGCGCCGGGTCGACGGCGGGCGCGACGAGCGGCGCTCCTACTCGATCTGCGCCCCCGCCGGCGCCCCGCCGCGGGTGGGCGTGCGCGAGGTGCCGGGCGGATTCTTCTCCTCCTGGCTCGTGCACGAGGTGCGGCCCGGCGACGAGATCGAGGTGCTGCCGCCGTCGGGGACCTTCACCGCCGACCTCGACGGCCCCGCCGACCACGCGTTCGTCGTCGCCGGTTCCGGGATCACCCCCGCGCTCTCGCTGGCGGCGACCGTGCTCGGCGACGGCGAGTCGACGGTGACCGTCCTCTACGGAAACCGGCGCACCGGCACCGTCATGTTCGCCGACGAACTGGCCGACCTGAAGGACCGCTACGGGCCCCGCCTGCAGCTGGTGCACGTCCTCTCCCGGGAGCCGCGCGACGCCGAGCTGACCAGCGGCCGGCTCGACGGCGACCGGCTGAGCGCCCTGCTCGGCGCCCTGGTGGACGTCGAGGGCGTGGACCACTGGTGGCTGTGCGGCCCGCACGGCCTGGTGACCGACGCCCGCGCGGTGCTGACCGGCCTGGGCGTGCCGGCCGAGCGGGTGCACCAGGAGCTCTTCCACGTCGACGACGTGCCACCCCAGCCGGTCCGGGGTGACGAGCAGACGGTGGCGGGACCCAGCAGCCAGGTCACCGTCGTGCTCGACGGCCGGACGACGACGCTGGCCCTGCCGCGCGGCGTCCCCGTGCTCGACTCGGCCCAGCGGATCCGGTCGGACCTGCCCTTCGCCTGCAAGGGCGGGGTCTGCGGCACCTGCCGCGCACGGGTCACCGACGGGCAGGTGGAGATGCGCCGCAACTACGCGCTGGAGCCCGGCGAGGTGGCCGCCGGCTACGTGCTCACCTGCCAGTCCCTGCCGCTGTCGGACCGGGTCACGGTCGACTTCGACAGCTGACCCGGCCCCGGGCGGGGCGACGACCGCCGGTGCGCGGGCAGCGACTTCGGGGAACTCGCGCCCTGGCGGGCCGCGTGGAGGACGACTTCCCCGAAGTCGTGGGCAGGCCCGGCGCCCGGCTGCCCGGGACGCCGAGTGCGGCGGACGAGGGCTCCGACACGCCGTCCAGGGCCCTTCTTCCCCGCACCAGGGCCATCCCGCGGCGACGGCCGCCGGACCGGGCAGCCGCCGCCCCGGCGTGGTCGGGCTCCATGTCGATCGCGTGACGAGCCGCATCCCCGCCTGCGCACCGGGCATGTCTCGCGGGTCCGATGTCCCGCGCAGACCCGAGGAGGCCGCATGTCCCGCCGTGGCACCGCGGCCCCGGAGGGACCGGAGCCCTCCCGATGAGCTCGGTCGCCCGGGTCCCGGAGGCGTCGCAGGACGCCGGGAGCCCGGTCACCGCCCGCGAGGCGTGGTCCGGGATGCGGGCCGACGGTGCCCGCACCGCCGGCCGCGCCGTGGCGTCCCGCTTCCGGTACGGGGACGGCTTCTCCCACGCCCGCGCGCTCGCCTTCCAGCTGGCGCTCGCCGCGCTCCCGCTGGTCATCGCCGTCATCGGGCTGGCCGGCGCCTGGGAAGCTGCCTCGGTCCGGCTGGTGCTGAGCCGCACGGTGCTGCAGCTGACCCCCGGCGCGTCCGACGCCCTGCTGCGCCGCACCCTGCCGTCGGGCGACACCTCGCTGGGCACGGCCGCCCTGCTGCTGGCCACCACCTCCGCGCTGGTGGCCCTCGCGACGGCCATGGCCCAGGTGGAGCGGGGCGCCAACCGCATCTACGGCATCCAGCGCGACCGCCCCTCGGTCGAGAAGTACCGCCGCGCGCTGGCGCTGTCGGTGCTGGCGGGCTTCCCCCTCATGACCGGCTCGCTGCTGATCCTCACCCGGGAGGCCTTCGCCGAGGCCGTGGAGAGCGTGTACGCCCTGGACGACGACCTGGTCGGGGCGTGGACCGGCCCGGCCGGGCTCGTCCTGGTCGTGGTCTCGCTCATGGTCATGCTGCGTCGGGCACCGGCGCGGCAGCAGCCGCACTGGCCGGTCCTCCTGGTCGGCAGCGTCCTCACCGTCGGCGCGTGGACCGGCCTCACCCTCCTGCTGGCCGGATTCCTGCACCTGTCCACCGGCTTCGGTTCGGTGTACGGACCGGTGACCGGCGTGATCGCCCTGCTGCTGTGGGCGCAGCTGTCGGCGACCGCCTTCTTCTTCGGCGTGGCCGTCTCCGCGGAGCTGGAGATGGCTGCCCATCGAGCCCGGCGGCAGCCGGCCGGCCCGGAGGGAGCGCGCACCGGCGGCGCGCCGCCCGGCACCCGGACGCCGCCCGGCCATCCCCCCGGCCATCCCCCCGGCCATCCCC
>NZ_JAAGWG010000006.1 GCF_010682065.1 Blastococcus saxobsidens
GAGCGCTCCATGACCGGCACCACCTCGTTCGACGACCTGCGCCTCGACGTCCGTACCTGGGGGGCTCCCGACGGCGTCCCGATCGTGCTGGTGCACGGCCTGGGGCTGTCGGTCGAGTCCTGGGGCTCGGTGCCCGAGCGGCTCGCGGAGCGCCACCGCGTGGTCGCCTACGACCTCCGCGGGCACGGCCGCAGCGACCGGTCGCCCCTGGACGACTACCGCCTGGAGGCACACCGGCGCGATCTCGACGCCGTCCTCGGCAGCACCGTCCCCGACGGGGGGACGGCCGTGGTGGTCGGGCACAGCCTGGGCGGCGGGATCCTGCTCGCCCAGGCCGCCACCGGCGACCGGCGCATCGCCGCGGTGGTGCTCGCCGGTTCCGGGGGTTCCGGGGTGACGGCCCCCGGGCTCCCGGCCGGCTACCTGCCCGGCCCGGTGCGGACGGCGTTCCGCGCCGCCTGGCTGCGGACGCTGCGCGCCGCGGCGCGCGGGGCCCGCTCCGTGGCGCCGCTGCGCCCGCTGGCCGACCGGATGGTGCGGCGGATCGCCTTCGCGCCCGGCGAGCCCGCGGACCTGGTCGCCCGCGTCCGGGACGACGTCGTCGCCACCGCGCCCCGGGCCCTCGCCGGCACCACGCTGGCCAGCGTCAGCCACGACGGCGTCCGGTACGCCGCCGCCGTCCGGGTGCCGACGCTGGTCCTGCACGGCACGGCCGACCCGGAGGTGCCCGAGGACGAGGTGCACCGGCTGATGGACACCCTCGCCGACGCCGAACTCGTGGAGGTGCCCGGCGCCGGTCACATGCTCCCGCTGGTCGACCCGGCGCTCGTCGCCGAGCAGATCGACCGCTGGGCGACCTCCGCCCGGGCGCGGTCCGGTGGCGCGGAGGAGGCGTCCGCACGCCCCGAAGATGACGAGGTCATGGCATCCGGCCCCCAGGCGGCATCGCCGACCCCGTGACGGGCACCGGACCGACATCACTCCCGGATCGGCCTTCGCTCCCGGCCGCCGGAACCCGTCGAGAGGACAGCACCATGGCCGTTCCCGAGCGCTCCCTCCGCAGCCCGGCAGCAGCGGGCCTCCTCCTGGCGTCGACGGGCGTCCTGGCCGGCTGCGGGCAGGACGACAGCACCGGGGCGGGGGCCGACGCGTCGGTCGGCGACGTCCAGCAGGAAGGGAGCACCGAGGCCTACGACGGCCCGTACACCACGCGCTTCGCCGCGGAGGTGCAGTCCTACGACGGGAAGACAGTGGCGCTGTCGGCCGACGTCAACCGGGTCCTCGGTCCCGCGGCCTTCTCGCTCGCCGGCACCGACGACACCACGATCCAGCCGCTGCTCGTCGTCGCGCCCGATGCGGACACCGAGGTGCGGACCGATCACACGGTGGCCGTGACCGGGACCGTGCACCTCTCCTTCGACCTGGCCGCGGTCGAGCAGGAGACCGGAACCGATCTGGACGACGGGCTCCTGGAGAGGTTCGACGGGAAGCCGTACCTGACGGCTGGGCGCGTCGAGGCGTCGGCGCCCGCAGACCGGTGAGCGGCCACCGGGCCGAAGAGGCCCTGGCCGGGCCCACCTCCGCCCAGGACGCCGGACCCGGCGCCCGCCGCTTCGGCGCCCGCGCGCTGCTCGGGCTGGCGGCGGTCGTGGTGGGAGCGCTGCCCTTCCTCGCCCTGTGGCTGCTGGTCCAGGGCCGTTGGAGCCCGCTGGCCGACCTCGACGGAGAGGTCGCGGCCGACCTGAACGCGGCGGTGGCCGGCTCCCCGGCCGTGGTCTCCGCCCTCCGGCTGATCACCGACGCGGGAGGCACCGGGACGGCCGTGTGGGTGCTGACCCTCACCACCCTGGTCCTGGCCATCCGCGGGCAGCGACGGCTGGCGTACTTCGTCGCCGCCACGGGAGCCGGTCTGGCGGTCCTCGTGCCGCTCACCAAGGCCCTGGCCGATCGCGCCCGCCCGCTCGTGGCCGAGCCGGTGGTCGACACGCCGAGCAACGCCAGCTTCCCGAGCGGGCACGCCATGACCTCGCTGGACACCTGGGGGGTCCTCGTGCTCATCGCGCTGCCGGCCGTGCGCCGCCGGTGGCACCCGTGGCTGGTCGGGGGCGCCCTGCTGCTGGTGCTGGCCGTGGGCTTCACCCGGGTCGCGCTGGGGGTGCACTTCGTCTCCGACGTGCTGGCCGGCTACGCCCTGGGAGCCGCGTGGCTCGCCGCCATGACCGCCGCATTCCGCGGCTGGCAGCACGAGACCGCCGCGGTGTCCCGCGGCGGCCCGCACGACCCGCTGGAGCTGGGGCCCGACGCCGCGCCGCACCTGGACGTGCGGCCGGAACCGGCCCGCACCGGGCGGGGCCGGATCGCGCTGCGGCTGGCCGCCCTCGCCGCGCTGCTGTGGGCGGCGCTGGCCGCCGCGGGCCTGGTCCTCACCGCGGCCTTCGGCGACTCCGCCCTGGTCCGGGCCGACCTCGTCGTCGTCCGGTGGTTCTCCGAGCACCGCACGGCCACCTGGACCACCCTCGCCGAGCTCGCCGGGGGCCTCGGCGACACGCGCACGATCATCGCCGGAGGCGTGAGCGCCGCCGTCCTGGGAGTGGCGGTGACCCGGCGGTGGCGACCCGCCGTGTTCGTCGCCGTCGCCCTGGCCGGCGAGGTGCTCCTGTACTTCCTGATCGCCGAGACCGTGGACCGGGCCCGCCCGGCGGTCGCCGACCTCACCGAGGGCCTGCCCGTCGCGGCCAGCTGGCCCTCCGGCCACGTCGCCGCCGCCACGGTGCTCCACGGGGCGATCGCCGTCCTCGTCGTGCGGCTGGGGCGGTCCCGCTTGCGGTGGCTGGTGCTGGCGCTGCCGATGCTCGCGGTGCCCGCCGTGGCGCTGTCGCGCATCTACGTGGCGGCGCACCACCCCACCGACGTCCTGGCCGGTGTGCTGCTCGGAGCCGTCTGGCTCCTGGGTTGCCGGCACCTGCTGCTGCGCGACCTGCGCACCGCGCCGCCCTCCATGACGATTCGCTGACTTCCGGCCGCGTCGCCCGCCGCGGGCGTGTGCGGAGGCCGCCGGCGGGCACCACCGGAGCCGGCGGTGGACGATCACCGGCCGGTTCCGACTCGGAGGTCCCGCATGGGAGAGCCCAGCGCACGGCCGGCGCCGCCCCCAGGGCGCTACCGGCCGGCCGGCGCCGCACGGCTGGCGATCGTCTGCGCCGCCGCACTGGGCGTGGCGGCCGTGGGCTGGCTGGTGCTGGGGCTGCTGACACAGCTGGCCCTGGTCACCTGCTCGCTGCTGGCCGCGGTGCTGCTGACCGCGCTCGCCGCCCCCTTCACCCGGCGGCTGCGGCGGATCGGCGCGCCGGCGGGGCTGGCCGCGGCCGGTGCGGTGCTGGCCCTCCTCGCCCTGCTCGCCGGGATCGGCACGCTGGTCTGGTTCCGCACCAGCTCACGGCTCACCGACCTGGCGCCGGCCATCACCGTCGGCATCGACCGGATCCGGGCCTGGCTGGTCGACGGTCCGCTCGGGCTGGACCCGGAGCGCGTGGAGGGCATCCGCGACCGGATCGTCACCCAGCTGTTCGCGGCGGTCCCCGACCCGGTGTCCGGTGCGACGATGGCGGTCACCGTGGTGAGCGCCCTGCTGCTCGTCCTCTTCATCGTCTTCTTCCTGCTCAAGGACGGCGCCGGCATGTGGGCCTGGATCGTGGAACGGGTCCCGGCCAGGCAGCGGGAGCGCATCGACGGCGCCGGTGACCGCGCCTGGTCCACGCTGAGCGCCTACGTGCTCGGCGTGGTCGCCGTCGCCGCGGTCGACGCCGCCCTGATCGGACTGGGCCTGCTGATCGTCGGCGTGCCGCTGTGGCTCTCGCTGACGCTGCTCACGTTCTTCGGGGCGTTCGTGCCCTACTTCGGCGCGGTCCTCAGCGGAGCGGCTGCCGTGCTGGTCACGCTGGTCACCAACGGCGCTGCGGATGCGATCACCATCCTGATCGTGGTGCTGGTAGTCCAGCAGATCGAGGGCAACCTCCTGCAGCCGCTGATCATGCGGCGGGCGGTGCAGCTGCACCCGGTCGTCACGCTGGTGGCGGTCACGTCCGGCACGCTGCTGTTCGGCATCCTCGGCGCGGTGGTCGCGGTGCCGCTGACCGCCGTCACCCACCACGTGGCGGAGTACCTCCGCACGCACCGCCCGGCCGCTTTGCCGCTGCCCGAGCCCGGCACGGCCGCCGTCGCCGGATGAGCGACGGGGACCGTCGGGGTGGCCGCCATGCGACGACTCCGTGACGTTCCGCGCCGGTCCCTCCCGGCGACCGGCGTGCGCTGACACCCTGGCTCCGGTACCCCGGACGGGGGCTCGACGAGCCGGGGGCCCAGCCGTGCGACAGCACGGGCACGACATCGAGGAGGAAGCGTGAGCTCGAGCCCCGTACCCAGGCCGGCACCGGACGGCGACTCCTTCACCGAGACCATCGACGGCCGCCTCGGCTCGATCCGGGCCGAGGGTCACCTGACCGGGCGCGCCGCGGACATGGTGCGCGGCACGGTGGAGGTGCTGCGGCGCAGCGGCCACGACCGCG
Organism: Blastococcus saxobsidens; assembly: GCF_010682065.1. Taxonomy (GTDB): domain Bacteria; phylum Actinomycetota; class Actinomycetes; order Mycobacteriales; family Geodermatophilaceae; genus Blastococcus; species Blastococcus saxobsidens_B. Next base: position 4,566 of record NZ_JAAGWG010000006.1, read on the forward strand.
TCGTCGTGGACCTCAGAGAGGTCCGGCAGGTCGACGACGACGGGCTGCGCGCCCTCCGCACGCTCGCGGACGGCATCCGCGACGACGGCGGACGGCTGACCCTGCTGCACCCGCCCCGCCCCCGGCAGGACTGAGCGGAGGCGTCCTCCGCTCCCCGCCGGGGGTGCGAGCCGCCGGGCTCAGCCCAGGCTGCTGATCAGGTCCCGGCAGGCGGCCTCGCAGCGGCGGCACGCCTCCGCGCAGACGCGGCAGTGCTCGTGCATCTCCGCGTGGCTGCCGCACTCGTCCCCGCACGCCTTGCACGCGGCGGCGCAGGCCTCCAGGACCGCCCGCGTCAGGTTGGCGTCGTAGCCGGTGTGCCGGGACAGGACCCGACCGGTCGTGTCGCAGATGTCCGCGCAGTCGGTGTTGGTGCGGATGCACTTCGTCAGCTCGGCGACCATGTCCTCGCCGAGGCAGGCATCGGCGCAGGCGGTGCACGCCTGCGCGCACTCGACGCAGGCCTCGATGCACTCGAGCAGCTTCTGCCTGTCCACCCCGCCGAGGTCCTTGGGATAGGTGTCCAGCATCTGTGCGGCGACCGTCATGAGGGGTCCTCCCGGTACGTGGTCCCGGCCGCGGTCGCGGCGCGGGGGCTCTCGCCACCGGACGCCTACCCCCGGGGGCAGGGGCCCGCACCCGCGCCCGATGACGATCCCGTGACGAGCGGGGGAACCGTGCCCGGCGGCAGGGGCCGGGCAGGTCGGGAACGATGCGGGGGTGGGTGTGGAGACCGTGCTGCTGCTCGTCCTCGCGTCGGTGGCGGTCATCGTCGCCGTGCACGCCGTCGCCGACCGCTCGGGCATACCGGCGGCCGCGCTGCTGACCCTCGTGGGGCTGGGCTACGCGGTGCTCCCGGCGGACGAGATCGAGCTCGACCCCGAGGTGGTCCTCACGCTGGTGCTGCCGCCGCTGCTCTACAGCGCGGCGCTGGAGTCCTCGCTCGTCGCCATCCGCCGCAACCTGCGCACCGTGGTGAGCCTCTCGGTGCTGCTGGTGCTGGTCACCGCCCTGGTCATCGGCACCGGGTTCGCGCTGTTCGTCACCGGCGCCACCCTGGCCGCCGGCATCGCGCTGGGCGCTGCCGTAGCCCCGCCGGATCCCGTCGCGGCGCTGGCGGTCGGCCGCAAGGTGGGCCTCCCACCCCGGCTGATCACCCTCATCCAGGGCGAGGGCCTGCTCAACGACGCCACCGCTCTGACCATCCTCACCGTGGCGGTGACCGCCGCCCAGGGCGACGGGTTCTCGACCCCGGCCGCGGTCGGTCAGTTCCTGCTGGCCGCGGTCGGCGGTGTGCTCGCCGGTCTGGCAGTCGCCTTCGGCGTGCGGCCGCTGCGCCGGCTGCGCCGCGACCCGCTGACCTCGAACGCCGTCAGCCTGGCGACCCCGTTCGTCGCCTACCTGCTCGGGGAGTTCCTGCACGTGTCCGGGGTGCTGGCCGTGGTCGTCGCCGGGCTGGTCATCGGGCACCACAACCCGGGATGGGCCTCCGGCGCCAGCCGACTGCAGACGAACGCGGTGTGGCGGTTGGTCGGCTTCCTGCTGGAGGGCTTCGTCTTCCTGCTCATCGGCCAGCAGCTGCCCGCGGTGATCGCCGGTCTGGACGGCTACGACACCGGCACGATCGTCACTGCGGCGCTGGTCACGGTCGGCGGCGTGCTGCTGGTCCGCCCGCTGTGGCTGCTGCTCACCGAGTTCCTGCCGCAGTCACTGCACACCCGGCTGGGCGGGTCCGGAGCCGGTGGGGAGCAGCCGGCACGGGGGCGGGCGGAGCGGCTCAGCGGCCGGGAGATCGTCGTCCTCAGCTGGGCGGGCACCCGGGGGGTGATCAGCCTCGCCGCGATCTTCACCCTCCCCGTCGTCACCGCCGACGGCGAACCGTTCCCCGACCGCGCGCTGCTGTTGTTCTGCGCGTTCCTCGCCGTGCTGGTGACCCTGGTCGGCCAGGGCGTCACCTTCGCCCCCCTGGTGCGCGCCCTCGGGTTGCGCGCCGACCGCGCCGACCAGGCCCGGCTGCGCAACGAGGCCCGGATCGCGTCGGCGGAGGCCGCTCTGCGGCGGCTGGACGAGCTCGCCGTCGACGAGCCCGACGACGTCGGCGGCGAGGCGCTCGACGTCCTGCGGTCCCAGCTGCGCGGGCGGCTGGAGGGCTACCGGAAGCGGATGGACCTGCTGTCGGCCGCCGAGCCCGGCGAGGTGCCGCTCGCGCCGCAGTACGAGGCGGCGCTGCGCTTCCGGCGGGCCGCACTGGACGCGCAGCGGCAGGAGCTGCTGCGCTGGCGGGACGCGGGCCGGCTGCCGGACGAGGGGCTGCGTGCGCTCACCCGGGAGCTCGACCACGAGGAGGGCCGGCTGCCCGTGCGGGCAGCCGGCCGCTGAAGCCCCACCTCAGGCCCGCTCGGCCGGCTCCGCGGTCGCCTCGGCCTCCGACGGGGCGGGCGCCTCCCGGAGGAAGAGGTACCAGTAGGACGTCGCCACGAAGACGACGGCACCCACCAGGTTCCCCACCCCGGCCAGCAGCCAGTTGAGCCCGACGTCGCCCCAGCCGATGTCCGGGACGCCCGCGAAGATCGCAGCCGGCAGGAAGAACATGTTGGCCACCACGTGGTCGAAGCCCATCGCCACGAACGCCATGATCGGGAAGAAGATCGCCAGGATCTTGCCCGACACCGTGGTCGCCGCGAGCGACATCCAGACGGCCAGGCAGACCAGCCAGTTGCAGCCGACCGCCCGCAGGAAGGTCTGCCAGGGCGTCTCGCCCAGCGCCTTGCCCTCGGCGATGCCGGCCAGCCGGTCGTGGGTCAGCGCGGCGCTGCCGGACGCGTCGGCGTCGCCGATGACACCGGTCTGGACGGCGAGGAAGAAGGCCACGAAGAGGGCGCCCGCCAGGTTGCCGAGCAGCACCAGGGAGAGGTTCCGGGCGACGTCGCCGATGCCCAGCTTGCCCTTCATGGCCCCCAGCGGGACCAGCAGCATGTTGCCCGTGGCCAGGTCGGAGCCGGCGATCAGCACGAGCACCAGCCCGAGGGTGAACGCGGCGCCGGTGAACAGCGTGGGCAACGTGCCCCAGGTGGCCGGGTCCAGGCCCGAGGAGATGGTGATGGCCACCAGCGCCCCGAAGCCGATGTAGGCACCGGCGAGGAAGGCGCTGACCAGCACCCGGTCCCAGGTGCGGTGCACCTTCTTGGCACCGGTCGCGGCCGCGACCTGGGCCATCTCCTGCGGTTCGCGTGCGGCCATGGGGCCTCCCTGGCTGAGGCCGGCGGCCTCTCGGCCGCCCGGCGTGAACGGACCCCCGGGTAGGTGACCCGGGAGACCGGCGCTCAACCGGAGACCGTCGCGGCGGACGCCCGCGCCCCGGGCGGGTCGGGGGCGCGGGTCCGCGGGCTCAGCCCTGGCGCTGCAGCACGAAGTCGTAGGTCGACTCCAGCCACGGCACCTCGATGGTGCCGCCGTCCGGCGTCGGGCCGGGCTCGCGCTCCTCGAAGGCGGTGACCAGCTCCTGCTTGGTGCCGAAGACGACGTCGCTGTCCAGGTAGTCCGAGCCCTCCTGGAACAGGTGGGTGATCAGCGGCTCGAAACCGGGCACGTTGATGAGGAAGTGGATGTGCGCGGGGCGGAAGTAGCTGATCTCGGTCCGGCTGATCAGGTTCCCCACCGGCCCGTCCATCGGGATGGCGTATCCCAGGGGCGCGATGGTGCGGACGCAGTAGCTGCCGTCCTCGCGGGTCGTGTACTTCGCCCGCAGCCGCGCCTCGTCGATGTCGGGGATCTGCGACTCGTAGGCGCCCTCGGTGTCGGCCTGCCAGACGTCGAGCACCGCGTTCGGCACCGGGTTGCCCTCCAGGTCGCGGAGCGTCCCGTGCAGGTAGAGCGGCACCCCCTCGAGCCCGTCGGACATGTCCTCGGCGTACCCGAGCTCCGGCGAGCCCTCGATGTGGAAGGGCCCCAGCACGGTGGCGGGGGTGGCCCGCGGGTCCAGCCGGTGGTTCATCTGGACGACGAGCATCGACAGACCCAGGACGTCGGAGGCGAGGATGAACTCCTCCCGCTTGTCGGTGCTGATCTGCCCGGTCGCGGTCAGCCACTGCACGGCGGCCATCCACTCGGCCTCGGTCAGCCGCACCTCGCGGGCGAAGTCGTGCAGGTGCCGCACGAGCGCGGTCATGAGCTCGGCCAGCCGCGGGTCGCCGGCGGTGGCCCACCGCTGCACGGCGAGTTCGGTGATGTTGTCCTCGGTGACCGGCTGCACGGGAGTTCCTCCTGCCGTCCGCGCGCCGGGGGCCGGTCGCGCTGCCTCCTCCGCGACTGCCGCGGAGGTGTCGTTCCTAGGGCGTGAGCACCAGGCGCACGCCGGGGTCGCCGGTGGCCTGCCGCCGCCACGCCTCGGGGGCGTCGGCGAGCGGGACCTGCTCGTGGGCGACCGCGAGCGCTCCGGCCGCCGCGTGCGCCGCGACGGCGGTGACCGCGGCCCGGCGCTGCTCCACCGTGAGCGCGTTGTTCGTGTAGCCCAGCACCGCGGCGCTCTTCGCCCGGAGGACCGCGGAGGAGAACTCGGCGACGTCACCGGAGGCGCCACCGAGGTTGACCAGCCGGCCGCCGGGTGAGAGGACGCGGGAGGCGGCGGTCGCGGCCGTGCCGAACACCGGGTCCACGACCAGGTCCAGCCGCCCGGCGCAGGCCTCGGCGAGGCCCGCGGTGAAGGCGTCGACGTCGTCGTCCGGCGCGAGCACCACGTCGGCCCCCGCCGCGCGGGCCCGCTCCCGGGACCGCTCCGACCGCGCCACCGCCACCACCCGTCCGGCGCCGAGCAGCCGGGCCGCGCCGACGGCGGCCTGGCCCACCGCGCCACCGGCGCCGAGCACCAGCACGTGCTCGCCGGGCCGGAGATCCCCGCGCCAGGTCAGGCACATCCAGGCGGCGACGCCGGAGAGGCCCAGCGCGGCCAGCGCGGCGTCGGGCACCTCGGCGGTCACCGGGACCAGGTCGTCGTCGGCGACCGAGCAGAGCTCGCCGAGGCTGCCGTCGCCCGGAGCCATCCCGGCGGAGGTCGCGAAGAACACCCGTGTGCCGGCGTCGAGGTGCGCGGAGCTCTCCACCACGCCGACACCCTGCACGCCGGGGACGTAGGGCACCTGCGGCCGGCCGAAGTAGGAGGTGCCCGAGGCGCAGAGCAGGTCCAGCGGGACGATCGGCGCGGCGGTCACGCGGACGACGCTGCGCCCCGGGACGGCTGCCGGGGCGGGGTGCTCGGCGACGACCGGGGTCTCCGCCGGTGTGCGCAGGACGACGGCGCGCATGCCGGCGCCCTCAGGCCTGGCCGCCGTCGCCGCTGCCGGGCAGCGGCGCGGGGACGAACGGGTCCGGGGCGACCGGACGGTTGTTGAGGTCCACCGACAGGAAGACGTCGTTGGCCACCGGGTGCCGGAGCTCCTCGGCGAGCTGACCGATCAGCCCGGCGGTGCGGGCCAGCAGCGCGAAGCCGCGCAGCAGCTCCATCGGCAGGCCGAGGTCGGCCAGTGCGGCACCGCAGACGCCGGCGCCGTTGAGGGGCAGCTGCTTGCCCAGCACCTGGGGGTGCACCCGGCCGATCGCGGCGAACAGCGAGAGGTGCGGGCCGTAGAGCCCCTCCTCGGTCGCGATCCGGAACAGCCGCGGCGTGCGCGGGTCGCCCTGCTTGTGCACGTGGTGGCCGAGGCCGGGCACGAACCGGCCGGCCGCGCGCTGTGCGGTGACCGTCTCGAGCGCGAGGGCGTCCCAACCGGCGTCGTCGGTGGGCAGCGCGTCCTCCACCCCGGCGAGCACGTCGTGCAGGAACCGGCCGCAGTCCTCGGTCACCCCGAGGAACCGCGAGCCCCCGCCGAGCAGGCCGGCGGCCAGCGCGCCCTGGATGGAGTCCGGGGCGGACAGGTAGGTGAGCCGGGTGACGATGGCGGTGGGCGTGAAGCCGTGGTCGGCGAGCGCGGCCAGCACCGCCTCGAACACCCGGGTCTCCCCCGGGCTCGGGCGGCGCTGGGTGGCCAGCCAGAACGCCAGCTCCCCGAAGCCGACCGAGCCCATCACGTCCTCCGCCAGGTCCGAGCCCAGCAGCGTGATCCTCTCCAGGCTCGAGGCGCCCAGCGCCGTCGGGTAGACCGGCCGGTCGGCGGTCACGGCTGCTCCTCCCCCGCGGGCTCCGCCAGCCACCGGCGGATCTCCTCGCCGTGCTCGTCCACCGTGGGCGGCGGCAGCCGGTAGGCCGCGGCGGTGTCGGAGAACCGGATGGGGTTGCGCACGGACGGGACGGCGGCGTCCCCCTCTCCCACGCGCACCACCGGGTCCAGGCCGATCTCCTCGGCGAAGGCCACGCCCTGGTCGATGGTGTTGATCGGCCCGCAGGGCACCCCGGCGCCGATGATCTCGCGGAACCACTCCATCTTCGTGCGGGTGGCCAGCCGTTCGACCAGCAGCGGACGCAGGGCCTCCCGGTTGGCCGTGCGGTCCTCGTTGCGGCGGAACCGCGGGTCCTCGACCAGGTCGGGGAGCCCCAGCACCTCGCACAGCTTGCGGAACTGGCCGTCGTTGCCGGCGGTGATGATCAGGTCCCCGTCCGAGCACGGCAGCGGCTCGTAGGGGAACAGGCTGGGGTGGCTGTTGCCCATGCGGAAGGGCACCACCCCGCCGGCCACGAAGGCGCTGGTCTGGTTCACCAGGCCGGACAGCGCCGAGGACAGCAGGTTGACCTCGACGTGCTGGCCCCTGCCCGTCTCGTGCCGGAGGTTCAGCGCGGAGAGGACGCCGATGGTGGCGTGCAGCCCGGCCATGACGTCGAAGACGGCCACCCCGGCCCGGTACGGCTCGCCGTCGGGGTCGCCGGTCACGCTCATCAGCCCGGAGATGGCCTGGACGATCAGGTCGTAGCCGGGCAGGGCCCGGCCGCCCGGCCCGCTGCCGAACCCGCTGATGGAGGCGTACACGACGCCGGGGTTGGTGGCCGCCACGCTGTCGTAGTCCAGCCCGAAGCGGCCGAGGCCGCCGGGCTTGAAGTTCTCCACGACGACGTCGGCCCGCCGGGCGAGCTCCCGGGCGGCGGCGAGGTCGTCGGCGTCCTTGAGGTCGAGGGCGACCGACCGCTTGTTGCGGTTCACACCCAGGTAGTAGGTGGAGACGCCCTCACGGACCGGCGGCTGCCACGTCCGGGTGTCGTCGCCCCCGGGTCCCTCGACCTTGACCACCTCGGCCCCGAGGTCGGCGAGCAGCATCGTGGCGTAGGGACCTGCGAGGATCCGGGAGAAGTCGGCCACGAGCAGCCCGGACAGCGGGCCGGGGCGTGCGCCCTCCGACGGCGGTGGCAGTGCTCCGGGTTCGCTCATCGGTGGTCGACCACTCCTCGGCATCGGTTCGCGGACAGCCGTCCGCCGATCTGCCTGCGAGTCTCGGGCGCGTTCTCGAGGCTGTCAACCGCGGCGGAGCAGATTGATCCGGCCGACTCCGTTCTTGTTGACAGCGCGCTCCCGACGGCGGAAGGTGACCTGCGTCGCTTCCGTCGTCCGCTGTGCGGACGGTGGTCCGCGCAGCCGACGACGACGAGGAGGAGACGAATGACCCACTCCGAGCCCACCCCGGTGGCCGGCCGCCCGGTGGTCCTGCGCGGCGGGACGGTCCTGACCATGGACGACGCCGCGACGGTGCTGACCGATGCCGACGTCCTGGTGGTCGACGACCGCATCGCCGCCGTCGGGCAGGCGCTGGACGTCCCCGAGGGCACCCAGGAGATCGACGCCCGCGGCGGGATCGTCATGCCCGGCATGATCGACACCCACCGGCACATGTGGCAGACGGCCATGCGCGGGTACGGCGCGGACTGGACGCTCACCCAGTACTTCGTCTGGTACTACCTCGAGCACGGCCGGAAGTTCCGCCCCCAGGACGTCGCCGCGGGCAACCGGCTCTCCGCCCTGGAGGCGATCGAGGCCGGTGTCACCACCACCGTCGACTGGTCGCACGGGCTGCAGTCGGTCGACCACGCCGAGGCCGCCGTCGAGGCGCTGCGCTCGGTGCCCGGCCGCTTCGTGCTGGCCTACGGCAACATCCAGGCCGCGCCGTGGGAGTGGACCGCCGACCCGGCCGTCCGCTCGTTCCTCGAGCGGCACCGCGACGCCGCCGACGACTCGCTGGGGCTGCAGCTGGCCTTCGACGTCACCGGCGACCCGGCCTTCCCGGAGAAGGCGGCCTTCGAGGTCGCCCGCGAGCTCGGGCTGTCGGTGACCACGCACGCCGGCGTCTGGGGCGCCACCAACGACGACGGCATCCGGCTCATGCACGAGCACGGCTTCATGACGCCGGAGACGGTGTACGTGCACGCGGCCAGCCTCAGCCCCGACTCCTACCACCGGATCGCCGCCACGGGCGGCTCGATCTCGGTGTCCACCGAGTCGGAGCAGAGCGCCGGCCAGGGCTACCCGCCCACCTGGCAGGTGCGCTCGCACGACATCCCGGTGTCGCTGTCCATGGACACCAGCGTGTGGTGGAGCGGCGACCTGTTCTCCGCGATGCGCACGACGCTCGGCGCCGACCGCTCCCGGGAGCACTTCGAGGCCCACCTCAAGGGCGACACCGTCACCCACCTGGCGCTGCGTTCGGAGGACGTCGTCCGCTGGGCGACCCGCGGCGGGGCGGCCGCGCTGGGCCGCGAGGACCTGGGCAGCCTCGAGCCCGGCAAGAAGGCCGACGTCGTGCTGATCAAGAACGACGCCTCCCCGGTGTCCTTCCCGCTGCTCAACCCCTACGGGCACGTGGCGTTCCAGGCGCAGCGGGGCGACGTGCACACGGTGCTCGTCGACGGCCGGGTCGTGAAGCACGCGCACGCGCTGGTGGGCACCGACCTCGCGAGCGTGCGCCGCGAGATCGAGGACACCGTCGAGCACCTGCGCAGCGAGCTGGGCGAGGAGGCCTGGGCCGGCGGCATGTCCCCGGACCTGCCCGACGCCCAGGTCCTGGACAACCCGTACCAGTACACCGACTACAAGTCCGAGGGCACGCACGCCGCCCGCGAGCAGGTCTTCGAGGACCACCTCCGGAACGAGCGCTGAACCCCGGGGGCCGACGCGGCCTCCCTCCTCCGGGGCACCGCCTCGGGCGTCGGGCCCGGCGGTCTCGCACACTCCCAGCAGCGGGAGCGTGCGGGATCGCCGGTCCCGGCCGGACCTGACCACCGATCGAAGGGACCCACATGGCGGGGCGTGGCACCGGGCCCGACTTCGTCGAGGCCCTCGCCCGGGGGCTCGACGTGCTGGCCTGCTTCGACGCCGACCACCGGACCATGTCGCTCACCGAGGTGGCGACGGCGGCCGGCCTGGCCCGGCCCACCGCGCGCCGGCTGCTGCTGACCCTCGAGGAGCTCGGCTACGTCCGGTCGACCGACGGCGCCTTCTCCCTCACCCCCAAGGTGCTGGGCCTGGGCATGGCCTACGTCGGCTCCCTGGGGCTGTGGGACATCGCCCGCCCGCACATGGCCGAGCTCGTCGGCCGCACCGGCGAGTCGTCGTCCATGGCGCAGCTGGACGGCTCCGACATCGTCTACGTCGCCCGGGTGGCCGTGCCCAAGCTGATCGCGCTGCGGGTGGACATCGGCACCCGGTTCCCGGCGGCACAGACCTCGCAGGGGAAGGTGCTGCTCGCCGCCCTCGAGGCCGACGACCTGGCCGCCACCCTCGCCGAGCGCACCCGGTCGGGTCTGCCCGAGCCGATCCGCCGCACGCCGGCCCAGTTGTGCGACGAGCTCACCGAGGTGCGGGCGCGCGGCTGGGCGCTGGCCGACGAGGAGCTGGCCCCCGGCGTCCGCTCGGTCGCCGTCCCCGTCCGGGACGGGACCGGGGCGGTCCGCGCCGCCATGAACGTGACCGTGCACGCCGCCGAGACCAGCACCGAGCAGCTGCTCCGGGACCACCTCCCCCAGCTGCTGCGGACCGCCGGCGACATCAGCGCCGAGTGGGCGCTGTGGCAGTCCCGCCCCTACCGGGAGCTGCCGGCCCGCACCCAGGGCTCCGCCGCCGGCTGAGAAAACACCCCCTGCCCCCCACCGCTCGCAGGCTCGCAGCGGGGCCCTGCAGGGGGCGTGTGCCAGGGTTCCGGCGTGACCGCTGTCCTCTCCATCCAGTCGCACGTCACCTTCGGCCACGTGGGCAACAGCTCGGCGGTGTTCCCGCTGCAGCGCCTGGGCATCGAGGTGTGGCCGGTGCACACCGTCCAGTTCTCCAACCACACCGGCTACGGCGAGTGGACCGGCCGGGTCTACGACGGCCAGTCCATCGACGAGCTGGTGCAGGGCGTCGCCGACCGGGGCGTGCTCGGCCGGTGCGACGCCGTCCTGTCGGGCTACCTCGGCTCGGCCGACATCGGGCACGCCGTCGTCGGCGCCGTCACGCGGGTGCGCGAGGCCAACCCACGGGCCGTGTACTGCTGCGACCCGGTGATCGGCGACGTCGGCCGCGGCGTGTTCGTGCGCCCGGGGATCGAGGAGTTCATGCGCGAGGTCGCCGTGCCCGCGGCCGATCTCGTGACGCCCAACCACTACGAGCTCGACCTGCTCTCCGGTGCGGCGACCCGGTCGCTCGCGTCGGTCAAGGACGCCGTCGGGGCGGTGCAGGCCCTGGGCCCGCGGGTGGTGCTCACCACCTCGCTGGTCGCCGAGGACACCCCGGACGAGGCGGTCGACCTGCTGGCGTCGGAGGGCGGCCGGCACTACCGGGTGCGCACCCCGCGGCTGGGCGTGTCGGTCAACGGCGCCGGCGACGCGATCGCGGCACTGTTCCTCGCCCACTGGCTGGAGACCCGCTCGGCCGCCGACGCGCTGGCCCGCGCCTCGGCGTCGGTGTTCGGGCTGCTGGCCCGCACCGAGGCGGCGGGCTCGCGGGAGATCCTGCTGGTCAGCGCGCAGGAGGAGTTCGTCAGCCCGACTCGGACCTTCGAGCTCGAGGAGGTCTGACCCGGCCGGCCGACCTCGTCCTGACGATCAGAACCGGTCGAGGGTCGCCGCGATCCGGGTGATCGTGGCCTCCTCGACCGGCAGGTGCGGCAGCACCGCGGTCACCTCGTCCGGCTCCAGCCCGTTGTCCCCGAGCGCGGCCAGCAGCAGATCGGCCTCCTCCGGGCCCACGGGCACGGTGCAGCCCGACTCCTCCAGGGCCGTGCGGGCGAGGAACAGCGCTCCGGCCAGGCTGTCGTCCGGTACCGGCGCGGTCTCGGGGACCGCGGCCGCGCGGGTGGTCGCCTCGGCGGCCCGCACGAGCGAGAGCGGCAGGCCCTCGGCCTCCACCTCGATCAGCGGGACGGCGCCCAGCGCGGCCAGCACCAGGTGCTCGGCGTCGATGCGCAGCGGCGCCTCCCAGCCGCCGGCCCGCACCACGTCCAGCAGGTTGCCGGGGTCCTCGCCGACGTCGTGCGCGAGCTCCGCCCAGTCGGCCGGGCGCGTGACCCGGGCCCGCTCGGCCGCCACCCGGCAGGTCTCGGTCACGAATGGCACCAGCACCTCGTCGTCGAACCGCTCCGCCTGCACGCGTCCGTCGGCGCCCACCATGTTCAGCGCGTCCTGGAAGCTGCCCGGCCGGGCGTCGCCCAGCTCCAGCCGGCCGTCCTCCTCACCGGCCAGCGGCCGGCCGTGCGCGGCCCGCTCCCCCACGGTGAGCCCGGTGGCCACCAGCCGGCCGGCCCGCCGTTCGTGGTGCTGCGCATCGGACATCCCCACGGCCCAGGCGCAGCTCTCCGCGATCAGGGCGGCGCCGCGCTCGCGCAGCACCTCGCGGGTGAGCAGTCCCATCCAGTCGACGTCGAACACGCCCCCCACTGTCCCAGCGCCCCGCCCCGGAGTCAGGTGGCCGGTTCCGACAGCGGGAGCAGCACCCGGAAACGGGTGTCCCCCGGCGACGACGTCACCCGCAGGTCCCCGCCGTGCCGCTTGACCACGACCCGCCACGACACGTCGAGACCCAGGCCGGTCCCCTGCCCCACGGGCTTGGTCGTGAAGAAGGGCTCGAACACCCGCGACCGCAGCTCGGCCGGGATGCCGGGCCCCGTGTCGGCGATCTCGACCAGCGCGTGCTCGCCGTCGCGGGCCGTCCGGACGGTCAGGGTGCCCTCGCCGGCCATGGCGTCGAGGGCGTTGACGACGAGGTTGGTCCAGACCTGGTTGAGCTCGCCTGCGTAGGCGGGTACCTCCGGCAGGGTCCGGTCGTAGTCCTTGACCACCGTCACGCCGGGCGGGATCTTCCCGCCCAGCATCACCAGCGTCGCGTCCAGACCCGCGTGCAGGTCGGTGGGCTGGTGCGGCGTGCGGTCCATCTGCGAGTACTGCTTGGCCGCGTCCACCAGGGCGGAGATGCGGCGGGTGCTGTCGGCGATCTCCACCAGCAGCGTCTCGGTCTCGACGGTGTAGGCCAGCCAGCGCAGGGCGGGTTCGAGGAAGGACGGCGCGACGGCATCCGTCACGCGGTCGAGGTCCTCGGGCACGAGCCCGGCGGCGACGAACACCCCGGCCAGCTCCCAGGGCCGGGTCACCCCGTGCCCGTCCAGCCACTCCCCCAGCCGGTCCTCCAGGTCCGAGCGCTCCAGCGTGGAGAGCTCCTGGGAACCGCTGATGCGGGCGACGAACTCCTCCTGCAGCCCGGTCAGCGACCGCAGCACCTCGCCGTCGATCGTGCCCTCGGACAGCAGCGCCAGCTTGTGCCGCATGCCCGCGAACCGGTCGCGCAGCGCCTCGGTCGCGCGGGCCGCCGCGGCCGCCGGGTTGTTGAGCTCGTGGGTCAGCCCTGCGCTCAGCTTGCCCAGGGCCAGCAGCCGCTCCCGCTGCCCGACCAGCTCGGCGGAGTTCCGCTGCCCGACGAACATGCCCTCGAGCAGGTGAACGGCCATCGGGTACCACTGCCGGAACACCTCGGCGAACGGCCCGGCCGGCAGGGCCAGGAACCGGCAGTCGGTGACCGCCCGGACCGTCGCAGGGTAGCGCTGCTCCAACCGGTCGCCGAAGTAGAACTGCACCGCGCCGGAGTAGACGCCGCGGTGCGACGTCCGGACCATCTCCACCTCGCCGCCGCCCACGAGGCGGAGCATCGTCATCGTCCCCTCGAGCAGGACGAAGAAGCAGTCGGCGGGCTCGCCCTCGACCGACACGTCGGTGCCGGCCGGGCAGTCGACGACGTCGCCGTTGCCGGCCACCCACGCCAGCTGCTCGTCGTCGAGGTCCTCGAAGAGGAAGAGCCCGCGCAGCTCGCCGGCCGGCAACCGGCGCGGCGATGCCTGCTGCCCCTGCGCGGTCACCGCTCCCCCAGGTAGCGGTGCACCAGGGTGACCGCCATCGCGCCCTCACCGACCGCCGAGGCGACCCGCTTCACCGACTCCGCGCGCACGTCGCCGGCGACGAAGACGCCCGGCACGCTGGACTCCAGGTACCAGGGGTCCCGGTCCAGCGCCCACCCGGGCGGACGCCGACCGTCGTCGACCAGCCCGGGCCCGGTGGGGATGAACCCCCGCCGGTCCCGGACGACCACCCCGTCCAGCCAGTGCGTGCGGGGCTCACCGCCGATGAACACGAAGAGGTGGCCGGCGTCGTAGGTGGTCCGCTCGCCGGTCCGGGCGTCCTGCAGCGTCACCTGCTCGAGGTGGTCCTCGCCGTGCGCCTCGGCGACGGTGGTGCAGGTGTGCACGTGGACGTTCTCGATCGCGGCCAGCTGCTCGATCAGGTAGTGCGACATCGACGCCTCCAGCGCCGGCCCGCGCACGAGCAGGTGGACCGAGCTCGCGTAGCGGGCGAAGAACACCGCCGCCTGCCCCGCCGAGTTCGCGCCCCCGACGATGAACACCTCCGTGCCCGCGCAGGCCGCCGCCTCGGTCATGGCCGAGCCGTAGTACACGCCCTTGCCGGTGAGGGCGTCGGCGCCGGGCACGCCGAGGCTCCGGTACGACACGCCGGTGGCCAGGACGACGGCGTGGGCTGCGATGGTGCTGCCGTCGTCGAACCGCACGACCCGCTTGGGCCCGTGGGCCTCCAGCGCGACGCAGTCACGGGTCAGCAGCAGCTCGGCGCCGAACTTGCGCGCCTGGCGCCACCCGAGACACCGTTGGGGAAGCCGAGGTAGTTCTCGATCCGGCTGCTCTGACCGGCCTGCCCGCCGGTCGCCTCGCGCTCGACCAGCACGGTCCGCAGCCCCTCCGACGCGCCGTAGACGGCGGCACCGAGCCCGGCCGGCCCACCGCCCACGACCACCAGGTCGTAGAAGTCCGCCTCGGGCGCGGTGCTCAGCCCGACGACGGCGGCGAGCTCGCTCTCGGTGGGCGCCTTCAGCACGACGCCCTCCGGGGTGACGATCACCGGGACGTCGTCCGGGCCGGCGCCGGCGGCCTCCAGCAGGCGCTGGCCCTCAGGCTCGTCCACGCTGTACCAGCGGTAGGGCACGGCGTTGCGGGCGAGCAGGTCCCGGGCGCGGAACGACGGCGCCGACCACCGGTGCCCGACCAGTCGGACGTCCGCCACCACCGCATCGGGGCTGTCCCGCCAGGTCTGGATCATCTGGTCGAGGACCGGGTAGAGCTTCTCCTCGGGCGGGTCCCAGGGCTTGAGCAGGTAGGAGTCGACGTCGACCAGGTTGATCGCCTGGATGGCGGCGTCGGTGTCGGCGTAGGCGGTCAGGAGTGCCCGCCGGGCCCGCGGGAACAGGTCCATGGCCTGCTCGAGGAACTCGATGCCGTTCATCTCCGGCATCCGGTAGTCGGCCAGGAGCACCGCGACGGTGTCGCCGCGCAGCTTCAGCTCCCGCAACGCCTCCATCGCCTCGCGTCCCGACGACGCGCGCAGCACGCGGAAGTCCTCGCCGTACTTCCGCCGGAGGTCGCGCGCGACGGCGCGGGAGACCCCGGGGTCGTCGTCGACGCTGAGGAGAACCGGTTTGCCCATCCTGACTCCCATCGGCGGCCGCGCTCCGCCCGCGTCGGGAACGGGTACGCGCGGACGGCGCCGCGAGCCGTTGTCGCGCTGCTCTCGTGCTGCCGCCCACGACGCTAGTCGGCCACGGCCCCCCGGCACAGCCGGTCACGAGAGCTACGGGCACTGGACGGCGTCCGTAGCGTTGTCCCGTCCCCGGAGCACGTCGTCCGTCCAGGAGGCCGGCCATGTCAGCACCTGCCATCGAGCCTGCGGTGCCGCCCAGCGGGAGCGGTTGCGTCGAGTGCGAGAGCGACGGGGGCTGGTGGTTCCACCTCCGCCGGTGCGCGCAGTGCGGCCACATCGACTGCTGCGACTCCTCGCCGAGCCGGCACGCCCGCGCGCACGCGGCCTCCGCCGGCCACCCGGTCGTCCGCAGTTTCGAACCGGGTGAGGAGTGGTTCTGGGACTTCGACGCCGACCGGCCGGTGGCCGGCGCCCCGCTGGCCCCGCCGCAGCACCGCCCCCTCGACCAGCCCGCACCCGGGCCGCGCGGTCGCGTGCCCGACGACTGGACCGCCCGCCTGCACTGAGCGGGACACCCAGCACCCGTCGCCCCACGCCCGGCCCGCGGTGACTCGGAGGCCGCTGTTCCGCGCCGGCTCCGGTGGCTTGTTGCCGGCAGCGTGGTGGGCCCGAGCTGACCTCGAGCCGTCCCTGGCCTACCGTGGCAGGGGAGCCCGGTGCACGCCGGGATCGAGCACACGGCGGGGGCGCGAGTGAACTGGACGACTGCGGGCGGGGTGGGTCACCCCCCGGCCGGGGGCTTCCCGCACGACGCCCTCCTCCACGACTCGGTCGACGAGCTCGTCGGCACCGTGCTGCCGTTCGTGCGCGACGGGCTGGACGCCGGTGACGCCGCGATCCTGGCCGTGCAGCCCGACGCCTCGGCGCTGCTGCGCGACGCCCTCGGCGACGACCCGCGGCTCGTCGTCCTGGACCAGGACCGGGTGTACGGGCCACGGACGCCCGCGGCCATCAGCTCGCTGCGCCGGCTGGCCAGGGAGCACGCACCGGGCGCCGGCCGCCGGGTCCGTGTCGTCGGCGAGATCGACTTCGGGCCGACCGCGCGCGACTGGCTGGAGTGGGAGCGCTACGAGTCGGTGATCAACGAGGCGCTGCGCGGCTGGGACCTGTGGGGGGTGTGCCTGTACGACACCTCGCGCCTCCCGGACCCCGTGCTGGAGTCCGCGCGCCGCACGCACGGCCAGCTGGTCAGCCCCACGCAGCGGACGCCCAACCCCGACTACACCGACCCCGCGACGTTCCTGCGCTCGCTGCCGATCCCCGACGAACCGCTGGAGCGCACCGCTCCCCGGCTCGAAGCGGGCGACGTCCGCGACTTCATCGGGCTCCGGCACGCCGTCGCCGCCGAGCTCGCCGGGCTCCAGGCGCCCGCCGACCTGATCGAGGACTTCCTGCTCGCCGTCGACGAGATGACCTCGAACGCGGTGCGGCACGGCCTGCCACCGGTCAGCCTGCGGCTGTGGACCGCGCCGGACCGCGTCGTCTGCACCATCACCGACGGCGGCCCCGGCTGGGACGACCCGTTCGCCGGGTACGGCCCGGCGCACGGGGAGGACCTCTCCCGGGGCGGCATGGGGCTGTGGCTGGCCCGGCAGCTGTGCGACCACGTCGACATCACCGGCGGCGAGCACCACCCCGGCACCGGCACGATCAGCGTGCGCCTGACCACGCGCCTGCCCTGACCGGCGCGGGTCCTCAGCCGAACAGGTCGCCGAGGAAGGACTCATTCTTCTTCCGCTTGTAGCCGCCGGAGGAGTGCGAGCTGTGCGAGCTGTGCGAGGACCCCTGCACCTGGCGCAGCACCTCGCCGACGAGCCCGCCGAGCCCGGCCGCCGACGTCCCGCCCTGCGGAGCGCCGGAGTGCTCGCGCCCGTGCTCCCCGCGCCCGGCCGACGGCGGCGCCGCGGGCGGCCGGCGGTCGGCGGCGTCCTCGCCGTGCCAGGCGTTCTCGGCGTCGATCAGCCGGTCGAGCTCGCCCCGGTCGAGGAAGATGCCGCGGCACTCGGTGCACTGGTCGACGTGCACCCCGTTGCGCTCGTAGGTCCGCATGGTCCCGTGACACTTCGGGCAGGTCAGCTCCATGCCCGCGCAACGGGTCGACCGAGGAGGGAGTTCCCGTCCACCCCGGGGGGCGGCCCATTCCACCCAGTGGTGACCGCCGTCTCCCCCCGCACCCCCCGACGGCGATACTGGCTCAGGTCAGCCGGCGATCGATGGGAGCAACTGGTGGATCGGACCCGCATGCGCGACGGGGTGGCACCCCCGGTGACCCCCGCCCAGGAGGCCTGACGTGGACAAGGTCGTCCCCTCCTCCCGGGAGGCCGTCGCCGACATCGCGCCCGGCTCGGTGCTCGCCGTCGGCGGATTCGGGCTCTGCGGCGTGCCCTTCTCGCTCATCGACGCGCTGCTCGAGCAGGGCGCCGACGGCCTCACCACGATCTCCAACAACTGCGGCGTCGACGACCAGGCGCTGGGCGTGCTGCTCTACGCCGGGCGGATCCGCAAGACGATCAGCTCCTTCGTCGGCGGCAACAAGGAGCTCGCCCGGCTGTACCTCACCGGTCAGCTGGAGGTCGAGCTCACCCCGCAGGGCACGCTCGCGGAGCGGCTGCGGGCCGGCGGCACCGGCATCCCGGCGTTCTACACGCCGACCGGCGTCGGCACGCTCGTGGCCGACGGCGGCATCCCGATCCGCTACGACGCCGACGGGAACGTGGTCGAGACCAGCCGGCCCAAGGAGGTCCGCGAGTTCGGCGGCCAGCAGTTCGTGCTGGAGACCGCGCTGACCGCCGACTTCGGGCTCGTGCACGCCCTCAAGGGCGACCGGCACGGCAACCTCTACTTCCACGAGTCGGCGCGGAACTTCAACCCGCTGGCCGGCATGGCCGGGCGGATCACCGTCGCCGAGGTCGAGGAGCTCGTCGAGCCCGGCGAGCTCACCCCCGAGCACGTGCACCTGCCCGGCGTCTTCGTCGACCGCGTCGTGGTCGTCGGGGGCGAGCGCAAGCCGATCGAGAAGCGCACGACCCGCCGGCGCACCGACGCGGCCCCGGCCGCGGCCGCCGGCGAGGAAGCCACCGAGGGAGCTGCCCGATGAGCCTGACCCGCGACCAGCTCGCCGCCCGCGTGGCGCTCGAGCTCGAGGACGGCCAGTACGTGAACCTGGGCATCGGCATGCCGACCCTGGTCCCCAACCACGTCCCCGACGGCGTGCACGTCGTCCTGCACTCGGAGAACGGCGTCCTGGGCGTCGGGCCCTACCCGCTCGAGGGCGAGGAGGACGCCGACCTGATCAACGCCGGCAAGGAGACCGTCACGGTCCTCCCCGGGGCCAGCTACTTCGACTCCGCCGAGTCCTTCGGCATGATCCGCGGCAAGCACCTCGACGTCGCCGTCCTCGGCGCCATGCAGGTCAACGTCCGCGGCGACCTGGCCAACTGGCTCATCCCCGGCAAGATGGTCAACGGCATGGGCGGGGCGATGGACCTCGTCCACGGCGCCCGCCGGGTGATCATCATGATGGAGCACGTGGCCCGGGACGGGTCGCCGAAGATCGTCCAGGAGTGCACCCTGCCGCTCACCGGCAAGGCCTGCGTCGACCGCATCATCACCGACCTCGCCGTCATCGACGTCACCGAGGCCGGGTTCGTGCTGCGCGAGACCGCGCCGGGCGTGACCGTGGACGAGGTGGTCGCCGGCACCGGTGCGCCGCTCACCGTCGCCGACGACCTCCGCGAGATGCCGCTGCCCGCCGCCGTCTGAACCGGCCGCCCGGAGCGGGCACCGACGGCCCGGCCGCGCGCGATCGCGGCCGGGCCGTCGTCGGTCCCGGCTCAGCCGAGGACGCGCGGCCGGCCGGCGACCACCCCGGCCGCCCCGTGTGCGACCGCGACGGCGACGAGCAGCGCCAGCGGCGCCGCCCACCCCCCGGTGGCGGAGTACAGGGCGCCGACCGCGAGCGGCGCCACCGCGCCCACGCCGTAGCCGACGAGCTGGGACATCCCCGACAGCCGGCGGACGACGCCGTCGTCGGCGGACCGGAGGACGACCAGGGCGAACGCGAGCGAGATGCCCGCGCCCTGCGCGACCCCGCCGACCGCCACCCACACCGGCCACGCGGCCGGCCAGAGCAGGAGTCCCGCGGGGAGCACTCCCCAGGCCAGCGCCACCACCGCGGCCGGCCCCGACTGCCCGCGCCACCTGCCCAGCAGTGCGGGGACGACCAGTGCGCCCGGGATGCCCAGTACCTGGAACGCCGAGGCCGCGATCGCGGCGGTGCCCAGGTCGAGCGCGAGGTCCTCGACCAGCAGGCTCGGCAGCCAGGTGGTGACGGCGTAGTACAGCGCCGACTGCATCGCCAGCACCGCGGTGACCGCCCAGGCCACCGGCGACCGCCACACCGCGGCGGGCACCGCGGGCGGCGGCGCCGTCGCCCCGGGGACGACGGCGGCGACCTGTCGCGGGAAGACTCCGGCCCAGACCACGGCCGCGACGACCGCCAGCACGGCCCAGACGGCGAGCGCCGGCTCCCACCCGCCGAGGACGGCGATGGGCGCCGTGAACGCCGCGGTCAGCGCGGCCCCGGCCGCGAGCGCGGCGGTGTAGAGCCCGGTGACGGTCCCCGCCCGCGGCCCGAACTCACGCTTGACCACCACCGGCAGGAGCACGTTCCCGACGGTCATCGCCGCCCCGACGAGGAAGGTGCCCGCGAAGAGCAGCGGCGGGCCGCCGAGGACGCGCAGCACCGTCCCGAGCGCGACCGCCACCATGCCCGCGAGCACCGCCGTCCCGGTGCCGACGCGACGGCCCAGCCAGGCGCCGGCCGGCGCCAGCGCGGCGAAGCACAGCACCGGCAGGGTGGTCAGCAGCCCGGCCGCCGCCGGCGAGAGATCGAGATCGGCGCGCAGCTGCGGGAGCACGGGACCGACTGCGGCGATCGCGCCGCGCAGGTTGAGGGCCACGAGGAGCACCGCGGCCAGGCGCAGGGCACCGCCGCGCGCGAGCGGACCGTTCATCCGGCCACCACCGATCTCCTCCTCCAGCCCGCCGGCCGAACTGTAGCGACGCCGCCGGCGCGGCCCCGGACCTGGCAGCGGAGCCGGTGGACCGGCAACGGCGCCGCCGGGGCCACGGCATGATGCCTGCCGGAGGACGACCGCGACCGCGCCGGAACGACACCGGTGGGCGCACGTCCCGGGACCGTTGCGAGGGCGGGATGGCGGAGCGGGGCACCGGAGCGTCGCCGAAACCGCAGGACCTCCTGTTCGCCCTCGGTGGTGCGCTGGTGCTGGAGCACCTCGACGAGCCGGTGCCGACCCGGGTCTTCCTCGAGGTGCTCGGCGGCCTGGGCATCGCTCCGGCGACCACGCGGGCGACCCTGAACCGGCTGACCGGACGGGGCTTCCTCGCCCGCGGCCAGGAGGGCCGGGTGGTCAGCTACGCCCTCACCGACGCGTCCCGGCGGCTCCTCGAGGACGGCCGGCAGCGGGTCCGGGCCCCCGCCCCCTTCCACCAGGACAGCGACGAGTGGACCCTGCTGAGCTTCTCCCTGCCGGAGGCGCACCGGGACGTCCGGCACCGGCTGCGCTCGCGCCTGACCTGGCTCGGGTTCGGCTGCGTGCGGGACGGCCTGTGGATGGCACCCGGCCTGGTCGAGCTCGACCGGGTGCTGGCCCTTCCCGCGGCCGGCCCGGCCCTGCAGATCGACGGCTTCGCCGTCCGCCCCGCGCCGGGCACCGACGTCGGACGTCTCGTGCGCCGCGCCTGGGACCTGCCCGCCCTGCGCCGGGAGCACGAGGAGTTCATCGCCCGCTGGGAGGGCCCGCCGGCCTCCGACGTCGACCCGGTGGCCGCCTACACCCTGCTCGGCGCGCACTGGGTGCGGCTGCTGCGGCAGGACCCGGTCCTCCCGCAGGACCACCTCGGCCCGGACTGGCCCGCCGCCCGGTCGGCGGACGTCTACCGGAGCGCCGCCGGCGAGCTGGAGCCCCGCGCGAGGGCGGCGTTCACCGAGCTCATGGCCTGGGCCCGGACGCTGCGGTAGCGGCTCCGCGACGGGGGCGGCGTCCCCTCGGCGATCTCGCTACGGTGACCCGGTGAGCACCTCCGGCGTCGTCCCCTTCACGATCTCCGTGCCCGACGAGGACGTCGAGGACCTCCGGCGCCGGCTGCGCGCCACCCGCTGGCCGGACCGGTCCACCGTCGGCGACTGGTCGCAGGGCGTTCCGCTGGAGTACCTCCGGGAGCTCTGCCGGTACTGGGCCGAGGAGTACGACTGGGCGGCCCGGCAGGCCCGGCTCAACGCGGTGGAGCAGTACACGACCGACCTCGGTGGGGTCCCGGTCCACTTCCTGCACGCCCGGTCGCCCCGTCCGGACGCCCTGCCGCTGGTGCTCACCCACGGCTGGCCCGGCTCCGTGGCCGAGTTCTCCGCCGTGCTGGGTCCGCTGACCGACCCGGCCGCGCACGGCGGTGATCCCGGCGACGCGTTCACCGTGGTGGCGCCGTCCCTGCCCGGCTTCGGCTGGAGCGGGAAGCCGACCGAGCCGGGCTGGGGCATCGCTCGCGTCGCGGACGCCTGGGCCGAGCTGATGTCCCGGCTGGGCCACGAGCGGTTCGGCGCCCAGGGCGGCGACCTCGGGTCCTTCGTCTCGGCCAACCTGGCCGCCCGGCACCCCGACCGCCTGGTGGGCATCCACCTGAACATGGTGGTCACCCCGCCGCCGCCCGGGCAGACGGAGTTCACCGAGCGCGAGGAGCGCGCCCGCCGGGCCGAGGAGCGCTTCCGCACCGTCGACTCCGCGTACCACATGCAGCAGCGCACCCGGCCGCAGACGCTGGCCTACGGCCTGACTGACTCCCCCGCCGCGCAGTGCGCCTGGATCCTGGAGAAGTTCTGGTCGTGGGCCGACTGCGCCGGCGACCCGGTCGGGACCCTCGGCGCCGACCGGATCCTCGACCACGTGTCCACCTACTGGTTCACCGGCTCGGCCGGCTCCTCGGCGCGGATGTACTGGGAGATGGCGCAGGACCCGGCGAGCCGGCTGCCGACCGTCGGCGTCCCGACCGGGGTGTCGCTGTTCCCGCACGAGATCATGCAGCCGACGCAGGAGTGGGCCAGCGCCCAGTACACCGACCTGCGGTTGTGGCGCGAGCACGACCGGGGTGGTCACTTCGCCGCCATGGAGCAGCCCGACCTCCTCGTGCGCGACATCCGGGAGTTCTTCCGGCCTTTGCGCTGATCGCCCCGACCGGGACCCGATGGTGGACACCTTCGTGACGGGCGTCCGCGCGACGGTGCGTCACGACGCCGGTTCAGCCGGCGACGGACCGCCCCAGCTCGAGGTCCAGCGCCCGTTCGGCGGCCGGCAGGAGCGCCTCGTAGCAGCGCCGGTAGATCGCCGCGCTCTGCGCCGCGGGCCAGTCGGCGCACAGGTGCCGGGCCGGCAGCCCGGGGTCGGCGCGCAGCAGCTGGAGCCAGTCCGCCCCGAGCCCGGTGATCTGCCCCAGCGGGTCCGCCTCGTCCGGCCCGGCCCACCAGGTCGCGATGAACTCGTCGTGCCGCTCCCGGATCCGGTCCACCGGCCAGGCCCGGCGGATGAGCTCGTCCACGCGCACCCCCGGTAGCGGCGCGGCGGCGAACCACTCGGCGAGCTCGGTGACCTCGTCCAGCCCGCCGGCGGCGAAGACCTCGGCCACGTCGACCGTGCCGGGCGCGATCCACACCCCGTCCCGCAGGCCGCCGAAGCCGGCCCAGGTGAGCGCGGCCCGAACGCGATGCCGCAGGTCACGGCGGCTCTCGGGCATCGAGTAGCTGAGCAGCGTCCAGGTGTCGTCGGGGTGCTCGAAGGGTGCGGCGGCCGCCACCCGCAGGCCCGCGCGGGTCACCAGCGCCTCGGTGTCGGGGCTCAGCCGGTAGTACGCCGCGCGGCCCACCTGCGTCCGCTCGAGCAGACCCTTGCGCGTCATCCGGGCCAGCGTGGCCCGGGCCGCGGCCTCGGCCACGCCGAGCCCTCCCAGCACGCGGAGGAAGACCGCCGAGGGGACGGGGTCGACCTCCTCGCGGTGGAGCACCACTCCGCCGAAGAAGCTGAAGATCAGCGCCTGCGGACGGTGCCCGCCGCTCGCCGCTGCCGGCGCCGCGCCGACGGCAGCGCCGTCCAGCCCCTGGAGCGCCCACCCGTTCCGTGCCGTCATGCCCGCCTCCCGACGAGGCGTTGCGCCTCATGACAAACCTTAGACATCTTCTTGACGTACGTCACGGGTGCTTCTACCTTTCCTGTGACTCCCGCCACGATGCGGTGGTCGCGCCCGCAGACTGCGGCTCCGCCCGGACCCCGGCAGGAAGGTTTCCGTGCCCGATCCGATCCTCACCGTGGACGACCTCGCCGTCGCGTACGACGGCGCCGTCCAGGCACTGCGCGGGGTCTCCCTGCGCGTCGACACGGGCTCCGTGGTGGCCGTGCTCGGCAGCAACGGCGCCGGCAAGACGACCCTGCTGCGCGCGATCTCCCGATCGCTGGGCGGTGTCGGCGGCGCCGTCACGGCCGGCACCATCCGATCCGGCACGACGGCCGTGACGGCCACCAGTGGTGGGTGCTCACCGCCACCGACCCCGACGCCCCGGCCCCCGCCGACCTCAAGGCCGAGGCCACCGCACTCGGTGCCGAGTTCCCCGCGCCGCTGCCCGGCCTCATCGCCGCCACCGAGCCGGAGAACGTGCAGCGCTGGGTGCTGCGGGATCGACCGGCGCTGAAGCAGTGGTCGAAGGGCCGCGCCACCCTCGTGGGCGACGCCGCCCACCCGACGTCCCCCTATGCCGCCTACGGCGCCGGCATGTCGATCGAGGACGGCTACTTCCTGGGCGTGGCGCTGCGCGGGGTCGAGCTCACCGACGCCACTGCCGTGGCCACCGCCCTGCAGTCCTACGAGGAGCCGCGCAAGCCGCACACCGCCAGGCAGGTGCAGATGGCGTGGATGCTCGGCAAGATCTTCCACCACGCGCCGGCGCCGCTGCGGCCCATCCGCGACTTCGTCTTCGACCACACGCCGTTCCTGCAGAAGATGGCCGGCGACTCCAACCCCCGCGAGATCAACAAGCAGCTCGCGCTGATCGAGGGCTGAGCGGTGCTCATCGTCATCGGCAGTGCCACTGCCGCACCCGGGCGCCGCGACGAACTGGTGGCGGCGGCCCGGGCCGTCACCGCAGCCACGAGCGGGGATCGCGGGTGCGTCACCTACTCGTTCTCCGCGGACCTCGGGACTCCCGACCGCATCCACAGCGTCGAGATCTGGGCCGACCGGGCTGCACTGGACGAGCACCTGACCCACGACCACACCCAGGAGTTCCTCCGGGTGGCACCCGGCCTGGTCACCGGCGCACCGATCATGTCCTTCTACGACGTGCCCACGGCCTCAGGGAGCCGCTGACCTCCGCGATCGGCCCACCCTGACCGGTCGGCGTCCGGGTGCGACGGCCAGGGCGGGAGGTACCACCGTCGTGGACGAGCCGGCCCGGATGACACCACCGGGGGCGTCGGTCAGGCGGAGGTGCCGCCCAGGTCGTCCAGGATCGGACCGGCCACCTTGTAGGCGTGGTTGGCCGCGGGAACACCGGCGTAGACGGCGGAGTGCTGGATGACCGCGCCGATCTCCTCGTCGGAGAGGCCGTTGTTCTTCGCCGCCCGCACGTGCAGGGCGAACTCCTCCCAGTGCCGCAGCGCGATGGTGATCGACAGCGTCATCAGGCTGCGGTCGCGGCGGGACAGCTCCGGCCGCTGCCACACGTCGCCCCAGGCCACGCGGGTGATGAAGTCCTGGAAGCCGGCGGTGAACTCCGTCGTGCTCGCCACCGCGCGGTCCACGTGGGCGTCGCCCAGCACTTCCCGCCGGGTGCGCATGCCGGCCTCGCGGCGGGCGGCATCGGTGTCGGGCTGCTCGGTCATCGGGTGCCTCCGTCGAAGTGGGCCAGCAGCGCGCCCGTGACCTCCACGGGGCGCTCCAGGTTGGCCAGGTGGGCGCCGGGCACGGTGAGCAGCGCGGCGCCGCGGATCCCGGCGGCGACGGCCGCCTGGTGCGGCGGCGGCAGCGCCGGGTCCTCGCTCCCGGAGACGACGAGGGTCGGCGCGGCGATGCGACCGAGGTCCTCGCGCAGGTCGATGCCGCCGACCACCTCGCAGCACGCGGCGTAGCCCTCGTCGTCGGCGCCGGCGATCATCGCCTCGAGCCGGGCCACCAGGTCGCGGTGCTCGGCCGCGTACGCCGGCGTCAGCCACCGCTGCACCACCGTCGGCGCGAACTGCTCGGTGCCGCCGGCGCGGGCCTGGGCGGCCCGGTCGAGGAAGCCCTGCGGATCGACCTTCGACGAGCTGAACAGCACCGCCAGCCGGTCCACCCGCGCGGGCTCCCGGGCCGCCATGCGCATCCCGACCATGCCGCCGAGGGAGACCCCGGCGACGTGCGCGCGCTCGGCGCCGATCCGGTCCAGCACGCCGAGGACGTCGTCGACCAGGTCGTCGATCGTGTACGGCCCGGCCGGCGCGGGCGACTCGCCGTGCCCGCGACCGTCGTAGGTGACCACCCGGAACCGCTGCGCGAGCGCGGGCACCTGCGGGTCCCACATGGCGCGGGTGGCACCCAGCGAGTTGGACAGGACGACGACCGGCGCCTCGGCCGGCCCGTCGACGTCGTACGAGACCTCGACCGCGCTCATCGCTCCCCCTCCGTCAGACGCACGTGCTCGGCCAGGACGGCGTCCACCTGCGCCCCGGCCTCCCCGACGTCGGGGCCGCCACCGAGCAGCGCGCCCAGGTCGACGTCGTCGCGGCCGGCGATCACGTCCGCCAGTGACCGGCCGGACGCCTCCGCCTCGCGGACCGCGGCCGCCGCCTCGTCGTGCGCGGGACCGTGCCCGAGCGCAGGCGCCAGGGCCGCGGCCAGCGCGCCGGCGAGCTCCGGGTCACGGGCGGCCATCACCGTCGCGGCCATGCGGGAGGTGTCCGGCCGGAGCCCGCTGAGGCTCTCGGTCAGCCAGGCCGCGGCCGAGCCCACCGACACCAGCAGGTCGGTGAGCGCCGGCCACTCGCTGTGCCAGGCGCCCGCGGCCCGCTCGTGCTCCTGCTCCATGGCGGCCAGCAGGGTGGCGACCAGGCCGGGTGCGCGCCGGGCGCAGGCCCGGGCCGAGATCGCGGCGACCGGATTGCGCTTGTGCGGCATCGCCGACGACCCGCCCCGGCCGGCACCGCCCTCGGCCACCTCGGCGACCTCGCTCTGCGCCATCAGCACGACGTCGACGGCGACGGTAGCGAGCACCCCGGCGGTCGCGCCGAGCGCACCGGCGAGGTCGGCGATGGGCAGCCGCACGGTGAACCACGGCACGGCGGGCGCGACCAGGCCGAGCTCCGCGGCCAGCGCCTCGCGCAGGAGCGTGCCCGAGCCGTCGGAGGCGACCAGGGTGCCGACCGCTCCTCCGTACTGGACCGGCAGCGAGGCCACGACCTCGGCCAGCCGGAGCCGGGCGCCGTCGAGGCCGCTGAGCCAGCCGGCCGCCTTGAGCCCGAAGGTGGTGGGCAGGGCCTGCTGCATCAGGGTGCGGCCCATGACGACGTCGTCGCGGTGGGCGCTGGCCAGCCCCGCCGCGGCCTCGGCGGCCGCGGCGAGGTCGCGGTCGATCGCGCTGATCGCCCGCCGGGCCAGCAGCACCAGCGCAGTGTCCAGGACGTCCTGGCTGGTGGCGCCCACGTGCACGGCGACGGCGTCCCGCTCGCCCACCGCGTCCTGCAGCACCCGGACCAGCGGGGGCACCGGGTTGCCGGCGTCGGCCGCCCGCGCCACGACGGTGGCGAGGTCGAGCCCGGCCGGCCCGGCGCAGGCCCGCGTCACCGCGTCGGCGGCCGTGGTGGGCACCAGCCCGGTCGCCGCGGCCGCGCGGGCCAGCGCGGCCTCCACGTCCAGGAGTGCGTCGAACCAGGCGGAGTCGGAGACCGCGGTCGCCGCGCCACCGCGGGCGAACGTCCCGCTGAAGAGCGCTGTCACGCCGTGTTCCTACCGCGTCGGTGCCCCGCGCGTGCGGTCATACGGCGAAGAACACGGTCTCGCGCTCGCCCTGCAGGTGGATGTCGAGCCGGTAGCCGTCGTCGGTCGGCGTGGCGATCAGCGTGCCCCGCCGGTCCTCCGGCAGCCCGCGCAGGACGACGTCCTCGGCGTTGGCCTCGGCCTCGTCGGCGAAGTAGATCCGCAGGACGACCCGGTCGAGCAACCCGCGGGCGAACACCGACACGGCGATGTGCGGCGCCTGCAGGCCGCCCTCGCCGTCGGGCACCCGGCCCGGCTTGAGCGTGTGGACGGCGAACTCACCGGGGGGCTGCGCCGTCGCGACCCGCGCGAAGCCGCGGAAGCCCGGGTAGGACGAAGCACCCCGGGGGTCCTCCGGCGACGGGAACCCGCCGTCCGGGTCGGCCTGCCAGGTCTCCACCATCGCGTCCGGCACGACGTCGCCGTTGCCGTCGAAGATCCGGCCGCGGACCCAGATGCCGCCCTCGGCACCTTCCACGGCCGCCCACGTGCCGTCCGGCCAGGTCAGGCCGATCGCCAGGTAGGGGCCGACCGTGGCGCTGGGGCTGGTGCCCAGGCGCAGCGGCTCGGTCAGGAAGCCGGTGGTGCGGCTGCGGCCGGGGAGCGGCTGGTAGGGCTCGGTGACGTCCGGGACGTCCAGCGGGTTGACAGTCATCAGGCCATTCCTCCAGCGCGATTCCGCGCCTCGTTCCGCTCCTCGGTCGCTGTCCCCCGCAAGCGGGAGGTGCCCCCAGCCAGTGGCAATGCTCGCTCGGCTGTCATCACGCCACGTCTCCGTCGTCCTCGGTCTCGAACGGGGTCTGGTCGGTGCCGCGCAGCACGATGTCCCACTCGAAGGCCAGCGCCCAGTTGTCCACGGTCCGCTCGAGGCTGAACCGGCTGATGGCCCGGTGCCGCGCCGCGGCCGGGATCGAGTTGAAGATCGGGTCCTGGCCGAACAGCTGGTCGTCCGGGAAGTACATCTGGGTCACCAGCCGCTGGGTGAAGGCGCGGCCGAAGAGGCTGAAGTGGATGTGCGCCGGCCGCCACGCGTTGTGGTGGTTGCCCCACGGATAGGCGCCGGGCTTGATCGTCATGAACTCGTAGCGGCCCAGGCTGTCGGTCAGCACCCGGCCCAGCCCGTCGAAGTGCGGGTCCAGCGGCGCGGGGAAGACGTCGACGACGTGCCGGTAGCGGCCACCGGCGTTGGCCTGCCACACCTCGACCAGGGCGTTCGGGACGGGGCGGCCGTCGCTGTCGAGGACCCGCCCGTAGACGAGGATCCGCTGGCCCACGGCCTCCCCGCCGTTGCGCAGGGTCAGGTCGGCGTCGGTCGGCACCACCCGGTCCTCGCCGAGCACCGGCCCGGTGATCTCGGTCAGGCGGTGCGGCAGGTCCACCGGCGTGCGCAGCGGGGCGCGGAGCCCGGTGCTGCGGTAGTCGGGGAACCCGACCGGCGTCCGTGTCGCGTCTGGTTCACGCAGGTACCGCGGTAGGTGCAGGCCACCGCCCGATGTGCTCCCGGTCATAGCCGGACGGTACGGCTCCTTGGCTACGCTGCCCAAGCCCAGAGTTCCACTGGACGGAGGACTCCCACCGCATGGCCGGACGCAGCGCCGAACCGGGCAGGTCGGTGACCTCGCGCGCCCTGGGCATCCTCGACGCGTTCGGCAGCGATGCCCCCCGGCTGTCCCTGTCCGAGATCGCCGAACGCTCGGGCACCCCGCTCACCACCGCCCACCGTCTCCTCGGTGAGCTCACCGGCTGGGGCGCGCTGATCCGCCGGCCCGACGGCCGCTACGAGATCGGCCGCAAGCTCTGGGACCTCGGGCTGCTCGCCCCGGTGCAGCTGGAGCTGCGGCAGGTGGCCGCCCCCTTCATGCACGACCTGCACACCACCGTCCGTGACACGGTGCACCTCGCCGTGCGGGAGGGCCACCACGCGCTCTACGTCGAACGCATCTCCGGCCGGGAGTCGGTGCCCATGGTCAGCCAGGTCGGCAGCCGGCTGCCGCTGCACGCCACCGGCGTCGGCAAGGTGCTGCTCGCCGCCGCCCCGGACGACGTCGTCGGGCAGGTCCTCGCCGACCTGCGACCGGTCACCCGGCACACCGTCGTCGACCCCGAGCGGCTGTCGCTGGAGCTGACCGAGATCCGCCGGCGCCGCTACGCCCGCACGCACGAGGAGATGTCGCCGGGCGCCGCGTCGATCGCCGTCCCGGTGCAGGTCGAGCGGACCGGCGGCCCCCTCGCGGTCGCCGCCCTGGGGGTCGTCGTGCCGCCGCACCGCCGGGACCTCGCCCGCATGGTCCCGGCCCTGGAGATGGCGGCCCGCGGGATCGGGCGCGAGCTGGCCAGGTCGCACGAATTCCACTGACCGGGAGCGCCCGGTTCCCGCAACGGCCCCCGTTCGCCCAGACTCGTCGGCGTGCGCACCCAGGTAGGCATCATCGGCGCCGGCCCGGCCGGCCTCCTGCTCTCCCGGCTGCTGGCGCGGCAGGGCATCGACTCGGTGGTCCTGGAGAACCGGTCCCGCGACTACGTCGAGGCCCGCATCCGCGCCGGGATCCTCGAGCAGCACACCGTCGACACCCTGACCGAGGCCGGGCTCGGCGACCGGCTGCGCCGCGAGGGACTCGAGCACCGCGGCATCCACCTCCAGTACCCGGGCACCCGGCACACGCTGGACTTCCCGGAGCTGTGCGGCCGGACCGTGTGGGTCTACGGCCAGACCGAGGTGGTCAAGGACCTCATCGCCGCGCAGCTGGACGGTGGCCCGCCGCTGCTCTTCGACGTCTCCGACGTCACGCCGGAGGACGTGGACGGCGACTCGCCGCAAATCCGGTTCGCCGACGCCGACGGCGTCGCGCAGGTGCTCGAGTGCGACGTGATCGCCGGCACCGACGGCTTCCACGGCGTCTCCCGCCCGCTCGTGACCGCCGGCACGGCCGGGCAGCTGTGGGAGCGCACCTACCCCTACGCCTGGCTGGGCATCCTGGCCGACGCCGCGCCCTCCACCGACGAGCTGATCTACGCCTGGCACCCGGAGGGCTTCGCGCTCTACTCCATGCGCTCGCCCTCGGTGTCGCGCCTCTACCTGCAGGTCGACCCGTCGGACTCCATCGACAACTGGTCCGACGACCGCATCTGGGACAACCTCTCCCGCCGCCTGGGCATCGACGGCTGGGAGGTGTCGACCGGGCCGGTCACCGAGAAGTCGATCCTGCCCATGCGCTCGTTCGTCAGCGCGCCGATGCGCCGCGGTCGGCTCTTCCTCGCCGGGGACGCGGCGCACATCGTGCCACCGACCGGCGCCAAGGGCCTCAACCTCGCCGTCGCCGACGTCACGCTGCTGGCCACCGCACTGGCCCGGCTGCTGCGGGAGAAGAACACCGACCTGGTCGACGCCTACTCCGACACCGCCCTGCGGCGGGTCTGGCGCTGCACCCACTTCTCCTGGTGGATGACCTCGATGCTGCACACCTCCGGCGACGACTTCGACGCCCAGCTGCAGCTCTCCCAGCTGCGGCGGGTCTGCTCGTCGGAGGCCGCCGCCCGCGAGCTGGCCGAGAACTACACCGGGCTGCCCATCGAGTGACCGCACGGGGCGGATCGGCACCCACCGACCGCCCGGTGCATCCAGATGACGGCCAGCGGCCGAATGCCCTGCGTGGAGTCCTACGCCCCCGAGCAGGAGACGTACTGGGTGGTGCAGCCGCTGGTGGACGCCGGGCTGCGCCTCGAGGAGATCAGGGACCTCGTCGGCCGGCTGGGTTTCGAGGCAGTGGTCTCCGACAGCCGCAGCCTCGACGCGGCCGCGAGCAGCCTCGTCCTCGACCAGCCGGCCGACGTGCGAGCGGCCTGGGTCGAGACGATCAACCGGATGATCACCGCGCCCCGGCCGGCCCCCGACGCCGGCCCGCCACCGTTCAGGCCAGCGCCTCCAGCGTGACCCGCACGCCGTCGCGCCGCATCGACGCCCAGGTCGACCGGTAGGCCTCGGTGAAGCGCTCGTCGTCGACCAGGTCGCCGAAGATCTCCCGGTCGGCGACGAAGGCCAGCGGGTCGGCGTCCCCGGCCGCGGCCGCGAGCCGCTCCGCGCGGGCGTCGACCAGCTGCAGCGGCCGACCCTCCTCGTCGACCCCCCCGGCCGATCGCGCCCACGCCGCCAGGACGGCGACGGACCGGCGGATCTCCCCACCGGCGTGCAGATTGTCCCGCAGCACCGGCAGCAGGAACTGCGGGATCCGGTCGGAGGCCTCGGCGCGGATGCGGTCGAGCGTGTCGGCGATCGCCGGGCTGGCGAACCGCTCGAGCAGCGTCGCCTTGTAGCGGTCCAGGTCGATCCCGGGCACCGGGCGCAGCGTGGGCGTCGCCTCCTCGTCGAGGTAGCCCTGCAGGAGCCGGCGGAACAGCGGGTCCGCGCAGGCCTCGTGGACGTACCGCAGCCCGGCGACGCGGCCGGGCTGCGCCAGCACCTGGTGCCCGGCGTTGAGCAGGCGGAGCTTCATCAGCTCGTAGGGCGCCACGTCGTCGACCAGCTGGACGCCGACGTCCTCCAGCGGCGGGCGCCCGCAGGCGAAGGAGTCCTCCTGCACCCACTGGGTCCAGGGTTCGCAGACCACCGGCCACCGGTCCTCCACCCCGAAGCGCCCGGCGAGGTCGGCCCGGTCGGCGTCGGTCGTCACCGGGGTGATCCGGTCGACCATCGAGTCGGGGAAGGGCACCTCCCGCTCGACCCACTCCCCCAGTTCGGGATCGCGGAGCCGGGCGAAGGCGGCGAAGCTGCCCCGGGCCAGCTGCCCGTTGCCCGGGATGTTGTCGCAGGAGACGACGGTGAACGGCGGCAGCCCGCGTTCCCGCCGGCGGACGAGCGCCTCGACGACCAGACCGAACGACGTCCGCAGCGCCGCGCCCGGTTGCAGGTCGTGGACGACGCCGGGATCGGCGCCGTCGAACTCCCCGGTGACGGCGGAGGCGTTGTACCCGCCCTCGGTGACGGTGAGCGTCACGACGCGGATCTCCGGGGAGGCCATCCGCTCCACGACCGCGTCGGGGTCGTCGGGGGCGAAGAGGTACTCGACGAGCGAGCCGATCACCCGCGCGTCCGCGGACCCGTCCGGATGACGGACCAGGAGGGTGTAGAGGCAGTCCTGCGCGGCCATCACCTCGGCCATGCGCCGGTCGGCCGGCAGGACCCCGACGCCGCAGATGCCCCAGTCCAGCGCCTTGCCCTGCTGCATGAGGCCGTCCAGGTAGGCGGCCTGGTGCGAGCGGTGGAAGCCGCCCACCCCCAGGTGGACGATGCCGGCGCGCACGCGGCTCCGGTCGTAGGTGGGCACGGAGACCCGCCCGTCCAGCTCCTGGACGGTCCGGGCCGCGAGAGGCGTCACTGTCCCAGCATGCCCACTGGCGGGCCGGCGGAACGGTCGGACGCGCAAAACCGCGCCGCTCCCGGCCCGGAGCTACCGGCCGGTACTGGATGTGGGATCGTCCGACGTACACGTCGAGACGGCGCGCGCGACGACGAGTGCCGCCGTCAGGAATGAGGACCGATGCGGTTGCAGCTGTCCCCGGAGCTCGAGGCCTTCCGGGAGGAGATGCGCACCTTCTTCACCACACAGGTGCCGCAGCAGATCCGTGACAAGGTCGCGGGTCACGGGCACGTCTCCAAGGAGGAGTACGTCGAAGCCCAGCGCGCGCTCAACGCCGCGGGCCTGGCCGTGCCGCACTGGCCCGTGGAGTGGGGCGGCCGGGACTGGACGCCGCTGCAGCGCCACATCTGGCGCGAGGAGATGCAGCTGGCCAACGTGCCCGAGCCGCTCGCGTTCAACGCCAGCATGATCGGCCCGGTCATCGCCGCGTTCGGCAACCAGGAGCAGAAGGAGCGCTTCCTGGCGAAGACCGCGAACCTCGACATCTGGTGGTGCCAGGGCTTCTCCGAGCCCGACGCCGGCTCCGACCTGGCCTCGCTGCGCACCACCGCCGTGCGCGACGGCGACGACTGGGTGGTCAACGGCCAGAAGACCTGGACCACGCTCGGCCAGCACGCCGACTGGATCTTCTGCCTCTGCCGCACCGACCCGACCGCGGAGAAGAAGCAGCGGGGCATCTCGCTGCTGGTCTTCCCGATGGACACCCCCGGGGTGACCCTGCGCCCGATCGAGCTGATCGACGGCGGCTTCGAGGTCAACGAGGTCTTCTTCGAGGACGTCCGCGTCCCCGCCGAGAACCTCATCGGCGAGGAGAACCGCGGCTGGGACTACGCCAAGTTCCTGCTCGGCAACGAGCGCGTGGGCATCGCCCGCATCGGCTCCACCAAGCGGATGCTGGCGCAGGCCAAGGAGCACGCGCGGGAGATCACCGTCGACGGCCGTCCCCTGCTGGAGGACCCGTTCATGGCGACGCGCATCGCGGAGCTGGAGAACGAGCTGGTGGCCCTGGAGCTGACCGCGCTGCGGGTCGTCGCCAACTCCGCCGACGGCAAGCCGCACCCGGCCTCCTCGGTGCTCAAGCTGCGCGGCTCGGAGCTGCAGCAGGCCGCCACCGAGCTGCTGGTCGACATCGCCGGCCCGCTGTCGGTGGCCTCCTTCGCCGAGGAGGGGTCCGACGTCCCCGCCTGGGCGCGCGTCGCGACGCCGCACTACCTGAACTACCGGAAGGTCTCCATCTACGGAGGCTCGAACGAAGTTCAGCGGACCATCATCGCCGGCACGATCCTGGGGCTGTGATCTGACGTGGACTTCACCTTCGACAGCGAGCAGAACGACCTCCGCGAGGCCGTCCGCGGTCTCCTGGAGCGGGCCTACAGCGACAGCGAGGTGCGTCGCAAGGTCGCCGCCACCGACCCGGGCTTCGACGAGAAGACCTGGTCCCGGCTGGCCGAGATGGGCCTGCTGGGCCTGCCCTTCGCCGAGGAGCACGGCGGCATGGGCGCCGGCCCGATCGAGGTGGCGATCGTCGCCGAGGAGATCGGCCGGGTCATCGCCCCCGAGCCGTTCATCGAGGCCGTCGTGCTCGCCGGTGGCCTGATCGCCGCCGTCGGCACCGACGAGCAGAAGGGCGAACTGCTCGCCGGCGTCGCCGAGGGCACCAGCGTGCCCGCCTTCGCGCACGCCGAGATCGGCACCCGCTGGAGCACCTCGGCGTCGTCGGTCACGGCGACCCAGGCCGGCGAGAGCTGGACGCTGTCCGGCGTCAAGGAGCCGGTGCCCAACGGCGCGCGCGCCGACGTCCTGGTCGTCTCCGCCGTCGTCGACGGCGGGACCGGCCTGTTCCTCGTGCAGGGCGACGCCGCGGGCCTGACCCGCACCGGCTACCGCACGCACGACGGCACCCGCGCCGCCAACGTCCGGTTCGACGGCACCCCGGCGACCCTGCTGGGCACCGGCGGGGACCAGACGGCCGCCATCGAGCGGGCGCTGGCCGAGGCCCGCATCGCCTACAGCCACGAGGCGATCGGCGCCATGGACACCGCGCTGCGGACCACCGCCGAGTACCTCAAGACCCGCAAGCAGTTCGGGGTCACCCTCAACCGGTTCCAGGCGCTCACCTTCCGCGCCGCGGACATGTACGTGTCCCTGGAGCTGGCCCGCAGCACCGCGCTGTGGGCGTCGATGGTGCAGGACGCCGGCGGCGACGTCGTCTCCGCCGCCGACCGCGCCCGGCTGCAGACCAGCCGCGCCGGGCGGCACATCGGCAAGGAGGCCATCCAGCTGCACGGTGGCATCGGTGTGACCGCGGAGTACTCCGTCGGGCACTACACCAGCCGGCTCACCGCCATCGACCACCTGCTCGGTGACGGCGACTTCGCCGCCGCCCGGCTGGCCCGGACGGTGGCCGACCGGGAGACCGTCGACCCGCTGGGTGCACCGTACGCAGTCTGATCCGTCCCGGATCCGCACCGCGGCGTCGTCCCCCGATCAGGGGGATGGCGCCGCGGTGGCATTTCCGGCACGCTCCGGTAACGGTCGGCCACCTGCCGCCCCAGGCGTCCCACCTGCAGCGACGCGCGCCCCGCCTCCGGGCGCGGGCGCCGGCCCGGTCCCAGGCTCGCGCCGTCCACGATGGACCCGGCTCACCCCGGGACGTGCCCCGGAGGAAACCGTGCGCCTGAACCGACGACTGCTCGTGGGAGGTTCGGTCCTCGCCCTGCTGAGCGGCACCGCCGCCTGCGGGATGCAGAGCATCGAACCGAAGATCCAGCTGCGCGACGCCCTGCGCGCGTTCGGCGACCAGTCCTCCGGCGCCGTGCGGCTGTCCGTCCCGAGCTCCGAGGACGACGTGCGCGCCTTCATCGAGGCCGTCGACGACACCTCCGGGGATGCCGACGTCCCCGACGACGTGCTGCGCACGCTGCTGTCGACGTCGGTGGTCCACGGCTACGACTCCGGCGAGGACGACGAGGACCCGGCCGACGACGCGGTCCGCACCGTGGTCGAGATCGGCGACCTCACCGCCGTCGAGGTGCGCGCGATCGGCGAGACCGTCTACACCCGGGCCGACGTCGACGGGCTCCTGGACGAGTTCCCCGACCTGGCCGCCGACGTCGACTCCTTCCGCGCCGAGCTGGACGGCGTCGACGGTGCCCCCTCGTCGGTGCCGGAGGCGCTGCTCGCCCCGGCCCGCGCCCTGCTCGACGGCGGCTGGGTGTCGGTCGACGGCGAGGTCCTGCTCGCCCAGCTCGAGGAGCTGGGCGGGACGCCCTCGGCCGGGCAGGAGGCACAGCTGCAGTCCGATCTGCAGGAGCTCGCCGGGAAGGCGCTCCAGGACGCCGTGGTGGGAGTGGAGCGCACCGGTGAGGACGACGACCTGGGCGACCAACTCACGGTTCGGCTGAACCTGCGCAAGGGCTACGAGACCGTTCGCGACGGGCTGCCGGCGATCGTTCCCGACGACGTCGAGGACGAGGCGGTGCTGGCGGAGCTGCCGCCGGCGGACGAGGTGCCGGACAAGGACGTCGAGGTGTCCGTCTGGGTCCAGGACGGGGAGCTGACCCGGGCGGAGCTCGACGCCGCCCAGTTCCTCGACGACCCCGCCGGCCACCTGGTGCTGCGGCTCGACGCCCTCGAGGCGCAGCCGGTCACCGCGCCGTCGGACGCGGTGGCGGTCGACGTCGCGACCCTGCTGGAGAACGGCCTGGCGTCCTTCGTGCCGGGCGCCGACGTCCCGCTGGACGCCCACACGATCGCCACCTGGGTCGACATGGACCTCGCCGGCCTCGCGGCCGAGCAGGGCACCGAGCCCTCCGTCGCCCTCCTGCCCGAGCTGCTGCCGTACTACGAGGGCATGACGCCGGACCTGCTGATCACCGCCGTCGGCCCGCGCATCGAGGTCACCACCGCCGGGGAGACGGCGTGCCTGACGCCGTCACCGGACGGCATGGCCGAGGACGTCCTCGACGGTCCCTGCTGACCGCTGCACCACTTGCGGAGCCCCGTCCCCTTCCCGGGGGCGGGGCTCCGGTGCGTCCGGGGTCAGCTGCCGAGGCGGCCGACGACCAGCCGGTTCAGCCAGTCGGGGCTCACGGACGACGCGACCGCCAGCACGCGCGTCTGCCGGCCGACCGTGCGGTGCGGCGAACGCGGCAGGCGGGTCCGCTCGTGCACGACCCGCCATGCGGCCTCGGCGACGTCGGCCGGCACCAGCCGGACCCCGAGGTTCGCCACCGACGCCATGCCCTGGCCGTCGCGGGTGACCATCTCGGTGTCGACGAACAGCGGGACCAGGCTGCGCACCCGGAGCCCCTCGGCCCGCCACTCCAGGTCCAGCGCCTCGGTCAGCGACTTGACCGCCGCCTTGGTGGCCCCGTAGGTCGCCAGCGTCGGCTGCCCGTAGAGCGCCGAGGCCGAGCAGAGGTTGAGCAGCATCCCGTGCCTGGCCCGGCGCAGGTAGGGGTGCCCGGCGAGCGCGCCGTTGACCACGCCGCCGACGTTGACGTCGACCTGGCGCCGGTGACCGGCGGCGTCGATGCCGGTGAAGGGCCCGGAGGCCAGCACCCCCGCGTTGTTGACCAGGACGTCGAGGGTGCCGTCCGGGCAGAAGCGCTCGAGCGCGCTCACCCACTGCGCGGGGTCGCGCACGTCCAGCAGCCCGGGGACGGCGTCCGGCCGGCCGGCTGCGGCCCCGGCCACGGCCGCCTCGTCGACGTCGAAGAGCCCGACCCGCCAGCCGGCGGCGAGGAACCGCTCGGCGATCGAGCGGCCGATCCCCCGCCCGGCACCGGTGACGAGGATGCTGCCTGGCCGGGTTCGCATGATCATCCGGTAACTCTTACCGGAGCCCCACCCGGGCCGCAGGGCCCGGGGCCGTCCGCGTGGACGTCGCGATCAGTCGGTGTCGACGTCGCCGAGCATGGCGCGGCGCAGCTCGTCGGCGTCGGCGCGCACCTGGTCCAGCACCGGCACCAGGTCGTCCTCGCGGAGCTGACCGCAGCTGAGCCGCACGATCGGCACCGTGTCGTAGTCCTCGGTGGTCAGCCGGGCCGCGACCTCGAACGCCGAGCGCAGCAGCCCGCCCTCCATCGAGGTGAAGTCGTCGACCTGGTTGAGCCGGCTGGTCATGCTGTGCGGGAAGCCCCACTGCTCCAGGGCGACGGCGGTGAGCCGCAGGCTGTTGATGCCGTAGCGCCGCAGCTCGGCCACCCGCCGGGCGGTGAAGTCGGGGTTGTCGTCGACGAGCTCGGCGTACCCCTCGCGGTCGTTGTGGTTCAGCAGCGCCGCGCCCATCTGGGCCAGCAGCCCGATGCAGAGCGCGTCCTGGGGGCGCTCGCCGAAGCGGGGGGCCAGCGCGGAGGAGGCCAGCGCGAGGCTGGTCGTGACGTCCCAGAAGTTCTCCGGCAGCCGCGACTCGTCGTCCAGCTCGGTCAGGGCCACGGTGGCCATGGTCCGCACCGTGGTGAAGCCGACGACGGTGACGGCGAACTGCAGCGAGGTGACCCGCCCGCGCATGCCGAAGTAGGCGGAGTTCGCGAGCTTCATGACCCGGCTGGCCAGGGCGACGTCGGAGGCCAGGATCCGGGACAGCACCTTGGCGCTGGTGTCGTCGGAGTTGGCGACCGACACGATCTGGGCGGCGACGGGTCGCTGCGCGGCCATGGTGTCGATGCTGGCCAGCACCTTCTCGAGGTCGAACGCGTCGGTCTCGACGCGGGCCTGCAGCGGGGTGACGGTCATCGGGTGCGATCTCCATGTGCGGCGAACCAGGCGGCGGCGTGCCCCCCGGTGAGGGGCTGGCTGAGGCTGAAGCCCTGCAGGTAGGTGGCGCCCATGCGGGTGAGCTCGGCGGCCTGCTCCGGGGTCTCCACCCCCTCGGCGACGGTGCTCAGGTTGAGGCTGCGCGCCAGTGCGATGACCGCCGTGGCGATCTCCGTGTGACCGTGCGCCAGCTCCGCGACGAACGAGCGGTCCACCTTGAGGCAGTTCACCGGCAGGTGGCGCAGGTAGGCCAGCGAGGAGTAGCCGGTGCCGAAGTCGTCGATGGCCAGCTCCACCCCGAGGTCGCGCAGCTGGTGCAGGATCTCGCGGGCGGAGTCCGGATCCTTCATCAGCGCGGACTCGGTGATCTCGATGGAGATCCGCGACGGGCTCAGGCCGTGCCGCTCCAGCGCCGCGGACACCTGCGGGGGCAGGTTGCCGTCCAGCTGCAGCGCCGAGACGTTGACGTTGGCGCGCGCCGGTGCGGCCCAGCCCATGAGCCGGTCCCACTCGGCCAGCTGCCGGCAGGTCTCGTCCAGCACCAGCAGGCCCAGGCCGGCGATCAGGCCGCTCTCCTCGGCCAGCGGCACGAACACCGCGGGGCTGATCGGGCCGCGCTCGGCGTGGTCCCAGCGGGCCAGCGACTCGACCGCGACCGGGCTGCCGTCGACGGTGCTGAAGATCGGCTGGTAGAGCAGCGTGATCTCGCGCTTCTCGATGGCGTCGCGCAGCTCGGCCACCAGCCGCAGCTTGTCGCGGGCGTCCTCGCGGGCCCGCTGGTCCAGGACGGTGATCCGGCCCTTGCCGCCGGCCTTGGCCTGGTACATGGCGATGTCGCAGTCGCGGATGAGCTCCTCGGCGGAGAGGTGCTCCTCGGTCTGCACG
Organism: Blastococcus saxobsidens; assembly: GCF_010682065.1. Taxonomy (GTDB): domain Bacteria; phylum Actinomycetota; class Actinomycetes; order Mycobacteriales; family Geodermatophilaceae; genus Blastococcus; species Blastococcus saxobsidens_B. The sequence goes on from NZ_JAAGWG010000006.1 coordinate 43,716, forward strand.
GTGACGCCGACGCTGGCGTAGGGGCGCACGTCCACGCCGCCGAGCCGCACCGGGCGGGCGAGCTCCACCGAGATCCGCTCGGCCAGCGCGACCGCGGCGTCCTGCTCGACGTTCTCGCAGACCACCACGAACTCGTCCCCGCCGAAACGGGCGACGAGGTCACCGGGGCGGACGACGGCGCTGAGCCGCGCGGCCACCTCGGTGAGCAGCTCGTCGCCGGCGGTGTGGCCCAGGGAGTCGTTGACGACCTTGAAGTTGTCCAGGTCGAGGAAGAGGCAGGCCAGACCGCCGGTGCCGGGCACGAACCGGCCGGCGACGTACTGCGCCAGCAGCGTCCGGTTGGGCAGCCCGGTGAGCGGGTCGTGGTTGGCCTGGTGCGCCAGCCGGGCCTCGAAGGCCAGCCGGTCGGTGATGTCCTCGATGGTCCCGACGAAGCCGGCGCCGACCCCGGGGGTGAACAGGTGGGCGAACCGGATGATCGTGGTGCGCACCGTGCCGTCGTCGCGGAGCAGCCGGGCCTGGGTCTCGACCTCCTCGCCGTCCAGTGCGGCCGACACCTGCTCGATCACCGTGTCGAGGTCGTCCTCGTGCACCGTCTCGATCCAGCCGGTGCCGAGCAGCTGCTCCGCGCGCCGGCCGACGAGGGTGCAGAAGGCGTCGTTGACGTGCGCCAGCCGCATGCCCTGCTCGGAGAGCAGCGTGGGCACCGGCGAGCGCTCCGTCAGGGTGGAGAAGCGGCGCTCGTGGGCGTCGGCGGTCGCGCGCAGGGCGCGCTCCTGCTCGCTGGTGGTCGACAGGATGCGGATGGTCCACATCCGGTTGTTCGGCGACGGCGTCGTCGTGACCACCGCCTCCACCGTCGCCCCGCTGGCGGTGCGCACGGGCAGGGTCATGCGGGCCGCGCGCTCGCGGCGCAGCAGCAGCTTGAGCTCCCCGCCCCCGAGGGTCGGGAACAGGTGGTCGACCGGAAGCGCGCGCAGGTCGTCCAGGCCGTAGCCCAGCAGTTCGACGGCGCCGACGTTGCCCCACGTGATGCGGCTGCGGCCGCCGACCTTCTCGGCCACGACCAGCGCCAGGGTGTCGCTGACCGTCGCGCTGTAGAAGACCGACGAGACGATCTCCGGCGGGACCCGGTCGTCGTCGGGCACGCTCATGGTGACGGACACGGTCCTCCCCTCGGGCTGCTCGGCGACGGCACCGATCGGCGGCGTCACGGGTGTCTTCGGCCGGTCCTCCCCGTGGTCTTCACCCGAGAGCGCCCCACTCCCCCCGTTGGGGGGAGCCGCGAGCGCCCACCCGTTCCCACCGGACGGCGGACACCCCGACGGGCGTGCGGTGCCTCACATTCGCGCAGCCATCCCTCACCACGGACCGTTAGCAGGCAAGATCCACCGAGCACCGCGTACGACCCCACCACTGGCGGACCGGCGACGAGGCCCGTCCACCGAGGAACGGAGCGCCACGATGCACCTCGGAGTCCCCCGCGAGACCCGCGCCCGCGAGACCCGGGTCGCCGCCACGCCGGCCACCGTGCGGCAGCTGGTCGGGTTGGGCTACGACGTCGTCGTCGAGACCGGGGCGGGCGCGGCCAGCAGCTTCCCCGACGAGGCCTACGCCGAGGCCGGCGCACGGATCGGGGCCGCCGACGAGGCGTGGCAGGCCGACGTCGTGCTGCGGGTGAACGCCCCGGCCGCCGACGAGATCCCCCGGCTGCGCGACGGCGCCACGCTGATCAGCCTGCTGAGCCCGGCGCTCAACCCCGACCTGGTCGACGCGCTGGCGCAGCGGCCGATCACGGTGCTGGCGATGGACGCGGTGCCGCGCATCTCCCGCGCCCAGTCGATGGACGTGCTCAGCTCCATGGCCAACATCGCCGGCTACCGGGCCGTCGTCGAGGCCGCCCACGTGTTCGGCCGGTTCTTCACCGGCCAGGTCACCGCGGCCGGCAAGGTGCCCCCGGCCAAGGTCCTCGTCGCCGGCGCGGGCGTGGCCGGGCTGGCCGCCATCGGCGCGGCGAGCAGCCTGGGCGCCATCGTCCGCGCCACCGACGTGCGTCCCGAGGTGGCCGAGCAGGTGCGCTCCCTGGGTGGGGAGTACGTCGCCGTGCCGGCCGGCGACCAGGAGGTCAGCACGGACGGCTACGCCCGCGAGATGGGCGAGGACTTCAACCGGCGGGCCGCGGAGATGTACGCCGAGCAGGCCCGCGACGTCGACATCATCATCACCACCGCCCTGATCCCCGGCCGCCCGGCGCCCCGGCTGGTCACCGAGGAGATGGTCGCCTCGATGCGCTCCGGCAGCGTGATCGTCGACATGGCCGCCGCGCAGGGCGGCAACGTGGCCGGGTCGGTCGCCGACGAGATCGTGGTGACCGGGAACGGCGTCTCGATCATCGGCTACACCGACCTGCCCGGCCGGCTGCCCGCGCAGGCCTCCCAGCTCTACGGCACCAACCTGGTCAACCTGCTGAAGCTGCTCACGCCGGGCAAGGACGGCCTGCTGGTCCTCGACCTCGACGACGTCGTCCAGCGGTCGATCACCGTCGTCCACGAGGGCGAGAAGACCTGGCCGCCGCCACCGGTCCAGGTGTCGGCCGCGCCGACGGCCGCCCTCCCCGCGCGGAGGGAACCCGCTCCCCCACCGGAGCCACCGAAGCCCGGACGGCGGTTCGCGCTCGTGGGTCTGGGCGCGGCGCTGCTGTTCCTGGTCACCGCCTTCTCGCCGAACGACCTGGTGCAGCACTTCACCGTGTTCGCCCTGGCCGTCGTCGTCGGCTTCTACGTGATCGGCAAGGTGCACCACGCGCTGCACACCCCGCTGATGAGCGTCACCAACGCCATCTCCGGGATCATCGTGGTCGGCGCGCTGCTGCAGCTCGGCAGCGACGACGGCGTCGTCCGGGCCCTGGCCTTCGTCGCCACCCTCGTGGCGAGCATCAACGTCTTCGGCGGCTTCGCCGTCACCCGCCGCATGCTGGGCATGTTCTCCCGCGGCCCGAACGTGAAGGGCGCGGCCCGATGACCGCCACCTCCGCCGCTTACGCGGCCTACATCGTCGCCGCCCTGCTCTTCATCCTGAGCCTCGCCGGGCTGTCGAAGCACGAGACCGCCAAGGCCGGGAACGCCTACGGCATCGCCGGCATGGCGATCGCCCTGGCGGCCACCGTCGCCGTGGCCACCGAGGACATCTCCATCGTCGGGCTCGTCCTGCTCGTGGTCGCCGTCGTGATCGGTGCGGCGATCGGCATCTGGCGGGCCCGCCAGGTCGAGATGACCGGCATGCCGGAGCTCATCGCCCTGCTGCACAGCTTCGTCGGCCTGGCCGCGGTGCTCGTGGGTTGGAACGGCTACCTGTCCGTCGAGGGGGTGGACCCCTCCGACGGCGGGCCGCTGCTGACCGGCGCGGAAGCGGGCATCCACTCCGGTGAGGTGGTGGTCGGCGTCTTCATCGGCGCGGTCACCTTCACCGGCTCGATCGTGGCCTTCCTGAAGCTGTCGGCCCGGATCAAGAGCAACCCGCTGATGCTGCCGGGCCACAACTGGCTGAACCTCGGCGCGCTGGTGCTCTTCGCCGTCCTCACCGTGGTGTTCGTGATCGAGCCGAACCTGCTGGTGCTGTCGGTGGTCACCGCGCTGGCGCTGGCGCTGGGCTGGCACCTGGTCGCCTCGATCGGCGGCGGGGACATGCCGGTCGTCGTCTCGATGCTCAACAGCTACTCGGGCTGGGCCGCCGCCGCCTCGGGCTTCCTGCTGGGCAACGACCTGCTGATCATCACCGGCGCGCTGGTCGGCTCCTCGGGTGCCTACCTGTCCTACATCATGTGCAAGGCGATGAACCGGTCGTTCATCTCGGTCATCGCCGGCGGCTTCGGCAACGAGGGCAGCGCCGCGGCCTCCGACGTCGACTACGGCGAGCACACCGAGATCAGCGCCGAGGACACCGCCGAGCTGCTGCGGGATGCCGCGTCCGTGGTCATCACCCCCGGCTACGGCATGGCGGTGGCCCAGGCACAGGGCGCGGTGGCCGACCTGACCCGCAAGCTCACCGAGCGGGGGGTCGAGGTGCGCTTCGGCATCCACCCCGTCGCCGGCCGCCTGCCGGGCCACATGAACGTGCTGCTGGCCGAGGCCAAGGTGCCCTACGACGTCGTCCTGGAGATGGACGAGATCAACGACGACTTCGCCTCGACGTCGGTCGTGCTCGTCATCGGCGCCAACGACACGGTGAACCCGGCCGCGACCGAGGACCCGACCAGCCCGATCGCCGGCATGCCGGTGCTGACGGTGTGGGAGGCCGAGCGGGTGATCGTGTTCAAGCGGTCGATGAACACCGGGTACGCCGGCGTGCAGAACCCGCTGTTCTTCCGGGACAACAGCCGCATGCTCTTCGGGGACGCCCGTGAGCGCGTGGAGGACATCCTCCGCGCGCTCTGACCGGGAAGGGGCGTTCGCCCCTGTTCCGGAACGCGGCGAGGGCCTACTCTGTGTACGTGCGCGTTCACGGAGCGGTTGCCGAAGTCCCGGTCGCGGGAGCGCACGACCACGTCTGCTGGGTCTACCGCGACGACACCGACCTCACCGCCGCCGCGATCGAGTTCCTCGCCGGTGGTCTGCTCCACGGCGAACGGCTGCTGTGCGTCGGCGACCGGGTGGTCGAGGGGCTGCGCCGCGGCCCCACCGCGCTCGGCGACATCGACGCGCTGATCGCCGACGGCCGCCTGCGGCTGCTCACCGTGGCCGACGCCTACGCCGCGACGGGCCCCTTCAGCGCGGAGAGCCAGCGCGCCTTCTACGACGACGCCACCCGGCGGGCAGTGGCCGACGGGTACACCGGCCTCCGGGTCTTCGCCGACGTGACCGCGCTGGCCGCCGACACCACGCTGCGGCCCGAACTCGTCCGCTGGGAGCACGTGGCCGACGAGTTCATCGCGCACGGCCCCGGCATGACCGCCATGTGCGCCTACCGCGAGGACCTGCCGGCCGCCGCGCTCGGCGACCTCGCCGGCGTGCACCCGCAGGTGCACGCGCCGACCGGCACCGCCCCGTTCCAGGTCTTCTTCGACGACCGGGGCCCCAGCCTCGTCGGCGACGTCGACACCGTGGGCGCCGAGCGGCTGGCCCGCATCCTCGCCGCCACTCCGGTCAGCGGCGGCGCCTGCGCCCTCGACCTGTCGGGGCTGGAGTTCGCCGACGTCGCCGCGTGCCGGGTGCTCGCCCGGTGGGCCCGCACGCTCGGCGAGCGCGGGGTCCGGCTGGAGCTCTGGAACGCCCCGCCGCTGCTCGAGCGCATGTGGCACGTGCTGGCGCTGGACGAGTGGGCGTCCGTCGCGTTCGACGCCGCCGATCGACCGGTGTGACCGGCGTCCGGGCGCGCCCGGTGGCGGCCCGGCATCCCGCACCGCACGGCGCCCTGACTGCCGGCGGTCCGGGAGCCGAGCTCCAGCGGTGGAGCACACGGCCGCTGGGTCACCCCCGGTCCCGCGCCGGGTTGCGTGCCCGGCCCCGGACGCGGACGGTGGCCAGGTGGATCCCTTCCGAGGTCTCGGCCTTCCCCGCATCCCGGGGTTCAGCGAGCTCATCACCCTGCTCCAGACCCAGACCGAGGCGCTGGCCCAGCTCCCCCGGACGCTGAGCGACCTCAACGGGACCGTCCGGCAGCTGACCGAGGCCACGACGAGCGCCCGCGACACGATCGCGTCGGCCCAGCGGATCGCCGAGCGCCTCGAGTCCCTGGTCGAGGAGCTGGAGGAGCCGGTGCGGGCGCTCAAGCCGGGCCTGGAGCGGGTCGGCAAGGTGCTCGACGACCCGGCGGTGGACACCGTGCCGGAGACCCTGCGCCGGATCCACGACGACCTGATGCCGCTCATCTCCGGGCTGCGGCAGGCCCAGACCCGCGTGGGGTCGGTGACCGGCCTGCTGCGGCGGCGTCCCGCGGACGAGGACGACGGGTACTGAGCGACGGCTACTGAGCGACGGCTACTGAGCGACGGCTACGGGGCCGACTGCTGGGCCGGCGGCTCCCCCTGGCCCGGCTCGCGACGGACGAAGTCACCGACCGCCTTCTCCAGCTGGGCCCAGGAGGCGCTCCACTCCTCCAGCGGGTCCAGGATCCGCTCGAAGACGGCGAGCTGCTGGTCGAAGGCGTCCAGCTGCGCCCGCATCGCGGCGATCGACTGCCGCTGCGCCCGGACCGTCTTCGCGACCGCTCCCACCTGCGCCGCGGACATGGCACCCGGCGGGCTCGGGAGGGCCGGCAGGTGCAGCTTCGACGGGACGGCACCGGCCAGGGAGCGGGCCCGATCGCTGAACCCCCGCAGCTGGCCGACGAACTCGTCGATCGACCGCCCGACGATCCCGCCCGACGGTGTGCTGCGGTCGGCGTCGCCCGCCTCGGTCATCGCTCCCCCTCCGGTCCGGTCACCGACCCGACCTTAGGCAGCCGGACACCCGGCCGGCGACCGCGACGTGCCGGTCAGACGGCGGTGGGACCGGCCTGCGCCGCGCTCCAGCTGACGACGAGGCCGTCGCGCTGGCCGAACCGCTGGAGGTGGTCACCGAGCACGTGCTGCACGCGGGCGAGCCCCTCGGGCGTCCCTGACTCGGCCACCAGGGTGAGCACCCCGTCCCCGACGACGATCGAGCCGGTGCCGTGCTCGAAGAACGCAGCGGTGGAGGTGCCGGCCTGGGAGGAGAACTCGACCTTGCGGCCGAGGTGCGACACCAGCTGCTTGGCGTAGCGGCCCGGGACGCCGGTGCGGACGGCGGCGGTGGCGCGCAGCGGTGCGGTCATGGGATCGGTCCTCCTCCGTCGCCGACCTGGCGACTTAGGGTCACCTTACTCCGAGGTGGCGGGCGCGGCGGACCCCTGATTGGGCCTCCGACACGTCGCCGCGCCTGCCGGGCCCGCGCCGTCCGCCGGGCGAGACTGGTCCCACGGGCGGTCGTTCCTCGGGCCGCCGGAACTCCTGAGGACCTCCGTGCGCCCCACTGCCGCCCAGCCCTTCGCCCTGCTCCCGGTCGCGCTGCTGTGCGCCGCGACGCTCGCCGGCTGCAGCTCCACGCCCACGCGGTCGGCCTCCAGCTCCGCGGACACCGCGACGAGCTCCGCCTCCCCGGCGACGGGCGGGTCCGAGGCCGGCGCCGGCGACCCCCGGGTGGACGCGGCACTGCAGCAGCTGGACGCGGAGGCACGGATCCGGCAGCTCTTCGTCGCCGGCGTCCCGCTGGAGGACCTCGGGCGCGGCGAGGCGATCGCGACCAGCGGCGTGGGCGGGATGTTCCTGCACGGGCGCACGACCGCCCCGGTCGAGGAGCTGGCCGCCACGACCGGCGGGTGGCAGGAGGCCGCGGCCGGCCCGGGCCTGTGGGTCGCCGCCGACCAGGAGGGCGGCCTGGTGCAGACGCTGAAGGGCCCGGGCTTCGATGTGCTGCCGACCGCCGTGGAACAGGGCCGGCTCCCCGCCGACGGGCTCGCCGCGCTCGCCGACGAGCTGGGCGCCGCCATGAGCGCCGCGGGCCTCAACGTCAACCTGGCGCCGGTCGCCGACGTGGTGCCCGCCGGGTCCGAGCCGGGCAACGAGCCGATCGGTGCGGTCGACCGGCAGTACGGGAGCACCGCCGCCGAGGTCGCCCGCGCCGCCGCCGCCGTCGCCGACGGCCTGGCCGCGCACGACGTGGTGCCGACGCTGAAGCACTTTCCCGGGCTGGGCCGGGTCCAGCAGAACACCGACACGAGCAGCGACGTCGTCGATCCGGCGACGGGCCGCGCCGACGAGCAGGTGACCGCCTTCGCCGACGCCCTGTCCCGCACGGCGGAGGACCCGTTCGTGATGATGTCCTCGGCGACCTATCCGCAGCTGGACCCGGCGAACCAGGCCGCCTTCTCGCAGCCGGTGGTCACCGGCCTGCTGCGCGAGGAGCTCGGGTTCGACGGCGTGGTCATCTCCGACGACCTCGCCAACGCCGAGGCCGTCGAGGGCATCCCACCGGGCGAGCGGGCGATCCGCTTCCTGGCGGCTGGCGGCACGCTGGTGCTCAGCGTCGACGGCACGCTGGTGCCGGAGATGGTCGAGGCCGTCGCGGCGCGCAGCGAGCGGGACCCGGCGTTCGCCGCCGTCGTCGAGGACGCCGTCCGCACCGCCCTGACGGCCAAGGCCGAGGCCGGCCTCCTGGGCTGACCGCCGGGCCGCCAGTGGCAGACACCACCTGGTCCCCGATGCCAGGATGCCGCCCGTGGACACCTTCGCCGAGATCGCCGACGAGCGTCGTGGTCTCGCCGACCTCATGGCGGGACTGACGAGCGAGCAGCAGGCGGCGCAGAGCCTCTGCAGCGCCTGGCGCGTCCACGACGTGGTGGCGCACCTGGTGATGCCCCTGGAGGTGGGCATGCCGAGGTTCGCCCTGGCGATGCTCCTCTGCCGCGGCAACTTCGACCGGGCGAACGTCCGGCTGACCCGCGAGCTGGCGCGTCGGCCGTTCGAGGAGCTCACCGAGCTGCTGCGCCGCAAGGCCGACTCGCGGTTCACCCCTCCCGGGCTGGGCCCCGAGGCGCCGCTCACCGACCTGCTCGTGCACGGCCTGGACATCCGCCGACCGCTGGGACTGACCCGCGAGGTCCCCGAGCAGCGGTTGCGCACGGCGCTGGCCTTCGTGGCCACTGCCGGCGGCGGTGGCCCGGTCGCCGAGGGCCGGCTGGACGGGTTGCGCTTCGAGGCGACCGACGTCGACTGGGCCCACGGCAGCGGTCCTTCCGTGCGCGGCGGCGCCGAGGACCTGCTGCTGGCGATCACCGGCCGCTCGGTCGCACTCGACCAGCTCACCGGCGACGGCGTCCCGACGTTGCGGAGCCGGCCGTGACATGAGCGAGGCCCCACCCGGATCGGGTGGGGCCTCACTCATGTTCCGGTGCTGTCGACCGGGCCTTCACCCGGTCGACCGCCTAGTACCAGCCCTTGGCCTGCGAGTGGCTCCAGGCGCCACAGGGTGAGCCGAAGCGGTTCTCGATGTAGATCAGCCCGGCGTCGATCTGCCGGTAGCCGTCCGACGTCTTGGCGATGCCGGTGCCGGCCCAGGTCGAGTCCAGGAACTGCGGGATGCCGTAGGCAGTGCTGGTCGGGTTCTGCGCGTTGGGGTTCCAGCCGCTCTCCTTGCCCCAGAGACGCTCGAGGCAGCCGAACTCGCTCGCGCTGCCGACCTTGCTCATCGCGTACTCCTTGTAGGAGCCGGCCGGCGCGGCGGGCGCGCTCGAGCCGCGGCCCGGGCGGGCGGCGGCGGCCTGCGCCTCGGCGGTGCGCCGGGCCTCCTCCTCGGCGACGACGCGGGCGGCCTCCTCGGCGGCGCGGCGGGCCTCCTCCTCGGCGGCGATGCGGGCGGCCTCCTCGGCGGCGCGGCGGTCCAGCTCGGCCTGGTCGGCGGCGGCCTGGGCCTGCGCGGCCGCGTCCTGCTCGGCCTGGCGCTCGCTGCGGCTCGCCGCCAGCTCACCGAGGGAGTCGACCGCGGTGGCGGCGCTCTCGGCGACCGGCGGCTGCTCCGCGGTGAGGCCCAGCTGCTCGGCGACGCTGACCGACTCCAGCTGCGGCTCGGCCTGCGCGGCCGGCTCGTTCACGGTGAGGACGTTGACCATCAGGCCGCCCGCGGCGGCCACCGCCAGCAGCAGGGCCGGACGCCGGGCGGGCCCACCGGCGCGGCGGCCGGTGCCCGGGCGTGCGGTGCCCGGCCGTGCGGAGCGGGTCAGCGAGGGAAGGCGAAGGTTCATGGAAGGGAACTGCTCCAGATGCAGGGCACAGCGGTCCGACGGCGTTCGACGCGGCGGACTGCTGCGAAGTGGTCGAGTGGCAGCGGGTGTCGGGCGAGGGCCCGGGCACTCAGCGCGGGGAAGGCGCGCGCGAGGCTCCGTACCGGCTGTCGTTCGGTGCAAGGTGGGCCCGCAGGCTCGCCATGCGGCGGCGCTCCGTTTCTCCTGTCTCGCCGCCTACCGGGTTAGCTGACGGGTTCGGGCCGGAGAAGTGTGGCCCTACTCGCACCGGGTCGTGCCCGGTGCGCGATTCACCCCAGTACTGCGGTGGGTCCCCGGTTCGCCGGAAGCCCGAGGGCTGCAGCGATTCGGCGGCGCCCGGCGGACCTCCCCGGCCGGGGAGAGAACGACCTGCCGGACCCGGCCACCGTAGCCGTCGTTACCGAGCCGTGACAATGCCTGCGGCGGATGTGTGGGCTGCCTCATCGGGCCCCCGGTCCGCCGCGGGCCCGCCGGCCATGACGTTTCGCTGACAAGCCCGCCGCTCCCGGGTCGGATGGCGGCCGGCCGGGCAGGGTCGGTGCGGAGCAGCCGGCATCCCCGCCGGCGGGAGCTCCACACCTCGGACGGAGAACCCGTGAAGCGCTGGATCGCCCGGATCGCCGCCGCCCTCGGCACGGCGCTGGTGCTGCTGCTCGTCTACGGCGTGGCGATCGAGCCGCGGTTCGTCCTGAACGAGGAGCGCCAGCAGGTCCCGCTGCCCGGGCTGGGCCAGGAACTGGCCGGCACCGCGGTCGCGGTGGTCTCGGACATGCAGATCGGCATGTGGTGGTCCAACGAGGGCATGGTCGAGCGCGCCGTCGAGACCATCGTCGAGGCCGACCCGGACGTCGCCCTGCTGGCCGGCGACTTCGTCTACAGCACCGACCCTGACGTCGGCACCCAGGTCGACCGGGTGGTGGAGCTGATCACCCCGCTGGTCGAGGCCGACATCCCGACCTTCGCCGTCCTGGGCAACCACGACTACGCCGTCTCGGCGGAGGACGAGCTGACCACCGCGCTCGAGGACGCCGGCGTGCCGGTGCTGGCCAACGAGGCGGTGCCCGTGCCGTCGACCGGCTCCGGCCCGGAGGCCGGCCGGCTGCACGTCGTGGGCCTCGGACCAGCGGTCCCGGACCGGGTGGACGTCGACGCCGCGTTCGACGGCGTGCCCGACGACGCGCCCCGCGTGGTCGTGATGCACAACCCGACCACCTTCGACCGGCTGCCGGCCGGCACCGCTCCCCTGGCGGTGGCCGGGCACACCCACTGCGGGCAGGTGGCGCTGCCCGGCGCTCCACGGTGGTCCTACATGGGCCTCACCGAGGAGGAGGCGATCGTCGCCGACGGCTGGGCGCCGGACGCTTACGGCGCCGAGGGCAACCGCATGTTCGTCACCTGCGGCATCGGGTTCAGCCTGGCCCCCGTCCGGATCAACGCCCCACCGCAGGTGGTGTTCTTCGAGCTCGTCCCCGGCGAGGTGGACGGCTGACCCGCCCGGCCGCGTACGACCGCCGGTGGGGTCAGGGCAGCCGCCAGACCGTGGTCCGGCGGATGTCGGGCCCTTCGGTGTCGGGGACGTCGTAGACGGCCAGCGCGGTCAACCGGTCCTCCGGCAGGTAGATGCGGCCCGGGTCGCCGATGAGCACCTCGGTGCCGCGGGCACGTGCGCGCTCCAGGAACGGCAGCACCCGTCCGGTCATCTCCCGGTCGTAGCAGACGTCGCCGGCCACGATCACGGCCACGTCCGGCGGCTCGCCGCCCAGCACGTCCCCGACCGGCGTGATGCCGGCGACGCCGTTGCGCTCGGCGTTCACGGTGATCGCGGTCAGCGCGAACGGGTCCACGTCGCTGGCCAGCACCGAGGTGGCGCCGGCACGCACCGCCGCGACGGCCACCAGCCCGCTGCCCGCGCCGAGGTCCAGCACCGACCGCCCCGCCACCAGCCCGGGGTGGTCCAGGAGGTAGCGCGCCAGCGCCTGGCCGCCGGGCCAGGCCGCGGCCCAGAACGGCGGATCGGTGGAGGTGCGACCCTGCTCGGTCTCCATCGCCTCCCACAGGGCGACGACGTCGGCGGCGACGAGCAGCTCCACCTCGGGGACCAGCTCCGGGCGGACCGGGCGGGTGTGGGCGCGCACGAACTCGGGCGGCACGGGGCTCTCGGCGGGCACCCGGGCAGTCAACCGCACGGTCGGCGCGGGTGCGCGAGCCCAGGGTCAGAGCCGCAGCGACCAGGAGGAAAGGTGCCCCGCGGGCACGAACCCGAGGGCCTCGTTGACCGCCACCATGGGGGTGTTGCTGTCGGAGTTGTACGTGCTGATCCGGCGGACCTCGGGGAACTGCGCGGCCAGGTCGCGGAGCACCGCGGCCTTCACGCGGGCGCCCAGCCGGTGCCCGCGGTGCTCGCGCAGGACCAGCGTGCCGGCCTGCGAGGCACGCCCGGGCTGCGCCAGCGGGACCTGGAGGTCGGTGAAGGCGACCAGCCGGCCGTCGGCGGTCACCGCCCCGGCGGAGAGCACCGTCCGCCCGCGGGCGACGTGCGACCGCTCGTACTCGCGGATCCGCTCGCCGTCCCACTCCTCCTCCTCGACGGGCAGGTCGCCGTGCGGCGCATCGGTGGTCATCCGCCGCTCCAGGAGCGCGCGGTCCTCCAGCAGCTCGTCCGGCGTCCGGTCGCGCCAGGTGCGGATCTCGTAACCGGCGCCCGCCCGGGCGGACTCGGCCTCCAGGGCGGACAGCCGGTCGGCGTCCACCGGCAGGACCAGGTCCCGCCGGGTCTCCACCAGGTCGCAGGTCCAGCCGTGCCGTTCGGCGAAGGCCCGCCCCGGCGACGACGGGAGGGCCTCGTCCACCTCGCTGATGAACAGTGTGCGGCCGCGCTCCGCGGCGTACGCGCGCCCCTCCGCGAGCAGCCGGGTGCCGAGCCCGCGGCGGCGGTGCACGGGGTGCACCGCGACGTCGAGGAAGGCAACTGCCGGGTTGTCCCTGAGCGGGAGCAGCACCCGCAGCGCCCCCACGACGGCGTCGCCGGTCACCGCTGCCCGGTGCAGGCCGTCCCGCGAGCCGCCCGGCGCCACGAGTTCCCGCCCCAGGGCGACGTGCTCCTGCGCGGGACGCGGTGGGTCCTCGGGACGGTCGTCGCGCTGCACGGCCGCCCACACCTCGCACCAGGCTGGGAACAGGTCGTCGTCGGGGCCGAGGTCGACGATGCGGGCCGGCGGGGCGGTCACCCCCTGGTTCTACCGCCCGCCGCAACCGCTTTTCGCCTGCGCATGCGGGCGTCGAACGCCCGCATGCGCAGGCGGGCGGGAATCCGGACCCGGGTTCCCGCCCGCCTGCGCACCGGGGCGCGCGGCGAGGCCTACGCGGCGGTCGGCGGCTTCGCCGGGGCGGCCCGCCGGGCGATGAGCTTCCAGTAGCTGCCGGGCAGCAGCCGGACCAGGACGTCGGGCACCTTCGCGCTCCAGCCGATCAGCAGCCGCGGGCGCCGCTTCTCGATGGCCGTCACGATCTGCGCCGCGGCCTGCTCCGGCGGCATGCGCAGCAGCTTGGCGAACTGCTTGCGGCCCACCTCGTACTCCTCGGGCGAGACGCCGGAGCCGGTGCGCGCGCTCTCGGCGATCCGGGTCCGGATCCCGCCGGGGTGCACCACCGTCACGCCGACGTCGTCCTGGGCCAGCTCGTGCCGCAACGACTCGCTGAACCCGCGGACGGCGAACTTGCTGGCGGAGTAGGCCGCCTGCCCGGCGGGGGCGAAGATGCCGAAGACGCTGGAGACGTTGACGACGTGCGCCCCGGGGTGCCTCTTGAGCACCGGCACCAGCGCGTGGGTGAGGCGGACGACGGCGCGGAAGTTGATCGCCATCACCCAGTCGAACTCCTCGAGGGTGACCTGGTCGAACCGCCCGCCGAGGGCCACGCCCGCGTTGTTGACCAGCAGGGTCGTCTCGGGGTGCTCGGCGACCAGCGTCGCGGCCAGTGCCGCGGTGGCCTCGTCGTCGGAGAGGTCCACGACGTGGGTGGCGACCCGCAGCGCGGGCTGGGCGGCCCGGATGCGGCCGGCCACGTCGTCGAGCCGCTCGGCGTCCCGGTCGACGAGCACCAGGTTGCTGCCCCGCTGCGCCAGGTCGAGGGCCAGCGCCTCGCCGATGCCGCTCGCGGCCCCGGTGACGACGGCCGTCCCACCGGCGAACGTGTAGTCCCGCATCACGCCACCGCCTGCTGCGCGCCGGCGGCGGCGGGCTGCCGCTGGAAGGTCATGCCCTCGTCCTCCAGCGAGCCGCGCTTCATCATGCGGACGTCGAGGATGTAGTTCTGGTGCAGCTTCCACGGGGTGCGGCCGCCCTGCTTGGGCAGCCCGTCGAGGCTGCGCTGCACGTAGCCCGACGCCAGGTCGAGGAAGGGCGCGTCGGCGCCCTCCGGCGGGGCCACCGGGGTCGCCGTTCCGTAGCCGTGGGCGTCGAGGTGGTCCAGCAGCCGGCAGACGTAGCGGTTGACCAGGTCTGCCTTCAGCGTCCAGGAGGCGTTGGTGTAGCCGATGACCATGGAGAAGTTGGGGACGCCGGAGAGCATCATCCCCTTGTAGGAGACCGTCTCGGAGAGCTCCACCCGCTCGCCGTCCAGGGACAGCGTCATGCCGCCGGCGGGCAGCAGGTTCAGCCCGGTCGCGGCGACCACGACGTCGGCCTCGAGGGTCGCGCCCGACGCCAGCTCGATGCCGGTCTCGGTGAAGGTGGCGATCCGGTCGGTGACGATGTCCGCCCGGCCCTTGCGCAGGGTGCGGAACAGGTCGCCGTCGGGCACCAGGCAGAGCCGCTGGTCCCACGGGTCGTACGGCGGGTTGAAGTGCGTGTCGACGTCGAAACCGGGCAGCTGCTTGGCCGTCAGCCGGCGGATCAGGGCGCGCACCAGCGCCGGGCGCCGGCGGCTCAGCTGGTAGAGCGCGGTGGAGGTGAGCACGTTCTTCCAGCGCACGATCGGATACGAGATCCGGTCGGGCAGCCGGTTCCGCAGCGCCTTGGCCAGCGGGTCGCGGCCGGGCAGCGACAGGATGTAGCTGGGCGTCCGCTGCAGCATGGTGACCTTCTCGGCCTGCTCGGCCAGGTTGGGCACCAGGGTGACGGCGGTGGCCCCGCTGCCGATGACGACGACCTTCCTGCCGGTGAGGTCGAGGTCCTCGGGCCAGTGCTGCGGGTGGATCAGCTGCCCGCCGAAGCGCTCCTCGCCCTCGAACGTCGGGCGGAAGCCCTCGTCGTAGCGGTAGTAGCCGGCGCAGGTGTGCAGCCACGAGCAGGTGAGCGTGGACGTCTCGCCGGTGTCGGTGCGCTCGACCGTCACCGTCCAGCGGCTGTCCGCGCTCGACCAGTCCGCAGAGAGCACGCGGGAGTGGTAGCGGATCTTGTCGGTGACGCCGAACTCGCGGGCGGTGTCCTCGATGTAGCGGCGGATGTCGGCGCCGTCGGCGATGGACTTGGACTCCTTCCACGGCCGGAAGGAGTAGCCGAGGGTGAACATGTCGGAGTCCGAGCGGATGCCCGGGTAGCGGAACAGGTCCCAGGTGCCGCCCATCGCGGCGCGCGACTCCAGCACGGCGTAGGTGGTGCCAGGGCGCTCGGTCTCCAGGGAGCAGGCCGCCCCGATGCCGGAGAGCCCGGCACCGACGACCAGGACGTCCAGGTGCTCGCTCGTCATGTGCGCATGCTCCGCTTCGCTCGTCCGGCCGCGGCCGGTCTGGTCCGGGCCCGCAGCACTCTGCTCGCCCGACGTTATCGACACCGTGTTGAACGCGTCAACACAGTGTCGAGTTACGGCCGGCCAGCGGTTATCCTTCGCGCTGTGTCGACTGCGAGGGGTGACGTGCCCAGCGCCGGACGCGGCCGACGGCCCGCCCGGCCGTCCGGCGACGACCGCGAGCTGGCGATCCTCACCACGGCCGAACGGCTCCTCGGCGAGCGGCCGCTGAGCGCCATCTCCGTCGACGACCTGGCGCGCGGGGCGGGCATCTCCCGGCCGACGTTCTACTTCTACTTCTCCTCGAAGGACGCCGTCCTGCTCTCGCTGCTCGACCGCGTGGTCGGCGAGGCCGACGCCGCGATGGCCGAGGTGTTCGGCACGCCCGCGGCCACCTCCCGCGAGGGCTGGGAGCGGGCCATCGCCGCGTACTACAGGACGTTCCGCGCGCACCGGGCGCTCACCGTCGCGTGGGCCGAGGCGCGCTCGACCAGCGCGGAGGTGCGCGCCCTGTGGTCCTCGGTGTTCGAGCGCTGGGTGCAGCAGTGCGCCGCGGCCATCGACGCCGAACGGGCGCGTGGGGCCGCGCCCGCCGGCCTGCCCTCCCGCGACCTCGCCGTCGCCCTCACCTCGATGAACGAGCGCGTGCTCTACGCGACCTTCAGCGGTGACGGGCCCTCGGTGGCCGAGGCCGACGTCGTCGGTGTCCTCCTGGGCATCTGGCTGTCGGCCATCTACCGGAGCGCCCCGGCCGCCTGACGGGCGAGGTCAGAGCGCGATCACACCGCGAGAGTGGCCACCGTGCCGCCGGTGAGGCTGCCGAACCACAGCCGTCCGTCGGCCTCCCGGACGCCGGTGAGCATCTCGAAGCCGGGGATCTCCCCGCTGATCCGGTGCACCTCGCGGCCCGACCCGTCGACCGCGAGGACGCCCAGCGTGCGCCCGGGCCTGGGCTGCAGCCACCGCGGCAGCCGGCTGAGCAGGACCCGCAGCGGTGCCGGAAGACGGTGGATGGCGGCCAGCGAGGTCACCCGCGGGCTCGGCAGCGTGATCCACACCAGCCCGTCGGACCCCAGGGCGATGTTGTCCGGGTGCCCGGGGAGGTCGTCGACCAGGTCCTCCGCGACCCCCGACCGCTCCCCCGTCAGCCACACGCGCCGGACCCGGGCCGCGCCGGTCTCCGCCACGGCGACCCACGACCCGTCCGCGGCCAGCGCCACCCCGTTGGCGAATTCCAGGCCGTCGAGGAGCAGCGTCACCGCTCCCTCGGGAGTGCGGCGGAACAGCCGCCCGCTCGCCGTCCGCTGCACCAGGTCCGCCCGCCAGTCGGGGATGCGGAAGCGTTGCGAGGAGTCGGTGAAGTAGATCGTCCCGTCGGCGGCCACCGCGGCGTTGTTGACCGCCTCCAGCGGCGCGCCCGCGACCCGGTCCACCAGGGTGCGCACCGCGCCGTCGGCGAGCGTCACCGCCAGCAGGCCGGCGTCGGAGGCGCAGACCAGCAGCTCGTCCTCGCCCAGGAACTCCAGACCCAGGGGCCGGCCCGGCACGCGGGCGATCGTCTCGACCGGGCCCCCGGGACCGCCGACGCGCACGATCCGGCCGTCGGCGAGGCCGCTGTAGACCCGGCCCTCGCCGTCGACGAGGACGTCCTCGGGACCCTCCCCGACCGCGACCACCGTCGTCCCGCTGAAGTCCCGCACGTCGCTCCTCCGCCCCCCGCGGCCGCTCCGCAGGTCAGCGGCAGTGTGCACGACGCGCGCGACCCCCCTGCGGGGTCACTCTGCGGCGACCACCGGCTCGCCCTGCGCCTCGGTGAACTCGCGGCCGCCGTGGCCGCTGCGGATCACCGTCACCGGGCACGGCGCGTGGTGGACGAGCTGGTCGCTGACCGAGCCGAGCAGCAGCCCGGCGAAGCCGCCCTTGCCGCGCGCGCCCACGACGAGCAGGTTGGCCCCCTCGGCGGCGCCGAGCATGGCCTGCACCGGCGCGCGGTGGACCGCGTGACAGTGCACCCGCACGGCCGGGTCCAGCCCCGCGGCCGCCACGTGCGCGGTCAGCTCGTCAAGGACCGCCTTCTCCCAGTCGGCCAGCGGCGGCACGTAGCCGACCTCCCACGAACTCGGCTGCGGCGCCGTGGTCATGGACCAGGCGCGGACCACGTGCAGATCGAGGTCGGCACGCCGGGCCAGCCGCCCCGCCCACAGGAGTGCCTCCTGAGCGCACTTCGACCCGTCGTGCCCCACGACGACACCGCCGTCGATCTGCACGACCTCGCTGACCTCGTCCACAGCTGACCTCCTCGGAACCGTCCGCCGGCGCCGACCACCGGTGCGGTCAGCGTCTCATTCCCCCCCGGCGAGCGTGCCACCGGCCGCGCCGGGAATCCGGTCCCGGTCAGACCCGGGCGGACTCCGCACCGCCGGCGAGCGCGAAGTCGTCCGGGTCGGGCACGCCCACCGCGCGCAGCGCCTCACCCAGCCGGTCGGTCAGCTCGCGCAGCGCCGCCCGGGCCTCGTCGCGCCGGCGCTGCAGGTCGGCCACCTCCGCGGCCAACCGGTCCCGGTCGCGCACGGTCTCCGCCGCCGCCTGCTCGCGGAGCCCGACGGCCTCGGCGGCCAGCCGGTCCCGCTCCTCGGCCGCCTCGCTCAGCAGCGCGGCCGCACCCTCGCGGGCCTGGGCCAGCAGCGCGGCGGCCTGCGCCCGGTCGTGCTGCGCGGCAACCCGGAGCTGGTCGGCGGAGTGGACGGCCATCTCCTTGATCTCGTGCGCCTTGCGCAGCCGGGCGTCGGCCTCCAGCCGGGCGTCGGCGACCAGCCGGGCCGCCTCCGCGTCGGCGGCCTCCAGCACCTGCGTGGCCTGGGCCTCGGCCAGGCGCAGCACCTCCCCCACCCGGTCGGTCACCGAGGGGCGGGTGGCCGGCTGCTCGTCGAGCATCCGGCGGAAGATCGCCAGGTCCGCCGCGTAGGACGCCATCCGGTCCAGCAGGTGCTCGCGCTCCCGCTGCGCCGTCGCGAGCTCCGCCTCGGCCCAGGCGACGTAGTTGTCCACCTCGAGCCGGTCGTAGCCGCGCACCGCGCCGCGGAAGGCGGGTCGGTGGTCGAGCAGCGTGTCCAGGTCGCCGGTCAGCCGCGGGGGCACCGCGGGCGGCCGCCCGTCCGGTGGCGCCGCGCCGTCCACCACTCGGTTGTCGGCGAACTCGACCTGCCGGACCTTCCGCATGTGCCCCCCTGGGAAGTAGGTGCCTCCGAATCTGCCAGAGGCCGTACACCCAGTGAGCCGCCGTGACAGGTCCGTGACCATCCGACCCGGCCGCTGGGGGACGCCGCGTCGGCGCGTGCAAGATCCGCTACGGAACGCTGCCGTCGCCCTCCTCGCTCCGAGGGGCGCGGCTGGGGCATAGAACGGGACCCGGCCGAGTTCCATGAGATAGTTGCACTCTCAACTAGCCACGGAGGCGGACATGCAGTTCGGCATCTTCACGGTCAGCGACATCACCCAGGACCCGACCAACGGCCGCACGCCCACCGAGGCCGAGCGCCTCAAGGCGGTCCTGACCATCGCGCAGAAGGCCGAGGAGGTCGGGCTCGACGTCTTCGCGCTCGGCGAGCACCACAACCCCCCGTTCTTCTCCTCCTCCCCCACGACGACGCTCGCCTGGATCGCCGCCCGGACGGAGAAGCTCCACCTCTCCACGTCCACGACGCTGATCACCACCAACGACCCGGTGAAGATCGCCGAGGACTACGCGATGCTCCAGCACCTGGCCGAGGGCCGCGTCGACCTGATGATGGGCCGCGGCAACACCGGTCCGGTCTACCCGTGGTTCGGCCAGGACATCCGCAACGGCATCGAGCTCGCGGTGGAGAACTACGCGCTGCTGCGCCGGCTCTGGACCGAGGACGTCGTCGACTGGCAGGGCAAGTACCGCACCCCGCTGCAGGGCTTCACCTCCACCCCGCGCCCGCTCGACGGCGTGCCGCCGTTCGTCTGGCACGGGTCGATCCGCAGCCCGCAGATCGCCGAGCAGGCCGCGTACTACGGCGACGGCTTCTTCCACAACCACATCTTCTGGCCGAAGGAGCACACCCAGAAGATGGTCGAGTTCTACCGCCGCCGCTACGAGCACTACGGCCACGGCGCCGCCGACCAGGCCGTCGTCGGTCTGGGGGGTCAGGTGTTCATGCGGAAGAACAGCCAGGACGCCGTGGCCGAGTTCCGGCCGTACTTCGACAACGCGCCGGTCTACGGCCACGGCCCGTCGCTGGAGGACTTCAGCCGGGAGACGCCGCTGACCGTCGGCAGCCCGCAGCAGGTCATCGAGCGGACCCTGGGCTTCCGCGACTACGTCGGGGACTACCAGCGCCAGCTGTTCCTCATCGACCACGCCGGGCTGCCGCTGAAGACGGTCCTCGAGCAGCTCGACATCCTCGGCGAGGAGGTCGTCCCGGTGCTCCGCCGCGAGTTCGCCGCCCTCAAGCCGGCGCACGTGCCCGACGCCCCGACCCACGCCTCGCGGGTGGCCGCGGCCGGCGGCGCGAAGGACGCGACGGTCCACGCCGGCGGCGACGAGGTCACCGGCAGGACGGCGGAGGCGGCGGCCCGATGAGCACGCGGACCCTGGCCGTGGTGAGCGCCGGGCTCGGCGTCCCGTCGTCCACCCGGCTGCTCGCCGACCGGCTGACGGCGGCGACGGTGGACGCCCTGCGCGAGCGGGGCGTCACCGCCACCGTCGAGGTGGTGGAGCTGCGGCAGCACGCCCGAGACCTGGCCGACAACCTGCTGACCGGTTTCCCGGACGAGGCGCTGCGCGGGGCGGTCGACACCGTCGTGGGTGCCGACGGGCTGATCGCCGTCACACCGATCTTCTCGGCGTCCTACAGCGGCCTGTTCAAGACGTTCTTCGACGTGCTGGACAAGGACGCGCTCACCGGCAAGCCGGTGCTCCTGGGCGCGACGGCGGGCACCGCCCGGCACTCCCTGGCGCTGGAGCACGCGATGCGCCCGCTCTTCGCCTACCTGCGGGCGACGGTGGCACCCACCGCGGTGTTCGCCGCCTCCGAGGACTGGGCGGGCGGCGACGCCGGCACCCCGGCGCTCACCGGGCGGGTCCGGCGCGCCGCCGGCGAGCTGGCCGACCTCGTGGCCGCCCGCCCGCCGACGGCCCCGGCCGATCCGTTCGCCGACCCGACGACGTCCTTCGAGGACCTGCTGCGCGGCAACGGCGGCTGAGTCGCGGCGTCAGTCGTCCTCCTCCTCGCCGCCCTCGTCCTCGCCGCCCTCCTCCTGCTCCATGACCCCGCCCTCCTCGCCGGCCTCGCCGCCGCAGGCGGTCATGGTGAACGACGCGGCGGCGATGGCGACCGCGGCCACGCCCGTGCGCCAGCGTCGGGTGGGGAGGGAGGTGCGGTTCATGAGGACTCCTTCGACGACTCCGACCCACGGGTTGGACCGGAGGTGCTCCCCCGCTGTGCCCCGCAGGCGCCCGGCCCATCCGGATCCGGGACGACGACATCGATCCGATCCGTCGACGGCGCGCGCGGGCCGCCCCGACCTCACCCCACGGCGGTCGAGGACGGCGGGGCGGAGCCTCCGCCGGACTCCTCCCCGGTCATGAGCGCGACGACGGCGGCCCGGTCGGCCGCCGACGGCAGCCCCCAGCCCGCCTCGTAGCCGTACACCTCGCGCAGCGGGCTGGACGTCGTGCGCCCGGTGAGGATCTCCACCGAGTCGGGGTCGATCAGGCCGGGGTGCTCCACCCCGCACGCCTCGGCCACCTTCAGCAGGTCCCGGCGCAGGGTGCGCAGGTAGTTCGCTGCCCGGGTGGACTTCAGCGCCGGGTCGAGCCCGTGCGCCAGCCAGGAGTTCTGCGTCGCCACCCCGGTCGGGCAGGTGTCGGTGTGGCACTTCTGGGCCTGGATGCAGCCGATCGCCAGCATCGCCTCGCGGCCGACGTTGACCAGGTCGCAGCCGAGGGCGAAGGCGACCACCGCGTTGTCGGGCAGCCCGAGCTTCCCGGCGCCGACGAAGACGACGTCGTCGGCCAGGCCGGCCCGGGCGAACGTCGCGTGGACGCGCGCGAAGCCGAGCTGGAAGGGCAGCGACACCGAGTCGGTGAAGATCAGCGGCGCGGCACCGGTGCCGCCCTCGCCCCCGTCGATCGTCACGAAGTCCACCCCGCGACCGGTGCCGGCCATCAGCCCGGTGAGCTCGTCCCAGAACTCCATGTCGCCCACCGCGGACTTGATGCCGACCGGCAGCCCGGTCTCCGCGGCCAGCAGCTCGACCCAGTCCAGCAGGCTGTCGGCGTCGGAGAACTCGGCGTGCCGGGACGGGCTCACGCAGTCGACGCCCTCGGGCACGCCACGGGCCGCGGCGATCTCCGCCGACACCTTGGCCGCCGGCAGCACCCCGCCGAGGCCGGGCTTGGCACCCTGGCTGAGCTTGATCTCCAGGGCGCGCACCGGCGCACCCGCCACGAGGTCCTTCAGCCGGCCGAGGTCGAAGCGGCCGGAGGAGTCCCGGCAGCCGAAGTAGGCGGTGCCGATCTGGTAGACGAGCTCCCCGCCGTTGCGGTGGTACCGGGAGATGCCGCCCTCACCGGTGTTGTGCAGGCAGCCGGCCAGCGCGGCCCCCCGGTTGAGTGCCTCCACCGCCGCCCCGGACAGCGAGCCGAAGCTCATCGCGGAGATGTTGACCAGCGACGGCGGGCGGAAGGACCGAGCCCGGCCCCGGGCGGCGCCGAGCACCTTGGCGCACGGCAGCTCGACGTCCTGGCCGGCCTGCACGTGCGACGCGGGGACGGCGCGGCCGAAGGTGCGGTGCTTGATCACCGGGTAGCCGGCCGTGAACTCCAGATCGTTGTCGGTGCCGAACCCGAAGTAGTTGTTCTCCTGCTTGCTGGATGCGTAGACCCAGCGGCGCTGGTCCCGGGTGAAGGGCCGCTCCTCGTTGTTGCCGGCCACCAGGTACTGGCGCAGCTCGGGACCGATCGACTCCAGCAGGTAGCGGGCGCGGCCCACCACCGGGAAGTTGCGCAGCAGGGTGTGCTCACGTTGCAGGAGGTCGCGGACGGCGACGCCGGCCAGCGCGGTCAGACCGGCCGCGGCTGCCCGCGGGAGAAGCGACATGCCCCACTATCGCGCGGCCGGACCGGCCCTGCAGGCGAAGCCGCCACGGACGGCGTCAGCGATAGGCGGAGCTGCCGCGCAGCCGGGCGCGGACCGCCGTGTGCAGCGGCGCGAGCACGATCCCGTCGCGGGCCAGGCGCGCCCGCAGCTGCCGCCGGTGCCGCAGCACGCCCACCAGGCCGATCGCCCAGAACACGTACTGCACCGCGAAGGCTGCCCGGAACGCCGCGAGGTCGTAGTCGGCCGACGCCCCGGGCGTGCGCAGGTCGAGCACCACGCCGATGGCCAGGATCGTCAGCAGCGAG
Organism: Blastococcus saxobsidens; assembly: GCF_010682065.1. GTDB lineage: Bacteria > Actinomycetota > Actinomycetes > Mycobacteriales > Geodermatophilaceae > Blastococcus > Blastococcus saxobsidens_B. The sequence goes on from NZ_JAAGWG010000006.1 coordinate 66,649, forward strand.
GCGACGAAGCCGCCGACGTTCACCACGCCGGTCGCGCTGCCCAGGCGCTCCACCGGGTTCTCCGTGCGCGCGTAGTCGAAGCCGATCATCGACCCCGGGCCGTTGGTGCCGAGGACGACGGCCAGCGCCACCAGCAGGGCCAGCGGCGCGGGACCCGGCCACAGCAGCACGACCGTCCACACCGTGACCGTGGCCGCCAGGATGGCGAAGACCAGGACCGACCGGCGCAGCGGCCACCGCCCGCAGAGGCGGCCCAGCAGCGGTCCGACGCCCATCCCGACGACGACCAGCAGGGTCAGCAGCGCCGCCGCCGTCCCGGGGGTGAGCCCCTGCCCGACCACCAGGAACGGGTAGCCCCACAACAGCGCGAAGACCGTGCCCGAGAACTGGGTGACCAGGTGCGTGTAGAGGCCCAGCCGGGTGCCCGGCTCCCGCCAGGTGTCGACGAGCCCGCGGCGCACGGCGGCCAGGCCGACCGCCGGGGCCCGGGTGTCGCCGGCCGGCGAGTCCCGGAGCGCCACCAGCACCAGCACGGCGACGAGCACGCCTGTGGCCGCCGCGCCCAGGAAGGTCGCTTCCCACGAGGTCCCGTGCAGCAGGGCGACCAGCGGGTAGGCCGCCACGACGGAGCCCAGCTGACCCAGGATGCCGGTCAGCTGGGTGACCAGCGGCACGGTGCGGCCGGGGAACCACAGGGACACGACCCGCAGCACGCTGATGAAGGTCATGGCGTCACCGGCGCCGACCAGCACCCGGGCGGCCACCGCGGTCGGCACGTCGACGGCCAGCGCCAGCGCCAGCTGCCCGGCGGCCATGGTGAGCGCCCCGGCGAGGATCATCCGCCGCGATCCGAACCGGTCCAGCGCCACGCCGACAGGCACCTGCAGCCCGGCGTACACGGCGAGCTGCAGCACCAGGAACAGCGACACCGCAGAAGCGCCGGCGGAGAACCGCTCCTGCGCGTCGACGGCCGCGACCCCGAGGGAGGAGCGGTGGAAGACCGCGACCGTGTAGGCCAGCAGACCGACCGCCCAGGCCACGTACGCGCGCGACGTCGTCCGGGCGGGTGTCGGCATGCTCACCCCTACTCCTACACCGGCGCCGCGCCGGTCCTTCCAGCACGGACAGGTGAGTTGAGCCACCTGGACCGTCTCCCGTGAGATTCTGCGCCTCGTGCACGCGCTCCTCGACCCGACCGGCGACCCGGCCGTCGACGACGGCCATCGCCGCGGACGGATCCTGTGGGCGCTGGCCGCGTGCATGGCCGAGAAGGGCTACCAGGCGACGACGATCGCCGACATCGCGCGAGCGGGCCGGGTCTCCAAGACGGTGGTGTACACGCACTTCCGGGACAAGGAGCACTGCCTCCTCGAGCTGTACTCGCGGGCCAACGACAAGGTGCTCGCGACCGTCCGTACCGCACAGGAGGAGGCCCGCGCCGCGGGTCTGCCGTGGCGGGAGCGGCTGCACGCCGGGATCGCCGCCTACATGGGCACGCTTGCGGCCGGGCCGGACGTCGCGTGGGCAGCGCTGGTGGAGGTGCAGGCAGCCGGGCGTTCCGCGCTGGCGCTGCGCCGGGAGGTGTTCGACCGCTACGTGGACCTCATCTGCTCGGTCGCGGCAGAGCTGGCCGAGCAGCACCCCGCCGAGGTACGGCCGGTGGACCGGCCACTGGTCCTGGCCGCCGTCGGGGGGATCAACGAGCTCATGCTCGCCCGCGTCGAGCGGGGCGAGGCCGTGCGGCTGCTGGAGGACGTGGACGCGGCCACCGCGTCGGTGGTGGGGCTGCTCGAGCGTCGCTGAGCGCCCCGGACGCACTGCGGCCCGCCTCCTTCCGGAGACGGGCCGCAGTGCTGTCGGAGTGACGACCCGTCGCCTCGCGGAAGGCGGGGCGACGGGTCGCCGGGCGGTGTCAGGGCGCGGCGTGACCGGCCCGGGAGGACCGGCGGACCCGCAGGGCCGCCATCACCAGGGCAGCGAGCGCGAACGCGAGACCCACGGGCAGGGCGAGCGTGCCGGGCGCGAACGCATCGACCCCCTCGTCGAGCTCCGTCGCACCGTCGGCCAGCTCCTCCTGGCCGGCAGTGAGCTTCAGCTGACCCGCGTCGAGCTGGTCCGCGCCGCCGGCCAGCTCCTGGGTACCGCTGGCGAGCTGCTCGATGCCGGCCTTGAGCTCGGAGCCGCCCGCGCTGAGCTTGGCGCCGCCCTCGGTCAGCTTCGGGCTGTTGGCGGTGAGCTGGCCCACGCCGTCGTCCAGCTTCCGGGTGCCGGCCGCGATCTCACCGACGCCGTCGGAGAGGTCCCCGGCGCCGGTGCGCAACGTGCCCGAGCCCTTCGCGGCGTCACCCAGACCGGCCGAGACCTGCCCGGCGCCGGCGCGGAGCGTGCCCGAGCCCTTGGCGGCGTCACCCAGACCGGCCGAGACCTGCCCGGCGCCGGCGGCGAGCGTGTTGGCGCCCGCGGCCGCCTGACCGATGCCGGCGTTCAGCTGACCGATGCCGTTGGACAGGTCCCGGCCACCGGCGGCGAGCCGGCCCGCGCCCGGCAGCAGCTGGGTGTCGACGCCAGCCTTGAGCTCCCCCAGCCCGTCGCGCAGGTCGGTCACGCCCGCGGCGGCGCCCTGGACGTAGCCCCGTGCCGTGCCCACGTCGAGGCCGACGGCGCTCAGCTTGGTCCCCGCGGCCTGGACGTCGCCCAGAGCCGCCGCATAGAGACCGAGCAGCTCCCCCTGCTCCGCCACGGTGAGCGGGGTCGCCCCGCCGTTGAACTGCGCCGCCAGTGCCTGGAGTCGCGCACCGCCGGCGCCGGCCGCCTGCAGGCTGCTGCCCAGTCCGCCTGGGCCGGTGATGCCGACCAGCGCCTCCGTGGCCTCGGTGTTGGCCGTCGCCAGCGCGGCGGCGAGGCCGTCCGTACCGGTCTGCGCCTCACCCAGCCCGCTGCTGACGGTCTGGGCCCCGTCGCGGAGCGCGGCCCCGCCTGCGGCGATGGCCGCGGCGCCCTGCCCCAGCTTGCTGTCCCTGGTGGTGCTCGCACCGAGCGTGCCCAGACCGGCGGCGACGTCCTGCGCGCCCTTGGTGACCGCACCCGACCCGGTGGAGAGCTTGCCGATGCCGGCGTCGAGATCGGCGGCCCCCTTGGCGACCGCACCCGAGCCGGCGGAGAGCTTGCCGATGCCGGCGTCGAGGTCCGACGCGCCCTTCTCCAGCTTGCTGGCGCCCGCGGCAGCCTCGCTCGAACCGTCGGCGAGCTGCTTCGAACCGTCGGCCAGCTGGCCGACGCCGTCGACGTAGGTGTTCACGCCGGCGCTGTACTCCTGGACGCCGGCCACGTACGTGCCGGCGCCGTCCTCGACCTTGGCCGCGCCGGCGTCGAGGTCCTCGACGCCGTTGGCCAGCCGGTCCCACCCGTCGGCGAACTCCGACTGCCCGGCGTTGAGGCGCAGCGCCCCGTCCCGGACGTCACCAGCTCCCTCGGACACCGTGCCCATGAGCAGCAGGAATGCGGTCGCGGCCGCGCCCGTGCCGAGCAGGACGGCTGGACCCGCGAAGCGACGCCCGCCCCTCTGATCACGATCTCTGTACACAGAACTCCCATCGAATGGCGCCGCGCGACCGTGCGCGGCGTCCCCGGAGCTGCCCGGCCCTCGAACGGGCCGCCAGACTCCCGGTGTCGCAGCCGGTACCGCGTGGTACCGGCAGGGAAAGCTAGATCACAGGGGGGCATGGCCACAAGGGAGGTGGTGTGGCTTCAGTCTCACGGGGCTGCTGGGACACCCCGCCGGAGCCCGCAACCGCCTCCGTCGACCGGCCGGGTGATCCACCAAGCGGTGAACCGAGGACTACTCGACCGCGCACGGGGGCAGGACCAGCGCAGACCCCGGGCGGCCGACACCGACCGCCCGACCTCGCAGCAGCCTCGAGACGAGAGGAGCGCCGCCCATGGCGTCCGTCATCCACTACACGATCGCTACCGAAGCCGAGAAGAGCCCCGACTTCCGTCGCGTGCTCTGGACCGGCAAGAAGACCCAGCTCGTCATCATGACCATCCCGCCGGGTGGCGAGATCGGCGAGGAGACGCACGAGGACATCGACCAGATCCTCACTTTCGTCAGCGGCATCGGGAAGGCCGTCATCTCCGGTTCGGAGAAGAACGTCGCCCAGGGCGACCTCGTCGTCGTCCCCGCCGGCACGAAGCACAACTTCCTCAACACCGGGGAGAACCCCCTGGTCCTCTACACCGTCTACGGGCCGCCGGAGCACGCCGACGGCGCGGTGCACAAGACCAAGGAAGAGGCCGACCGCCTCGAGGAAGAGGGCAAGGACGAGCCCCCGACGGAGTGATCCGCCGCTGACGGCCTCCGGTCGTCGACGCAGGTGTGGCCGGGCCCGACGGTGCCCGGCCACACGTGCGTCCGGGGCCGGATGGAACCGGCCGTCGGGCCCGGACCAGACTCGGTGGCATGAGCGCACCCGCTGCCCCCGCCTCGACCGAGCAGCGCGACGCCGGCCGCGCCGTCGCGGCGGAGCTCCGTCGCGCCGGGCTGACCGACGTCGACGACTCCGGCCTGGCCCGCGCCCTGTACTCCTCGGACGCCTCGCTGTACCGGGTGCTGCCCCGGGCGGTGGTGCGCCCGCGCGACACCGACGAGATCGTGGCGGCCCTGGAGGTCTGCCGGACCCTCGGTGTGCCGCTGACCGCGCGCGGCGCGGGCACCTCGATCGCCGGCAACGCGGTGGGCGCCGGCGTAGTCCTGGACACCAGCCGGTACCTGCACCGGGTGCACGCCGTCGACGCCGAGGCGCGGACCGCCACGGTGGACCCCGGCGTCGTGCAGGCCGCCCTGCAGACCGCCGCGAAGCCGCACGGGCTCCGCTTCGGCCCCGACCCGAGCACGCACAACCGCTGCACGGTGGGCGGGATGATCGGCAACAACGCCTGCGGCTCGCGGGCGCTGGGCTACGGGCGAACGTCGGACAACGTCGTCGGCCTGGACGTGGTGACCGGCTCCGGGGAACGGCTGACCCTCGGAACCGGGGCCGCAACGGCCGCGTCCGGCGGGGTGCTGGCGGACCTGCGGGCCCTGGTGGCCGGTGAGCTGGCCACCATCCGCACCGAGTTCGGCCGCTTCGGCCGGCAGGTGTCGGGCTACTCGCTGGAGCACCTGCTGCCCGAGCGCGGGTTCGACGTCGCCCGCGCGCTGGTGGGTAGCGAGGGGACGCTGGCGGTGGTCCTCGGCGCCACCGTCCGGCTGGTCACCGACGCCCCGGTCCGCGGCCTGGTGGTCCTCGGCTACCCGTCGATGGCCGACGCCGCCGACGCCACCCCGGGGCTGCTCCCCCACGAGCCGACGGCGGTCGAGGGGCTCGACGAGCGCATCGTGCAGCGGCTGCGGGACGTGCCGGCCGCGGTCGTCCCGGACCTGCCCCGGGGCGCGGGCTGGCTGATCGTCGAGCTGACCGGCGACACCGTCGCCGAGGTCGAGGGCAAGGCCCGCGGGGTGCTCGCCGATGCCGGCGCCGTCGACTCGATGGTGGTCACCGACCCGGCGCACGCGGCCGCGATCTGGCGAATCCGCGAGGACGGCGCCGGGCTGGCCAACCGCACGTCCGACGGCCGCCCGGCGCACGCCGGCTGGGAGGACGCCGCCGTCCCGGTGGAGCGGCTGGGCGACTACCTGCGCGGGTTCGAGGCCCTGCTCGGGAACCACGGGCTGCAGGGCGTCCCCTACGGCCACTTCGGCGACGGCTGCGTGCACGTGCGGATCGACTTCCCCTTCGGCACCGGCGACGACGGGGGCCGGAGCGCCTACCGGGCGTTCGTCGAGGACGCCGCACGCCTGGTCGCCGGCTACGGCGGATCGCTGTCCGGCGAGCACGGCGACGGCCGGGCGCGCAGCGCGCTGCTCCCGCTGATGTACCCGCAGGAGGTCCTGTCCCTCTTCGAGCGGGTCAAGGGGTTGTTCGACCCGGCCGACGTGCTCAACCCCGGCGTGCTCGTGCGCCCGGTGCCGGTCGAGGACGACATCCGCATGGCCGTCGCGCCGCGGCACCGCGAGCAGCTCGCCCTGGCCTACCGGCACGACGGCGGCGACTTCTCCGCCGCCGTGCACCGCTGCACGGGCGTCGGCAAGTGCCGTGCGGACCTGCAGTCGTCCGGCGGCGTCATGTGCCCGTCGTGGCCGGCGACCCGCGAGGAGAAGGACACCACCCGCGGCCGCGCCCGGGTGCTGCAGGAGATGCTCGCGCCCGGCGGGCCGGTGAAGGACTGGCGGTCACCGGAGGTCCACGACGCGCTCGACCTCTGCCTGTCCTGCAAGGGCTGCTCGAGCGACTGCCCGACCGGCGTGGACATGGCCTCCTACAAGGCAGAGGTGCTGCACCAGTCCTACCGGCGCCGGCTCCGGCCGATGTCGCACTACACGCTGGGCCGGCTGCCGTTCTGGGCCGACCTCGCCGCGCGGGCGCCGAAGCTGGTCAACGCCGTCCTCGCCTCCCGGCTGGGCGGCCGGCTGGCCAAGTGGGGCGCGGGCATGGACCAGCGCCGGGAGGTGCCGCCGTTCGCGCCGCGCACCTTCCGCCAGGAGTGGGCCGCCCGGGGCCGAAGTGGCGACAATGGCCCTGGGGGCGGTACCCCGGTCGCGCTGTGGGTGGACTCCTTCACCGACCACTTCGCCCCCGAGGTCGCGCACGCCAACGTGCGGGTGCTGGAGGCCGCCGGCTACGAGGTGCAGGTGCCCGGGGCCGACACCTGCTGCGGTCTGACCTGGATCACCACCGGCCAGCTGGACCGCGCCCGGGAGATCCTCTCCGCCACCGTCGAGGCGCTGGCCCCGCTGGCGGAGGCGGGCATCCCCATCGTCGGCGTCGAGCCGTCCTGCACCGCGGCCCTGCGCGGGGAGACGCTGGAACTGGTAGGCGGCCCCGCCGCGGAACGGGTCTCCGCGGGCACGCGGACGCTGGCCGAGCTGCTCGCCGCCACGCCGGGCTGGACGCCGCCGTCGCTGGCCGGGGTGCAGATCGTCGCGCAGCCGCACTGCCACCACACCTCGGTCATGGGCTGGTCGGCCGATGCCGCGCTGCTGGCGCAGGCCGGCGCGACCGTGACCCGGCTGGGCGGTTGCTGCGGGCTGGCCGGCAACTGGGGCGTGGAGAAGGGCCACCACGACGTCTCGGTGACCATCGCCGAGCAGCAGCTGCTGCCCGCGGTGCGCGACCTCGCGCCCGACGCCGTCGTCCTCGCCGACGGGTTCTCCTGCCGCACCCAGCTCGACCAGCTCACCGACCGGCGCGGCCGCCACCTCGCCGAGCTGCTGGCGGACCGGCTGGACTGACGGCGGGTCTGCGACGATGCCGGGCGTGGAGCTCGAGGAGACCCTGCTGCCCGGCGTCGGCGTGCGCTACCAGATGAGGACCCGGTCGGGTCAGCTGCTCGGCATCGTCGTGCAGCGCGAGGGCGGTGCGGAGATCGCGGTGTTCGACCGGCGCGACCCCGACCGCGCCCGGGAGACGTTCCGGCTCGACCCGGAGGAGGTCGACGCCCTGGCCGAGGTGCTGGGCGCCCCCCGCCTGACCCAGCGGTTCGCCGACCTCTCCCGCGAGGTCCCCGGGCTCGAGTCGGCCCGGATCACCGTCCGGGAGGGCTCTCCCTTCGCCGGCCGGACCCTGGGCGACACGCGGGCCCGCACGGTAACCGGCTGCTCGGTGGTGGCCATCGTGCGCGGCGCCGACGTCGTCCCCTCCCCCGCTCCCGCCGACGCGCTCTTCGCCGGCGACGTGCTCGTCGTCATCGGCTCCGCGGCCGGTCTGGAGCAGCTGGACCGGCGGATCGCCGGCCAGGTCTAGGCCCGCGGTGGACCACGTCGCCGCCCTGCTGGTCGAACTGGGCCTGCTCTTCCTCGGCCTCTCGCTGCTCGGGCTGCTCGCCCGGCGGCTGGGCCTCTCCCCCGTCCCGTTCATCCTGCTGGCCGCGCTGGCCCTCGGCGAGGGTGGGCTGGTGCCGGTGGAGAACGCCGCACCGTTCCTGGAGGCGGCCGCTGAGATCGGCGTGGTCCTGCTGCTGCTCACCCTGGGGCTGGAGTTCTCCGCCACGGAGCTGTTCGCGTCCTTCCGCCGGCACGCGCCGTCGGGGCTGGTGGACCTGGTGCTCAACGGCCCGCCCGGCTTCGTCGCCGGGCTGCTCCTGGGGCTGCCCTGGCAGGGGGCGCTCGCGCTGGGCGGGGTCACCTACATCTCGTCCTCGGGCATCGTCGCGCGGCTGCTCGGCGACCTGGGGCGGCTGGCCAACCGGGAGACCCCGGCGGTGCTCTCGGTCCTGGTCCTGGAGGACCTGGCGATGGCCCTCTTCCTGCCGCTGCTCGTGGTGGCGCTGGCCGGCGACGGGCCGGCGCAGGCCGCCGGGGGCATCGCGCTGGCCGTGGGCGCCGTCCTGCTGGTGCTCCTGGCCGCGCAGCGGCACGGGCACCGGCTGGGGCGGCTGCTCAGCCACGACGACGACGAGCAGGTCATGCTGCGGCTCATCGGGCTGACCCTGCTGGTGGCCGGGGCCGCCCAGGCGATGGGTGCCTCCGCGGCGGTCGGCGCGTTCCTCGTCGGGCTGGCGTTGCCGGCCTCCTTCGCCGAGCGCGCCCGGGCGATCCTGGGTCCGCTGCGGGACCTGTTCGCCGCCACCTTCTTCGTCGCCTTCGGACTGGCCACCGATCCGGGGGCCATCCTCCCGGTGCTGCCCGCCGCGCTGGCACTGGCCGCCGTCACCACCGTCACGAAGATCGCCACCGGCTGGTTCGCCGCCCGGCGCGACGGCGTCGCCGTGCCCGGCCGGCTGCGCGCCGGCACCGCCCTGGTCGCTCGCGGCGAGTTCTCGATCGTGATCGCCGGGCTGGCCGTCACCGCCGGGCTACCGGCCGTCGGTCCCGTCGCGACGGGCTACGTGCTGGTGCTCGCGGTCACCGGGCCCGTGCTCACCCGCTTCGTCGAGCCGCTGTCCGCCCGGCTGGTGCGCGCGCCGGCCGCTGCCTGACCGGTCAGGCAGCGGCGGCGTCCCGGCGGGCCCGGGCCGCGGTGAGCACGTAGGGCTCGAGCACCTCGGCGATCCGGGCGTAGCCGGCCGAGGACGGGTGGAACCGGTCGGCGGAGAACAGCGCCGGGTCGGCGACGAACGCGCGGGCGACCTCGCCCGCGACCGGCGCCACCGAGGCGCCGGCGGCCGCCGCCACCTGGGCCTGCCGACGCTGCAGCACCGCGCACGCGCCCTGCACCAGCGGCCGGAGCGCGGGCGGCACGAACGGGACCATCGACATGTCCGGCGCCGGCACCACGACGACGGCGGTACCTGCTGCGCGCAGGGCCCCCACCGCGTCGGCCAGGGCGGCCGTCGCCTGCTCGGCCGGGACGAAGCGGGCGAGGTCGTTGGCACCGACCACGACGACGGCGAGGTCGGGCAACAGCGGCGTCGTCCGCCGGACCTGCGCGGCCAGGCCGGCCGAGACCGCGCCGGGCACGGCGAGCACGTGCAGGTCGACGTCGAAGCCGGCGGCCGAGAGGGCACGGGTGAGGCGGGGACCCAGGGCGTCGGCGGGTCGGCCGGCGCCGGTGCCGAAGGCGAGGGAGTCACCGAGGACGGCGAGGCGGAGCGGCGTGCGGGTCACACCGGGTGCAACGGACCGCGCCCCGGGGCTATGCCGTGCCCCCCGGCGAGCGGAGCTCTCCGGGGGGCACGGCGGTGCGGTGGATCAGTGCAGCGGCAGGGTCTGCTGCTCCTCGGCCAGGCGCTGCGCCCCGGACGTCGTCTTCAGCGCCTTCTCCTTGATGAAGAGGACGACGACCAGCGCGAGTGCGGCCAGCGGCGTCGCGATGAGGAACAGCTCCGCCGTGGCGTCGGCGTAGGCGTTCCGGATCAGCTCACGCACCTGCTCCGGCAGCGCCGACATGTCCGGGGCCGCGGCCTCGCCGCCGCCCTCCATCGGGCCGAGCACGCTGAGGTCGTCGGCGACCCGGGTGGCCAGCAGCGCGCCCAGCACGCTGACGCCGACCGTGCCGCCCAGGCTGCGGAAGAACGAGACCACGCTGGTGGCCGCGCCCAGCTCGTGCGCCGGCACGTCGTTCTGCGCGGCCAGCACCAGGTTCTGCATGAGCGCACCGACACCGGCGCCCAGGACCACCATGAAGACGCCGAGCAGCCACGGGGACGTCTGCGCATCGATGGTGGAGAACAGGGCGAAGCCGACGGTCATCAGGACGCCGCCGGCGACCAGCCAGCCCTTCCAGCGGCCGGTCTTGGTGATCAGCGCACCGGCGACGGTGGAGGACACCAGCAGACCGCCCACCAGCGGGAGGGTCAGCAGCCCGGACTCGGTCGGCGAGTAGCCCAGCGACACCTGCAGGTACTGGGCCAGGAACACGGTGCCGCCGAACATCGCGACGCCGACGAGGGCGCTGGCCACCACCGAGAGGGTCACCGTGCGGCTGCGGAAGATGTCGAGCGGGATGACCGGCTCGGCCACCCTCGACTCGACGAGCACGGCCAGGCCCAGCAGGACGACGGTTCCGCCGACCATGAGGGCGGTCTCGGGAGAGAGCCAGTCGTACCTGTCACCGGCGAAGGTGATCCAGATGAGCAGCAGGCTCACGCCGCCGGTGATGAGCAGAGCTCCCCACCAGTCGATCATCGCCTTGCGGCGCGGGACGGCCGGCAGCTTCAGCGTGCGCTGCACCAGGACCATGGCCAGCAGGGTGAACGGCACCCCCAGCAGGAAGCAGAAGCGCCAGCCGAGCCAGTCGGTGTCGACGATGACGCCGCCGATCAGCGGGCCACCGACGGTGGCGACGGCGAAGATCGCGCCGAAGACACCGGCGTACCGGCCGAGCTCGCGCGGCGGGATCATCGCCGCCATCACGATCTGCACCAGCGCGGTGAGGCCACCGGCGCCCATGCCCTGCAGGACGCGGGCGACGATCAGCGTCGTCGTGTCCTGGGAGAACCCGGCGAGCAGCGAGCCGACCACGAACAGCCCGAAGGAGATCTGCAACAGCAGCTTCTGGCTGAACAGGTCGGCCAGCTTGCCCCACAGGGGGACGGTGACGGTCAGGGCGAGCAGCTCGGCGGTGACGACCCAGGTGTAGATCGACTGGCTGCCGCCGATCTCGGGGATGATCACCGGCAGCGCGTTGGACACGATGGTCGCGGCCAGGATGGCCACGAACATGCCCATGAACAGGCCGGACAGCGCCTGCAGCACCTCGCGCTGGGACATCGGCGCGAGCGCCGGTCCGCTCCCGCCCGGCGTGGCCGCGGGTTCGGCAGTGGTGGACACGGTTCTCCTCGGTTGGCGTGCGGAAAGTGGTGCCCGGGCGGACGTCGTCGTCCGCCCGGGGAGGTCAGCTGCCGGCGGGCCGGGCACCGGGCAGGCCGGCCGCGAGCGCGTCGAGCGCCTCGTCGAGCAGCCGCGGGAGCGGCGTGCGCCCCTCCAGGCGGTGCCAGCGGGTCAGCGTGACGCGGACGGCGCACCCGAGGACGGCACCGAGCAGCCCCGGGTAGAGGTCGCGCTCGACGTCCTGGCCGAGCCGGGTCGCGATGGCCTCGGCCATCTCCCGCTCGTTCGTGGCACCGAGCTGGACCAGGCGCGGGAGGAGCGTCTCGTCCTGGGCGATCACCGTCAGCCGGCGGTGCCAGGCGGCGCCGTCGTCCTCGAGCGCGCTCAGTTCCTCGTGCAGGGCCGCCCGGGCGGCGTCGAGCGGGGCCAGCGAGGCGTCCTGCGCGAGCAGGTGCGCCCCGAACGTGCTGCCCCCGCCGCCGGTGGGCCGCAGCAACGCCTCCTCCTTGGCGGAGAAGTAGTTGAAGAACGTGCGGTAGGAGACGCCGGCGCGGGCGGCGATCTGCTCGACGGTGACCGCGGCCAGACCGTGCTCCTCGGCGAGGTCGAGGGTCGCGGCCGCCAGGGCGGCGCGGGTGTCCTGCTTCTTGCGCTCGCGCAGGCCGGGTCCGGTCACGGAGCTACTTCAGCACAAAGGTGCACACCGTGCAATGTTGCTCGTTGTGCAACGCATCACCGAGGGTGTCGGGTGGTCAGCGCCCCCGCCACACCGGCGCCCGCCGCTCCGCGAACGCCGTCGACCCCTCGCGGGCGTCCTCGGAGCCGAAGACCGGGCGGACGATCTCCTCCTGCCGCTCCCAGGCCTCGTCGGCCGGCCACCCGGGCGCGGACCGCACGACCTCCTTGGTGGCCGCGACGGCCAGCGGGCCGTTCGCGGCGACGACACCGGCCAGCGCGACGGCGGCCTCCAGCGCCCCGCCCTCCTCGACCACCCGGTTCACCAGGCCTGCGGCGGCGGCCCGCTCGGCGTCCACCGGCTCCCCGGTCAGGAGCATCTCGAGGGCCACGGCGCGCGGCACGCGCTGCGGCAGCAGCAGCGCCGCCCCGCCGGCGGCCACCAGCGAGCGCTTCACCTCGGGGACGCCGAACCGGGCCGTCCGCGCGGCGACGACCAGGTCGCAGGCGAGGACCAGCTCGAACCCACCGGCGAGCGCCCAGCCCTCCACCGCGGCGATCAACGGCTTGCGCGGCGGGGTCCGGGTGATGCCGCACAGGCCGCGGCCCGGGATCGCCGGGCTCTCCCCGCGCAGGAACGCCTTGAGGTCCATGCCGGCGGAGAAGGTGCCGCCGGCGCCGGTGAGCACTCCAGCGCGCAGCTCGTCGTCGCCGTCGAGCTCGTCCATCGCGGCGGCCACCTCGCGGGCCACCGCGGCGTCCAGCGCGTTCTTGGCCTGCGGGCGGTTGATGGTGACGACCTGCACCGCACCGCGGCGCTCGACGAGGACTGGCTGCTCGGACACGGGACCTCCGGGACTGGAAAGACACGAGGCCGGGCAGCCTATGCGGCTGCCCGGCCCAGGTGACGTGCTGGAACGGCCCCGTCCCGGGTCCCGCCCTGAGCCTGCGAAGGGTGGGGAGGACGGGGTCCTTCGTCAGGCCTTGGGGCCGCCGGCCGCGTAGACGACCTGGCCGGACACGAAGCCCGCGCCCTCGGAGACGAAGAACGACACCAGGTGCGCGATGTCCTCGGGCTGGCCGACGCGGGCCACCGGGATCATCGAGGCCGCGCCCTTGATGAAGTCGTCGAAGGGGACGCCCATGCGGTCGGCGGTCGCCTTGGTCATCTCGGTCTGGATGAACCCGGGGGCGATGGCGTTGGCGGTGACGCCGAACTTGCCCAGCTCGATGGCGAGGGTCTTGGTGAAGCCCTGCAGACCGGCCTTGGCGGTGGAGTAGTTGGCCTGACCGCGGTTGCCCAGCGCCGAGGTGCTGGACAGGTTGACGATCCGGCCCCACTTATGGTCGATCATGTGCTTCTGGGCGGCGCGGGTCATGAGGAAGGCACCGCGCAGGTGCACGTTCATGACGATGTCCCAGTCGGAGTCGCTCATCTTGAAGAGCATGTTGTCGCGGAGCACACCGGCGTTGTTGACCAGGACGGTCGGGGCGCCGAGCTCGGTCGCGATCCGCTCGACGGCGGCCTCGACCTGCGCTGAGTCGCTGACGTCGGCGCCGACGGCCAGCGCCCGGCCGCCGGCGGCCTCGATCGCCTCGACGGTGCCCTTGGCCGCGCCCTCGTCCAGGTCGAGGACGGCGACGGCGAAGCCGTCCTGCGCCAGCCGCTGGGCCGTCGCCGCGCCGATACCGCGCGCCGCGCCGGTGACGATCGCCACGCGGGATGCCGTGGTGCCTGCCTCGCTCATGGGGGTTCCCTTCATGTCGGATGCCAGCGGTCACCGGGTGCCCGGTGCGCGGCGAGCTGCGCCCGACACGTTACGGCCGCCCTCTGCGGTGCCCGTCACTTGGTCGGCCCACGGCGGCCCGCCGCCTCCCGCCGGGCGACGGCCGGCCGCGCCGCCTGGTGCTCCGCGGCGGGATCGGTGGTGCCGGCGACGACGCTGCGACGCTCAGCCCTCGCGCGGCTCGTCGGCCGCTTGCGACTGCGCCGAGCGGCGGTGCGGGTGGTGCGGCAGCCGCCGCATGGACGCCAGCGCCGCGCGGCGGGCGTCCATCCGCCGCCGCGCCCGCATCGTGCGCGGCGCCCGGGGTTCCTCGCGGAGGAGGGCGTCGAGCCAGTGCCCGCGCGGGTCGACGTCGACCAGGAGCGCCTTGACCAGCAGGGTCAGCGGGATGGCCAGCAGCGCGCCGAGGGCGCCGAGCACCCAGCTCCAGAACAGCAGCGCGATGAAGGTGACGGTCATCGACAGCCCCACCGAGTCGCCCACGAAGCGCGGCTGGATCAAGGTCTGGACGACGAAGTTCAGCAGGGAGTAGACGACGAGGATCGCGACGAACTCGCCCCAGCCACCGGCGAGCAGCCCGAGCACCGCCGGCGGCGCGACACCGAGCACGAAGCCGATGTTGGGCACGTAGTTGGTGATGAAGGCCAGGAGCCCCCACAGCGGTGCGGCCGGCACCTCGAGCATGGCGAGCGCGATGGTGTCCCCCACCGCGACGATCGCGCCGAACACGGTGCTGACCAGCAGGTAGCTGCGGGTGCCGCGGGTGAACAGCGTCAGGGCGACCGGCAGGTGCGGCCGCTCGGAGGCGACCAGGGCCATCCGCCGGCTGAAGCCGCTGGACTCGATGGCCATGAAGACCAGGGCCGACAGCAGGAGGAGCAGGGTGCTGGCCGCGGAGGTGAGCCGGCTGAGCAGGTCGGTGGCCAGGCCGACCAGCGAGCCGTAGTCGATCTGCTCGACGAGGTCGGAGAGCTGCCCGGAGACGATCCCCCGACTGTTCAGGTCGGCGACGACCTCGTTGATGAGCAGCTGCGCCTGGCCCGCGTAGTCCGGCAGCAGGGCGGCGAACTGGGCCACCGACACCACGAGCAGGCCGACGAAGGCCAGGAGCACTGCCCAGACGAGGAGCAGCAGCACGGTGGTGGCCAGCCAGTGCGGCACACCCACCCGGCGCAGCCAGCTCTGCACGGGGGCCAGGGCGATGACGACCACCAGTGCGAGGAACACCGGAGCGACCAGCCAGGCCACCGCCTGCAGACCGGCGATGGCGATCGACGCCGCCGCGGCGCCACCGATGAGCAGCAACCAGCGCGGGATGGCCGACTGCGGCGGGTCGGTGTCCAGCGCCTGGATCGCGGCGGTCCCGACCGCAGCGTCCTCGGCCTCGGCGGCCTCGGCGGCCGGCGGATCCAGGGGCGGGTCCAGCGGCGGCTCGGGCGCGGCCGGTCCGGGCGCGGCCCGCTCGCGCCGGGCGAGCGCGCGGGGACCTGCGCCCGCCAGGTCACGTGGTGCTGCCATTCCCGCCCCTCCCCCTCCGGTGGCGCCTGCCGTCCCGTGCCGGTCGCCGTGGAGCGACCCCGGTGCTAGGCGGGCCCGTCCAGCAACGCCGCCATCGCGGGCAGGTCGAAGAAGGTGGCCATCTCGCGCGCGCTGGGTCCACCGGCGTCGGGGTCGGCACCGGCGGCGAGCAGCGCCTGCACGGTCTCGGCCGACTGCTTGAACACCGCGGCGGCCAGCGCCGTCTGCCCACGGTCGTTGGCCCGGGCGTGGTCGGCGCCCCGGGCCAGCAATGCGGCCACGGTCTCCGGGTGCCCGTGGTACGCCGCGAGGATCAGCAGCGTGTCGCCCTTGTCGTTGGTGAGGTTGGCGGGCACACCGGCGTCCACGTAGGCCGCCAGCTCGTCGGTGTAGCCCCCGCGGGCCAGGTCGAAGACCCGGCCGGCGAGCTCGATGACGTCGGGGTCGATCTGCTGGCCGCTCACGGGACCCAGCCTAGGAGACCGCCGCCCCGTCGGCCCGGTGCGGCCCGCCCGCCTCCAGCGGCAACTTGTAGCCGGCGTGCGAAGGGGTGAACCCCAGTCCCTCGTAGAAGCGGTGCGCCTCGGGCCGCGAGCGGTCGGTGGTGAGCTGGACCAGGGCGCACCCGCGGCGGCACGACTCCGCGATCGCCCACCGGAGGAGTGCGCCGCCGAGGCCGGCACCCCGCCGGTCGGCGCGGACCCGGACGCCCTCCACCTGGCCCCGCAGCGCGCCGCCCCGCGAGAGCCCGGGCACGAAGGAGAGCTGGAGGGTCGCCACGACGCCGTCGTCACCGGCGGCCACGACGAGCACGTGGGCCGGGTCGGTGTCGATCTGCCCGAAGGCCGCCCGGTACGGCCGCAGGTCGCCGGCCTGCTCCCGCCCGCTCCCCAGCCGGTCGTCGGCCAGCAGGGCCACGAGGGCGGGCAGGTCACCGGAGGTCGCCGCACGCACGGCGACGTCGGTGCCGGGCAGCGGCCCCCAGGCCGGCGCGTAGGGAGCGCTCACCGCGTCAGTCGCGGCCGACGCGGTCGGTCAGGGCGAGGACGTGCTCCCAGGCGTCCCGGCAGGCGTCGGCCCAGTCGGCGTGGGCCCGGTCGAAGAAGGAGTGCGGCGCGCCGTCGTAGACGACCGCGTCGACCTCCGCTCCCGCGGTCCGCATCCGCTCGGCCAGGGCGAGCTGGTCGGCCACCGGGGTGGCGGTGTCGGCACCGGCGATCAGCATCACCGTCGGCAGGCGCGCCCGGTCGGCGGCGTCGCCGACCAGCGACGGGCGCCCGTAGAAGCCCACGCACCCGGCCAGGTCGAGATCGCCACCGGCCTGCCGCCAGGAGATGCTGCCGCCGAGGCAGAACCCCACGGTCACCACCGGCAGGTCGCCGCCCACCCGCTCGCGCAGGTAACCGATCGCCGCGGCGACGTCGGCGTCGATCCCCTCGGCCGTCGCCGCCTGGACGTGCGGCTCCCACGCGAAGTCCGCGTCCCGGACCCCGCTCTCGGCCACCCCGGCGGTGCGGCCGAAGTAGTCGATCGCCACGGTGGGCAGGCCCGCCGTCGCGAACTGGTCGGCCAGGGCGACGTAGAAGGGGTGCAACCCGCGGACGTCCGGCAGGAGCACGACCCCGGTCCGGGCCGGCCCCGCCGGTGCGGCGTACGCCGCGGAGAAGTCGGTGCCGTCGGCAGCGGTCAGCGTGAGCACACCGCGTTCGGCGACGTCCCCGCTGCGCGGCGGGGCGGGCGGGCGGCTGTCGTGGTCGTGGCACATGGGGCGGCGCCGGCTCAGGTGTCGGCGGCGTCGCCGGCGGCCTCGGCGTCGCCGCCGAAGACCGACGCCGCGACGTCCCGCCGGGCGTCGGACAGCCAGTGGTGCTGCCGGTCGGCCTGGTCGATCAGCCGCTCGAAGAGGGCCGCGTCGATGCGGGGGTCGGCCGCGCCCAGCGCGCGCAGCGTCTCGAACCCGGCGCGCTTGGCCAGCACGGCGGTGGCGATGAACTCGAACTCCACCAGGTCGCTCAGCGGCGACCGCGAGACGAGCCGGCCGTTCAGCTTGGCCCGGCTGAGCTTCTCCGCGACCCAGCTGGCGACGAGCTTGTACTGCCGCACCGGCAGGTCGAGGTCGTCGATCGTCCTGCGGACCGCTGACCGCTCCTCGCGCAGCTCGTCGAGCAACTGCTCCAGCGGGGCCTCGTACCGGTTGCCGCGGTGCCGGCCCAGCATCCGGCTGACCAGCTCGATGCCGCCGGCGGCCGCCGCGAGGTGGTCGTTGCAGTAGATGGCGAGCAGGTCGGGGTTGCGGGGAGCACCAGTGGCGGGCGACTCGGGCACGAGGCCTCCAGGTAGGACGACGGGGTCGCCGCCATTGTCTCCGCCGGGTGATCACCCCGCTCGACGTGGCCTCAGCCGCGGAGCAGCACCGCCACTCCTGCGCACGACGCCGCCCAGAGCCCGCTGGCCAGGGTGCCGACGATGAACCGCTCGGCCGCGGCCGGGGCCCGGAGCTCGGAGAACCGGCCGAGGCCCTTGACGGCGAGGATGACTGCCAGCCCCTCCGGCCAGCCGGCCAGCAGCGTGCCGGCGATCGCGGCGCGTTCGAGCACGCCGATCCAGGCTCCGCCACGCAGGATGTCGGGGTCCTGCGGGCCGCCGGACACCCCGGCCGCCGCGGGGTCCGCCGCGTGCAGCACCGCCGTCGCCACCGGGCTGCCGCCGGTGACGGCGGCCAGCACGGCGAGCACGACGCCCGCCTGCAGCGCCGCTCCCGCGGCGCCGTCCTCCGCCCAGGCGAAGGCGGCGGCGACGGCCAGCGCGCCGACCAGCGCCACGGCGCCGCCGGTGACGATCGGTCGCCGCTCCCCCCGGACGGTCAGGACCGACCCGGCCAGCGCGGCCACGGCCAGCAGGACGAGCGCGGCGACGGTCATCCCGCCGCCCGCGCCAGCAGCCGGGCCGCGGTGGGGCGCAGCTCGCGCTCCAGCTCCCAGGAGGCGGCGGCGAGCCGCTGGCCCACCGCCTGCCGGGTGATCCCCAGCTCGGCGGCGGCCTCGGCCTGGGTGCGTCCGGCGTCGATCAACCCGATCGCCTCCCAGGCCTGCTCGCTGCGCCGGCCGAGGAGCACGGCGAGGGCGCTGAGCACCGCCTGGGCGTCGGCCGCGTCCGGTGGCACGCTGCCGCGGACGGCCAGGCGCACCGGTCGCTGCTTCGCGGCATCGACCGCGCGGCGGGCGCAGAGGAAGGCCGGCCCCGTCGCCGCCCGGGTGCTGGATGGCAGCGGGTGCTGGACGGGGCCGGCGCCGATGCCGATGCTCCAGCCACCGAGGCGGACCAGCCGCAGGGCGACGTCGACCACGGCCTCCGGCTCACCGAGCACTCCCTGGAACTCGTCGCCGGCGGTGCGCTCGAAGGTTAGGAGCGGGTGCACCCCGGTGCCCAGTTCGGCGAGGGCCTCGCCGACCCGGTCCGGACCACGGCGACTGGCTCGCTGGTCCACGGTGAGTACGTACGGCATTCGACAAGCCTGACAGCTTTCCCTGCCCAGAGCAAGGCTCAGAGCTTGTCGACAACCGGGGCCGGGAACCCGCCGGTGGCGATCGGCCCCCAGCCGGTGACGGTGATCCGCAGCAGCGACTTGCCCTGCCGCGTCATCGCCGCCCGGTACTCGTCCCAGTCAGGGTGCTCCCCGCTGATCGACCGGTAGTACTCCACCAGGGGCTCCAGCGCCTCGGGCAGATCGAGCACCTCCGCCTCCCCGTCGACCTGGACCCACGGCCCGTCCCAGTCGTCGGAGAGCACGCACAGCGATACGGCCGGGGACCGCCGGGCGTTGGCGACCTTCGCCCGCTGCGGATAGGTGGAGACGACGATGCGCCCCTCGGCGTCCACCCCGCAGGTGACCGGCGACAGCTGCGGCGCGCCGCTCCCCCGGCGGGTGACGAGCACGGCGCGGTGCCGTGGGCGGAGGAACCCCAGGAGTGCGTCGCGGTCGACCCGGTCGGCGGTGGCGATCTTCGGCATGACCCGAACGCTACGACTCGGGTGTGATGATCGTTTCCCAGCCGGTCCGCGACCGGCAACTGTGCTGTGATCGGTGCATGAGGATCCGCCTGCCCGGCCGCACCGACCCGCCGCCGGACGAGGGCACCCGCGACGTCGAGCCCGACCAGCCCACGCCGGAGGCCGGCGTCGTCCCGGCCACGCACGCGCCCGCCCCCACCAACGAGCGCGGGGTGCGTCTCAAGCGGGCCAGCCGCTCGCTGGCCGTCGCGTCGGCCGAGCTGCTGCTCATCGTCGGCGGGCTGATCATCGTCGGGTACGTCCTGGGCAAGCTCTGGATCATCCTGCTCCCGGTCGTCCTCGGGCTGCTGTTCACGACCGTCCTGTGGCCGCCCACGCGCTTCCTCCGCAACCACGGCTGGCCGGCCGCGCTCGCCGCGCTCACCGTCCTCATCACGTTCCTGGCGGCCTTCGGCGGCATCATCGCGCTGATCGCGCCGCCGGTCGTCCGGCAGGTCGAGGAACTCGCCGACGGCGTCAGCATCGGCCTCCAGCAGCTGCAGGACTGGCTGACCGGCCCGCCGTTCAACCTGGGTCAGGAGCAGATCGGCAGCGCCGTCGACCAGGCCATCGACTCCATCCAGGGGAACGCGCAGAACATCGCGCAGTACGCCGTCACCGGCGCCACGGCCATCGGTGGCCTGCTGATCAACCTGGTCCTCGCCCTGGTGCTGACCTTCTTCTTCCTCAAGGACGGCCCGCGCTGGGTGCCGTGGCTGGCCGCGCAGACCGGCCCAGCGGCCGCGCCGCACGTGGCGGCGCTGTCCTACAAGACGTGGTCGACGCTCTCGGAGTTCATCCGGCAGCAGGCCATCGTCGGCTTCGTCGACGCGTTCTTCATCGGCCTCGGGCTGTGGATCCTCGGGGTCCCACTGGTGCTGCCGCTGGCCGTGCTCACCTTCTTCGGTGCGTTCATCCCGATCATCGGCGCCTTCGTGGCCGGTGGTTTCGCGGTGCTGATCGCCCTGGTCGACAGCGGCTTCACGACGGCGCTGATCGTGCTGGGCATCGTGCTGGTCGTCCAGCAGATCGAGGGCAACGTCCTGCAGCCGATCCTGCAGGGCCGCGGGCTGAACCTGCACGCCGCCGTGGTCATCCTCGCGGTCACCGCCGGCAGCAGCCTCGCGGGCATCATCGGGGCCTTCCTCGCCGTGCCGGTGACCGCGCTCATCGCCGTCTCCTACCGGTATGCCCGCGACCAGCTCGACGGGAAGTCGCCGGAGATCCTCCCCGACGGCACGCGCGCGCAGATCTCCGCCGACGAGACCGGCGCCCACCTGGTCCGGGAGCCGGCCACCACGCCGGAGGGTGACGGGGAGGAAGCGGCGGCGCGCTGACCCACCCCGCCGGGAGGACGCCGGTGGTCGGTGGGAATGCGGCCGGGCTCGCCACGGCTGTACGGCAGGCGCGTGCGCGTGTCGCGTCCGCCGAACACCGACAGGAGGTCCCAGCGTGCCGCAGCGACCGGAGGAACTGGTCGAGCTGCTCCCCGCGGCGGATCCGTTCCTCGCCCGGGAATCAGCCGTCACCGACCCGTCGGAGCGCCGCGGGCTGGTGCTCGTGCACGACCTCGGCGGCGACTTCGACGCCGCGTCGGCGGGCAGCCTGGCCGGCGCCCACCTGCTCGACGCGCTGCCGTCGGAGGTGATCGCCCGCTTCGACTCCGACAGCCTGGTCGACTACCGGGCACGGCGCCCCCGCATGACGTTCAACAGCGACCACTACGAGGCCTTCGCCACCCCGGAGCTCCAGCTCCACGCCCTCGAGGACGACGCCGGCGAGACCTTCCTCCTGCTGCACGGGACCGAACCCGACTACGCCTGGGAGCGGTTCGTGGCCGCCGTCGCGCAGCTGGTCGAGCGGCTCGGCGTCACCTCCGTCGTGGCCCTGCAGGCGATCCCCATGCCGGTGCCGCACACCCGCCCGGTCACCGTCACCGCGCACGCGACCCGCCGCCAGCTGATCGAGCCCTATCCCGTGTACTGGGGCGAGATGCGCATCCCCGGCAGCGTCTCCGCGCTGCTCGAGCTGCGCCTGGGCGAGGCCGGCGTCGATGCGCTGGGCGTGGCCGCGCACGTGCCGCACTACCTGGCGCAGGCCACCTACCCGGCCGCCTCGCTGACGCTGATCGAGCACCTGGAGCGGCTGACCGGCCTGCGGCTGCCCGGCGAGGCGCTGCGCGAGGCCGCCGAGGCCAACCGCACGGAGATCGACGAGCAGATCGCCCGGTCCGCCGACAACACCGCCGTCGTCGCGGCGCTCGAGCAGCAGTACGACTCGTTCACCGCCGCGCGCGAGGGCAGCGACCTGCTGGGTTCGGGCGGCGAGGTGCCCAGCGCCGACGAGATCGGCGCGGAGTTCGAGCGCTTCCTGGCCGACCAGGACCGCAAGCGCGACTGAGCACATCGCGGTCCTCCGGACCGCACCGCGGCCACGTGCCGTCCCCCGCTGGGCGGAGCCGATGCGTCGTCCCTACGCGGACCCTCCGGGCCCACTCGGGACGACCGGACGAACGGCCAGCGGTCCGGAGGACCGCGAAGTAACGGTCACCGCCAGGGCGGCGGCGCCGAGCAGGCCGACGACGGCGAACATGTAGAAGCCCCACGGGAAGGCGATCCCGGCGCCGACCAGCAGCCCGGCGAGGATCGGGCCGACGATCGCGCCGATGCGGCCGGCTCCGGCCGACCAGCCGAGCGCCGTCGCCCGCACCTGCGGAGGGTGGTTGGCGCTGACCAGTGCGTACACCAGCACCTGCGCGCTGAACACGAAGCAGCCGGTCAGGAACACCATCACGTAGATGCCCGCGAGGGGCAGTTTGATCGACAGCAGCGCCAGCAGCAGCGCGGCGGCGGCGAACCAGGCCACCCCGGCCCTGCGAGCGCCGATCCGGTCCGCGACGCCACCGGCGACGAGCAGCCCCGCGACGGCCCCGACGTTGAGGACGGTCAGGAAGGTGAGCTGGGCGCCGAGGTCGTAGCCGGCCTCCCGCATGATCCCCGGCAGCCAGTTGTTCAGGCCGTAGACCAGCAGCAGGCCCATGAACGAGGTGACGCCGATGGCCACGGTGGTGCGCAGGTACCCGCTGCTGAACAGCGCCCGCAGGGTGGCGGTCGCCCCGCCCGTGCCGGCCTGCGCGTCGACGGGCGCGGCCGGCTGCTCCAGCTCCAGCCCGTAGCGACGGGCGACGTCCTCGGCCTCCGCGCGACGGCCGTGGGTGGCCAGGTAGGCGGCCGACTCGGGCAGGTGCCGGAGCATGAGCGGCACCAGGACGAGGGCCGGCAGGGCGCCGATGACGTACATCCAGCGCCAGCCGATCGACCCGACCACGACGATGCCGAGCGCCGAGGTGGCCACCGCGCCCACGTGGTAGCCGGTCATCATCGTCGTCGTCGCGCGCCCGCCGCGGGCACCGCGGCTGAACTCGTTGACCATGGCGATCGCCGTGGGGAGGGCGCCACCGAGCCCGAGGCCGGCCAGGAAGCGCAGCAGGCCGAAGACGAAGGGGTTCGGCGCCAGCGCGCACAGCGCCGTGAGCGCGGAGAACGCGATGACGGCACCGATCAGCGCCTTGCGGCGGCCCACCAGGTCGGTGAGCGTGCCGATGCTCAACGCGCCGACCATCATGCCGACCAGGCCGATGGTGATCAGCGCACTCGCCCCGCCGGCGTCCAGGTCCCAGTCCGCCGACAGGCCGCTGAGCGTGGTGGGCACGACGACGAGGTCGAAGCCGTCGAGCAGGACGGCGAACCAGCAGAGCGCGGCGACCCAGCCTGCGGCGCGGGCACTGGTGCCACCGGCGGTGGTGGAGGTGGAGCTCACGTCGTTCCCCTGCGGTTCAGCGATGGTTGCCCCGAAACGGTAGGGCCCCGCCGCCGTGCCGGCCCGCTCGGGCATCCGCTGGGTGGAACGACAGCGGGCCGCGACCGGGAGATCCCGGTCGCGGCCCGCCGCACGGTGCAGGTGCCGGCGGTCAGCCGGCGAGGTGTCCCCTGGAGGTCAGGCGACGACGACGTGCTCGTTCGGCACGCAGTGGGTCATGACCAGACCCGTGACGTCGCGCGGACCGTTCTTGCCGAGGTTGGCCGCGCGGGCCAGCTCCTCCTCGGACAGCGTCTGGCTCTGCAGCGGCTCGAGGCCACGCACGTCGTCGGCGGAGATGCCGAGCGCGTCGCCGACCCGCTGACCCCACTCGTCGTCGCACATGAAGAAGTGCCAGACCATCCGCTCCTGGATCTCGCGGCGGCACTGCTGCAGCGCCCCGACCAGGTTGGTCACCAGGTCGTCCTTCTCCCACTGGTCGGACAGCTGGTAGCGCTCGCCGGCCTGCTTGTAGTCGTTGGTGCGCGGGATCCGCTTGCGGGTGAGCCGGCCGGTGACGACCGGGCCCTGCTCGTCGTGCGTGGGGTAGGTCGCCTCACGCAGGCCACCGGTGATCGACGGCTCGTAGTTGACGTGCGGGTTGTCCCCGACGACGTCGCGGCCGTAGGACATCTGGCCGCCCTGCTGGTTGGTCCGGACGTCCACCTTGGGGCGGTTGACCGGCAGCTGCAGGTAGTTCGGGCCGACGCGGTAGCGCTGGGTGTCGGAGTAGGAGAACGTGCGCCCGACCAGCATCTTGTCGTCGGAGAAGTCCAGACCGTCCACCAGCACGCCGGTGCCGAAGGCGATCTGCTCGTTCTCGGAGAAGAAGTCCTCGGGCATCCGGTTCAGGGTCATCGTGCCGACCTTGCGGAGCGGGAAGACCTCCTCCGGCCACACCTTGGTGTCGTCCAGCGGGTCGAAGTCGAGCTCGGGGTGCTCGTCGTCGCTCATGATCTGCACGTGCAGGTCCCACGACGGGAAGTCGCCGTTGGCGATCGAGTCGTACAGGTCCTTGGTGTGGGCCCCGGTGGTCTGCCCCTGGATCACCGCGCCGTCGGCTGCGGTGTAGGACTTCACGCCCTGCTTGGGCAGCCAGTGGTACTTCACCAGGACGGTCTCGCCCTGGGCGTTGACCCACTTGTAGGTGTTCACGCCGAAGCCCTGCATGTGCCGGTAGGAGGCCGGCAGGCCACGGGGGCTGAAGACCAGCGAGACCATGTGCATGGCCTCGGGGGTCTGGCTGAAGAAGTCGAAGGCACGCTCGGCGACGTTGGCCTCGAAGGTGACCGGGTCCGGCTTCTGCGAGTGGATGAAGTCGGGGAACTTGATCGCGTCGCGGATGAAGAAGACACCGAGGTTGTTGCCGACGAGGTCCCAGTTGCCGTCCTCGGTGTAGAACTTCACCGCGAAGCCACGGGGGTCGCGGGCCATCTCCGAGGAGTCGCGGCCACCGGCCACGGTGGAGAACCGCAGCGCGACGTCGGTGCGCTTGCCCTTCTCCTGGAACAGCTTGGCGCGGGTGTACTTCGAGACCGGCTCGTCACCGACGGTGCCGTCGGCCTCGAAGTAGCCGTAGGCGGTCAC
Source organism: Blastococcus saxobsidens (assembly GCF_010682065.1). Classification (GTDB taxonomy): domain Bacteria; phylum Actinomycetota; class Actinomycetes; order Mycobacteriales; family Geodermatophilaceae; genus Blastococcus; species Blastococcus saxobsidens_B. The sequence goes on from NZ_JAAGWG010000006.1 coordinate 91,432, forward strand.
GCCGCGGGCGTGCACCACGCGCTCCGGGATGCGCTCCCGGTCGAAGTGGCTGATCTTCTCGAGGAACTGGTAGTTCTCCAGCGTGGCGGGGCCACGGGCGCCCACGGTGCGCTGGTTCTGGTTGTCGTAGACCGGGTGGCCCTGACGGTTGGTCAGGACCGGCTTGCCGGCCTGGCTGGGCGCGGTGCCCTGCGATGCGACGTCGGTCATGCTCCTGCTCCTCCTCGGTTGTGGTGCTGTCCAACCTGCGCTGGTGCTGCGGCGCCGGCGACCCGGCGGTCACCGGCCCGGCAGTTCGAGCAGAGCCCCCAGAACACGACCTCGGCCTCGTCGACGACGAAGCCGGCCGTGTCCGACGGGCTCAGACATGGGGCCGCCCCGACGGCGCAGTCGACATCCGCGACCGCGCCGCAGGAACGGCAGACCAGGTGGTGGTGGTTGTCGCCCACCCGCAGCTCGAAGAGCGCGGGCGCCCCGGCGGGCTCGATGCGGCGGGCGATGCCCGCCGCGACGAAGGCCTTGAGGACCCCGTAGACCGCCTGCGGCGAGAGCGAGGGGTGCTGCTCCCGCGCGCCGGTGACGATGGCGTCGGCGTCGGCGTGGGGGTGGTCCGCCAGCACGCTCAGCACCGACAGCCGGGGCCGCGTCACGCGCAGCCCGGCCTCCCGCAGCTGGTGTGCCCAGGTGGTCTCCATCGGTGATCATCCAACGCTGCTTTCTTGACTGAGTCAAGAAAGCGACACGCGCGCGTGCTGCGGGTCACCTCTGCGGACCCGTGCGCTGACGCCCCGCACCCACGCCCGCCGGAGGCCTCAGACGGCGGGTAGTGCCGGGCGCCAGCGACGTCGAACGGCCGCCGCCGGTCTCGACGCGCTCCGGCGGCCAGCCGGGTGCGCTTCCCCGTCCCTGGCGGCAGCCCGTTCTTCCCGTCAGAAGGGTGGTGGGGAGTCGTCCGGTGGTGGTCTCGGGGGCGCCGACAGCGCCGGCTGGTCGTGCGGGTCACGCAGGCCTGGCGGCCGGGTGCTGCGGGTGATCCCGGACGGGGTGGTCACGGTGAGCGTCCCGTCGGAGGCGAGGACGAAGCGCCAGCCACGGGCGAAGGTCTTGAGCCGATGATGGGTGCGGCACAGGCAGCACAGGTTGTCGCAGCCGGTGCGCCCGCCGCAGTCGTAGGGAACGACGTGGGCCAGATCGGTCCGCCCGGCCCGCTGGGAGCAGCCGGGGTGGCGGCAGGTGCGGTCAGGCAGCCGGATGAACCGGTCCTGTGCGGCTGTCCGGTCGTAGCCGGCCACCTCGGGGGGGCATCGCGAGCACCGGGCAGGAGCAGTCGGACTGCGCGCCGTGGTCGGGGCAGTCACGGGCGACCAGGCGGGCCAGCTCGGCCGGGGTGGCGGTGGCCAGCAGCGCCCCCCTCTCGTCGGTGACCGCCACCGCCATGCTGCCCCCGGGCGGGGCCTGCAGCCCCAGCGCGCCGATCTGGGTCAGGAGCTCGCGCAGGTGACCTGCGGTGATCGGATGCCCGTCCACCGTCGGCCCGGACTCCGGTTCCGACATTCCCCCAGTGGCACCTGCGCCGGCGCCTGGGCTCCGCAGTGCCGGGAGCGGCGCCAGCACGGTGACGTGTCCGGTGAACCCCGCACCAGCCGCGCCACGGGGGTCGAGCACCAGAGCGGCGTGCGCCTCGGCGCGCAGCACCCCGATCGGCCGGTCGTCCCCGGCGGTACGGGCCAGCTGCGCGGCGTGGTCGACCACCGACCACATCGCCGCCGCCACCGCCACCGCCAGCTCGCTCACCAACGCCGACATGCCATCGGCGGTCGGATACGTGCGCACTCCCGCCCGGCGCTGCGCCTCCCGTCGGCGCCGCTCCGAGAACTCCTCGTCCGCCGCGATCGCCGCCGCCACCAACCGCTTCCGCAACCGCCCCGACGACAACCCCGGCGCCACCGGCAGCACCTGAGCCACCACCGCCGCGGCCACCTCGTCGGAGGCGGCCTCCAGCACGTCGGCGAACACCCGCGCCCGGAACCAGTCCAACCGGCCCTCGCCGCTGGCCTGCCACACCGCCGGCATCCGCTCGACCAGCTGATGGGCATCGGCCAGCACACCGGAGGCGAACGACCGCGAACAGTTCAGCAGCTCCGCCAGCTCGTCGGGCAGGAATTCCGACGTTCCCGGCACCGGCGACCCATCCCCGCGACGCCGTGCACCCGGATGACCCGGCGACGGATCATCGACATCGGGCCGCTGCGCCGCCAGGGCCATCACCAGCTCTGCCTCGTAGGCGGCATCCATCGCCCGCCGGGCCTGCACCCGCTCCAGCTCCGCGGCGATCTCCCCGTCGCTCAGCACCCCCACCGGCAACCGGATCACCGACGGCCTGCGCCCCTGCAGCCAGCTCACCAGCGCCCCCTCCCCCGGGGAACGCTCGGCCACCGCTGCTGACATGACCCGAACATACGTTCGAGGTGCGACGATTCCCGGCCAGGGATGCGCCCCTACCGACGCCGAGGACCCTGGGCTTCCCGCAGGGTCGGACGTCAGACCTCCGGCAGCGGGGCGCGCCGGGCACCCGCGACGTCGAACAGGTCGCCGTACTCCTCGACGCGGGCGAGCACGTCCTCGGTGGTGAAGCGCAGCGCGGCGGGATCCAGCGAACCCTCCCGCACGGCGTCGACCTCGTCCCAGCCGATCGGCGTGGAGACGGTCGCCCCCGCTCGCGCGCGCAGCGAGTACGGCGCCACCGTCGTCTTGGCCGGGTTGTTCTGGCTCCAGTCGATGAGCACCTTGCCGGGGCGCAGCACCTTCTCCATCCGCCAGACGACGTCGTCGGGGGTCTCGGCCGAGAGCTCCTGGGCCAGCTTCTTGGCGTACCGGCTCGGGTGGTCCCGGTCGGCGGCCTCGATCGGCGCGTAGACCTGCATGCCCTTGGACCCCGAGGTCTTGACCACCGGGTCCAGCCCGTCGGCCTCCAGCCGCTGCCCCAGCCGCTCGGCCACTGCACAGCACTCGGCGATGCCGGTCTCCGGACCCGGGTCGAGGTCGAGCACGAGCAGGTCGGGCAGCCCGGCCTCGCCGTCGGCGTCGACCCGCCACTGCGGGACGTGCACCTCCAGAGCGGCCAGGTTCGCCGCCCAGGCCAGGTCGGCGACGTGCTCCAGCAGCACCATGTCGAGGGTCTCGCGCCCGCGTGAGCTGCCGGGACTCGGGACGGTCACCCGACGCACCCACTGGGGGGCGTGCCGCGCGTTGTTCTTCTCGAAGAAGGTCTGGCCCTCCACGCCGTCGGGCCAGCGCGTGAAGGTGACCGGGCGGCCGGCGACGTGCGGCAGCAGCACCGGCGCGATGCGCACGTAGTAGTCGATGACCTGGGCCTTGGTGAACCCCACCTCGGGGAAGAGCACCTTGTCCAGGTTCGAGACCGCCAGCTGGCGGCCCGCGATCTCCACCCGCTGCCTGGCCGGGCTCATGGTTCGCTCCCTCGGAGCGCTCCGCTCCTCGCTCGTTCCTCGCTGCGATGCTCACTCGCCTGTCCGCTCACGGTGCTCACGGCTCGATCACCACGTCGTCGGGCTCCAGGTCGTCCCGCACGCCCCGCCACGCCGGGTGCCGCAGCCGGTTCTCCGCCGTCCACACGGCGTAGGCCACCTCGCCGACCAGGTCCGGCTCCACCCACTGCGCATCGCGGGTCACCTCGCGGGGCAGCGCGCCGTGGAACGGCGCGTCCCGTCGCGGGGTGAGCACCCGCTGCAGATCCCGCAGGTGCTGGTCGCTGAAGCCGGTACCGACGTGCCCCACGTAGACGAGCCGGCCCTCGTCGTCGGGCACGCCGACCAGGAGCGACCCGATCCCGCCGTCGCGCCGTCCCTGCCCCGGCCGCCAGCCACCCACGACGACGGCCTGGGTGCGGATGTTCTTGATCTTGCGCCAGTCGGGGCTGCGCACGCCCGGCCGGTACGGGGACTCCAGCCGCTTGGCGACGACTCCCTCGAGACCGTTCTCCTCGCTGGCGGCCAGCACCTCTGCCCCGCCTCCGGGGAACCACGGCGTCGCCACCCAGCGGTTCCCGGCCAGGCCCAGGGCTGTCAGCCGTTCGCGCCGCTCCGCGTAGGGGCGGGCGCGCAGGTCCTCGCCGTCCCAGGCCAGCAGGTCGAAGACCAGGTAGCTCACCGGCCGCGCCGCGGCCAGCCGGGGCACCTCCGGCCCGGTGCGGTGCATCCGGTTCTGCAGGGCGCCGAAGTCCGGTCGGCCGGCGGCGTCCATGAGCACGATCTCGCCGTCGACGACTGCGTCGTGCCCGGCCAGGACCGTGGGCAGCCGGCCGACCTCGGGGTACCGGACGGTGATGCCGGTGCCCTTGCGGGAGGTCAGTGTCAGCTCGCCCCCGCGCACGCCGGCGAGCGCGCGCACCCCGTCCCACTTGAACTCGTACCCCCAGCCGGCGTCCTCGCCGGCCTCGGGCAGCGCCCCGGGGGTGGCCAGCATCGGCAGCGGGAGGTCGGACGGCTCGAGAGCCGCCACCTCAGGCGCTGCGGCGGGCGCGCTTGGCCGGCGGCTTGTCGGCGCCCGCCGTCTTCTTCGCCGCCGTCGTCTTCTTCTCGGCGGCGGGGGCCTTCGCGGGGGCCTTCTTGGCCGGCGCCTTCTCCGCCGGGGCGGCCTTCTTCGCCGCCGCGCGCTTGGCCGGCGCCTTCTTGGCGGGTGCGGCCTCCGCCCCTGCGTCGGTCTTCGCGCCGGCCTCCGCCTCGTCGGCCGTGTCGCCGCCGGCGCTCCCCCGGGCCCGCTCCACGCTGCGCCGCAGGGCGCTCATCAGGTCGACCACGGCGGCGCCGTCGTCGGGGGCCTCGGGCACCTGCTGGACCTCGCCGCCGCTCTGCTTGGCCTCCAGCAGCGCGGTCATCGCCTCGCGGTAGTCGTCGGTGAACTGCGTGGCGTCGAACTCCGCGGTCATCGAGCCGATCAGCGCCTCGGCCATCTTCAGCTCCTGGGGGCGGACCGAGATGTCCTCGTCCAGGAACGCGAAGTCCGGACGCCGGATCTCGTCCGGCCAGCGCATGGTGTGCAGGACCAGCACCCCGTCGCGCACCCGCAGCGCGGCCAGGGACTCCCGCTGCCGGATCGCGATCTTGGTGATCGCGACCTGACCGGCGTTCTCCAGGGCGTCGCGGAGCAGGACGTAGGGGCGGGCGGCCGGGCCGTCGGGCTCGAGGTAGTAGGTCTTCTCGAACATGATCGGGTCGATCTGGTCCTGGTCGACGAACTCCAGCACCTCGATCTCGCGGCGGGTGGTCAGCGGGAGCTCGTCGAAGTCCTCGTCGGTGAGGATCACGACCTCGCCGCTGGGCAGCTCGTAGCCCTTGGCGATGTCGGAGTACTCGACCTCCTCGCCGTCGATCGAGCAGACCCGCTTGTACTTCACCCGGCCGCCGTCGGTGGCGTGCACCTGGTGGAAGCGGATGTCCTTGTCCTCGGTCGCGGAGTAGAGCTTCACGCCGATGCTGACCAGGCCGAACGACACGGCGCCGCGCCAGATCGATCGCATGACGCTCCTCCCTCGCGCCCGGCCACCGGGCGCTCCCGGACCCGTTCCCGGGTCAAGATCGCAGAATAGGTCCGGAGGCCTACCCGCGGCAGCCGGAACGACGCGCCCCGTCCCCCCTACGGAGGACGGCACCCGCGCTCAGGTCTGGACGCCCGCCTCGTCCTCGGCGGGCTCCGCCGGGGCCAGCGCGCCGTTCTGGATCGCGTCGTAGACGAACTGCAGGACGTCGGAGCCGGCCACCGTGGTCATGGTGAGCGCTGCCAGGCGGGTGGCCCGGGGCGCGGTCACGTAGCCGAACACGAAGGCGGTGCCCACCCACTGGGCCAGGCAGAACGGGCAGGTGAGCAGCTCGCCGACGGCGTGCTTGACCCCGCCGTGCTCGCGGACCTCCTCGGCGACCTCGGCGTGCCCGGACGGGCCCTCGAACTTCACGAACGGTGCCCGCACCGGAGCGGTCACCGGGTCCTTGGCGATCCGTCGGGCCAGCCGGAAGGTCGCGACGGTCAGCAGCGCGGCGTCCCCGAACGGGATCCGCTCCGGCAACTGCGTCCCCGAGGCCCGCACGGCGGCGGCACCACCCGCCACGAGGCTCATGTACACGCCCATCGCGCCCAGGTCGGCCCCCAGCGGACGGGCCTCCCCCTGGGTGTACTCGCGCTTCTGGGTCCGTGCCCAGCGGCGGATGGGAGCCCCGACCCGCTGCACCTCGTCTGCGATCGCCATGGCCCCCCGCTACCCCGCGCGCGCCGACCCATGCCGACCCCGCGCCGGAGTGCCGCGACCCACACCGGCGCATGCCCGCCGGGCACCCGGGTAGGGCCGAGGTCCGACGCCGGTCCACCGACCGGCTCCGGCGTCCACCCCGACGCCACTGCACGCACCGCGCGCACGCCGCGCAGAGACGGAGGCACCGCATGACGCAGCCCGAGGGCCAGACCGCGCGCGACGTCTTCCCCGAGGACGGGGGCATCCCCGAGACCGCACAGGACGACTCGCCCACCATGGAGCGCGCCGAGGACCCGCAGTTCGAGGCGCTGCCCGGCGAGCGGCCGGGCGCCAGCACCGACTTCGGCACCACCGCCTTCGAGCAGTCCGAGGGCGAGTCGCTGGCCGGGCGCCTCGACCGCGAGCTGCCCGACGACGCACCGGACGTGCGCCCCGCGGAGGACCCGCAGCGGGCCGACGCCCAGCTGGAGCAGGACACCTCGACGACGCCGTTCAGCGACTCGGGCACCAACCGCACGGCCGACGACGTCGAGGCCACGGCCGACCTGCCGGTGGGCGGCGATGGGCCGGAGGAGAGCGCGGTCCACGTCATCGACGGCTGACCGCCGATCCCGGGCACGGCGACCCGCTCCCCCACCACACCCCGCGAGGGTGGGTCCGCGGGGGGCGGGTTGGCGCGCGCGCGGGAGGTTGTCTACGTTGGGTCAGCGGTTCAGCAGGTAGCCGCACCGTGCCGGACCGGATGGTCCGGCGCGTGACACGTTCGACCACCCGTGCACCGGGGAGCCCGACCCCCCGGCGCGCACAGCGGTAGATTGTCCGGGCGGCCCGCCGTCCGGGTGCCGCCGAGAGGAGCCACTGTCCGTGACCACTTCCGACTTGCCCGCCGAGGGGCAGCCCGACGTGTCGACCGAGAACACGGAGGCACCCTTCGACGACGTGATCACGCTGTCGACCTCCACCGGTGAGGACGGCACGGTCACGGTCACGGTCGTCGGCGAGGTGGACACCTTCACCGCGCCGGTGCTCCGTTCGACGCTGGACAGCCAGCTCGAGCAGCAGCCCCGCGAACTCGTGATCGACCTGTCCGGCGTCCAGTTCCTGGGTTCGGCCGGTCTCGCCGTGCTGGTGGAGACGCAGAAGTCCGCCCGCAGCCGCGAGGTGGCGCTGCGTCTGATCGCCACGACCCGCGCCGTGACCCGCCCGCTCGAGGTCACCGGGCTGATCGACCTCTTCACGATCGCCGACAGCCCCGCACGCTGAAGGAGGACCTCGTCCCTCGCACCTCCGCACGCGCGGGGGTGAGAGGGACGAGGCCGACGACGAAGGCCCCGCCGGTCATCCGGCGGGGCCTTCGTCGTTCAGGCCGACAGGAGCTGGCAGACGGCTGACTCCAGCACCTTCTGGGTGTCCCGGTCGGCGTCCGCCTCCTCGGCGGTCCGCAGGGCGTGCGCGACCGTCTCCCCGTGCTCGAACCGGTCCACCACCCGGGGATCGACGTAGCTGGCCTTGCACACCGCCGGGGTGTTCCCGAGCTGCTCGCTCACCTGCTTGTAGGCGGCGCTGACGACCTTCTTGCGCGCGGTCCTCGACGCCGGCGGGGGCGACTCCGCCAGCGCGGCGGCCATGAGCACCGTGGCGGTCCAGGTTCGGAAGTCCTTGGCCGAGATCTCCGCCCCGCTGATCTCCTTGAGGTAGGCGTTGATCTCGGTGCTGGTCACGTCACGCCACTCGCCGTCGTCGGTCTGGTAGGCGAGCAGGTCATCCCCGGCGTCGGCGGGGCGCTCCAGCAGCTGCCGGACGACGGTGGCCGTGGGCCGGTCGGTGATCTCCACCTCCCGCTCGATGCCGCCCTTGGCCGTGTAGGAGTAGAACGTCCGCTCCCCGCGCACCGACACGTGCGCACGCTTGAGCGTCGCCAGGCCGAAGGTGCCGTTCTCCTCCTCGTACTGCTCGCTGCCGACGCGGAACGCGCCGAGGTCGAGCAGCCGGATGGCCGTGGCCAGGACCCGGTCCCGGTTGAGCCCACGGGTCCGCAGACCGGCCTTCACCGCGTCGCGCACGTCGGGCAGCTGCCGGGCGATCTCGAGCACCCGCTCGTGCTTCTCCGCGTCCCGCCGGGCCCGCCACTGGTCGTGGTAGCGGTACTGCCGGCGTCCGGCGGCGTCCAGTCCGGTGGCCTGGATGTGGCCGTTCGGCCACGGGCAGATCCAGACGTCCTTCCAGGCCGGGGGGATCGCCAGGGCCCGGATCCGGTCGAGCCGCTCGTCCCTGACGAGCGACCCGTCGGTGTCGTAGTACGCGAAGCCGCGCCCGGCCCGCCGCCGCCCGTAGCCGGGGCCGTGCACGTCGCTCCGCCGTAGTCTCACCGCCGTTGGATGGGCACCCGGGACGCTCCGCAAACGCTCGGCGGCACCCGGTCACACCTCAGCGCAGGTCGACCAGACCGTCGAGACCGCTGATCTCCAGCACGTGCCGGGTGACGCCACCCTCGGGCGCGTCGACCACCAGCCGCCAGCCCTCGTCCCGGGCGATACGGGCCATCGCCAGCACCACCCGCACGGCCGCGCTGCTGAACAGGCTGACCGCCGTCAGGTCCAGCTCCATGGGAGCCGCCCCGCCGTGACTGGCCTCCAGCAGCCGGATGCGCAGCTGCTCGGCGCACAGCCCGTCCACCGCGCCCCGCGCCCGCACCACCGGCCGGTCGCCCTCGCGGTCCACGACCACGTCGACGCTCTCGGTGGACCGCGGCGTCTCCAGGTCCGCGTCCGGCGTCGCCCGGAGCCGGAAGCTCAGCGTGACGGTCGTCCCGTGGTCCTCCTCCAGCGTCACGCCGTCCACCAGCTGCCGCATGATCAGCAGTCCGCGGCCACGGTCCCCCGGGTCGCGGTCCGGCGGGCGCCAGGTGCCCTCGTCGTGCACGGTCACGGTCAGCACGCCGTCGACGTCGACCCGCGCGGTCACCGACATGGGCCCGGGCTCGCTGCCGCGGTAGGCGTGCTCCGCCGCGTTCGCGCACGCCTCCCCGACGGCGACCATGACGCCGACGCGGTCCTGCTCCCCCATGCCCAGCTCGGTGAGCCAGGCGTTGATCCGCCGGCGCACGCCCGGCAACGCCTGGGGCACCGCGGTCAGGTCCAGCCGCAGCGCCTGCTGCGTCGTCGACCGCCGGTGCGCCACCAGGACGGCGACGTCGTCCAGCCAGCCCTGCGGACGGCGCACGCCCTCGGCGACGGCGTCGGCCAGGGCGCTCTGCCCGTCGGCGTCGCCGGCATCGGCGAGGACCTTGCGCGAGACCTCCGCCAGCCGCTCCAGCGACGCGGAGGGTGGCTCGTCGGTACCTGCCAGGGCCCCGTTGGAGAACAGGACCAGGGTCGCGCCCGGGGGCAGCACGTCCTCGTGGACCGGGGCGGGCGCGTCGGGCAGGCTGCCCAGCGGCGGCCGCGGGGTGACCTGGAGCCAGGCGGTGCTCCCGTCGGCACGGACGACGAGCGGTGCGGGGTGCCCGGCCGCGCTGTAGACCAGCCGCCCAGTGGCGGCGTCCAGCACGCCGTAGAACACCGACGTGCCCTCCACGTCGTCCATCTCGGCGGCGAACGCGTCGAGGCCGGCGAGGACGGCAGCGGGCTCGCTCTCCCGCAGGAGCGTCGAGCGCATGGCACCGCGCAGCCGGCTCATCGCCCCGGCCGCCGCCACGCCGTGCCCGACGGCGTCCCCGACGACCAGCGCCAGGCGCCCCTTGCCCAGCGGCACGGCATCGTACCAGTCACCCCCGGCCACCGAGCCGTCGGTCGCCCGGTGGTAGCTGCCCGAAAGCCGCAGGTCCGGCAGCATCGGCAGCGCGGCCGGCAGCAGGGCCAACTGGGCCCGGTGCAGGTCGTCGGCGCCGTCGGGACCCACGGCCTCGACGACGACGACTGCCCCCGGCTTCCCCCCGACGGTCATCGGCCGGGCGGTGACGGCGGTGGTCGGGCCGCCGCGGCCCAGGGAACCGAACATCGACTCGGCGCGACCGCTGCGCACCGCCGCCTCGACCAGTTCACCCAGCGGCCGGCCGGCCACCTCGGGCAGCCCTTCGGCATCGCCGCGCAGTTCCCGCGCCCGGGCGTTGAGCCACAGGGGCTCGGACGAGGACGACTGGAGGCAGAAGATCGCCTGCGGCGCCGACTCCAGCGCGCGCACGAGTTCGGCGGAACCCTCGTCGAGGGAACCGTCGGATGCGGGTGGCAGACTGCCGGAAGTGGCGCTCATGTCGGGCCCAGACAACAACAGGGTCCAGGCCGCGGCAACCGCGCCCTGGGTGGGAGAACCCGTGGTGAGACCCACGTTTCCCGGGGTGGGGCTGCCGGGTAACCAGCTTCCTTGGGCAGGTCGCGCCACCGGGCCGGCCCACCCGGCAGGATGCACCGCCGCGACTCGAGAGCCGAGCGCGCCGGCAACGAAGGAGCGGACGACGGATGGTCGACTCGAGGGGCACCCTCGCGCAGGACGGGCGACGCGCGGAACGACTGGAACTGCGCGTGCCCACCACGGCGACCCAGCTCCCCGCGGTCCGCGCGATGGCCGGTGACCTGGCCATGCGCATGGACTACGACCTCGACGCCGTCGAGGACCTCCGCCTTGCCGTCGACGAGGCCTGCGCCACGCTGACGACGATCGCCGAGGGCGACGCCCCGCTGACCGTCGTCTTCGAGACCACCCGCTCCGGTCTGCACATCGACGCGTGGGTGCCGACCGCCGACGGCACCGAGGTGCCCACCGACGGCTTCGGCTGGGTGGTCCTCGCCGCGCTCGTCGACTCCGTCGAGGGACGCCGCTCGACGCAGGGCGGGGTTCCGGCCGGCGACGGAAGCGACGCCTCGGTCGCCGTCATCTCGATGGACAAGTACCTGCCCGGCCAGCACCCGGTCGAGGTGGACAGCGGCTCCGGCGAGAACTATTCGGTGGCCCGGTGAGCCGGTCGGCTGCCACCGACTCGGTGGAGGAGCCGCTCGAAGCCCCCGCGGGCGTCGAGCCGACGTCACCGGCGCCCGCCGGTGACGAGCCCACTGCCGTACCGGTCGCCGACGCCCCGGCCGTCGAGCCCGACGCCCCGCCGCTGTCGGAGAACCGGAAGCGCGCCGAGCGCACCGCGCCGCTGTTCGTCGAGCTGGCCACGCTGGAGAAGGACGACCCCCGCCGGGAGCGGCTGCGGGAGATCCTGGTCGAGGAGCACCTGCCCCTCGTCCGGCACTTCGCCCGCCGGTTCAGCAATCGCGGCGAGCCGTTCGACGACCTGCTGCAGGTCGGCACCCTCGGCCTGATCGCCGCGATCGACCGGTTCGACCCGACCCGAGGCGTGGAGTTCCTGTCCTTCGCCGTGCCCACCATCACCGGTGAGATCAAGCGGCACTTCCGCGACCAGGGCTGGTCGGTGCGGGTGCCGCGCCGGCTGCAGGAGCTCCACCTGTCGCTGAACGCGGCGGTCGGCGAGCTGGCCCAGAAGAACGGCCGCGCGCCGACGCCGTCGGAGCTGGCCGAGCACCTGCGCATCCCGCGTGCCGAGGTGCTCGAGGGCCTCGCCGTGGCCAACGCCTACCGGAGCAGCTCCCTGGACGAGCGGCTCTCGGGCGAGGACGACTCCCCCACCCTGGCGGCGACGCTGGGCGAGGAGGACGCCGCGCTGGAGGGCGTGGAGTACCGGGAGTCGCTGCAGCCGCTGCTGGCCACCATCCCGGCCCGCGAGCGCCGCATCCTCATCCTGCGGTTCTTCGGCAACATGACGCAGTCGCAGATCGCCGCCGACATCGGCATCTCGCAGATGCACGTCTCCCGCCTGCTGAGCCAGACGCTGGCCAAGCTCCGCGAGGGCCTGCTCAAGGACTGAGACACTGCGGTCCTCCGGACCGCACCGCGGCCAGGAGCCGTTCCCGACCGGACATGAGCCGTAGCCCATGTCCCGGTCGGGAACCCTCCGGGCCCCGCGACCGGCCCACCGCGGCCAGGAGCCGTTCCCGGCCGGGCATGAGCCGTAGCCCATGTCCCGGTCGGGAACCCTCCGGGCCCCACGACCAGTCCACCGCGACCAGGAGCCGTTCCAGACCGGACATGAGCCGTAGCCCATGTCCCGGTCGGGAACCCTCCGGGCCCCGCGACCGGTCCGCCGATCTCAGTTCCTCGCCGGGGGCACCCCGTTGTTGTCCGGCTCGCGACCGGTCGAGATGGCGCGGGCCTCCTCGGTCACCTCGCTGAGCGGCGGCGGCGTGGGAACGTCCGGCGTCGGGATGGCGGGAGCGGTGTCGTTGATGCTCGACAGCTCGATCTTCGCCTCGGGCTGGTCGGCCGCCCGCGGCAGCTGGGACTCGAACCAGCTGCTGGTGTCGAGCCCGCCGTCCTTGGGCCCGGTCCGCCCGTCGCCCGAGGGCTCGACGTCCATCCAGGACTTGCTGCCCTCGGCGCCGCCGAGGTTGGCCAGCCCCTCCAACGCCTTGCTGAACTCGCTGGGGACGATCCACATCTTGTTGGCGTCGCCCTGCGCGATCTGCGGCAGCGTCTGCAGGTACTGGTAGGCCAGCAAGCCCTGGTCGGGCTTGCCGTCGTGGATGGCCTGGAACACCGTTTCGATGGACTTGGCCTGCCCCTGCGCCTGCAGGAAGAGGGCCGCGCGCTCACCCTCGGCGCGCAGGATCCGGCTCTGCCGCTCGGCCTCCGCCTCGAGGATCGCGGACTGCTTCTTGCCCTCCGCCGACAGGATGGCCGCGGCCTTCTCGCCCTCGGCCGTGGTGATGGCCGACTGCCGGGCGCCCTCGGCGGTCAGGATGATGGCGCGCTTGTCGCGGTCGGCGCGCATCTGCTTCTCCATCGAGTCCTGGATGGACGGCGGCGGGTCGATGGCCTTGATCTCCACGCGGGCCACCCGCAGTCCCCAGGGGCCGGTGGTGCCGTCCAGCACCGAGCGCAGCTGGCTGTTGATCCCGTCGCGGCCGGTGAGCGCGCCCTCCAGGTTCAGCCCACCGACGACGTTGCGCAGCGTCGTCGTGGTCAGCTGCTCCATGCCGGTGATGTAGTTCGCGATGCCGTAGACGGCCAGCCGCGGGTCGGTCACCTGGAAGTAGACGACCGTGTCGATGCCCACCTGCAGGTTGTCGGCGGTGATCACCGGCTGGGGCGGGAACGAGATGACCTGCTCGCGCAGGTCGATGGTCGCGCGGACACGGTCGATGAACGGCACCAGGAGCGACAGGCCCGGCGACAGCGTGCGGCTGTAGCGGCCGAGCCGTTCCACGACCTTCGCCTGGGCCTGCGGAACGATGGTCACGCTCTTGGCGATCACGAGAATCACCAGGGCGGCGATGACGAGCAGTGCGATGAGCGCCGGTTCCACGGCAGGCTCCCTTCCTCGAGGGTCGTACCGATCCTGCCCTGCCGGGTCCGCCGCGGTCAGCACCCCCGGCTGTCGTTCACTCCAGCGCGTCCCCCACGACCGCCGTCGCGCCCTCGACCTGGAGGATGCGGACGGTCGTGCCGACGGCGAAGGTCTCCCCGCCGTGCTGGCTGCGGGCGGTCCACTCGTCGGCCCCGAGCTGGATGCGCCCACCGGTGACGTCCACGTGCTGGGTGACCTTCGCCGTCCGACCGACGAGGGTGTCGACGCCGTCGAGCTGCAGCGGCGTGCGGTTGGTCAGGTGCTTGGTCGCGATGGGCCGGACCAGGACGAGGAGCAGGCCGGAGACGACGATGAAGGTGACGATCTGCAGGATGGCGGCGCCGCCCAGCAGGGCGACGGTCATCCCGCCGAGCGCGCCGCCGGCGAGCATGAGCAGCATCAGGTCGAGGGTGAGGACCTCCCCGACGGCGAGCAGACCCGCACCGATCAGCCAGAGCAGCCAGGCAGCCATGCCCGGAGTCTGGCAGACGAGTGGTCCTCGTCTCACCTCCCGTACGCCGACCTGCGGAAACAGCCATCGAGGTCCGCGGGCACGTGGCGTGCGGCCGTAGCCTCGCTGCCGTGCACGACTTCCCCGCCGGCCGGTTCGCGGTCTGGGCCACCGCCTGGCTCACCGGCCGCGTCTCCTTCGACGAGGCGCTCGACGGCATCACCGGCGACACCGCCCACCGGGTGAGCGGGCTGCCGGGCACCGACGGCGCCGTGCCTCTCGGCGAGGCGCTGGCCGGGCTGCGTGGACTCGGCGAGGGCCGGCTGCGCCTGGTGCTCCCCGCGCCCGGCGACGTCCGTGGTCTCCCCGCGGTGCCCGGCCTCGCGCCGGTGGCCCTGGAGGCAGGGCAGGCCGCCGTCGGCGACCGGATCGTCCTGGTGCCCGAACCGCTGGGGCCCGAGGTGGTGCAGTGGACGGCGTTCGCCCTGGACGGCGTCGCACCCCCGCCCCCGCCGGTCGAGGGCACCCTGCGCGCGGCGTCGGGCGCGCTGGACCTGGCGATCACCGACTCCGCCCGCACCCTGGCCGAGCTGGACCTGGCCCGGTGGCACCCCGAGGTCCCGGAGCTGCTGGCCGGGCTCGCCCGCCCACGGCCCGCGCCCGGCCTGCCCGACGGCCACGACCCGATCGCGCTGTCGATCCTCGGCCGGGCGCTGCGGGTGGCCGCCGTCCTGGACCTGGCGATGACCGATGCCCCGGGTGCGGCGGTCAACCATGCGCAGGCCGCACGGCGGGACGCGGCGCTGCGGCCCCTGGGCACGGCCGTCCGGGAGGCGGTGACGGCCGCGTACAACGCGGTCCCCCGCTGAGCGTCCGCACCCCGGTGCTGCATGGTCATGCATCGTCATGAATACTTGTGCTCGTGTCCAAGGTGCTCACTTCTCTCCCGGTCGGCGAACGCGTCGGCATCGCGTTCTCCGGCGGTCTCGACACGTCGGTCGCGGTCGCGTGGATGCGCGACAAGGGAGCGGTGCCCTGCACCTACACCGCTGACCTCGGGCAGTACGACGAGCCCGACATCGGCTCGGTGCCCGGCCGCGCCACCGCCTACGGCGCCGAGCTCGCCCGGCTGGTCGACTGCCGGGCGGCGCTGGTCGAGGAAGGCCTCGCCGCGCTGACCTGCGGCGCGTTCCACATCCGCTCCGGCGGGCGCAGCTACTTCAACACCACGCCGCTGGGCCGCGCCGTCACCGGCACCCTGCTGGTGCGGGCGATGCTCGAGGACGACGTCCAGATCTGGGGCGACGGGTCCACCTACAAGGGCAACGACATCGAGCGGTTCTACCGGTACGGGCTGCTCGCCAACCCGGGCCTGCGGATCTACAAGCCGTGGCTGGACGCGGACTTCGTCACCGAGCTCGGTGGGCGCAAGGAGATGTCGGAGTGGCTGGTCGCCCACGGCCTGCCCTACCGCGACAGCGCCGAGAAGGCCTACTCCACCGACGCCAACATCTGGGGCGCCACCCACGAGGCGAAGACGCTGGAGCACCTGGACACCGGCATCGAGACCGTCGACCCGATCATGGGCGTGCGGTTCTGGGACCCGGCGGTCGAGATCGACCCCGAGAACGTGACGATCGGCTTCTCCCAGGGCCGGCCGGTCAGCATCAACGGCCGCGAGTTCGACTCCGCCGTCGACCTGGTGAACGAGGCCAACGCCATCGGCGGCCGGCACGGCCTGGGCATGTCCGACCAGATCGAGAACCGGATCATCGAGGCCAAGAGCCGCGGCATCTACGAGGCGCCGGGCATGGCGCTGCTGCACATCGCCTACGAGCGGCTGGTCAACGCCATCCACAACGAGGACACCCTGGCCACCTACCACTCCGAGGGCCGCCGCCTCGGCCGGCTGATGTACGAGGGCCGCTGGCTGGACCCCCAGGCGCTCATGCTGAGGGAGTCCCTGCAGCGCTGGGTGGGCATGGCCGTCACCGGCGAGGTGACGTTGCGGCTGCGCCGGGGTGAGGACTACTCGATCCTCGACACCGCGGGCCCCGGGTTCAGCTACCACCCGGACAAGCTGTCGATGGAGCGCACGTCGGACTCCGCGTTCGGCCCGGTGGACCGGATCGGTCAGCTGACCATGCGCAACCTGGACATCGCCGACTCCCGCGCCCGGCTGGAGCTGTACGCGCGGATCGGCATGGTCGGCGGGGCGACGCAGGCCGCGATCGGCGCCGCGCAGGCGGCGTCCACCGGTCTCATCGACGCCTCGGAGCAGGGCGGCGCCGAGGCGATCGCCTCCCGCGGCACGGTCTCCAAGCACGACGAGCTGCTCGACCGCGCCGCGATGGAGTCCGGCACCGACTGAGCGAGGCACCGACCGGCGCGCTGCGGCGGACCGGGCGGCGGGGCCGAAAGCCCCTCCCGCTGTTCGCGGGAGTCGCTAGCGTTCCGGCATGACCGAGCAGATGACGATGAACCGGGTCATCCACGCCGCGGTTCGACGGGACCTGCAGCGGTTGTCCGCAGCGCTCGACGACTGGAGGGACGGCGACCGCGCCCGCGGCGGTGAGCTCGAGCGGGCCTTCGGCTACCTCCGGGCGGAGCTCACCCACCACCACGAGAGCGAGGACACCCACGTCTGGCCGATGCTGGCCTCGGTGGGCGTGGACCGGGAGCTGCTCGACACGATGGAGTCCGAGCACGAGGCGATGGCCGACGCCCTGGGCCGGACATCCGCGGCGCTGGGCGCGCTCGCGCGGACCGGCTCGGTCGCCGACGCCGCCGCGGCGAGCGCGAGCGTGGGCCGGACGCAGGAGATCACCGAGCAGCACCTCCGGCACGAGGAGGACGAGCTGGAGCCGCTGCTCGCACCGCACCACGACTCACCCGCGTGGAAGGCCGTGGAGAGGAGGCTGCGCAGCCGCCCGCTCGGCGAGACCGGGCGCTTCTTCGCCTGGCTCACCGACGGCATGGCCGAACCGGAGCGACAGTTTCTCCGGTCGACCGTCCCGCCACCGGTCATCTACGTGCTCAGTCAGGGGTTCGGGCGGGGCTACCGCCGCGAGGTGGCGCCGCTGTGGCGGACGCCTACCTCGCGGGGGTGACGCTCTGGGAGTCGAGCCCACGCACTACGGGCCGTGCAGCACTCGCGGAGCCCGGGGAGCACCCCCAGACCGCGCGGGCCCGTCAGGCGGTGGGGCGGGGCGGGCGCGGCGGGACGAAACAGCAGGACGCCGGGCAGTTGGTGCCCAGGCGCGGCTCGCCCCCGGCCCGGCGCTCGGCCAGCAGCCCGACCAGCGAGCGCACGAAGTCCGGGTGCGTGCCCGCCGTCGCCGCCCGCGCGAAGGCCAGTCCCAGCTCCTCGGCGGTCTCCTTGGCCTCGTTGTCGAGGTCCCAGATGACCTCGAGGTGGTCGCTGACGAAGCCGACCGGGAACAGGACGACGGCCCGCTCCCCCGCCCGCGCCAGCGCCTTGAGGTGGTCGTTGACGTCGGGCTCCAGCCACGGCACCGACGGCGGGCCCGACCGGCTCTGCCACACCAGGTCGAAGTCGCGGCCATGCGCCACGAGGTCGACGACCTGGCGGGCGGCAGCCTGCAGCTCCAGCTCGTAGGCGTGCCCCTCGGGCCCGGCGACGGCGGCCATCGAGTCGGGGATGCTGTGCGCGGTGGCGACAAGCCGGGCGCCGTCCCGCAGGCCCTCAGGCAGCTCGGCGAGCGCGGCCGCGAGCGCGTCGGCGTTGGCCCGCACGAAGCCCTCGGCGTCGAAGTAGTGCGGCAGCTTCTCGGCGGTCGGCCCGCCCGCGGCACCGGCGTCGCCGGTCATCGCGGCCCGCGCCCGGGCGATGTCCTCGTGGTACTGCCGGCAGCCGGAGAACGAGGCGTACGCCGAGGTCGCGAGGACGTAGGCGTGCTGGATGCCGTCGCCGGCCATCTGCTGCCAGACGTCCTCGACGTAGGGCGCCCAGTTGCGGTTGCCCCAGTAGACCGGCAGGTCTACCCCGGCCGCCCGGAGCTGCCCCTCCAGCGCGGCGAGCAGCGCCTTGTTCTGGTCGTTGATCGGACTGACGCCGCCGAAGTGGTGGTAGTGCTCGGCCACCTCCTCCAGCCGCTCCCGAGGGATGCCGCGACCACGGGTGACGTTCTCCAGGAACGGCATGACGTCCTCGTGACCCTCGGGACCGCCGAAGGACAGCAGGAGCAGCGCCTCACGGCGCCCGGCCGGGGCGGGGGCGGACGACGGCTCGAGGCCGCCGTTGTTGCGGACTGCGAGCGAAGGGTCCTCGTCGGGACGCTGACCGGCAGGGGTGATGTCGACGATGGCGCGGGGCACGTGTGTTCTTCCTGTTGCGGGGCGTTGCTGGATGCACTCACACGCCGACGGCGTGGCTCTACGACCTTCACACGCCTACGGCGTGGAATCCCCCGTCGACGTGGAGGATCTCGCCGGTGGTGGCCGGGAACCAGTCTGACAAGAGCGCGACCACGGCCTTGCCGGCGGGCTCGGTGTCGGTCACCGACCAGCCGAGCGGTGCGCGCCCCTCCCAGGCCTCCTCGAACTGCTTGCTGCCGGGGATGGACTTCATGGCCATGCTGCGCAGCGGGCCGGCGGCGACGATGTTGGACCGGACGCCCTCGGGCCCGAGCTCACGCGCCACGTAGCGGGAGGTCGACTCCAGCGCGGCCTTGGCCGCGCCCATCCAGCCGTAGACGGGCCAGGCGACGGAGGCGTCGAAGGTGAGCCCGACGACCGACGAGGGGTTGGCGAGCAGCGGCCGGCAGGCCTGGGTGAGCGAGGCGTAGGACCAGGCCGACACCTGGAAGGCGGTGGCGGCGTGCTCCCAGGCCACCTCGGGGAACCCCTCCCCCATCGCCTCCTGCGGCGCGAAGCCGATGGAGTGCACGACGCCGTCCAGCGAGTCGAAGCCCTGCTCGCGCAGCCGGTCGGCCAGCGAAGCCAGGTGCTCGGTGTTCGTGACGTCCAGCTCGACGACGGCGGCCTCCTGCGGCAACCGCTTGGCGATCCGCGTGCACAGCGACAGCGCACGGCCGAAGTTCGAGAGGACGACGGTGGCGCCCTGCTCCTGGGCCAGCCGGGCGGTCGCGTACGCGATCGACGCCTCCGTCAGGACGCCGGTGATCAGGACCTTCTTGCCGTCGAGAATCCCGCCACTCATCAGTGCCCCATCCCCAGTCCGCCGTCGACCGGGACGACCGCCCCGGTGATGTAGCCGGCCGCGTCGCTCGCCAGGAAGCGGACGACACCGGCGATCTCCTCCGCCGAGGCGTACCGCCCCAGCGGCACCTGCCCCAGGATCTCCTTCTGCCGGGCCTCCGGCAGCTCCGCGGTCATGTCCGTCGTCACGAAGCCCGGTGCCACCACGTTCGCGGTGATGTTCCGGCTGCCCAGCTCCCGGGCGATGGACCGCGCCAGCCCGACCAGCCCCGACTTGCTCGCCGCGTAGTTCGCCTGACCGGCCGAGCCCAGCAGGCCGACGACCGAGGACACGAACAGCATCCGCCCGCTGCGGGCCCGCACCATCTTCGCCGTGGCCCGCTTGGCCACCCGGTAGGCGGCGGTCAGGTTGGCGTCGACGACGTCGGTGAAGTCCTCTTCCTTCATCCGCATCAGGAGGCCGTCCCGGGTGATCCCGGCGTTGCTGACCAGGACCTCGACCGGGCCCTGGTGCTCCTCGACCTCGCTGAACGCGCGGTCGACGTCCTCGCTGCTGGTGACGTCGCACCGCACCCCGAACAGCCCGTCGGGCGCGCCGC
This sequence comes from Blastococcus saxobsidens, assembly GCF_010682065.1. GTDB lineage: Bacteria > Actinomycetota > Actinomycetes > Mycobacteriales > Geodermatophilaceae > Blastococcus > Blastococcus saxobsidens_B. The sequence continues at coordinate 111,333 of NZ_JAAGWG010000006.1, forward strand.
TGCCGCGGTGGGTGACGGCCACCGAGTCGCCCTGCTCGGCGAAGGAGCGGGCGATCGCCAGTCCGATCCCCCGGTTGCCACCGGTCACCAGAACCGATCTGCCCACGTGCCACTCCCCTGCGCCGACGACCCGGTGTCCCGTCGAACCTATCCCCTGGTCGCAGGTCACACCGCCTACCGGCCAGTACGGCCGGCGCGCACGGGCGGTCCCCTCGCGTCAGGAGGCGACGGGGGTGAAGTCCAGCTCGAACCAGACCGTCTTCTCGTCGGCGTGCCGGCGGCGTCGCGCCCCCCACCGGTCGGCCAGCAGGCTGACCAGCTGCATCCCGCGGCCGCTCTCGGCCGTGACGGCGGGCGTCCGCAGCACCGGCAGCCCGGAGCTGGTGTCGGTCACCCCGACCCACAGCCGGCCCTCCTCCGGGAAGGTCTGCACCTCCACCACGAACTCGTTCCCGCCGGCGTGCCGCACGGCGTTCGTGGCCAGCTCGGAGACCAGCAGGCCGGCCGTCTCGCACAGCCCGGCCGGCGCGCTGTCGAGCTCGGCGGTCACGTAGCTGCGAGCGGCCGGGATCGAGTCGGGGAAGGAGCCGAACCTGCGGGAGGGCACGGCCCTCACCCCTCGCCCAGCCCGAAGCGGCCGGCGAGGCCGAGGACCTCCAGCACCCGCCGGACCGGCTCGGCGGCCCCTCGGGTCCGCACCGTGCCGAAGTGGTTGGCGATGCGGATCAGCAGGGAGACGCCGGTGGAGTCCAGGAACGTCAGATCATCCAGCGCCAGGACGACCGGCTGCCGCGGTAGCGCGAAGACGTCGTCGAGGGCGGGTGCCAGACCGGGCAGGCCGGCCAGATCGAGCTCGCCGCGCAGCACGAGCACCAGCCCGCCCTCGGGCTCGTGGGTGATCGCGAGCGCGGCCCGCGCAGGATCAGTCATCCCCACCGCACCCCCAGCAGCACCGTGTCGTCCTTGTTGCCGGGGCTCACGAGCGCTCCCAGCAGGTCGTCCAGCATCCCGTCCAGCGGCCGGGACACGACCCCACCGGCAGCGGTGCGCAGCCGGTCCAGGCCCGTGTCGATCGTCTCCCCGCGCCGCTCCACAGCGCCATCGGTGAAGGCGAGCATCGTGGCCGCGGACGTCACCGGGACGGTCACGGCGGAGTCGGCGACCGACGGCGAGACGCCGACCGGCGTCCCGACGGGGCAGTCCACCAGCATGACCTCGCCGTCGGCGAGCAGGGCGGGCGGGAAGTGCCCGGCCGACACCAGCCGCAGCCGTCCCGCGGGCACGTCCAGGTCGCCCAGCAGCACGGTGGCGAACTGGTGGTCGGTCTCGATGTCGAGCAGGCCGCGCAGCCGGGCCAGCACGTCCTCGATGGTGTGCCCCTCGGCCAGGTAGGCGCGGACGGCGAAGCGGAGGGCGGCCATCGTGGTGGCGGCGGGCAGGCCACGTCCGGAGATGTCGCCGACGACGAAGACGCAGCTGCCCGGTCCGCGGCCGATGACGTCGAACCAGTCGCCACCGACCTGCAGCTCGTCCTCACCCGCCACGTAACGGGCGGCGACCTCGAGCCCGGGGAGCTCGGGCACCGCGGGCAGCAGCGCGTGCTGCAGGGTGCCGGCGATGCCGCGCTGCTGGCGGTAGAGCCGGTCGTTCTCGGCGGCCAGCCGCTCGGCCTCGGCGCGCCGGCGGGAGACGAACTCGAACGTCGCCGCGCCACCGAGGGCCAGCAGGCCGCCGACGCCGAGCACGACCCAGGGCAGCGCGGCCGACTGGATCCCGGTCAGGGGGCCCTGCGACGCGCCGACGATGGTCAGCGTGCTGTTCCCGAACGGCACGGACGTGGTCTCGGTGCGGCCCTCGATCGGGACGGGCGCCGTCGCCTGCAGCAGTTGCTCCGGGGCGGCGTCCTCCCCCAGGTAGAGCCCGAGGTCCAGGCCCGCCAGCGGCGACCCCTCTGCAGGCTCCACGCGGCCGTTCGGGGCGAGGGGCGCCTCGCCGTAGACGACGAAGTCGGTGTTGTCCTCCCCCGGCATGAGCCCGTAGGCCAGCCGCCTCGGCTCACCGGGCAGGATCCCGAACATCACCAGCCGGCCGTCGGGCTCCAGCTCGGTCAGCCGGTCCGCCCCACCGTCGGGCAGGAGCGGCGGGACACCCTGCAGGGCGACCTGCTCCATGTCGTCGCCGTCGACCCGCCACAGCGAGAGCGACTGCCCCGTCTCGGTCAGCTGCCGGTCGGCGAACGCGGCGAACGCCGACGGGTTCCCGTCGGTGGCGACCGCCACCTGCCCGATGTCGGCCAGCTGCACCTGCAGGACGGTGGCCTGGCTGCCCAGCAGGGTGCCGACCTGGGCCAGCTGCCGCCGCAGCAGGTTCTCCTCGCTCTCGGCGTGCGCCAGCCACGCGAGAAAGCTGAGGGCCGCGGTGATCAGCAGGAGCACGACCCCGACGAGGATGCTGAGCCTGCGCGGCGCCGAGGTGACCATGACCGGGTCAAGCTAGCCCGACTCGGCAGGGACCGCCCGGGACGCGCCGCGCTCGTGCCGGGCGACCCGGCCCGCGGGCCGGCGCACCCGCGGCCCCGGCCTGCCGGCGCGGTCACCGGGACGAGTCGTCCTCAGGGGGTGTAGGTGACCTGCTCGGCGATGGCGAGCAGTTGCTCCTGCGTCACGTCCTGCGGCGCCACCAGCAGGAACATGGGCCCGTCGGGGAACTGCCCGACGAGACGCCAGAAGTCGGGGTCCCCCTCCACGAGCGCCAGCCGGGCCTCCAGCCCCTTCACCGTCACCGGCACCGCGGGGCCCACCGAATCCTCCCCGAGGAGTGCCGTGTCGATCGTCAGACCGCCTTCCCGGCCGATCAGGCTGAGTCGCAGCAGCTGCTGAGGATCGGTGTCGCTGACCAGGTCGAGGCTGCGGCTCTCCTCGTAGCCGCCGATCGACCACCCCGCCGGCGCCAGACCGAACTGCAGGCCCACCGGCTGCGGTCGGTCGACGATCGACTCCGCCACGGCCCGCGCCGCCTCGGTCCCGCCGTAGGCGCCCTCGCCCAGCACCTGCGACCACCGGCCGTCCGGGCGTTCCCACAGCAGGGTCACGTACCCGTCGCCCTGACGGACCTCGGCTGTCGCGCCGTCGACGCCCACGGTTCCGGTCACCGGCCCGTCCACCGACCACCCGGAGTCGGGCCACGCACGCGGGTCGTCCGGGAACAGACGCACGAGGAACCGGTCGCCGTCCTCGGACGAGTAGTCGGCGGAGAAGACCAGCGGCTGCCCCGGGTAGAAGGCCACGCCGCCCCACCGGCTGAACGTGGGCGTGAGTCCCTCCGGAACCGGGTCGACCGACAACGGGAAGGTGACCGCCTCGGCGGCGACCAGCCTGATGCCCTCGACCGGTGCCTCGATGCCCACGCTGGGCGTCGGACTCGCCTGTCGCGGGCCCGGCCGGTCGGGTGTGTCGACCACGACGGCTGCGGTCCACGCCGCGGCGATCACGAGCAGGCCGGCGCCGGCACGGGCGAGGAGCTTCCGGCTCGGGCGCCGACGCCGTGGACGCACGCGGGCGCCCCGCGCGTCGGCCACCAGCTGCCGGGCGGCGACGACGGACGCCGGCTCGTCGGCGTCGACCCGCAGTACCGCGAGGAAGTCGTCGGGCAGGGCCGGCAGATCGGCGTCCCGGACCCCGGCGGCAGCCGCGAGGCGGTCGTCCAGCTCTCGGTCAGTGCTCATCGGAGGTCTCCTCGGGGGATGCAGGGGTGTCGAGTGCCGCGCGGAGGCGGCCGCGGGCGCGGTGCAGGCGCACGCGCGCGGTGCCGGCGGTCAGGCCGAGGGCAGCGGCCACCTGTGCGGGCGTCAGGCCCTCCCAGGCGATGAGGGCGAGGAGTTCGCGGTCCTCCTCCGACAGCGTCGCGAGCGCCGCGCGTACCCGCCGGGCGTCGGCCGACTGCTCGTGCAGGGCGGCGGGGTCCGGCACGGCGCCAGGGGTGAACGCGCCGGCCAGCCGCTCGCCCAGCCGGCCGGCCCGGTCGCTGCTGCGCAGGGAGTTGGCCAGGCAGTTGCGGGCGATGCCGAACAGCCACGGGCGGGCGTCGCCGGGATCCGGCGGCATGTCGGCGCGGCGCCGCCAGGCGGTCGCGAAGGTCTCGGCGACGACGTCCATCGCGTCCTCCCGGGACGCCGCCCGCCGCAGCGCGTAGCCCAGCACCGCGGTGCCCGAGCTCCGGTAGACCTCCTCGAAGAGGTCGCCCCTCCCCGGGGCACCGGTCATGGGTTGCGGCCCTTGCATCGCGATCACGTGGAGTACATGTCCGGTCGCGGCCGATCGTTACAGGACGACCGGGCACCCGCGGCTCAGCGCACCCCGCGGACGTCAGTCGTGCCGGGTGCGGCGGCGCAGCCAGCCTCCGCCGTACAGCGCCCAGAGCACCAGCAGCGGCTGGAAGAACAGCCGGACCAGGCGCTTGCGGTCGGTGTCGAGACCGAAGGCGTCGGTGCCCTCCAGGTACTGCGCGACGTTGCCGGGGAAGATCAGCACGAAGAACGCCGCCAGCAGCGCGCCGATCAGCCGACGCTTCCTCGGCAGCGCGAGGAACGACGCGCCCAGCGCGATCTCGACGACCCCCGAGCCGAGCACCGTGAGGTCCTCGTCGAGGGGGAACCAGGCCGGCACCTGCGCCCGGAACTCCTCCCGCTGGACCGTGAGGTGCAGCGTGCCCGCCCCCACCATGGCTGCGCCCAGGAGCAGGCGGGCGGCGGTACGGGCGGCGGCGGGCATACCGGCACCGTAGACGGCCGGTCCGGTGCCGGACGGGGACCGCCGGTCGGGCAGAGTGGGCCGGCCGCGACTCCCGCGTCCGGCAGGGAGGAACCCAGAAGTCACATGCCCACCACGGCGCTGCTGATCCTGGATCTCGTGGGCACGTTCGCCTTCGCGCTCAACGGGGCCCTGATCGCCGTCCGGTCGACCCGGCTCGACATCGTCGGCGTCATCACGCTCGGCATGATCACCGCGCTCGGCGGCGGCACGATCCGCGACGTCCTGCTCGGGGCCCTGCCACCGGCCACCTTCGTGGACTGGCGGTACCTGGCGGTGGCTGCCGCCGGCGGGCTGATCGCCTTCTTCACCGGGCACTACCTGGAGCGGATCTACGGCGCGATCAACGTCCTGGACGCCGCCGGGCTGGGCCTGTTCGCCGTCACCGGCGCGCTCAAGGCGCTCGACCTCGGCTTCGGCCCGGCCCAGGCGGTCGTCGTCGGCGGGATCACCGGGGTGGGCGGCGGCACGCTGCGCGACGTGCTCATCCGCCAGGTCCCGTCGGTGCTGAGCAGCGGGTTGTACGCGGTGCCGGCGATCGTCGGGGCGACCGCCGTCGTCGTCGTCGAACTGCTCGACGTCCGTGGCGCGATCGCCACGGTGGGGGCCGCCGTCCTGTGCTTCGCCATCCGGATGCTGGGGGTGCACTTCGACGTGAACGCGCCCTTCCCGCCGGGCCGCAGGTGGCACGAGCAGGAGTGAGCGCTCAACCGAGCGCGCCGGTCACCCTCGTCCGGCGCCTGCCCGCCGCGCCCGGGACGCCGCGGCGAGCTCGGCGAACAGCGCCTCGGTGGTCGGCAGGTCGACGCAGGCGTCGGTGACGCTCTTGCCGTACTCGAGCGCCTCCGGGTGCCGCTGGTCGAGGTCCTGCCGCCCGGCGACCAGGTTGCTCTCGATCATCACGCCGCGGATCGCCCGCTCGCCGCCGGCGATCTGCCCCGCGAGGTCGCGCACGACGTCGATCTGGCGCAGGTGGTTCTTCTGGCTGTTGCCGTGCGAGGCGTCGACCACCAGCACCTCGGGCAGCCCGCGCGCGGCCAGCTTCTGCCGGGTCTCGGCGATGTGCGCCGCGGAGTAGTTGGGCCCGTCCTTGGTGCCGCGCAGGATCACGTGCCCGGTCTCGTTGCCCGTCGTCGACAACTGGGCGCTCACGCCGTGCTGGTCGACGCCGAGGAACTCGTGCGGCGCCCGCGCGGCGACGACCGCCTGGATCGCGGAGTCGACGCTGCCCTCCGGCGAGTTCTTGAAGCCGACGACGGAGGAGAAGCCCGACACCCGCTCGCGCGCGGTCTGGTCGGTGACGTTGCGGGCGCCGACACCGTTGTAGGTGATCAGCCCGTCGACGTACTGCGGGGTGAGCGCGTTGAGCGGTTCGGCCGCCACGGGCACGCCCTGCTCGGTGATCCGGCACATGAGCATCCGGGTGGCCACCAGCCCGACGCTGATCCGGCTGGAGCCGTCGAGGAACGGGTCGTAGGCGAAGCCCTTCCAGTCGACCTCGGTGCGCGGCTTCTCGGTGTAGGTCCGCATGAGGATCTCGAGGTCCTCGCCGTGCCGCTCGCGCATGCGCGCGAGGAAGCCGGCGTACTCCAGCGCCGCGGCCGGGTCGTGGATCGAGCACGGGCCGGCGATGACGGCCAGCCGCTCGTCGGCGCCGGCCACGATGTCGGCCGCGGCCTGCCGCCCCGCCTGGGTCGTGCCCAGCGACTCCTTCGACAGCGGCACGACGGTGGCGACGGCGGCCGGCGTGACGACGACGCTCAGCCCCGTGATCCGGGTGTTCGCCAGGCCCGGGAGCTCGGCCGGCTCCGGCTGCGCGACACCGAGCCGTTCCCGGACCTCCGGCAGAAGCTCGGTCAGCGTGGCGTCGATCTGCGCGTTCACCCGGGTCTGCACCTCGACCAGCAGGTCGGCGATCTGCGTCGCGGTCCCGAGGATGTCGTCCACGGGAGCGGTCGGCTCGTCCATCGTCACGGTTCTCCAGCAGCTCGGCGGTGCCGGTCCCGGTCGGGATCCCGGCCCGCACAGCATGGCCGGGGCGGTTGCCCGGGACGCCACGCACCCCCCCGGCCGCGCCTCCCGGAGACCTCGGCCGGGCAGTTCCGGACCGGGCCGGCCCCGCACGCGCGGTGCCGGCCCGGTCCGGTGCCTCAGGACGCGGGCGCCGTCTTCGCCAGGTGCAGCCAGGTGTCGACGACCGTGTCGGGGTTCAGCGACATCGACTCGATCCCCTGCTCCACCAGCCACTGGGCGAGGTCGGGGTGGTCGCTCGGGCCCTGACCGCAGATGCCGACGTACTTGCCCCGCTCCAGGCAAGCCTTGATCGCCATTTCGAGCAGGGCGAGCACCGCCGGGTCGCGCTCGTCGAAGCCACCGGCGACCAGGGCGGAGTCGCGGTCGAGCCCCAGCGTCAGCTGGGTCATGTCGTTCGAGCCGATGGAGAAGCCGTCGACGTGCTCCAGGAAGTCACCGGCCAGCAGCGCGTTGGACGGCAGCTCGCACATCATGACCACGGAGAGGTCGTTCTCCCCGCGGCGCAGGCCGTGCTCGCCGAGCAGCCGGACGACGCCCTCGATCTCGGCCACGGTACGGACGAACGGGATCATGATCTTGACGTTGGTCAGGCCCATCTCGTCGCGGACGTAGCGCAGCGCCTCGCACTCCATGGCGAAGCACTCGGCGAAGTCGGCCGACAGGTACCGCGAGGCGCCGCGGTAGCCGATCATCGGGTTCTCCTCGTGCGGCTCGTAGGCCTCACCGCCCAGGAGGTTGGCGTACTCGTTGGATTTGAAGTCGCTCATCCGCACGATCACCGGCTCGGGCGCGAACGCCGCGGCGATCATCGAGACGCCCTCGGCGACCCGCTGCACGAAGAAGTCCCGCGGCGAGGGGTAGGCGACGATCCGCTCCTCGATCTGCCGCTTGAGCTTCCCCTCGAGCTGGTCGAGCTCGAGCAGCGCGCGCGGGTGGATCCCGATCTGCCGGTTGATGATGAACTCCAGCCGGGCGAGCCCCACCCCGGCGTGCGGCAGCCGGGAGAAGGCGAAGGCCTGCTCCGGCGTCCCGACGTTCATCATGATCTTGGTGGGGATCTCCGGCATCGAGTCCAGCTCCGTCTCGGCCACCTCGAAGCCGACCTCGCCGGCGTAGACGAAGCCGGTGTCGCCCTCCGCGCAGGAGACGGTGACCGGGTCGCCGTCGGACAGCGCCCGCGTGGCGGTCCCGGTCCCGACGACGGCGGGGATGCCGAGCTCCCGGGCGATGATCGCCGCGTGGCAGGTCCGCCCGCCGCGGTTGGTGACGATGGCCGAGGCCCGCTTCATGATCGGTTCCCAGTCGGGGTCGGTCATGTCGGCGACGAGGACGTCCCCGGCGGTGAAGGAGTCCATCTGGTCGATGTCGTCGAGCACCCGGACGGTGCCGGCGCCGATCTTCTGGCCGATCGCCCGCCCCTCGACGACGACGTCGCCGCTGCCGGTCAGCCGGTACCGCTCGGTGGTGTTGCCGGAGCGGGACTGCACGGTCTCCGGGCGCGCCTGGAGGACGTACAGCTGACCGGTCAGCCCGTCCTTGCCCCACTCGATGTCCATCGGGCGGCCGTAGTGCTCCTCGATCCGCAGCGCCTGGCGGGCGAGCTCGAGGACCTCGGCGTCGGTCAGCGAGAGGAGCCGGCGCTGCGCGGGGTCGACGTCGACGAACTCCGTCGTCCGGCCCACCTCGGCGTGCTCGGTGTAGACCATCTTGGTGGCCTTCTCCCCCACGCCCCGCTTGAGGATCGCCGGGCGCCCGGCGGCCAGCGCGGGCTTGTAGACGTAGAACTCGTCGGGGTTGACCGCGCCCTGCACGACGCCCTCGCCGAGGCCGTAGGCCGAGGTGATGAAGACGGCGTCGCGGAACCCGGACTCGGTGTCCATGGTGAACATGACGCCCGAGGCGCCGACGTCGGAGCGCACCATCCGCTGCACCCCCGCCGACAGGGACACCGCCTCGTGGTCGAAGCCGTGGTGCACCCGGTAGGCGATCGCCCGGTCGTTGTAGAGCGAGGCGTAGACCTCGCGGACGGCCTGCAGCACCGCGTCGATGCCGCGCACGTTGAGGAACGTCTCCTGCTGCCCGGCGAAGGAGGCGTCCGGCAGGTCCTCGGCGGTGGCGCTGGAGCGGACGGCGAAGGAGGCCTCCGCGTCGTTCCCGGCAAGCGTCTCGTAGGCCTTGCGGATGTCGGCCTCCAGGGCCGGCGGGAAGGGCTGCTCGACCACCTCGCGGCGGATCTCCTCACCGGCGGCGGACAGCGCCCGGACGTCGTCGGTGTCCAGCCCGCGCAGCCGCTCGGCGATCCGTCCCGCCAGGCCCGTGTCGCCCAGGAAGCGCTGGTAGGCCGCGGCCGTGGTCGCGAAGCCGTCGGGCACGCTCACCCCGGCGTCGGCGAGGTGGGAGATCATCTCGCCGAGCGAGGAGTTCTTCCCGCCCACCACCTCGAGGTCCGCCAGCCCGAGCTCCGCGAACCAGCGGACGTTGTCGCCGTCGTCGGGCGTGCCCCCGGTCGGTACCCCGGACGCGGTGTCGGTGCTCATCAGCGGTTGGTCCTTCCTCGGTGGAGGTCGTGGCCGGACTGCGCGCGCGCGAGGCTGCGCCGTTGCCGGGCCAGGGTCTGGATCACGACGGCGGCGATCTCCTCCACGGAGGCCGCCGAGGTGTCCACGGTGGGCAGATCATGCCTGTCGTACATCGCCGACGCCCGGCGCAGCTCGAAGCGGCACTGCTCTTCCGAGGCATACCGGGAGTCCGGGCGCCGCTCCTGCCGGACCCGGCTGAGGCGGGCCACCGTGGTGGTCAGCCCGAAGCAGCGGTCGGCCAGGTCGCGGACCGGGCGCGGCAGGTCGGTGGTCTCCAGGTCCTCGTCGACGAGCGGGTAGTTGGCCACGAACAGGCCGTGCTGCAGGGCCAGGTACATGGCGGTCGGCGTCTTGCCGCACCGCGACGGCGCCAGCAGGACGACGTCGGCCCGGTCCAGGCCGCGGGGGCTCAGCCCGTCGTCGTGCTCGATGGCGAACTCGATCGCCGCCATCCGGTCGTTGTAGCGGCGCACGTCACCCAGCCCGTGCAGCCGCCGGGCCTCACGCAGGCCGCGGGCGCCGAGCTGGGCCTCCACGCGGTCCATGTGCAGCCCGAAGAAGTCGATGATCGGGGCCTTGGTCCTCATCAGCTCCGCCCGCACCTCGTCGACGGCGGCGGTGGTGAAGACCAGCGGGGCGACCGGCCCGGCCATCACCTCGTCGAGCTGGGCCACCACCTCGCGCGCCTCCTCGACCGAGGAGATGAACGGGATCACGGTGCGCTCGAAGCGCACGTCCGGGAACTGGATGAGCAGCGCGTTGCCCATCGTCTCGGCGCTGATCCCGGTGCTGTCGGACAGGAAGAACACCGGGACGACGACCTCGTCGTCGCCCTCGGTCGCGGGACCCGGGGGGCGCTCGGTCAACGGGCGCCCCCCGCGGGGTTCCCGGCGTCCCGCCGTCGTGGATCGGTCGTCATGTCAGCACCTCGGGATTCCTGCGTCGTCGTCCCCGCGTCGTCGCAGAGCGGCTCGGGCGGAGAGTGTCCCCCGAGCGCGGCGTCCCGGGCACCTCCGGCGCCCGGTCAGCGGCCCGCCGCCTCCGGGGGCCCGGAGCGGACGGTGAGCACCATGGCGGTGGCGGCCACCCCGAGCAGCAGGGCCGCCACGATCACCGCCAGGTACTCGCCCGTCGCGCCGATCACCACGCCCGCGGCGGGCGGCCCGATCGCCGAGCCCACGGCGGCGGACGTGTAGAGGATCCCGAGCAGCCCACCGAGACCGCGCAGGCCGAACAGCTCGGCGACCAGGGTCGGGCCGAGCGCGACGAAGCCCCCGTAGCCGATCCCGAGCAGCGCGGCGAAGACGACCAGGCGGGGATAGCCGGGCTCGCCGAGCCAGAGCAGGAAGCTCCCGGCCATCAGCGCGAAGCAGGCCTGGTAGGTGCGGAGCACGCCGGTGCGGGCGGCGGCGGCGCCGAGGGCCAGGCGCCCGAGGATGCTGGCCGCCCCGATGACCCCGACCAGGGCGGCCGCGGCCACGTCCCCCGTCCCCCGGCTCACGGCGTACGCCGGCAGGTGCACGAACGGGACGAACAGCCCGATGGAGATCAGCAGGCCGCTGGCGTAGAGGCGCCGGTACGTCGGGGTGCGCAGCCGGGGGCCCAGCGGTGCGCGGTCGGCCTGCGCGGCTCCGGGGGCCGGGCGGACGAGGAACGCGCACCCGACGAGCGCGACCGTGCCGACGGCGGCGAGGACGAGGTAGGCGTCGCGCCACCCGTGGCGGGCGATGAGGTCGGCAGCCAGCGGCGCGACGAGCAGCGTGCCGAGACCGATGCCGGACACCGCGATGCCGACGGCCAGGGTGCGCCGCCGGGTGAACCACCCGCCCACGACGGCGACCAGCGGCACGTAGCTGCAGGCCACCGCGAGCCCGACGCCGAGGCCGTGCCCCACGTAGGCGTGCCACAGCGCCGTCGCCCGGGAGGTGAGCACCAGTCCCAGACCCAGGGCGAGGGCGCCGACGAGCACCACCCGCCGGGGACCGAACCGGTCGACGGCCGGCCCGGAGAGCGCACCGAGACCGAACAGGGCGATCAGGGTCAGCGAGAAGACGCCGGCGGTCGCTCCCGGGCCGGAGCCGAGCGCGTCGCTCACCGGCAGCAGGAAGGCCCCGAAGCTGTAGGCCACCCCGAAGCTGACGAACATCGCGACGAAGGCCGCGGCGAGCACCGACCAGGCCCGCCGGCCGTCCTGCACGTCGAGCGGGGACGGTGTCCGAGCGCGGTCGGGGCCTGTCGTCACGTCGTCGTCCGGACCTTCCACCTCGTCACCGGATGGCCGTCGGCGTGGTCAGGGGCGGTGGTGCGACGTCACCAGCCGGACGGTCTCCGGCAGCGCGCGCAGCTGCGCCAGCAGTTCCGCCGGCAGCGCCCCGTTCACGTCGGTCACGACGTAGCCGAAGGGGCCGCGGGTGGACAGCATCTGGCCGTCCACGTTGAGCCCGTGCTCCCCGACCAGCGCGTCGACGCGGGCGAGGACGCCCGGCACGTTGCGGTGCAGCAGCGCGAACCGGGAGACCGAGGAGCCGTGCAGTGCCACGGCGGGCATGTTCACGCTGAGCGTCGTGGTCCCGGTGCGGGAGTAGTCCACCAGCTTGCCGGCGACGAAGCGCCCGATGTCGTACTGCGCCTCCTGGGTCGACCCGCCGACGTGCGGGGTGAGGATCACGTTGGGCAGGCCGCGCAGGACGGAGCCGAACTCGTCGCCCTGCTTCTTCGGCTCGTCGGGGAACACGTCGACCGCCGCACCGGCGATGTGGCCGCTGAGGATGTGGTCGCGCAGCGCCTCGTGGTCGACGACGAATCCGCGGGAGAGGTTGAGGAAGAGGCTGCGCCGGCGCATCTTGGCGAACTGCTCCGCGCCGAACAGCCCGGCGTTGCCGCCCCGGCCGTCCACGTGCAGCGTCACGGCCTCCGCCCGCTCGAGCAGCTCGTCGAGGCTGTCGCAGCGCTGCGCGTTGCCCAGCGCCAGCTTGTCCTCCAGGTCGTAGAAGACCACGCGCATGCCGAGGGCCTCGGCCAGCACCGACAGCTGGCTGCCGATGTTGCCGTAGCCCACGATGCCGAGCGTCCGGCCCCGGATCTCGTGGCTGCCGGTCGCCGACTTGTCCCAGATCCCCGCGTGCAGCGCGCGGTCCCGGTCGGTGAGCCGCCGCGCCAGGCTGATGATCTCCGCGATCGCCAGCTCCACCACGCTGCGGGTGTTGGAGTACGGCGCGTTGAAGACCGCGACCCCGGCCTCGGCCGCCGCGGTGAGATCGATCTGGTTGGTGCCGATGCAGAACGCACCCACCGCGGACAGCGCCGGCCGGCGCGCCAGCACCTCCGCGGTCACCTGCGTCTTGGACCGGATGCCGAGCACGTCGACGCCGTCCAGCGCGGCGATCAGGTCGGCCTCGTCCAGCGCCCCGTGCAGCGACTCGACCTCGAAGCCCGCCGAGGACAGCAGCTCGACCGCGACCGGGTCGATGTTCTCGAGCAGCAGAGCTCTGGGCATGTCGGGTCCGTCTCCCTCGGGTAGCCAGTCGCGGGCCATCCTCTCAGTCGCGCCCCCGGCCCCGACCAGGCGTGGGGGCGACCGGCCTCAGCGCCCCTGCCCGGCCGGTGACGGCGGGCGGGTCGCGACGGCGTCGCGTACGGGGGCGGTGAGGGTGTGCAGGGCCGCTCCCAACGTCGCGACGTCCTCCAGCGGGGTGGCCGAGCTGCAGCTCACGCGCACCGCGCCGGGCACCCGGTCGGTCCGGCCCGATCGGGCGTCGTCGTGGAACCGCGCCACCTCGTCCGGGCCGAGACCGAGCAGCCGGCCGAGGTAGGGGTGGGCGCAGAAGCACCCGCTGCGGACCCCGATGCCGTGCTCCCGGGCCAACCGCTCCGCGACGTCGGCGTGGTGCATGCCGTCGAGGACGAAGGTGGCCACGGGGAGGCGGTCGCCGGACACCGGGCCCAGGCGGCGCAGCCCGGGAACGGTGGCCAGCTCGTCGTCCAGCGCGCGGACGAGTGCCTCCTCGTGGAGCCGGCGCCGCGCACCTGCGCTGAGGAGTTCCTCGGCGGCGGCGGCGAGCGCCACGGCGCCGACGACGTTGGGCGTGCCCGCGTCGTCCCGGTCGGGGGTGTCGGCCCAGATGACCTCGTCGTGCGAGACCGCCTTCACCGCTCCGCCCCCGACGAGGAAGGGCTCACCCTCGGCGAGCAGTCGCCGGTCGACGACCAGGCCGCTCGCCCCGAAGGGCGCGAACATCTTGTGGCCGGACCACACGAGCACGTCGATGCCGAGCGCGGTCATGTCCACCGGGCGGTGCGGCACCAGCTGCGCCCCGTCGACCACCACCAGCACGCCGCGCTGGCGCGCCGCCGCGGCGATCCCGGCGAGGTCGGGCAGCCAGCCGGTGACGTTGGACGCGCCGGACACCGCCAGCACGCGCGGGGTGGGGCGCTCGTCGAGGGCGGCGACCACGGCGGCGACGTCGTAGGTCCCGGACCGGTCGACGTCGACGATCCGCACCTGCGCGTGGCGCTGCCAGGGCAGCAGGTTGGCGTGGTGCTCGACCGCGGTGGTGACGACGACGTCGTCCCGGGTCAGACCGAGCCGGAAGGCGATCTGGTTGAGGCCCTCGGTGGTGTTGCGGGGGAACAGGGCCACGTGCGTCGCCGGATCGGCGCCCACGAAGCGGACGAGGGTCTCGCGGGCCTGCTCGTACCGGGCGCTGGAGTACTGCGACTTCGCCCCGGCCCCCCGGTGGACGCTGGAGTACCAGGGCAGGAAGTCCTGCACGGCGCGGACGACCGCCTCCGAGGGCGACGTGGTGGCCGCGGCGTCGAGGTCCACGTAGCGCCGGGGCTCCCCGGCGACGGAGACCTGCAGGTCCGCGCCGACCAGTGGTTCCTGCCTGGCGGAGATCCCGGTTCCGAACAAGGACGTCATGGTCACCGCACTCCCGTCACGACGCGTTACCGTCCGGTGACACTTCGCCAGCTTCTTACCGCCAAGGCGGTACGACGGCGGACGACACCGCACGTCCTGGCATCGGGCCGGTGAACGTCGCCGACGGCCGGGGTGGCCGCGGCCGCTCTCCGCCCGGCGACCGCTCCGGAGGGGGTGCACCATGGGCGCCGGGCCCGTGAGCGACGCGATCCGGTCCCCCGGCAGCGGCTTCCCGGGCGGGGACCGCCCGCCACGGCCCGCCACGAGATCCCCACGGAGCGGAGCACCCATGAAGGTCGGGGAGATCGACATCCACCCCATCGCCGACGGCACCTTCCGGGCGAGCCCCGGCTACTTCGGCGACCACGTCACCGCGCACGGCCATGAGGACTTCTTCGACCGGCACGGGCAGGCGTGGATGCCGATCGGCACGTTCCTCGTCCGGACCGGTTCCTCCGTGGTCCTGGTCGACACCGGCCTCGGGCCGGATCTGCACGACGACGGTCCCGAGCGGATGCTCGTCGGCGGGCAGCTGCCGGTGGGGCTGCGTGCCGCCGGGGTGCGCCCCGACGAGATCGACGTGGTCATCTGCACCCACCTGCACCTCGACCACTGCGGCTGGCTGTTCGACCTCGCCGGCCGGCCGGTCTTCCCGCGGGCCGACATCTGGTTCGGCGCGGCCGACTGGGAGCACTTCGTCCTCGATCCGCGCAGCAGGATGCTCGACCACATCCGGCACGGTCTGCTGGGAACCGACGCCGCCCGGCTCCGCCTGGTCAGCCGCGACACCACCGTCGTCCCCGGGATCGACGTCACCATGACCCCGGGGCACACCCCCGGGCACCTGTCGGTCGTCGTCTCCTCCGGCGTGCACCGGGCGCTGCTGCTCGGCGACGCGATCACCTGCCCCCTGCAGCTGGAGGAACCCACGTGGCACGCCATGGGCGACATCGACCCGCAGCTCGCCGCCCAGGTGCGCGAGCGGCTGTTCCGGGAGCTCGAGGGAGACACCACCTACGGGGCCGGCGCGCACTTCCCCGAGCTCCAGTTCGGCCGGGTCATGGCCGGCGAGATGCGCCGGTGGATCGGCTGACACGTCGGCCGGACGACGCGGGGTCGGGACCGCACCGACCCGGACGCGCCGGGCGCACGGTCAACATCTGACGAACCGGACCAGTCCGTCTCGTCCTCGGTACACCTCGCGGGCGCAGCCACCTCCGCCTACCGTCGGTGACAGCACGGGCGCGCACCGTCGCCGGCGATGAGCCGGCTCCGCGACCCGAGAGTCCCCACCGAGGAGTTCGACGTGCCCCTGACCCACCGCTCCCCCGCTCCTGTCCAGGCCCGTCCGGTCGCCTACGGCCAGCGCCCCGCCACCCGCTTCGCCGCCCAGCCGGTCCCCGCGGCCCGGGGCCCCGTGGGCGGGCACCCCGCCCCCGGCCGCCCGGCGCCCGGGCACCCGATGGGGGCTGTCCCGTCGATCCAGCGACCTGCTCCTCGCCCGACCGTCTCGTTCCTGACCGTCACCGAGGTCGCGGCGATCATGCGGGTCTCGAAGATGACCGTGTACCGCCTCGTGCACGGCGGGGAACTGGCCGCGGTGCGTGTCGGCCGGTCCTTCCGGGTTCCCGAGCCGGCGGTGCGCGACTACCTGACCGGCGCCCGCACCGACGTCGCCTGACGCCTCCGCTCACCCGCGGCCGCGGGTCTCGCCCGAAGCGGGTCGGCAGTGGTCATCGAGGCGCGATGACCAGCTCTGCGACGAGATCGCCCGCCAGGGCGAAGCGGTAGGCGAGGTCCACGGCCCCACCCGGGAAGTTCCCCTCCAGGTGGTTGACCGCCACCCAGTGCTCCTCGTCGATCCGCTCGGCTCCGGTCAGCTCGGTGGTGTAGCTGAACTCCGAGCCCGAGTGCCGGAGGAAGCCGAGGATCTCCTCGGTCCCGCGGAAGGTGCGCCCCTCGTCGGTCACCACGGCGTCGGGGGTGAAGGCGCCGATGGCGGTGTCGGCGTCACGAGCGGTGTGCGCGGCGAGGAAGCCCTGGATGAGGGCCGGGAGCCGGCTGGGCTGGATCGTGGTCGGGATCGTCATGCCCCGACCGTGGGCCGTCCCGCCGCGGGAGGGTCAAGCGCTGGACCCTCTCCCGGGGAGAGGGTGCAGAGTGCACCCGTGCTGTCGATCGGGGAGTTCTCGCGGCTGACCCACCTCAGCGTCCGCACGCTGCGCCGCTACCACGACGCCGGCCTGCTCGAGCCCGAGGACGTGGACCCCGTGACGGGCTACCGCTACTACGGCGGGGAGCAGATCCCGACCGCGCAGGTCATCCACCGGCTGCGCGAGCTCGACGTCCCGCTGCCCGACGTCCGGCGCATCCTGGACTCCCCCGACCCGGGGACGCGTGCCGCCCTCGTCGCCGATCACCTGCAACGGCTGGAGTCCGAGCTCGACCGGACCCGCACCGCGGTCGCCTCGCTGCGCCGGCTGCTGCACCCCGAGCCGGCGACGCTGGACGTCGAGCTGCGGGCGGTGCCGGCGACTCCGGTGGCCGCCGTGGAGGACGACGTCGACCTCGACTCCGTCCTCACCTGGTACGCCGGCGCCATGGCCGAACTGGACGCCGCGGTGCCCGACCCGACCGGGCCACCGGGCGGCCTGTACGACAACGCGCTGTTCGAGGCCGGCCGCGGGCACGTGCTGGTGTACCGGGCGACGGACCAGCCACCGCGCAGCGGTCGGGTGCATGCCGCGACCCTGCCGGCCGTCGAGCTGGCCGTCACCACCCACGTCGGTGGGCACGACGACATCGACGTCACCTACGGCGAGCTCGGCGCGTGGGTGGTCGCCAACGCGCTCGTGGTGAGCGGGCCGGTACGGGAGACGTACCTGGTCGGTCCCCGCGACACGGCCGACCCGGCGGCGTGGCGCACCGAGATCGGCTGGCCGGTCTTCCGGGTGGCCCCGCACTGACCTGACGGGGACCCAGGTGGGCTGGTGCTCCCCGGGCGGTCCGTGGGCCGTCCCGCAGCGGTGAGTACGTCGTCGCGCTCAGCAGGGGGCCCGTTCCGGGCCGTCACGCCCCCGGTGCCGGGAACACCACCCGCACGCACAGCCCGCCCGCCGACGGGGCGGAGAGCTCCAGGGTTGCGCCGTGGACCTGGGCCACCCGGGCCACGATCGCCAGCCCGAGCCCGCTCCCGCCCGGCCCCGGGTCGTGCCCTCCGGAGCTCCGGCCGGTCGTCCGCGCGTCGACCCGGACGAAGGGCTCGGTGAGCGTGGCCAGCAGGTGCGCCGGGACCACCGGGCCGGTGTTGACCACCCGCAGCTCGGCCCGGCCGTCGGAGGTCGAGCCGGTGGCGACGTGGACGGAGCCGCCCGCGCCGATGTTGTGGCGCAGCCCGTTGACCACCAGGTTGGTCACCAGCTGCCGGACCAGGGGCTCGACACCGTCGAGGTCGCCCTCGCCCAGGTCGGCGGAGAGGGTCGGCCCGCCGTGGTCGGCCAGCGGGCTCAGATCCGAGACGACACCGGCGGTGAGCTCGGCCAGGTCCACCGGGGTGCGGGGCGGGGTCCGGCCCTGGTCGAGGGCGGCCAGCGCGAGCAGCGCCTCCACGGTCTCGGTGCCGCGGCGGTTGGTCTCGTCGAGCCGGCGCAGCAGCCGGCCGACGTCCACGCCGGCCGGATCGGCGAGCGCCACGTCGAGCATCGCCCGTTCGACCGCGTAGGGGGTGCGCAGTTCGTGGGAGGCGTTCGCGGCGAACCGGCGGTGCTCGTCGAGGGAGGCCTGGAGCCGGTCGAGCATGGTGTCGAAGGTGTCCGCGAGTTCCCGGAACTCGTCGCGGGTGCCGTCCAGGCGCACCCGGTGCTCCAGCGAGCCACCCGCGACCTGCTGGGCGACGGCATGGATGTGGGTCAGCGGGCGGAGCATGTGGCCGGCCAGGAGCCAGCCACCGACCAGCCCGATCACCGCGAGCACGGCGAGCACCACCTGCAGCTTCGGCAGCAGGGCATCGATGAGGTCGCTCCGGTCCGGGACCGGAGCACCGACGTCGTCGTAGAGGTTTCCCTCGGGGACGAAGCGCAGCACGTACCAGAGCAGCGCGATGGTTCCCATGCCGGCGACGACGAGGAAGCCGGCGTAGCTGAGGGTCAGCCGCAGCCGGGCACTCACCGGAGGTCGGTACCGCTCGTGCCGTCGCGGGCGGTCGTCGGTTCGCCCACCCGGTAGCCGGTGCCGGGCACGGTGTGGATGAGCCAGGGATCGCCCAGGCGCTTGCGCAGGGAGGAGATGGTGATCCGGACGGCGTTGGTGAACGGATCGGCTTTCTCGTCCCAGGCCCGCTCGAGCAGCGACTCCGCGCTGACCACCCCGCCGCGGGCGGCCATCAGCACCTCCAGGACCGCGAACTGCTTGCGCGTCACCCCCACGTACCGGCCGTCCCGGAACACCTCCCGGCGGAAGGGGTCGAGGGTGAGTCCGGCGAACTCCACCACCGGGGGCGCCCCGTCGACCGGACGGCGGCCCAGTGCGCGCAGCCGCACCACCAGCTCCCGCATCGCGAAGGGCTTGGTGAGGTAGTCGTCGGCGCCGAGCTCGAAGCCGGCGACCTTCTCCTCCAGCCGGTCGGCCGCGGTCAGCATGAGGATCCGGCACGGCCGGCCGTCGGCGATCATCCGCCGGGCGACGTCGTCGCCGGAGGTGCCGGGCAGATCGCGGTCGAGCACGACGACGTCGTAGCCGTTGACCGCCAGGTTCTCCAGCGCGCTGTCCCCGTCGTGGACCACGTCGGCGGCGATGGCCTCCAGGCGGAGGCCGTCCCGGATGGCGTCGGCCAGGTAGGGCTCGTCCTCGGCGATCAGCACCCGCATGGGGCGAGGGTAGGGATGCCGACGTATCGGCGGCGTATCGCCGCGCCCTCCCGGGGGACGGGCGAGCGGCCGGCGACGCTCGTGCGCCTCTGCGGCGAGCTGCCGGGCCGCGACGACGCTGGCCGGCTCGCGGGTGGCCGTCACGCGGTCAGCCGACGCTGGGGTCGGTGGACGGCGCGGGGCACCGGCCGCCGCGCTCGACGGCGAGCTCGAAGTGCCACATCTCGTTGCCGTAGGTCTGGCACAGTCCGTAGTCCGACCCGTGCTGGGCCAGCCAGCTCATGGCGTCCGTGGGGCCGATGTCGACCGCGTCGCCGGTGACGTGGGCGGACTCGTCGGGGCGGAGCACCCATTCCCGGGCCGCCTCGGGGCTGCCGTACCGGTCCACCGCGGCGTCGAAGAGCGCCTGCTGGTAGGCGGCGCTGCGCCATCCGCTGGACACGTGGAAGTCGACGCCGTCGGCGGTCGCGTCCCGGGCGGCGTCCTGCACGGCGGTGCGCAGCGCGCGGTCCAGGCCGGTGATGGCCGGGACGTCGGCGAACGCCGAGAGCTCCTCGCCGTCGGCGACGTGCCCGTTCTCGGCGGTCATGACCTCACCGGTCGCGGCGTTCAGCGGCGGTGCGTCGGCGCCGCGGACCGGCCCGGGAGAACCGGCCGACGAGCACCCGGCCACCCCGGCGACGAGCACGGGCGCGGCGACCAGCGCGGCGAGGTGCCACCGGCGGGGACGGCGCGCCCGGCCCCGGCGCCGGGCGGTCCGCCGCGATGCCACCCGGCACAGGGTGGCGAGCGCGACCCCTCCGACCGTGCCCGCCGTGTTGGCCGCCACGTCGACGAGGTCGGGCACGCGCCCGGGCAGCACGGTCTGCGCCAGCTCGATCCCCAGAGACAGCGCGGTCCCCAGCGCCAAGGGCAGTGCGGGGCCGGAGCGCCGCAGGACGAGGACGGCCAGCGCACCCACGGGGACGAAGAGCAGCGCGTTCGCCACGGCCTCGACCTGGGCCCGGTGCACGGTGCCCGGCCACGGCGCGGCCAGCGCCTCGACCCCGGCCACCGCGGCGCGCCGGGCGTCGGCGACGAACTCCGCCGGCCCGAGCGTGATGCACCCGACTCCGAGCAGCACGGCGAGCGCGACCGGGAGGAGCACCCCCGATCGCCCGGGGACCGGCGAGTCGGGGACGGCGGCCTGCGCTGTCCTCCTCGCCCGGGCGGCGGACGGGTGGCGCGTGCTGGTCATGGGGAACTCCTCCCCGCTCGGCGGAGCCGGTGCGGCAGACGGAACTGGCGGACGGGTGCCAGTGCACGCGGCCGGCGGTTGCACCGGCGTCTCCGATTCCGCATACGCCCACGACATCCCCGGGCCGCACCGGGCGTGGAGCCACTGCCCCACGGCAGCGCCGGACCGTGGACGTGAGGCCTGTTTTCCCGGGCGTGGTGTCAACCAGAGGTTGACACCACCCGGCAGAGCCCTGTGACATGAGGGCATGCGCCATCACCTGCCGACGGCCGCCGTCGCTGCCGCTGTCACCGTCGCGGTGGGGCTGCTCACCGACGCGGGATGGCCCGGCTTCGTCATCGGCGCGGGGCTCGCGCTGGCCCTGTGGATCATGCTCTTCCTGGGCCCGTTCGAGGCCACGCAGCGCGGTGCTGCCCCGTGGGCGACGTACGCGGGGGCGGCCGTGCTCGCGGTCGCGCTCGGCTACGCGTTCTTCCGGCTCGGGAACGGCAACGGCGCTTGGTGGGCACCGGCGTTCATCATGGCCGGGGTGATCATGGCCCGGACCTCGCCCGGTGCCGGCGAGACCGACAGGTCAGGGGCGACCGACGACCGGGGATGAGGCCGGCCTCGACGACGTCGCCATCGCCCAGCAGCGGCTCGAGCAGGCGCGGGCCGACCTGCAGGCAGCTGTCGCCCGGGCGCACGCGAGCGGCCACACGTGGAGCGAGCTCGGCAGGGTCCTGGGCATCACCCGGCAGGCGGCGTTCAAGCGGTTCGGGTCGCCTCGCGACCCGCGGACAGGAGGAACCATGCGCCCGGCGACGACGACCGACGACGTGGCCGCGCTGACCGAACGGGTCTTCCGCCTGGTCGACGCCGGCGACCACGACACGTTGCGCACCCTCATGACCGAGGAGACCGCCGCAGTCCTGACCGCCGACCTGGTGCTCGGCACCTGGGCGCGGGCGGTGGCCGACACCGGCAACCTCATGGGCTGCCGCGGGACCGGGGTCGAGCTGCTCGACGGCACGCCGGTGGAGGCCGGCGAGACGGTGCTCGGCTCGCTCGTCGGCCACACGGTGCTGGAGTGCGAGGCCGGGCACTGGCTCGGCCGCGTCGCGCTCGACCCCGAGCGCCGCATCGTCGGACTGCTCGTCGTGCCGCCCGACCACGGCGAGCTGCCGTTCTAGGCCTGCTCACAGGACCTCGAGGGCGGCATCGGCTCACCCCCGCCGTCCCGTCGGGTGATCACCACCCCTGGCACGAGGGCGCCGGCGGGCTCAGACGGTCGGATCGCCCTCCGGCACCTCGGTCGCGACCACCTCGGCCACCTTCGCGTCCTCCCCGGACAGCCCCTCGGCCTCCTCGTGCTCGTCGTGGAAGGCCAGCCAGCGCATCCCGAGGGCCTCGCGCTGCTCGTCGTCGACGGCCTCCTTGAACGACGGGAAGAAGTCCGTCTCCTCCTCCGCCATGTGGTCGGCGTTGACCTGGCGCGCGTTGCGCACGGCCTCCCACCAGTCGTCGCTGCCGACCTCGTGCTCCTCGACGGCAGCTGCGGCGTGCCGGATCTCGTTGTGGTCGTGCACACCTTCCGCCGTCTCCTCCTCGCCCCCGGGCGCCTCCTGGGCGAGCAACGGGTAGAACAGCTCCTCCTCGGCGACGGCGTGCACCTCCAGCCTGGCGTGCAGCGCCTCCCAGGCGGCGCCGAGCTCCTGGCCGGACAGATCCTCGAGCGTCGAGAACTCCCGCCGGAAGACCTCGTGCTCGGCCAGAACCAGGGCGGTGATCTCGAAGTCGGACATGCCGGGGCACCTACCCGCCCCGAGGGGATGTAGGCGGACGGAGCGGGCACCGGACCATTGCCCACCGCGCCGACCGGTCACGGCCGGTCCGGGTCGCCCGGGGCGGCAGTGGCGGCGGTGGCGAATCGCTCGGACAGCGTCCGGAAGGCCTCGGCGAGGGCCGGCGGGTCGACGGTGAGGACGTCGGTGTCGTAGCGGGCGACGGCAGCGGCGAGGCCCACCCAGGACCAGGCGCCGAGCGTGAGCCGGCAGCGGTCGGGGCCGAGGGCCTCGACGACGCCGTCGGAGGCGAACGGGGCCACCCGGGCGGCAGGCAGACCGAGCTCGACCGTGCCGGTGCACGGCCAGGCGTCCACACCGCCGGTGCTGCCCTTGAAGACGGCGTTGACGAACGTCGTCAGGTCGCCGCCCGGCAGTGCCCGGGGGGTGAAGCGAGGTCCGGTCGGCACGCGGGGAGTGATCCGGTCGCAGCGGTAGGTCCGCCAGTCGGCCCGGTCGAGATCGAAGGCGACCAGGTACCAGCGTCCGCCCCGGGCGACCAGGGAGTGCGGTTCGGCTCGCCGGGGCGGGACGATCTCCTCCCGCCCCGGGACCCGCCCATCGACGGTGGCGTACTCGAAGCGCAGGATCTCGCGGGCCCGGATCGCTGCCGTCAGCGCCATCAGCACCGCCGGGTCCACCTCGACGGTCGCGCCGGAGGCGACCGGAGCGACCTGGACGGCGTCGATCCGGTGCCGGAGCCGAGCGGGCATCACCTGGCGGACCGTGGTGAGCGCCCGGGCGGCGGCCTCGCCGATCCCGGCGCCGCTGGTGGTGGCCAGCCGCAGTGCCACGGCGAGGGCGACGGCCTGGTCGTCGTCGAAAAGAAGCGGCGGCAGCTGGGTGCCGGCGTCGAGGCGGTAGCCCCCGTCCGGGCCCTTGAACGCCCGGACGGGATAACCGAGTTCCCGCAGCCGGTCGACGTCGCGGCGCACGGTGCGCGGGTGGACGTCGAGCCGCTCGGCCAGGGTGGCTCCGGGCCAGTCCCGGCGGGCCTGCAGCAGCGACAGCAGGGTGAGCAACCTGGACGAGGTGCCGTTCTTCTCTGGCATGCCCGTCATGCTGTCCACGATAGAGGACCCAACCTGTCCGCTACCATCGACATGCTCCTCCCATCGCCACCACGGGGTGGCGGACGAGCGAGGAGCGCGACATGAGCATCACCACCACGACGCACCTGAACTTCCGCGGCAAGGCCCGCCAGGCACTGGACTTCTATGCCTCGGTGTTCGGCGGTGAAGTGCTGGCCTTCACCTTCGCCCAGGGCGGCGACGAGCAGGACACCGCCGACGGCGCGGTGGCCGAGCAGATCAAGTGGGGCGGCATCCAGGCGCCCAACGGCTTCGCCGTCATGGCCTTCGACGTGCCGCCGGGGCGGGCGTACGACGCCGGCACCGACGCCGTCTACGTCTCGGTGCGTGGCGACGATCCTGCGGAGATCACCCGGTACTGGCAGGCGCTGGTCGTGGGTGGGACGGTCCGGGCCGAGCTCGCCCCCGCCGGGTATGCGCCGCTCTACGGGATGGTGACCGACCGCTTCGGCGTCACCTGGGTGCTCGACGTCCTCCCGCCCCACAACGGCTGACATCTGCTCCGGGGGCGGTCGTCGCACCGTCCACCCCGCCCCCGGAGCCTTCGTCGACGGCGACCCCTCAGGCGGTGCCGGCAGCCTCGGACGTCGCGCGATGGGCGAGGACGTCGTCCATGTGCGCCTCGGCCCAGGCCTTCACGCCCCGGACCATCCGGTGCAGCGAGAGACCGAGGTCGGTGAGCTCGTAGGTCACCGTGACCGGCACGGTCGGCGTCACCGTGCGGGTGAGCAGACCGTCCCGCTCCAGGGAGCGCAGGGTCTGGGTGAGCATCTTCTGGCTGACCCCGGCCAGCGCACGGGACAGCTCCGAGTAGCGCATCGGCCGGGGGCCGGCCGGGCCGTCGGCGCCCGGACCGCCGCTGCCCAGCGCGCAGAGGATCAGCGCGACCCACTTGTCCGAGATCCGGTCGAGCAGCTGACGGCTCGGACAGGCCGCGAAGAAGGCGTCGTACTCGGCCTTCGCCTGCGCCCGCTGCTGCGCCGCGGTCGTCGTCGCCATGCCGTCCTCGTTCCCTGGCGGAGAGCTACGCACTCTCAGGTTCCTACTTCCCGTCGGGAAGTAACCCGGTCAGAGTAGCGGTCGGCCGCCAGGCCATCCCCCTTCGACCACGGGCAGGACCATGACGACGATCCCCACCACGCTCCCCGGCGGCACCTGGAGCCTGGGCGACCTGACGGTCTCCCGCTTCGGCTACGGGGCCATGCAGCTCGCCGGCCCCTGGGTCATGGGACCGCCGGCCGACCGGGACGGCGCTCTCGCCGTCCTCCGCGAGGCCGTCGAGCTCGGCATCACCCACATCGACACCAGCGAGGCCTACGGGCCGCACATCACCAACCAGCTGATCCGCGAGGCGCTGCACCCCTACCCGGGCTCGCTGCACCTCGCCACCAAGGTCGGCGCAAACCGCGACGCCCAGGGCGGCTGGCCGACCGCGCGCCGGCCGGAGGACATCCGCCGCCAGGTCCAGGAGACCTCGAGACGCTCGGACTGGACGTCCTCGACCTGGTCGACCTGCGGCTGGGCGACGCCGGGGGGACGCAGGCCGGTTCGCTCGCCGAGCCGTTCGAGGCGCTCGTCGAGCTCCAGCGGGAGGGCCTGGTCCGGCAGCTCGGGGTCAGCAATGCGACGGCGGAGCAGGTCGCCGAGGCGCGGTCGATCGCCCCGATCGTCTGCGTGCAGAACATGTACAACCTCGCGCATCGCCAGGACGACGAGCTGATCGACGCGCTCGCCGCCGACGGGATCGCCTACGTGCCCTTCTTCCCCCTCGGCGGGTTCACCCCGCTGCAGTCCTCAGCACTGTCGACCGTGGCCACCCGGCTGGGGTCGGCGCCGATGTCGGTCGCCCTGGCCTGGCTGCTGCAGCGCTCGCCCAACGTGCTGCTCATCCCAGGGACGTCCTCGGTGGCCCACCTGCGGGAGAACATCGCCGGAGCGGGCCTGTCCCTCTCCCCCGCCGACGTCGCCGAGCTGGACCGGATCGGCCGGTAGGCGGCGGGCCCCGGCGACGGGCACCCCCGCTCAGACGGAGGGATCGCCCTCCGGCACCTCGGTCGCGACCACCTCGGCCACCACAGCGTCCTCGCCGGAGAGGCCCTCGGCTTCCTCGTGCTCGTCGTGGAAGGCCAGCCAGCGCATCCCGAGGGCCTCGCGCTGCTCGTCGTCGACGGCCTCCTTGAACGACGGGAAGAAGTCCGTCTCCTCCTCCGCCATGTGGTCGGCGTTGACCTGGCGCGCGTTGCGCACGGCCTCCCACCAGTCGTCGCTGCCGACCTCGTGCTGCTCGACGGCAGCTGCGGCGTGCCGGATCTCGTTGTGGTCGTGCACGCCCTCCGCCGTCTCCTCCTCGCCCCCCGGCGCCTCCTGGGCGAGCAACGGGTAGAACAGCTCCTCCTCGGCGACGGCGTGCACCTCCAGCCTGGCGTGCAGCGCCTGCCACGCGGCGGCGAGTTCCTGGCCGGACAGGTCCTCGAGCGTCGAGAACTCCCGCCGGAAGACCTCGTGCTCGGCCAGGACGAGGGCGGTGATCTCGAAGTCGGACATGCCGGGCACCTACCCGCGCGGAGGGGAGGTAGGCGGGCGTGCCTGCCCGGCTTCTGAACCGCCCACCCCGTCCGCTCCGGCGGGTCGGGAGTCAGCCGCCGGTCGCGCCGATCGGCCGGTAGCGGAGGTTGATCTCCTCGACCGGGTCACCGTTGACGAACTCCAGCGACACCGGTGAGCCGCCCGGGTTGTCGTAGAGCCGCACACCGTCGCCGAGCAGCACGGGCAGGACGTGCAGATCCATCTCGTCGAGCAGGCCGCGCTCGAGCAGTTGCCGGCCGATGCTCGGGGACAGGACCTCGACGTTCTTGCCTGCGGCGGCGCGCCGGGCGATCTCCACGGCCTCGGCGACGTCACAGCTGAGGAAGGTGACCCTGTCCGCGGGCTCGGCATCCTCGGGGTGGGAGGTGAGGACGAAGACGGGCCCGCTCCACGCACCGCTGTACACCGCCCCCGCGTGCGGGAACGCGTCCCATCCGTCGCGGCCGCCGAGGACGGCTCCGGTCGTCGCCACGTACTCCTCGATGAGTCCTGGCCGGTTGGTGGCCTCGGGCATCCAGTCCATGGCGTGCCCGGGGCCGGCGACGAACCCGTCGAGCGACATGGAGAAGTGCCACAGCACCTTGCCGTCGGCCGTTCGGGGGCTGGTGTCGTGCATGGCGTCCTCCTCGGGTCTGTGGTGAGTCGCTCGACTCACCACTTCGAGGTTATGGGTGGGTCAGAGGTGAGTCAAGCGTCTCACCTCTGTGTCAGACTGGCCTCATGTCCCGCGAGCTGACCGATTACCACCGGCGCGTGGCCGACGAGAATCGCGCGGCCGTCCTCGCCGCCGCCGAGGCCCTGTTCCTCGAGAGCGGGTACGACCGGACGTCGCTGGCCCGTGTCGCCGAGCGCGCCGGCGTCTCCAAGGCGACCCTGTTCAAGCAGTTCCCGACGAAGGCCGCACTGTTCGAGGCGGTCGTGCTCGCGGTCGGCCCGGCCCCTGGCAGCGAGGTGCCCGCTCCCCTCCCCGGCGATCTGCACGCCGGCCTGCTGGCGCTGGGACGGCAGTACGCCGAGGTGCTCGTGCACCCCCGCACGGCCGAGGTGATGCGACTCCTGATCGCCGAGGGGGCCCGCTTCCCCGAACTGCGCGAGCGGACCTTCGACTTCGGGACGCTTCCCGCCGTGGTCGCCCTCCACCGCTACCTGCGGGCCGAGCAGGACGCGGGATCGGTGACGGTTGACTCCTCCGAGACCGCAGCCGCGCAGTTCCTCGGCATGATCGCGAGCGCCATCTTCTGGCCCCGGCTGGTCCGCCCCGGCTCGTCGATCGACGACGAGGGGATACAGCACGCGATCGAGGAGGCCGTGCGGACGATGGTCGCGCGCTACTCCGCGTAGTCCTGCCGCCCCAGCACCGCTGCCGAGGCCCGGAAGCTCGCGCTCGGGCGACCCGCTCGTCCCTCCCTCGGTGGTCAGGTCGACCAGGCGTTCGACCTCGGGGCCGACCGGCTCGTCGACGGTCCCGGAGGACACCGTGAGACAGCGCCCCCGGTCACACCAGCGAGCGGTAGAGCCCTCGGTGCGCCGTCGCAGCGGCGTCCCAGGTGTGGCGCGCGGCAAGCCGTCGTCCGGCGGACCGGCGGGCCGGGTCGGGCCGGTCCGCAGCGGTCAGCAGCACCCGTCCCAGCTCCCCCGCGTCGCCGGCGAAGACCGCCGCACCGCCGAAGACCTCCCGCAGCACCGGCAGGTCGCGGGTGACCACCGGCACCCCCGCGGCGAGGGCCTCCATCGCAGCCAGCCCGAAGCCCTCCTTGGTCGACGGGAAGGCGAAGACGTCGGCCGCGGCCACGAGGGCCGGCAGCGCGTCGTCGGGCACCGGGCCGAGCACGACCGGGTCCACGCCCAGGTCGGCGGCGCGGGCCTCGACGAGGGCCCGGTAGTCGCGGTAGTCGAACAGGGTCTCGCCACCGGCGACCACGAGCGAGAGGTCCGGTCGCCCGGCCCGGACGGCGGCCATCGCCTCGACCAGGTCCAGGGTGCCCTTGCGTGGCTCGATGCCGCCGACGGCCAGCACGTAGCGGCCGAGCCGGTTGCGCCACTCCCGCCGGCCCGGCTCCCCCGCGGAGCCGGCGGCGTCGGCGAACCGGGCGGCGTCCACGCCGTTGGGGATGACGGTGGCGGTCCTCCCCCAGCCGGCTGAGACCTCGGCGGCCACCGCCGCGGAGACGCACACCAGCGCCCGCGGACGCGTGATCGCGCGCTCGTGGCAGGCAGCCAGCGCCGGCGTGGTGAAGGTGTCCAGGTGGTGCACCGTGCGCACGCAGCCCGGGACGGCGTTGGCGCTGATGCAGTCCTGGGCGTGCACGACGTCGTAGTCCTCGTCCCGGAACGCTGCCCCGAGGACCTCGATGGATCGCAGGATGCGTGCTCCGACGTCCTCCCCCGCGCCGTCGGCGAACGGCACCAGCCGCAGCGTCACCGCGCTGTCGACCGGCCGGAAGAAGGCGGCGTCGCCCCCGCGGCCGAGCGACCACACGGTGACCTCCTCCCCCGCGCGCGCCAGCGCCTCGGCCAGCGCGAGCGTGTGCACCACCCCGCCCCGCGGCTTGGTCGAGTAGGTCAGCAGGGCGATCCTCACCGGTAGGCCTCCGGGCGTCGTTCGGTCAGGTGCGACAGCACGAGCCGGGCCCGGCCCACCTCGGCGGCCGGATCCACGTCGGCCACCGCCAGCCCCGCCTTGGCCCAGGTGCGAGCGAGCACCTCGCCGCCGGGGCCGACCACCTTGGACTGCCCCAGGAACCGCAGCCGGCCCATCGACCCGGTCTGGTTGGCCGACACCCACACCACCTGGTTCTCCGCAGCCCGAGCGCAGTCGTAGAGGTCGAACAGGCGGGACTGGCGGTCCTGCACCAGCCGCGGCGCCCGGTTGGTGAGGCTGGCCGGCCACGCGGACAGGCAGGCGATCAGCTGCGCGCCGTCCTCCGCGAGCGTCCGGGCGGCCTCGGGGAAGGTCTTGTCGTAGTCGATGAGCAGGCCCATCCGGCCCACCGGGGTGTCGAAGGCGTCGAACCTGCTCCCCGCCCGGTAGGCCCGCTGCTCCCCCGCGGGCTGGTGCACCTTGCGGTGCCGCCCGAGCACGCCGTCCCCGGTCAGGCAGACCGCCGCGTTGAAGTGCCGGCCGTCGTCGTCCGTCTCGCGGTAGCCGAGGCAGACCACCATGTCGCCTGCCATGGCGGCGACCCGGCCCAGTTCGGGGGCGTCGGCCGGCAGCGACGGCGGCAGCCCGGTGCGGTCGACGTCGGCGAAGGTGCCGAGGTACCCGCCGATGGTGGCGTCGGGGAAGACGAGCAGGGCCACCTCCCGGCTGCGGGCGGCCTCGATGATCGCCTCGATCCGGGACAGGCACTGCTCCAGGTCGCGGCCGAAGTGGGCCGAGACCGCGGCGACGTTCACCGGCACACGGTCACGCCACTGCCCGGCCGTGACCGCGCACGCTCCGCTCCGCTCGCGTTGCTCACTGCGCCGCGGTCATGCGATCCGGGCCGCCGACGAGGCGGCCGCCACGGCGAGCGTCCGGCTCAGGCCGGTCGGCGCGCCGGCCGAGGTGAGCTCGGTGATCCGGTCGGCGAGGAACTCGGCGTCGCGGGCGATGCCGGCGAACCGACCGGACCCCCACGTGTGCAGCCACGGCAGGCCCAGCACGTACATCCCGGGCGCCGCGGTGACCCCGCGCGCGTGCGTCGGGTAGCCGGCGCCGTCGAACACCGGCACCTTCACCCAGCTCCAGTCGGCGCGGAAGCCGATCGCCCAGACCACCGCGGCGATCCGGTCGACGTCCAGCGACTCCGGTTCGGTCTGCGGGGCCCACACCGGCGTGTAGCGGGGTTCGGCCGGGGCGTCGGCGCCGGTGCGCTCGATGTGCGCGTCGACCAGGTCCTTGGCGTTGTCGTCCACCCGGTCGGCCCGGTCGAGGTTGGCCGTCAGCTCGGGCGCGAAGGTGAACCGCCCGCCCCGTACCCCGGTCAGCGGACCGTAGAGCTGCATGCCCTCCAGCGCGAACCGGCGCAGGTCGATGTCCCGCCCGCCGTCTCGGCCCGTGACGTAGTGGTTGGTGCCCATCCGGGCTGCCTCGCCGTCCCGGTGCTGCTCGACCGGCATGTCGTAGTGGCCCATGTCGTGCAGCCAGTCGACCATGTCCCGGCCGCGGTAGCGGCGCGCGATGCGCGGCGCGCTCCCGACGGCGAGGTGCACCCGGCGTCCGGCGAGGTGCAGGTCCTCGGCGATCTGCGCGCCCGACTGCCCGGTGCCCACGACCAGCACGTCCCCGGCCGGGAGCCGGCCGGGACTGCGGTACTGCTGGCTGTGGACCTGGACGACGGTGTCGGGCAGCGCGGTCGCGTAGGGCGGGACGACGGGCAGGTGGTAACCGCCGACGGCCAGCACGACCTGGTCGGCGGCGATCTGCCCGGCGCTGGTGGTGAGCGTGTAGCCGCCGTCGGTGGACGGCGTCAGCTTCGTGACCGCGACCCCCTCGTGCACCGGCGGGCGGAAGGACGCGGCGTAGTCGCGCACGTACTCGACGACCTCGTCCTTCAGCATGAAGCCGTCGGGGTCCTCGCCGCGGTAGGGCCAGCCGGGCAGCCGGCACTGCCAGTTCGGCGTGACCAGGCAGAAGCTGTCCCACCGGGCGTGCTGCCACTCGTGCGCGATGGTGTGACGCTCGAGGACCACGTGCTCGATGCCGCGCTGCACCAGGTGCCAGGAGATCGACAGCCCGGCCTGGCCGCCGCCGACGACGGCGACGGGCACGCGGGCAGGCAGGGCGCGGGACCTGCTGGGAGCAGTCGAGGGAAGCGTCATGGTCAGACCCCCGCCAGCACGCCGTAGGTGTCGGGCCGACGGTCGCGGAGGTGCGCCATCGACCGCCGAGCCCCGTCCAGGAGCGCACGGACGTCGACGTCGGCGATGGCCAGGCCCGGCTGCACGCCGGTGGTCGCCAGCACGTCGCCGCCGGGCCCGACGATCTTGGCGCTGCAGACGAAGCGCAGGGAGCCGAACGTGCCGGCCTGGTTCGCCGAGACCCACACGACCTGGTTCTCCAGCGCCCGCGCCTGGTCGAACAGGTCGAAGCGGCGGGTCCACCGGTCCTCGGCCAGGTCGGCAGCGGCACCCGTGCGGGAGCCGGGCCAGGCCGACATGCAGACCACGACCTCGGCGCCGTCCATGGCCAGGGTGCGGGCGGCCTCGGGGAAGGCCTTGTCGTAGCAGATCAGCATGCCCATCCGGCCGATCGGCGAGTCGAAGGCGCGGAACCCGTCCCCGGCCGCATAGGAGTTGTTCTCCCCCAGCGGCTGGTGCACCTTGCGGTGCACGCCGAGCACGCCGTCGCCGCAGACGGCGACCGCGGTGTTGTAGCGCTCGGCGCCGTCGGACTCGCAGAAGCCGGCGGTGACGACCATGTCGCCGGCCAGCGCGGCCAGCCGGGCGACCTCCGGGCCGTCGACGTCGAGGGCGGGCGGCAGGGCGTGCTGGTGCAGCACCTGCTCGACGCCGTGCTCCCCGAGATCTGCCAGGTAACCGCCGAGCGCGGCCTCCGGGAGCGCCAGGAGCGAGGCGCCGCGCGCCCGGGCCAGGCCGACCAGGTCGGCGATCAGGGCGAAGGTCTGGTCGAGGTCGCGCCCGAAGGGGGCGGCGGCCGCGGCGAGGGTGAGGGTCACGGGTGGTCTCCGGGGGTCGGGCGGCTGGGGAGGCCGGCGGTGCCCAGCCCGGTGACGGAGCCGGGCAGGGCGGGGGTCAGGGATCCGTCGGGCCAGCGCAGCCGCACGCCGGTTCCGGGCACGAGCTCGCCGCAGGCGGCGGTGGTGGCGGGGCCGGCGTCCGCGACGGAGGCGCCGGGGACGTCGGTGGTGAGGAAGGCGGTGCCGGGGAAGCAGCTGAACCAGTCGCCGACGCTCGCGCCGGCGGGGCGCGGGACGGCGGCCACGTCAAGGACGGCCCCGCAGCCGCTGGCCTCGGCGAGCATGCCGAGGGTGCCGACGAGGCCGGCCATGCTCACGTCCTTGGCCGCGGCCGGGGCGGTGCGGGCCACGACCGAGCCCATGTGCTGCAGCTGTGCACGGGTCCGGCTGCTGGTGGAGTCCCACTGCCGGCCGGTGTGCCCCCGCCGCCAGCCACCACCGAGGTCGGCGGTGAGCGAGACGACGTGCCCGGGGCGTCCACCCCCGGCCGGGACCGGCCGGTCGGTGCGGCCCAGCGCGGTCACGCTCAGCGCGGCCGGAACGCCGAACTGGGTGTGCCCACCCAGTACCGGCACGCCCCACGCGCTGCTGGCGGCCTTCAGGCCGGCGAGGACACGGGCGGCGAAGGATTCGTCCCGGGCGCCGACGGCGTCGAGCAGCCCGAGCGGCGTGGCGCCCATCGCGGAGAGGTCGTTGACGTTGACCAGCACCCCGCACCAGCCGGCCCACTCGGGGTCGCGCTCGACCATCGAGGGCAGGATCGCGTCGCAGGCGGCGACGACGTCGGTGCCGGGCACCGGCGCACCGTCGTCTCCGACGAACCCGCTGCCGCCCAGGTGCAGCCCGGCGAGCAGCCCGCCGAGCGGGGCCTTGGTCGCCCGGGCCAGGGCGGCCAGCCGGCCGACCGGCCAGGTCATCGTGGTGTGACCGACCCCGGCCACCTGCGCCGTCCCCGTCGGCTGCCAGCCCAGGCGGGAGAACAGCCGGGCGTGGCGGTCCTGCACGGTGGCGTCGAAGCGCAGCACACCGGCCTCCTCCGCGCGGGCGCACGCCGCCGTCACGAGGGCCGGCCCGACGCCCGGCGGGGTGCCCGGGGCGGCGACCAGCCGGGAACCGGTCCACCACCCCACGTCGGCCGCGCCCGGATCGACGGGGCCGAGCCGCACACCGCCGAACACCTCCCCGGTCGCCGCCCGGGCGACCAGCACGACGGTGCGCGGGTCGTCGTCGGCGTCGTCCCGGTCGCTGCCGGCGAACAGGCCCTGGTCGTGGACGAAGGCGCCGTGCCGCAGCTCGCGGTGGGCGGCCACGCCGGCGGCGTCGGCCTCCTCGATCTGCCAGGTTCCGGGGCGGGGTGGAACGCGGAAGTCCACCAGCAGGACGCTGCGCTCGAGGCTCGCCCGGTCCGCGGCCTCCTCCTCCCGTACGGGCGCCGCGGTCATGCGCCGGCCGCCTGGAGCGCGCTGCAGGCGCCGCAGGCCGCGCAGCCGGCGCCCTGGTCGGCGCCGCGCATGCCCAGCCGGCGCAACCCGGCGGCGACCCGGTGGGTCACGTCGCCGAGCAGCTGCGGGTCCGGGGCGCCGACGCCGTCGGCCATGGCCAGCGTGCCGGCGAGCGGACGGTAGGGGACGACGAAGGGGTAGACGCCCCGCTCGGCCAGCCGCAGCGCACCGGCGACCAGTCCGTCGGGGTCCTCCCCCAGCCCGACCAGCAGGTAGGTGGAGACCCTGTTCGGGCCGAAGACGCGCACCGCCTCGTCCCAGGCGGCGTCGTACTGGCTCATCGGCACGCTCGCCTTGCCCGGCATCCAGCGCGCCCGGACCGCGTCGTCCAGGGACTCGACGTGGATGCCGACGGCGGTGGCCCCGGCATCCCGGAGCTCGGTGAGGGCATCGAGGTCCTCGGGGGCCGGCGGCTCGCACTGAACCTGGATCGGCAGCCCCGGCACCGCGGCCGTGACCGCTCGCACACACCGCGCGAGGTGCCGGGCTCCGCGGTCGCGGCCGTTCGTCGTCCCGGTGGTCATGACCATCTGCGTCACGCCGTCCAACCGGACCGCGGCCTCGGCGACCTCCGCGAGCTGCGCCGGGGTCTTCACCGCGGTGGTGGTCCCGGCGGCCAGCGACGCCTCGATCGCGCAGAACCGGCAGCGGTCGGCCTCGGCGTACCGGATGCAGGTCTGCACCACGGTGGTGGCCAGCACGTCCCTGCCGTGCAGCCGGGCGAGCTGCTCGTAGGGCACGCCGTCGGCGGTGGTCAGGTCGTAGAAGCGGGGGCGCTCGATCGCCTCCGCCTCCAGACCGAGGTCGGCGCCGTCGAGCAGCAACCGGCCGTTGCTGATCGAGTAGGGCGAGTCCGGGTTGAGCGGCAGGGCGGCACCGGA
Organism: Blastococcus saxobsidens; assembly: GCF_010682065.1. Classification (GTDB taxonomy): domain Bacteria; phylum Actinomycetota; class Actinomycetes; order Mycobacteriales; family Geodermatophilaceae; genus Blastococcus; species Blastococcus saxobsidens_B. The sequence goes on from NZ_JAAGWG010000006.1 coordinate 145,341, forward strand.
GCCGCCGAGCAGCACGTGCCCGTCGTCGCTGGGACCCGCCCCGGCCCGTCTCCGGACCGGGGCGTCGACCCGGACCCCGAGGATCGCGACGTCCACGCGGGTGGACGTGCGTCCGGGGGCCCCTGTCGGTGAACTCGCTCTCTCCGGGGCCTGGGTCACGATCGGGCCCTCAGAGGTTGTAGGTGGAGTTGATGATGGCGCCCTTGCGGGCGTAGTGGATCAGCGCGTCCTGCACGTCGAGCGGGTGGCAGGGGATGCAGCCGGCGATCAGGTCCTCCTCGCGCAGACCGTGCAGGCTCAGCCCGAAGCGGCAGACGTAGACCGTGCCGCCCTCCTCGATGAACCGCTCGATCTGGGTGTTGATGTTGTGCTCACCGGGGAAGGCGGAGTCGCCGGTCGTCGGGAAGCCCCGGGTGGCCATCGCGTTCATGGCGGCCGGGCCGTAGAAGTAGAGGACCGACTCGTAGCCCTTGCGCAGCGCCCGCAGCGCCTGGAGGCAGGCGACGAAGCTGACCGAGGACTCGTGCGCGATGCCGTGCACGAGGGTGAAGTACGACTCGCCCTCGCCGGCCTGGTAGTCGGGGAAGATCTTGGTCGAGCCGTAGAGGTTGCTGCCCGGGGGCAGCGAGGGGTGCGGGATCTCCCCCAGGCTCTGCAGCTGCCTGGCCTTGAGGTCCTCGTCGTCGATCAGCGGGGTGCCGGTGGTGGCGGGCATGGTCTGGGTCACGGGAGTGCTCCTTCTTCTCGGTGGGTCGGGCTGGTCGGGTACGGGGTCAGAGGCCGTGCAGGGCCTCGAAGTTGCGACGGAAGACCAGGTCGGTGAGCTCGGTCCCGGCGGTGGCGGCGAGCAGCCGGGCGTGCTCGCCCTCGAAGTCACCCCAGGGCTGGTCGGAGGCGAAGAGCACGCGGTCGTGGCCCATGCCGTGCCGCTCGATCTCGGCGGCGAGCCAGCGCGGCGCGAAGCCGATCGCCCAGCTGGTGTCGGTGTAGACGCGCTTGCCGGCGGCGATCCACTCGAAGAACCGCTGACCGATGAGCTTGATGTGGCCGCTCATCCCCCCACCCATGTGGACGAGGTGGACGGCGACGTCGTCGGCGTACCGGTCGACCAGGCGGCCCACCTGGTCGATGTCGCTGGCCGCACCGGGACTCGTGTGCACGTGCACCACGAGGCCCCGTTCGCGGGCGGTGGTGAAGACGGCGTCCAGCTGCGGGCGGCAGGCCTCGTCGTCGACCCCACCACCGAGCAGGAAGGAGAGCTTGAGCGCGGTGACGCCGTCCTCCTCGGCCAGCGCGAGCGCCCGGGCCGTCGCCGCGGCGTCCTGCGGCCGGGGGCTGGTCCAGATCCCGGCGCGGATCCGGTCGTCCTTCTGCGCCGCCTCGACGACCAGCTCGTTGAGCGCGAAGGATGCGCTCACGTCGGGAACGCCGTAGTTCGGGATGACCAGGGCGCGCTCGGTGCCCTCGCGGTCGAGGTCGGCGATCAGCTCGGCGATGGTGGCCCGGGCAGTGGTGTCCGGGTTGACCGGCGGGCCGCCGTAGAAGGGGTGCGCGGGAAGCACGCCGAGGTGCCGGTGCGCGTCGTGCACCCGAGCCGGACCCCGCGTCGTCATGCGAGAAGGCTCGTGCCGGCGTGTGTCCCCGTGGTGACGACCGGAAACAGTTCCCGTTGCGTTATCCGGCCCGTCGGGGTGCTGCGTTTCAGCGCAGTTGCCCGGGGTGCCCGGAGTCACCCGGGGCCGGCCCGTCCATCGACCAGACTGACGGGATGCCCGAGGTGCTGATGGACGTGGAGTGGCCCGACGGCGGCCGGGAGTGGTTGTACTCGCCGTCGACGGTGGTGGAGGACGTCTTCGCCGCCGGCGCCGAGTACCCCCTGCCCGTGTTCCTCGAGCTGACCCGGCAGGCGATGACCGAGGCGAGCGACCGGGTGCAGGCCCGGTTCGGATTCCGGTGCCCGCGGGCGGCGGCCACCCTGGCCGGCGTCGAGGCGACCGCGGCCCGCCTCACGGACGGGTCGACCGACGGAGTCGTCCGGGTGGCCGGTTTCCGCCGCTGAGCACGGCGCCGACGCCCCGCCTCGCCGTCCTGTCGCGCGTCCACCGAACCGCCGATACGGGGGCACGTCCGGCCCGCCTTCTCCGGCTCCACTGACACCAGCCGGCGACCGGTCGACGTCGCCGGGATCCAGCAGCCGCCGCCCGGACCGCGTAGGTCGTCGCCCGGGCCGACCGGCGGGTCCAGGAGACGCCGGCCGTCCTCACCATCACCATGGCACCCGCCCCGCCGTCGGCACCGCCGGCTGACGGCACCGTCGGACACGAGGAGTTGCCGTGCGCGTTCGCCGCTGGGCAGAACTGAGCAGCCGCCAGCAGACCGCCGTCCTGGTCGCCGTCTCGGTGCAGCTGTCGCTCGCCGCCACCGCATACGCCGACCTGATCACCCGTCCGGCCGAGCAGGTCAACGGGCCCAAGGGACGGTGGGCCCTGGTCATCGCGGTCACCGGCATCGGGCCGCTGGCGTGGTTCAGGCGGGGCCGCCGGACTGCGGGCCGGTGAGGCAGGCGAGACCGGCGCGCGGCACGTGCGCGGGGCGTTGGAGCGGCTGTCGACGGCGAGCCCGTCGACGGCCACCGATCAGCCGGGACCGGGCCCGACGCTGCCCGACCCAGAGGTGCCGCGGACCCGACGGTGAGGGCAGTGCAGATCACCCGCTTCCTCGGGCCCGAGGTCCTGGACGTCGTCGACGTCCCCGAGCCGGAGGCCGGGCCCGGTGAGCAGGTCCACGACGTCTCCACCGCCGGCGTGACCACGCCGACACCCACCACCCGCTGTCGTGAGAACCGCCTGGGTGGCGAGGGTCGGGCAACAGCGCTGGTGCTCGCGCAGCGATCGCGCCCACGCACGACAGTCACGCCGCGCCTGCGGCCCCGGCCGACCGGAGAAGCGGGTAGGCGTCTCGTCGGTCAGGCCCGCAATCGGGTCAGTCGGTGGGCGGGAGCGGCTCCGACAGGTCCCAGATCCCCTCGAAATGGGCGGCGACCAGTGGCCAGACCAGGCGACGACCGTCCTCGATCGAGCAGACCTCGTCAGCCAGTGGCGGGAGGACGACGAAATGGTGAGGGATCACCCGGCCTGCGCGATCCTGCCGCCCCAGCGGATCCGGGAATCGCAACGCCACCACCTCGGGCAACTCCGCCGTCCCGGAGACCCGGGCCCAGACTTCCGGACCGTCGTCGATCTCGGAGAAGGCGACGTCGTAGACCCGGAGCGGCTCCTCGAAGCCTCCGTCCCGGAGGAACCGGAAGCCCCAGGTCCGCCCGCGGGTGGCCCAGATCAGGGTCATCGCAGGCTCCGGAGGAAGATCTTCTGCTCCTCGCCCCGGTCCAGGTCCAGCCTGAAGCCGGTCAGCGTGGCCTTGAGGTTCTCCCCCTTCGCGCGCGCCTTCTCGTTCATCTCCTTCAGCGCGTCCCCCGCCATGCCGGCCACGAGCTGCAGGCTGGGACCGGCGGCACCGAAGAAGTAGCCGAGCGGGCCCGGCAGACCGGACAGCCGCTTGAACAGCACGTCCACCACCGGGGTGATCCCGCCCAGCAGGTTCTCCGCCACCTGGGCCGGCAGCTGCTGCGACTCGGCCCAGTCGATGTGCCGCTCGAGGGGGAGCATGGCGGCCAGCGGCAGGATCAGGTCCAGGCCGACCCGATCCGTGAGCTCGATCCGCCCCGCCTCGAAGCGTGCCGACGAGAGGAGGGCGAAGTCCTCACCGACGGACAGCGCGGCGCGCCCCTCCACCATGTCCGCGATGACCTCGCGCAGCAGACCGATGTCGTCGCTGGCCTTCTCGATGAGCAGATCCCGGAAGGCGAAGACGTCCAGGTCCGGCAGCAGGTCCGACTTCGACAGCGCCAGCACCCAGATGCGCGGGAACTCCACGAGGGGCTTCCCGTCGTCGAGCAGGTCGTCCCGAAGGCTCAGCAGGCCGTTCTTGAGGTTGGCGAACAGCGACTTGAGGTAGCGCTCCTCCTCACCGGCGTTGTCCAGCAACCGCTGCGCGTCGACCAGCAGCAGGGCGACGTCGGACCGCACCAGGGATCTGAAGGTGTCGACCCGGCGCTGTCCCTCCTCCGGCCCGCTCACGTCCTGCTCGAACCACTCCCCCGGGTAGTCGTGCCAGACGAGGCGGAGCGCGTTGGGCCCCGCCTCCGCATCGGGCCCCGGCTTCAGCTTGACGGAGAAGGCGTAGGACGTGGCCGCGAAGTGGTTCGCCGCCGGTACGCGTGCCGAGCTCTTCATGCCGAGGTAGTTCCGGTGCAGCCGGCTGCCCTGCCCGATGTCGTCGGCCACCACGTGGAAGAGGCTGTCCTTCAGGTACTGGGGTTCCTGCGTCGCCCCGTAGAACGAGGACAGCAGCACGGTCTTGCCGCTGCCGCTCTCGCCGAACACCGCGATGTGCTGTTCCAGCGCTGCGCTTAGTTGCATTCGAGGACGATAAGGCGGGCGGGGCCGAGCGGCCCGATCTCCGGAAGGCGCCTCCCGACGTCCGCTCCGATGCCGACGACCGCGCCCGCTGCGGACCGGCGCCGTGGGCGTCGCCACGCAGCTGCGCACCGAAGGGAAGCACCTGCCCGGGTTGCGGTGTTCACCCGTCGTACTGGACAGAGAGGGAGGCACACGTGACCACTGAGACCGCGATCCTCGCCGGGGGCTGCTTCTGGGGCGCCCAGGACCTGCTGCGCAAGCGCCCGGGAGTGCTCTCCACCCGAGTCGGCTACTCCGGCGGCGACACGCCCAACGCCACCTACCGCAACCACGGTGACCACGCGGAGGCGGTCGAGATCGTCTTCGATCCCGACGTGATCTCGTTCCGCGAGGTGCTCGAGTTCTTCTTCCAGATCCACGACCCCTCGACCCGGGACCGGCAGGGCAACGACGTGGGGCGCAGCTACCGCTCGGCGATCTTCTACCTCAGCGAAGAGCAGAAGCGCGTCGCCGAGGACACGATCGCCGACGTCGACGCCTCGGGGCTGTGGCCGGGCAAGGTCGTGACCGAGGTGACGGCGGCCGGCCCGTTCTGGGAGGCCGAGCCGGAGCACCAGGACTACCTGCAGCGGATCCCCTTCGGGTACACGTGCCACTACGTGCGGCCCGACTGGGTGCTCCCCCGCCGGGAGACCCGGACCGCCTGAGGGTCCGAGGTCCGCGACAGCGGACCCCGCTGCGAGGGGACGCCGACGCCGACGGGTCGCCCATCCCTCGTCGGCTCGGCCCCGACCGTGGGATCGGATGGTGTTCCGCTCGGCGCGGCGTCAGTCGCCGGGTCGACGCCGCCCGACCCTCACCACGGGTCCCGGTTGCCCCGGCTGGTCGGCTCGAGCCTGTGCCGGGACTTCCCCGGGGGTCACCCGGTTCGGATTCGGACGCCGCCGCTGGGGCGCAGATCCTGGCCCCAGCCTCGCAGGCATGCGTGCTGGGCAGATCACCCGCTCCGGCGGTCCCGAGGTCCCCGACGTCGTCGACGTCCCCGAGCCGGGGGCCGGTCCCGGCCAGAAGGCCTACGACGTCTCCACCGCGGGCATGAACTACGCCGACACCCACCACCGGCTGTCCCGGAACTGACCTGGCCGCCTACGGGCGGGCGTCCGGCGGGACGCTGCGCCTGCGGCGCGTCGGTGTCGTCACGGTCCCGCGGAGCTGGTCCATGTCTTCGCGTTCGTCCATCCGGGAAACGGCCGGCCAGTGGAACGGCGCTCATCCGAGCGACCTCGGGCAGGGTCACGCGCACACGCCAGGCCGATCCGACGGGACGAGGCCTGACGAGGTGCGAGGCAGGGCAAGCTGACCCCGTGCATCACATCGGGATCGATCTCGCCTGGGGGCTCAAGCAACCCACCGGCCTCGCCGTGCTGGACGACGCCGGCCGGCTGGTGCACGTCAGCGCGGTGCGCACCGACGAGCAGATCGAGACCGCGCTGGCCCCGTTCACCGCCGGCCCGTGCATCGTGGCGATCGACGCCCCGCTGGTGGTCACCAACGCCACCGGGAACCGGGCCGCCGAGCGGGCGCTCAACGCCGACTTCGCGAAGTTCCAGGCCGGGGCGCACCCGACGAACACCGGCAAACCGGAGTTCACCGATGGTGACACGCGCGGCGGGCGGATCAGCCGGCGCCTGAAGCTGGACCTCGACCCCCGCTCGGGCCGCGACCGCCGGGCGATCGAGGTCTACCCGCACGCCGCGACGGTGGCGCTGTTCCGGCTGGGCCGCACGCTGAAGTACAAGAACAAGCCGGGCCGGACGCTCGAGCAGATGCGCGCGGAGCTGCTGCTGCTCGTCGACCTGCTGGGCGCGGTGGTCGAGCTCGAGCTCGGGGCACCGTTCGCCGCGCTGCGCGAGCAGGTGCAGACCGCCACCCGCAAGAGCGAGCTGCGGGTGGCGGAGGACCAGGTCGACGCCGTGGTGTGCGCCTACGTGGGATGGATCGCCGTCCGGCGCCCGGACGAGGTGACCACCTACGGCGACGCGGCCGGCGGCGCCATCGTGACCCCGACCCTGCCGCCGGACCTGCAGCCCGGCCCCCGGGTCGCCGCCCCCTCACCCGACCCGGTGCAGCAGGCCATCCAGGCGTACGCCGACGGCCGGCCCGAGACCCTGGTGGCCGGGGCGCAGGCGCTCGCGCTCGTCACCGCGGTGCTCGACGACGCCGGGATCAACTACCTGTCGGTGACCGGGCGGACCAAGACCATCGCCTCGTTCGCGGAGAAGGCCGCGCGCACGGTGGACGGCGTGCCTGCCTACCCGGACCCGGCGCGGGACATCACCGACCAGATCGGCGTGCGGGTGATCACCTACGTGCAGAGCGACGTCGAGGCGGTCGCCGACCTGCTGGCCGCGCAGGTGCGGGTGATCGACGACCGCGACATGGGTCGGCGGACCGCGCAGCAGGGTCGGTTCGGTTACTCTAGCCGGCACCTGCTGATCGGCGTGGACCCGGACCGGGCGGCCGAGCTGCCGGAGTTGGTCGGGCGCGTGGTGCAGGTGCAGGTGCGCACGGTGCTGCAGCACGCGTGGGCCGAGTTCGAGCACGACATCCGCTACAAGGGCACGGTGCCGGACGAGCACGCCTCCGAGTTCGACCGCCGGTTCACCCTGGCCGCCGGGCTGCTGGAGCTGGCCGACAAGGAATTCACCGCGATCCGCGAGCGCCTCCGGGCACCAGTTCCCGGCGACGAGGCCGAGGACACCGACCCCGACGATCCTCGGATCGCGCCCCGGGAGCTGGCTGCGTTCCTGGCCGGGCAGTACGCCGACGCCGGCTGGTCGCGCCCGGACCACTACACCTGGATCTCCGGTCTGCTGCTCGAACTGGGCGTGACGAGCCTGGTGGAGCTGGGCGACGTGCTGCGCGGCGCCGACGACAGCGGCATCACCGCCCGGATGGACTACCGCTATCCCCCGGGTGCCGTGCGCCGGCTGGACGACACGCTGCTGGCCGGCTTCGGGCAGCGGTACGTGGACCTGCACGGCAACGCCGACCGGCGGACCGCGCTGACCACCCGGCTGCAGCGGCTCGCCGGCGGCTGACCCGCGGCCGAGCACCCGGCGACCGGCGGGGCTGGCCGGAACGACGCTCGGGCGTGAGCAGGTCATAGCCTCACCGCATGCGTGCTGTGCAGATCACCCGCTTCGGCGGCCCCGAGGTCCTCGACGTCGTCGACGTCCCCGAGCCGGAGGCCGGTCCCGGCCAGAAGGTCTACGACGTCTCCACCGCCGGCTTCCTCAGCAGCCTCAGCCGTGCCGCGACCAAGCCACCCTGTCCGCCTCTTGCGCCCCGCCACCGGGCAGCGGCCCCTGGCATTTCCGATGCGTGAGTTGCTGCGCCGCCGGCCGGCCGGCTGCTGGCCGTACGGGAGCACGGCAGCAAACGCTGCTGTCGACCGCGCCGCGCCGACGGCAGGTTGCCCGGGCCGCCGACCGCGTCGCCCGCCACAACGGGCCACCGACGAACAGTTTGCCCGAAGCGCTCAAGGCACTTGATAGCAAGAGCCTTCGGAGTGTCCGTAGAGACTAGACCCTCGCCGCAACATGAGAATGGAGATGCGTTGCCACCCACATATGACCCGAATGACTGGGTAAGGACCGACGTCGAAGGTCTTCCTGCCGTGCCACGACAAGCTCAACGAGTGTTCTTCGGTGAACTGATCGTCCGCGACCAAGAGACGCGCAACTACTTCTCGCGACAGGTCCACGAGCGGACCGATATCGCGAAGATGATGGTCGCCTCAGACCTCGTCTGGGTACGAACTGACGAGTGGACCGGACTCGCCGGGTGGTCGATTATCGCAGGAATGGCCTGGGAGGCTGCCGCAGACCTTCCGGCGGAAGCGTCCATACCAGCGGGTGTCGTTACTGGCGCTCTGGCTCAGTTCAAGCGATTCGTCCCCCTTAGCCGAGAACAGCGCGACGTCATTATTGCTTGGCGCGTTTGGTTGGGCCACAAGAGCATCTACACCACGACTGTCGACGCGGACGGAATCGCCGAGATCGACAAGCGGCGGGCAATAAGGTCAAGCACGATCGACGACGTACTGTACGAACTGAGGAAGAAGGGCATTGTGGATGAGAAACCCAGCGGGTGGCACGTCGTAAAATGAAGCAATAGTGACTGCTATTGGAATGCGTCGACTTGCGCTACTGGCCGCAGACATCAGTTCCCGGCTGACGCAACCCACACCGGCCGGCATGACCGACCCCAGTTGAGCCCGCTCCGACCGCCGCACCTCGCCACCGATAGCTCGGCCGCCAACGACCCAAGGTGCTGTGGGCCGAACGCCTACCCGGCTCCAGTGGGCGCGAGTCCAAGAGGTCGACCGGGCCGGCCGACGGCTTACCAGGTTTGCTACTGAGTGCTACCTTCCAGTCTTCACTGTCGTGGAGGCTACCTTGCGCGTTCGCACGCTTTACGTACGTTTCTTCAGAAGCTTCAACTTCGACTATGAGAGAAAGTTCCACCCAGACGCAGACATCCGTCCGTGGGAAAATTACGAAGGATCCCACTACCCGCACGTCTCAGTTCGGCTCGACCCAGACGTGACAGCCATCGTAGGTGCCAACGAGTCGGGTAAGAGCCAACTTCTTGATGCGCTCGAGATACTGATCAGCGGTACCGAGCTTAAGCGGCAGGACTTTTGCCGCTACTCGGCGCTATTCTCGGTCGAGCGGGGCGAGCTTCGCACGCCGGAAGTGGGCGGGAAGTTTGCATGCACTACGAGTGACGAGGAGGCTGCATTGCAGAATGCAGGTATTCCTCTAGAGTCCCCCGAGTTCTACTATTTTCGACCGGGCACGAAGACGCCCTATTTCTTGGGAAGCAAGAAGTCAGTACCACACGAACTAACTCCGGCACAGGTTTCCACCCTCTCCTCCCTCTTCCCTCGCGTTTACCGCCTCGAGACTGAGGTGGCCCTACCCAACTCCATTCCTATCGCCGAACTGGCTGGGCGTGAGATCGGGCCATTGTCAGACCGGAAGCGTCGCGCCGGGGCTATGGCGATTCTTGACCGGGCATGGACTGCCGCCTCCGAGTTGTCCCCACATCTTCCGGATCTTTACTCGACCATCACGTCAACGATCGACGCTACCGAAGCTGCCGAGACGGGGCTAGCAAAACAATTACTGCTGGACGTGGCCCAGATTGAACCGGTCTACTTCGCCGACCTGATGGACGCCATGGACGACGGCAGAGACGGGCAAGCGAATGGCATAATCGAACGCATGAACTCCAGTCTCGCGCGGCACCTGAATCTCCGGCGGTGGTGGGCGCAGGACAAAGAGTTCAAGCTGCGCTTAACGTCACGCGAGCGCGACCTCGTCTTCACCATCAGCGATAGAACTGGGACAGACTACTCCTTCAAGGAAAGATCTAGAGGTCTTCGCTACTTTCTTAGCTACTACGTACAACTGAAGGCGCACTACAGCTCCGTGAGTCGCCCCGAGATTCTTCTCATGGATGAACCAGACGCGTACCTGTCTAGTGCCGGTCAGCGAGACCTACTCCGCATTCTCGAAGACTTTGCACTGCCGGAGGACGGATCAACACCCAATCAGGTCGTTTACGTGACTCATAGTCCTTTCTTGCTTAATCGCAATGCTGGCCAGCGCATTCGGGTTCTAGACAAGGGCAACGAGGATGAGGGTACGCGCGTCGTCCATGATGCAACCCGTAATCACTACGAACCCCTGCGATCATCCCTGGGGGCTTACGTAGCGGAGACAGCATTCATTGGAGGGTCCAACTTGTTCGTGGAGGGCCTCGCCGACCAAGTGATACTTTCTGGCACGTCGGTGCACCTACGAGCCACCGGCTCGGCGCCCAGCGGCACCTTGGACCTAAATAGTGTGACCATTGTTCCGGCGGGATCGGCGGACAGCATCCCATATCTCGTCTACCTGGCTCGCGGACGGGACCAGTACAAGCCGCCCTGTGTTGCACTACTCGACGGCGACCAGGCCGGGATTCAGGCCGAAAAGAAATTGCGGCGAGGCGAAGCCTCCAATAAGAGGGTTCTGTTGGACGAAAACATCGTTCGACTGGATATATGGGGCGCGAGTCAATCGATCCTCGAACTGGAACCAGGGATCGAGCTGCGCGAGACGGAGGATATGATCCCGGCCGAGATCGCGACCAGCTCGGCTCGTTATTATGCGAACGAGATTCTCGAGCCGTTCAATTCTACCGCCTTCGATGAAGTCTTCACGGTGCAACGGCTCCGAACCGAGATTCCGCTACGCGGTGGCTCCATGTGGGACGCCGTAGAGGCGCTATTTGAGCGAGCCACTGGTGGCGGGCATATCGACAAGGTCGGTTTCGCCAAGGCGGTAGTTGCACAAATGGAGCATGCGCGCCGAGTGGGCCTCGATAAGGTTCCAGCAGTGAATGCTTTGTCAGTAAACTTCAGCGCGTTGCTGAGCGACCTAAGTCGACGACTACGATTCGCGGAGACATACGAGGAGCGACAGCGTCGAGACAACCGTCTTCGCCGCGTCGTTAAGGGTTTCCTTGACGACTATACAGATGCTCCAAGCCGGGATACCGCCCTCTCTTTTCTCGAGCAGGTGGAGTCGGCTTTAGACGACAGCGACGCGAGCGACACACCTCGGGCGCTTGTGGCGAAACTGCGTCGGCAATTCGAGTTGACTAGTGAGCCACTGGAACCGGTACACCAGTACAGCAAGTTCAGGGACGAGTTGCAGGGTCTCCTTTACCAGGAGCGGCTCGAAGATCAGGCGCGCGCGGATCACGCCTTGGTCAACACCCTCGCAGCCGTGACTACTGATGGCGGAGCGACGCAGGCGACCGGGAAGCCCAGACGCTCGCGGCGAGCTCAGGGCCCTGGAGAAGCGACCCAGACGGCATCTCAAGCCCCCCGTCGGAAGAAGCCAGCCGGACAGCGTGAGACAGGGCCGACGGACTCGCCTGGCGCGGAGTGACACCGCTACTGCAAGTGGCGGGCACCCAACACTGTCGCCGTGCGGCTCACGTCGAGCGTTTCCCAGGCGCGCGGCGACGAGGCATTACGGAGCCGAGCGCCGCGTCTCCCGGCCTGACCAGCCGGCCAGCGGAATGCCGCTCGGGGTGCGATGGCCAGGCAGCCACCACACCCCGAGCGACGCTCACACGGGAACGCGCAGCAGTTGACCTACCTGGATGACATCGGGGTTGGCCAGGCTATTGGCGGCCACAATCCGTTCTACGGCGGACCCCAGGCGGTCTGCGATCGAAGTTAGCGTGTCGCCGGCCGCGACCTGGTGCGGGATGTAGCCAGTGGCGCCGGGGATGCTGATCACCGGCACGCTGACAGTGTCCAGCCCGTCGCTCTGACCCGACGGGTCGTCACCGAAGAGCTCGAAAGTGGCAGGACCCAGGTAGTCCGTCCCCACGGTCGCTTCATGAACGAAGGCTTCGACCGTCCCCATGGAGCCAGCTTGGAACCAGTCGCTCGCGACGACGGAACCGTCGGCGACGAGCCGCCAGCCGTAGCTTGCCTCGAAGGCAGTCCCAGTCGCCGCGATGGCCAGTCGTTGACCGACGAGATCACCGACGACCGGCTGGCGGACGGATATGCCGTATGGATTCATTGACCTGTCCCCTTGCGCTGAGCGCCGACCATGAAGTTGACGCCGTCGATTCGAACCTTCGCGACGACCATGGCACCGAGCACTGACACTTTCGGGATGTCGACGAGCCACGTGGGGACATAGCTGGTGCGCGCTTGACCGGAAGGCTGCTCAGGGCGTTGGACTCAACCGTCCGCCGCCCGAGGGACGAGGCCCTAGCCTGACCTGCATGCGCGCTGTCCAGATCACCCGCTTCGGAGGACCCGAAGTCCTCGACGTCGTCGATCTCCCTGACCCCGTCCCCGGTGAGGGCCAGAAGGTCTACGACGTCTCCACCGCCGGCGTGAACTACGCCGACACCCACCAGATCGAGAACAGCTATCTCGCCGCCCAGCAGCTGCCGCTGATCCCGGGCGCGGAGTTCGTCGGCACCCCGGTCGGTGGCGGCCAGCGCGTCGTCGGCCTGCTCGACGGCGGCGGCTACGCCGAGAAGGTCGTCGCGAACGACGTCCTCACCTGGGCGGTGCCCGACGGCGTCAGCGACGAGCAGGCGCTGGCCACGGTTCTGCAGGGCTCGACCGCCTGGCACCTGCTGCGCACCAGCGCGCACCTGGCCGAGGGCGAGTCCGTCGTCGTCATCGCCGGCGCCGGCGGCGTCGGCTCGCTGGCCGTGCAGCTCGCCCGCCGCTGGGGCGCCGGCCGGGTGATCGCCACCGCCTCGAGCCCGGAGAAGCGGGCACTGGCCGAGGAGCTCGGCGCGCACGCCACCGTCGACCCGGCACTGGCCGACGACGACCCGAAGCAGTTCACCGGCGCGCTGCGCGAGGCCAACGGCGGCAAGCCGGTGGACATCGTGCTCGAGATGACCGGCGGCAACGTCTTCAGCGGCTCGCTGTCCGCGCTCGCCCCGTTCGGCCGGCTGGTCACCTACGGCATGGCCGCACGGCAGGAGACGCCGTCGGTCCCGCCGGGCATGCTCATGCAGAAGAGCCGCGCGGTCATCGGCTTCTGGCTGGCCCACTGCATGGCCCGTCCGCAGATGATGGACGCCGCGATGAACGACCTGCTGGCCATGGTCGACGCCGGCGAGCTGAAGCCCGTCGTCGGCGGCCGCTACCCGATGTCCAACGTCAAGGACGCCCACCAGGACCTGCTGGCCCGCCGCACCACCGGCAAGCTCGTCCTCGACCCCGCGCGCTGAGCGTCCCGGGGGCTGTCGCGCGTCCGCTCAGGAACGAAGCCGCGACAGCTCCCGGGCCTTCACGGCCAGCCACAGCTCCGCGCGCACGTGCGCGGACTCGAGGTCCTTGCCCAGCAGCGACTCCGCCCTGCTGATCCGGTTCCGGACGGTGTGCCGGTGGACGCCCAGTGCCACCGCCGCGGTCTCCCACTGGCCGTTGTGCGCCAGGAACGCCTCGAGCGTGGCCACGAGTTCGCCGCCGCGCGCGGCGTCGTACTCGTCGAGCGGCCGGAGCGCCGCCGAGGCGACGGCGCTGAGCGCCTCCTGGCTCTGCCCGCCCAGCAGGACGTCGTAGGTCCCGAGCTCGTCGAACCGGTTCAGGGCCCGCCCGCTGGTCCGGCTCACCCGCGCGGCCGCCTCGGCCTGACGCCGGCTGACCGCCGCGCGGCCGAGCGGCACCGGGCCGCCCAGCCCGGCACTGACACCGCGCCGCAGACCCGCCCGCAGCGCCGACTGGATGCGCTCGGGCAGCCCGGCGTCCGCCTGCGCGGGGAGCAGCACGGTCACCGTGTCCTCCTCGGCCGCGCTCAGGTGCGGCACCCCGGCGCTGCCCAGCGCCTCCGCCAGCACGCGATCGGCGGTGAGCACGGAGCCGGTCTCGGTCAGCACGAGGACGACGACCTCGCCGTCCGGTGCGAATCCGAAGTGGCGGAGCTGCCCGAGGTCGTCGTCCAGGACCCCGGACAGCAGCGCCTCCAGCAGACGGGCCTGCAGCCGGCGCTCCACGGTCACCAGCTCGGCCGGCTTCTCCAGCTCGATCGAGATGAGCGAGACGGCGTGGCTGACCAGCAGCCGCTGCGTCGAGGTGAGCGGCGCCGGCGTCGCCACCAGGATCCGCCCCAGCCGCACCGTGCTCACGCCCAGCGCCTGGCTGGTCAGGCACCCGGTCGCGTCGACGTGCACGCCGTTGGCCCCGGAGCGCCGGGCGCGCGCGAGCAGCGCCTGCTGGCGCTGCGCCACCTGGCGCCCGGCGGATGCCAGGACGTGCTCGCGGACGTCGAGGACCAGCACGTCCGCGCCGAGCGTGACCGCCAGCGCATCGACGAGTGCCGGGATACCGCCCTCCAGCGTCGCCCGGGCATGCCGCTGCTGCTGGTCCACCACCCGCTTGGCCGCGGCCTCGTCGTCGGCGGCCAGCGCCTCGGCGACGGCCCGGCCGATCGCGATGAACGGCACCTGCGCGTCGACGGCCAGGACCGGGAGGTCCAGCCGATCGGCCTCGGCGACCAGCTCCTCGGGAACGACGTGTGGCGGGTGCCGGTGTCCAGCGCGAGGGCGGTGACACCCCGGGCGTGCAGCCGCCGCACGTAGGCACGCTGCTCGGCGGGGTCCGCCGACAGGCGCAGGCCCGTCGTCATCACCAGCTCCCCGCCGCCGAGCCAGGGAGTGGGGTCCTCCAGCTCGATGGCGTGCGCCCAGGTGATCGGACGGTCGGCGCCGCGCGCCCCGGCGACCAGCGTGAGCCCCAGCCGGCGGTCGGTGAGCAGCCGGCCGACGGTCACCGCCATGTCGCCTCCCGTTGGACGCCGTGGCCACTGTCCGCGGCCGACCGGGACACAGCGTAGAGCCGCAGATGGCCGGGGACGGCGCACTCCGCGACAGCGGACCTGATCGGGCGACCGGGGCGCGGCGGAGTCAGGACCCGAGCGCGGGCGGCGGGAGGCGGTACGTCGCCGGCGTGGCCGACATCCGCACCGGGTGCGCCGTTCCGGGCACCGGCGAGCCGGGGACCGTCACGGTCGGCTCCAGCCCCAGCCGGGCGGCGAGCGCGAACGCGTCCGCGAGGTCGTTGATCGGACCGGCCGGCACGCCCGCGGCGGTCAGCCGGTCGAACCACTCGTCCGCCCCGGCCCGCTGCAGCAGACCGCTCAGCTCGTCGGCCAGCGCGGCGCGGTGCTGCACGCGCGTCGTGTTCGTCGCGAACCGGTCGTCCGTCGCCAGCTCCGGCGCACCGAGGACGGCGGCCAGCGCGGCGAACTGCCGGTCGTTGCCGACCGCGAGGACCAGCGGGCGGTCGGCGGTCGGGAACACCTCGTACGGGGCGATGCTCGGGTGCCGGTTGCCCATGATGGTGGGCACCACCCCGGCACCGAGGTAGCCGCTGGACTGGTTGGTGAGCGCCGACAGCAGGCTGCTCAGCAGGTTGACCTCGACGTGCTGCCCCTGGCCGGTCCGCTCGCGGTGCCGCAGCGCCGCGAGGATCCCGACGCCCGCGTGCAGCCCGGTGATGACGTCGACCAGGGCCACGCCCACCTTGGTCGGCTCGCCGGGGTGCGGACCGGTGATGCTCATCAGTCCCCCGACGGCCTGCACCAGCAGGTCGTAGCCCGGCATCGCGGCGCCGTCACCGCTGCCGAACCCGGTGATCGAGCAGTAGACGAGCTCCGGGCGCTCCGCCAGCAACGTCTCCGGCCCCAGCCCCAGCCGCGCCATCGACCCGGTGCGGAAGTTCTCCACCACCACGTCCGCCCGGGAGACCAGCTCGCGGGCCGCCCAGGCCCCTTCGGGCGTCCGCAGGTCGAGCGAGACGGAGCGCTTGTTGCGGTTGACCCCGGCGAAGTACGTGGCCGTCCCGTCCGGTCCGAACGGCGGCCCCCAGGCGCGGGTGTCGTCACCGGAGGGGTGCTCCACCTTGACCACCTCGGCGCCGAGGTCGCCCAGCAGCATGGTGACGTACGGGCCCGCCAGCACCCGGCTGAAGTCGGCGATGAGCAGCGAGTCCAGCGCTCCCGGCGTCACGCCGGGCCACCACCGCGCAGGTAGACCGTCGTGGTGTGCGTGAAGAACTCGCGCGAGGCCCGCCCCTGCTCCTTGGGTCCGTAGCCGCTCTGCTTCGTCCCGCCGAAGGGCACGTGCGGGTCGGCGCCGGCCGTCTCGGAGTTCACGTGCAGCATGCCGACGTCGATCTCGTCGACGGCGTCCAGCGCCCGCGCCAGGTCGTTGGTGAAGACCGCGGCGGACAGGCCGAAGGCGCTGTCGTTGGCCAGCTCGAACGCCTCGGCGGTGTCGCGGGCCCGCACGACCCCGACGACGGGACCGAACAGCTCCTCCCGCCACAGCTCCAGGTCGGTCGACGGCAGCTCGAGCACCGTGGGTGCCATGAACCAGCCGTCGGCGAGCGAGCCGCCGGGGAACGCGCTGCCGCCGGCCAGCGGAACCGCCCCCTGGGCCAGCGCCGCCTCGACGCCGGAGTGCACGGTGGCGCGCGCGTCGGCGCTGACCAGCGGGCCCATCTGCGTCCCCTCGGCCACCGCGTCCCCGACCACGAGCGACCGGGCGCGGCGCGCGAAGGCGTCGACGAAGGCGTCGGCGATCCCGTCGGTGACGATGAGCCGGGACGTCGCGGTGCACTTCTGGCCGGTCGACCGGAAGGCGCCGAGCAGCACCTGCTCCACCGCCAGGTCGAGGTCGGCGTCGTCCAGCACGACGGCGGCGTTCTTGCCGCCCATCTCGGCCTGGATCGGCACCCCGCGGGCCGCACAGGCGGCCGCGATGGAGCGGCCGACGCCGGTCGAGCCGGTGAAGGTGACGGCGTGCACGCCGGGATGGTCGACGAGGTGCCCGCCCGTCGCGCCGCCGCCGAGAACCAGGTTGAGCACCCCCGGAGGCAACCCGGCGTCGTGCAGCGCCTGCGCCAGGCGGAGCGCCAGAACCGGCACGAGGCTCGCCGGCTTCCAGACGACGGTGTTGCCGTACGACAGCGCCGGGGCGATCTTCCAGGCCGGGATCGCGATCGGGAAGTTGAACGGCGTGATGACGGCGACGACGCCGACCGGGCGCCGGGTCACCAGGATCCGCTCCCCACGGCGCGGCGACGCGTACGTCTCCCCCGCCTCGCGGTCGGCCTCACCCGCGAAGAAGCGCAGGATCTGCGCCGCCCGGAGCACCTCCCCGATGCCCTCGGGCCGGGTCTTGCCCTCCTCCGCGGCCAGCTCGTGCCCCCACGTCTGGGCGTTCTGCTCCACGATCGCCGCCGCCCGGGAGAGCACACCGGCCCGCTCGTGGTGCGGCGTGCGCCGCCAGGAGGCGGCCGCGCGGGTGGCGGCGGCGACGGCCTGGTCCACCTCGTCGGTGCCCGCGAGGGCGCCGGTGCCGACCGCCTGGTCGGGGCGGGACGGGTTGGTGGACACCAGGTCCTCCCCGTGCCCGTCCTGCCACCGGCCGTCGATGAGGTTCTGCAGCGCGACCGTTGGCGTGGGGGTGGTGGTGGCGGTCAAGGTTCCGGCTCCCGGGTCCGTCGTCGGCGTCAGAGGGCGGCGAAGGCCTCGGACAGGATGTCCAGGCCCTCCGCCAGCAGGTGGTCGGGCATAACCAGCGGCGGCAGGAAGCGCAGCACGTTGCCGTAGGTGCCGGCGGTGAGCACCAGCAGCCCGCGCTCCTGGCAGTACTTCACGACGGCGGCGACGGCGGCCGGGTCGGGCTCGGTCGTACCGGGGCGGACGAGCTCCACCGCGATCATCGCGCCGCGGCCCCGGACGTCGCCGACGACAGGCGAGGAGGCGGCGATCTCGCGCAGCCGGCCGAGGAAGGCGGTGCCGATCTGGCGGGCCCGCTCGACCAGCCCCTCCTGCTCGATCGACTCGATCACGCCGAGGGCGGCCGCGCAGGACACCGGGTTGCCGCTGTAGGTGCCGCCGATCCCGCCGGGGTGCACGGTGTCCATGATCTCGGCCCGACCCGTGACGGCGGCCAGCGGGAGACCGCCGGCCAGCCCCTTCGCGGTGGTGATCAGGTCCGGGACGACGCCCTCGTGCTCGCAGGCGAACATGTCGCCGGTGCGGGCGAAGCCGGTCTGCACCTCGTCGGCGACGAAGAGGATCCCGCGCTCGCGGCAGAGCTCCGCGACGGCCGGGAAGAAGCCGGGCGAGGGGACGATGAAGCCGCCCTCCCCCTGGATGGGCTCCAGCACCACGCAGGCGATCTGGTCGGCGCCCACCTGCACGTCGATGAGGTCGCGCAGCGCGGCGAGGGCGTCGGCGGTGGCCCGCTCGGCACCACCGGGCGCGCGGTAGGGGTAGGCCATCGGCGAGCGGTAGACCTCGCCGGCCAGCGGACCGAAGCCCTTCTTGTAGGGCGTGTTCTTCGCCGTCATGGCCATCGTGAGCATGCTGCGGCCGTGGTATGCGTGGTCGAAGACGACCACGCCGGTCCGGCCGGTGGCCATCCGGGCGTACTTCACGGCGTTCTCCAGCGCCTCGGCGCCGGTGTTGAACAGCGCCGTCCGCTTCTCGTGGTCGCCGGGCGTCAGCCGGTTGAGCGCCTCGCACACCTCGACGTAGCCCTCGTAGGGGTTCACCAGGAAGCAGGTGTGGGTGAACTGCTGGAGCTGCTCCGTGGCCCGCGCGACGACCCGCGCCGCGCTGTTCCCGACGCTGGTCACCGCGATGCCGCTGCCGAAGTCGATGAAGCTGTTGCCGTCGACGTCGACGAGGACGCCACCGCCACCGGCCGCCGCGAAGACGGGCTGGGCGCTGGTGAGGCCGGCGGGGAGGGCCGCGGCGCGGCGCGCGGCCAGTTCGCGGCTGCGCGGGCCGGGGATCTCGGTGACCAGCCGGCGCACCTGCTCCAGCTCGGGTCCACCCACGGCAACTGCCTGCTCGACGACGCTCACGGTTCCTCCTCGATGTGCGGTGCTCGAACGGTAGGCGCGGGTTCCGTTGCCGGGTGATGGACGGCGCGTCCAGCGCGCCCGGCCCGGCTGGACGGGATGTCGAGGAGCGGCGGCGCCATGGCGGCGTGCGGGCTCCTCCGTCGGCGGGTCACTCCTGCGGGTCCGGCTCGGGTGCGGGGACCAGCACGATGCGGTGCCCGAGGTGCTCCAGCACCCGCTCCCGGCTGTAGAGCAGCGGGAACGACTCGTCCCGTCCCCACGGGCCGAGGAGGTCCTGGTAGTGCTCGCTCGTGGGCACGCCGGACTGGCCCGGCGAGTTCATCGCCACGCTGTCGTCCCAGCCGCCGACGTCGACGACCAGCCGGAAGCTCGCCCCCACGGTCTGGGTGAAGTGCCGGTCGTAGGTGCAGCAGCCGACCGTGTCACCGCTGCCGCCGCGGGGCACCGTCTCGAGTTCGCTCCAGGCGGCGTGCTCGGGACCGAGCAGGTCGGCCTGCGGGTGGCGCAGCCGGGCACGGTGCACCGCGCCCCACTCCCACGCCGCCGGGTCCTCCCCCAGCAGTTCCCGCACCTCGCCCCACGCCGACGCGAGCGAGCGCGCCAGCACGTCGGCGAGGACCCGGTCCGGGTCCGGCCCGAGCCGGTCGCCCGGACGCAGCAGCAGGTC
Organism: Blastococcus saxobsidens; assembly: GCF_010682065.1. Taxonomy (GTDB): domain Bacteria; phylum Actinomycetota; class Actinomycetes; order Mycobacteriales; family Geodermatophilaceae; genus Blastococcus; species Blastococcus saxobsidens_B. The sequence continues at coordinate 164,971 of NZ_JAAGWG010000006.1, forward strand.
CAGGTCCACCCGGCAGTCCGCCGAGGTGTCCTCGACCGGCGAGATCCGCGCCAGCGCCTCCGCCCGCCGGTCCTCCGGCAGCAGCCGGGCCAGCGCCGCGCCCAGCAGGCCCGGACGCAGGTGCCGGCGGTACCAGATCTCGAACAGCGCGGCCGCCGCCGACCGGGGCCCCTCCTCGCCGTCCCAGCCCAGCAGCAGGTCCAGGGCTCGCTGCACGACGTCCTCGCTGCTGGACGGCACCAGCCGCGCCAGCTCGGCCACGATGCGCCGGGCCGGCACGCTCACGTAGTCGGTCTGCAGCTCCACGCAGTCCTGCACCGACCAGGCGTCCCGCGAACCGAGCCGCTCGGCGATGCGCTCGTGGCGCACGGCCGCGTACCAGTCGTAGCTGACCGTCCGCTCCGCGTTGGGGTGGTCGGCCGGCAGGTTCATCTCGTTGGCGGTGGCGAACCAGCCTTCCTCGGGGTTCCTCGCCGAGGGCAGCTGGTCACCGTCGTAGAAGCCGTCCCACTCGTACCTGCCGTCGCCGGGCACCGGCAGGGTGCCGTCCCAGTTCGGCCGGACCGGGACGAGCCCGGCGGGCTGCCAGCCGATCGTGCCGTCCGGTGCGGCGTAGATCTGGTTCTCCCCGGGGGCACCCCAGCGGTTCATCGCGGTGACGAACGCGTCCGGGTCCGGCGCGCCCATGTAGTCCATGCTGCCGAGGTAGGGCGCCATGCCCGGCTGCAGCCAGGCCGCCCGGACGGCGAAGGCCGTGTGCCGGTCGGGATCCTCGAACACGACCGGGCCATGCTGGGTGAACACCAGCTCCACCGGCTGCTCGTCGTCGGGGCCCGATCGCACCGTCTCGCGCACCACGCGCATGCGGGACCAGCCGCCGTCGTACCAGTACTCCCGCGGGTCGTCCGGGTTGGTGCGGTAGACGTAGAGGTCCTCCTGGTCGATCGCGAAGATCGTCAGCCCGAAGGCGATCCGGCCGTTGTGACCGATGGAGATCCCCGGCAGGGCCGGCTCTCCCCCGCCGATGACGTCCAGGCCGGGTGCGGACAGGTGGGCCAGGTAGCGCAGCGCCGGCAGGGTCAGCGCGCGGTGCGGGTCGTTGGCCAGGATCGGCCGCCCCGTCGCCGTCCGGGACGCGGCCAGCACCCAGTTGTTGCTGCCCTCCGGGTCGTACCGCGGGCCGGGGTCCGCGACGACCTCCGAGAGCACCGGCGGGGTCGTGGCCAGCCGGTAGACGCGCAGCACGTCGTCCGGGATCAGCGAGAGGTCCAGGCCGTCGGGGACGACGAGCGGTGCGGCGGGCTCGCGCACCCGGCGCAGCTCCTCCACCTCGGGGCCGAAGTCGCGCAGCGTGCGGGCGCGCGCCACCTCCTGCTCCAGGTTGTAGAACAGCCCGTGGCTGCGGATCCGCGCGACGTCGGCCGGCTCCCACAGTGCGGGCAGGTAGCCGAGCTCGACGAACTCGGGCGGCAGGTGGGCCGGATCCGCCCGCGCCAGGCGCACGAACGCGTTGATCCCGGCGACGAAGGCGCTGACGACCCGCTTGGTGTCCGAGCCGTAGGAGAGCCACTCCGCGCGCATGTCCCCCCGGTAGAGGAACAGCCGCGCGGCACGGTCGCGCTCCACGTGCTCGGCGCCGAAGACCTCGGACAGCTGCCCGAGACCGCGGCGGCGCCACAGATCGATCTGGAACAGCCGGTCCCGGGCGGCGTTGAAGCCCTGCGCCAGGAAGACGTCGTCCCGCGAGCCGGCGTACAGGTGCGGGACGCCCCACTCGTCGACGAGGATCTCCACCGGCTCGGACAGGCCGGGGACCGGGTACTCCACGCCGTCGGCCACGTCTGGTGCTCCTGCCGTGCTCAGTCGTCGGTCCACACGTCGTAGATGTCGCTCAGCGCGGCGAACCACACGCCGTCGTGCCCCGCCATGTGCTCCAGCAGCCGCTCGAGCATGAGGATGTGGTGCGCCCGGCCGATCGTCTGCGGGTGCACGGTGAGGGCCAGCACGGCGTTCGGGACCCGCTCGTAGGCGTAGTCGAAGTGGTCCTTCCAGCGCTGGAACAGCACCTCGGTCGACCCCAGCCCCGGGCTCACCCGGGGTACGTACTCCGTGGGCGGGAAGTCGTCGAGGAACCAGGAGACCGGGAACTCCAGCAGCCGGCTCGGCGGGCCGAAGACGTTCCCCTCCTCCCAGCGGACCTCCACCGGACGCGGGTGGTACGGCTCGAAGTCCCGACCCATCAGGGAGGAGTCCCAGTCGAAGCCGTTCCCGCGTCGCTACCCCAGAGGTCATCCATGTCGCTCCTCCCGGTCGAGCACCTCCGCCGCTACTACGACGGGCTGGTGGCTGACGAACCGGACGCCAAGCGCCACGCGCTCTCCCTGTGGAGCGACGACTGCACCCTGCACGTGCCCGGCAACAACGTCTTCTCCGGGGCGCACCACCGCGCCAAGGAGTGGATGGCATCGGACTACCTCCCCACCCTCGCCACGCTGGGCACGGTGCGGCAGAAGGAGGAGTACTTCAGCCTGGTGGGCGACGAGCGGTTCGGGCTCAGCCACTACCGCGAGACCTTCGCGCTGCCCCGGTTCGGCGTTACGCTCGCGGCCCTGCGCCACGCGTTGTACGAGTTCGAGGACGACCGCATCGTGTCCATCCGGCTGTTCGAGGAGAACCCGGCCGAGGCCGACGACTTCTTCAACACCTACTTCCCGGTGACGACGGTCGACTGACGGCCCGCGCCGACCCCGGCCACCCGGCCGGCAGCCGCCGGGAGCCCGACCCGAGGAGATCCGTGCACCCCACCGACGTCGACCTGCTCTTCCGCGCACCGCGCAGCACCCCGGAGTCCCGGGCGGGCCGCCCGCCGGAGTACCGCCGGGAGCACCGGCCCGGCATGGTGATCGAGCGCGACATCGCCGTCCGGGTCGGCGGATCCGGGGAGCACGTCTACGTCGACGTGTACCGGCCGGACACCGACGTCCCCGCCGCTCCGCTGGTGAGCTGGTCGCCGTACGGCAAGCACAACCCCGCGCCGATCGGCGTCATCTACCCCGCCAGCGGGGTGCAGCCCGAGCACACCGGCGAGCTGACGACGTTCGAGGCACCCGACCCGGAGTACTGGGTGCCGCACGGCTACGCCATCGTGCTGGCCGACATCCCGGGCACCTGGTACTCCGAGGGCCGGGCCACGTACTGCTCGCCGCAGGAGGCCCGGGCGTTCGCCGACCTCATCGAGTGGGCCGGCACCCAGCCGTGGAGCGCCGGCAAGGTGGGGCTGTCCGGCGTCTCCTACCTGACGGTGTCCCAGTGGCGCGTCGCGGAGCTGAACCCGCCGCACCTGGCGGCCATCAACCCGTGGGAGGGCTGGAGCGACACCTACCGCGAGGTCGCCCGGCACGGCGGCATCCCGGAGACCTCGTTCTGGCCCTACATCTGGGAGCGCTGGGGGGCCAGCGCGACCGAGATCGAGGACCTCGAGGCCGAGACGGCGGCGCACCCGTTCTACGACTCGTTCTGGGAGTCCAAGAGCGCCCGGCTCGAGGAGATCCGGGTGCCGGCGTTCGTGGTGGCCAGCTGGGCCGACCAGGGCCTGCACACCCGCGGCACCCTGGAGGGCTTCCGGCGCATCTCGTCGGCGCAGAAGTGGCTGGACGTCCACGGCCGCAAGAAGTGGGCCTACTACTACGAGCCCGAGCAGGTGGAGCGGCAGCGGGCCTTCTTCGACCACTTCCTGCTGGGCCGGGACACCGGCATCGAGAGCTGGCCGCGAGTGCGCGCCGAGGTCCGGACCGGCTTCGACCGGGGTGTCCACCGGACGGCGGAGCAGTGGCCGCTGGAGGACGTCGAGTACCGCACGCTCCACCTGCGCGCCGGGGACGCCTCGATGGGCTGGGATCCCGCACAGGACGAGGAGGTCGCGGAGTACGACGGCCTGGGCAGCGGCCTGGGACCCCGCCGGGCCACCTTCGAAATGCGGTTCGACGAGCCGGTCGACCTGGTCGGGCACATCACGGCGCAGCTGCACGTGTCGACGTCGGCGGGCGAGGACATGGACGTCTTCGTCGCCCTGTTCAAGCTCGACGCCGAGGGCCGGCAGGTCGGGTTCCCCTACTACGCGCAGTTCGAGGACGGGCCCGTCGCCGTCGGCTGGCAGCGCGCCTCCCGCCGCGAGCGCGACGAGGAACGGTCGACCCCCTACCTGCCGGTGCTCGCCCACCGCCGGGACCTGCCCATGACCCCCGACGAGGTCGTCCACCTGGACATCGAGGTGTGGCCGTCCGGCACCCGGTTCGAGGCGGGCGAGCGCCTGCTGCTCGTGGTGCAGGGCAGCGACGTCCTGCGCTATCCGGAGCCGCTCACCTATGCCCGGCACGAGGACGCCGTGAACCGCGGCACGCACCGGGTGCACACCGGCGGCCGGTACGACTCCTCCCTGCTGGTGCCGGTCCTCCCCGCCGCGGGAGGTTCCGGCTCCGCCTGAGCCGGCGCCGGCCGGCGCTCAGAGGTTCCGGCCGCAGGTCGGCCAGGCGCCGCGGCCCTGCACCGCGAGCACCCGTTCCGCGACGGCGATCTGCTGCTCCCGCGTCGCCAGGTCGGCCCGGGGAGCGAACTCGGCGCCGCCGAACCCGGTCCACGTGGACGCCGAGAACTGCAGGCCGCCGTAGTAGCCGTTCCCGGTGTTGATGCTCCAGTTGCCGCCGGACTCGCACCGCGCGACGGCGTCCCAGTCGTTGCCCGCGCCGGGGAGCGGGACCACCGGCGCCGGCCGCGGCACGGCAGGGCCCGGTACGGCGGGAGCCGGCACGGCAGGGGCCGGGGCGGCGGGCGCGGGCCTCGGCTCCTGCTCGGCCGCCTGCCGGCGCTGCTCCTCGACCACCGCCTCCCGCGCCTGCTCCAGCTGGACCTGCAGCGCGGCCTGCCGCGTCTCGACCTCGGTCACCGTCCGCCGGGCGTCGGCCTCGGCCTGCCGGGCGGCAGCGAGGGCGACGGCGGCCTGCTCCTCGAGCACCGCGGCCCCGGCCAGGGCGGTGGCCGCCTCGGCCTCGGAGTCGGTCGCCTCCCGCTGCCGGACGGCGAACTCCTCGACGACCTCCGACCGCGCCTGGCCGGCGGCGTCGAGCAGCGCCGCCCGCTCCAGCATCTGCGCCGGTCCACCGGAGGTCACCAGCGCCCGCAGCCGCGGCGACGTACTGCCGAGCATGTAGCTGCTGCGGGCGAAGGCCACCAGGCCCACGCGCGCCGCGTCCAACTCGGTGCGCGCGGCCGTGGCAGCGGCGCGGGCGGTCACCGCGGCTGCCCGCGCCCCCTCGACCGACGCCCGCTCCCCCTCGTACCTGCCCACGGCGGCCGCGGCATCGGCCACCGCCGCGTCCAACACCGCCTGCGCCGCGCCCGCCTGCGTCAGGAGGTCGGTGACCTGGGCGGCGGCCGCGGCCTCGTCGTCGGCCGGCGCCGCCGCGGCAGTTCCCGGGGCGACGCCCAGCCCGACGGCCGCGACGACCGCGAGGACAGCGATCCGCCCTCCGGACCGGCGGGGGCCCGTCCGACCTCGACCCACGACCTGTCGCACGCGTCCGCCTCTCCTCGTCCGTCGTTCCCTTGGAAGTTGCATCGACCGGATGGGCCGGCGGCTCGAGCCGCCGGCGCCCGCACTCCGGTCGGGCCTCAGACCAGCCGGTTGGTCCAGAACAGGCTGAGGACCGCACCGACCAGCACCACGAGGACGCCGGCCCGCACGAACCAGGGGCTGATGTCCTGCGGCTCGGTGGTGTACCCGATCTGGCTGCCGAGGTCGGCGTAGACCTGCTCGAGCTCGGCGGCGCTGGCCGCCTCGCTGAAGCTGCCGCCGGTCTCGTCGGCGATCTGCTCCAGCGCCGCCCGGTCCACCGGCACCGGCACGTTCTCGCCGTCGATGTCGAGCGTGCCGTAGTCGGTGCCGAACGCGATGGTCGAGACGGGGACGCCGGCCGAACGGGCCGCGTCGATGGCCTGGGTCAGGTCCCGCCCGACGGTGTTCGACCCGTCGGAGAGCAGCACGATGCGGGCCGGCGGCAGCTCCTCGCCGTTGCCCTCCAGCGCCGTCTGGAAGTTCTCGATCGCCGAGAGGGAGGTGAACACCGCCTCGCCGATCGCCGTCGCCTCGGCCAGGTCGAGGTTCTGGATCGCCAGGGCGACCTGCGCCCGGTCGGTCGTCGGCGGGACCACCGTGGTCGCGGTGCCGGCGAAGGACACCAGCCCCAGGTTGATCCGCTCCGGGAGGATGTCCACGAAGTCGGTGGCCGACCGCTTCATGACCTGGAACCGGGTGGGCTCGACGTCGCGGGCCTCCATGGACAGCGACACGTCGACGGCCATCACCACGGTCGCCTTCTCCCGGGGCACCCGGACCTCGGTGCTCGGCACGGCGAGCGACACGACCAGCGTGGCCAGACCGAGCGCCACCACACCGAAGGCGAGGTGGCGCTTCCAGCCGGGCCGCTTGGGCACCAGCGAGCCGAGCAGCGCGACGTTGGTGAACCGCGCCGCGTACGCCTTGCGGCGCAGCTGCAGCAGCACGTAGACCGCGACCAGCGCGGCGACCACCAGCAGGGCCAGCAGCCACCACGGGGACTGGAAGGTCATCGGGAAGCCCCTCCGTTGCCGGCACGCCGGCGTTCAGCGACGAATCGGACGACGTCCATGAGCCAGTCGCGGTCGGTGCGCAGCTGCAGGTGCCCGGCACCGGCCCGGCGGATGGCGGCGGCCACGCGCTCGCGCTGGGCGGCCGCACCCGCGGCGTACCGGGCGCGGAACTCCGCGTTGCCGGTGGGCACCTCGAGGGTCTGCCCGCTCTCCGGGTCCACCACGGTGAGCAGCCCGACGTCGGGCAGCTCCAGCTCCCGCGGGTCCAGCACCTCGACGGCGAGCAGGTCGTGCCGCGCCCCGAGACCGCGCAGCGGGCGCTCCCAGTCGCTGTCGCCCAGGAAGTCGGAGATGACGACGACGAGCCCGCGCCGGCGGGGCGGACGACGCAGCGCTTCGAGGGCCTGCGCCAGGTCACCGCGGCGGCCGCTGGCCGCCCGCGGCGTGGCCACCACCGAGCGCAGCAGCCGCTCGGCGTTCAGCCGGCCCGGGCGCGCCGGGTGGCGGTCGACCCGCTCCCCCGTCGTGACGACGGCGCCCAGCCGGTTGCCGCCGTGCACGGTGAGGTGCCCGACGGCGGCCAGCCCGGCGATGGCCAGGTCGCGCTTCTGGCAGTTCGCGGTGCCGAAGTCCAGGCTCGCCGACAGGTCGACGACCGCCCAGGTCTCCAGCTCCCGGTCGGCGATGGTCTCCCGCACGTGCGGCACCTGGGTGCGGGCGGTGACCGGCCAGTCCATCCGCCGGACGTCGTCGCCCGGGTGGTAGGTCCGGGAGTCCCCCGCCTCGCTGCCCGATCCGGGCACCAGACCGAGGTGGTCGCCCTGGAGGAGTCCGTCGAGCCGACGGCGGACGGTCAGCTCCAGCCGGCGGAGCAGCACGTCGGCCGGCCCGTCGGTGAAGCGCGGCGGGGCGCCGTCGCCGTCGCCGTCCCCGCCGTCGACCCCCGAGCCCGGCGTCGCCGGGTGCAGCAGCAGGCCGGGGTGCTCGGGTGCGTCCGGGAGCGTCTCCTCCCGCCGACGGCGGAGGATCACGCCGGCTGCGATCCCGGCGTCGCCCCGTTGCCGTGGCCCTGGGACCCGGCCGCGGTGGAGCCGCCGGGGCCACCGTTGCCCTGCGGGCCGGGGCCGCCGCCGTTGCCCTGCGGGCCGGGGCCGTAGCCACCGGGACCGCCCGGCTGCTGCGGTCCGCCCCAGGGAGCGCCGTTGGGGACGCCCTGCGGCGGGCCGTAGAAGGGGCCGGGGCCCGCCGGCACCGACGGCCCGCCGTGCCCGCCGGGGGCGTTGCCGGTCGCCTGCTGCCGCGGGGCGACCTGCGGCAGCGGCACGGTCTGCACGATCCGCTTCACGATGTGGTCGGCCGGGACGCCGTCGGCCAGGGCGTCGTAGGAGAGCACCAGCCGGTGACGGAGCACGTCGGCGGTGACGTCGAGGACGTCCTGCGGGAGCACGTAGTCACGGCCGCGCACCAGCGCCAGGGCCCGGGAGGCGGCGATCAGGCCGAGCGAGGCACGCGGGCTGGCGCCGTAGGAGACCCAGTTGGCGACGTCCTCCATGCCGTGCTCCCGCGGCGAGCGGGTGGCCACGACCAGCCGGACGACGTAGTCGACCAGGGCGTGGTGCACGAACACCTGCGAGGCGGTCCGCTGCAGCCGGCGCAGCTCGTCGGGGCCCAGCACCGTCTCGGCGACCGGCGGCTCGGAGCCCATCCGGTAGATGATCTCCCGCTCCTCCTCGGCGCTCGGGTAGTCGACGAGCACCTTCATGAGGAAGCGGTCGCGCTGGGCCTCGGGCAGCGGGTACACGCCCTCGGACTCGATCGGGTTCTGGGTGGCCAGCACGAGGAAGGGGTCGGGCAGCTTGTGCGTGACGCCACCGATGGACACCTGGCGCTCGGCCATGACCTCCAGCAGCGCCGACTGCACCTTGGCCGGGGCGCGGTTGATCTCGTCGGTCAGCACGAAGTTCGCGAACACCGGACCCAGCTCGGTGTCGAAGGCGTCCTGCCCGGCCTTGTAGATGCGGGTACCGATGATGTCGGCCGGCACCAGGTCAGGGGTGAACTGCAGGCGCGCGAAGTTCCCGCCCACGACCCTCGCCAGCGTCTCCACGGCGAGGGTCTTGGCCACACCCGGCACGCCCTCGAGCAGCACGTGGCCTCGGGCCAGGAGGGCGACCAGCATCCGCTCGACCAGCCGGTCCTGGCCGACGATGACCCGCTTGATCTCGAAGAGCACGCGCTCCAGCCGAGCGGCGTCGACCGACGGCGGCACGGGTGCCGACGGGTTCTCCAGTGGCGTGGTGGTCACGCGATCCCCTCGCCGACGCTCGTCGTCGGGATCCCCGACGGTGCGGTCCTGTTCGGCTCGCGCGCAAGCTCGCTCACGGGGCTCCCTGGTCGTGCCGGGCCGCGGCCCGCGGGTACGAGCGGGCCGTCGACGGGGCGGTGTCGTCCCGACCCCACGACCAGTGTCCTACACGTTGCCCGGGTGGTGGCTGCCGTCGGTGCAGCGACGCGGCACGTCGTCCGGCGGGTCGCGGAGAACCGCTGCGACCCCTGCCCCGAGGGCGTCGGGACTGCTAGTCTGGGCGGCGCGTCGGGCAGCTCCCCCCGTGGCTGCCCGACGCCTCACACTCCCGGCGCCCCTCCGGCGCCGCCCGGCCGCTCAGGCCGATGGCCGGACCGCTCCGAAGTAGGTGGAGCTCGAGGTCCGCGCCGGCGAGATCGTCACGTGCTTCCCGCGGTCCGGGGCCTCGATCATCTGCCCGTTGCCGATGTAGATCGCCACGTGGGTGATCGACATGTAGTCGTACCGGTCGCTGCCCCAGAACAGCAGGTCACCGGGCTGCAGGTTGCCCACGCCCACCTGCTTGGTGCGGTTGAGCCACCACTGGTCGCGGCTGGTCCCGCCGATGGAGATGCCGGCGCGGGCGTAGGCGTACTGGGTCAGGCCGGAGCAGTCGAAGCCGAACACCTGGGTGTCGGGGGCGATGCCGTAGCCGGGGCCGTTGCTCCCGCCGCCGCCCCACGAGTAGGCGACGCCGATCTGCGAGCGGGCGGCCGCGATGGCGGTCTGCGCAGCCGAGACCGACGGTGCACCGGCCTCGCCACCGATGGGGACCGGACGCGGGCGCGACGGCGTGGGCGTCGGGGACGGCGTGGGTGCCGGCGCGGGCGACGGCCCCGGGGCCGGGGCGGACGCCGACGGGCGGGTGGTCGCGGCCTGCCGTGCCGCGGCCTGCCGGGCGGCCTCCTGCTGAGCGGCGGCCCGGGCGCCCTCCAGGCCGCTGAGCACCTGCTGCGCCTGCGCGAGCTCGCCCTGCAGGGCGTCCTCCTGGGCGTCGATCGCGTCGGCCTGGGCGCGGGCGGAGACCTCCTGCGTCTGGGCGCTGTCCAGCAGCACGGCGGCCTGCGCCTGGAGCTCACCGGCCGCGGAGAGCGACTGCGTGGCGACCTGCTCGGCGTCCTTGGCCTGCACCTCGAGCACGGTCAGCTGGGCGACGACGTCGACCCGGTGCGTGCCGGCGGCGTCGAGCAGCGCCGCGCGCTCGATGAGCTCGCCCGGTCCCTCAGCGCTCAGCAGCGCAGTCATGCCCGGGGCGGTGGTGCCCTGCATGTAGCTGTCCCGCGCGAAGGCGGCCACGTCGTCGCGTCCGCCCCGCAGCTCGGTCTCGGCGTGCGCGGCCGCGGCGGCAGCGGCGTCGGCGGCGACCCGCGCCGTCTCGTAGGCCCCCTGCTTGTCCTCGTAGTCCTGCAGCGCGATGAGCGCCGCCTGGTGCGCGGCGTCGGCGTCGGCCCTGGCCCGCGCCAGCTGCGCGGTGATCTCCCCGACGCGCGCGGCGGCGTCGGTACGCGCCTGCTGGGCATCGGAGAGCTGGGAGTCGCTGGGGTTCCGCGGGGCGGCCGCAGCAACCCCCGGCACGGCTCCGAGGAGGAGGACGCCGGCGACCCCGATCCCGACCCCGCGGGCCGCCCAGCGGACACCTGCGCGGACCGTTCCGAACCGTGCGACCTGCTCGCTCACGAACCTGACTCCTCCGTTGGCCGATACGACCCCGGAGGGCGTGCCGGTCGGCGACTGGTGTCGTGCACCCGTCGGGTGCACCAGTCCCGGATCGACCAGATCGGGTGAGGAGCGGAGGGGTCGGCGACGTCGTCTCCCCCCGAGGGGGGAGATGACACGGACGGGCTACGAGGCCCGCGCCGGGGAGCGCGGCGTCAGTTCACCTGGCGCTCCGAGCCGGACCAGAAGTCCTGCCGGAGCTTGAACTTCTGGATCTTGCCGGTGGCGGTGCGGGCCAGCTCGTCGCGGAACTCGACCCGCTTGGGCGCCTTGTAGCCGGCGATCCGCGCCTTGCAGTGGGCGATGATGTCGGCCTCGGTGGCCTGCTCCCCCTCGGCGAGCACGACGATCGCCGTCACCAGCTCGCCCCACTTCTCGTCGGGGACGCCGATGACCGCGACCTCGGCGACCGCCGGGTGGCTGAAGACGACGTCCTCCACCTCGATCGAGGAGACGTTCTCCCCACCGGTGATGATCACGTCCTTCTTGCGGTCGGAGATGGTCAGGTAGCCGTCCTGGTCCAGCGAACCGCCGTCGCCGGTGTGGAACCAGTCGTCCGCCAGCGCCTCCGCCGAGGCGTCGGGGTTCTCCCAGTAGCCGGCCAGCACGGTGTTGCTCCGCGCCAGCACCTCGCCGGACTCGCTGATCTGCAGCCGGGTGCCCAGGGACGGGACACCGGCGCGCGACAGCGACCGCGCCCGCTCCTCCGGCTCCAGCCCGTCGGTCTCCGCGCGCGGACGGTTGATCGTCAGCAGCGGGGCGGTCTCGGTCAGGCCGTAGATCTGGTTGAACTCCCACCCGAGCTCGGCCTCGACCCGGGCGATGGTCCGCGACGGCGGCGGTGCGCCGGCGACGATGATCCGCACCCGGTCGCGTCCGGGGATCTCGCCGTCCCAGTCGGCGGCGGCGTCCAGGACGGCGTTCCAGACCGCCGGCGCCCCGGCCATGACCGTGACGCCGTGCTGGTCGACGCGGCGGAGGATCTCGGCGCCGTCGATCTTGCGGATCACCACCTGGCGGGCGCCCACCCCGGCCATCGCGTAGGGCAGTCCCCAGCCGTTGCAGTGGAACATCGGCAGCGTGTGCATGTAGACGTCGCGGTCGGAGATCTGCATGTGCATGCCGAAGGTGACCGCGTTGACCCAGATGTTGCGGTGGGTCATCTGCACGCCCTTGGGCCGCGCCGTCGTCCCGCTCGTGTAGTTGATGGTGGCGGTGGCGTCCTCGTCCGGTTCCGCCCACGGCCGCGGCTCGGTGTCGTGGCGCAGCAGCTGCTCGTACTCCTCCCCCGTGCCGAACCGGTGCTCGGCGCGCACGCCCTTGAGCGACGTCTCCAGCTCCGGGTCGACCAGCAGGACCCGGGCGCCGGAGTGCCCGACGATGTAGGTGACCTCCTCCGGCGAGAGCCGGAAGTTGATCGGCACGGCCACCCGGCCCGAGGACGGCACGGACAGCAGCAGCTCCAGCAGGCGGGCGGAGTTGTGGCTGACGATCGCCACCCGCTCCCCCTCGCCGATGCCCAGCTCGTCCAGCCCGGCCTGCAGGGCGCGACCGCGCCGGGCCACCTCGCGGTAGGAGACCTCGCCCAGCGACGGGGCGGGCTGGGTCGGCTCGTCGACGACGCCGACCCGGTCGCCGTAGACCAGTTCGGCCCGGTCCAGGAAGTCGCGGGAGGTCAGAGGCACGCGCATGCCGGCTCCTCGAGGCGGGGCCGGTCGGGCCGGCCGTCGACGTGGTCGCCGTCACGCTATCGGCCACCGACGACGCCGACGACCCGGTCCACCCGGCCCTCCCGGAATGATCAGGAGACCTGATCGTTCCGGGTCCTGGCTCGGCACCGATGGTGAGCCAGGACCCGGAACGGCGAGCCAGGACGCGGTCAGGCGGGGGCGGCGAGCAGCGGCGGGAGCGCCGTCCCGATGGGCTCGGTGACGACCAGGTCGGCGACGTCGTCGTACGGCGTCGGCTCGGCGTTGACGACGACGACGCGGGCCCCGTGCCGGGCGGCGAGGTCGACCAGCCCGGCCGCCGGGTGCACGGTCAGCGACGTCCCGACGGCGAGGAACACGTCGCAGTCCGCCGCGGCGTCGACGGCGGCCTCGATGACCGCCGGGTCCAGCATCTGCCCGAAGCTGATGGTGGCCGACTTCAGCATGCCGCCGCAGACGAGGCAGGCCGGATCGGGCTCACCCGCGGCGACCCGGGCCAAGGCATCGTCCATGGACGTGCGGTCCCCGCAGCCCAGGCACTCGACCTCGTGGACGGTGCCGTGGATCTCCAGCACCCGTTCCGGGGTCGACCCCGCGGCCTGGTGCAGCCCGTCGACGTTCTGGGTGATCAGCGTGCGCAGCCGCCCCTGCCGCTCGAGGCCGACCAGCGCGTCGTGACCGGCGTTGGGGCGGATGTCGAGCGCGCCCATGTCGCGGCGCATGAGCCATGCCCGGCGCCGGATGTCGGGGTCGGCCACGTAGTAGGACAGCGTCACGAGCTTCTCGGCGTCCGGGTCGCGCGTCCAGACGCCGTTGGGCCCGCGGTAGTCGGGGATGCCGCTGTCGGTGGAGATGCCCGCGCCGGTGAGCACGGTGATGCGCGCGGCCGCGCTGAGCCAGTCGGGCAGGGGGTCGGGGACGGCGCCGGTCACGCCCGCCACGGTAGGGCGGGCAGGCGCAGGGCCGCCCCCTGGAGCACCCGGCGCCCGGCGCGCTCCATCGACGGCATGAGGAGCACGACGCCGACGGCGTAGGCGGCCCCGAGGAGGGTGTCGACGACGTAGTGCTCGCCGCCCCAGACCAGGACGAACGGCATCGTGACGGCGTAGGCCACGAGCACCGCCCGCTGCCACCACCACCGCGCCATCGGCAGCAGCACCGCGCACATGAGCACGGCGAACGCGGTGTGCAGCGACGGCACCGCAGCCACGAGGTTCACCTGGCCCTGGCCGTGGTCGAGCAGCACGCCGGCCTTCGGCAGCCCCAGCACCGACCAGCCGGAGCTGGTGATCCGGGCGACCGGCTCGATGACCCCCTCCTTGGCGGCCAGCCAGGGCGGCGCCGCGGGGTAGAGCACGTAGGTGGTCAGGCCGGCGACCGACAGCGCCACGACCAGCCGGGCGCACCGCGCCCAGCGTTCACGGTTGCGCACCCACAGCACGGCCAGCACGACCGGGGTCACGACGAAGTGGCTGCTGTAGACCAGCGTCGCGAGCGCCTTCCACCAGTCGGCCTGCACCTGCTCCTGCAGCCAGACCGTGGGCAGCACGCCGCCGCCGAACCACCGGTCGGCGTCGGCCAGCTCCTGGACGGCGACCGGCATGCCGAGACCGTCGGCCAGTCCACGGCTGGCGTCGTAGGCGAGCAGGGCGGCGACCAGCGGCAGCCAGTCGGCCAGCAGGCGCCCGACCCGCCGGGCCCCCTGCGTGGCGGCGTGCACGCCGAGGCCGCCGATGACCCAGCCGAGCAGCACGACGCGGTCGGTGGGCAGCCCGCGGACGGCGCAGGTGGCGGCGAACGCCACGGCGAGCCCCACCCACAGCACGACGGGCAGCCACGCGGGGCCGACCCGCCGGCCCGGCTCCGCAGCGGGACGGAGGGCCCGGGCCACGGCGGGAGGAGCCGGGGCCACGAGGGGTGCCGGTGAGTCGACCACGGTCATGGCGCCGGACGGTAACGGTGCGTACCGCCCGGTGGGGAGGCTGCGCCCCGGCTCGCCGCCGATTCGCACGCAGGAGTGACAGCTGCGCCCGCACGGACGGATGGGACGCCCTGGACCGGACCCCCTCGCAGCGTTTCGCGAGCCGTGACACAGGTCACCGGGTGAGGGAAGGGTCGCCTGACCGGTCACTCCGCGCGCCGAGCTGGGATGATCGTGGGTGGTAAACCAGCGCAGACGAACCAGCGAGGGGTAGGCGCAGAGAAGTGGCAGCCAGCAAGGACACCTTCGGAGCCCGGGCGACGCTCACCGTCGACGGCACCGAGTACGACATCTACCGGCTCGACGCGGTGGAGGGCTCCGAGAAGCTGCCCTTCAGCCTGAAGGTTCTCCTGGAGAACCTCCTGCGCACCGAGGACGGCGCGGACATCACCGCCGACCACATCCGGGCGATCGCCAACTGGGACCCGTCGGCCGAGCCCGACCAGGAGATCCAGTTCACCCCGGCCCGCGTGGTCATGCAGGACTTCACCGGTGTGCCCTGCATCGTCGACCTCGCCACCATGCGCGAGGCCATGGCCGAGCTCGGCGGGGACCCGCAGAAGATCAACCCGCTCGCCCCGGCCGAGCTGGTCATCGACCACTCGGTGATCGCCGACATCTTCGGCACCGAGGACTCGTTCCAGCGCAACGTCGAGATCGAGTACGAGCGCAACGGCGAGCGCTACCAGTTCCTCCGCTGGGGCCAGGGCGCCTTCAGCGACTTCAAGGTCGTCCCCCCGGGCACCGGCATCGTCCACCAGGTCAACATCGAGCACCTGGCCCGCGTGATCTTCCCGCGTACCGAGGAGACCGCGGAAGGCACTCGGACGGTGGCCTACCCCGACACCTGCGTGGGCACCGACTCGCACACCACCATGGTCAACGGCCTGGGCGTGCTGGGCTGGGGCGTCGGCGGCATCGAGGCCGAGGCCGCGATGCTCGGCCAGCCGGTCTCGATGCTCATCCCCCGCGTCGTGGGCTTCAAGCTCTTCGGCCAGCTGCCGGACGGCGCCACCGCCACCGACCTGGTCCTCACGATCACCGAGATGCTGCGGCAGCACGGCGTCGTCGGGAAGTTCGTCGAGTTCTACGGCGAGGGCGTGACCGCCGTGCCGCTGGCCAACCGCGCCACGATCGGCAACATGAGCCCGGAGTTCGGTTCGACCGCGGCGATGTTCCCCATCGACGAGGAGACCATCACCTACCTGAAGCTTACCGGTCGCGACGAGCAGCAGGTGGCGCTGGTCGAGGCCTACGCCAAGGAGCAGGGCCTCTGGCACGACCCCTCGCGCGAGCCGGCCTTCTCCGAGTACCTCGAGCTCGACCTCGGCACGGTCGTCCCCTCGATCGCCGGCCCGAAGCGCCCGCAGGACCGGGTCGCGATCACCGACGCCAAGCCCGCCTTCCGCGTGGCGCTGAAGGACTACGTGGCCGCCGACGAGACCGGTGGCGAGGACCGCAAGCCCGGCGTTCCCGGCAACGAGCAGCCCTACGGCGTCGTGTCGTCCGTCGACGAGGCCTCGGCGGAGTCCTTCCCCGCCTCCGACCCGGCCGCGCCGTCGGAGAACGGCAACGGTGAGGCCGGCAAGCCGCACCACGTCGACGGGCACGCCGTGGACGAGCGGCCGCGCAAGCCCACGAAGGTCGTCATGGAGGACGGCACGGAGACCGAGGTCGACCACGGCGCCGTCGTCATCGCCGCGATCACCTCGTGCACCAACACCTCGAACCCGCAGGTCATGATCGGTGCGGGGCTGCTGGCCAAGAACGCCGTCGAGCGCGGGCTGACCAGCAAGCCGTGGGTCAAGACGACGATGGCCCCCGGGTCCAAGGTCGTCATGGACTACTACGAGAAGGCCGAGCTCACCCCGTACCTGGAGAAGCTGGGCTTCTACCTGGTCGGCTACGGCTGCACGACCTGCATCGGCAACTCCGGCCCGCTCCCCGAGCCGGTCTCGGCCGCGGTCAACGAGGCCGACCTCGCCGTCGTCTCGGTCCTCTCGGGCAACCGCAACTTCGAGGGCCGGATCAACCCCGACGTCAAGATGAACTACCTGGCCTCCCCGCCGCTGGTCATCGCCTACGCCCTGGCCGGCTCGATGGACGTCGACCTGAACAACGACCCGCTGGGTCAGGACGCCGACGGCAACGACGTCTTCCTGCGCGACATCTGGCCCTCCCCCCAGGAGGTCCAGCGGGTCATCGACCACGCCGTCTCCGCGGAGCAGTTCGGCCGCAGCTACGAGGACGTCTTCGCCGGCACCGAGCAGTGGCAGAACCTGCCCACCCCGACCGGTGACACCTTCGAGTGGGACGGCGAGAGCACCTACGTGCGGAAGCCCCCGTACTTCGACGGCATGCCGGCCGAGCCCTCGCCCGTCGAGGACATCACCGGCGCCCGGACGCTGGCGGTGCTGGGTGACTCGGTGACCACCGACCACATCTCCCCGGCCGGCTCGATCAAGGCCGACAGCCCCGCGGGCAAGTACCTCCGCGAGCACGGCGTGGACCGTCGCGACTTCAACTCCTACGGCTCGCGCCGCGGGAACCACGAGGTCATGATCCGCGGCACCTTCGCCAACATCCGGCTGCGCAACCAGCTGGTGCCCGGCACCGAGGGTGGCGTCACCAAGAACCACCTGACCGGCGAGACGACGACGATCTACGACGCCTCGCGCGCCTACATCGACGCCGGCATCCCGCTGGTCGTGCTGGCCGGCAAGGAGTACGGCTCGGGCTCGTCGCGCGACTGGGCGGCCAAGGGCACGGCGCTGCTGGGCGTCAAGGCGGTCATCGCCGAGAGCTACGAGCGCATCCACCGCTCCAACCTCATCGGCATGGGCGTGCTGCCGCTGCAGTACCCCGAGGGCCAGAACGCGGAGTCGCTCGGCCTGACCGGCGACGAGGAGTTCACCATCACCGGGATCACCGCGCTGAACGACGGCTCGGTGCCCCGCACGGTCAAGGTCGAGGCCGGGGACGTCGAGTTCGACGCCCGCGTCCGGATCGACACCCCCGGTGAGGCGAACTACTACCGCAACGGCGGGATCATGCAGTACGTCCTGCGCTCCCTGCGGGGCTCTGCCGCCTGATGGACCTGGGCCTGGGCGGTCGCGGATACCTGCTCACCGGCGCGAGCCGGGGGCTGGGGTTCGCCACCGCCCAGGCCCTCGTCCAGGACGGGGCGCGGGTGCTGCTCAGCTCCCGCTCCCCCGACGCCGTGGACGCCGCCGTCGCCTCCCTCGGAGGGGCGCCGGCGGCGTCCGGCGTCCCGGCCGACCTCGCCGCCCCGGACGCCGCCGAGCGGCTGGTCGCCGAGGCCACGGAGCGCCTCGGCCGGGTCGACGGCCTGCTGCTGAGCGTCGGCGGGCCGGCTCAGGGCTCGGTGCTGGAGACGTCGGAGGACGACTGGCGGGCGGCGGTCGAGAGCGTGCTGCTCGGTCCGCTGCGGCTGGTGCGCACGCTGGTCCCCCACCTCGGCGAGGGCGCCTCGATCGTCTTCGTGCTGTCGACGTCGGTGCGCCAGCCGATCCGCCACCTCGCCATCTCCAACGCCCTGCGCCCCGGCCTGGCGATGACGGCCAAGGCGCTCGCCGACGAGCTGGGGCCGCGCGGCATCCGGGTCAACGGCCTGATGCCCGGCAGCGTGGCGACCGACCGGATCGCCGAGATCGAGGCCGCCTCCGGGGATCCGGAGGGCATGCGCGCCCGTACCGAGGCGGCGATCCCGCTGGGCCGGGTGGGCGAGCCCGCGGAGTTCGGCCGCACGGCCGCCTTCCTCCTCTCCCCCGCCGCCTCCTTCGTCACGGGCGCGATGGTGCCGGTCGACGGCGGCGCCACCAGGGCCCTGTGACTGCGCAGCCACCGGTCCTGGTCGCCTGCGCGCACGGGACCCGCAACCCGACCGGCCGCCGGCTGATCGCCGAGCTGGCCCTGGCCGCCCGTGCGCTGCGGCCGGGACTGGTCACCACCGCGGCCTTCGTCGACGTGCAGCCACCCACCGTCGTCGACGTGGTGGCCGGGCTGTCCGCCGACGACCGGGCAGCCGTGGTGGTGCCGCTGCTGCTGTCGGGTGGCTACCACGTGCACGTCGACATCGCCCAGGCCGTGGCCGGAGCTCCCGGGACCGTCGCGGCGCGGCCGCTGGGGCCCGACCCCCGGCTGGCCGCCGTGCTGCACGACCGGCTGGTGGAAGCCGGTGCCGACCCCCGTGACCCGCTGACCGCGGTGGTGCTCGCGGCGGCCGGGTCCAGCGACCCGCGCTCGGTCGCCGACGTCGAGAACACCGCTGGCCTGCTGCAGCGCTCGTGGGCCGGGCCGGTGACCACCGGCTACGGATCGGCCGCGCAGCCGCCGGTGCCCGACGCGGTCGCGGCCGCGCGCCGGGCCGGGGCCGAGCGGGTCGTCGTCGCCTCCTACCTGCTGGCGCCCGGGCACTTCCACGACAAGCTGGGCGGCGCAGGGGCCGACGTCGTCACCGCTCCGTTGCTGCCCGACGAGCGGATCGCCGCCGTCCTGCTCGACCGCTACGACGCGGCGACCGGCGGACCGCCGTCCGCCCGCTAGCGTCCCGGGCATGCTGTCGCTGATCGGGCTCCTCACCTACCTCCTGATGGTCGCACTGTTCCTGGGCGCCCTGTACTGGGTGGTGAACCGCGCGGTGCTGCACGCCCTGCGCAGCCACCACGAGGAGGTGCGCCGGGGGGCGCGACCGCAGGGGAGCTCGTTCCCGCAGACCTGAGCCGGCGGCCATCCCGATCAGGGCCGCGTCGGCAGGATCTCGCCGCTCACCTCGCCGAGGTCGATGCGGGAGCCGCCCGGCCCCGGAGCGGTCGCGGTGATCGCGACCGTGTCGCCGTCCTCGAGGAAGGTGCGGGTCGAGCCGTCGGCGAGCGTGAGCGGATGCGCGCCGTTCGCGGTCAGCTCCAGCAGCGAGCCCCACTGGTCGGGGGAGGCGCCGCTGACCGTGCCCGAGGCGAACAGCTCGCCGGGCAGAGTCGAGGCGCCGTTCACGGTCAGGTGCGCGAGCTGCTGGGCCGGCGTCCAGTACATGTCGCGGAAGGGCGGCCGGCTGACCAGCTGCCCGTTGATCCGCACCGCGAGCGTGAGGTCCAGCCCCCACGGGGCGTCGTCGTCGCGCAGGTAGGGCAACAGCTCGGTATCGCGGGGCGGCGGCGTCACCCGGGCCGCCTCGAGGGCGGCCAGCGGCACGATCCACGGCGACATCGAGGTCTGGAACGACTTGCCGAGGAACGGACCGAGCGGCTGGTACTCCCATGCCTGCAGGTCGCGGGCCGACCAGTCGTTGACCAGGCAGACACCGAACACGTGCTCGGCGACGTCGGCCACCCGCACCCGCTCCCCCGGTTCCGAGGGGGCGCCGACCACGAAGCCGACCTCGGCCTCGAAGTCCAGCCGGGCGGTCGGGCCGAACGGCGGCAGCCCGTCGGTCGGCGGGCCCAGCTGCCCGCAGGGGCGGACGACCGGGGTGCCCGACACCTCCACCGTGCCGGCGCGCCCGTGGTAGCCGATCGGCAGGTGCCGCCAGTTCGGCGGCAGCGGGTCGCCGTCCGGGCGGAACAGCCGGCCGACGTTCTCGGCGTGCGCCTTCGAGCTGTAGAAGTCGACGTAGTTCGGCACGCCGATCGGGCGGCACATCCGCACGCCGTCGAGCGGTAGCAGGTGCGGCTCGACGCGGGCCCGGTGCCGCTCGTCGGTCAACCAGTCGGTCACCTGCTCGCGCAGGATGCGCCAGGCGTCCGGACCGGCGACCAGGAACCGGTCGAGCGTGCCGGTCCGGTGCACCGGCAGCTCGGTCACGGCGGCCAGGTCGAGCACGCGGTCGCCGATGCGGACGCCGTGCCGGAACCCGGGCCGCCCACCACCGAGGAAGACCCCCATCGGCAGGTTGTCGATGCCGAACCCGGTGTCCTCCGGCAGCTCGACCCAGGTCATGCGGGCCCGCGGCCCGACCAGGACCAGGCGTAGCGGCCGTCGTCGACCGCCGTGCCGCCCTCCCCCAGGCCCAGCGGCCGGAAGGTGTCGACCATGACGGCCAGTTCGTCGAAGCGCTCGGCGCCCAGCGACGCCTCGACCGCGGCCGGCTGCGGCCCGTGCGAGTGCCCGCCGGGGTGCACGGTCACCGACCCCCTGCCGATGCCCGAGCCCTTGCGCGCCTCGTAGTCGCCGGCCACGTAGAACATGATCTCGTCGGAGTCGACGTTCGAGTGGTAGTACGGCACCGGCACCGCGAGCGGGTGGTAGTCGACCTTGCGCGGCACGAAGTTGCAGATGACGAAGTTCGGCCCCTCGAACACCTGGTGCACCGGCGGGGGCTGGTGCACCCGGCCGGTGATCGGCTCGAAGTCGGCGACGTCGAAGACGTACGGGTAGAGGCAGCCGTCCCAGCCGACGACGTCGAACGGGTGCTCCGGCACGACGTGCACCGTGCCGGCCAGCCCACCGGGCCCCTCGCCGCGGTGCTTCACGTACACCTCGACGTCGGTGCCCTCGGCCAGCAGCGGTCCGGCCGGCACCCGCAGGTCCCGCTCGCAGTAGGGCGCGTGCTCGAGGAACTGCCCGTACCGGGACAGGTAGCGCTTCGGCGGGGCGATGTGGCCGCTCGCCTCGATGGCGTAGGTGCGCAGCGGCTCGTCGCCGGTCAGGACCCAGCGGTGCGTCGTCGCCCGCGGCAGGACGACGTAGTCGCCCGGCCCGACGTCCAGCGCGCCGAAGACCGTCTCGACCGTCGCGGTCCCGCGCTCGACGAAGACGCACTCGTCACCGACGGCGTTGCGGTACAGCGGGCTGGTCAGGCTGCTCACGGCGTAGGAGATGCGGACGTCGGCGTTGCCCAGGACCAGCCGACGGCCGGTGACCGGGTCCACCGCCTTGTGTTCCTCGCCCGGGAAGAGGTCGTGCAGCTTCAGGTGCCGGGGCACCAGCGGGCTGTTCGGCGTCGTCGTCTGGTCGGGCATCCCCCACGGCCGGGCGTCGACCAGGGAGGAGGGCACGCCGCGGTGGTAGAGGAGCGAACTGTCGGAGGAGAAGCCCTCCTCCCCCATCAGCTCCTCGGAGTACAGCCGCCCGTCGGGACGGCGGAACTGGGTGTGCCGCTTCCGCGGCACCTCGCCCACCTGCCGGTAGTGCGCCATCTCGGTCCCCTCGCGTGCTTTTCCGCGGAAAAGCTCAGAAGTTGCCGCGCCGTTCCTGATCGCGCTCGATCGCCTCGAACAGTGCCTTGAAGTTGCCCTTGCCGAAGCCCAGCGAGCCGTGCCGCTCGATCAGCTCGAAGAACACGGTGGGCCGGTCGCCGGTGGGCCTGGTGAAGATCTGCAGCAGGTAGCCGTCCTCGTCGCGGTCGACCAGGATCCCCCGTTGCTGCAGCTGCTCGATGGGCACCCGGACGTCGCCGATCCGGGCCCGCAGCTCCGGGTCCTCGTAGTAGGACGCCGGCGTCGACAGGAACTCCACGCCCTCGGCCCGCATCGCGTCCACCGTGGTCAGGATGTCGTTGGTGGCGAGCGCGACGTGCTGCGCCCCCGGACCGCCGTAGAACTCCAGGTACTCGTCGATCTGCGACTTCTTCTTGCCCAGCGCCGGCTCGTTGAGCGGGAACTTGACCCGGTGATTGCCGTTGGCGACGACCTTGCTCATCAGCGCCGAGTAGTCGGTGGCGATGTCGTCCCCGATGAACTCGGCCATGTTGGTGAAGCCCATGACGCGGTTGTAGAAGTCCACCCACCGGTCCATGGCGCCGAGCTCCACGTTGCCGACGACGTGGTCGACCGCCTGGAAGAGCCGCCGGGGTGCGCCGGGCCGCTTCACGAACGACGACCGGCGGGCCACGTACCCGGGCAGGTAGGGCCCGGCGTACCGGGACCGGTCGACCAGCGTGTGCCGGGTGTCGCCGTAGGCCGCGATGGCGGCGATCCGGACCGTGCCGTGCTCGTCGGTGAGGTCCCGCGGCCGCTCCAGCACGACGGCCCCCTGCGCGGCGGCGTGCGCCACGCACCGGTCGACGTCGGGGACGGCGAGGGCGATGTCGACGATGCCGTCGCCGTGCCGGCGGTGGTGGTCGGCCAGCGGGCTGGCCGGGTCGTACGCCCCCTGGACGACGAAGCGCGCGGCGCCGGAGGTCAGCACGAAGGAGTGGTGGTCCCGGTTGCCCGTCTCAGGGCCGGAGTAGGCGACCAGCTCCATGCCGAAGGCGGACTGGAAGAAGTGCGCCGTCTGCACCGCGTTGCCGACGACCCAGACCAGCGCGTCCCAGCCGGTGACCGGGAACGGGTCGGCCGACGCGTCGTACTCGACCAGCCCGACCAGCTGCTTCAGCTGGTCGAGGTCCAGGTCCGCCAGCCGCTCCTCGTCGTTCAGTGCCTGCTCCAGCGTCACCGGAACTCCTCCGCCCTGCGTCCGTCCTGTGTCCCAGGTCACCCGACACCCTGGGCGGACTGCTGCGCAACCTCCCTGCCTCGAACCGGCACGACTGCCCAGCATGGCTAGCCGGGCCGCCCGTCTACTGGGCAGACTGCACACCTCGACGTCGCATCTGCAGATCGGAGCCGGCCGTGCCGGAAGCAGCACTCGACATGCTCGACGTCGCCCTGCTGGAGGCGCTGCACGACCACCCGCGCACCGGCCTGCAGGAGATCGCCCGGATCGTCGGCGTCGCCCGGGCGACGGCGACCGCGCGGCTGCAGCGACTGGAACGGGCCGGCGTCGTCTCGGGGTTCGGCCCGGAGATCGACGTGACGGCGGCCGGCTTCGGCGTGCAGGCGTTCGTCACCCTGGAGATCGCCCAGGGCGCGCTCGAGGAGGTGCACCGCGAGCTCGCCGCCATCCCGGGCATCCTCGAGGCGCACGCGACCACCGGGAGTGGCGACGTCATCTGCCGGGTCGCGGCCTCCTCGCACGAGTCGCTGCAGCAGATCCTGGTGCAGCTGAACCGCTCGGCGTCCGTCGTGCGCTCGACGAGCGTCGTCGCGCTCTCCTGCGTCGTCCCCTGGCGGACGCTGCCGCTGCTCCGGTCGGAGGCCGCCCCGGGGTCCGGTCGTTCGCCCAGCTCCCGCTGAGCCGAGGTTGCGCCGTGCCCGCCGGCTACCGCCGGCGCCTGTCCGGCTGACCTAGGCTGGACGCGATGGACGAGGAGTCGACGACCGACGACGGGACGCCGCGCCCGCACGCCGACGACACGTCGGCCACGTCGCGCGCAACTCCTGAGCCGCGGCCGGACGACGCGGATCCCGAGGCCCCCGTGGCGGCGGGCGCCGCGAGCGAGGCCGAGGACGTGCCGGCCGAGGACGCGCCGACCGAGGACGGGGCCGACGGCGATGGCGAGCCTGCCACCACGCAGCAGGACTCGACCTCAGGTAGAGGGTCAGGGCGCTCCCGCGCCTGGAGCCGCCCGATGGCGGTGGCCGCCAGCACCGTGGTCGCGCTCGTCCTGGGCTTCGCCCTGACCGTGCAGATCCGCAGCACCAGCGAGCCGGACACCCCCGTCGTGAGCCGCGAGGAGGACCTGGTCCTCATCCTCGACGAGCTCGACTCCCGCGAGGAGCAGCTGCGACGACAGCTCTCCCAGACGCGGCAGACCGTCGAGGAGCTGTCCACCGGCCAGCAGAAGTCCGGCCGGGCCGCGGAGGAGGCGCGGGCCCGCGCGGAGGCCATCGGGATCCTCAACGGCACGCTGCCGGCCAGCGGTCCGGGCATCGTCATGACCATCCAGGACCCCGACGGCGCCGTCCCCACCTCGGTGGTCCTCGGCGCCATCCAGGAGCTGCGCGGCGCCGGCGCGGAGGCCATGGAGATCGACGGCGTGCGCGTCGTCGTCTCCAGCGCCGTCACCGGCTCGCCGGGGAACCTCCGCATCGACGGCGTCCCGCTGGACAGCCCCTACGAGTTCCGCGTCGTCGGGCCGGCCCCGGCCATGGAGATCGCGCTCAACGTGTCCGGTGGCGTGGTCGCCGACGTCGGCCGGGTCGGCGGCGCGGCCGTCGTCCGGCAGACCGACGTCGTCACCGTGGACGCGACCGTCGGCTGACCGCCGGCGTCACTGCGGGATGAGCAGGCCTCGCAGCTCCTCGGTGAGCGCCTCCCGGGCCTCGGGGTGCTGGTCCCAGGCGGCGGGCGTGGCCTGGAACAGCGAGATCCGCCAGCGGCCCCGGCCCTCGTCGACGGCGATCATCGTGTGGACGGCGTTGAGCGACGGGTCCAGGTCGTTGCCGTTGGCCGGGATCATCCCCGCGTGGGCGGTGAGCATCGCGACGCCGGGTCCCACCGGGCGCACCGAGCGGACCACGGCCACGTAGGCCGGGGTCTCGTGCGTGCCGAACACCTGGCGGAGGTCGGCGGCGATGGACAGCCGGCCGCGATGGTGGGTGCCGTCGAAGCCGATGATGTCGCCGTCGTCGGCGAACCCGGCCGCCACCGCCGCGCCGCTGCGCCGGTTCCAGCCGTCGACGAACTGCGCGTACAGCGAGCGGATCTGGGCGTCCTGCGGGTGCGCTGCGGTCACGTCTCCTCCTCGCTGGCGTTCGTCGGTGCGTCCCGACGGTGCTCAAGTTCCTTCGTGACCGCGCCAGCCCGGTCACGTGCCCCGGCAGCGGCCGCCCGGGACAGGAGTGACGCTAGTGCTCCAGCGGGACGGACCGTCCGACGCTCGCCGGTGTTCTCCGCCGCACCACCAGCGGTTTCTGCCGTTCCCCGAGCGCCCGCGACCGGTTGTGCTCGGTCGTGCGCGCAGCGCCACCGGCAAGCCTCGGGTTCAGGTTCACCCCACGACGATCCGGTCCTGCTCCTTCTCGGCGAACTGCGTCCGGTACAGGTCGGCGTACCGGCCGCCCCGGGTGAGCAGTTCCTCGTGAGTGCCGGACTCCACGATCCGCCCGTCGTCGACGACGAGGATCTGGTCGGCGCTGCGGATGGTGGACAACCGGTGCGCGATGACCAGCGAGGTGCGACCGGCCAGCGCGGTGTCCAGGGCGTGCTGGACCGCCGCCTCCGACTCGCTGTCCAGGTGGGCCGTCGCCTCGTCGAGGATCACGATCCCCGGGGCCTTCAGCAGCACGCGGGCGATCGCCAGCCGTTGCTTCTCCCCGCCGGAGAGCCGGTAGCCGCGGTCCCCCACGACGGTGTCCAGCCCCTCCGGCAGCGCCCGCACGAGGTCGGCGATCCGGGCGCCGGTGAGGGCGTCCCACACCTGCTCGTCGGTGGCGTCCGGCCGGGCGTACAGCAGGTTGGCGCGCATCGTGTCGTGGAAGAGGTGCGAGTCCTGGCTGACGACGCCGATCGCGTCCTGCAGGGAGGCGAAGGTCGCCCGGCGGACGTCGACGCCGCCGACCCGGACCGCGCCACCGGTGACGTCGTACAGCCGCGGCACCAGGTGCGCGATGGTCGACTTGCCGGCGCCGGAGTGCCCGACCAGGGCCACGAGCTGGCCGGGCGCCACGCGGAAGGAGATCTCGTGGAGCACGTCGACCGGCCCACCGTGCTCGGGCAGCGACACCTCTTCCAGTGACGGCAGCGAGACGTCGGACCCGGCCGGGTAGCTGAACGACACGGAGTCGAACTCGATCGACCGGTCCCCCGCCGGGACGGCGACGGCGTCGGGGGCCTCCCGGATCATCGGCGGCAGGTCGAGGACCTCGAAGACGCGGTCGAAGCTCACCATCGCACTCATCACGTCGACCCGGACGTTGGCCAGCGCGGTGAGCGGGCCGTAGAGCCGGGACAGCAGCAGGGCCAGCGCGACGACGTCGCCGGGGCTCAGGTCGCCGGTGAACGCCAGCCAGCCGCCGAGCCCGTAGACCAGGGCGGTGGCCAGGGCGGCGACCAGGGTCAGGGCGACGAAGAAGGTCCGGCCGTACATGGCCGACAGGACGCCGATGTCGCGCACCCGCGCGGCCCGCCCGCGGAAGGAGTCGGCCTCCACGGCCGGTCGGCCGAACAGCTTGACCAGCAGCGCGCCGGCGACGTTGAACCGCTCGGTCATCGTCGCGTTCATCGACGCGTTGAGCGAGTACGACTCCCGGGTGATCTCCTGCAGCCGGCTGCCGATGCGGCGGGCGGGCAGGACGAACAGCGGCACGAGGACCAGCGAGAGCAGGGTGATCTGCCAGGACAGCGTGAACATGACACCGGCGGTGAGCACCAGCCCGATGACGTTGGAGACGACGCCGGACAGCGTCGAGGTGAACGCCTGCTGGGCGCCGACCACGTCGTTGTTGAGCCGGCTGACCAGCGCACCGGTCTGCGTGCGGGTGAAGAAGGCGACCGGCATCTGCTGCACGTGCTCGAACACGCGGCTGCGCAGGTCGTAGATGACGCCCTCGCCGATCCGGGCGGAGAACCACCTGGTGCCCAGCGAGATGCCCGCGTCGACGACGGCCAGGGCGGCGATGACCAGCGCGATCCGCACGATGCCGCCGGTGGTGCCCTCGAGGCGGGCGATCCTGTTGACGATGTCGCCGGCGAGCAGCGGGGTGATGACACCGATGATCGAGGAGCCGACGACCAGCGCCAGGAAGAACGACAGCTCACGCCGGTAGGGCCGGGCGATGCCCAGGATCCGCCGGACCGTGCCCTTGGGCAGCTGCCGCGCGGTGACCGACGGGTCCCGCCGGAACGACCGCATCGCGGCCATGGAGGTCATGGGTTGGCCGTCCATCCCACCTCCTCGGGTCCGCCGGTAGCGCCCCGGCCGCTCGTGCCAACCGGGGCGCTCCCGCGCTTGTTCCGAAGAGCCTCTCAGCGACCGCTGACGAGATCGTGCAGCCGCTGCACCTGGGCGACCCGCTCTGCGGCGTCCTGGGTCGGGAAGTCGTTGCGGACGGCCGACCGGACCAGGGCGGTCGTGGCGCGGCTGGCGCCGACCGGCGGGGCCAGCAGCGCCTGCACCAGGTCGGCGACGGCGCCGTCGAGCTCACCGCGCCCGACGACGAGCGTGGCCAACCCGATGGCCTGCGCCTCCGTCGCGCCCACGGCCCGCCCGGTCAGGCACATCTCCAGGGCACGCGAGTACCCGACCAGCTCCACCAGGGTGCTGGTGCCGGTCAGATCCGGCACCAGGCCCAGCGTCACCTCGGGCAGCCGCAGCTGCGCGTCGTCGGCCATCACCCGCAGGTCGCAGGCCAGGGCGAGCTGCGCGCCCGCCCCGATGGCGTGCCCCTGCACCGCGGCGACCGAGACGATGCCGGGCGAGCGCAGCCAGCGGAAGCCGTCCTGGTAGCCGCGGATGCGCTCCTGCGCCTCCTCGACCGGCAGGCCGACCAGTTCGCCGAGACCGCCGCCGCCGGTCGCCGACGTGTCGAACATGCTGCGGTCCAGCCCGGCGGAGAACGACCGGCCCTCCCCCCGGAGGACGACGACGCGGACGTCGTCGTCGAGGGAGGCGCCGACGTCGGCCAGGGCCGACCAGGTGGCCGGCAACTGGGCGTTCAGCTGGTCGGGGCGGTCCAGCGTGACGGTGAGGACGGCGCCGTCACGCTGGGTCCGCACCCATCCGGACTCGGGCAGGGAGCTCGTGGGGTCGGAGGTCACGCCTTCTTACTATTCCGGTTCGCTCCGCCGCGGCTGCGCAGCGAGGCCCCGGACTCGGAGAGGAGACGGTGGACGAACCCGTAGGACCGGTTCGTCGAGGTGGCCAGCGAGCGGATGCTCTCGCCCTCGTCGTACCGCTTGCGCAGCTCGTCGGCGAGCGTCGACCGGTCTCCCCCGGTGATCCGCTTGCCCTTGCCGAGGTCCGCAGTTGTCGCGTCGGCCATGGCTCCCCTCCGTGTCAGCCGCCGTCCCCAGCAGGTGCCGGCGGGACCGACCCGCTGGCGGGCCGGTCGTGGCTGTCGCCGTGGTGCCGCTGTCCTGGTGACCACGGCTCCCGCCAACCCATGATCACCCAGACCGTGGGTGTCGGCCACGTGAACGGGACGATCGGAATCGGCCGTACGGGGCCGCGGCGGGCGGCCGACACGGAAGGAGTCCGGTCGTTCCGAGTGGACCCCGCAGGGGTCCGCGCAGGAACGACTCAACGGCTCCGCGGTCGTGGGGACGACACGTGGCCGCGGTGCGGTCCGGAGGACCGCAGTGTCATGGCCGTCAGGCGAGCTCGACCAGGTCGGCGAGCTCCTCGCTCCAGGCGTCCTCGGTGCCGTCGGGCAGCAGGATGACCTTGTCGGGGTCCAGCGCGCGGACCGCGCCCTCGTCGTGGGTGACCAGCACGATCGCGCCGGCGTAGGTGCGCAGTGCCTCGAGCACCTGCTCGCGGCTGGCCGGGTCGAGGTTGTTGGTCGGCTCGTCCAGCAGCAGCACGTTGGCGCCGGAGACGACGAGCGTGGCCATCGCCAGCCGGGTGCGCTCGCCGCCGGAGAGGGTGCCGGTGCGCTGGTCGACGGTCTCGCCGGAGAAGAGGAACGCCCCGAGGATCCGCCGCAGCTCGGTGTCGGTGCTGTCCGGCGCCGCCGAGCGCATGTTCTCCAGCAGCGTGCGGTCCATGTCCAGGGTCTCGTGCTCCTGGGCGTAGTAGCCCACCCGGAGGCCGTGCCCGGCCTTGACCTCGCCGGTGTCGGGGTGCTCGGTGCCGGCCAGCATCCGCAGCAGCGTCGTCTTCCCGGCGCCGTTGAGCCCGAGGACGACGACGCGGGTTCCGCGGTCCACCGCCAGGTCGACGTCGGTGAAGATCTCCAGCGAGCCGTAGCTCTTGCTCAATCCCTCGGCGAACAGCGGCGTCTTGCCACACGCCGCCGGCGTCGGGAAGCGCAGCTTGGCGACCTTGTCCGCCACCCGCACGTCGGCCAGCCCCGCGGCCAGCCGCTCGGCCCGCTTGTCCATGCTCTTGGCGGCCTTGGCCTTGGTGGCCTTGGCGCGCATCTTGTCGGCCTGGGCGTTGAGCGTGTCGATCTTGCGCTCGGTGTTGGCCCGCTCCTGCTTGCGCCGGCGCTCGTCGGTCTCGCGCTGGTCCAGGTAGCGCTTCCAGCCGAGGTTGTAGATGTCGACGGTGGCGCGGTTGGCGTCCAGGTGCCAGACCTTGTTGACGACGGCCTCGAGCAGCTCGACGTCGTGGCTGATGACGATCAGTCCGCCGCGGTGGCTGGAGAGGAAGCCCTTGAGCCAGGTGATCGAGTCCGCGTCGAGGTGGTTGGTCGGCTCGTCGAGCAGCAGCGTCTCGGCGTCGGAGAAGAGGATGCGGGCGAGCTCGACGCGGCGCCGCTGACCACCGGACAGCGTCCGCAGCGGCTGGGCGAGCACCCGGTCGGGCAGGCCGAGGTTGGTGCAGATGCGGGCGGCGTCGCTCTCCGCGGCGTAGCCACCGAGTGCGGCGAACTGGTCCTCCAGCCGGCCGTAGCGGCGCACGGCCTTGTCCTGCTCGGCGTCGTCGGCGGGCTCGGCCATGGCGACCTGCGCCTTGACCAGCTGGTTGCGCAGCACGTCCAGCCCGCGGCCGGAGAGGACGCGGTCGCTGGCGGTGATGTCGAGGTCGCCGCTGCGCGGGTCCTGCGGGAGGTAGCCGATCTCGCCCGAGACCTCCACCTTGCCGGCGTGCGGCAGGCGTTCGGCGGCGAGCGTGGTGAGGGTGGTGGTCTTGCCGGCGCCGTTGCGCCCGACCAGGCCGATGCGGTCGCCGGGCTGCACCCGCAGGTTCGCCTCGCTGATGAGGATGCGGGCACCGGCGCGCAACTCGAGGCCGGTCGTGGTGATCACTGATCCCAGGGTAGGCGCTCCGGGGCCGATACCACGAACGCATTCGGGGTGACATCGACGGCATCCCCCCGTCCCCGGCGCGCCGGACGGCGATTCGAGCGGCACCTGCGCGGGCACGGAGCTGCGGTGACGTCGGGGACGCAGCAGACGCGGCCGGTGCCGGTGCCCGCACCGGTCCCGCCGTTCCCCTACCGCACCCGCCCGCCGCAGGTGCTGCTGGCCGTGGGCGCCGTCCTGCTGGTGAGCGCGGGTGCCGCACTCGGGTCCGCGTACGGCGGCCCGCTCGTGCGGACCGGGGTCCTGCTGCTCGCCGCGGTCGCCGCCGCCGTCTCGCTCCGTGCCGATCGCGCCGGGCTGCGCACGTCGGCGGAGACCTTCGCCGCCAGCGCTGCCGGCCTGGGCCTGGCCGGCAGCGACGTCGCCGGCGCCCCTGCGACCGGGGAACCGCTGCTGCCGCTGGCCCTGGCCGGCGTCTTCCTCGGGCTGCACCGCTTCTCCCCCACCCCCGCGGCGTGGCCGCTCGCGGCGTGGGTCGCCGGTCAGGTGGCCGTGCTCCGGGTCCTCGACGGGGTGCCGGAGGTGCTGCGCACCGAACTCCTCCTGGGCGTGTCCCTGGTGGGGCTGGGGATCGCGCTCTGGGCCCGCCCGCTCGTCGGGCGGCTGACGATGGCGACGACGGCGCCGTGGTGGGCCGCCGGCGTGCTCGGCGGCATCCAGGAGGCCTGGACGGCCGCCGCCGTGGAGCGCTGGCTGGCCGCGGTCCTCGTCGTCGCCGCCGGCGCCGGGCTGCTGCTGGCCCGGCTGCGCCGTCCGCTCGACGTGCTGCTGGGACCGCCGCGGCTGGTCCCGGTCGCAGCCGGTGCGCTCTCCGCCGTGGCCGTCGCCGGAGCCTGCTCGGCCGGCGGACCCGTCGCGGTGGCGGTCGCCGGCTTCGCGGGCGTGCTGATCGCCGCCACGTCCGCCGCCGAGCTGTCGGGCTGGCGGCGCGGGATGTTGCTGCCGGTCGCCCTGAGCGGCGGGGTCCTGCTGACGGTGCTGTCGATCCTGCGGCTGGTCCACGGCTCCCACTGGTCGGAGATCGCCCTCCTGCTCCTGCTCACCGCCGTCCCCACCACGTGGGTGGCGGTGCTCCGCCGCGACGACCGACCGGTGGCCGCGCCGACGGCGGTGGGCTGCCTGGCCGGGGCAGCGCTGCTCGGTCTGCCGGACGGGTGGGCCTCCCCCGCCGTCGTGGCCGGCCTCCTCACGACCCTGTACGTGTTCTCGCTGCTGAGCGCCGCGCGCCTGGAGCGCGACTCCCGCCGCGCCACGGCCGTCGCCGCGGCGGCCTGCGCCGTGCTCGCCGTGGTCCTCCTCGTCGTGGAGGGTGACCGCGGGCTGGTGGCCGCGCACCTCGCGGTCCAGGGCGCGGCGACGCTCGGCTGGGCGTGGTGGACGGGTCGGGCCGGGAGCGCCCCGGACGACGACTCCGATGCGACGGCGGGCTGGCGGATCGGAGCCGCCCAGCTCGTGCTGGCCTGCTGGCTGGCGGCCGCCCTGGCCGACCTCGGCGCGGTGGAGGCCTACAGCCTCCCGGCGGCCGCGGGGCTGCTGCTCGCGGCTGGCCGCGGCCTGGTCCGCGACCCGTCCTGGCAGGCGTGGGGCCCGGGCCTGGTCACGGCCGCCGCACCGTCCACGGTGCTCACCGTCGTGACCCCCGACGCCCTGCGCGCCGTGCTCGTCCTGGCGCTGGCCGCCGTCGCCATGGTGGCCGGCGGCCGGGCGGGCCTCCGGGCGCCGCTCATGATCGGCTCGGGGACCGCCCTGGTGCTGGCACTGGGGCTTGCGGTCCGCGCACTGCCCTGGCCGGTGGCGACGGCGCTCGTGGTGGGCAGCGGACTGCTGCTGATCGGCATGCTGCGCGAGCGGCATCCGGTCGCGGGCTTCGCCACCCGCCTGGCCGACCTGCGCTGATCCGGGAGGTCCGCGCGGCGAACGCGAGGTGAACTCCTGTCGCCCCGCGCATCCTTTCCGCCGTCCGCTCCATCTAGCAGGGCGTGATCGCTCCCGACGTGCACCTCACGCGCCGCCGCGCCCTCCAGCTGGCCACCGCCACCGGGGCCGGGCTGGCCGCGGTCGCGGCGACCGGACCCGCGTCCGCCTCGCCGAAGGCGTCCTCCCCGGTCTTCCGGCACGGGGTCGCCTCCGGGGACCCGCTGCCCGGCGCGGTCCTGCTCTGGACCCGCGTGACCCCGACCCCGGCCGCGACGCCGGGCTCCGGGCGCGGCCCGGCGGTCGACGTCGGCTGGGAGGTCGCCACCGATCCGGGCTTCCGGCGGATCGTGCGCCGGGGCACCACCTCCACCGGGCCCGCACGGGACCACACGGTCAAGGTCGACGCCGGCGGGCTGTCGCCCGCGACCACCTACTGGTACCGGTTCCGCTGCCGCGGGACGGCGTCGCCGGTGGGACGGACCCGCACCGCGCCGGCGGCGGAGGCTCCGGTGGCCCGCCTCCGGATGGCCGTCGTCTCCTGCGCGAACCTGCAGGCCGGCTGGTTCACCGCCTACCGGCACCTCGCTGCCCGTGGCGACCTGGACCTGGTGGTGCACCTGGGCGACTACCTCTACGAGTACGCGCCCGGCGAGTACCAGGCGCGTGACGTCGTGGTGCGTCCGCACGAGCCGGCGCGCGAGATCGTCGGCCTCGCCGACTACCGGCGCCGGCACGCCCAGTACAAGACCGACCCCGACCTCCAGGCCCTGCACGCGGCGGCCCCGTGGGTGGTCACCTGGGACGACCACGAGTCGGCCAACGACGCGTGGTCCGGCGGGGCGGAGAACCACACCGAGGGGGCCGAGGGCGCATGGCGGGCCCGGCGGGCCGCCGCCCAGCAGGCCTACGCCGAGTGGATGCCCGTGCGGTACGAGCCCGGCGGGCAGTTGTACCGGCGGCTGCGCTTCGGCCGGCTCGCCACCCTCTCGATGCTCGACCTGCGCACCTACCGCGACCAGCAGCCCTCCTCCCCCGTCGACCCGGCGTTGTCCGCGCCCGGCCGGACCATGGCCGGACCCGAGCAGCTGCAGTTCCTGCTCGACGGGCTGGCCGAGCCGCAGGTGCAGTGGAAGCTCGTCGGCAACCCGGTGATGATCGCCCCGGTCCGCTTCCCGAACGGTCTGGAGTCCCGGGCGGTCGAGGGCATCGCGCAGCTGGTCGACCTGCCCGTCCCGCCGGTCGCCGGCGTTCCGTACAACGTGGACCAGTGGGACGGCTACCCCGCCGAGCGCGCCGCGGTGCTGAGCCATCTGCGGGACCGCGGCATCACCGACGCCGTCTTCCTGACCGGGGACATCCACTCCGGCTGGGCCTGCGAGCTGCCCGCCGACCCGCTGACCTACCCGCTCACCGGCGACAGCGTCGGGGTGGAGCTGGTCTGCACGTCGGTGACCAGCGACAACCTCGACGACATCCTCGGCACCCCGCCCCGGACGGCGACCCTGGCCGTCGAGACGGCGGTGAAGGTGAACAACACGCACGTGAAGTACCTGGACTTCGACTCCCACGGGTTCTCCGTGCTGGAGCTGACCGAGGCGGGAGCCCAGATGGACTGGTTCGTGCTCACCGATCGCACCGACCCCCGTGCCGCGGCCGTCTGGTCCACCTCGGTGCGGGTGCCGGCCGGCACCGCGCGCGTCGAGCGGGCCGCGGGGCGGCTCTCGTGAGCGGCGGCGTGCTCGACCGGCGGCGGTTCCTCCAGCTGACCGCGGCGACCGGTGGGACGGTCGTGCTGTCGACGGCGCTGGGCGCCCCGGCGGCCCGGGCGACCAGCCGGCTGCGCGTGTACGTGCTGGTGGTCGACGGGACGCGGCCCGACGAGGTGACCCCCCTGCTGATGCCGCGGCTGCACCGGCTGCGCACCGAGGGCACCTGGTTCTCCGGAGCGCGCTCGCTGCCGGTGATGGAGACCATCCCGAACCACGTGATGATGATGACCGGCGTCCGGCCGCACCGGTCCGGCGTCCCGGCCAACTCGGTCTACGACCGCGCCGAGGGCGCGGTGCGGGACCTCGACCGGCCCTCGGACCTGCGCTTCCCCACGCTGCTGGAGCGGCTGGCCGCCAGGGGCCGGACCACCGGGACGGTGCTGTCCAAGGAGTACCTGTACGGCATCTTCGGGGAGCGGGCGACGCACCGGTGGGAGCCCTTCCCGGTCCTCCCGATCACCGGTCACGCGCCGGACGTCGCGACCACGGACGCGCTGCTGGCGATGGTCGACTCCGCCGACCCGGAGCTGGTCTTCGTCAACCTCGGTGACACCGACCGCGTCGGGCACAGCGACCTCACCGGGACGTCGCTCCGCGTGGCCCGGACCCTGGCGCTGCGCAGCACCGACCTGCAGGTGGGCCGGTTCGTCGACCACCTGCAGGCCACCGGACGCTGGTCCTCCAGCGTGCTGCTGGTCCTCGCCGACCACTCGATGGACTGGTCCCTGCCCACCGGGGTGATCTCCGTCGACGCGATCCTGCGGAGCCGGGCGGAGCTGCGGTCCTCGGTGCAGATCGCGCAGAACGGCGGCGCGGACCTCCTGTACTGGACCGGACCGGCCGCCCGCCGCGACACGGGCCTCGCCGAGGTGCGGCGCCTCGTCGCGGCGCACCCCGGCGTGCTCTCCGTGCACGCCCCTCGGGAGCTGGGGCTGGGGCCGGAGGCCGGCGACCTGGTCGCCTACTGCCGGGCGGGCTGGCGGTTCAGCGACCCGGAGATCTTCGCCAACCCCATCCCCGGCAACCACGGGCACCCGGTGACCGAGCCGATCCCGTTCCTGGTCGCCGGCGGCCATCCGCTTGTCCGCCGGGGCGTCGTCAGCGGGGCACCGGCCCGGACCATCGACGTCGCGCCGACCGTCGGAGCCCTGTTCGGGCTGGGCGCACCGCGCGGCGGTTACGACGGCAGCGTGCGGAAGGAGGCGTTCTCCGGCCTGCGCTGACCGGTCAGGGGCCGAAGAGGACCTCCGCGCCGACGGGCCGGTAGCCGGCGGCGAGGAAGGCGCGCAGCGAGGCGGTGTTCGCCGGCGCGACCTGCGCCCACAGCGGGGCGCCGTCGGGGACCGACGCCGGTGCGGCGGCGACCAGGGCGGTGCCCAGCCCTCTCCCCCGGCTCCCGGGCGCCACCTCGACGCTCACCTCCCAGCGTCCGGCCACGCCGCGGCCGATCGTGACCAGCCCCGCCCCGTCGGGCGTCGTCCGGACCCGGACGTCGGTGCGGTGCAGCAGCGCCCGCTCCACCCGCGGATGCGTCGCCCCTGGGCCGGACATCTCCTGCAGCGGGATGTCCGGCTGCGGGACGACGCCGGGCGGGGGCGCGACGAGGACGGCGTCGAGCACCCCCGGCTCCGCACCCACCCGGTCGGCCAGGGCGGCGAGGAAGCGGGCGCCCAGTGGCGCGGCGAGCGGGTCGTGCGCGACCTGCGCGGCGACCCAGTCCGGGTCCACGTCAGCGGCGACGACGTGCCATCCGGTGCCACCGACGACGACGGCCCGCGCCCCGGAGGGCGCGGGCCGTCGGCCCCTCGCAGGGGCCCGCCGCGAGCGTGCGAGCGGTGGGGAGCGAGGGGTCCTTCGTCAGACGCGGAAGCCGAGCGCGCGGAGCTGCTCGCGGCCGTCGTCGGTGATCTTGTCGGGGCCCCACGGCGGCATCCAGACCCAGTTGATCCGGATGTCGTCGACCAGACCGGGGCCGGGGCCACCGGTGAGGGCCTGGCGGGCCTGGTCCTCGATGACGTCGGTCAGCGGGCAGGCCGCCGAGGTCAGCGTCATGTCGATGATCGCCACGTTGGACTCGTCGACGTCCAGGCCGTAGACGAGGCCGAGGTCGACGACGTTGACGCCCAGCTCGGGGTCGACGACGTCGCGCATGGCCTCCTCGAGGTCCTCGATCAGCGCCGTCTTGTAGGCCGGCAGGTCGGCGGGCGCACCGTCGGTGGCGGGTGTGGCGTTCTCGGTGGTCTCGCTCATGACTGGCCTCCAGTCGGGGCGGCGGGGTGGGTGGCTGATGCGCCCGACAGCGCTCGGGCGGACGCGTCCTTCAACGCCATCCAGCTCATCAGCGCGCACTTGATGCGTGCGGGGTACTTCGACACACCGGCGAACGCGACGGCGTCCTCCAGCTCGTCCTCGAGCTTCTCGGCGACCGACGGGTCGCCCTTGGCCTGCATCAGGGTCATGAAGTGCTCGCCGGTCTCCAGCGCCTGCGGCACGGTCTTGCCGACGACGAGGTCGTACATCGCCGAGATCGAGGCCTGGCTGATCGAGCAGCCCATGCCCTCGTAGGACACGTCGGCGATCGTCTCGCCCTGGACGTGGATCCGCAGGGTCACCTCGTCACCGCAGGTCGGGTTGACGTGGTGCACCTCGGCCTCGAACGGCTCGCGCAGACCGCGGCCGTGGGGGTTCTTGTAGTGGTCCAGGATGATCTCCTGGTACATCGACTCCAGCTGCATCAGATGCGCCTCACACAGTTCCGAAGAACTTCTGGGCCGTGCGAATTCCGTCGGCCAGCGCGTCGATGTCGTCGTACCCGGTGTGCACGTAGAACGTGGCGCGGGTCGTCGCCGGGACGCCGTAGCGCCGGACGACCGGCCACGCGCAGTGGTGCCCCACGCGGACGGCGATGCCGGAGTCGTCGAGCACCTGGCCGACGTCGTGCGGGTGGATGCCCTCGACGGTGAAGGAGATCGCTCCGCCGCGGGCCACGGTGTCGGGCGGGCCGATCACGGTGACGCCGGGGATCTCGGCGAGCTTCGCCAGGGCGTAGCCGGTGAGCGCCAACTCGTGCGCCTCGACCTTGTCCATGCCGAGGGCCTGCAGGTAGTCGACGGCGGCCGCCAGCCCGATGACCTGGGCGGTCATGGGCACGCCGGCCTCGAAGCGCTGCGGCGGGGGCATGAAGGTGGAGTGCTCCATGCGCACGACCTCGATCATCGAGCCGCCGGTGAGGAACGGGGGCAGCTTGTCCAGCACCTCGTAGCGGCCCCAGAGCACGCCGACGCCGGTGGGCCCGAGCATCTTGTGCCCGGAGAACACCAGGAAGTCCGCGCCGAGCTCGGCCACGTCGATCGGCTGGTGCGGCACCGACTGCGCGCCGTCGACCATCACCAGCGCGCCGACCTCGTGCGCCCGGGCGATGATCTCGCCGAGCGGGTTGATCGTGCCGAGGATGTTCGACTGCTGGGTGACCGAGACGAGCTTGGTGCGCTCGTTGACCACGGTGTCGAGGTCGGACAGGTCCAGCCGGCCGTCGTCGGTCAGCCCGAGCCAGCGCAGGGTCGCCCCGGTTCGCTCGCACAGCTGCTGCCAGGGCAGCAGGTTCGCGTGGTGCTCCATCTCGGTGACCACGATCTCGTCACCCTGGCCGACGGCGTAGGTCCGGAATTCCGGCTCCTTCGCGGTGGCGGCGTTGGAGAGCGCGTAGGCCACGAGGTTGATCGCCTCGGTGGTGTTCCGGGTGAAGACGATCTCGTTCTCCGGCGCACCGATGAACGCGCCGATCTTCGCGCGGGCCTCCTCGTAGGCACCGGTCGCCTCCTCGGCGAGCTGGTGGGCCCCCCGGTGCGGCGCGGCGTTGACGTTCTCGTAGAACCAGCGCTCGGCGTCGAGCACCTGGCGCGGCTTCTGCGAGGTGGCGCCGGAGTCGAGGTAGACCAGCCGCTTCCCGTCGCGGACGGTGCGCGTCAGGATCGGGAAGTCCGCCCGGATCGCCTCGACGTCCAGAGGCAGGGGCACCTGCTGCGCCCCGGCTCCGGGACGCGAGACGGTCTGGGTCATGCCTGCGCGACCTCCGCGGTCTTGACGTAGGACGCGTAGCCCTCGTTCTCCAGCTTGTCGGCCAGCTCGGAGCCGCCTTCCTCGACGACCTTGCCGTTGACGAAGACGTGCACGAAGTCCGGCTTGATGTAGCGCAGGATCCGTGTGTAGTGCGTGATCAGCAGGACGCCGATGTCGCCCTCCTCGCGAGAGCGGTTCACGCCCTCGGAGACGATCCGCAGCGCGTCGACGTCGAGGCCGGAGTCGGTCTCGTCGAGGATCGCGATCTTCGGCTTGAGCAGCCGCATCTGCAGGATCTCGTGGCGCTTCTTCTCACCGCCGGAGAAGCCCTCGTTGACGTTGCGCTCGGCGAAGGCCGGGTCCATCTCCAGGCCGGACATCTCGGTCTTGACGTCCTTGACCCAGGTGCGGAGCTTCGGGGCCTCGCCCTTGATGGCGGTGGCGGCGGTGCGCAGGAAGTTCGACACCGAGACACCGGGGACCTCGACCGGGTACTGCATGGCGAGGAACAGGCCGGCGCGGGCGCGCTCGTCGACGCTCATCTCGAGGACGTCCTCGCCGTCGAGCGTGACGGTGCCACCGGTGATCGTGTACTTCGGGTGGCCGGCGATCGAGTAGGCCAGGGTCGACTTGCCCGACCCGTTGGGCCCCATGATCGCGTGGGTCTCCCCGGAGCGGACGGTCAGGTCGACGCCGCGGAGGATCTCCTTGGCGTCGTCACCCTCGCCCACGCTGACGTGCAGGTCGCGGATCTCAAGAACGGACACGTGTCTTCTCGCTCCTTCATTCACCGGCCGCGAGCGGGAGGCGGCCGTCGCTCTCGGTGTCGACGAGCACGTCCTCTCCCTCCACGCGGACCGGGTAGACGTCGACCGGCTCGGTGGCCGGCAGGTTGGTGGGTTCACCGGTGCGCAGGTCGAAGCACGACCCGTGCAGGAAGCACTCGATGGTGGGGGCGCCGTCGAAGATCTCGACGTCGCCGTCGGTCAGGGGGACGTCGGCGTGCGAGCACCGGTCCTCCAGGGCGTAGACCTGACCCTCGAACCGGACGACGGCGACGTCGATGTCCGCGAGCTCGACCCGCAGGGAGCCGTTCTCGGGGACGTCGGACAGCGCGCAGATCCGCTCGAAGGCCATGTCAGGCCACCTCGACCGGCTGCTCGTCCAGGGCCGGGAGGGCGCCGAGACGGGTGTCGATGCTGGCCATGAGCCGGTCCTGCAGGGCGTCGACCCCGATGTGCTGGACGACGTCGGCGAAGAAGCCGCGCACGACCAGGCGGCGGGCGGTCTCGGCGTCGATGCCGCGCGAGCAGAGGTAGAACAGCTGCTCGTCGTCGAACCGGCCGGTGGCGCTGGCGTGGCCGGCACCGACGATCTCGCCGGTCTCGATCTCCAGGTTGGGCACCGAGTCGGCGCGGGCGCCGTCGGTGAGCACCAGGTTGCGGTTGAGCTCGTAGGTCTCGGTGCCGGTCGCCGACGGGCGGATGCGGACGTCGCCGATCCAGACCGTGCGTGCACCCTCGCCCTGCAGCGCGCCCTTGTAGAGGACGTTGCTGGAGCAGTTGGGCACCGCGTGGTCGACCCACAGGCGGTGCTCCTGGTGCTGCGTCTCGTCGGAGAAGTAGACGCCGAACAGCTCCGCGCTGCCGCCGGGGCCGGCGTACTGCACGTTGCTGACCAGGCGGACCAGGTCACCGCCGAGGGTCACCACGACCTGCTTGAAGGTGGCGTCCCGGCCGACGACGGCGTCGTACTGACCGCCGTGCACCGCACCCGGCGCCCAGTCCTGCACGGACACGAGGGTGACCTGCGCGCCGTCGCCGACGAGCACTGAGACGCCGCCGGAGTAACGGGCCAGGCCGGTGTGGTCGAGCACGACGGTCGCCTTCGCGAACGCCCCGACCTCGACGACCAGCTGGCCCCAGACGACTGCGTCATCGCCACCGGTGCCGGCCAGGCCGAGGTTCACCGGCCGGTCGAGCTGGGCCTCCTTGGCCACGCGGACGACGTCGGCGCCGTCGGCCCGCTGGCGGGTGAGGGCGGCCAGCCGGTCCACCGGCTCCGGCAGCCCCTTGAGCAGCGGGTCGCCGGCCTCCGCGCGGGTGAGCTCGACGCCCTCGGGGAGGTCGGTCGTCCAGCTGAGGCGCGCGTCGGAGTCAGCGCCGTCGAGCAGCGGCTTGATCCGCTTCATCGGCGTGAAGCGCCAGGTCTCCTCGCGACCGGTGGGCACGCCGAAGGCGTCCGGGTCGGTGGAGGTGAAGCGCTCCGCCGGCGAACCGGTCGGGGTCGGGCCACCGTGCGAGTGCGCGCCGGGCTGCACGTCACCGGCGGTGCCGGTGTCGGACGCCGGGGTGGTCGGCGGGCCGGCCTGCGCACCCACACCCGGAGCGAAGAGCTCCGAGGCGAGGGTGGCCGGCTGCGTGGTGAGGTCGGTCATGCTGGCGTTCTCGGTCGACATCAGCCGACGGCACCTTCCATCTGCAGTTCGATGAGCCGGTTGAGCTCGAGGGCGTACTCCATGGGCAGCTCGCGGGCGATCGGCTCGACGAAGCCGCGCACCACCATCGCCATGGCCTCGTCCTCGGTCATCCCACGGCTCATCAGGTAGAAGAGCTGGTCCTCGCTGACGCGGGAGACGGTGGCCTCGTGACCCATGGAGACGTCGTCCTCGCGGACGTCGACGTAGGGGTAGGTGTCCGACCGACTGATCGTGTCGACCAGCAGGGCGTCGCACTTGACCGTCGACTTGGAGCCGTAGGCGCCCTCGTCGACCTGGACCAGACCGCGGTAGGAGGTGCGGCCACCGCCACGGGCAACCGACTTCGACACGATCGTCGAGGAGGTGTGCGGCGCGGCGTGCACCATCTTGGCGCCGGCGTCCTGGTGCTGGCCCTCGCCCGCGAAGGCGATCGAGAGCACCTCACCCTTGGCGTGCTCACCGGTCATCCAGACGGCCGGGTACTTCATCGTCACCTTGGAGCCGAGGTTGCCGTCGACCCACTCCATGGTCGCGCCCTCGTGGGCCACGGCCCGCTTGGTGACCAGGTTGTAGACGTTGTTCGACCAGTTCTGGATGGTCGTGTACCGGCAGCGCGCGTTCTTCTTGACGATGATCTCGACGACCGCGGAGTGCAGCGAGTCGCTCTTGTAGATCGGCGCGGTGCAGCCCTCGACGTAGTGCACGTAGGCGCCCTCGTCGACGATGATCAGCGTCCGCTCGAACTGGCCCATGTTCTCGGTGTTGATCCGGAAGTAGGCCTGCAGCGGGATCTCGACGTGCACGCCCGGCGGCACGTAGATGAAGGAGCCACCGGACCAGGTCGCGGTGTTCAGCGCGGCGAACTTGTTGTCACCGGACGGGATCACCGAGCCGAAGTACTCCTGGAA
Source organism: Blastococcus saxobsidens (assembly GCF_010682065.1). Lineage (GTDB taxonomy): Bacteria > Actinomycetota > Actinomycetes > Mycobacteriales > Geodermatophilaceae > Blastococcus > Blastococcus saxobsidens_B. The sequence continues at coordinate 206,227 of NZ_JAAGWG010000006.1, forward strand.
GAGCTCCGGGTGCTCCTTGAGAGCGGAGTCGGTGTCCAGGAAGAGGACGCCCTGGTCCTCCAGCTCCTTCTGGATCTGGTGGTAGACGACCTCGGACTCGTACTGGGCGGCGACACCGGAGACGAGGCGCTGCTTCTCGGCCTCCGGGATGCCCAGCCGGTCGTAGGTGTTCTTGATGTCCTCGGGCAGGTCCTCCCACGAGGCGGCCTGGGCCTCGGTGGAGCGCACGAAGTACTTGATGTTCTGGAAGTCGATGCCGGACAGGTCCGAGCCCCAGTCGGGCATGGGCTTGCGGCCGAACAGCTTGAGGGCCTTGAGGCGGCGCTCGAGCATCCACTCGGGCTCGTTCTTCCGGCGGGAGATGTCCCGGACGACGTCCTCGTCGATCCCGCGGCGGGCGGAGGCACCGGCGACGTCGGCGTCGGCCCAGCCGTACTCGTAGCGGCCGAGCTGGTCGATCTGCTCGTCCTGCGTCAGCGGCACGGCAGGCTGCTGGGTGCTGGTCATGCGGGCGTCCTCTCCCGGTCGTTCACGAGGGCGGTGCTGGTCTGTGCGGTGCTGGTGGACGGTGCGGTGCGCGCGTGACGCGCGGCTGCTCGCTCACCTGGTACAGGGCGTTCGGGGGTGGTTCTGTTCCCCGGGCGCAGCGGCCCGGGGAGGTGTGTGGTGCAGATCCCGTCGCCGTGGGCGATCGTCGCCAGCCGCTGCACGTGGGTGCCCACGAGCCGGCCGATCACCGCGGTCTCGGCCTCGCACAGCTGGGGGAACTCGGCCGCCACGTGCGCCACCGGGCAGTGGTGCTGGCAGAGCTGCCCCCCACCGGAGATCGCCGAGGCCGTGGCAGCGTAGCCCTCGGCCGTGAGCGCGGCGGCGAGAGCCTGGGCGCGGTCCACCGGGGCGCCGTCGGCCGCCTGCACGGCCTGCTCGACGGCGCTGGACGCGCGCGCCTCCAGGCCGGCCAGCTGCTGCTCGGCGACGGCGCGGACGGCGTCCGGGCCGCCTGCCGCGGCGACGTACCGCAGCGCGGTCAGCGCCAGGTCGTCGTAGGCGTGCGGGAAGGCCGACCGTCCGGCGTCGGTGAGGTGGAAGCGGCGGGCCGGGCGTCCGCGGCCACGGTGCGCGTCGCGACTCTGCCGCTCCTCGACCCGGCCGGTCGCCTGGAGGGCGTCCAGGTGGCGGCGGACGGCAGCCGGCGAGATCCCGAGCCGGGCGGCGAGTTCCGTGGCGGTCTGCGGCCCGTGCTCGAGGAGCAGGGACGTGACGCGGTCGCGGGTCCGCCCGTCGTCGGCTGTCGCCGACGGCCGGGGCTGCGCCACGAGGGATTCCACAACACGAGTGTGTCCTATTTCGGAGGGGCCGCAAGCAAGGTCAACCTAAGAAGGGGACCCTCCGGGACCCTTCCGTGAGCAGGCTCACGGAGCGGCGGCCGCCATGGGCCCTCGACGGCCGATCCGCCCCGCTCCAGCGCCTAACATCGGTCCGTGCCGCTGCTGCCCGCCGCCTTCTCCGCGACCACCATCTCCCGGCTGGCCCTGGCCAACGCCGTCGCCAACGGGCTGATCGTCGTGACCGGCGGCGCAGTGCGGCTGACCGGCTCGGGGCTCGGCTGCCCGACGTGGCCGCGCTGCACCTCCGAGAGCTTCGTGGCCACGCCGGAGCTGGCCGGCCACGGCGTGATCGAGTTCGGCAACCGGCTGCTGACCTTCGTGCTGGCCGCGGTCGCGATCGCCACCGTCGTCGCCGTCTGGCGCTCGGCCCGGCGGGACCTGCGCCCGCTGGCCCTCCTGACCTTCCTCGGCATCCCGGCGCAGGCCCTGCTCGGCGGCGTCACGGTGCTCACCGGGCTCAACCCGTGGACCGTGGCGGCGCACTTCCTCGTGTCGGCGGGGCTGGTGGCGCTCGCGACCACGCTCTGGCTGCGCTCGCGCGAGCCCGGCGTCGGCCGACCGCTGCTGCGCCGGCCGTTCGTGCTCCTGACGTGGGGCATCGCGGCCGCCACCGCCGCGGTGCTGGTCCTGGGCACGATCGTCACCGGCAGCGGCCCGCACAGCGGTGACGTCGACGAGAACGACGTCCCGACCGGCGACCGGATGGGCTTCGACCCGGAGCTGATGAGCCAGCTGCACGCCGACGTCGTCTTCCTGCTCGTCGGGCTCACCGTCGCGCTGCTGGTCGCCCTGCACGCGACCGATGCTCCCGGCCGGGTCCGCCGGGCCGCCCGTGACCTGCTCGTCGTGGAACTGGCGCAGGGCGTGGTCGGCTACGTGCAGTACTTCACCGACCTGCCGATCGCCCTGGTGCTGCTGCACATGCTGGGCGCGGTGCTCACGACCGCCTTCGCCGCCCGCCTCGTCTGGTCCGTCCGCGGCCCCGCGTCCGACGTGCCGCTCGACGCCCCCGCGCCGCAGGCAGCCGCCACCCGCTGACCGGAGCGGCGAAAGGGGCCACGCGTGCCGGTCCGGTGGCTACCGTCGGCCGATGAGCTGGCCGACGGTGGCGCTGGTGCTGATCGGCTGCACCGCGTTCGGCGCCCTGCTGGGCACGTCACTGCTCCGGGCGCGCTCCGGGTGGCCGGTGGCTGCCGCCGTCCTCGCCGGGTGGCTCGCCTTCCTGCCGGGTACCTGCGCGACCGCCCTGGCGTCGACGCCCGTCGGTGAGCCGGCACTGCAGGGACGGACGTCGTGCCGGTTCCGGTACGGCCCGGCGGTCCCCGAGCTCGGGGCGCTGGGCCCGGGCGGAACCGCGACCGTCCTGCAGCTGGCCGGTGCGCTGCTCGCGGTCACAGCGGTGGTGCTGGTCCGGCGCACCGGCGGGAAGCGGTCGCGCGACGCGGCCCGCTGACCGGAGCCAGGCGTCACTCGTGCCAGACGAGGACGACCGCGAGCGATCCGTCGGGCGACTCCCAGCGGCCGGCGGTGACCGTCGCGGGGGCGCTGCGGGCGTCCGCCCACGCCGGCCAGGCGTCGTCCTCGTCGTGCCAGACGAGCCGCCCACCGGCGTAGTACGTGACGACGGGGCATCCCGCCTCGATCAACGCCTCGACCTCCGGAGGCCCGATGCGGGGCACCCCGATCGAGTAGGTGCGGCCGTCGGCACCGACCAGCTGCCCCATCCGCGCATTGGCGAGGTCCCGACGCACGAGGGAAACCTAGTTCGATCGAGCTCCTCGGCCCCGTCCAGGGGCCCGCCCCGAGCCCGCGAGGGGTGGGGAGGACGGGGTCCTCTCTCAGACGATGGCGTCGACGACGATCGCGACCATGAGCAGCGCCAGGTACGAGATCGAGACGTGGAACAGCTGCATCGGCTTGGTCTCGCCGCCGGCGTTGATCCGGCGCAGCAGGCGGTGCGCCTCGACCAGGAACCAGCCGCCGAGGACCGCGGCCGCGACCGTGTAGCCCAGCCCGATGCCGTAGTCGGCGGCCACCGGCCAGAGCGACAGCGAGACCGCGACGGTCACCCAGGTCCAGGCGACGGTCTGCAGGCCTACCGACCGCGCGGTGGTGACGACCGGCAGCATCGGCACGTCGGCCCGCGCGTAGTCGTCCTTGAACCGCAGCGCCAGCGCCCAGAAGTGCGGCATCTGCCAGCAGAAGACGACGCCGAAGACCACGATCGCCGGCCAGTCCAGGGACCCGGTGACCGCGGCCCACCCGATGAGCACGGGGGCCGCGCCGGGCACGCCGCCGAACTCGGTGCTGCGCCGGGTGTAGCGCTTGAACACCATCGTGTAGAGGACGGCGTAGTAGAAGATCGCCCCCGCGGCCAGCGCCGCGGCCAGCGGCGTGGTGGTCAGCGCCAGCAGCACGATCGAGGCCACCGTCAGGACGACGCCGAAGACCAGCGCCGCCCGGGGCGTGACCGCACCGGTGACCAGCGGCCGCTTCTGCGTGCGGTTCATCAACCGGTCGATGTCGCGGTCGTACCAGCAGTTGAAGACGTTGGCGGCACCCGCGGCCAGCGTCCCGCCGACGAGCGTGCTCAGCAGGAGCGTCCACGACGGCCAGCCGCGGTCGGCCAGCATCATCGCCGGCACCGTGGTGATCAGGAGCAGCTCGATGATCCGCGGCTTGGTGAGCCCGACGTACGCGCCGACGCGGGCGCGGAGTCGGCCGGCGAGGCCGGGAGCGGAGGCGGCGGAGCGCTCGGACAGCGCCGTCACCGGGTGCCCTCGTGCGCGGTCGCGCGCGGGCAGCAGGGCACCACGGGATCCCTTCGAACCGGGGGGAGGAACGTTCCCACTGTAGCCCCGGCCCCGTCCCCGGCCAGCCACACACCGGAACCTGCGATGACTAGGGTTGATCACGTTGATGCCGCGGGTGCAGCGGGTAGGGGCGGGACCGACGACACCGGTCGCGTCCCCGGCCACGACAGGCCCGGGGGCGCCGTCGGCCACGCCGGTCCGCCGGCGGTCGACCGCCCACCCGGGTGCACCGTCAGGCCTACTCGAGGGAGACACCGACCAGATGGACACGCGCAGCACCGAGGCGGAGGCTCCGGCCGAGGCCGCGACCGACTCCCCCACCGGCGACCCGCGTCAGCCCCGCCCCACTCTTCCCGAGGGCTTCGGCGACCTGGACCGGCGGGCCATCGACACCGCGCGCGTGCTCGCCATGGACGCCGTCCAGAACGTCGGCAACGGCCACCCCGGCACCGCGATGAGCATGGCGCCGACCGCCTACCTGCTGTTCCACAAGTGGCTGAAGCACGACCCGACCGACCCGCAGTGGACCGCCCGGGACCGCTTCATCCTCTCGATGGGGCACTCGAGCCTCACCCTCTACGTCCAGCTGTTCCTCTCCGGCTACGGCCTCGAGGTGGAGGACCTGCAGGCACTGCGGACCTGGGGCTCCAAGACCCCCGGGCACCCCGAGGTCAACCACACCCCCGGCGTGGAGACGACGACCGGCCCGCTGGGCCAGGGCGTCGGCAACGCCGTCGGCATGGCGATGGCCGCCCGCCGCGAGCGCGGCATGCTCGACCCGGACACCCCCGAGGGCGAGAGCCTCTTCGACCACACCATCTGGGTCTTCGCCTCCGACGGCGACCTGGAGGAGGGCGTCAGCGCCGAGGCGTCGTCCCTGGCCGGGACCCAGAAGCTCGGCAACCTCGTACTCGTCTACGACGACAACAAGATCTCCATCGAGGACGACACGACCGTCGCCTTCACCGAGGACGTCGGCAAGCGCTACGAGGCCTACGGCTGGCACGTCCAGCGCGTCGACGACGGCGAGGACCTGGCCGCGGTGGACGCCGCGTTCGCCGCCGCCAAGGCCGAGACCGGGCGGCCGTCGATCATCGTGCTGCGCACGGTCATCGCCTGGCCGGCCCCGAACAAGCAGAACACCGGCGCCTCGCACGGCTCGGCCCTCGGCGAGGACGAGGTGCGCGCCACCAAGGAGATCCTCGGCCTCGACCCCGAGCGCACCTTCCAGGTCGACGACGACGTGCTGGCCCACGCGCGCTCCGTGATCGACCGCGGCCGGGAACTCCGCACCGCGTGGGACGAGCGGTTCGCCGCCTGGCAGCAGAGCAACCCCGAGGGCGCCGCACTGCTGGAGCGGATGAGCACCCGGACCCTGCCCGACGGCTGGGCGGAGCGGCTGCCGACCTGGGACGCCGACCCCAAGGGCGTGGCCACCCGCAAGGCCTCCGGCGAGGTCCTCGCCGCGCTGTACCCGGCGCTGCCCGAGCTGTGGGGCGGTTCGGCCGACCTGGCGGAGAGCAACAACACCGCGGTCAAGGGTGAACCGTCGTTCCTGCCCGCCGACCGCCAGACGAAGATGTGGTCCGGTGGGCCCTACGGCCGCACGCTGCACTTCGGCGTCCGCGAGCACGCCATGGGCGCGGTCATGAACGGGATCGCGCTGCACGGCGGCACCCGCGTGTACGGCGGCACGTTCCTCACCTTCTCCGACTACATGCGCGGCGCGGTGCGGCTGGCCGCGCTCATGCAGCTGCCGGTCACCTACGTCTGGACCCACGACTCCATCGGCCTGGGCGAGGACGGCCCCACGCACCAGCCGATCGAGCACTTCGCCGCGCTGCGGGCCATCCCGGGCCTCGACGTCGTCCGCCCGGCCGACGCCAACGAGGTCGCCGTCGCCTGGCGCACGGTGCTGGAGAACAACGACCGCCCGGCGGGCCTGCTGCTGTCCCGGCAGAACCTGCCGGTCTACGACCGGAGCGAGTTCGGCTCGGCCGAGGGCACCGCCCGCGGGGCCTACGTCCTGGCCGACGCCTCCACCGGCACGCCGGACGTGATCCTGCTGGGCACCGGCTCGGAGGTGCAGATCGCCGTCGCCGCCCGCGAGCGGCTGGAGGCCGACGGCATCCCCACCCGCGTGGTCTCGGTGCCCTGCGTCGAGTGGTTCGCCGACCAGGACCAGGCCTACAAGGACGAGGTGCTCCCGCCGACGGTGCGCGCCCGCGTCAGCGTCGAGGCCGGCGTGCCCATGGGCTGGCGGGAGTTCGTCGGCGATGCCGGGCGCATCGTCGGCCTCACCCACTACGGGGCCAGCGCGTCGTACTCGGTGCTCTACGAGAAGTTCGGGCTCACCGACGAGGCCGTGGTGGCGGCGGCCCGCGAGAGCCTCGACGCCGCCCGCAGCGGCACCGCGGTCCCGTCCGGTCCGGTGGCCGCCACCGGCGGACTCCCCCAGGCCACCGGCGACCGCTGATGAAGGACCTCGGCGCCCCCCACCCCTCGCACGCTCGGCGTGGGTCCCTGCGCCGGGGCCGTTCCAGCCTCATCCACGGAAGGACCTGAACATGGCACAGAACGAGAACCTGGCCGAGCTGTCGGCCGCCGGCGTCGCCGTCTGGCTCGACGACCTCTCCCGCGACCGCATCCGCAGCGGCAACCTCCAGTCGCTGGTCGACGAGCACTCGGTCGTCGGGGTCACCACGAACCCGACCATCTTCGCCGCGGCGATCAGCGGCTCGGAGTCCTACGACGACCAGCTGCACGCGATGGCCGTGCGCAAGGTGAGCGTCGAGGAGGCGCTGCGCACGATCACCGCGGCCGACGTCCGCGACGCCTGCGACCTGCTGGCGCCGGTCGCGCAGCGGCAGCCCGGCGACGGCCGGGTCTCCCTCGAGGTCGCCCCCGGCCTGGCCAACGACACCGACGCCACCGCGGCCGAGGCAGCCCACCTGTGGTGGCTGGTCGACCGGCCCAACCTCTACATCAAGATCCCGGCGACCGAGGCCGGTCTGCCGGCCATCCAGTCGTCCATCGCGCAGGGCATCAGCGTCAACGTCACGCTGATCTTCAGCCCGGACCGCTACCGCAAGGTCATGGACGCCTACCTGTCCGGCCTCGAGGAGCGGGTGGCCGAGCACCCCGACGCCGACCTGTCGGGCATCGCCTCCGTCGCGTCCTTCTTCGTGTCCCGTGTGGACACCGAGATCGACAAGCGCCTCGACGCCGCGGGCGCCGACGCGCAGCTCAAGAGCAAGGCAGGCGTGGCCAACGCGCAGCTGGCCTACCAGGCGTACGAGGAGGTCTTCTCGTCCGACCGCTGGAAGGCGCTGGAGGCCAAGGGCGCCCGCCCGCAGCGCCCGCTGTGGGCCTCGACCGGCGTGAAGAACCCCGAGCTGCCCGACACGCTCTACATCAGCGAGCTCATCGCCCCCGGCACGGTCAACACCATGCCGGAGAAGACCCTCATGGCCTACGCCGACCACGGCAGCGCCGGCACCCCGGTGCAGAAGGCCTACGAGGACGCCACGTCGGTCATGCAGGCGGTGCGCGACGCGGGCGTCGACCTCGACGACGTGTTCCGGGTCCTCGAGGAGGAGGGCGTGCAGAAGTTCGTCGACTCGTGGGACGAGCTGACCGAGTCGGTGCGCACCGAGCTGGAGGACAAGAAGTGAACGAGCTCGCGAGTTCACCGATGACCACAGCAGCCCGGGTCGCCTGCCCGACGAGCGCCGGCGAGGAGGGCCGGTGAGCCTCGGGTTCAGCTCCACCGGCCTGGAGGTCCCGGAGCCGATCCGGGCGCAGCTCCGTCAGGACGACGTCGCGGCGCGGCTGATCCGCAAGGACGCCACGCTGTGGGGGCCGGACGCCGAGAGCGAGGCCGCCATCCGGCTCGGCTGGCTGGACCTCCCGGCATCGTCGCGGTCGCTGGTCGCCCAGCTCGCGGACCTGCGCGCCGAGCTCGCCGCCGAGGGCATCGACCGCGTCGTCCTCTGCGGCATGGGCGGGTCGTCGCTGGCGCCGGAGGTCATCTGCCGGACCGCCGGCGTGCCGCTGGTCGTGCTCGACACGACCGACCCCGGCCAGGTGACGGCCGCCATGACCGACCTCGAGCGCACCGTCGTGGTGGTCAGCTCCAAGTCCGGCGGCACCGTGGAGACCGAGAGCCAGCGGCGCGCGTTCATCGGTGGCTTCGCCGCAGCGGGGCTGGACGAGGAGCAGATCGGCCGCCGCTTCGTCGTCGTCACCGACCCCGGTTCCCCGCTGGCCGAGACCGCGGCCGCCATGGGTGCTCGGGCGGTGTTCCTCGCCGACCCCACGGTCGGCGGTCGCTACAGCGCGCTCTCCGCGTTCGGGCTGGTGCCCTCCGCGCTGGCCGGGGCCGACGTCGGCGCGCTGGTCGACGAGGCCGAGGAGCTCGCCGAGCACCTGGCCGATCCGGACAATCCGGCGATGCAGCTCGGCATCGCCATGGGCGCCGGCTTCCAGGCCGGCCGCGACAAGCTCGCGCTGGCCGACGCGGGCACCGCCCCGATCCAGGGCTTCGGCGACTGGGCCGAGCAGCTGATCGCGGAGTCCACCGGCAAGGAGGCGCGGGGCATCCTCCCGGTCGTCCTGGAGTCGGTCGACGCGCCCGGCGCCTCGGCGGCGGACGTGCTGCTCGCCGTCGTCGGCGACCACGCCCCCTCGCAGGCGCCCTCGGTGGGCGTCACGGGCCCGCTGGGTGCGCAGTTCCTCGGCTGGGAGTACGCGACCGCGGTGGCCGGGCGGGTGCTCGGGATCAACCCGTTCGACCAGCCGAACGTCACCGAGAGCAAGGAGAACACCCAGGCCATCCTGTCGTCGGGCCTGCCCGACGAGCAGCCGCTGGCGACGGTCGGCGCGGTGCAGATCCACGGCGGCAACGGCCTGCTCGACGGGGTCGACCTCTCCGCCACCGACGGTCTCCGGCTGGCCCTGGACGCGCTGCTCGGCGCGATCCCCCCGCGCGGGTACCTGGCAGTCATGGCCTACCTGGACCGGCTCGCGGACGCCTCCGCCGCCGATGTGCGGGCGGCGTTCGCCCGGCGCACCGAGCACGCGGTCACCTTCGGGTGGGGTCCGCGGTTCCTGCACTCGACCGGCCAGTACCACAAGGGCGGCCCGCAGGTCGGGGCCTTCCTGCAGCTCACCGGTGCGATCGCCGAGGACCTGCCGGTGCCCGACCAGCCCTACACCTTCGGGATGCTGCAGGCTGCCCAGGCCGCCGGTGACCGCAAGGCGCTGGCCGACCGGAAGCGACCGCTGCTGCACCTGCACCTCGTCGACCGGGCAGCGGGAATCGGCCAACTGCTCGACGCGCTGGGCTGACCGGCGGCGTGGTCCCCGGGCGCACCTCGACCGGGGCCACGCGCGTACTCCCCCGCCGTCCGGCCTCCCGGGGCCGGACGGCGGGACACCCCGACCACGAGGACGGAAGATGATCCCCAACCCGCTGCGTGATCCGCGGGACCGGCGGCTGCCCCGGGTGCCCGAACCCTGCGCCCTGGTGGTCTTCGGCATCACCGGGGACCTGGCGCGCAAGAAGCTGCTGCCGGCCGTCTACGACCTGGCCAACCGCGGGCTGCTCCCCACGAACTTCGCACTGCTGGGCTTCGCCCGCCGCGACTGGGGCGACACCGAGTTCGCCGAGCTGGCGCGCGACGCCGCCCGGCAGAACGCCCGCACCCCGTGGCGCGAGGAGGTCTGGGAACGCCTGGCCACCACCGTCCGCTTCGTCCAGGGCAGCTTCGACGACGACAACGCCTTCGACGAGCTGGCCGAGCACCTGTCCGAGCTCGAGGGCAGCCACGGCATCGGCGGCAACGCGGCCTTCTACCTCTCCATCCCGCCGTCGATGTTCCCGGTCGTGCTCAAGCAGATGCAGCGCACCGGCATGGCCGACAGCACCCCCGACCGCTGGCGCCGCGTCGTCGTGGAGAAACCGTTCGGCACCGACCTGGAGTCCAGCCGCGAGCTGAACGCGCTGGTGGACTCGGTCTTCACCGCCGACGACGTCTTCCGCATCGACCACTACCTGGGCAAGGAGACCGTCCAGAACCTGATGGCGCTGCGGTTCGCCAACACCCTCTTCGAGCCGATCTGGAACGGTCACAACGTCGACTCGGTGCAGATCACCATGGCCGAGGACGTCGGCATCGGCGGCCGGGCCGGGTTCTACGAGAAGACCGGCGCCGCCCGCGACGTGCTGCAGAACCACCTGCTGCAGCTGCTCGCGCTGACCGCCATGGAGGAGCCGGTCGAGTTCTCCGCCGAGGAGATCCGGACCGAGAAGCTCAAGGTGCTGCGCGCCATCTCGCTCCCCGAGGACCTGGACACCTTCGCCGTCCGCGGGCAGTACGAGCAGGGCTGGCTGGCCGGCCAGCGGGTCAGCGGGTACCGGCAGGAGGAGGGCGTGGACCCCGCGTCGACGACCGAGACCTTCGCCGCCGTCCGCCTCGGGGTGGAGACCCGCCGCTGGGCCGGGGTCCCCTTCTACCTCCGGGCCGGCAAGCGCCTCCCCCGCCGGGTCACCGAGATCGCGCTGGTCTTCAAGCGCGCCCCCCACCTGCCGTTCGCCGACACCGACACCGAGGAGCTGGGCAACAACCAGCTCGTCGTCCGCGTGCAGCCCGACGAGGGGGTCACCCTCAAGTTCGGGTCCAAGGTCCCGGGCAGCGTCATGGAGGTCCGCGACGTGTCGATGGACTTCCTGTATGGCGAGCAGTTCACCGAGTCCAGCCCGGAGGCCTACGAGCGGCTGCTGCTCGACGTGCTCCTCGGCGACGCGACGCTGTTCCCCCGCAACGCCGAGGTCGAGGCGTCCTGGGCGGTGATCGACCCGCTGGAGGACTACTGGCAGGGCACCGAGCCGCACTCGTACCGCGCCGGCGAGTGGGGTCCCCGCGCCGCCGAGGAGATGCTGGCCGCCGAGGGCCGCCGCTGGCGGCGACCGTGACCGCCGTGCCGACCTGCCCGCTCCGGACCGAGGAGAACCCGTGACGACGCTGTGGGACACCACCGGCTCGGCCGTGGTGAAGGAGCTGGCCGCCCAGCGACGCACCGGCGGTGCGGTCCTCTCCGGTGTCGCGCTGACCCTGGTCGTCGTCGCCGACGAGAGCCGCGTGGCCGAAGCCGAGGAGGCCGCGACGCACGCCGCCGAGATGCACCCGTGCCGGGTGCTCATCGTGGTGCGCCGGCAGATCGACGCGCCGGCCCCCCGCCTGGACGCCGAGGTGCTCATCGGCGGCCGGCTGGGCCCGGGCGAGGCAGTGGTCATGCGCATGTACGGACGCCTGGCGCTGCACGCCGAGTCCGTGGTGCTGCCGCTGCTGGCCGCCGACGCCCCCGTCGTCACCTGGTGGCACGGGGCGCCGCCGGAGCGGATGGCCACGGACGCGCTGGGCGTGTTCGCCGACCGCCGGATCACCGACAGCTCCCTGGCCGAGGACTCCCAGGCCGCCCTCCGCGTGCGGGCCGAGGACTACGCCCCCGGTGACACCGACCTCGCCTGGACCCGCAGCACCGCCTGGCGCGCGGTGCTCACCTCCACGCTGGACTCCGTCTCCGGCCGCCGCAGCGACGCCGTGCGGGTGCTCGGCGGACGGATCGAGGGCGACCCCGGCAACGCCACCGCCCAGCTGCTCTCCGGCTGGCTCTCCTCCCGCGGAGGCTGCTCGGTGGAGATCGTCGCCGGGTCGCGGAACGCCGGCCCGAGCGGCGTCGAGGCGGTCACGCTGGAGCTGGACCAGGACGAGCGGGTCGTGGTGCGGGCCGACCACCGGGGCGGGGCCATCATCTCCCAGCCCAACCGTCCGGACTCGACCCTGGCGCTGCCGGAGCGGGTGCTGGGCGACCTGCTCAGCGAGGAGCTGCGGCGACTGGACCCCGACGAGCCGTACAGCGAGGCGCTGGAGGCGGCCACCGGCCTGAGCGGGCTGTCGGACCGCGCGCCGGTCCGCGAGCACGTCTGGTTCGACCCCGCGGCGCCGCGGGCGAAGAGCAGGAAGGAAGCGCCATGAGCCTCTCCCCCGGCGACCGCGCCGCGGCCGGACTGCCCGACGACGTCCCCACCCCGCAGGTGGTGATCGAGCCCGACGCCGACCGGCTCGCCCGTGCCGTCGCCGAGGCCCTCGTCGCGCGGCTGGCCGCCGCGCAGGCGGTGCACGGCGAGGCGTCGGTGGTCCTCACCGGCGGAGGCATCGGCATCGCCGTCCTTGAGCACGTCGCCGGCCTGGTCGCGGAGCCGGTGCGGGAGACCGTCGACTGGACGAAGGTCCACGTGTGGTGGGGCGACGAGCGGTTCGTCCCGGCCGGCTCCGACGAGCGCAACGAGGGCCAGGCCCGCCGGGCGCTGCTCGACTCCCTGGACGTCCCGGACTTCCGGGTGCACCCGATGGCGCCGTCCGACGGCGACATCGGCTCCCCCGAGGAGGCGGCCGAGGACTACGCCGCCGAGCTGCGGGAGTACGCCGCCGAGGGGCAGGAGCTCCCCCGGTTCGACGTGCTGCTGCTCGGCATGGGCCCCGAGGGGCACACCGCGTCGATCTTCCCCGGCACCCCCGCGGTGCGGGACGACCGGCCCGTCTTCGCCGTGCGCGACTGCCCCAAGCCGCCGCCCACTCGGGTGAGCCTGGGCTACCGCGCGATCAACAGCGCCGAGGAGATCTGGGTGCTGGCGACCGGGAAGGCCAAGGCCCCCGCCGTGGCCAAGGCGCTGACCGGCGCCGACCCCGAGGAGATCCCGGTCGCCGGGGTGCGGGGCACCCGGGCCACCCGGTGGCTCCTCGACGCCGGCGCGGCCGCCGAGCTACCGCGCGCCGAGAGCTGACTCAGCCGCCGCGGCGCACCCGGAGGCGGTCCAGCGCCTCCTGCAGGAGCGCGTCGCCGTCGGCGTCGCTGCGCCGCTCGCGGACGTAGGCCAGGTGGGTCTTGTACGGCTCGATCCGCGGGGCCGGCGGCGGCTCCTCGCGGTCCTGCCCCGCCGGCAGGCCGCACCGGGGGCAGTCCCAGAAGTCGGGGACGTCGGCCTCACTGGCCAGCACCACCCGGGTCTCGTGCCCGTTGGCGCACCAGAACGGGATCCGGCGCCGCGGCGCCGCCTCACCCCGTTCGGCCTCGCCCACCGGACCCGCTCCGACCCGGGAACCCCGGATCGCGTTGCCACCAGCCACGTGTGCCCCCTGATCGTCGCTCCGGGTCGCGGTGGCAGGCCACCGCGCCGGAAGTCTAGAACCTGGAGGGGGCGATATCGGTCACGATTTCGCTGCGAACACGTCTCGGACCCGCGACGGCGGAACGAGCACGGGTCAGGCGGCGACCTTGACCAGGATCCCCAGCCCGATGATGCACACGGCCCAGATGGCGGCGGTGAGCACGGTCAGCCGGTTGAGGTTCTTCTCCACGACCGACGAGCCGGACAGCGAGGCCGAGGCGGCGCCACCGAACATCGACGACAGACCGCCACCCTTGCCGCGGTGCAGCAGGATCAGCACGATCAGGAGCACGCTGGTGATGACCAGCAGCACGTTGAGGACCAGCTCCATTGACCTCTCCGGAAAATCTCGACGCCCGGCGACGGACGCCAGCTCTCGGTACGAGCCTAGCCGACGCCTCTCCCGGTACCGCCGAGGTCGCGCCGGGACGGGACTAGCGGACGCCGGCGGTGGCCACGTCGTAGCCCGCGTAGGGCCGCATGACCAGCCCGTTGCGCAGCCGCTGCCCGGCCAGCAGCTGGATGCGCGTCTCGGCCAGCGGCACGTAGGCCGACGTCTCCAGCACCGCCTCGGCGACCGCGCGCCAGCCCTCCACGCCCTGGCCCCGCGCCTGGTCCACCAGCGCGTCGATCGCCGGGTCGGCCAGCCGCGCGTAGTTGGGGTTCCCCACGGTGCGCACGCTGCGGCCGTCGACCATGGGCACCAGGAACGACCCCGGGGTGGGCAGGTCCGCGGTCCGGGTGGCCAGGACCAGCCCGTAGCCGTTCTGCCGCACGTTGTCGGGGTTGCCGACCTCGGTCGCGTAGAAGGTGACCGGGTCCAGCGGCCGCACCTCGACGTCGATCCCCACCTCGCCGAGCTGTGCCGCCACTGCCTCGGCCGCCGCCAGGCTACTGGGCACGTCGGCCACGGCCAGCACCGTGCTGAAGCCCTCGGGCTGCCCGCACTCCTCCAGAGCGGCGCGGGCCAGGTCCGGGTCCGGGTCGGCGTCGCGATGCTTGGGCCCGCCGGCCAGGTCGCGGGGCCACAGCTGGGAGCTGCGCACCACGTTGGCCGCTCCGCCGAGCGCCGCCTGGACCGCGCTCCGGTCCACGGCCGCCGCGACCGCGGACCGGCAGGACGGGTTGTCCATCGGTGCGACGTCGGTGGGCAGGGCCAGCACGCGGACCGCGCCGGTCGTCACGTCGTCCACCCGCGCCAGCAGTGCATCGTTCTCGGGCATCCGGGCCGTCGTCGCCGTCTGCACGCCGGTCCCGGAGACGTCGATGTCGGCGGAGCCGGCCAGGAGCGCCTGGTCCCGCTCCAGCCCGGAGAGCCCGGTGCGGACGACGACGGTGTCGGGCAGCGCGGTCCGGACGCCGTCGGTGGCCGGGTCCCACTGCGGGTTGCGGTCGAGCCGGATGCCGGTCTCGGGGTCGACCGAGGTCACCGCGTACGGGCCCGAGGACACCGGGTCCCGCCCGTACTCGCCCCGGGTGTCGGCGTCGGCCGGCACCGGGCTGCTGGACGGCAGCGCCATCACGTAGGGGAAGTCGGGCTGCGGCGAGCGCAGCCGGAAGACGATCGTCCGGTCGTCCGGCGTCTCCACCGCGGTGAGGTCCGGGTCGTCCTCCTCCGTGGAGTACGGCCCCGGGTAGGGGTTGGCCGGGTCGTCCAGCAGGTCGACGACGTAGGTTGGCCCGCCGACGATGACGTCGGAGGCGAACGACCGCTCGATGCCGTACTTGACGTCCCGGCTGGTGATCGGCTGCCCGGTCTCGAACCGGACGCCCTCGCGGAGGGTGAAGGTCCAGGTGAGTCCGTCCTCGGACACCGTCCCGAGGTCCGTGGCCAGGTCGGGGACGAGCTCCCCGGTGCTCCCCTGCTCGCTGGCGTAGGTGACCAGCGTGCGGGCGTAGAGCCGCATCAGGTTCCAGACGCCGGGCAGGTAGGAACGCTGCGGGTCCAGGCTGTCGATCGTCGGGGCGACCACCCGCAGGGTGCCGCCACTGGCCTCCGACGGCGAGCGGACGCCCTCGACACCCGCGTCGGGCCCCTCGGCCAGGACCGGGACGTCGGCCCGTCCGCCGGCTCCGCCCAGGCAGCTGACCGCGAGCACGACCACGAGCAGGACGGCCGCCGCCGAGCCGAAGATCCGGCGCCGGGACCAGCCCCGCGCCCAGGTCGGCAGCCGGTCGGCCAGCCCTTCCAGGTTCTGCTGCGCCACCTGCCGCCCGCCCCCACCCGTGTCCGGCCGGCGGCGGGCAGCAGGGTTCAGCTACCGCCGGCGGCGATCCGACAGATCTGCGCGAACTCGTCGGCGTCCAGGCTGGCACCGCCGACGAGCGCGCCGTCGATGTCCGCCCCGGCCAGGATCCCGGCCGTGTTGGCGGCCTTCACCGACCCGCCGTAGAGGATACGGACGCCGGAGCCCGTCTCGTCGCCGAAGCGCTCGGCGAGCCGCGCCCGCAGCGCACCGCAGACCTCTTGCGCATCGTCCGGGGTGGCCACCTCGCCGGTGCCGATCGCCCAGACCGGCTCGTAGGCGATCACGAGGCCCTGCACCTGCTCGGCCGACAGGCCCTCGAGCGCGGCGTCGAGCTGGGCGGTGCAGTGCGCGACGTGGCTGCCGGCCTTCCGGACCTCCAGCCCCTCCCCCACGCACAGGATCGGCACGACCCCGTGGCGGAGGGCCGCCTGCACCTTGGCGGCGACGACGGCGTCGTCCTCGCCGTGCAGGGCACGGCGCTCCGAGTGCCCGACGGTCACGTAGCCGCAGGCCAGGGCGCTGAGCATCCCGCCGCTGACCTCGCCGGTGTAGGCGCCGGAGTCCTGGGCCGAGAGGTCCTGGGCGCCGTAGCCGATGGCCAGTTTGTCGCCGGCGACGAGGGTCTGGACACTGCGCAGGGCGGTGAACGGAGGCAGCACGACGACCTCGGCGGCCTCGAGCTCCTTGTCCTTGAGGCTGAACACGACCTTCTGGACCAGGCCGATGGCCTCCAGGTGGGTCATGTGCATCTTCCAGTTGCCGGCGATCAGCGGCCGGCGCGCGGCGGTGGTGGTCATGTCTCCCCGCTCAGTCCGTCAGCACCGCGAGGCCCGGGAGCTCCCGGCCCTCGAGGTACTCCAGCGACGCGCCGCCGCCGGTGCTGATGTGCCCGTAGGACTCCTCGTGCAGGCCGAGCACCCGGACCGCCGCCGCGGAGTCGCCGCCGCCGACGACCGAGAGCCCGGAGACCGCGGCGACCGCCTCGGCGACGCCACGCGTCCCGGCCTGGAACGGGGCCATCTCGAACACGCCCATCGGCCCGTTCCAGAACACCGTGCGGGCGCCGGACAGCTCACCGGCGAACAGCTCGACGGTGCGCGGCCCGACGTCCAGACCCATCTGGTCGTCGGGGATGGCCGCCGCGTCGACGACGGTGGACCCGGCGTCGGCGGCGAACGCGGGGCTGCAGACGACGTCGACCGGCAGCACGATCCGGCCGTCGGCCTCGGCCAGGAGCCGGCGGCAGGTGTCGACCTGGTCGGCCTCCAGCAGCGACGACCCGACCCCGTGGCCCTGGGCAGCCAGGAAGGTGAAGCACATGCCGCCACCGACCAGCAGGCGGTCCACCTTCGGCAGCAGCGCCTCGATGACCGCGAGCTTGTCGCTGACCTTGGAGCCGCCGAGCACGACCACGTAGGGGCGCTCCGGCTCGGTGGTCAGCCGGGTGAGGACCTCCAGCTCGCGGGCGACCAGCCGGCCGGCGTAACGCGGCAGCCGCTCGGCGACGTCGAACACCGAGGCGTGCTTGCGGTGCACGGCGCCGAACGCGTCGTCGACGTAGGCGTCGGCGAGGGTCGCCAGCCGGTCGGCCAGCGCACCCCGCTCGGCGTCGTCCTTGGAGGTCTCGGCCGCCTCGAAGCGGACGTTCTCCAGCAGCAGCACGTCCCCGTCGCCGAGGGCGTCGGCACGGGCGACGGCGTCGCTGCCGGCGACGTCGGCGGCCAGCGGCACGGTGGTCCCGAGCAGCTCACCGAGCCGCGCCGCCACGGGGGCGAGCGAGAACTGCGGGTCGGGCGCGCCCTTCGGGCGGCCCAGGTGGGCGGCCACGACCACCCGGGCGCCGGCCTCGCGCAGCGCCTGCACCGTGGGCAGGCTCGCGCGGATCCGGCCGTCGTCGGTGATCTCGCGGGTGCTCTTGTCCAGCGGGACGTTCAGGTCGGCGCGCAGCAGCACGCGCCGACCCGAGACGCCCTCGCCGATGAGGTCGTCTACGGAACGCATCAGAGCTTCGAGCCCACCAGGGAGGTGAGGTCGACGAGGCGGTTGGAGTAGCCCCACTCGTTGTCGTACCAGCCGAGCACCTTGGCCATGGGGCCGAAGACCTTGGTCAGCTTCGCGTCGTAGATGCACGACGACGGGTCGGTGACGATGTCGGAGGACACGATCTCGTCGGAGGTGTAGGTGAGGTACTTGCCGAGCGGGCCGGCTGCGGCCTCGCGGTAGGCGGCGTCGATCTCGTCGGCGGTCGCCTCGCGCTTGAGCTGCACGGTCAGGTCGGTCGCCGAGCCGGTGGGGACGGGGACGCGGATGGCGTAGCCGTCGAGCTTGCCCTTGAGCTCGGGCAGCACGAGGCCGATGGCCTTGGCCGCACCGGTGGACGTCGGCACCATGTTCAGCGCCGCGCCGCGGGCCCGGCGGAGGTCCTTGTGCGGGCCGTCCTGCAGGTTCTGGTCGGCGGTGTAGGCGTGGATGGTGGTCATCAGCCCGCGCTCGATGCCGAACGCGTCGTTGAGGACCTTGGCCAGCGGGGCCAGGCAGTTCGTGGTGCAGGACGCGTTGCTGATGACGGTCTGGGAGCCGTCGTAGAGCTCGTCGTTGACGCCCATGACGATGGTGATGTCGTCGTCGGTGGCCGGCGCGGAGATGATGACCTTCTTGGCGCCACCGGCGTCGACGTGCTTGCGGGCGTCGGCGGCCTTGGTGAAGAAGCCGGTGGACTCGACGACGACGTCGACGCCCAGGTCGGCCCACGGGAGGTTCGCCGGGTCGCGCTCGGAGAGCACCTTCATCTGCTTGCCGCCGATGGTGATGCCCTCGCCGTCCGCGACGACGTCCTGCGGCAGGCGGCCCAGGATGCTGTCGTACTTCAGCAGGTGGGCCAGGGCCTCGTTGCTGGTGAGGTCGTTGACCGCCACGATCTCGATGTCCTGACCGCTGGCGGCGGCGGCACGCCAGAAGTTGCGGCCGATCCGGCCGAATCCGTTGATGCCTACCCGGACCGTCACTGCAGACCTCCCATGGGAACCGTCACGTTCGTCGAGCCGCACGTGGCGCGGCCTCGTTCGTGCAGACCCTATCGGTCGTTCCGGGGCCCGGCTCCCCGTCGCCCCGTTCGGGCGACCGGGCCGGCCCGGGACGACGAGATCGCCGAACCGCACGGCTCCGCGGCGGGAGCCGTGTGGATCGGCGATCTCAGGTGACGGGATGGAACGGCCACGCTCAGGGACCCGCGCCGAGCGTGCGAGGCGTGGGGGGAAGCGTGGTCCTTCTACTACTGGGCGAGCATGTCGTCGGTGACGACGGACTCCGTGTCCGGGATGCCGAGGTCCTTGGCCCGCTTGTCCGCCATCGCCAGGAGACGCCGTATGCGGCCGGCGACGGCGTCCTTGGTCATGGGCGGGTCGGCGCGCTGGCCGAGCTCCTCCAGGGACGCCTGACCGAACTCCAGTCGCAGCCGACCGGCGACGAGCAGGTGCTCCGGGGCGTCCTGGCCCAGGATCTCCAGGGCCCGCTCCACGCGCGCGCTCGCCGCGACGGCGGCCCGGGCGGAGCGGCGCAGGTTCGCGTCGTCGAAGTTGGCCAGCCGGTTGGCGGTCGCGCGGACCTCGCGGCGCATGCGCCGCTCCTCCCACGCCAGGACGGCGTCGTGCGCCCCCATCCGCGTCAGCAGCGCGCTGATCGCGTCACCGTCGCGGACGACCACTCGGTCCGCGCCGCGCACCTCGCGGGCCTTGGCGGCGATGCCCAGGCGGCGGGCCGCCCCTACGAGCGCCATGGCGGCCTCCGGGCCGGGGCAGGTGACCTCCAGCGACGAGGACCGGCCCGGCTCCGTGAGCGAGCCGTGCGCCAGGAAGGCCCCGCGCCAGGCGGCCTCGGCGTCGTTCAGGCTGCCGGAGACCACGGCCGGCGGCAGTCCCCGCACCGGCCGGCCGCGCTGGTCGACCAGGCCGGTCTGACGGGCCAGCCCCTCGCCGTGCTTGGCGATGCGGACCAGGTAGCGCACGCCGCGGCGGATGTTGCCGCCGGCGAGCACGCTGACGCCGCTGGTGTAGCCGTAGACCTCGCTGATGTCCCGGCGCAACCGTCGGGCCACCGACCCGGTGTCGAGCTCCGCCTCGATGACCACCCGGCCCCCGACGATGTGCAGGCCGCCGGAGAACCGCAGCAGCGCGGTCACCTCGGCCTTCCGCTCGGAGGTCTTCGTGCACTCCACCCGGGAGAGCTCGTCCTTCACCATGGCGGTCATCGCCATGCTGTCCACCCCCACGTCGCGCCGGGACGTTCCGTGACCGGCATTCGGGTCAGCGCCATGTACGCCGTCCCCTTCCCCCTCGTGCGGTTCTGCCTACCGTTACCCGGTCGGCCACTTCTACTCGTTCAGCGCGCCCCGACCACCGACGCCAGCGCGGCCGACAGGCGTTCCGGGTCGTGCCGCGGCGCGCCGTCCGGCTCGGCCACCGGCGCCAGCAGGAGCTCGGCACCGCAGCTACGGACCGCGTTCAGCAGACCACGGCGGTCAACAACCGATTCAGCATCGGCGATCACGCTGTGCAACGCCACTCCGTCCATGTGGGCCAGGAGCACGTTGAGATGTTCCTCCGGGGAGAAACCGTCCGTCTCACCGGGTTGCGGTTCCAGGTTCAGCACCACCACGACGCGGGCCTGCGACTCGGCCAGGGCCGCGCGCAGCCGGGGCACGAGCAGGTGCGGCAGCACCGAGGTGTACCAGGACCCCGGGCCGAGCGAGACGACGTCGGCCTGGGCGATGGCCTCCAGCACCGCCGGGTGCACGACGGGGTCGGCCGGCGCGACGCGGATGTCGCGCACCCGCCCCGGGCTGGCCGCGATCGCGACCTGGCCGCGGATGGTGCGCACCCGCGCCGGGTCGTCCCGGTCGACGGTCTCGACCCGGGCGACCAGGTCGAGCGGTTCGTCGGCCATCGGCAGCACCCGGCCCTGCGCGCCGATCAGCGCGCAGAGCTCGTCGAGCGCGCGGACGGTGTCGCCGCCGTGCATCTCGGCCAGTCCGGTCAGGAGCAGGTTCCCCACCGGGTGCCCGGCCAGGACGCCGCTGCCGCCGAAGCGGTGCTGGAACAACGCCGCCAGCGTCTGCTCGCGCTCCTCGTCACCGGCCAGGGCGGCCAGGGCCATCCGGAGATCGCCGGGCGGCAGCACGGGCATCTCCCGGCGGATCCGCCCGGACGAGCCGCCGTCGTCGGCGACGGTCACCACGGCCGTCAGCTGCCCGGTGATCCGCCGCCAGGCCGCCAGGGCAGCGGCCAGTCCGTGCCCGCCGCCGAACGCCACCACCCGGGGCTGCTGCCCCGCCACCGGCACGCGGGCCACTACTCGCGACCCAGGTCGCGGTGCCGCGCCACGGCGGCGACGCCCTCGGCGCCCAGCCGGCGCGCGAACTCCTCGGCGATCGCCACGCTGCGGTGCTTGCCGCCGGTGCAGCCGACCGCGAGCGTCAGGTACCGCTTCCCCTCGCGCCGGTA
This sequence comes from Blastococcus saxobsidens, assembly GCF_010682065.1. GTDB lineage: Bacteria > Actinomycetota > Actinomycetes > Mycobacteriales > Geodermatophilaceae > Blastococcus > Blastococcus saxobsidens_B. Next base: position 227,407 of record NZ_JAAGWG010000006.1, read on the forward strand.
GCCCGGGACGAGCAGCCGCAGCACGTCGACGTAGCGGTCGAGGAACTCCTCGGCACCCTGCTGGCCCAGCACGTAGTCGCGGACGTCGGCGTCGCGCCCGGTGTGCGAGCGCAGCTCCGGGACCCAGTGCGGGTTGGGCAGGAACCGGGCGTCCACCACCAGGTCGGCGTCCAGCGGCAGGCCGTACTTGAACCCGAAGCTCATCACCGTCGCGGTCAGCGGCGGCGTGCGCCCCTCCCGGGCGAACGCGTTCTCCAGCGTCGCGCGCAGCTGGTGGACGTTGAGGTCGCTGGTGTCCACCCAGAGGTCCGCCTCGCCCGCGATGCCGGTGAGCAGCGTGCGCTCGGCCGTGATGCCGTCGATGAGCGTGCCGTTGCCCTGCAGCGGGTGCTCGCGGCGGTTGGACTCGTAGCGGCGGACCAGGACCTCGTCGCGGGCGTGCACGTAGACCACCCGCGGCCGGTGCCCGGCGCCGGAGAGCACCTTGATGGCCTCCTGCAGGTCGCTGGAGAAGGCGCGGCTGCGGACGTCGACGACGGCCGCGAAGCGGCGCAGGTCGCCGCGGGCGCCCAGCTCGACCATGGGCAGCAGCAGGGCCGGCGGGAGGTTGTCGACGACGTACCAGCCGAGGTCCTCCAGCACGCGGCCCGCGCTGTTCTTGCCCGCGCCGGAGAGCCCGGTGACCACCACGACCTCCAGCGGCGGCGTCTCGGTCGTCGTCGGGTCCAGCGCCGGGGAGACGTCGTTCTGCCGACCGACCGCGGCGCCCTCGGTGCCGGTGGTCACGAGGCCACCCGCCCGATCTCCGCGGCGTCACCCGAGCCGGGTCGTGGGGCGCCCTGCTCGGCGGGCCCCTGCGGCGCCAGGACCGTCTCGCCCGGCTCGCCGCCCTCCGGCGTCCCGGCCGGCTCGGCGATCGCCGCCTGCACGGCCTCCGCCGTCCGCCGGCCGATGCCCGGCACCGCCATGAGTTCCTCGACCGTGGCCGCACGCAGCCGCTTGAGGGATCCGAACTGCTTCATCAGCGCCTTCCGCCGGGCCTCACCCAGGCCCGGGACGTCGTCGAGGAGGGATACCAGCATGCTCGTGGACCGCTTCTGCCGGTGATAGGTGATGGCGAAGCGGTGCGCCTCGTCGCGCACCCGCTGCAGCAGGTAGAGCGCCTCGGAGGTGCGCGGCAGGATCACCGGGTCGCTCTCGCCCGGGAGCCACACCTCCTCCATGCGCTTGGCCAGGCCGCAGACCGCGACGTCGACGACGCCCAGCTCGTCGAGGGACCGCGCCGCGGCGGCGACCTGCGGCGCCCCACCGTCGACGACCAGCAGGTTCGGCGGGTAGGCGAACCGGCGCGGCCGGCCCTCCTCGGCCGCGACGCCCTGCTCGTCCTTCCGGTCGGCCTCGTCCTTGAGGTGCCGGGCGAACCGGCGGCGGACGACCTCGGCCATCGCCGCGGTGTCATCGGTGCCGTTTGCGACGGCGAACCGGCGGTAGTCGGACTTCTTCGCCAGGCCGTCCTCGAACACGACCATGCTGGCCACCACGTTGGTGCCCTGCACGTGGCTGATGTCGATGCACTCGATCCGCAGCGGGGCGTCGGGCAGCTCCAGCGCCTCCTGCAGCTCCGACAGCGCCAGGGAGCGCGCGGTGAGGTCGCTGGCGCGCTTGACCCGGTGCCGGGCGAACGCCTCCTTGGCGTTCCGCTCGACGGTCTCCATCAGGCTGCGCTTGTCGCCGCGCTGCGGGACGCGCAGGGACACCCGACCGCCGCGCAGCTCCTCGAGCAGCTCCACGTAGACGTCGGCGTCCTCGGGCAGCTCCGGGACGAGCACCTCGCGGGGCACGGCCTCCCCCGCCTCCCCGACGCCGGTCTGCTCGTCGACGCCGCCGTACACCTGGAGGAGGAACTGCTCGACCAGCTGCCCGGTGCTGACCTCCTCGACCTTGTCGATGACCCAGCCGCGCTGGCCGCGCACCCGGCCGCCGCGCACGTGGAAGACCTGGACGGCGGCCTCGAGCTCGTCCTGGGCGAAGGCCACCACGTCGGCGTCCGTGCCGTCGCCCAGGACCACCGCCTGCTTCTCCATCGCGCGCTTCAGGGCGCCGAGGTCGTCGCGCAGCCGGGCAGCCTTCTCGTACTCCATCGCCTCCGCGGCCTCGGCCATCTCCCGCTCGAGGCGCTTCGTCATCGAGTCGGTCCGGCCGGCCATGAAGTCGCAGAAGTCGTCGACGATCTGCCGGTGCTCCTCGGCGCTGACCCGCTCCACGCAGGGCGCGGCGCACTTGCCGATGTAGCCGAGCAGGCAGGGCCGGCCGATCTGCCCGGCCCGCTTGAAGACGCCGTTGGAGCAGGTCCGCGCCGGGAAGACGCGGGTCAGCGTGTCGAGGGTCTCGCGGATGGCCCAGGCGTGGGCGTAGGGCCCGAAGTACCGGACGCCCTTCTTCTTCGGGCCGCGCATGACCTGCAGCCGCGGGAACTCCTCGTTGACCGTGACCGCCAGCGAGGGGTAGCTCTTGTCGTCGCGGTAGCGGACGTTGAACCGCGGGTCGAACTCCTTGATCCAGTTGTACTCGAGCTGGAGGGCCTCGACCTCGGTGCCGACGACGGTCCACTCGACGCTCGCCGCCGTCGTCACCATCTGGCGGGTGCGGGGGTGCAGCCCCGCGACGTCGGCGAAATAGCTGTTCAGCCGCTGCCGGAGGCTCTTGGCCTTGCCGACGTAGATGACCCGGCCGTTCGGGTCGCGGAACCGGTAGACCCCGGGGGTCTCGGGGATCGAGCCGACCGCGGGGCGGTACGTGGACGGATCGGCCATGTCCCCACACTAGGTCGCGGGTGCGACACGCCGTCAGCGGCCGCACCCGTCCGTCCCACCCGTCACAGGCGCCGCCGGTGGGAGCCGGACATGCCACCGGAGCGGGGCCCGAGGGCCTCGCTCCGGGTGGTGCTCGGTCGAGCGGTTCAGCCCACCGGCTGCGACCGGCGGACGGCGACGGTCGGCACGCGCGCGGCGACCGCCGACGCGCCGCGGGTCGCCAGGCGGGCCACCCTGCGGGACAGCGCCACTGCCGCCAGCAACCCGACCGGGACGGCGACGAAGTCGAAGGCGTCGGCCACCACGTCCTTCGTCACCACCACCAGGGAGAGGCCGAGGAGGGCGACCAGGACGACGGCGGAGAGGATTCCCGAACCCCGGGACCCTTTGCCCTGCCACGGCTGGCCGCAGTGGGCCATGTCCGGGTCGCAGTCGGGCGTGAGTGCGCTCATCGCGGCCTCCTCGTGGAGTGCAGGCAGCACCCCGGTGACGTCGGTCACACAGAGGGTACGCCTCCAGTGACATCTCTCACAACCCCCTGGCCGACGGCGCCGGCCGCACGGTCGACCTGCGCCGGACTCCACGTCCGGGGCCAGGGCCGGGTCGAGCGTCACCACGGTCACCGACGACGCCCAGGCGACGCCGACCCGCCGGCCGACCAGGGCCCGGCCGGCGCACGAGAGGCAGACCCCTCACCCCGGGCAGGGACCCCGCTGCACCGCCCCCGGGCGAGGGATTGACCGCTCTGGCTAACTCCGTTAGCTTTGCGGCTGTCAGCAGTAGCCAGCGTGGATGGGGTCAGCATGGACACGACGCAGTACCTGGAGCGCCCCGAAGGCCGGATCGCCTACGAGGTGGCCGGGGAGGGCCCGCTCGTCGTCTGCCTGCCCGGGATGGGCGATCTCCGCAGCGCGTACCGATTCACGGTCCCGGCGCTCTTCGCGGCGGGTCACCGGGTCGCCACCGTGGACCTCCGCGGGCACGGCGACAGCGACGCGACGTTCACCCGCTACGACGACGTGGCGGCCGGCGAGGACGTGCTCACCCTGATCGAGAACCTGGGCGGACCGGCCATCGTGGTGGGGAACTCCATGGGGGCCGGGGCCGCGGTGTGGGCCGCTGCCGAGCGGCCGGAGCTGGTGCGCGGGCTGGCCCTGGTCGGCCCGTTCGTGCGCAACCCGCCGATCGGTGCGCTGATGCGGGGCCTGGTCCGCGTGCTCCTGGCCCGCCCGTGGGCACGCCCGGTCTGGGGGCTGTACTACCCCTCGCTCTCCCCCGGGCGGAAGCCGGACGACTTCGCCGCCCACCGCCGGGCGATCGCCGACAGCATGCGGCGTCCCGGCCGGACCCGGGCCTTCGCGGCGACGACCCGGACCGATCACACCCCGGCGGAGGAGCGACTGCCGCAGGTGCGGCAACCGGTCCTCGTCGTCATGGGTGCCTCCGACCCCGACTTCGCCGACCCGGCGGCGGAGGCGCAATGGATCGCCGACCGGCTGCGCGCCGACGTCCTGCTCGTGCCCGACGCCGGGCACTATCCCCAGGCGGACGCGCCGGAGCTGGTCAACCCGCGCCTGGTCGACTTCTGCCGGTCGGTGGTCGCCGGTGCCTAGGGCCGGGCTGACGCCCGAGCGGGTCGCGAGGGAGGCTGCGGACGTCGCCGACGAGCTGGGCTTCGACCGGCTCACCCTGGCCGCCGTCGCCCAACGGCTGGGTGTGCGGCTGCCCAGCCTCTACAAGCACATCGACTCCCTGGACGGGCTCCGCCGGGACGTCGCCGTCCTGGGCACGGTCCAGCTGACGCAGGCGATCACCGACGCCGCCGTGGGGCGCTCCGGGGAGGCGGCCCTGCACGCCCTGGCCACGGCCTACCGGGACTTCGCCCGCGGCCACCCAGGCCGGTACGCGGCCTCGGTGCGCGCACCGGACCCCGGCGACGCCGAGCACGTGAAGGCGGCCGACGCCGCCCTGCGGATCGTGCTCGCCGTCCTCGCCGGCTACGGCCTGACCGGCGAGGACGCGATCGACGCCACCCGCTCGCTGCGGGCGGCGCTGCACGGGTTCGTGACCCTGGAGGCGGCCGGCGGCTTCGGGATGCCCCGGGACGTCGACCGGTCGTTCGACCGGTTCCTGACGTCGTTCGACACCACCGTGCGGAACTGGTCGGGGCGCACGCGCTGAGCCCGCGCCCCGACCTCCGTCAGCTCGCCTTCTTGCGGGTCCGCTTCTTCACCGGACCGGCCGCGGCCGCGGCGATCGCGTCGGTGTCGAGCATCGGCACCAGATACCGGCCGGTGTGGCTCTCCTGCACCGTGGCCACGAACTCCGGCGGGCCCTCCGCGACGACGGAGCCGCCGCGGAAGCCGCCCTCCGGCCCCATGTCGATCAGCCAGTCGGCGCTCTTGATCACGTCGAGGTTGTGCTCGATGACGATGACCGAGTTGCCCTTCTCGACCAGCCCCTGGAGCACGATCAGCAGCTTCCTGATGTCCTCGAAGTGCAGACCGGTGGTCGGCTCGTCGAGGACGTAGATGCTGCGGCCGTTCGAGCGCTTCTGCAGCTCGCTGGCTAGCTTCACCCGCTGCGCCTCGCCACCGGAGAGGGTGGTGGCCGGCTGACCCAGCCGTACGTACCCCAGCCCGACCTCGGTGAGGGTGCGCAGGTACCGGGCGATCGCCGGGATGGCGGCGAAGAAGTCCGCGGCCTCCTCGATCGGCATGTCGAGGATCTCCGACACCGTCTTGCCCTTGTAGTGCACCTCGAGGGTCTCGCGGTTGAACCGGGCGCCCTTGCACACCTCGCACGGCACGTAGACGTCGGGCAGGAAGTTCATCTCGATCTTCAGCGTGCCGTCGCCGGAGCACGCCTCGCAGCGGCCGCCCTTGACGTTGAAGGAGAACCGCCCGGGCAGGTAGCCGCGCATCTTCGCCTCGGTCGTGCTGGCGAACAGCTTGCGGACGTGGTCCCAGACGCCGGTGTAGGTGGCCGGGTTGGACCGCGGGGTGCGGCCGATCGGTGACTGGTCGACGTGCACCACCTTGTCCAGGTGCTCCAGGCCGGTGATGGTGCGGTGCCGGCCCGGCACCTGCCGCGCCCGGTTCAGCTGGTTGGCCAGCGTCGTGTAGAGGATGTCGTTGACCAGCGTCGACTTGCCCGACCCCGACACCCCGGTGACCGCCACCAGGCAACCGAGCGGGAACGTCACGTCGATGCCGCGCAGGTTGTTCTCACGGGCACCCTTGACGACCAGCTCCCGCCCCGGCTCCGGCGCGCGCCGCTTTTCCGGGACGGCGATGACCTTCCGGCCGGAGAGGTAGGCGCCGGTCAGCGACCGCTCGCTGGCCAGCAGCTGCTCCACCGTGCCGCTGACGACGACCTCGCCGCCGTGCTCGCCGGCACCCGGCCCGATGTCGACCACCCAGTCCGCGACCTTGATGGTGTCCTCGTCGTGCTCGACGACGATGAGGGTGTTGCCCATGTCGCGCAACCGCACGAGGGTCTCGATGAGCCGGGTGTTGTCGCGCTGGTGCAGGCCGATCGACGGCTCGTCCAGCACGTAGAGGACCCCCACGAGGCCGGAGCCGATCTGGGTGGCCAGCCGGATGCGCTGCGCCTCGCCACCGGCCAGGGTGGCGGCGGGCCGCTCGAGGGAGAGGTAGTCCAGGCCGACGTCGACCAGGAAGGACAGCCGGGCCTGGATCTCGCGGAGGACCTGGTCGGCGATGGCCTTCTCCCGCTCGCCCAGTTCGAGGGCGCCCAGCCACTGCGACGCCTCGCCGATCGACAGACTGGTGACCTCGGCGATGGACCGGCCGCTCATCTTGACGGCGAGGATCTCGGGCTTGAGCCGCGTCCCGTGGCAGACGGCGCACGGGACGTCGCGCATGTAGCCCTCGTACTTGTCGCGCATGTACTCGCTGTCGGTGTCGTCGTGGCGGCGCTCCAGGAACGGGAGCACCCCCTCGAAGGCGGCGTAGTAGCTGCGCTCGCGGCCGTAGCGGTTCTTGTAGCGGACGTGCACCTGGTCGGGCGAGCCGTGCAGGATCGCCTTCTGCACCTTGGCCGGCAGCCGCTCCCACGGCTCGTCCATCGAGAAGCCGATCTGCTGGGACAGGCCGGTGAGCAGCCGGGTGAAGTACTCGTTGCTCATCGAGCTCGACCAGGGCGCGATCGCCCCCTGGCCGAGGCTCTTTCCGGGGTCGGGCACGACGAGCTCGGGGTCGACCTCCTTGCGGGTGCCGATGCCGGTGCACTCCGGGCAGGCGCCGAACGGGGAGTTGAAGGAGAAGGAGCGGGGCTCGAGCGCCTCGAAGGACAGCCCGTCGTCGACGCAGGCGAGGTGCTCGGAGAAGGTGCGCTCGCGGTGCGGGTCGTCCTCGGGGAGGTCGACGAACTCCAGGACGACGAGACCCCCGGCGAGGCCGAGCGCCGTCTCCACCGAGTCGGTGAGCCGGCGCTTGGCGCTCTCCTTCACCGTGAGGCGGTCGACGATGACCTCGATGCTGTGCTTCTCCTGCTTCTTCAGCGTCGGGGGTTCGGTGAGCGGGTGCACCGTCCCGTCGACGCGGACGCGGGAGAAGCCCTGCGTCTGCAGGGAGCTGAACAGGTCGACGTACTCGCCCTTGCGGGCCCGGACGACCGGGGCGAGCACCTGGAAGCGGGTGCCCTCCTCCATGGCCAGCACCTGGTCGACGATCTGCTGCGGGGTCTGCCTGGAGATGGGCTTCCCGCAGTTCGGGCAGTGCGGCTGCCCGGCGCGCGCGTAGAGCAGACGCAGGTAGTCGTAGATCTCGGTGATCGTGCCGACGGTCGAGCGAGGGTTGCGATTGGTCGCCTTCTGGTCGATCGACACCGCGGGTGACAGTCCCTCGATGAAGTCCACGTCGGGCTTGTCCATCTGGCCGAGGAACTGCCGGGCGTAGGCCGACAGCGACTCCACGTACCGGCGCTGCCCCTCGGCGAAGATCGTGTCGAACGCCAGACTGGACTTGCCCGAGCCGGAGAGCCCCGTGAAGACGATGAGCGCGTCACGGGGGAGGTCGATGGTGACGTTCTTGAGGTTGTGCTCACGGGCGCCGCGGACGACGAGCCGGTCCATGTGATCCCTGTCGGTCGCTGGGTGGATATCGCGGTGGTGCGGGGCGGCGGCCGTGGCGCGGTCGCGGTCGGTGGGTACAACGCCGGGCCGTTCCGCGAACGTCCGCCGGGCAACTGTGACCTGCGCCCGGGCGGTGTGCCGGGCGGTGGTCTCAGCCGGCCGCCGGGGAGGTGGGGTCGAAGACGGGGGCGTACCGGCGCCAGGGCAGCTGCCGCTCGAGTTCCCCGCTCAGCCAGAGTAGACGCGCCTCGGAGCCGGGCGGACCGACCAGCTGGACGGGTACCGGCGGCCCCGCCGGACGGCTCGCGGCCGGCAGCACGGCGGCCGGGATGCCGGCCAGGTTCCAGGCCGCGGTCCACGGCGCCCACCGCGCGTTCGCGGTGATGTTGGCCAGGAAGCCGCGCTCGTGCCACGGCCGCGCGGGCAGCGGCGGCCCGGTGGTCACCGGCGTCAGCAGCACGTCGACGTCGTCGAAGAAGCGGGTCATCCGCTCGCGGAACCGCTCCTGGGTGCGCGGCCGGACCAGCCCGAGCCGCCGGACGACCCGGCCGATGCGGGCGTGGGTGCGGCTGCGCGGCTGCAGCTCGGCTCGGTCGATGCCCAGGAACTCCGCGTCGTCCTCCGCGCCGGCCATCCAGCGGACGAGGGCGCCGGCGGCAGCCGCCGGCGTGATCGGCGGGTTCCGCCGCACGACGGTGTGCCCGGCCGCGCGGAGCTGGGCCACCACGGCGTCCACCGCGGCGCGGGTGGCGGCGTCGGCGCCCACCCCGGGGACCGGGGACCGGGTGCTGACCGCGATCCTCAGCGGGCGGCCCGGGCCGGCCGGCGGTGCCGGGTCCTCCCCCGCCAGCACCGCGTGCGCCACCGCCAGGTCGGCCACCGTGGTGGCGAGCGCGCCGTTGACGGCCATGCCCGACCAGTCGTCGGCCCCGATGCCGCCGGGCACCACTCCAGTGCCGGGCTTCAGGGTGACCAGCCCGCAGGCCGCCGCCGGCAGCCGCAGCGAGCCCATGCCGTCGTTGCCGTGCGCGATCGGGACGCCGCCCGCGGCCACCGCCGCGGCGCTCCCGCCGGAGCTGCCGGCGGGCGACAGGGCGGTGTCCCAGGGGTTGCGGCTGACCGTGCCGGGGCCGTCCGTGGCCGCGTAGAGGCAGAGCTCGGGGGCGCGGGTGATGCCGACGACGACGGCGCCGGCCTTGCGCAGCCGCGTGACCACCGGGTGGTCCCTGGACTCGGGACCGGCGGTGCGGGCGGGAGAACCGTCGGTGCAGGTCTCCCCCGCGACGGCGACGTTGTCCTTGATCGCGACCGGAACCCCGGCCAGCGGCAGGGCGAAACGGGTCAGGCTGGCGTCCACGGCCGCCGCCTCCAGCAGGGCGGCCTCCCGCCGGACCACGCGGAAGGCCCCGACCCGGGCGTCCACGGCCTCGATGTGGTCGAGGTGCGCGCGGACGACGTCGACCGCGGTGACCTCCCCGGCGCGCACCAGCGCGGCGATCTCCGTCGCGGGCAGACCCACCACGGACGCCGCCGACCGGGCCCCGCCCCCGGCGTCACCCTGAGCTGTGCCGACACCTCCGCTAGCGTCCATGCCTGGACCGTAACGGCGTCCGCCGACACTTTCCGAACGGAGTCCGGATGAGCACCGCGAAGTACACCGGCGAGGTCGAGGTCGGCGGGCCCGCCGACGTGCGGGAGCTGCCCGGACTCACGATCAGCAAGGTGGCCGTCAGCGAGATGGCCAACAACGCCTACCTGCTGCGCTGCACCGCGACCGGCGAGGCGCTGCTCGTCGACGCGGCCGCCGAGCCGGAGACCCTGCGCGCCCTCGTCGGCGACGTCGACCTGCGCACCGTCGTCACCACGCACGGGCACTGGGACCACCACCGCGCGCTGCCGGAGGTCGTGGCCGCCACCGGTGCGGTCACCGTCGCGCACCCCGCCGACGGTGCCGACCTCCCGGTACCGGTCCAGCGGCCCGTCGAGCACGGCGACACCGTCGCCGTCGGCGACCAGACGCTCGAGGTGGTGCACCTGCGCGGGCACACGCCCGGCAGCATCGCCCTCGTCTGGCGCGGGCCGGACGACGCCGGGGTGCACGTCTTCACCGGCGACAGCCTCTTCCCGGGAGGGGTCGGCAACACCCAGCAGGACGCCGCCCGGTTCGCCAGCCTGATCGACGACGTCGAGCAGCGGCTGTTCGCCGTCCTCCCCGACGAGACCTGGGTCTACCCGGGCCACGGCAAGGACACGACGATCGGCGCGGAGCGCCCGCACCTCGCGGAGTGGCGCGAGCGCGGCTGGTGAGCCTGCCTAGTCGTCCTCGGTGAAGAGGGCGACCAGCTCGTCGGCGGTGCCCGGCACGTGCAGCGGCAGCACCGACACCGTCCACTCCGGCTGCCGCTCGTCCACGCCGAGGGCGAGGTCCCAGGCGGCCCGCGGGGTCAGCGGCCCGAAGCAGGCGTCGTCGCCGTCCTCGCCGAGATCCACCTCGACCAGCCACTGGTCGGAGAGGTCGGCGGCGAGCTCCGCGTAGTCGGGAGCCGCGTCGTCGTCGGGCTCGGGGGTGTCCAGCCGGACCGGGTAGATGAGCGCCATCCTGCGCACGCTAGGTGTACTGACCACGGACGTTGGTGACGGCGGACGGCGTGGGTCGATGACATGAGGAAGACCTCCGAGTGAGG
>NZ_JAAGWG010000060.1 GCF_010682065.1 Blastococcus saxobsidens
CCCGGGGTCGGTGCTGGTGATCTGGCCGGTGGTGTCGCCGGTGTGCCAGGTGAACTGTTGTGCGGTGGCTTCGATGGTGACCTGGAAGCCGCGGATGTCGACGGTGAAGGTCTGGGTGGTGGGGGAGTCGGTGTAGAAGATGACCGGCAGACCCGTCAGGCCGTCGCCGGGTGGCTGGTGCTGGGTGGTCAGCTGCGGAAGTGGCAGCGTCTGGAAATAGCGGAACACCTCGTCCGGCGACGGCGGAGGATTAAGAGCGGTGATGTCAAAGCATCCTTGATCTGCCCGCCCCCAGACTCCGACGGGATCCCCAGGGCGAAGCCCGGGAGCGACCAGCGTTGGTCGACCGTCCGCCATCGGAGCCGCCGTGAGGTCTTCGCGAACCAGTGGCTGTTGTTCCAGCACCAAGTACCGGATCACACGGCCGGGCACCTCAGGGCAGGTACGAAAGTCCGAGGCGGAGCATGCGCCGATTGCTTCGTCGCGGATCACGCACAGATGCCTAAATCTCCACTGATAGTCCGGAATCCCTGACCGACCAGAGAGGACTTGGCCAGCCTGATCAGCGGTTAGCGAAATGGAGGCGGCTCCGTCGCCCAGCTCCGCCTCCGCGCAATGAGGCACGAGGACCGGACAGGCGGCAGAGGCGTGTCCTATCGGGAGCAACACCGCAGCAGTCGCCAGCATGCTGACGAGACAGACTCGAAACGGTGTCCTCCTCATCCGAAACTCAGCCCGCTCACTCGCCAGCAATGATCATCCGGCGACCAGTCCAGCGCGATGGCGGAGGGCAGGCGTTCGATCGCAGCCGACTGTGTTCCTTGAACTGCCTCGCCACTCGCCTCCAACACCGCGCCCGCTTCGACGCGCGCCAGGAAAGACAAGTTGGCGCGGTCCTCTGACACCGCGGTTCCGAAGGCGCCGGTTATTGAGAGTTCGCCGCCCTCGAAGCGCCGGTTCGCAGCTGCTGCCTCGTCGAAGTCGAGCGCGATCCGCAAACACTCCTGACAGTCCGGGCCGAGGTCCCGAAGCGGCTCACCGGCCGGCACATCCTGCTGTCGCTGAAGGAGTTCGATGTAGTACCGCGCGAATGCTTCCGCGCCGCCGGCGTCCTTGGTTCGGGCTTCGTCGGGGACCGGGAAGTCGGCCGGGCCGATCTGGGGGAGCGCCTCGGTGGTGGGGGCAGCGCTCGTGGGCAGGCTCTCGTTGGCTTCCTGCTTCTCCGAGCAGCCGCTCAGCACGGCGGTCCCGATCAGCAGGCTTACCACGGTTCGACGCAGTCCTCGACGATCACGCACAGCGGGAGACTACGCAGGGTTCGGTCGTGTGCGGTTCCGTAACTGTGGACAGTCGCACTCTGCCGCCGGATCGGGTGACCGGCGCCCGGATGGTTCAGTCGTGTGGATCTGCGAGGACCGAGCCGAGAGACGTCGATGGTGACCGGGGCCCGTTGGTGGTCGGGACGGACGGGACCCTGGACTGCTGCGCCGACCGTCGATGGAGACCCGGGCACACAGATTCGGTACTGATTCGTTCGCCCGGAAGGGTAGAAGTCGGGTCGAACTGGCCCTCGGAGCCGTGGAGCGGGGTCTGCTGGCCTGAAACGTCGCCGATCAGCAGGAAGAACCGATGCTCCGCATCCGTACCGTTGCCACTACCGCCGCAGCACTGCTCGTCCTTGCCGCCTGCGGTGGCGAGGATCCGGACCGGGAGGCCGCGCCGGTCAGCCCGCCGGAGCCGTCGGCGCTTCAGGCGCCCGATGGGCAGGAACTGGCGGCCGAGATCTTGTTCGCCTCCGGTTTCGACCCGACCAGCGGCTTCGCGCTCGAGGTGGTGACCGGCAAGGCCGGCACCCCGACGGCCGGGTTCCTCAGCTACGCGCTGGTCGACGACGGCGTCGCCTTGTACGGGATGTCGGACGAGGGCACGCCCATCGTCGAGCTAGTGCGGACCGACGGAACGATCGCGTGGCGATCTGCCGTGGCGCCGCCGCTCGACCCCGACCCGACCGACCGTGTCCCCGGTACCCCCACGATGCGCTCCTTCGGAGACGAGGAGGAAGGGTGGGTGGTGCTGATGGAGAGCGGCCTGGAGAACGGCCAGCACACGGGACGGATGACGCCTCTCAGGAAGCGCGACGGCGGCCAGGGATCGGTGGTGACGTTCGACGACGAGTTCGTCGAGGACGCGGCGGGCGAGAAGTTGACCGGCTCGTTCGGCCACGTCGCTGGCGACGGCATGTACATCCTGCACAACACCCTCAACCTCGATCACTACGACGACAGCATGACCGTCATCGACCCAGTCAGCGGGGAGCGGACCGAGGTACCGAGCATCCGGGGCCAGGACGAGCGGTTCGCGTGGGTGGACAGCCCGTTGTCGGTGTACGACGGCGACGTCGTGTACAGCCGAGGGTGCGTCGACATCTTCGTGAGCGACACGCTCTGTCCCAACGGGCCCGCGTACAGGGGCGAGGCGCTGGGACAGCGGAGCTGGAACAGCTATCCCATGCCGCTCACGCTTACCGCTCACGGCGCACTGCTGGGGCACAAGAACGTCTCCACCGGCGAGGAGCTGCCCCTGACCTGTGAGGTCTCCTATTTCGACACCGCGATCAGCCCGTCGGGCCGCTACGTGGTGACCGGCACGCATCTCCTCGACCTGGAACGCAATGAGGCGGTGTGCATGGACGGTGCGCCATCGGTCCGCTGGAGCGCACTGAGCGACGACCGCGTGGGATACGGCTCGCTGCTGCCGGAGGACGCCACGAGCGCGAGCATCGCCACCCCTGTGCGCGTGGACTTCAACCAGCAGCCGCCGGCGATCACCGAACTGCCTGGCACGGAGATTCCTGTGGAGGTCATCGGCGACGGCTTCGGAGTGTTCTCCGTCGATACCAGGGCTGGCGGACGGCTCTTCGTGCTGCCGCTGAGCTGACCTGAGATGTGAGGTTGCGGGTTGCCTCAGTCGTATGGGTTGGTGAGGACCGTTCGGGCCTGGAGGACGTCGAAGGTGACCGGTGGTCCGTCGGTGGTGGTGGTGCCGGGGACCTCGACCGCCGCACCGCCGTCGACGGAGAAGGTGGCTCCCCAGGTGACGGTGAGGTAGGCGGTGTAGGTGCCGGTCCGGTAGGAGTGCTC
>NZ_JAAGWG010000061.1 GCF_010682065.1 Blastococcus saxobsidens
AGCGTGTTCACATCCGAGGTCGGATAGCCCAGCGGCCCGTTCTCCCAGCCCTGCGCCGCCCACCGGTCACGCACCGCTCCGGTCAGCACCCGCGCCCCGGTCGCCTGCGTCCAGTAGATCGACCCGCCCTGGAAGTGCGCGTACCGCCCGCCGCCGGCCAGCGTGAGGACGTCGGTGGTCGGCAGCCCCAGCGCTCCTGAGGCGCCTCCGGCCGCCTCGTACCGGTCGTGCACCGCACCGGTGAGCGCCTTCGTCCCGGCCGCCTGGGTCCAGTAGACCGACCCACCCTGGAACCGGGCGAACTGCCCGCCACCGGGCAGCGCGGTCATGTCCGAGGTCGGATAGCCCAGCGGCCCGTTCTCCCAGCCGGTGGTCCCCCACCGCTCCCGCACCGCTCCGGAGAGCACCCGCGCGCCGGTCGCCTGGGTCCAGTAGATCGATCCGCCCTGGAAGTGCGCGAACCGCCCTCCACCGGGCAGCGCCGTCACACCCGTGGTGGCGCGGCCCAGCTCCCCGCTCAGCCCGCCGGCGGCCCGGTACCGGTCCAGCACCGCACCCGACAGGGCATGCCCGGCCGTCGCGGTGGCGTGCACCTCACCACGTTCGAAGGTCACCACCGCCGCCCGGCCGTCGGCGGTGGGCACCGCACCGCTGGTCGGGTACCCCAGCGACCCGGTCTCGCCCCCCTCGGCCCGCCACGCGACCACGACCGGTGCAGACAGCACGTGCGTGCCCACCCCGGGATGCACCGATACCGATCCGCCCTGGAAGTCGCCGATCCGCGCGACCCCGTCGGCGGTGGTCCGGGCGTCGGCCACCGGCATGCCCAGCGTCCCGCCGTCCGCACCGGCGGCCAGCCAGGCGTCGCGCACCGGCCCGTCGACCCGCCATGCCCCGGTCGCCTGCGACCAGTAGATCCAGCCCCGCTCGAACCGGACGGCCTGACCCTTGCCCCCGGGCGTGGCCACCGCCTCGTCCACCGGGAACCCGAGCGCACCGTTCTCCCAGCCGTGGGCCCCCCACCGGTTCCGCACCGGCGTGGACAGCGCCCGCGCGCCGGTGGCTTGCGACCAGTAGACCGACCCGCCCTGGAAGTGCGCGAACAGGCCGCCGGCGATCGGCGTCACGTCGGTGGTGGGATAGCCGAGCGACCCCGTCTCCCAGCCCTGCGCCGCCCACCGGTCCCGCACCACTCCGGAGAGCACCCGCGCACCCGTCGCCTGCGACCAGTAGACCGACCCGCCCTGGAAGTGCGCGAACTGCCCACCGGCGATCGGCGTCACGTCGGTCGTGGGATAGCCGAGCGAGCCCGACTCCCAGCCCTGCGCCGCCCACCGATCGCGGATCGCACCGGACAGCACCCGCGCGCCCGTGCCCTGGGTCCAGTAGATCGACCCACCCTGGAAGTGCTGGAAACACCCACCGTCACGCAGCCCGCACGTGGTGTCCGACACCGGATATCCCAGGGATCCGACCTCCCAGGTGAGGGAGGCCCACCGGTCCCGGACGGCGCCGTTGCCCACGATCCTGGCCCCGCTCGCCGGCGACCAGTAGATGGCGCCGTTCGCGTAGCTCTGGAAGCAGCCGCCGTTGCGCAGGCCGCAGACGACGTCGGCACGGCCGGCCCCGAGGGGGCCGCTGTCGCCGCCGGTCGCCGCGTAGCGCCCGGTCACCTCCGCGGCACCCGGGACCTGGGTGGATCCGAACCAGTCGGTGAAGTAGATCCAGAAGTTCCGGTTGCCGTAGGCCGAGCAGCCGTCACCGGAACCCCGGCCGGCGGCGAGCGCGGGGCCGTTGGGCTGGTAGGGCGTGTAGTTGTACAGCCCGGCGGTGGCGCGGTTCTCGATGAACACCTGCGAGGACCCGCACGCGGCGTTCGGGTGGAACCGGACGGTGTTCACCCGACCGGCCCGGTGGTTGAAGGCGTCGGGGTTCTGTGCGTAGTACTGGTAGCGCGACGCGGCGCTGTAGAGCTGGTTGAACAGGTGCGCGTACCGGGGGTTGCACGGCGCGGTGTCGGGGCAGCCGTACCCCATCGCCTTCTCGTACTTGACCGGCTTCAGGCTGCTGCCGCTGGAGGTGACCAGGCTCTGCTCCTTCTGCAGGATCACGAGCAGCACCCGCTGGCTGATCCCGCAGGCGGCGCCGACCTTGGCGATGATCGTGGCGGCCGATTCGCTGGGGGCGCCCACGTAGGTGCCGGGGCACAGCGAGTCGGCGGGACGCGTGTAGGTGTCCTGCCGCGCGTCCTGGAGGCACGGGGTCCCGTCGGCGGCGGGCACGCACCGCGGGTTCTTGGACTCGAGGAAGGCCTGCACGTCTCCGGCGGACATGGCGTTGCCGTCGTAGAACAGCTGATCGCTGATGATGTTGCCGGCGCGGAAGTTCGAGGTGTCGGCGGACTCCACCAGCTGGACGGCCCGGGGTCGGTCGTCGGTGGCCACCGCCACCACGAGGGCGCATGCGGCGGCGGCCACGACCGCGACGGCGCGACGCAGGCCGGTCATGCCGGGACCTCGACGTCGAGCGGCTGGGAGGTGCCCTCGGTCGTCGCGGACGAGTACTGCAGCCGCACGGTCCACGTGCCGGGTGCGAGCTCCGCGCCCGGGATCGACAGACCGGAGCACACCGTCGTCGTCGCGTCGGCGATCGCCGGGACGCTCGCCGATCGGGTGCGCCCGTCGCCGGTCACCTCGAGGGTGCAGGTGCCCCCGTCCTCCACCACCGGGCTGACATAGCCGGCCGCCTCGACCGCATCGCTCCCCTTCTCCCATCCTGCGTACGACAGGACGACGTCGGTCGTCGTCGGGCGCGGCGCATCGCTCGCCGCCGGCCCATCCTCCGATGGCACCGTCCCCGTACGGGGCGACGACGCGGCATCGCCGTCGGCTCCGTCCCCCGCGGTGCACGAGGCGAGGACGGGCACGGCCAGGGCGGTCAGCAGGAAGGCGGCAAGGGAGCTACGCACGGGAAGAGTGCCTCTCTGGTGGTGCGGGACGGGTCGACGACCCGGAGAAGACGATCGACGGCGCCCCTCAGCTGTACTGCACGCTGGTCCGGCCGTCGGTGTGGGTGATGGTTCCGTGTTGGAAGGTCTGGCGGGTTCCAC
>NZ_JAAGWG010000062.1 GCF_010682065.1 Blastococcus saxobsidens
TCTCGCCATGACGATCAGACTCCTCGCAGGTCACGCCCGCATGCAACGGGTCATGCCAATAAGTCTGACGCGCGACACGAAGACCCCGAGCGGCAAGGTGCAGCGCTTCGTACTGCGCCAGCGACGTCGAGCCGAGGTCAGCAACCAATAGAAGCCTCGGGGGCAGCGGGCGCCCCTTCCTGTACGCCGACGGCCCCGGCGACAGGGTTGCGCAATCGGGCTGCGGGTCTCAACGCATCGACCGGCATCGGGGGCCGACTGCATCAGTTGGTCAGGAGCACCGGAGCACAGTGACCGGTCGGCATCCCGGCAGTGCTGGGCCCGTCCGCCACGGCTTGCGCCATAGTTAGGACTTAGTGAAGCAGCAGCAGAGCGCTGCTGGAGGGGGTTTTCCGGCCATGCCCAGAGCTCTACTGCTGGAGAACATCGACCTGATCGCGGAGGAGGTCCTCTCGTCCGCCGGCTACGAGGTGGAGTCGCTGCGCGGCGCGCTGGACGAGGACGACCTGATCGCCGCGCTGGACGGCGTCCACCTGCTGGGCATCCGCTCGAAGACCCAGGTGACCGCGTCCGCGCTGCGGAGCCTCCCGGACCTCGCGGCGGTCGGGGCGTTCTGCATCGGCACGAACCAGATCGATCTGCCCGCGGCGGCCGGCTGCGGGGTCGCGGTGTTCAACGCGCCGTACTCCAACACCCGCAGCGTCGTCGAGCTGGCGATCGCGGAGATCATCTGCCTGGCCCGGCGGCTGGTCGACCGGGACCGGGCGCTGCACGACGGGATCTGGGACAAGTCGGCGAGCGGCAGCCACGAGATCAGGGGCCGGACGCTGGGCATCGTGGGCTACGGCAACATCGGCAGCCAGCTCTCCGTGCTGGCCGAGGCGCTGGGCATGCGAGTGCTCTTCTACGACCTGGGGGACAAGCTCGCGCTCGGCAACGCCGAGGCCTGCGGCAGCCTGGACGAGCTGCTGGAACGGGCCGAGACCGTGTCGCTGCACGTCGACGGTCGCGCCGGCAACGCCGGGCTGTTCGGTGCCGAGCAGTTCGCCAGGATGCGGCCGCGCAGCCTCTTCCTCAACCTCTCCCGCGGGTTCGTCGTCGACCACGAGGCACTGCGGGAGAACGTCCTGAGCGGGCACATCGCGGGGGCGGCGGTGGACGTGTTCCCCGACGAGCCCAGGGAGCAGGGCGACGAGTTCGCCTCCGTCCTGCGCGGGCTGCCCAACGTCATCCTCACGCCGCACGTCGGCGGGTCCACCAAGGAGGCCCAGTACGACATCGGGCGGTTCGTCGCCGGCAAGCTGGCCGACTACGCCCGCGCCGGGACGACGACGCTCAGCGTCAACCTCCCGCCGGTGGCCCTCTACGGGTCGTCGGCGGCCCGGTTCGCGCTCCTGCACCGCAACGTCCCGGGCGTCCTGGCGAGCGTCGACGCGCTCATCGGCGAGCACGGTCTCAACGTCGACGCGCAGGTACTGGCGACGCGCGGCGAGCACGGCTACGTCGTGACCGACGTCCACGATGCCCTGCCCCCTGCGCTGTTGGGGGCCCTCCGTGCGATGCCCGAGACCATCCGGCTGACGGCGCTTTCCGAGCGCCGCTGAAGAGCTCAGTGCTCGGATTGGAACTGACCAGCCGAGGGCGTGATCCAGCGCCTCGGCCGATCCGTGAGTTGCACAACGTCAAGCGCGCCCTGGCGCCTAGGACAGCTGTCAACGCAACGGGATTGAGTCGCTGGGTGCGATGGCGGCGCACTCGTACTGAACGTCCCGCCTAGAACCGCCGTTCGTTGTAGCGAAGGAACAAAGTGGGCGCGGATATCACCGGCTTTGGCAAACCGGACGTCGGTGCTGAAGCCGATGGAAGACGCGGAGCGAGCCGGTTCCGCCGTGACTAAGAGGCCAGGGTTCTCACTCTCGGGGTCTTGTCTCCTGAGCGTGGCGAGCAAGTCACACGGACCTGGACGACTCCTCCGTCTCAACCGCGCCTCGCGCATGCGTACGGGCCTGTACACGTCGCCTGCGGTTGATCGTCCGAACACTCGACCTCCCTGACGAGGTCGGTGACCTTCGTCCGCGTAGCAGGGAGACGGCAGATGGCCAGAGCAGAGTTGTCCAGCGGTGGTGCTGCGGTGGCCACAGCTGCAGAACCGACGGTGCGGATCAGACGTGGCCGTCCAGGGGTGCGCGGAATGATCGCCGCCGTCGGTGCCATGGGCATCGTCGCCGCACTCGTCGTGGGCGGGCTGGCCCTGCAGGGCCTCCAAGACGCGGGTGAAGCGCGGCGCACGACTGGGTCCGTCGGGGCGGCCCTGTCGCACGTCCAGGAGATGGAGTACCGCGGCGCAGACATCAGCGGATGGCAAGTGGCCTACGCCTGGGACGCGAGGAGGACCACCCCGCTGCAAGCGGTCGATGCCAGCAGCGGCAATCGGGCTGGTTTCTTGCTGTCCGGAGAAGAGCTGAAGAAGCTCTTGGCCGACGTCCCCGCATCCGCGTTGACGCCGACCGAGCAGGAGTACTTCAGCGCCATAGTGGATGCCTGGGAGCGGTTCTTCCAATACGACGAACAGGTGGTCGCCCTCTACCGGCAGAACACGTCGGCGTCAATGGACGCGGCCGACGACCTGATCCTCGGTGACAGCTATGACGTGTTCTACGAGGTCCTCGAGGAGACCGCGAAGCTGAAGGAATCGCTTCAGCAGCGGGAGCGGGAGGCGACCGAGGCCGCTGACGGCCAGCAGAGCACCACAACCTTCATCATGATCGCGGCGACGGCCCTCGGTGCGCTACTGGTCCTCGCGGTGTCGGTTGCGGTTACACGCCGCATCACCCGTCCCCTCCTAGGGCATGTCTCTTAAGTGCGTAGCCAGGTGATGATCGCGGCCAGGACGGCAGCAGCTCGGTAGACGATGGCGA
>NZ_JAAGWG010000063.1 GCF_010682065.1 Blastococcus saxobsidens
GCGGCGTCGGGCTGGTCGTAGACCGAGTGCAGCAGCGCCCGCACCCACGGCCAGGACGCCTTCGGCGTGGCCGCCATCAAGTTCGCCGCGTAGTGGGCCTGTAAAGAATCAAGTTGTCGGCGTGTCCATGTCGTCGGTGTTCGGGTCTGGCAGCGAGGCGAGGAGCTCGGCTGCGGTGGTGAACCGGGTGGCAGCCGGCGTGGCGATGTAGCCGTTCTGGTCCAGGAGCGGACCGACCTCGCGCAGCGCGCCCCCGATGGTGCGGCGGCTGACCTCGAACAGCTGGGCGAAGGTGTCGTGGGTTCCCAGGCCGCGCCGGTAGAGCACGGTGGCCAGTACCCGTTCTTCATCGGTGATCTTCTGCATGAAGACGCCGCCGCGGGCGCCGGGCAGCCGTTCACCGCCGCGGTGTCGATGTCGATGCCGTTCGGCGCGGGCAGCCAGCACGGGCACGACCCGGCCGATCAGGGCGGCGAGCTCGGCTCGCGTCATGCCGGTCAGCGCCGGGGCGGCGAGCCGTTCGGGCAGCCGCGGGCGCGCCGGTTCCGGGCGGCTGCCTGACGCGAACTCGGTGAGCGCATCTGCGGTGGCGAAGCGCAGCGTGCTCGCCGGAATCGTGCGGCCGTGCTCAACGAGCAGCTGGCGGGTGTCGGCGATGGCTTGGCCGATGGAGTTCGCGTTGACCCCGAGCAGGTCGGAGAGCACGTTCATCGAGCAGAGCTGGCGCTGATAGACGACGGTGACCAGCACCCGGTCGGCGTCGGTGAGCAGCCCGGTGCTGCCCGCGCCGGCCGCGCGGCGCCGCGGCCCGCCGCGCTGCTCGAACCGCCGCTGGGCGGCCAGGGCGGCCTGCGCCGGGGCGAGCAGCGCGGCGAGCGCGGTCAGCTCGGTGGCCGTCATGCCGGTCAGCCGTTCGTCGGCGAGGACGGCTAACGCCCGGGCGCGGGCGCCGGCCCGTTCGTCGGCGCGCACCGGCCCGGTCTGGGAGTCGCCGGTCGGAGCGATGGTGTAGTTCCAGGCGCCGTGCTGGGCGTGCCGGCTGATCGGCAACCGGCGAAGTTCGCTGAGGGGCACGGCGACGCCGAGTGGGTAGCTGCCGGTGTCGAGTGCGGCTTCGACTCGCAGTCCGGTGCGGGTGCGGGTCGAGGCGATGGTGGCGACGACGACTTGGTGGCTGGTCAGCGGGCGGCCGCGCCAGTTCATGGTGATCTGCGAGAACAGCCGGTGCTCGATCTTGTTCCACTTCGAGGTGCCCGGCGGGAAATGACAGACCGTGATCGTCAGGCCGGTCTCGGCGGCCAGCGCCGCCAGCTCGGCCTTCCACAACCGGTAGCGGTAGCTGTTGGAGCCGCCCGCGTCCGCGGTGATCAACAGCTTGGTCGCGCCCGGATGGTCGGCCGCACCGCGCGCGGCCCACCAGCGGCGGATCGAGGCGACCGCGAACGCCGAGGTGTCGTGGTCGACCCCGACGTTGACCCAGCCGGCGTCGGTGCCCAGGTCGTAGACGCCGTACGGAATGGCCAGCGGCACGTCGGGCCCCATGCTGAAGAAGCTGTGGTCCTCCACTTCGACCGGATCGCCCTTCGGTCGCCATTCCCGCCCGGCCGCCGGCAGCTGCCCGAGCTGCTCCTTCTTCTTGGCATCCACGCTGACCACCGGCGCCCCGGCGGCTTGATGGGCCTTGACCTGCTCGTTGATGTAGGCGAACTGCGCATCCCGGTCGGGATGCTGCTTGCCTTCCAGCGTCTTGGCCGTGCCCTGCAGGCTGAAGCCATGCTCACGAAGCAGATGTCCCACCGTCGGTGCGGAGACCGGATGGCCGTGCTCGCTGAGCTCGGTGGCCAGATGCCGCAGCGACTTGGTCGTCCAACGCAGCGGCGACATCGGATCGCCCCGGGCGTTCGGCTCGACCAGGCCGAGCAGAGCCGCCACCAGCTCGGGATCGCGTGCGGTGACCGGCTTACGTCCTCCGCCGGCCCGACGGACCCGCCCGACCGGCAGCGACTCCTCGCCGGAGTCCAACTCGGTCACGCCGCGGCGCACCGTGGTCGGGCTGACCCGGGCCGCCGCCGCCACCGCAGCCACGCCCCCGTGCCCCAGCAGCCGGGCCTCGGTTCCCAGCGCCAGCCGTTGCTGCCGCTCGTCGAGATGCGGCAAGAGCACCTCGAACCGGGTGGCGAGCTGGTTCCGGATCTCGTCGTCGACGCGCATAGCAGATCGTCGACCGCAGAACTGGGAAAGGACAGCTTGTTTCCTGACAGGCCCAGTGCGTGCGGCAGCGCTGCCAGCCGGCCCCGGGCAGAGTGGCGCCGATCGCGCCCACCAGGCCGGCGTGCGCGTCGGAGGTCACCAGCGCAACGCCGGTCAGCCCACGGGCGGTCAGGTCCCGGAAGAACGCCAGCCAGCCGGCGCCGTCCTCGGCGGAGGTGACCTGCAGACCGAGGATCTC
>NZ_JAAGWG010000065.1 GCF_010682065.1 Blastococcus saxobsidens
TGAACCGCCCCGGCAAGTCCGGAGACTCAGCTGTCTGTGACCCCGGCCGTTGTCAGGGTCGGTTGTTGAGCGTAGTGAGCTGCCTCCATCTGGACCGGCGGCATGTCGCCGCAGTACTGGTAGAGCCGGCGGTGGTTGAACCAGTCGACCCATTCGGCGGTGGCGACCTCGACCTGGTCGACGCTGCGCCAAGGCCCGCGGGCCTTGATCAGTTCGGTCTTGTAGAGGCCGTTGATCGTCTCGGCCAGGGCGTTGTCGTAGGACGACCCGACCACGCCCATGGAGGGCCGGATGCCGTCGGCGGCCAGCCGCTCGCTGTAGGCCACCGAGGTGTACTGGCTGCCGTGGTCGTGGTGGGCCACCACCCCGGTGACGTCTCGTCCTTCGCGGCCGCGGGTCCACACGGCGTGCTCGAGGGCGTCCAGCACGAGCTGGGCGGTCATCGTCGTCGCTGAGCGCCAGCCGATGATCCGGCGGGCGTAGGCGTCGATCACGAACGCCACGTACACCCAGCCGGCCCAGGTGGACACGTAGGTGAAGTCGGCTACCCACAGCCGGTCCGGTGCCAGCGGGGCGAACTGCCGTTCCACCAGGTCAGCCGGCCGGGCGGCGGCCGGGTTGGCGATGGTGGTGCGCTTGACCTTGCCGCGCACCACACCGGTGAGCCCAAGGTCGCTCATCAGCCGCTCCACTGTGCACCGGGCGATCGGTGGGGCACCGGCGGCGCGTTCGCGGTTGAGGGCCAGCCAGACCTTCCGGGCGCCGTACACCCCGTAGTTGTCTGCGTGCACCCGGGCGACCTCGACCCGCAGCGCGGCGTCGCGCACCGCCCGCGCTGACGGGATGCGGGAACGGTGCTCGTAGTAGGTCGCGGGGGCGATCTTGGCGCCCAGCTCGGTGAGCTGGCCACAGATCGTCTCGACCCCCCAACGCAGACCCTCGGGTCGTTCACCGACGTGGGCGTCGATGAACTTCACGATCAGCGGGATGGCCGGTCGAGCTCGGCCGCGAAGAAAGCCGACGCCGCCTTCAAGATCGCGTTCGCCCGCTTGAGCTCGGCGTTCTCCCGCTTGAGCCGCTTCAGCTCCGCGGACTCCTCGCTGGTCACCCCCGGCCGCGCCCCGCCGTCGACCTCGGCCTGCCGGCACCACTTACGCACTGTCTCGGCCGTGCCGATCCCCAGCAGCTCGGCGACCCGGCCCATCGCCGCCCAGTCCGAGTCGTGATCGGACCTGACCTCGGCGACCATCCGCACCGCCCGCTCACGCAACTCGGCGGAGTACCTCGTGGTGGAACTTCCTGCCATGACTCCATCCTTCCCAAGGAACGGAGTCTCCGGACTTGCCGGGGCGGTTCA
>NZ_JAAGWG010000066.1 GCF_010682065.1 Blastococcus saxobsidens
CTGACAGTGAGGATGTAGGCGAGCCCCGCAGCGGTCGTTCCTGACTCAGCGACTGACTGACCTCGGGTCTTCAACGGGATCTGTCGGTTCGGTCCGCTGCGGGGCTCGCTTGCACTCACCGGACGTGGCGTCGTGACCTCATAGGAGCCTGTGCCAGCAGGCACCCATCACTGTCTTGTCCGCTCGCCCGGCGGTGCGTGCCGCCCTGTCGGTTGCGAGCGAGAAGGACGGCGATGACCACCATCGCACGAGACACCAACCCGGCCCAGATCGACGTGGCCGGTGGCGTCGACACCCACCAGGACACCCACACCGCTGCTGCGATCGACGGCGCTGGACGACTGCTGGGTCACCAGCAGTTCCCCGCCACCGCGGCCGGCTACCAGCAGCTGCTCACCTGGCTGCGCGGGTTCGGTCTGTTGCTGATCGTCGGGATCGAAGGGACCGGCGCCTACGGCGCCGGCCTGGCCCGACACCTGGCCGCCGAGGGCGTGCCGATGCTTGAGATCGACCGCCCCGACCGCAAGACCCGCCGGTTCGCCGGCAAGTCCGACCCGCTCGACGCCGAGGCCGCCGCCCGCACCGCCCTGGCCGGAGTGCGCACCGGCACCCCCAAGGACCGGACCGGGCAGGTGGAGGCGTTGCGCAACCTGCGGGTGGCCCGGCACAGCGCCATCGACCAGCGGGCCGATTGTCAGCGGCGGATCAAGTCCCTGATCGTCACCGCCGTCGAGCCGCTGCGCGCCCAACTCCGCAGCCTCGCCAACGCCCGGTTGATCGCCACCTGCGCCGGACTGCGGCCCGACCCTGCCCGTATCGGCGACCCCGAGCAGGCCACCAAGACTGCGCTGCGCTCGCTGGCCCGCCGCCATCGAGCTCTCAGCGAGGAGATCACCGAGCTCGACGACCTCATCGGCCCGCTGGTCACCGCGATCAACCCCGAGCTCATCGCCTGCACCGGCGTCGGGGCCGACGTCGCCGGGCAGCTGCTCGTCACCGCCGGACAGAACACCGATCGGCTGCACTCCGAACCGGCCTTCGCCATGCTCTGCCGTGTCGCCCCGATCCCCGCCTCCTCGGGCAAGACCAACCGTCACCGACTCAACCGCGGCGGCGACCGCCAGGCCAACGCCGCCCTCTACCGCGTCGTGCTCTGCCGCCTGCGCTGGGACCCCCGCACCCGCGCCTACGTGGAGCGCCGCACCAAGGAAGGCCTATCCAAGAAGGACATCATCCGCTGCCTCAAGCGCATGATCGCCCGCGAGCTCTACTACCTCCTACGCCCCGCCCAACGAGCCCAGAACCTCACCGCGGCAGCTTGACGATCCATAGGAGCATCC
>NZ_JAAGWG010000067.1 GCF_010682065.1 Blastococcus saxobsidens
TGTCCCGCGTCAAGTAGTTGGCAGTTTTTCGGGATCGGGGAAGCTGGGGACGAGCGGGTCGGCGGCGCCAACGTGGACGTCGTGGGGGCGGTTCCAGGCGATCGCTTCGTGGGGGCGGACGGTGTTGTACTCGATGCGGTAGTCCTCGGCGTGGGCGACGAGGACCAGGACGCTGTCGATCTCTTCCAGGAACAGTCGCTCGTACTTCAGCGAGCCGAAGCCGCGTTCGCGGGAGCCGTTCTGGCCGGGGGTGCGCACCCGGGTGCGGACGTGGCGCAGCTCGGGGTGGGTGGCGATGAACGCTTCGAACCGGAAGCTGCGGAACGGGCCGCCGTTGTCGGTGACGAGGGTGACCAGCGGCTGGATGTGCCCGTCGGCGTCGCGGGGAGCGAGGTCGACCAGCGGGCGCCCGGCCAGGCGCTCGGCCTCGGTGAGGGCGGCTTCCACCGCGGCGATCGCGTCATGCATGTTCGCCGTCGGGGACACGTGCCAGCCCAGCTCGTACTTGCTCCAGTAGTCCCGGCAGCCGGCCAGCCGCCAGGTGCCGCCGGTGGTGGTCTCGAACTCGGAGAAGTCCAGCTGCCAGACCTGGTTGGGGCCGGTGGGTTCGGTGGCGAACGCGGCTTTGCGCCGGGCGGCGAGCTGGCGGCGTTCCCGCTGGTAGGCCGCCTCCAGGATGAGGCCCTCATCGCGCAGCAGCCGAAGCACGGTGGCCTGGGAGACCCGGTGCCCGTCGTGGCGGCACATCGCCCACACCTTGCGGTGCCCCCAAGCCGGGTGGGCCAGCGCGTGCGCGCGGGCGACCTCTCGCACGCCGGCCCGCGCCGGCTGCGGCCAGGGGCCCTTCGGGAGCTGGCCGGCGCGGGCGCGGGCCTGGTGGCGGCGCCAGGTCCGCTCGGGCACACCGATGAGCTTGCAGAACCTCGTGGTCGGCATGCCCGCCTCGACGCGGATCACCTCGAGGTCTTCGAAGGGCCCAGGCGGCCCTCGGCGGACTTCTTCCAGACCCGCACCTCGATCGCGGCCTCACCCAGCGCGGTGGTCAGCTCTGCGACCTCGGCTTCCAGCTGCGCCTCCCGCGTCGAGGGCCCGCGCTTGCCGGCGACCAGGCCCGCCCGCCCGGCGTCGAGGAACTGCCGCTTCCAGGTCCCCACCGCCTGCTCGGACACCTTCGCCCGCCGTGCGGCCTCGGCGACGGTCACCTCCCCGGCCAGGATCGACAACACGATCCGGGTCTTGTCCTCCGCCGGCAGCACCGGTGGTCTCGCCATGACGATCAGACTCCTCGCAGGTCACGCCCGCATGCAACGGGTCATGCCAATAAGTCTGACGCGCGACA
>NZ_JAAGWG010000068.1 GCF_010682065.1 Blastococcus saxobsidens
ACAACACCTTCCAGGGCCAGACCAGCGCCTTCGCCCTCACCTTCACCGGCGTCCAGCGCACCGGCACCGCCCGCTGATCGCGGCCTGACGACCACTCGGAGACCACGCCATGACCACCGTCCACCCCGTCCGTCGCCCGGAGGCAGCCGACTCGCTGCCCTCGGCCGGGGACGAGCGCTCCACGGCCGGCCGCCGCGCCGACCGGGCCCGCCAGATCGTGGGCCGCACGGCCCCGTGGCTGGTCCGCGGAGTCATGGGGGTCGCCGTCCTGGTGTTCCTCCTGCTGGCCGTCGGACCGCACGTGTTCGGCTACCGCACGATGACGATGCTGACCGACAGCATGGCTCCCGAGATCGAGTCGGGTGACGTCACCGTCGTCACCGCCATCGGCGTCACCGATGTGACCGAGGGCATGGTGCTCGCCTACCACATGCCCATCGGCGACGGCAGCCTCGTGACCCACCGCGTCATCTCGGTCGAGCAGGCCGCGGACGGCAGCGTCCAGATCCGCACCAAGGGCGACGCCAACGACGAGGTGGACCCCTGGACGGCGACACTCGAGGGCGACACCGCCTACCAGGTGCGTGCCGTCGTCCCCGAGCTCGGGCACCTGGTGACCCTGCTCCGCACCCCGGTCGTCAACCAGGTCCTCATCTACGGGGCACCGCTCCTGCTGGCCACCTGGCTGCTGCTGTCGATCTGGCGTCCCCGCCGGTCGACGGACGAGGACGTCGAGGCATGAACCGCCTCCGACGGGCCTCCACCGTGATCGGCCTGTCCCTGGCCGTGGTCGTGGGCAGCGGGATCGCCGCCTCGGCCGCCTTCTCCGACACCACGTCGGTGCAGCAGTCGATCACCGCCGGCACCGTCGCCGCTCCCGCCTCGATGCGGATCGACGACTACTGCTCCACCACCACGTCCTCGTACTGGAACGGCACGACGACGGTCTACACCACCAACTACTGGTACAACGCCACGATCACCTGGCCGGCCAGCACCACCACCCGCGGGGTCACCGGCTACCGCGTCATGGCCCACCTCAACAACGGCCAGTCGGTGCTCATGGAGCAGACCACCGCCACCACGCGCACGGTCAGCGCCCGCGTCGAGCGCGCCTACCTCAACTACTCGCCCCGCATCTCGATCATCACCCTGACCAGCTACGGCTGGACGGCGGAGACCCCGCGATCGGCGGTGCTGGCGTGCTGACCCTCGTGCACTCCGTCGACACCGTCGACGAGCCCACCACCTCGGCCGCGACCACCGTCGTCGTCCCCG
>NZ_JAAGWG010000069.1 GCF_010682065.1 Blastococcus saxobsidens
CCCCGGCGGCAGGATGTGAAGCGCTGACAACACGTCCTGTGAGCCGGAGACCCGTCGTGTCCCACGCTAATGCCCCCTTGACCCCTGCCGGCAGGTTGCGGTTGATCGACCGCTGCGCCACCCGCCCGATCGCGCACG
Source organism: Blastococcus saxobsidens (assembly GCF_010682065.1). Classification (GTDB taxonomy): domain Bacteria; phylum Actinomycetota; class Actinomycetes; order Mycobacteriales; family Geodermatophilaceae; genus Blastococcus; species Blastococcus saxobsidens_B. The sequence continues at coordinate 139 of NZ_JAAGWG010000069.1, forward strand.
TCGCCGCCGAGGCCGGGGTGTCCCGGCAGTGCCTGTCCAAGTGGAAGAACCGCTACGACACCCTCGGCGAGACCGGTCTGCTCGACCGATCCAGCGCCCCGCACGCCAGCCCCACCCAGACCGAGGGCGCGGTGGTGGCCCGGATCGAGGAGCTGCGGCGGGACAAGAAGTGGTCCGCCCGGCTGATCGCAGCTGAGCTGGTCGACGACGGCGTCACCATCAGCGCCACCACCGTCGGCCGCTGGCTGACCCGACTGGGCATCAACCACCGACGGCATCTGGACCCCGACGGGGAGAACAACCGCGCCCCGGGGCGGATCACCGCCCGCTACCCCGGGCACATGATCCACGTCGATGTGAAGAAGGTCGGCCGCATCCCTGACGGCGGCGGGTGGCGGGCACACGGCCGCGGCAGCGACGCCGACCGCGCCGTCGACCGGGCCAAGACCAAGGGCGCCAAGGCCGGCTACGTCTACCTGCACTCCGCTGTCGACGGCTTCTCCCGGCTGGCCTACACCGAACCCCTGGCCAACGAGACCGCCAAGACCGCCATCGGGTTTTTCGCCCGCGCCCGGGCCTTCTTCGCCGCCCACGGCATCGGCCGAATCACCCGGGTGATCACCGACAACGGCTCCTGCTACCGAGCAGCGGCGTTCACCCGATCCCTGTTCGACGCCGCCCGACACCAGCGCACTCGCCCGTTCACGCCCAAGCACAACGGCAAGGTCGAGCGCTACCAGCGGATCCTGGCCGAGGAACTGCTCTACGCCCGCACCTGGACCTCCGAAGCCCAGCGAGCCGAGGCCATCAGCGTCTGGACGGTGCACTACAACTACCACCGACCACACACCGCTGCCGGGAACCAACCACCCGCCTCACGCCTCCACACCGGCGTCACCAACGTCATGACGAGCAACA
>NZ_JAAGWG010000007.1 GCF_010682065.1 Blastococcus saxobsidens
ACCTCACTCGGAGGTCTTCCTCATGTCATCGACCCACGCCGTCCGCCGTCACCAACGTCCGTGGTCAGTACAGCTAGTCGGGCCGCTGGGTCCGGCGCACGTCGGCACCCAGGCCGCGCAGCTGGTCGACGAAGTCGGGGTAGCCCCGGTCGACGTGGTGCACGTCCTGCACCTCGGTGACGCCGTCGGAGCACAGCCCGGCGAGCACCAGCCCCGCCCCGGCACGGATGTCGGTGGCGAGCACCGGCGCGCTGGAGAACCGCTCACGACCACGGATGACGGCGTGGTGGCCGTCGATGCGGACGTCGGCCCCCAGCCGCACCAGCTCGTTGACGAACATGAACCGGCCCTCGAAGACGTTCTCGGTGATGAGGGCCGTGCCGGTGGACACCGCGGCCAGCGCCACCGCCATGGGCTGGAGGTCGGTCGGGAAGCCCGGGAAGGGCAGCGTGACGACGTCGACGCAGCGCGGGCGCCCGTCCATCGCCACCCGGATGCCGTCGGGCAGCGCCTCGACGGTCGCCCCGGCGTCGGTGAGCTTGTCCAGGGCGACGGTGAGGTGCTCGGCCACCCCGCGCTCGATGACGACGTCGCCGCGGGTCATGACCGCGCCGATGGCCCAGGTGCCGGTCACGATCCGGTCCGGGACGGTCGTGTACTCGACCGGCGAGAGCGACTCGACGCCCTCGACGGTGATCGTGGACGTGCCCGCCCCCTCGATGCGGGCCCCCATGGCCCCGAGCATGCGGCAGAGGTCGACGATCTCCGGTTCGCGGGCGGCGTTGTCGACGACCGTCGACCCCTGCGCGAGGACGGCGGCCATGACCAGGTTCTCCGTGGCGCCGACCGACGGGAAGTCCAGCCAGATCGAGGTGCCGGTGAGCCGCGGTGCGGTGGCGATGAGGAAGCCGTGCTCGCTGACGATCGTGGCGCCCAGCCGCTCCAGGCCGGAGATGTGCATGTCCAGCCCGCGTGAGCCGATGGCGTCGCCGCCGGGCAGCGCCACCCGGGCGCTGCCGCACCGGGCCACCAGCGGGCCGAGCACGCTGATCGAGGCGCGCATGCGGCGCACGAGGTCGTAGTCGGTCTCGGTCGAGGGCTTGTCCGGCACGTCGATGGTGAGCCGCCCACCGCCGCCGCTGCCCAGGGTGAGCTCGTAGGCGACGCCGCAGCCCAGCCGGCGCAGCACCTCGCTCATGATCGTGACGTCGAGGATGTCGGGGACCTCGTGGATCGTCGACCGGCCGGGGGCCAGCAACGCCGCCGCCATGAGCTTGAGGGCGCTGTTCTTGGCGCCGGTGACCCGTACCCGGCCCTCGAGCCTGGCCCCGCCGGTCACCTCGAAGCAATCCACCGGCCCACCCTACGCACCCAGCCCGCGACACCCCCGGCACCGCACGGAGCGCGCCGCCTAGGCTGCGGCCATGACGGTCCGGCTGACGCGCATCTACACGAAGACCGGCGACGCCGGGCAGACGCACCTGGGCGACATGAGCCGGGTGTCGAAGACCGACCCGCGGCTGATCGCCTTCGCCGACGTCGACGAGGCCAACAGCGCGATCGGCGTGGCCCTCGCCCTGGGCGCCGCCGATCCCGCGGTCGCCGAGCTCCTGCGCAGCATCCAGAACGACCTGTTCGACGTCGGTGCCGACCTGTGCACGCCGATCGTGGAGTCCCCGGCCTACCCGCCGCTGCGGATCACCGCCGAGTACACCGAGCGCCTCGAGGCGGCCTGCGACAGCTACAACGAGACGCTGCCGAAGCTCAACAGCTTCATCCTGCCCGGCGGCACTCCGCTGGCCGCGCTGCTGCACCAGGTGCGGGTCCTGGTCCGGCGGGCCGAGCGGAGCGTCTGGGCCCTGCTCGAGGACGACGCCGAGCGGACGAACGCCGAGACGGCCCGCTACCTCAACCGGCTCTCGGACCTGGTGTTCATCCTGGCCCGGGTGGCCAACCCCGACGGCGACATCCTCTGGGAGCCCGGCGCGCACAGCGGCGCGCACAAGCAGCGCGAGGCGGCCGCCGGCACGGAGTGACCGGTTGGCGCCGCCCGCGGACGGCTCACGTACCGGGCGGCGCCGACTCCAGCCAGGACAGCAGACCGGTCTCGGTCGAGGGCTCCATCGCCAGCTCGCGGGGCCCCTCGGCGGTGCTGCACGCCAGGACGACCACGTCCGGGGGCAGCGCCAGGTCGTCCCGGCCGGCCGGTCGACGATTCAGGACGCGGAACTCCGCGCGGCTGAGCCGGTGCTGCGGCCGCACGGACAACGACAGGGCCCGGTACCAGAGCAGCGCGTCGCCGCCGTACCAGGCGACGCCCACCGACCATCGCGGCGAGCCCTCCGGGCGGAGCCACATGGTGACCGCCCCGAGGCCGAACAGCAGGAACCGACGGCGCAGCAGGAAGACCACCACGACCAGCAGCAGCAGGACGCCGGCCAGGACCAGCAGGACCGTGGTCATACCGCTGGAGCCCGGGTCAGGCGCGGGTCAGACGTTCTCGCCGGCAGCCCTGAGCCGGGACTGCGCCCGGCGGACGGCCGCCTGCGCCTCGGGGCTGTCGTCCTCGCCCTCGGCGCGGCGCAGCGCCTCGCGGGCGCGCTCGACGTCGATCTCGGAGGAGATCTCGGCGGTCTCGGCCAGGATGGACACCCCGGACTCGCTCACCGACAGGAACCCGCCGTGGGCGGCGACGACCAGGTCCTCACCGGAGTCGGTGCGGATGGTCACGACTCCGCCGTCGGCGAGCTGACCCAGCAGCGGGGCGTGACCGGGCAGGATGCCGAGCTCGCCCTCCGTGGTGCGGGCGACCACGGTCGTGGCCTCACCCGACCAGATCTTGCGCTCGACGGCCACCAACTCGACCTGCAGGGTCGCCACGACACTCCTCGGTTGAACGATCGGTTGGTGTCACTGTAGCGGCGCGCCGACACGGCCCCCTCCCGGGCACCGCCCCGAGCTCGCGCGGGGTGGGGAGGAGCGGTCCTCTGTCAGGCAGCGCGGCGGTACAGCAACGTCCAGCGCCCGACGCGGACCCAGGGATGGCGGACACAGGTCGGCGGGGCCCAGCGGTCGGTGTCGAAGCTCCACTCCGGGGCCTCGACCGGCGCGTACGGGGGCCACGTCCAGTCGCCCGGCTCCCCGTCGGGGAAGCGCAGCACCGCGCTGTCCTGCTCCACGTCGCCCCTCGCCCTGCCGCCCGTCGCTCGGGCGCACCTGCGGGAATGGTCGGCAGTCCGGCCGTCCCGGCGGAGGATCCGGGCCGCGAAATCACCCGATCCGGTGACGTGGCGAGCGCGCCCCTGCCGGGGGACGCCGACGGCCGGGCCCCTCGAGAGGGGACCCGGCCGTCGACGACTGCTGGAAGGTCAGGCCTTCTTCAGCTTGGCGGCGTTCTTCTCGAGGTCCTCGAGACCACCGCACATGAAGAACGCCTGCTCCGGCACGTGGTCGTAGGTGCCCTCGGTGAGCGCCTTGAAGGACTCGAGGGTCTCCGACAGCGGCACGAACGAACCCGGCTGACCGGTGAAGGCCTCGGCCACGAACATGTTCTGCGAGAGGAAGCGCTCGATGCGCCGGGCCCGGTTGACCGTGACCTTGTCCTCCTCGCCGAGCTCGTCGATGCCGAGGATCGCGATGATGTCCTGCAGCTCCTGGTAGCGCTGCAGGATCCGCTGGACCTCGCGGGCGACGTCGTAGTGCTCCTGCCCGACGTACTGCGGGTCGAGGATCCGGCTGGTGGAGTCCAGCGGGTCGACGGCCGGGTAGATGCCCTTCTCCGAGATCGGCCGGGAGAGCACCGTCGTCGCGTCGAGGTGGGCGAACGTGGTGTGCGGCGCCGGGTCGGTGATGTCGTCGGCGGGCACGTAGATCGCCTGCAGCGAGGTGATCGAGTGACCACGCGTCGAGGTGATCCGCTCCTGCAGCAGACCCATCTCGTCGGCCAGCGTCGGCTGGTAACCCACGGCCGAGGGCATGCGACCCAGCAGGGTCGACACCTCGGAACCGGCCTGGGTGAACCGGAAGATGTTGTCGATGAAGAGCAGGACGTCCTGGTTCTTCTCGTCCCGGAAGTACTCCGCCATGGTGAGCGCCGAGAGGGCCACGCGCAGACGCGTGCCCGGCGGCTCGTCCATCTGGCCGAAGACCAGCGCGGTCGAGTCGATGACGCCCGACTCGGTCATCTCCGTGATGAGGTCGTTGCCCTCACGGGTGCGCTCGCCGACGCCGGCGAACACCGACACACCACCGAACTCCTGCGCGACCCGGCGGATCATCTCCTGGATGAGCACGGTCTTGCCCACGCCGGCACCGCCGAAGAGGCCGATCTTCCCGCCGGCCACGTAGGGGGTGAGCAGGTCGATGACCTTGATGCCGGTCTCGAGCAGCTCGGTGCGGCCCTCGAGCTGGTCGAACCGCGGCGCGCGCCGGTGGATCGACCAGCGCGGGGCGTCGTCGCCGTACCCGGGGGTGTCCAGGCACTCGCCCAGGGTGTTCCAGACGTGTCCGGTGACGGCGTCGCCGACCGGCACCATGATCGGGTTGCCGGTGTCGGTGACCTCGGCGCCGCGGACCAGGCCGTCGGTCGGTGCCATCGAGATGGTGCGGACGACGTTCTCACCCAGGTGCTGGGCGACCTCGAGGGACAGCGTCTTGCCGAGGTCGGCCAGCGTCACCTCGACCTTCAGGGCGTTGAAAAGGTCGGGCATCGCGTCGCGGGGGAACTCGACGTCGACGACCGGCCCGGTGACCCGCACGACGCGGCCGGTGGCCTGCGTCTGCTGGGTGGTCGGACGGTCCTCGGTGACGGTCATCTGTACTGCTCTCCTGCCCTGGGGCTCGGTGGTTCAGCTGTTCGGTGAAGGTCAGTCGTTCGAGCCGGCCGAGACCAGTGCGTCGGCACCGCCGACGATCTCGCTGATCTCCTGGGTGATCTCCGCCTGGCGAGCCTGGTTGGCCTGCCGGGACAGGTTCTTCGCCAGCTCCTCGGCGTTGTCCGACGCCGACTTCATCGCACGCCGGCGCGAGGCCGACTCGGAGGCCGCCGCCTCGAGCATCGCCGCGTAGATGCGCGTGGTGATGTACTTCGGCAGCAGCGCGTCGAGCAGTCCCTCGGCCGAGGGCTCGAACTCGTACAGGGTCGGCACACCGGAGTCGTCGGTGCGGCCGGCCTCCCGGTCCTCCCGCTCGTAGTCGAACTCCTCGACCTCCTCGACCTCCAGCGGAGCCATCCGCTTGGCGACCGGGACCTGCGAGAGCAGGGAGCGGAACTCCGTGAAGACGATGTGCAGCTCGTCCACACCGAGGATGCCGTCGTCGCCGGCACCACCGGTCTCGTCGTCGTCCGCACCAGCGGTGAAGACGTCGATGAGGGCCCGACCCACCTCCTGCGCGTCGGCGTAGTCGGGCATCTCGGAGAACCCGGTGAAGGTGGCAGCCATGGGGCGGTCACGGAAGGAGTAGTACGTCTCCCCCTTGCGGCCGACCACGTACAGGACCGGATCCTTGCCCTCCTGCCGGAGCAGGGAGAGCAGCTCCTCGGTCCGCCGGAGCACGTTGACGTTGTACGAGCCGGCGAATCCGCGGTCGGAGGTGATCACCAGCACGGCCGCCCGGCGCGGGGTCTCCCGCTCGGTCAGCAACGGGTGGTCGAGCGACGCGGACGAGGCCAGCGCGGACAGCACCCGCGTGATCTCCCGGGCGTAGGGCTTGGACGCCTCCACCCGTGCCTGGGCGCGCACGATGCGGGCACCGGCGATCAGCTCCTGGGCCGAGAAGATCTTCTTCGTCGACTGCGTGGAGCGGATGCGGCGCCGCAGCGCGCGGAGTGAGCCGGCCATGGGTCAGCTGCCCCGCTTGACCTGGACGCGCTCCTGGCCACGCTCGGACGCGTCCATGGCCTCGGCCTCGGGCTCGTTGACCCGGAGCGACTCGCCCTCGGAGGTCGTGAACTGGCCGTAGAACGTCTCCACCGCGCGCTCGAGGCTGGCCACCGTGTCGTCCTCGAGCTTCTTCGACGTCCGGATGGTGTCGAAGATGCCGTTGTCGCCACGGCCGATGTACTCCAGGAACTCCGACTCGAAGCGCCGGACGTCGGGCACCGGCACGACGTCGAGCTTGCCGGTGGTGCCCAGCCAGAGCGAGACGACCTCGCGCTCGACCGGGAACGGCGAGTACTGCCCCTGCTTGAGCAGCTCGACCAGGCGCTGACCGCGGTCCAGGGTGGCGCGGCTGGAGGCGTCGAGGTCGGAGGAGAACGAGGAGAACGCCTCGAGCTCGCGGTACTGCGCCAGGTCCAGGCGCAGCCGGCCGGCCACGGACTTCATCGCCTTGATCTGCGCCGAGCCGCCGACGCGGGACACCGAGATGCCCACGTTGATGGCGGGGCGGACACCGGAGTTGAACAGACCCGTCTCGAGGAAGATCTGGCCGTCGGTGATCGAGATGACGTTGGTCGGGATGTAAGCCGAGACGTCGTTGCCCTTGGTCTCGACGAGCGGCAGGCCGGTCATCGAGCCGGCGCCGAGCTCGTCGGACAGCTTCGCGCAGCGCTCCAGCAGGCGGGAGTGCAAGTAGAAGACGTCGCCCGGGTAGGCCTCGCGGCCCGGCGGGCGGCGCAGCAGCAGCGACACCGCGCGGTAGGCCTCGGCCTGCTTGGACAGGTCGTCGAACACGATCAGGACGTGCTTGCCCTCGTACATCCAGTGCTGGCCGATGGCCGAGCCGGTGTACGGAGCGATGTACTTGAAGCCGGCGGCCTCGGACGCGGGCGCCGCGACGATCGTCGTGTACTCCATCGCACCGGCCTCTTCGAGCGAGGCACGGATCGCCGCGATCGTGGAGCCCTTCTGGCCGACGGCGACGTAGATGCAGCGGACCTGCTGCTCCGGGTCGCCGGTCGCCCAGGCTTCCTTCTGGTTGATGATCGTGTCGGTGACGATGGCGGTCTTGCCGGTCTGCCGGTCACCGATCACGAGCTGGCGCTGCCCGCGGCCGATCGGCGTCATGGCGTCGATGGCCTTGATGCCGGTCTGCATCGGCTCGTGCACCGACTGGCGCTGCATCACGTTGGGGGCCTGGAGCTCGAGGGCGCGACGGCCGGTGGTGGCGATGGGGCCACCACCGTCGATCGGGTTGCCCAGCGGGTCCACGACGCGGCCGAGGTAGCCGTCGCCGACGGCGACCGAGAGGACCTCACCGGTGCGGCGGACCTGCTGGCCCTCCTCGATCCCGGCGAAGTCACCCAGGATGACGACGCCGACCTCGCGGACGTCGAGGTTCAGCGCCAGTCCACGCACGCCGCTCTCGAACTCGAGCAGCTCGTTGGTCATGACCGAGGGCAGGCCCTCGACGCGGGCGATGCCGTCGCCGGCCTCGGTGACGGTTCCGACCTCTTCGCGCGAGATGTCCGGCGAGTACTCGGTGACGTAGTTCTGGATGGCACTGCGGATCTCGTCTGCGGAGATCGTCAACTCGGCCATGGCTCGAAGTCCTCTTCCCTGCGGGTCGTGTCTGTGGTGGGTGGGCGGTCAGCCGGCCAGCTGCCGACGGGCAGCTTCCAGCCGATGGGCGATCGTTCCGTCGATGACCTCGTCGCCCACCTGGACCAGGAGTCCGCCGAGCACCGTGGGGTCCACGGTGATCTGCAGTCCGATGGTCCGTCCGTAGATCTGGGCCAGCACGCCGGCCAGCCGCTGCTCCTGCGCAGGCGTGAGCGGTGCGGCCGTGGTCACGCGGGCCACCGACTGCCCGCGCCGCCGGCTGGCGACGTCGGACAGCCGCTCGATCGCGACACCCGCCGTACCGACGTGCGAACCGGTCAGGACGTTCCGGAGTAGCTGCTCGGTGACCGGGCTGACCCGGCCCGACAGCAGCCGGTCCAGCAGCTGCGCCTTGCCCTCCGCCGACCCGGAGCGGTCGCTGAGGATCCGCGACAGCTGCTGGTCGTTGGCGACGATCCGGCCGAAGCGGAAGAGCTCGTCCTCCACGTCGTCCAGCTCGCCCCGGGCGTCGGCCGCGTCCAGCGCGGTCTCGGTGGCCAGCGTCGTGGCCGCCTCGACCAGGTCCAGCGGACGCGACCACCGCTGCCGGACGGTGACCTCGACGACGTCGAGGGTCACCGGCTGCAGGCGGGAGCCGAAGAGACGCTGGGCCAGGGCCGCGCGCTCCTCCGGCTTGCCGGCCGGATCCGACAGCGCCCGGCGCAGCGACGGCTGCCCGTCGAGCAGCCGCCCCACGGCGAAGAGCTCGTCGGCCAGCGCCAGCAGCTCATCGGCCGTGGTCGCCCGCGCCTGACCGGTCAGGCGGTCCCGCGCCTTCTCCACGATCCCCGCGGGGCCACGGGTCAGCTCGTCGAGCCGCTCCCGGGCCGCCACGAGGGCAAGCCGGCTGGAGGCCTCCATCAGCGCGTGCCCTCCGGAACGGCCACGGCGCCGGAGCCGGACATCCCGTCGAGCTCGTCCAGGAACCGGTCGACCGTGCCCGTGCGGCGGGCGTCGTCGGCGAGCGACTCGCCGACCACGCGGCCGGCCAGGTCGACGGCGAGCGCACCGATCGAGCCGCGCAGCTCGTTGATCACCTGCTGGCGGGAGGCAGCGATCTGCTCCGCACCGCGGGCGACGATCCGCTCCGACTCCTCCCGCGCCTGGGCCCGCATCTCCTCGAGGATCTGCTGACCCTCGGCGCGGGCCTGGTCACGAATCTGCGCGGCCTCGTTGCGGGCCTCGGCCAGCTGCGCGCGGTACTGCTCCAGCGCGGCCTTCGCCTCGGCCTGCATGGCCTCGGCGCGCTCGATGCCGCCCTCGATGGTCTTCTGCCGCTCCGCCAGCATGGTCTCCAGGCGGGGCACCACGTACTTCTTGTAGATGAAGTAGAGGGCAGCGAAGGAGATGATGCCGACGATCAGCTCACCCGGGTGCGGGATGACCGGGTAGGTCGACTCCCAGAAGCCACCCTCGCCACTCTCGGCGGCTGCGAGGACGCCGGCCGCGTTGTCGATCGCCATCAGATGTACTCCTTCCCGGTCCTCGCTCAGCTGAAGACGAAGGCCAGGGCGATGCCGAAGATGGCCAGCTGCTCACAGAGCACGAAGCCCAGGATGGCGATGGTCTGCAGCACGCCGCGGACCTCGGGCTGACGGGCCACGCCACTCACGTAGGCGGCGAAGATCAGACCGATGCCCACACCCGGGCCGATGGCCGACAGGCCGTAGCCGATGATCGCGAGATTGCCTTCCAGCATGGGTGTTTCCGTTCCTCTCGGTCGGTCAGTGCGGCCGGGCGGCGCACACATCGGTGGTGCAGTTCAGGGCAGGCCCTGCGGACGTCAGTGGTCGTCCGCGTAGACCTCGGCGATGTAGATGGAAGCCAACAGGATGAAGACGTAGGCCTGCAGGAACGAGATCAGGATCTCGAACGCGGAGAACAGGAAGAACATCAGGAAGGCCGGGATCGAGATCACCGTGAGCAGGCCGCCGCCGTGCAGCAGGAAGTACTCGCCACCCAGCGCGAACAGCAGCAGCAGGATGTGGCCGGCGAACATGTTGCCGAAGAGTCGCAGCGTGAGGGTGACCGGACGGGTGATCAGGAACGTCACCAGCTCGAGCACGAACACGACCGGGACGACCCACCACGGCAGCCCGCTGGGCACCAGGTTCTTGAGAAAGCCCACGATCCCGCGTCGGCGGACACCGGCGACCAGGTAGACGACGTAGACCCCGAGGGCGAGGGCCAGCGGGAAGCCGATCCGGCTCATCGTCGGGAACTGGATGGGCGGGATGATGCCCATCAGGTTGTTCACCAGGATGAGCGTGAAGAGCGTGAACAGCAGCGGGATGTAGGGCTTGAAGTGCGCCGACCCGATGATGTCGCGGCCGATCGAGTTCCGGACCAGGCCGTACATGCCCTCCAGGCGGAACTGACCACGCCCGGGGACCACCGCGAGGCGACGCGTCACCATCATCATGACGACGGCGAGCCCGATGGTGACCAGGACCATCACGACCATGCTCCGCGTCAGCGCGAAAGCGCCCTCACCGACCAGCGGCTGCCAGAAATCGGGCGCGCTCGGCGGGACGAACTCCTCGGCGGCCGAGACCACGGTCGTCACTACTCAGCCTCCGTCACGAACTGCTGCGGGTCATGTCGTACATCGGCCCGGAGGGCTGCCGCGCGCTCATGCGGCGTCGCGCTCCTCACGGGCCGGGGTCACTGTAACGGACCCATATCGTGAAGATCGCGGCGGCCATCCCCAGGACCAGGGCCACGGGCAGCACCCACACCTGATCGATGGCCTCGCTGAGCCACCAGGCCGGCAGGCCGAAGACCAGCATCGCCGACAGCAGGGTGCCCAGGGCGTCCCACCCCTCGCGCAGGTGCTGCCCCGCGACCATCTGGTGGTGCACCGGCGACGAGCCCTCGGGCCGGTCGGTGGTGCCGTCGGTCAAGACCGGACCTCGGAGGACGGTTCGTCGTAGATGTAGGTCTTGACCCGCGTGAAGGCGACGATCTCCCCGATGGTGCCGGCCAGGGACACCACGATCGCGGTGATCGCGAAGGCGATCGGCGAGAGCCACTCGGCGTTCCGGAACAGGATGAGGAAGACCCCGAGCAGCATGACCTTGAAGAAGTAGCTGACCATCGCGCCCATGAAGACGATGCGCGGGTCCAGGCCTGCCATCTTCCGCAGGATGAGCATGGTCGAGACCGTGCTCAACACGACGAGGGCGGAGGCGAGGGCGCTGCCGGCGAACCCCAGCGAGCCGTCCAGCAGGGTGAACACCGCGATCGCGACGACGGCGACGGCGATCGAGGGCGCCGCGCCACCGCGGAGCATCGCGCCGTAGGGGTCGGGGGCCTTGACGGCCCCGGGCTCAGAAGTCACGCCCCAGTCTATCCAGCGCCGGGCCGGCACCGGCCGGCCGCGGCGGGGCGACCACCCGCGGGAGTCACCGGACCACCTCCCGGTCGACCGACGGCGTCGCCGGCTCCGGCCGCCGCACGCGGGAGCTGGGGTGGTCCGCCCGGCTCTTCTGCCGCTGGGCCTCCAGCTCGGCGGCGCGGGCCTCCCGCGCCGCCCGTCGCGCCCGCGGGCTCAGCACCACGACGACGCCCACGACCAGCAGGACCGCGATGACGACGAGCAGCTCGGCCCGGCCGCCGGTGATGGACAGCCCCACGGCGCCGAAGGAGAGCAGCGCGGCCCAGAAGTACACGACCAGGACCGCCCGACGGTGCGAGTGACCGATGGACAGCAGCCGGTGGTGCAGGTGCATCTTGTCCGGGGAGAACGGGGACTGCCCCCGCAGCGTGCGACGGAACACCGCCAGCACCAGGTCGGTGAAGGGGATGAAGAGCACCGCGATCGGCACCAGCAGCGGCAGGGTCAGCGGGAGCAGGCTCGCCGCGGAGCCGAAGGACTGGGCGTCCACCGTCCCGGTCGCGCTCACCGCGGCGGCCGACAGCATCAGGCCGACCAGCATCGAGCCCGAGTCGCCCATGAAGATCCGGGCCGGGCTGAAGTTGTGCGGGAGGAACCCCAGGCACGCGCCGGCCAGCACCGCCGTGATGAGCGCCGGTGTGCTCGCCACCTCGACGTAGCCGTCCAGGCCCAGGCTGTAGCTGTAGGCGAAGAAGGCCAGGGCCGCGATCGCCGAGACACCTGCGGCCAGCCCGTCAAGGCCGTCGATGAAGTTGAGCGCGTTCACCGCCAGGACGGTGAGCAGGATCGTCAGCGGGACGCCGATCTGCGGCCCGAGCGAGATGGTGCCGATGTCGGCGACCGGCAGGAACACGTAGGCCAGCTGGATGCCCAGGATCACCATCACGCCGGCCGCGGCGATCTGCCCGGTGAGTTTCGTCAGGGCGTCCAGGCCCCACTTGTCGTCCAGCACCCCCAGCAGGCAGATCAGACCGCCGGCGACGAGCACCGCGTAGGCCTGCGAGTCGTCGAACGTCCCCTGCAGCGTGGGCAGCCGCGAGGCGACCAGCGTGGCCGCCACCACCCCGAGGTACATGGCCACGCCGCCGCCCCGCGGCGTCGGGATCACGTGCACGTCGCGCTCCCGCGGCGCGGCCATCATGCGGAGCCGGATCGCCGCCATCCGCACCACGGGCGTGGCCAGGAAGGTGACCAGCGCCGCGGTGAGGAGGACGACGACGTACTCGCGCACGGCTCAGACGGTCCGACTGGGCTCTGGGTAGGCGGGGTGGGCGCCGACCAGGTCACGGACCCCGGCGGCGACCTCGGCGGTCCGGCTGCCGTCGACATCGTGGATCGCGGTGCCGATCAGCGAGGCGATGGACTTCATGTCCGACTCGGTCATGCCCTGCGTGGTCACCGCGGGGCTGCCGACCCGGATGCCCGAGGCCACCGAGGCCGGCTGCGGGTCGAAGGGGATGGCGTTCTTGTTGAGCACGATCCCGGCGGCGCCGCAGCGCGTCTCGGCGTCGACACCCGTCACGCCGGTCTCCTGCAGGTCCAGGAGCGCGAGGTGGGTGTCGGTGCCCCCGGCGACGGGGCGCAGCCCCTCGGCCGCGAGGCCCTCGGTGAGCGCCTGCGCGTTGGCGACGACCTGCCGCGTGTAGGCCTGGTACTCCGGCTGCAGGCACTCCTTGAAGTTCACCGCCTTGGCCGCGACGGCGTGCATCAGCGGGCCGCCCTGCATCATCGGGAAGGCGGCCTTGTCGATGGCCTTGGCGTGCTCGGCCTTGCAGACGATCGCGCCGCCGCGCGGCCCCCGCAGCACCTTGTGGGTGGTGAAGGTGACGACGTCGGCGTAGGGCACGGGGCTGGGGATCGCCTTGCCCGCGACGAGCCCGATGAAGTGCGCGGCGTCGACCATGAGGATCGCGCCGACCTCGTCGGCGATCTCGCGGAAGGCGGGGAAGTCGATCAGCCGCGGGATGGCCGAGCCACCGCAGATGATCATCTTGGGCCGGTGCTCGCGCGCCAGGTCGCGGACCTGGTCGTAGTCGATGTGCTCGGTCTCGCGGTCCACCCCGTACGGGACGGCGTTGAACCACTTGCCGGAGAAGGACACCTTCGCGCCGTGGGTCAGGTGACCGCCGTGCGGCAGGGCCATGGCGAGGAAGGTGTCCCCCGGCTCCATGAACGCCCCGTAGACCGCCAGGTTGGCGTTCGCGCCGGAGTGCGGCTGGAGGTTGGCGTGATCGGCGCCGAAGAGCTCCTTGGCCCGGGCGATGCCGATCTCCTCGGCGCGGTCGACGACCTCGCACCCTCCGTAGTACCGGCGGCCGGGGTAGCCCTCGGCGTACTTGTTCGACAGCGTGCTGCCCAGCGCGGCCAGGACGGCGGGGCTGGTGAAGTTCTCGCTGGCGATCAGCTGGAGACCGCTGCGGAGGCGGTCCAGCTCGTCGGTGACGACACCGGCGATGTCGGGGTCGAAGGCGGCCAGGGCGTCGAAGTCCGGGCCCCAGTAGGGGGTGCTCATCGCGGGCGCGCTCCAGAAGGGTCGGGGCGGTGCTGTCGCACCACGGTATCGCTACGGCGGTGCGGACCTCCCGGCTTCCCTCGCACGGTGTCGCGGTTCAGTCCTCGATCTCGGGCACGACCTCGCGCAGCCGCTCGACCGGGACCGCGCCGACCCGCAGCACCCGCGGCGTCGAGCCGGTGCAGTCGACGATCGTGCTGGCCGCGGAGCTGGTCCGGGGACCACCGTCCAGGACGACCGCGGCATGCTGCCCCAGCTGCTGCTCCGCCTCCTGCGCGGTGGTCGCCGCCGGCCTCCCCGACCGGTTGGCGCTGGACACGGCGAGGGGTCCGGTGCGGCGGAGCAGGTCGCGGGTCAGGTCGTCGGCCGGCAGCCGGACGGCGACGGTGCCCTCGGCGTCCCCGAGGTCCCAGGCCAGCGACGGCGCGTGCTCGACGACCAGCGTGAGCCCCCCGGGCCAGAACTCCTGGGCGAGCCTGGTCGCCGTCGCCGGCGTCTGCAGGACCAGCCCGGCCAGGGTCGAGGCCTCGCCGATCAGGACCGGCACCGGCATGGCGCGGCCGCGGTTCTTGGCCGCGAGGAGGCGGGTCACCGCAGCGGGGGTGAACGCGTCCGCGCCGACCCCGTACACGGTGTCGGTGGGCAGCAGGACCAGCTCGGCACGGGCGATGGCCGCCGCGGCGGCGTCGAGCCCGGCGGCGCGGGCGGCGGGATCGGTGCAGTCGTAGTTGTCGGCCACGAGCGCCGAGTCTCCCAGCAGGCCCGGGCGGTGGTCGACGGGTGTCACTCCCCGCCGCGTTCCTCCTGCTCCTCCTCCCGCTCCTCCTGCTCCTCCTCGCGCTCCTTCTTCCGCGCCTCCTCGGCCTCCTTGCGCGCCTCCTCGGCCTCCTTCCGCGCCTCCTCCGCCTCCTTGCGCTGCTCCTCCTGTTCCTCCTGCGCCTCCTCGGCGTCGCCCGGGTCGGCCGGGGCGGGAGCGGGCGCCGGGACGGGCGGGACCGCGTAGGACAGCCGCACGAGGTCACCGGGGGCGAGCGTGCCGGCCGGGTCGACGGCGGTCACCTGCCCGGCCGGCACGCCGGCCACCTCGACGGGCACCAGTTCGACCAGCAGACCACGCCCGATCAGCTCCGCCTGGACGTCCTGCACCGGCCGGCCGACGAGGTCTTCGGCCAGCACCTCGATGCCGGCCGGGGCGCTCGGGGCGGTGTCCTCCCCGGTGGCGGGCGTGCCCGGCCGGTCCGGCAGGACCGTCGCCAGGACGGCGACTGCCACGGCGAGCGCCAGGAGGGCCGCCAGGGCCGGGATCAGCCAGCGGCGGCGCGTGGCCGCCGGCCGGGCAGCCGGCTGGGCGGCCAGCGGGACGGTGCCCGGTGCGGGCACCGGCAGCACCGCCGTGGCGGCCGGCCGCGCCGACCGCGCCGGGGAGGTGGGCAGGCCGGCGTTCAGCCGAGCGGCGGCGTCGCGGAGAGCCGCCCCGTCGGGGAACCGGTCGCGCGGCTCCTTGGCCATGGCGCGCTGCACGAGCGCCCGGACGTCGTCCGGCACGCCGGCCGGCAGGGGCGCAGGCTCGTCCCGGATGTGCATGACCGCGACCTGGACGGGGTTCTCCGCCTCGAAGGGCCGGTGGCCGGCGAGGCACTCGTAGGCGACCGCGCCGAGCGCGTACACGTCGCTGGCCGGGGTCGCCTGGCCGCCGGCCGCCTGCTCGGGCGAGAAGTAGTGCGCCGTCCCGATGACCTGGCCGGTGCCGGTGACCGCGACGCTGGAGGCCGAGCGCGCGATCCCGAAGTCGGTGATCTTCACGACGCCCTGCGGCGTCACCAGCACGTTGGCCGGCTTGACGTCCCGGTGCACCACGCCGGCGGCGTGCGCCGCCGCCAGGCCGTCGGCGGCCTGCCGCACGATGTCGACGGTCCGCGCCGGGTCCAGCTGCCGCTCTCGGGCCAGGAGGTCGGCGAGCGACTCCCCCTCGACCAACTCCATGACCAGGTAAGCCAGCGGGACGCCGCCGGGGCCGGTGACCTCGCCGTAGTCGAACACCGCCGCGATGTGCGGGTGGGTCAGGACGGCGGCGTGCTGCGCCTCGGCCCGGAACCGGGTCAGGAACGTGGCGTCCCCGGCGAACTGGTCACGCAGGACCTTGACCGCGACCGGCCGGTCCAGCAGGGCGTCGTGACCGCGCCAGACCTGGCCCATGCCCCCGCCCGCGATCAGCGACGTGAGCCGGTACCGGTTCGCGAGCAGATCGGTCTGTGGTCGCATCGCCCCTCCTCCTGCCGTCCGTTGCCGGCGTTCGCCCGTCGGACCGTCAGGTCCGGTGGGCGGTGGTGAACCGCGCCCGGCCGGCGAGGTCGGGATGGTCCTCGATCCTGGCGTAGCCGCCGTGGGCACGGACCACCGAGGGCAACGACGCCCCCTGCTGGTCGGCGTGCTCGATGCCCAGGCCGCCGCCGGGCCGCAGCAGCCGGGCGGCGGTGACGACGAGGCCGCGGACGACGTCGAGACCGTCGGGACCGCCCCACAGCGCCAGCGGCGGGTCGTGGTCGGCCACCTCCCGGGGCACCCGGGCCCCGTCGGGCACGTAGGGCGGGTTGCTGACGACGAGGTCGACGGAGCCGTCGAGCTCCCGGAGCAGCGCCGGGTCGGTCATGTCCCCGGAGATCACCTGGACCGGGGTGTCCCCCGCCGCCGCCCGGGCCCGCGCGTTGTGCCGGGTCCACTCGATGGCGCCGGGGTCGCGCTCCACCGCGGTCACCTGCGCGCCGGGGTGCTCGTGGGCGATCGACAGCGCGATCGCCCCGGAGCCCGAGCCGAGGTCGACGACCACCGGCTCGGCGATGCCGGCCAGCTGCGCCACCGCCCAGGTCACCAGCTGCTCGGTCTCCGGCCGGGGCACGAAGACGCCGGGGCCGACCACCAGCTCCAGGTACCGGAACGGGGCACGGCCGGTGAGGTGCTGCAGCGGGACGCGGTCGGCGCGCTGGGCGAGCAGCGCGCCGAAGCGGGCCGATGCGCCGTCGTCGAGCTCGTCGAGGATGAGCAGCCGGGTCCGCGGGACGTCGAGCACGTGCGCGAGCAGCAGCTCGGCGTCCACCCGCGGCGACTCGACGCCGGCCTCGGCGAGCCGCCGCGCGCCCTCGGCGATCAGGCTGCGGACGTTCAGGACCCGGCCGCCAGCAACTCGGCGGTGTGCGCGGTGGCGAGCGCGTCGATGACCGCGTCGAGGTCTCCGTCGATGACCTGGTCGAGGTTGTGCGCCTTGTACCCGACGCGGTGGTCGGCGATCCGGTTCTCGGGGAAGTTGTAGGTGCGCACCCGCTCGCTGCGGTCCATGGTCCGCACCTGGCTGCGCCGCTGGTCGCTGGCGGTCGCGGCGGCCTCCTCGCGCGCGGCGGCCAGCAGCCGGGAGCGCAGCACCCGGAGCGCGGACTCGCGGTTCTGCAGCTGGCTCTTCTCGTTCTGGGAGCTGACCACGATGCCGCTGGGCAGGTGGGTGATGCGGACGGCGGAGTCGGTGGTGTTCACGCTCTGCCCGCCGGGACCCGACGACCGGAACACGTCGATCCGCAGGTCGTTCGGGTCGACGGTGACGTCGACCTCCTCCGCCTCGGGAAGCACGAGGACACCGGCGGCGGAGGTGTGGATGCGGCCCTGCGACTCGGTGACCGGCACCCGCTGCACGCGGTGCACACCGCCCTCGAACTTCAGCCGCGACCAGATGCCCTCGTCGGTGCGCGACTTGATCGCCACCGCCACGTCCTTGTAGCCGCCGAGCTCGGCGTCCACGGCGTCGAGGACCTCGGTGGACCAGCCGCGCCGCTCGGCGTAGCGCAGGTACATGCGCAGCAGGTCGCCGGCGAACAGCGCCGACTCCGCGCCACCCTCCCCCGCCTTGATCTCGAGGATCACGTCCTTGTCGTCGTCGGGGTCCTTGGGCAGCAGCTGCTCGCGCAGCCGGCCGGTCAGCTCCTCGATCTGCCGCTCCAGCCCGGTGGCCTCGGCGGCGAAGGACGCGTCCTCGGCGGCCAGCTCCCGGGCGGCGCTGAGGTCGTCGCGGGCCTGGTCGAGGGCACGGGCGGTCTCCACCAGCGGGGCCAGCTGCGCGTACCGCCGGGCCAGCCGGCGGGCGCGGGACTGGTCGGTGTGGACCGCGGGGTCGGCCAGTTCCTGCTCCAGGCGCGCGTGCTCGGCGAGCAGCCCGGCCAGCCGGTCGGCCGCCGACGGATCGGTGCTCGTGCTCACGCAGACCTCCGACAGGAGGGCCAAAATGGCCATTTTGGCCCGGTTGGGTGCGGACATGACGACGGCGCCCGCCCCACCACGAGGGTGGGGCGGGCGCCGTCGGGGGTGCTACTGGGCGTCTGCGGACGCGCCGGTGTTGCGCTTGCCGAACCGCTTCTCGAAGCGGGCGACGCGGCCACCGGTGTCGAGGATGCGCTGCTTGCCGGTGTAGAAGGGGTGGCAGGCGGAGCAGGTCTCGACGGTCAGCTGACCGGTCGGGCTCGTGCTGCGGGTGGTGAACGTGTTGCCGCAGCCACAGGTCACGGTGGTGACGTTGTAGGCCGGGTGGATGTCGGGCTTCATGGCTGCTGCCTCTTCTGCGGAGTCTGTGTCGTTCGGTGCTGTGAACGCCGGGGACCGGACGGCTATTTCCGGCCGCGCCAGCGGGGCTCGGTCGACCAGTCTCCCAGATCGGCCGCGCGGTGCTGGAACGGCCCCCGTCCAGGGTCCCACCCCGAGCTCGCGAGGGGTGGGGTGGACGGGGGTCCTTCGTCAGTCCTGGCCCGGCCCCAGGGTGGTCTTCTGGATCTGCATCAGGAACTCGACGTTGTTGCGGGTCTTCTTCAGCTTGTCCAGGAGCAGTTCCAGGGCCTGCTGCGGTTCGAGCGCGGCGAGCACCCGGCGCAGCTTGATGACGATGGCCAGCTCGTCGGGCGACATGAGGATCTCCTCCTTGCGCGTTCCCGACGCGTTGACGTCGACGGCCGGGAAGACCCGCTTGTCCGCCAGCCGGCGGTCGAGCTTGATCTCCGCGTTACCCGTGCCCTTGAACTCCTCGAAGATGACCGTGTCCATCGTGGAGCCGGTCTCGACCAGCGCCGAGGCGATGATCGTGAGCGAGCCGCCGTTCTCGATGTTGCGGGCAGCACCCAGGAAGCGCTTGGGCGGGTAGAGCGCCGTGGAGTCCACACCACCGGAGAGGATGCGCCCGCTGGCGGGGGCCGCCAGGTTGTAGGCGCGACCCAGGCGGGTGATCGAGTCCAGCAGGACGACGACGTCGTGCCCCATCTCGACCAGGCGCTTGGCCCGCTCGATGGACAGCTCGGCGACCGTGGTGTGGTCGGCCGGCGGTCGGTCGAAGGTCGAGGCGATGACCTCGCCCTTCACCGAGCGCTGCATGTCGGTGACCTCTTCGGGACGCTCGTCGACGAGGACGACCATCAGGTGGCACTCGGGGTTGTTCGTCGTGATCGCGTTGGCGATCGACTGCAGCACCATCGTCTTGCCGGCCTTGGGCGGGCTGACGATCAGCGCGCGCTGGCCCTTGCCGATCGGCATGACCAGGTCGATGACCCGGGTGGTCAGCAGGTGCGACTCGGTCTCCAGCCGCAGGCGGTCCTGCGGGTAGAGCGGCGTCAGCTTGGTGAACTCCGGCCGGTTGCGCGCCTGCTCGGGGTCCAGGCCGTTGACCGTGTCGAGGCGCACCAGCGCGTTGTACTTGTCCTTGCGCTCCCCCTCGCGCGGCTGGCGGACGGCGCCGGTGATGGCGTCACCGCGGCGCAGGCCGTGCTTGCGCACCTGCGACAACGACACGTAGACGTCGTTCGGGCCGGTGAGGTACCCCGACGTCCGGACGAACGCGTAGTTGTCGAGCACGTCGAGGATGCCGGCGACGGGCAGCAGGACGTCGTCCTCGCTGACGGTCGGCTCGCCGGGCTCGAAGCGCTCCCGGCCGCTCGTGCGCTTGTTGCGGTCGCGGTAGCGGCGACCCCGGCGGCCGCGGCCGCCCTCGAAGTCGTCGTCGTCCTCGTCGTTCGGGTTGGGGCCTCGGCCACCGTCACCACGGCCACCGTCGGTCCGGTTGTCGTTCCGGTTGTCCGGACGCCCGCCCCGGTCGTTGCGGTCGCGGTCGGGACCGCGGTTGCCGTCGCGGTTCGCCCCGTCACGGTTGCCGTCGCGGTTGCCGTCCCGGTTCCCACCGTCGCGGTTGCTGTCCCGACCGGCGTTGTCGCGGTTGCCGTCCCGGTTCCCGCCGTCACGGCCGCCGCGCTCGGCGCGGTCGTTGCCGTCGCGGGCGCCCCGCTCGGCGCGGTCGCCGTTGTCCCGACCGCCGTTGTCCCGACCGCCGTTGTCCCGAGCGCCGTTGTCCCGGGCGCCGGCGTCGCGGTCGCCGCGGGTCCGGTTCCGGTCGCGGCTGCGGGGCGAGCGCTCGCCGTCGCGCTGGTCGTCCTCGCGCGGCTCGGCGGGCGCGTCCTCGGTGGGCGCGGACGCCTCGGCCGGTGCGGCGGCCTCGGCCCGGGCGGGCTCGGTGGGCGAGCCGGCCGGGCGGCTGGCGCCCCGGCGGGTGCGGGTCGGCGCCGGGGTGTCCTCGCCGGTCAGCGGGCCGCCGTTGGCGCCACCGGAGATCGGGGCCTCCAGCGGTGCGGAGGTGGCCGCGACTCCGCGCGCGGTGCCGGCTCCGTCGGTGGTCGCGGTCTCCGTCCGCGGCGCGGGGGCGGCGTCGGGGCCGCCGACCTGGCGCTCGGAGATGGCGGCGACGAGGTCGCTCTTGCGCATCCGGCCGGTGCCGGGGATGCCCAGCTCGCCGGCCAGCCGCTGCAGCTCGGGCAGGAGCATGCCCGACAGCCCGTTGCCGCGGCGGCGGGGTCGGCCCGCCGGCCCAGAAGCGGCAGTTCCCTCGGCGGAGGCGGCGGCGTCGGGCGCGCCGGTCACGTCGAGGTCGGTGGTTTCACTCACGTACAGGTCCTTCCCTGCGGTGACCTGCGCCGTATCGGCGCAGGGGTTCCCCGCATCCCTGCGGACCGGCTCGGGAGCGGGAGCGCAACGGGAGAACGGGTTGAGAGGTGCGAGGCGGATCAGCGGCGAAGAGATTCGATCGTCTGCTTCGGCCCCGCGCGAGGCTCGCCCGAGTGGGCGGCTACGCCGTGAGCCTAGACGCAGCTCACAGGCAGGACAACACCGGTGGTTTCCAGTGTGTTCCCCGTTACCGAGACGATATCTCCCCCGTCCCACCGGACACGCAGGCCCCCGCGGGGTCGACGTCGAGCGCCCGGACGTCCCAGTCCTCGGGGGTCGCCTCGAGGACGGCGGGCAGCGGGTCGCCGGCCGAGCCGTCGGCCAGCACCAGCACGCTCGGCCCGGCACCGGAGACGACCGCCGCCAGTCCGCGGTCGCGCAACCGGTCGACCAGCTCGAGGGACGCGGGCATGGCCGTCCCGCGCTGGCGCTGGTGCAGCCGGTCGTCGGTGGCGGGGAGCAGCAGCTCCGGGGCCTGCGTCAGGGCGGCGGTGAGCAGGGCGGCGCGGCCGGCGTTGTGCGCGGCGTCCCGGTGCGGCACGACCTCGGGCAGCAGCCCGCGCGCGACGTGGGTCGACAGCGTCCCGGCCGGGACCAGCACGAGCGGCACGATCCGCCGGTCGACGTCCAGCCGGTGTGCCCGCGCGCCGCCGTCCTCCATCCAGGACAGCACCGCCCCGCCCAGCAGGCAGGCCGCGACGTTGTCGGGATGGCCCTCGAGCTCGGTCACCAGCCGCAGCACCGCGGCGGTGTCGACCTCGTCGACGTCGGGGCACAGCGCCCAGGCACCCACCACGCCGGCCACCACGGCGGCGGCGGACGAGCCCATCCCGCGCCCCTGCGGGATCCGGTTCTCGGCCACGACGCGGAGGCCGGGCGGCGCCCAGCCCAGCTCGGCGCAGGCGGCACGGAAGGACCGGACGACGAGGTGGTCCTCGCCGGTGGGCAGCGAGTGCGCGCCCTCCCCGGTCATCGCGACCTCCAGGCCGTCCGCGGCGACGCTGAACCCGACGTCGTCGTGGCAGGTCAGCGCCAGGCCGGCGCAGTCGAAGGCGGGCCCGAGGTTCGCGCTGGTCGCGGGCACCCGCACCCGGACGCCGTCCCCGTGCGGGTGCGTCACAGGCCCAGCTGGGCCGCCGCAGCGGCGGCGTCGACCGGGACGGTGACCGGTGCGGGGGCGCCGGAGATGGCCCACTCGGGGTCCTTGAGACCGTTGCCGGTGACCGTGCAGACGATCCGCTGGCCCGGCTCGAGCTCGCCGGCGGCGTGCACCTGGAGCAGGCCGGCGACCGACGCCGCCGACGCCGGCTCGACGAAGACCGCCTCGGTCCGCGCCAGCAACCGGTAGGCCGAGAGGATCGCGCGGTCGGTGACGGCGTCGATGCGACCGCCGGACTCGTCGCGGGCGGCCAGCGCCTTGGTCCAGGAGGCGGGGTTGCCGATCCGGATGGCCGTGGCGATCGTGCTGGGGTTCTCCACCACGTGACCGGTGACGATGGGGGCGGCACCGGCGGCCTGGAAGCCCCACATCCGCGGGGTGTGCGTGGCCGGCCCCGGGGTCGCGGAGTCCGCGCAGTACTCGCGGTAGCCCTGCCAGTAGGCGGTGATGTTGCCGGCGTTGCCCACCGGGAGGCAGTGGATGTCCGGGGCGTCGCCCAGCACGTCGACGATCTCGAAGGACGCCGTCTTCTGGCCCTCGATGCGGAACTGGTTCACGCTGTTGACCAGGCTGACCGGGTAGTCGATGGCCAGCTTGCTGGCCAGCGCCAGGCAGTCGTCGAAGTTGCCGTCGACCTGGAGCAGCTTGGCGCCGTGCACCAGCGCCTGGGCGAGCTTGCCCATCGCGATCTTGCCCTGCGGCACCAGGACGGCGCAGACCAGCCCGGCGCGCACCGCGTAGGCCGCCGCGCTCGCGCTGGTGTTGCCGGTGGAGGCGCAGATGACCGCCTTGGCACCCTCCTCGGCGGCCTTGGTGATGGCCATCGTCATCCCGCGGTCCTTGAAGGAGCCGGTCGGGTTGGCGCCCTCGACCTTGAGGTAGACCTCGCAGCCGGTGCGCCGGGAGAGCTCCCGGGCGGGCACCAGCGGCGTCGCGCCCTCGTGCAGGGTCACCACCGGGGTGCTGTCGCTGACGGGCAGCCGGGAGCGGTAGGCCTCGATGAGACCGGGCCACCCCGGGGAGACGACGGACGACACGGTCATGAGAGCCCTTCCACGCGCAGCACGCTGGTGACGCCCCGGACGGCGGGCATCTCCCGCAGTGCGCCGATGGTGGCCGACAGCGCCGCGTCGGGGGCGCTGTGGGTGACGATGACCAGCGTGGCGGCGTCGCCGCGGCCGGTCTGGCGCACGGTCGAGATGCTCACCCCGTGCTGGGCGAACTCCTGCGCGACCGCCGCCAGCACACCCGGCTTGTCCGCCACGTCCAGGCTGACGTGGTACCGGGTCGGCGTCTCCGCCATCGGGCGGACGGCGAGGTTGGCGTACCCGGTGACTCCCGGGCCCGGGGCGCCGGTGACGCGGTTGCGCGCCACGGCCACCAGGTCGCCGAGGACGGCGCTGGCGGTCGGCTCACCGCCGGCCCCCTGGCCGTAGAACATCAGCTGCCCGGCCGCCTCGGCCTCGACGAAGACGGCGTTGAACGCGCCACCGACCGAGGCCAGCGGGTGCGTCGTCGGGATCATCGCCGGGTGCACCCGGACGGCCACGGAGTCGCCGTTGCCGTCACCGTTGCCGGGCACCCGCTCGCAGATGGCCAGCAGCTTCACGGTGCAGCCGATCTCCGCGGCGCGGGCGACGTCGGTGGCGGTGACCGTGGCGATGCCCTCGCGGTGCACGTCGGCCGCGGCCACCGGGGTGTGGAAGGCCAGCGAGGCGAGGATGGCGGCCTTCGCGGCGGCGTCGAACCCGTCGACGTCGGCGGTGGGGTCGGCCTCGGCGTAGCCGAGCTCGGTGGCCTCGGCCAGCGCCTCGCCGAACCCGGCCCCGGTCTCGGCCATGCGCGAGAGGATGTAGTTCGTCGTCCCGTTGACGATGCCGACGATGCGGGAGAGCTGGTCGCCGACCAGCGACTCCCGCAGCGGGCGCAGGATCGGGATCGCCCCGGCCACGGCGGCCTCGTAGTACAGGTCCACGCCGGCCTTCGCGGCCGCGTCGTGCAGGGCGACGCCGTCCTCGGCCAGCAGCGCCTTGTTGGCGCTGACCACGGACTTGCCGGCCTCGAAGGCGGCGAGCATCAGGGAGCGGGCCGGCTCGATGCCACCGATCACCTCGACGACGAGGTCGACGTCGTCCCGCGCGACGAGCTCGTGGGCGTCGGTCGTGAGCAGGTGCGCCGGGACGTCCGGGTGGT
The DNA here is from genome assembly GCF_010682065.1 of Blastococcus saxobsidens. Lineage (GTDB taxonomy): Bacteria > Actinomycetota > Actinomycetes > Mycobacteriales > Geodermatophilaceae > Blastococcus > Blastococcus saxobsidens_B. The sequence goes on from NZ_JAAGWG010000007.1 coordinate 23,820, forward strand.
GCGACGGGCGGCGGACGGCGACGCCGGCCACCTCCACCGGGCGGCCGATGCGGGCCCCCAGGTCGTCGGCCTGCTCCTGCAGCGCGCGGAGCACCGCGCTGCCGACGGTGCCGCAGCCGAGCAGCGCCACCTTGAGGGGTCCGTTCACGAGGTCGCTCCCGCAGGGTGCTCGGGCGCCGGCTGGTCGATGGCCGGCGATGGGGCGGGGTGGTCGGCGAGGACCGCGTCGAGGGCGAACACGTCGGACAGTGTCTGACGTCGCACGATCTCGGTCGCGACGCCGTCCCGGACGGCGACCACCGGTGGCTTGAGCAGGTAGTTGTAGTTGCTCGCCATCGACCAGCAGTAGGCGCCGGTCGCGGCGACCGCGAGCAGGTCACCGGGCTGGACGTCCGAGGGCAGCCACAGGTCGCGGACGAGGATGTCGCCGCTCTCGCAGTGCTTGCCCACGACCCGGCACAGGGCGGGTGGGGCGTCGGAGCTGCGGTTGGCCAGCACACAGGTGTAGCTGGCGTCGTAGAGGGCGGTGCGGATGTTGTCGCTCATCCCGCCGTCGACCGAGACGTAGTTGCGCACCGACGGGGTGCCCGGCGCGCCGGAGGCGCCCAGGCGGACCGGCTTGATGGTGCCGATCTCGTAGAGGGTGACCGTGCCGGGACCGGCGATCGCGCGGCCCGGCTCGACCGCCAGCCTCGGCACCGGCAGGCCGAGCTCCGCGCACTCCGCGGCGACGACGGAGCGCAGCCGCCCGGCGACGTCGGCGGGGCTGATCGGGTCGTCGTCGGGCAGGTAGGCGATGCCGAAGCCGCCGCCGAGGTTGAGCTCGGCCAGCACGACGCCGGTCGCGTCGCGGACCGCGCCCAGCAGACCGACGACGCGGTGCGCGGCGGCCTCGAAGCCGGCGGTGTCGAAGATCTGCGAGCCGATGTGGCTGTGCAGCCCGGCCAGGCGCAGCGCCGGCTGCCCGATCACGCGGCGGGCGGCCTCCAGGGCATCGCCGGTGGCGAGGGAGAACCCGAACTTCTGGTCCTCGTGCGCGGTGGCGATGAACTCGTGGGTGTGCGCCTCGATGCCGACGGTGGTGCGGATGAGGCAGGGCACCGGGCTGCCACCGGCCGCGACCCGGGCGGCGGCCAGCGGGACCAGCCGGTCGATCTCGTCGAAGGAGTCGAGCACCACGTGCCCGATCCCGGAGTCGACCGCCAGCTGCAGCTCGACGAGGGACTTGTTGTTGCCGTGCAGCGCGATGCGCTCCGCCGGGAAGCCGGCCGCCAGCGCCAGCGCCAGCTCGTTGCCGCTGCAGGCGTCCAGGTGCAGCCCGTCGTCGGCGATCCAGCGCGCGACCTGGCCGCAGAGGAACGCCTTGGAGGCGTAGTGCACGTCGGCGTCGGCGAAGGCGTCGGCGAACTCGGCGGCGCGACCGCGGAAGTCCTCCTCGTCCAGCACGAACAGCGGGGTGCCGTGCGCGCGGGCCAGGTCGGTGACCGGGCGGCCGGCGAGGTGCAGCTCGCCGTCGATCCGCCGCGCCGAGCGCGGCCAGACCTGCGGGTCGAGCGCGCCCAGCTCGGCCGGCGGGGCGCCGGCGGCCGACGGCGGCGAGATGTTGCCGTGCAGCGGCCCCGCCGGGTGCGCCCGCATCACATCCGCTCCGGCGCGCTGACACCGAGCACGGATAGGCCGTTGCGCAGCACCACGGCGGTGGCGGCACACACCCACAGGCGGGCGGTCGTCAGCGCGGTCGCCTCCTCGTCACCGCGCGGGAGCACGCGGCAGGAGTCGTAGAACCGGTGGTAGGTGCCGGCCAGCTCCTCCAGGTACCGGGCCACCCGGTGCGGGGCGCGCAGCTCCGCCGCGGCGACCAGGACGCGCGGGAACTCGCCGAGCGCCCGCAGGAGGTCGTTCTCCCGCTCGTGGGTCAGCTGCGCGACGTCGACGTCCGCGGCCTCGCCGAGGGCCAGCCCGAGGTCGGCGGCGTTGCGCAGCACGGAGGAGATCCGGGCGTGCGCGTACTGGACGTAGAAGACCGGGTTGTCGTTGGTCTGCCGGCTCCACAGGTCCAGGTCGAGGTCGATCATCTGGTCGACCGAGGCACGGGCCAGGGCGTACCGGGCGGCGTCGGCGCCGACGGCCTCGACCAGGTCCTCCAGCAGGACGACGGTGCCGGCGCGCTTGCTCATCCGCACCGGCTGGCCGTCCTTGACCAGGTTCACCAGCTGGCCGAGCAGGATCTCCAGGGTGGCCTCGGGGTCGTCACCCACGGCGGCGGCCAGCGCCTTGTACCGGCCGACGTAGCCGGCGTGGTCGGCGCCGAGCATGATCACGACCTTGTCGAAGCCGCGGTCGCGCTTGTCCAGGTAGTAGGCGCAGTCGGCGGCGAAGTAGGTCGGGGCGCCGTCGCTCTTGATCAGCGGGCGGTCCTTGTCGTCGCCGAAGTCGGTGGTCCGCAGCCACACCGCGCCGTCGGCCTCGTACACGTGGCCGTTCCCCCGCAGCCGGGTGATCGCCTTCTCCAGCGCGCCCGTCTCGTGCAGGGTGCGCTCGCTGAAGTACACGTCGAAGACGACGCCGAAGTCGGCCAGCGTCCGCTTGATCTCGGCGAACATCAGCTCGACGCCGCTGATCCGGAAGCGCTCCTGCTGCTCGGCCTCGGGCCGCTCCAGCAGGCCGGGCTCGGCGTCGACGACCTGCTGGGCGATCTCGCCGATGTAGTCGCCGGCGTAGCCGTCCTCGGGCACCGGCCGGCCGTGAGCGGCGGCCAGGAGGCTCAGCGCGAAGCGGTCGATCTGCGCGCCCGCGTCGTTGAAGTAGTACTCCCGCGTCACCGAGGCGCCGCTGGCCTCCAGCAGCCGGCCGAGTGCGTCGCCCACGGCCGCCCACCGGGTGCCGCCGATGTGCACCGGGCCGGTCGGGTTGGCCGACACGAACTCCAGGTTCAGCTTCTGCCCGGACAGGGTGCCGGTGCGGCCGTAGGCCTCCCCCGCGGTGACCGCGTCGACCGCGATCTTCCCCAGCGCGCCCTGAGCGAGGGTGATGTTGAGGAAGCCCGGCCCGGCGATGTCGACGGCGGCGATGCCCGCGTGCGCGCGCAGCTCCTCGGCCACCAGACCCGCCACGTCACGCGGGGGGCGGCCGGCCGGCTTGGCCAGCCGGAGGGCGATGTTGGTGGCGTAGTCCCCGTGCTCCGGGTTCCGGGGCCGCTCGATCACGACGTCGGCCGGTACCGCGACGGCCAGCTCGCCTCGCTCGACCACCGCGCCCACGGCGGTACGAACGACGTCCTGAAGCTGCTCCGGTGTCACCGGGCGAGCGTACTGACCGCCTCGGATCGTCCGGCTACCAGCTGATGCACAGGCCCGCGACCTAGACTCGCGGCCGGTACGAGGACCCGGAACCGGGTCCACGGCACACGCGCGCACGCGCCCCGCATCGAGGAGAGGCCTTGGCCAAGGACCGCACGCCCGACAAGTCCCGCGCGACCGGCGGCGGGTCGTCCCGCTCCGGGGCGGGCGCCGGCGGCCGGGGCAAGGGCGGGCGCACGAGGCCCCCGACGCAGGTCGTGGCCCAGCAGCGGCCGTGGGGGCTGATCGCCGCGGCGATCGCGGTCGTCGTGTTCGCCGCCGCCGTCATCACCTACGCGGTCATCGAGGTGCGCAAGGCCGATGCGTCGAAGGTGGAGTCGATCGACGAGATCGCCGGCGCCGAGGTCTTCGACTACGAGGGCGGGCAGCACGACGACGGGCCGATCGAGTACCCGGAGTCCCCGCCGGTCGGTGGGCCGCACGCCAACATGTGGGCCGACTGCACCGGCACCGTCTACGACGTCGACATCCGGCACGAGAACGCGGTGCACAGCCTGGAGCACGGCGCGGTCTGGTTCACCTACGACCCCGACGCGCTCTCCGACGCGGAGATCGACACGCTCGCCGAGCTGGTGGACGGCGTCTCCGGCCGCCTGATGTCGCCGTACGAGGGCCTCGACTCCCCCATCAGCCTGCAGTCGTGGGGCGAGCAGCTGAAGGTCGACAGCGTCGACGACGAGCGGATCAAGCAGTTCGCCGACCTGATGACCTACAAGGCCGACAGCTTCCCGGAGCCGGGCGCCACCTGCGAGCGGCCGGACTTCCTGGCCGCCCCGCTCCTGGAGAGCGACGACGCCGCCGCGCCGGCCGAGTCGTCCGCCCCGGCCGGCGCCGACCAGACCCCCGCGTCCTGACCCACGCCCCCGCCGTCCAGGAGGACCTCGTGACCACCCCCGCCGGCCCGGGCCGCCGGCCGCTGCGCACCGCCCTGCTCGCCGTCATCGCGGTCGGGCTGGTGCTGCTCGGCGGCGGGGTGGCGGTCGCGCTCGGGATCGGCCGGGACGAGCAGCCCGCGGCGGACTCGGTCGACGCCGGCTTCGCCCGCGACATGTCCCGGCACCACCTGCAGGGGGTCGAGATGGCCAACCTCGTCGCGGAGCGCAGCGAGGACCCGGAGGTCGAATCACTCGCCTTCGACATCTCGGCCACCCAGACCAACCAGGCCGGCCGGATGCAGGGCTGGCTGGTGCTGTGGGGGGTGCCGCTGACCGGCGGGGAGACGATGGCCTGGATGCCCGCGGGCGAGCACGGTGGTCACGACATGGCCGGCATGGACATGGCGCCCGGCGCGCTCATGCCGGGCATGGCCACCGAGGAGGAGCTGGCCGAGCTGCGGAGCCTGACGGGCACCGAGTTCGACGTCGAGTTCCTCCGGCTCATGATCCGCCACCACCAGGGTGGCTTCGACATGGCCGACCACGCCGCCGAGCACGCCGACGTCCAGGCGGTGCGCGATCTGGCCCGCTCGATCCAGCAGTCGCAGGGCGTCGAGACCGAGACGATGACCGACATGCTCACCGCCCGCGGCGGCACGCCCCTCCCCGCACCGTGAGCCCGGCGCGGCAGGGAGCCGCCGTCCGGGCCGTCGTCCCGGGCTGGTAACTTCATCCCTGCCCCGAGCCCCCGTAGCTCAGGGGAGAGAGCACTGCCCTCCGGAGGCAGGGGCGCAGGTTCGAATCCTGCCGGGGGCACGCGACGGAAGGCCCCGGCCACCCCTCCAGGGGTGGCCGGGGCCTTCCGCGTCAGCGTCCCTGGCGCTCCCGGTAGCGGGCGGCGCGCTTGGCGGCGGCGGCCCGGCGGCGGACCCGGTCCCGGTCGTCGCGCAGCTGCGCGGCGCGGTCGCGGTACGCGGTGGCGGTGCCCGCCGGGTAGCCGGCCTTGACCACCCGGTTCTCCGTCGTCTCCGGCATGTAGGCCAGCGAGTAGATCAGCCCGAGGAAGATGCCGCCGCCGGCGACGGCCACGCGCAGCTGCCACGGAGCCGGCAGGAAAAAGAGGACCAGCGCGATCGGCACGGCCATCTGGACGAGCATGCGGGCGATGTGGCGGAGCCCCCAGGTGCGGGTCGTCGTGTCGTGCAGGACCCAGCCACGGTGCCGTGCCGGCAGCCGGCCGCCGAGCGCGTACCAGAGCCACCGGTGGGGGGCGGGGCGGACGACGGGTCCGGCCGGCGTGCCGTCGGGCCCGGTGGCCGGAACGGCACCCGGGTCGTGGGCATCCGCGGGCGGCTGGCTGGTCGGCACGCTGCCAGCGTAGGACCGCCGACGGGCCGTCGAGCGGCTCGTGACGGGCGTCGCACCCGCTGCGCAAAGCCTCCGTGCCACGGGGCGGGCCCGGCGGCACGGCATCCGGTCTTGACCCCTCGCCGCCCGGCCTCCTAGGTTGGGCTGACCGGCCGACCAGTCGGTAGAGAGAGGTGCTCGATGAGGAGCAGTTCTGCACGGGGCGTGGGCTACCGGGTGGCCGGCTCCACCGTCACCGTGGTCGACCGGGCCTGCGGCGCATGCCCGCCGTGCCAGGCCGGGCGGTCCTACTGGTGCTCCCGGCCACGCGAGGCCGGCCCCGAGCTGGTGACCGTCGACGGCGCCGGCCAGCGACCGGTCGCCGCCTGGTTGACCGGCTTGTCGGCCGTGCGCGCCGCGGGCCTCCCCCCGCACTCGACGGTGCTGGTGCTGTCCACCGCCGATCCCACCCCCGTCCGGGAGCTCGTCGGGCTCGTGCACCCCGGCCCCGTCCTCGCCATCGCTGACGCCCGCGACCCCGGGATCCGGGAGACGCTGGCGGCGACGACGGACAACGGCAGGGCGCCTGCGGTCCTGGCGCTCGCCGCCGCCCGCAGCGCCGTCCGGGCGGTCGACCGCGGCGGCGTGGTCTGCCTCCCCGACGCCGAGGTGGACCCCCCGAGCGTGACCGAGGTCGTCCAGCGCGAACTCACGGTCGTCGGCCCGCGCGACCTCACCCGGCTCGTGGCGACGAGCGGCTCCGCCGCCCTCGCCGATGCCCTGCACCGGACCGTCGGATCGGATGGAACGCGATGACCACCTCCCAGTCCCCCACAGGCGGCGTCGCCGTGGTCGCCGGCGCCGGCCGGGCGGGCAGCATCGGGCGCGCCTGCGTCGAACGGCTGCTCGAGGACGGGTACCGGGTGCTCGCGTCCGACGTGGGACGCCCGCTGGAGAGCCATCCCGACTACGAGGTGGCGCCGCCCGGCGACCTGGACGACCTCGCGGCGGCCCACGGACCGGACGTGCTCGGCGTCGCCGCCTGCGATGTCACGGACGAGGCCCAGGTCGCATCCTTGTTCGGGCGCGCCCGGCAGGAATGGGGGCGCGTCGACGTCGCCGTGAACTGCGCGGGGCTCGGGATCGGCCTCAGGCCGGTGGTCGAGCTGTCCCTGCGGGACTGGCAGGTGAACATCGACGTCATGGCGACCGGCGCCTTCCTGTTCGCCCGGGAGGCGGCGAGGACGATGGTGGACGGCGCCGCGGGGGGCCGCATCATCACGATCGCCTCCCAGGCGGCCAAGACGGGCATCCCCTACCTGGCGGCCTACTGCGCGGCCAAGTTCGCCGTCATCGGGCTCACGCAGAGCCTCGCCGCGGAGCTCGGCGAGAAGGGCATCACCGTCAACGCGGTCTGCCCGGGCACGATCGACACACCGCTGCTCGCCGTGAAGGGCGGCGTCTACGAGACGTTCTCCAAGGCGTCCGGCCGGAGCGAGGAGGAGTTCCGGGCACGGCTGCACCGCGGCATCCCGGTCCGGCGTCTCGGTCGGCCCGAGGACGTCGCCTCGGCCGTCGCCTACCTGGCCTCCCCCGAGGCGTCGTTCGTGACCGGCGAGGCCCTGAACGTCACCGGCGGCGAGGAGATGCACTGACATGACCCCCACCACGCGGTCGATGGCCTACGCCGACATCGCCCGGCTGGAACTTCGCACGGCGCCGCAGCCCGAGCTGCGCCGTTCGGACGTCCTCCTCCGGGTCGAGGCGTGCGGCATCTGCGGGTCGGACGTCGCGAGCTACCTGCACGGTCACTACGTCGAGCCCGGGCAGGTGCTCGGCCACGAGATCTCCGCCGTCGTGGAGCGGGTCGGCGCGGACGTCGACGGGCTGGACGTGGGCACCCGCGTTGCCGTCCGCACCGCCGGGTCCTGCGGGGACTGCCCCTACTGCGCTGCGGACAAGCCCTACCTGTGCGCCGGCTCGCGGGCCCGAACCATGGGGTACGGGCGCCCCGGCGGCTTCGCCGACCGGGTGGTGGTGCCGGACGCCGTCGTCGGTGCGGACGTGATCCCCGTGCCGGCCGACGTCCCCCCCGACGAACTGCTGTGGGCCGAGCCCTTGGCCGTCGCCGTGCACGCGGTCCGACGGGGGGACGTCGACCCGAGGACCCGCCTCCTCGTGGTGGGCGCCGGCTCCGTCGGCCTGTGCGTCATCGCGGCGGCCCGCGCGGCCGGCACGACGGACGTGGTCGCCGTCGAGCCCCGGGAGGAGCGGCGCCGGGCCGCGGCCCGGCTCGGAGCGCGCGCGCTGAGCGCCGAGGAGCTCGCCGGGGCCCCGGCCGACCGGTTCTCGGTGGTGGTCGACACCTCGGGTGTCGTGCCCGCCGTCACCGGGGCCCTCGAGCACCTGGAGCCGGGTGGCACCCTCACCCTCCTCGGGCTGGGCGACGCCGGCCTGCCGTGGCCGCTGGGGGACGTCGACGTCCGCGCGTCCTTCGCCTACACCGACGACGACTTCCGGCTGGCCGTGGAGCACCTGGTCACCGGACGGGCCCGCCTGCGGGACCTGGTCAGCCACCGTTTCGACCTGCCGGACACCGGCACGGCGATCGCCGCGTCCGCGGATGACCCCACGGTGATCAAGGCGGCCGTCTTCCCGCGGTCGAGCTGACTCCTCGGGGTGACGCGGCTACGCACCGCCAGACGGGGGCATACCGTCATGGGAGGCAGACGCCCGCCGCACACGGTGGACCGCACCCTCGAGTTCCGAAGCAGCACCGGAGGTACCCGCAGACATGACCACGAGCAACGCCTCCCTGCGCGCGACGCGCCGGAGGATGTCGGCTTCCCAGCGGCGGCAGCAGATCGTCACCGAGGCAGCCGGCCTGTTCGACAAGAGCAGCTACTCGAGCACCACCATGGACGACATCGCCCGGGAGATCGGGGTCGCGAAGCCGACGCTGTACCACTACTTCCCGAGCAAGGACGAGATCCTCCAGGCCATCCACGAGGAGTTCATCGACCTCCTCCTCACGCGGCACGAGCAGCGGACCAAGACGGGGATGCCCCCGGAGCACCTGCTGCTCGGCGCCATGACGGACATCCTCGATCTGATGGAGACCCATCGCGGGCACGTCCGGGTCTTCTTCGAGCACCACCGGGAGCTGCCGGCCGACGCGCGGCCCGGGATCCGCAGCAAGCGGGACCAGTACGAGGCCATGGTCGAGGAGCTGTTCGCCACGGGGATGCGCCGCGGGGTCTTCCGCGAGGTGGACGTCCGCCTGGTGACGCTCGCGACCTTCGGCATGTGCAACTGGGCCTACCAGTGGTACCGCAGCGGGGGGCAGCTGCGGCCGCAGGACATCGCCCGGCAGTTCTGGAGCTTCCTGATCGACGGAGTGGGCACCGGGACCGCCTCCCTGCCAGAGCCCACCGGGGCGGCCGCGCTTCCCGCGGCGCACTGAGGGACGCCTCGGCCGGGCAGCCGGGTCAGGCGGGAAGGCGGGCCGTGGCCAGCGCGGGCCAGAAGTCGGAACGACCCAGCGCGAGCGGCAGGAATGCGTCGGCGTCCATCCGTGCCACCGGGGAGCAGGTGGCCTTCATCCCCGTCTCCACGTAGACGGCGTCGCGCAGCTCGAGCACCTCGAGCTCGTGCAACGGGTCGTGGACGGTGCCCGTCAGGCGCAGGGTGGCCGGCCCCTTGCGCCTGACGCTGGTGCGCTGGGCGAACTCCGCCACCATGAGCGTGGGCGGGCCGGTCAACGTGGAGGCGTCCGGAGCCAGCTCGTACTTCACGTTGAAGTTGCGTCCGAGGACGGTGGTGGGGCCGCGGTCCTCGCCCAGGTCCGCCTCCAGCTCGATCAGCCGCCTGCCGTGTCGGTCCAGGGTGCCGGTCATGTGGCCGTCGTTGCGCCAGAGGGACGACGTGCCGATCTTCTTCGGTTCGCCGTACAGCTCGCGCCCGAACAGCATGGGCACGTCGGAATCCATGAACATCTGAGCACGTAGGCGCCGGGCACGCCGTCGTGGCGGGCGCTCACGTAGACCGCCGAGGCCGCGAAGTCGCCGACGCAGTTGCTCCGCCACCTGCTGACCTGCACGGTCAGCAGGGGCTCGGCGCCCGGGTCGAGTTCCACGGGCAGGATGTCCCGCACGGTCTCGGGACGGGTGAGGAAGTCGACGCTCAGGGACTCACCTCCGACGAACTCCACGTCGGAGAGGGTCGTGCGCAAGACCTCGATCTCCCATGCGGTGCGCCGGTACCCCATGGTTCTCCTCCGCGTGCGCTCGGTGCTCGGTGCTCGGTGCTCGGTGCTCGGTCAGGGATGCGGGACGACGCGTCCCGGCCGGTCGGGGGTCAGCCCAGTGCGGCGAGCCCGGCCTCGACCAGCGCCGGCGTGGCCCCCGCCGCGCTGGAGCCACCTCCCGCGTCCGAGCCCTGCTGGGCACGGAAGGCGATGCCCTCGCTGATCACGGCGAGCTTGAGGTAGGCCAGCCCCAGGTAGAACGGCCAGTCCGGCAGGTCCTGCCCCGACGCTCGGGCGTAGGCCTCGGCCAGGTCGTCGGCCGAGGGCATGCGCGGGCTCGCCCAGGCCGCTTCCTGCCCGAGCACCAGGTCGAAGGACGGGTGCCGGTAGACGCACATCAGCGCCACGTCGGTGAACGGGTCACCGAGGGTGGACAGCTCCCAGTCGATGACGGCCCGGACGACGGCGGGCTGCCCGGCGTCCAGGATGGTGTTGTCGATGCGGTAGTCGCCGTGCACGATGGCCGCCCGGTCGGACGCCGGCAGGCGCTGGGACAGCCGGCGGTGCAGCTCGGCGACCCCCGGCAGGTCCTGGGTGCCCACCCGCTGCCACTGCGCGAGCCAGAGCTCCACCTGCCGGCCGAGGAAGCCGTGCGGCCTGCCGAAGCTCGCGAGGCCGACACTCCCCGGATCGACCGCGTGCAGATCGGCCAGCGTGCGCACCAGGCTGTGGACGACGGCGCGGACGTCGTCATCGGAGAGCGCCGACAGGTCCGCCCGGTCGCGCACCACGAGCCCGTCGACGTGCTCCACCACCGTGAACGGGGCGCCGAGCACCGACGGGTCCTCGCACAGCGCCACCGCCCGCGGTACCGGCACCGCCGTGCCCTGGAGCGCACTCGTGACCCGCCACTCGCGCACCATGTCATGGGCCGAGGGGGTGAGACCCGACACCGGAGGCCGTCGCACGACCCACCGGGAGGCGCCGTCGGTGACGCCGTAGGTCAGGTTGGACCGGCCCCCGCTGATGAGCGCCACGTGCAGCGGTCCGCTGAGCGGCACACCGGCGCGCTCGAGGAACTCCGCCAGCACAGGTGCGGGGTCGACGACGTCATGCACGCCCGGCCTCCTTCAGGGCCCGGGCGACCGCACGTCGCGCGATGGCCCACCGGTGCACCTCGGACGGGCCGTCGTAGATCCGGAACGGCCGCACCTCCCGGAAGATGCGCGCGACGGGCAGGTCGTCGGAGACGCCGGCTCCGCCGCACAACTGCATGGACCGGTCGACCACGCGGAAGATGGCCTCGGCGGCGAACGTCTTGGCGATGGACGTCTCGTCGGCCGCCCGGGATCCGGCGTCCAGGGCGCGGCACGCGTCCATGAGCAGCGCCCTCGTGGCGGCGATGTCGATCTCGTTGTCGGCGATCGCCTGCTGGGCCATGCCCTGGTCCGCCAGGCGGCCGCCGAACACCTGGCGATCGGCCGCCTGGAGGAGCGCCACGTCGTGCGCCCGCCGCGCTGCCCCCAGCCAGCGCATCACGTGCGTCATGCGGGCCGGGCCGAGTCGCACCTGCGCGTACTGGAAGCCGGCGTCCACCGCGCCCAGCACGTCCTCCGGCTCCACGCGCACGTCCTCGAAGCGCACCTCGCAGTGCCCTCCGACCATGGAGCGGTCCAGCGTGCCGATGTGCCGCTCGACGGTGAGGCCGGGGGCGTCACCCGGCACCAGGAACATCGTGGCGCCGCCGCGGTCACCCGGCACACCGGAGGTGCGGGCCATGACGATGAAGAAGCCGGCGCCGTCGGCCCCGGTGATGAACCACTTCCGGCCGCGGATGCGCCAGCCCCGGCCGTCACCGACGGCCGTGGTGGCGAGAGCCGACGGGTCGGACCCGGCGCCGGGCGCGGGCTCGGTCATGGCGAACGCCGAGCGCACCTCTCCCCGCGCCAGCGGCTGCAGGAAGCGCTGCCGTTGCTCCTGGTCGGCGACCACCGCCAGCAGATGCACGTTCCCCTCGTCCGGGGCCGCGATGTTCAGCGCCGTCGGTCCGAGGACCGAGTAGCCCGCCTCCTCGAACACCGGCGACCGGTCGACCATGCCGAGGCCGAGGCCGCCGCAGTCGGTCGGCGCGTGCGGCGCCAGCAGGCCGCGGTCGCGCGCCTCCTGCTGGAGGCGCCGGCGGCAGTCGTCCCCGCCCGCGGCCTCGATGTCCCCGCGGAAGCGGTCGTCGACCGGCAGCACGTGCTCCCGGACGAACGTCCTGGTGCGGGCGGTCAGCTCGGCGACGTCCGGCGAGGTGGTGGTGTCCGTGATCATGCGAGAGCTCCTGACGTCGTGCGTCTCAGTACCGGGCGATGTCCGTGATGGCGGCGCCCAGGTCCTCCGCCGTCGGGACGACGTACTGCTCGAGGTGGGTGCTCTGCGGTACCGGCGTCTCGATGCCGCAGATCCGGCGGACGGGCGCCTCGAGGCTGGTGATGCACTCCTCGGCGATGATGGCGGCGATCTCCCCGCCACCGCCGCCGGTCTTGCCGGCCTCGTGCGAGATGATCACCCGCCCGGTCTTCTCGACGGTCGCCACGATGGCGGCGACGTCCAGCGGTCGCAGGCACCGGAGATCGAGGACCTCCACGGAGATGCCGTCGGCAGCCGCCGTCTCCGCGGCCTCCAGTGCCCGGTGCACCATCCGTCCCCAGGTGATGATGCTGACGTCGTCCCCCACCCGCTTCAGGTCGGCCTGGCCGAGGGGGATGGTGTACTCCTCCTCCGGCACCTCGCCCTTGAGGCCGTACATGCCCTTGTGCTCGAAGTAGGCGACCGGGTTGTCGTCCCGGATGGCCGACTTCAGCAGGCCCTTCGCGTCATAGGGCGTCGAGGGGATCACGATGTAGGAGCCGGCGGCCGCGAGCAGGGCGGCCTCCGGGCAGGTCGAGTGCTCGGGGCCCGCGCCGCCGGCTGCACCCTCGGGGAGGCGCAGCACCATCGGCACGGTGAACAGGCCACCGTGCATGTAACGCCACTTGGACATCTTGCCGACGATCTCGTCGCCGGCGTTCCAGAGGAAGTCGGCGTACTGCATCTCCACCACCGGTCGCAGTCCGGTGATGGCCGCCCCCACACCCCCGCCGACCAGGAACATCTCCGAGATCGGCGTGTCGATGACCCGCTCGCCGCCGAACCGGGCGTGCAGCCCTCGGGTCACGCCGAACGCGCCGCCGAAGGCGCCCACGTCCTGCCCCATGATGAAGACCCGCTCGTCGCGGGCCAACTCCTCGGCCAGGGCTTCGTTGATGGCGCGCGAGTAGGAGAGCTTGCGCACCGTCGGGGTCGTGGTCATGCGCGGGTCTCCTCGCAGTAGGGGTGGTCAGACATAGAGGCCCTCCGACAAGCGCTCACGGCCGGGCACCGTGCCGGTGAGCGCTTCCTCGAGGGCCGCCTCGATCTCCGCGTCGACGTCGTGCTGGAGGCGGTCGAGCTCCTCCTCCGTGCGCAGCCCGTCCTCGAGCAGCCGCAGCCGGGTCCGGACGACCGGGTCGAGGTCCTTGCCGGCGGCCAGCTCCTCCTTGCTGCGGTAGGTCCCGGGGTCCCCCTCGTAGTGCCCGCGGAACCTGACGACCCGGCCCTCCAGGAGCGTCGGCCCGCCGCCGCCACGCGCCCGTTCGACGGCTTCGGCCATGGTCTCGTAGACCAGGAACGGATCCATGCCGTCGATGGAGACGCCCGCCATCCCGTAGCCGGCCGCCCGTTCGGCGAACGACTCGATCGCGGTGACCTGGGACTGCGGCGTGGAGATCGCCCAGCCGTTGTTCTGCACGATGTAGATCACCGGCAGCTTCCAGGCGCCGGCGACGTTCGCCCCCTCGTGGAAGGTGCCCCGGTTCGCCGCGCCGTCCCCGAAGAAGTTCACGACGACCTGGTCGGTCTTGCGCAATTTGATGGACAGGCCGACGCCGGCCGCGAGGACGTGCCCACCACCGAGGGTGCCGGACTGTCCCAGGACGCCGTGGTCGGGGTCGGCGATGTGGACGATGCCCGCCCCGAGGCCCTTGGTCGACCCCTTGTCGTTGCCCAGGAAGTCGCCGAAGAGGCTGACCATGCTCATCCGCTTGGCGAGCATGTGCGCGCAGCCGCGGTGGTCGTAGAGCAGGTAGTCGTCGTCCCGCAGGGCGACCATGGACGCCACCTCGAGCGCTTCGTGCCCGCGCCCGGCGTGGTAGAAGCCGGACACCAACCCGTCGTCCAGCAGTCGCAGCAGCCGCTGCTCCCATGTCTGGGCCAGGTACATCATCCGGTAGATCTCGATCTTCAGCTCATCCGTCAGCACGGGTGCTCCTCCTCAGGCTCGATCCGGTGCGGTCGTCGTCCGCCGGTCACCCGCCCGCCTCCAGCCGGGCCTTGAGCGCCGACGTGAAGCGAGCCCCGGTCATCCCGTCGACGACCCGGTGGTCGTAGGCCACCGAGACGTTGAGGATCGGCCGGATGACGATCTGGCCCTCCCGCACCACCGCCTGGTCGGAGAGGGACCCGACGAAGACGATGGCGCTCTGCGGGGCGTTGATGATGGGGGTCCCGGTGTCGATGCCGAAGGCCCCGAGGTTGGAGACGGTGATGGTCCCGTCCTTCGTGTCCTCAGCCGTCAGCCGTCCCTCCCTGGCCCGCGCCGCCAGGGCCTTGACCCCAGCGGCGACCTCTTCGATCCGGAGGTCCTGGGCGTTGCGCAGGACGGGCACCAACAACCCGCGGTCGGTGGCCACCGCGATGGAGACGTTGACGTCGCCGTAGCGGAGGATCTCCTCCCCCGTGAAGCTGGCGTTGACCTCCGGCACCTCGCGGGCGGTCAGCGCGGTGGCCGAGACCAGGAGGTCGGTGTAGGTCACCCCCGCGCCCTCGTACTTCAGCCGCTTGTAGCGCGCGACGAGTGCTCCGGCGTCGAGGCTGACCTGCTGCACGAACTGCGGGATCTCCTGCCAGCTCCGCGTCATCGCCCCGGCCATGGCCCGGGTGACGCCACGGACCGGGATCCGCTCGGTGATCCGTGCCGGCCCGGTGCTCCGGCCCGCCGGGGCCGGTGCCGCAGCCGGTTCCGCCGCCTGACCGCCGCTGCGCTGTGCGGCCTCGCGGACGTCCCGGACGCGGATGACGCCGCGGTTGCCCGATCCGGTCACCCGCGAGAGGTCGACGCCGAGTTCCCGGGCGACCTTCCGCGCCTTGGGCACCGCGCGCACCCGTCCGTCCCCGCTCCCGAGCGGCGGCGCGGATCCCTCCGCCGGCACGGACCCCGCGGCCGTCGTGGCGGCGCTCGGGTCCGCGGCCGTGGGCGGGCCGGACGAGGGCGGGGGCAGCGGTGGCGCCTCCTCCTGGTCGCGGGCGGCCGGGCCCGGTTCCGCCACGGACGTCCCCGCCGGCCGGGGGGCGTCCGGAGCCGGCTGGGGGACGTCGGCGGCCGGCGCGGGGGCAGCGGGGACCGGCGGGGGGACGTCGACGGGTTCGCCGTCCTCGCCGACCTCGACGGCACCGGCGGGCTGCGAGCTGAGAAAGGCGTCGACGTCCGCGTCCGACACCGAGGCGCCGGCCTCGGCGATCACCGCGAGCGGGGTTCCGACGTCCAGGTCGGTGCCGGCCGGCGCGAGGATCCGGAGCAGGACGCCGTCCTGCTTCGCCTCCACCTCGCTCACCATCTTGTCGGTCTCGACCTCGTAGAGCACGTCGCCCAGGGAGAAGTCCTGCCCCTGCTGCCGTCGCCAGACCGTGACGATCCCCGTCTCCATGGTCTGCCCCAAGCGGGGCAGCCGAATGATCTGCATCCTCAGACTCCGACCTCTCGCTGAACGGTGGATGGGGCGTTCGGGGACAGTGCCGGACCGCCGGTGCTCCGCAGGAAGCGCAGGACGGCCGACACGGTCTCGTAGGGCTGCTCCAGGACCACGGCGTGACCGCCGCGGGGCAGGACGCGGAGCCGCGCACCGGGGATGGCGTCCGCCAGTTCCACGGCCAGGTCCACGGTGGTGAGCACGTCCTCGGCGCCGACGAGGACCAGGACGGGGACCGCGAGGTCGCCCAACCAGCTCCGGGCGTCGAAGTCGTCGAGCGCGCGCGCCTGCGCCCGCAACCCCGCGGGCCCGGCGGCTGCCCCCGCGGCGTTCGCCCGGGTCAGCGCGAGCACCCGCTCCTCGTCGCTGCAGGCGGCGGGGGTGAACATCCAGGGCAGCGCGGCGGTCTCCGCGACCTGCCGGTCGACGTCGGCGTCGGCCAGCGCCAGCCGGGCGCGTGTCCACAGCCGCTGCACCGGGCTGCGCCGGGCGCTGGTGCTCAGCAGCAGGAGCGCTGAGACGACGCCGGGGTGGCGGTGCGCCACCTCCTGCGCCACCGCGCCGCCCATGGACCAGCCGAGCACGGCCGCCGGGCCCAGCCCGGCCGAGCGCACGACCGCCGCCACGTCGTCGGCCATGCCGGCGACGCTGACCTCGCCGCGCGAGTCACCCACGGCGTCCAGGCCCCGGTTGTCCAGGGTGATGCACGAGAAGCGGCTGGTCAGCCGTGGCAGCACGCCCGACCAGACCAGCGCCGGCTGCCCCCAGCCGGCGACCAGCACGAGCGGCGGCCCCTGTCCGTCGACCCAGAAGCGCACGCCCCCCGGGGTGGTCCCCGCCCGCACGCCGTCACCCGTCTCCGGCACGGCCCCCGTCCCGACCTGGATGCCGGTCACGCGCGGTAGCTGTCCGGGCCGGCCCGCGACACGACGATCTCGGGGACCACCGCCCTGGCCGACATCCGCAGCAGCGCCTCGGCCATCTCCACCACGTCGGCGACGGAGATCATGGTCTCCGGCGGGATCTCGCCCTGCACCCACGCGCTCATGTCCGTGTCGACGTAGGCGGGTGCGATGGCGGTCGCGGAGACACCCCCCGCCGACTCCTCGACGTTCACCGAGCGGCAGATCGAGAGGAGGGCCGCCTTGGCCGCCCCGTAGGCGGCCAGCCCCGGTTCGGCGTAGATACCGCCGATCGACGCGAGCGCCACGATCCGGGACCCGTGCACGGGCTCCGCCGCAGCCGCCGCGCGCAGCTGCGGGAGGGCCCGGGATATGGCGAAGAACGCAGCCCTGGTGTTGACCGCGAACTGCTTGTCATAGCGGCTGAGGGGGTAGTCCGCGATGGGTCCGGCGGAGCCGACGCCCGCCGCCAGGACGAGCGCGGTCATGCTGCCGTACGACTGCTCGTGCGCGTCCACCATGCGGGCGATGTCGTCCTCCGAGGCCATGTCCCCCGGCGCGATCCGCACCTCGTCGGCGCCGGCGGCCTGCAGCACCTCGGCGACCCGCTCGAGGTCCGCTTCGCGCCGGGCCGCGATGGTGAGGCCGTATCCGCGCTCCGCCAGGCGCACGGCGATCCCGCGGCCGATGCCCCGGGTCGCCCCCGTGACGAGTGCGGTCTTGATGTCTGGCATGAGTTCTCCTCCCGGCACCGGCGAGCGCCGATGAACCACCCGACTCGTCGGTCGGTGTGTTCGCGGACGCCGGTCCCCTGGATTGCGGGGCCGAGGGGCGGGCCGCCGACGGCGGCCCGCCCGGATCACTTGCGCCGGGTGGTCACGAAGCCGGCCGCGAAGACGGCGAACAGGAGCAGCAGCCCGCGCACGACGTACTGCCAGAACGTCTCCACGCCGAGCAGGCTCAGCCCGTTGCTGATGACGCCGATGAGCAGCACCCCGATCACCGTGCCCAGGATGTGGAAGCGCCCCGGCCGCAGCGTCGAGGCGCCGATGAAGGCAGCCGCGAAGGCGTCGAGCAGGTAGGTGTCGCCGACGCCCTGGGGCCGCCCCACGCCCAGGTTCGCCGCGACGACCATGCCCCCGAGGGCCGCGCAGGTCGCGGCGATGCCGAGGGCGATCATCGCGTAGCGGCGCACGGGGATGCCGGAGAGCCGGGCGGCCTCGCTGTTGCTCCCGATCGCGTACATGTGCCGCCCGGGCTCGGTCTGCTCGAGGAACACGTAGAGCAGCACCGCGACGAGGATGAGGAAGACGACAGGGTTCGGGACGGGCCCGACCTTGCCCTGCCCGAAGTCCAGGAACGTCTGCGGGATGCCGGACAGGACGGTCTGGGACTCGGACACCCCGAGCACAGCGCCGGTGAGGATGGACCCCATCGCCAAGGTCTCGATGAACGCCGAGATGCCCAGGTAGCTGACCAGCACCCCGTTCAGGACCCCGATCAGGGCGGCGATGCCCAGGACGATCACGAGCACGAGCCAGGCGTTCGAGATGAGGCCGTCCGCCAGCCACTTGGTCGCCAGGTAGCCCCCGAGCGTCGCCATCCCGGCGATGCTGAGGTCGAACAGCCCCATCGACAGGGCGACCGTCAGGCCGAGGGCGAGCATCCCCAGGATGGCGACCTGGTTGAGGATGTTGAAGAAGTTGTCGCTGGTCGCGAAGGAGTCCGGCCGCAGCACCGTGAACACGATGATCAGGACGACGAGGCTGCCGATGGTGCCCCACCGGCTCAGCGCGGTGAAGGCACGGTCGGAGAGCGCCGGCCGACGGTCGGCCACGTCCGGCGCAGCGGTGTGGTCGACCACGGAGTCGGACACGCTGTTACTGGTCAACGCTGCTCCCGAATGACATGCGGAGGATGGCTGCGACGGTCAGGTCGTCGCCGGTGAGTTCGCCGACGATCCGTCCCCCGTGCAGGACGACGACCCGGTCGCAGAGCCGCACCAGCTCCTCCACCTCGGTCGAGGTGAAGATGACTGGGGCGCCGGACGAGGCCAGCTCCCGCGCGAGGGCGTAGATCTCGGACTTGGCGTGCACGTCGACCGCCGCCGTCGGCGAGTCGAGCAGGTAGACGTCGGACTGCCGGACGAGCCACCGGCCGATGACCACCTTCTGCGCGTTCCCCCCGCTCAAGGAGCTGATGGACGTCTCCAGGGACGGGGTCTTGACCTGCAGCCGTTTCATGACCGACGCCAGGGTCTGGCGTTCCGACCGCCGGCTCATGAGGCGGGTGACGACATCGGTGCGGAACCGGTCGGTCGCCGCAAGGGTCGCGTTCTCCCGGACCGACATGTCGGGCACGAGCCCGTGCGCCTGCCGGTCGCGCGGTACGAGGGCCACACCCGACCGGACGGCGCGCCGGGGGGAACCGACGTCGAGCCGCTTCCCGCGCAGGAGCACCGAGCCGCCGGCCCGCCGGAGGCCGAAGAGCGCCTCGACCAGGGCCTCGGATCCCTCCCCGGGCAGGCTGGCGACCCCCAGCACCTCCCGCTCCCGGACGTCGAACGAGACGTCGTGCAGCCCTGCCGCCGACAGGCCGCTCACCTCCAGCACGGGGGGCCCGATCTCCTCCGTGGCCCGGGTGATCTCCGCGAGCGCCTTCTCCGGTCCGACGAGGTGGTCGACGAGCGCGTCGTGGTCGAGCTCCGCACGGTCCCAGCTCCCCACCAGGCGGCCGTCACGCATCACCGTGATCCGGTCGCAGATCTGGAAGACCTCACCGAGCCGGTGCGTCACGTAGACGAAGCCGATGCCCTCCGCCGCGAGCTGCCGCATCTGGCCGAACAGGCGCTCCACCTCGTCCGGCAGGAGGGCCGCCGTCGGCTCGTCGAGGATGACGACGCGCGCGTCCCCGGCCAGCGCCTTCGCCAGGGACACCAGCGCGACCTCGTGCGGGGACAGGTCCCGCACCAGCACGTCGGGCTTGCGTTCCACCCCGACCCGGGCCAGCACCTGCCGGACCCGCTCCCGCGACCGCTTCCAGTCGACCAGGACCCCGGCACGGCGATACATGCCCTCGGTCAGGAGCACGTTCTCGAGGATGGACAGGTCGGTCACGAGGTTGCCGTGCTGGTGGACGACGCTGATGCCCGCGGCCCGGGCGACGTGCGGCGTCCGCATCTCCATCTCGGTCCCCCCGACGGAGATCGATCCGCCGTCCACCCCGATCGCGCCGGCGACCGCCTTGATCAGCGTGGACTTGCCCGCTCCGTTCTCCCCGAGGAGCGCATGGATCTCCCCCTCGCGCAGCGTGAAGTCCATGTGGTCCAGCGCTCGCTGGCCCGGGTAGTCCTTGACCAGCCCCCGCACGTCCAGGAGCGGGCCGGGGCGGTCGGTCGTCGACCGCCCCGGCGTCGTCGTCGAGGCCACGTCAGCTACCGATCTGACCCGGGAAGTACGCGCAGTCGTCCCAGTTCGGGAACTCGCCCTCCGCCGGGACCGTCTCCCGCGTGATCAGGCACGGCTTCATGTAGATGACGTTGCTCTCCAGCTCGCCACCCTGCAGCAGGCAGTTGGCCGTGGTCACGGCCTGCTCCCCCATCGGCTCGAACGGGTTGGCCGGCTCCATGATGTAGGGCGAGCCCGAGCGGATGAGGTCCCAGGCGAAGGGGTTGCCGTCGAAGCCGACGATGATGATCTCGTCCTCGAGTCCGGCCTCCTGCACGGCGCGCACGGCCGGCGGCGCGAGCTCGTCCCAGCCGAGCCAGATGGCGTCGATGTCCTTGTCGGCCTGCAGGAAGTTCGTGATCTGGGCGTAGGCGTCGTCCACCTGGCCCGGCACCTTCACCTCGATCTCCCGTGCGATCTCCACGTTCTTCGCCTCGTCCATCACCGCGTGGAAGCCGGCGTCGCGGTCCCGCAGGGCCTGCAGCACGGTCCAGTTGAGCTTGAGCACCCGGCTGCCGTCCTCGAGCCGGTTGACCATCTCCTGGGTGATGAGCGAGCCGTTCACCGTCTCGTTGGTGCCGATCTCGGCGTCGACACCGGGCGCCGCGCCGCCGTAGATGGAGACGAAGGGGACCCCCGCGGCCTCGGCGGCCTGGATGACCGGGCCCATCTGGTCGTTGGGCGAGGAGTTGTTGACGAGCAGGTCCACACCGCGCTGGAGGAGGTTCTCCGCCGCGTTGTTGGTGGCGTTCTGGTCCCCCTGGCCGTCGAAGACCTCGACGGTCCAGCCGCGCTCCTCCGCGGCCCTCTCGAAGTTGTCGGCGATGCGGGCGATGCTCGGCGAGTTGAGGTTCACCGCCACGAGGCCGACCGTCACGTCCTCGACGTCCTCGCTGCAGTCGCCCGATCCCGCGGCTCCCTGCCCCTGGGGGGCTGCCGACCCGCCGCCCGACGACGACTGGTCGCTCTCCGCACCGCTCGTGCAGGCGGTGAGCAGGCACGCGGCCACCACGGCGGTGCCGAACGTCCTGAGGTTGACCTTCATGGAGGAACTCCTTCGTTCCGCGGCCGGGACGGCCGGGTGGGTGTGCCGGACCGGCGCGCGAGTCGCCGGTTGGGTTGGTGCGGGGACCGTCACGGCGGGGCCGCGACGGGAACTGCCTGGACTACGGGGTCCGCATGAGGGCCTTGAGGACCTTGCCCCCGGGATTGCGGGGCAGTTCTGACCGGAAGTGCACCGTCCTGGGGGCCTTGAAGGCCGCCAGCCGGCTCCGGCAGAAGTCGGTGATCTCCTCGGCCGTCGCCTCGGTCCCCTGCCGCAGGACCACGTGCGCGGCGACGGTCTCGCCGTAGACGGGATCGGGTACGCCGAGCACCGCCGCCTCGAGGACGGCGGGGTGCTGGTGCAGCACGTCCTCGACCTCGATGCAGTAGATCGACTCACCGCCGCGCTTGATGACGTCCTTGAGCCGGTCCTGCAGGATCACGAAACCGTCCTCCAGGCGGGCGGCGTCGCCGGTGCGGAACCAGCCGTCCTCGTCCGTCAGCGGCCGGAGCGAGGAGGGCGCCCAGTAGCCGGATGCGACCTGCGGCCCCCGGACGGCGATCTCGCCGGTCTCCCCCGGCGGGACCTCCTCCCCCGTCGACGGGTCGACCAGCCGCAGCTCGGTGATGGGCAGGGGCCGACCGACGCTGCTGGGGTGCGCCAGCGCGTCCGCGCCGCCGAGGTAGGTGATCATCGAGCAGGTCTCGGTCAGCCCGTAGCCGTTGCCGAACGTGGCGTCCGGCAACGCCGCCACCAACCGGTCGAGCAGCGCCGTGGGCATCGGGGCTCCGCCGTAGGCGGCCAGCCGGAGTGTCCGGAGGGCCTCGGGCCGGTCCGACGCGGCGTCGAGGATGCGCCACCACATCGTGGGCGCCCCCACCGTCGTCGTGACCCCGTGCTGCTCCACGAGGTCGACCACCCGGGCGGGGTCGAAGCCGTCGAGCAGCACCCCGGTCATCCCGCGGTGCACCACGGGCACCGTCTGCGAGTTGAGCCCGGTGACGTTGAACTGCGGCACCATGATCAGCTCGACGTCGTCCGTGCGCCGGCCGAGCACGAGCGTGCAGGTGCCGCTGTTCTGCACCGCGTTGCGATGCGAGAGCACCACGCCCTTGGGGCGGCCGGTCGTCCCGGACGTGTACATGATCTGGGCCGGGCTGTCCGCGGTGAGAGCTCCCGTGGGCACCGGTGCGGCCGCACCGGAGGCGAGGTACCGCCCGGTGGCCGGGTCCTCGTGGGCCACCTCGACCGCTGCCTCCCTGCCGATGTGCGCCGCGGCGTCCTCGCGGCCGCTGCCGGCCAGGAGCACCCGCGGTCGCGCGTCGAGGACCAGGCGGCTCATCTCGTCGGGATGCAGCCGGTTGTTCAACGGGACGACGACCCCGCCGGCCGTCCAGACCGCCCAGACCGCGACCGTGTACGGGACGCCGTTCCCCGAGAGCAGCGCCACCCGGTCCCCGGGCTCGACACCGGCACCGACCAGCCGTCCGGCCAGCTCGTCGACCTCGGCTGCGAACCCCGACCAGGTGAGGGACCGGTGGGAGTCCACGAACGCGGTCCTGTCCGGCACCTCCGCCACCGTCCGGTGGAGCATGTCGACGAGGTGGGCGGGCAGGTCGGCGTCGTACTCGCGCACGCGACCGGCGGGACGGACGGGGACTGTCACGTCGCCCCCTCCTCGGCCTCGAAGAGGGACACGAACTGGTCGCGCAGCTGCCGCTTGAGGATCTTGCCCGAGGCGTTGCGGGGCAGCTCCTCGATGTACACGACCGCCGTGGGCTTCTTGTAGCTGGCGAGGTTCTGCTTGGCCAGCTCGATGATCTCCTCGGCCGGCGGCTCCACCCCGGCCCGGGGGACGACGACCGCCACCGGCGTCTCCACCCACTTGGGGTGCGGCACGCCGACGACCGCGACCTCGGCCACCGCGGGATGCCGCTCGACCACCCGCTCCACCTCGGCCGGGTAGATGTTCTCCCCGCCGCTGATGATCATGTCCTTGGTCCGGTCGACCACGTAGATGAAGCCCTCGTCGTCCTGGCGCACCAGGTCCCCGCTGTGGAACCAGCCGCCCTCGAAGGCCGCCCGGGTCGCTTCCTCGTTCTTGTAGTAGCCGGCCATCACGGTGGGTCCGCGGTACACGATCTCGCCGATCTCACCCGGTGCCACGTCCGCCATGGCCTCGTCGACGATGCGCACCTCGACGTTCACCGCGGGCTTGCCCACCGAGCCCATCTTGCGCACCGCGTCGGCCGGCTTGAGGAAGGTCGTGTTCGACGACATCTCGGTCTGCCCGAACGCGTTGACGATCCCGACCGACGGGAAGGTCCGCGTCAGCAGCTCCAGCGTCGAGGGCGGCGCCTGCGACGCCCCCCACAGCGCGACCCGCAGCCGGCTGGTGTCGATGTCGGCCACACCCGGCAGGGAGCAGATCTGCTGCCATTGGGTCGGCACGAAGTAGCAGAGCGTCACCTCGTGCCGGGCCAGGAGCTGGAGGGACAGCTCCGGGTCGAAGTTCGTGGACGCGGTGATGACGCAGGTGGCGCCCAGGTAGATGAACGGGAGGACGCCGTTCACCCCGCCGATGTGGAACAGCGGGAGCCCCGAGAGCCACACGTCCTCACGCGTGGCCTGCAGCTCCGTGACCCAGTTGACGGTGTTGGTGACCAGGTTCCGGTGCGTGAGCATGGCCCCCTTGGGCAACCCCGTCGTCCCGGACGTGTACATGAGGAAGGCCAGGTCGCCCTCGTCCACGAGGACGTCGGGCGCCTCGTCCGGCGCGGACTCCAGGGCCGCCTCGTAGCTCTCCGCCCCCTCCGGCGCCGACCCGCCCGTCACGAGGGTGAAGCCGATCTGCGCCGAGCGGCCGGCCGCCTCCATGGCGAGCGGGGCCAGTTCCTCGTCGGCCAGGACCCCGACGGTGTCGGAGTTGCCGAAGATGTAGGCGACCTCTCCCGGAGCCAGCCGGAAGTTCATCGGCACCGGGCAGGCGCCGATCTTCTGGCAGGCGAAGTAGGACTCCACGACCTCGAGGCGGTTGTACATCAGGACGGCGACCTTGTCGCCGGGCGCGACACCGCGCGCGAGCAGGGCCTGGGCGAGCTTGTTCACCCGGGTGTCGAGCTCACCGAAGGTGCGCTGCTCGCCCTCGAAGATGAGCGCCACCTTGGCGGGGTCCCGGCGGGCGTTGCGCGCCAGAATCTCGCCGAGGACGAGCCGGCGGCTGCGCTCGAGCTCACGGGGCACCAGCGTGCTGGTGGTCATGCCGGTCCTCCCAGGGGACTCGACGGGCTGACGCCGCCACGCGGCGGCACGGTCACTTGATGACGACGGGGTTGGCCGGCGAGCCCGACGCGTTGGTGACGTTGAGCGGCGGGGCCGAGATGAAGAACTCGTAGCGGCCGTCCCGCGCGCAGGCCTCGGACAGGTCCTCGAGCCACCACACCTCGCCGAGGGTCAGGCCCAGGTCGCGGATGAGACGCGCGTGGATCGGGTAGACGTGCTCGGCGCCCTCCTCGAAGGGCTCGACCTCGATGGCGATGTTGTCCATCGCCAGGGCAGCCACGTCCTTCTCGTGCAGCCACTCGACGCAGGCCTTGGACAGGCCGGGCGCCCCACCGGTCCAGAACTGGCTCTTGTCCTCGAGGCTGTAGAACCACGGCACGTGCCCGGTGCGGACGACGAGGATGTCGCCCTCGCCGATCTCGACGCCATGGGCCTCCGCCGCGGCGTCCAGGTCGGCCGGAGTGATCGCGTAGCCCTGCTCGAGGCGCTCGACGCCGCGCAGGCGCGGGAGGTCGAGGAAGACGCCCCGCCCGACGAGGGTGTTCTTCAGGTGGTGGATGCTCCCGCGACGGGCGCCGGCGAAGGACTCGACGTTCCCGATCCAGAAGCCGTTGTACATCGTGTCCTTATAGAAGAAGTGGGCCATGCCGTCCCACTGCGTGCTGCCCTGCAGCGGCATGAAGATGTAGTCGTCGGTGCCCTGGAAGTTGGGGTACTGCTTGCCCGCGACCGAGCCGGCCACGAAGTCGGCCCCCGTGTAGCCGTACAGGTGCACGACGCCGGTGCGGGTGGGGTGGACGGGCCCGGTCGAGTCGAGCGGGATCGCGCAGCTGATCACCTCGCCGGTCTGGATCAGCGCTCCGGCCCGGGCGATCTTGTCGGGGGTGATGAGGTTGACGGTGCCCTTCTCGTCGAGCTCGCCCCACCGACCCCAGTTGTTCGGCGTGCGGTCGTTGACGTAGCCGATGACCTTGCCGTTCGCGTCGACGCTGAACGCCGGGGGCGTCCACTCCTCCGACCACTGACCGTCTGCCGTGCGACCCATCGACTCCTCCTCCGCCTGCGAGCGGGCCCTGTCGGCCCGATCTCGTCCTGACTCCCGTGCTCCCGGACGACGCGCACCGGCCGGTGGGAGGAGCGCGCCCGACGCCGGGCCGCGCTGTCCTCCACCGGCCCCAGCTCCCGCCTACCGAGGTCCCGGACACTGACACCACCGTCCCGACCGACTCATCGGTCGGGAGTTGTCGTGAAGCTATGGCGTAGATCTCATTCCCGTCAATAGCGTCGGCCAGGACTTCTGGATCGATCCGCGGCGGGTCCCCGCCAACGGGTCGCCGGGGGACGCGCCACGAGCCGCTCACGCCGCGTGATCTCGCAGGCGTGGGTCGCGAGACCGCCGACGGCGGGGCCTCGTGCGACCGCACCCCGGCGGCTTGACACCGGGGCGCGGCAGCGAGATATTCCCGACCGGTGGGTCGGTTGGCAGAGAGACTCGGAGGCGCTGTGCGGTTCGATGGCGGGCGGTCGCCCGGGGTGGGGACGTCGTGCCGCTGATGCGCCAGGTGGTGCAGCGCCGCACCGGTCGCCCGGCCGAGGTGGTGGAGGTCGTCGAGGTACCGGTGCCCACGCCCGGGCCCGACGAGCTGCTCGTCCAGCTCGACGCCGCCCCCGTCAACCCGGCCGAGCTGCTGATGTTCGAAGGCCGCTACGGGTACGGACCCAGCAGGCCGTCGTTGCCCCGGCTCGCGGGCATCGAGGGCGTCGGGACGGTGGTCGGGGGCGCTACCGACCGGGTGGCCGAGGGGACGCCCCTGGCACTCCTGGGGATCCCCGGCCTGTGGTCGGACTACGTCGTCATCCCGGCCAGACGTGCGCTGGTGCTACCGGAGGACATCGACCGGCAGCAGGCGTCGATGGGACTGGTCAACCCGCAGGCGGTCCTGCTCCTGCTGGAGGACCACGTCGGGCTCGAGCCGGGCGACGTCGTGGTGCAGAACGCGGCCAACTCGGCGTTCGGCCGCGTGCTCGATGCGATCGCGAGACGTCGCGGGCTGACGCTGGTCAACGTCGTGAGGTCGCAGGCGGCCGCCGATGCCCTCGCCGGAGTCGCGCACGGCGCCGTCGCCATCGACGGCCCCGACCTGCCCGAGCGCTTCCTCGAGCTCACCGGCGGCCGCCCCGCCCGGCTGGCCGTGGACGCGGTGGGCGGTGGGTCGACCAACCGGCTGGCGCACTGCCTGGCCACTGGGGGCGTCGTCTCGCTGTACGGACTGCTGTCCGGCCGGCCCGCCGTCCTCGACCTCGACCTCGTCGTCTTCCACGGCGTCCGTCTCGAGGGCTACTGGACGCCACGCTCGATGTCCCGGCGCAGGCCCGAGGAGATCCGCACGCTGTTCCAGGAGTCCCTCGAGCTGCTGCGCAGCGAGGCCTTCCACGTCCCCGTCGAGGCGACGTACGGCTTGGACGACGTCGCAGCGGCACTGGAGCACGCCGCCCAGGAGGGGCGGCGGGGCAAGGTGCTGCTCACCCGGTGACCCGCGCCGCCCCGCCTCCGGCAGGTCGGGCCGCAGCTCAGCTGGTCAGCATGCCGCCCTCGACCGGGAGGGTCGTCCCGGTGACGTACCCGCCGGCGTCGCTGACGAGGAAGACGAGCGCGGCGGCCAGCTCTTCCGGGTCGCCCTTCCGGCCGACCAGCACCCGCGACATCTGCGTCTCCAGGTAGCCCTCGGGGTACTGGTCGGTCATCTCCGAGGCGAAGAATCCGGGCGCCAGCGCGTTGACCCGGATGCCCTTGCGGCCGGTCCACTGCTGGGCGAGGTCGCGGGTGAGGCCGATCAGGGCGGCCTTGCTCGCGGCGTACGCCGCCTGCGGCAGCCCGGCCGTCGTCAGCCCCAGGACACTGGAGATGTTGACGATGGAGCTGCCCGGCTTCATCACCCGGCCGCAGGCCTGCGCCATCCAGTAGCAGCCGTTGAGGTTGACGTCGATGACCGACCGGAACTGCTCCGGCGTCTCCCGCGTGCCCGGGATGGCGGTCGCGACACCGGCGTTGTTCACCAGGATGTCGACCTTGCCGAACTCGGCCATCGCGGCGTCGACCAGGCCCTGGCAGTCCTCCACCTTCGCGACGTCGGTCTGCACGGCGATGGCGCGGCGGCCGGTCTCCTCCACGGCGCGCTGGGTCTCGGCCAGCCGGTCGACCCGGCGGGCACCGAGGACGACGTCGCAGCCGGCCTCGGCGAGCGTGCGGGCGAAGACGGCACCGAGCCCCGAGGACGCCCCGGTCACGATCGCGACCCGGTCGTCGAGGCGGAACATGTCGAGGACGGTGCGGTCGGGCATGGGTGGGTCTCCCCCGGGTCGAGTGCTCGGCGTGCGGTCGCCCCACCGTATCCACCCTGTGCGGTAGATCACCCGTCGAGGCGGGTAGGGGCCCCCGGTCCAGCCACCGGGCACCAGGGGGATCCGTTCCATGACCAACCTCGCGCAGAACCTGCTCCGCTCCGCCGACGAGGGACCCGACCGGCCCGCCCTGCGCATGGACGACGCCGTACTCACCTACGGGCAGTTCCGGGACGCGGCGCTGCGGGTCGCTGCCTCGCTGCGCGACCGCGGGGTGCAGCCGGGCGACCGCGTGGGCCTGGTCCTGCCCAACGTCCTGGCGTTCCCGGTCGTCTTCTACGGCGCGCTGCTCGCCGGTGCCGCCGTCGTGCCGATGAACCCGCTGCTCAAGGCGCGGGAGGTCCAGTACTACCTGGAGGACTCCGGCGCCCGCGTCGTCGTCACCCTGGAGACCACCGCGGAGCCGGTGCGCGAGGCAGCGGCGACCGTCGGGGTCGAGGCCGTCATGGTGGGGCCGGCGTCGCCGGCCGAGCTGATGGCCGACGAGCCGCTGGCCGAGCCGGTGGACCGCTCCGACGACGACCTCGCGGTCATCCTCTACACGTCCGGCACGACGGGGCAGCCCAAGGGCGCCGAGCTCACCCACGCCAACCTCGGCCGCAACGCGCTCACCACCGCCGAGACCCTCGCCGAGAACACCGCCGACGACGTGATCATGGGCTGCCTCCCGCTGTTCCACGTCTTCGGCCTGACCTGCGGGCTGAACACCGCGGTGCTGCGCGGCTCGCTGCTCACGCTCATCCCCCGGTTCGACGGCGCCAAGGCCCTCGAGGTGATCGAGCGCGACTCCGTGACAATCTTCGAGGGCGTGCCGACGATGTTCGCGGCGATGCTGCACCAGCCCGACGCCGAGCGGCACGACGTCTCCAGCCTGCGGCTGTGCGTCTCCGGTGGATCGGCCATGCCGGTGGAGATCATGCGGTCGTTCGAGGAGCGGTTCGGCTGCATCATCCTCGAGGGCTACGGCCTGTCCGAGACCTCGCCGGTGGCCTCCTTCAACCACCCGCACGCCGAGCGGAAGCCGGGCTCGATCGGCACCCCGATCCGGGGCGTGGAGATGCGCCTGGTGGACGACGACGGCAATGATGTCGCCGCGGGCGAGGTGGGCGAGATCGCCATCCGCGGCGAGAACGTGATGCAGGGCTACTGGGGGCGCGCCGAGGAGACGGCGAAGGCCATCCCGGACGGCTGGTTCCGCACCGGCGACCTGGCCCGCACGGACGACGACGGCTACTTCTTCATCGTCGACCGCAAGAAGGAGATGATCATCCGCGGCGGGTACAACGTCTACCCGCGGGAGATCGAGGAGGCCCTCTACGAGCACCCGGCGGTGGCCGAGGTGGCCGTCGTCGGCATCAACCACCCCGACCTCGGCGAGGAGGTCGCCGCGGCGGTCGCCCTGAAGCCGGGGGCCGGCGCCGAGGTGGACGAGCTGCGGGAGTTCGTCAAGGCGCGCGTCGCCGCCTACAAGTACCCGCGGCACCTGTGGCTGGTCGACGCCCTGCCCAAGGGACCGACGGGGAAGATCCTGCGCCGCGCGGTGGAGGTTCCCGAGGAGGTCGGTTCGCGATGACCGGACCGCTGTGGCGGCAGGCGTACGACGCCGTCGAGAAGGCGGTGTCGCCGCGGGCCGAGGACGTGGTGCGCAGCGAGCACTTCGCGCTGGCCACTGCCCTCCTGCGTCGCGCGCAGAACATCGCAGGCACCTCGGTGCAGGTCCTGAGCGCACGCGCGTGGCACCTGCTCAACCTTCCCGCCGGCAGCGACATCAGCCGGCTGCGCGCCCAGATCGGCTCGCTCGACCGCGAGGTGCGACGGCTGACCATCCAGCTGGAGCAGGAGCGGCGACGCGGCTCCGCGTCGCGCCCGGGCTCGTCCCAGCCGACCACAGAACCCACCACGGAGGACAGCGATGCCGACGGTGCCCAGCCCGCAGACGGTGCTCGACCGCGTCCGGCGCGACGTCGAGCGCAACGCCCTCAGGGCGCGTAACGGCATCAAGCTCGTCGCCGGGGTCGACCGGCCAGGCGTGGGCTGCAGCCCCAAGGACGTCGTCTGGCAGCGCGGCCGCACCCAGCTGTGGCACTACCGGTCGGACAAGGTGCAGCACTCCCCGCCGCTGCTGCTGGTGTTCAGCCTGATCAGCCGCAGCTACATCCTCGACCTGTCCCCGGGCAACAGCTTCGTCGAGCAGCTGGTCGAGGCCGGGTTCGACGTCTACATGCTCGACTGGGGCGAGCCGGACGAGCGGGACGCCGGCAACGGCCTCGAGGACTACGTCGACGACTACATCCCGGCCGCCATCGACCGGGTCCGCGAGATCTCCGGCGCCGACGAGGTGAACCTGTTCGGGTACTGCTTCGGCGGCGTCCTCTCGCTGCTGCACGCCGCCCACCACCCCGACTCGCCGCTGCGGAGCCTGAGCGTGCTGGCCACCCCGGTGGACTTCCGGCACATGGGCCCGCTGGCCGACGTGTTCGCCGTCGGCGGGCTCCGGGTGGACTCGGTGCTGGACGAGAACGGGAACGTGCCCCCGCAGGTCGTCGTCCAGGGGTTCCGGACCCTGACGCCGACGGCGGAGGTGACCCGCTACGTCACCCTCTGGGAGCGGCTCTGGAACGACGAGTACGTCGCCTCCTACCAGGCGATGACCGGGTGGTCGGACGACCACGTGCCCTTCCCGGGGCAGGCAGCCCGGCAGACCGCCGACATGCTGGTGCGGGACAACGGGATGCTGAACGACCGGCTGATCGTGGGCGGGGACCGCGTGCACCTGGCCGACATCCGGGTGCCGTTCCTGACCGTCCGGGCCGAGCGGGACCACATCGTGCCCACGGCCGCGACCGAGCGCCTGATCGACCTGGTCGGCTCGCCGGACAAGCACGAGCTGGTGCTGCCGGCCGGGCACATGGGGCTGGTGGTCGGCCGCACCGCGGCGAAGACCACGGTGCCCCGGATCATCGACTTCCTCCGCCGGCGCAGCGAGACCGTGGACCGGCCGACCGAGGGCAAGGGAGCCTGACATGACCGGGACAGACCAGGTGGACGCCTCCGGGACGACGATCGTCGCGCTCGACGCGGCGCACACCGACGCGCTCGTGCGGTTCTTCGCGAGCCTCCCCGAGGGGGACCGCACGTTCATCAAGGAGGACGTCACCGACCCCGCGACCGTGCGCGGGTGGGCGGAGGACGCCTCGACGCGGTGGGTGGCACGGGGCGCCGACGGGGAGGTCGACGGGTACGTCGCGGTCCGCCGGTTGCCCGGCTGGTCCGACCACGTCGCCGAACTGCGGCTGGTCGTCGGTCCCCGACGGCGCGGCGCGGGGCTCGGCCGCGAGCTGGCCCGGCACGCGGTCACGGAGGCGATCGCGTCGGGGGCCAGGAAGCTGGTCGTCGAGGTGGTGGCCGAGCAGGGGGCCGCGCTGGCGCTGTTCACCGGCCTCGGCTTCCGCGGCGAGGCGCTGCTGGAGGACCACATCCGCGACCGCTCCGGGCAACTGCAGGACCTGATGGTGCTGGCCCACCGGGTGGACGCCACGTGGTCGGCCATGGACACCCTCGGGCTGTCCGAGGCGCTGGACGGCGACGGCGGACCCGACCCCGCCTGAGCCGCCGCGCGGACCGGCAGGCACCCTGACCGGGTGACGGCCGCCCCGCCCCGGACCCCGCGCCGGGCATGGCTCCCGGTGGCCCTGACGATGTTCGCCATCGGCTGGGGCGCCAACCAGTTCGTCAGCCTGCTGGTGGCCTACCGGGAGCGCTCCGGGCTGTCGGTGGCGACCGTCGATGCGCTCGTCGGCGCGTACGCGCTCGGCCTGATCCCGGCGCTGCTCGTGCTGGGCCCGATCTCCGACCGCCGGGGACGCACCCCGGTCCTGCGCGCCGCCGCGCTGGTGTCGCTGGTCGCCACCGCGGTGCTGATGATCGGTGACCTGTGGGCGCTCTACGCCGGCCGGCTGCTGGCCGGGCTCGCCAGCGGGGCCGCCTTCGCCGCGGGCAGCGCCTGGGTGGAGGAGCTCTCCGGGGAGCGCTGGGACCCCACTGCCCGGCCCGGGGCCGGTGCGCGGCGGGCGGCGATGTCCCTGACCGCCGGCTTCTGCCTGGGCCCCGTGGTCGCCGGGCTGCTGGCCCAGTGGGCGCCGGCGCCGTTGGTCACCGCCTACCTGCCGCACCTGGTCGTGGTCCTGGCCGTGCTCGTACCGCTGTGGCGGTCGCCCGAGACCGTCGATCCCGCCCGGGCGTCTCCCGCCGCGGGCTCCCCGCTGGCCAGGCTCCGGGTGCGCTCGGCCGCCGATCCCCGATTCCGGCGCTCGGTCGCACCCGTGGCGCCCTGGGTGTTCGGCGGCGCGACGGTGTCCATCGCCGTCCTGCCCGGGCTGGTCACCGACACGACGCCGGGCTGGACGGTGGCCTTCAGCGCGCTCATCGCCGGCGTCACCCTGGGCACCGGGTTCGCCGTGCAGCCGACCGCCCGACGGATCGCCGCCGCCTCGCCGCGGCGGGGCGTGGCGGTGGGGCTCGGCGCCATCGTCGCCGGGCTGGTCGTCGCGGCGGCCGCCGCGGCGACCGAGTCACCCTGGCTGGTGCTGCCGGCCGCGGTCGTCCTGGGCACCGGGTACGGCTGCTGCCTCGTGGCCGGGCTGCTGCAGACCCAGCGGATCGCCGCCCCCGGTGAGCTGGCCGGCCTGACCGCCGTCTACTACGCGCTCACCTACGTCGGCTTCGTCGCGCCGGTGCTGCTGGCGCTCCTCGCGGCGGTGGTGCCCTACTGGGTCCTGCTGCTCGGCGCCGCCGGACTGGCGGCGGTCACCCTGGCGGTGGCGCTCACCGCTCCGCGCGAGCCGGCGCTCACACCTCGGTGACGCGCCCGCCGTCGACCTCGAGCCGGCGGTCGGTCTGCACGGCGGCCAGCATCCGGCGGTCGTGCGTGACCAGCAGCAGCGTCCCGGTGTAGCCGGCCAGGGCCTGCTCGAGCTGCTCGATCGCGGGCAGGTCGAGGTGGTTGGTCGGCTCGTCGAGGACCAGCACGTTCACGCCGCGGGCCTGCAGCAGCGCCAGGCCCGCGCGGGTCCGCTCCCCCGGCGAGAGCGTCACGGCGGGGCGCAGCACGTGGTCGGCGGTCAGCCCGAACTTGGCCAGCAGGGTGCGCACCTCCGCCGTCGGCCAGTCCGGCACCTCGGCGCCGAACGCGTCCATCAGCTGCTCCGGGCCGAAGAACCGGGCCCGCGCCTGGTCGATCTCACCGACGCGCACCGAGGGGCCCAGCGTCGACTCGCCGTCGTCGAGGGGCACCCGGCCGAGCAGGGCGGCCAGCAGAGTCGACTTCCCCGACCCGTTGGCGCCGGTGATGGCCACCCGGTCACCCCAGCCGACCTGGAGGTCCACCGGGCCGAGGGTGAAGCTCCCCCGGCGGACGACGGCGCCGCGGAGCGTGGCGACCACCGCACCGGCGCGCGGCGCGGAGGCGATCTCCATGCGGAGCTCCCACTCCTTGCGGGGCTCCTCCACGACGTCCAGCCGCTCGATCATCCGCTGGGTCTGCTTGGCCTTGGCCGCCTGCTTCTCCGAGGACGCGCGGTTGGCCGCCTTGATGTGCTTGTCGCCGTCCTTGGACTTCTTGATCGAGTCCCGGACGCCCTTGGCCATCCAGTTCTTCTGCATCCGGGCGCGGGCCTCGAGCCCCGCCTTGGTGTCGGCGAACTCCTCGTACTCCTCGCGGGCGTGCCGGCGGGCCACCTCCCGCTCGGTCAGATAGGCCTCGTACCCGCCGTCGTGCACGCGGACGAGCTGCTGGGCCAGGTCCAGCTCGACGATCCGGTTCGCGGTGCGGGCCAGGAACTCCCGGTCGTGGCTGACCACCACGACGCCGGCCCGCGACCCGGTGACGAAGCGCTCCAGCTGCTCCAGCCCGGTCAGGTCGAGGTCGTTGGTCGGCTCGTCGAGCATCAGCACGTCGTAGCGGGACAGCAGCAGGGAGGCCAGGCCCACGCGGGCTGCCTGCCCGCCGGAGAGGCTCGCGGTCGGTGCGTCCAGGGCGACGCCGGGCGCGACGTCCGCGACGACCTCGGCGGCCCGCTCGTCGAGGTCGGCGCCGCCGAGGGCCAGCCACCGCTCGAGGGCGTCGCCGTAGCCGTCGTCGGCGCCCGGCTCCCCCGCCGAGAGCGCCTCCGTGGCCGCGTCCAGGGCGGCCTGCGCGGCGGCGACGCCGGTCCGCCGGGCCAGTGCGGCGAGCACCGTCTCGCCGTCGCGGCGCTCGTGCTCCTGCGGGAGGTAGCCGAGCGTCGCCGTCGGCGGGCTCAGCGAGATGGCGCCCGCCTCGGCCGGGATCTCCCCGGCGAGGGTGCGCAGCAGCGTGGACTTGCCCGCGCCGTTGACGCCGACCAGCCCCACCACGTCGCCGGGGGCGACCACGAGGTCGAGGTCGGAGAAGAGCACGCGGGCGCCGTGTCCGGCCGCCAGTCCGCGCGCGACGAGGGTGGCGCTCACCCCTACAGCCTGCCAAGCCCGGTCCACCGCTCCGCGGGCCCCGTCCGGCGTCGTCCCGCGACGGCCCGATCCGGCGCGTCAGGAGGAGGCGGGCCCGTCGTCGTCGTGGGCGTCGAAGGAGTCCTCGTCGTAGCCGTCGTCGTCGCGCCGGGCGTCGTCGGTGTGCTCGGGGCGCCGGACCAGCCACGGCTGGAGGTGGTCGTAGCCGCGGACCGAGACCCGGTGCAGGGGGCGCACCCGGTGACCGCCCGCCGCCCGCAACCGGTCGGCGAGGTCGCGGTCGACCAGCAGCGTCCCCGGCCGGGCCAGCGAGGTGAGCCGGCTGGCCAGGTTCACCACCGGCGAGTACACGTCCCCGTAGCGGGTGAGCACCGTCCCGTAGGCCGCACCCACGCGCAGCGGTGGGCGCTCGGGCGCCGCCCAGGCGTCGGGGAGCGCCAGCCCGATGTCGGCTGCCGCCGTCGCCGAGGCAGCGGTGAACAGCACGCCGTCCCCGACCGTCTTCACCACCCGGCCGTGGTGGCGGGCGATGACCTCGGCGGCGGTGCTCTCGAAGTCCTCCACCATGGCCCCGAGCTCGCGGCCACCCATGCCGCGGCTCCGGGAGGTGTAGCCCACGAGGTCGGCGAACCCGACCGCGAGCTCCCGGCGGTCGCCTGAGCCACCGGCGGACAGCAGCCGGTCGGCGTTGGCGGCCAGGTGCCGCAGCCAGACGTAGCTCTGGATCTCGAGCATCCGGGGCAGCATCGCGCTCGCGACGGCCACGGCCTCCTCGGGCGACGCCGCCCGCCGCTCCCCGCCCGCGTCGGTCCGGGTCAGGGCGTCGGCCAGCATGTCGGCCTGCCAGTCGGCCAGCCGGGACAGCGCCTGGCCCATGGCCCGCGCGATCGAGGACTCGGTGTCCTCGTCGACGAACCCGGAGCGGATCAGCTGCGACACGACGCCCAGGGCGCGGACGTCGGCGTCGGTGAAGACCGGGTCGTCGTCGGCCGCGTCCGGGAAACCGAGGGCCCGCCACAGCCGCTGGGTGCGCTGCGGGGGCATGCCGGCCAGCTCGGCCACCTGCAGCCGGGTGTACCGGCGCGGCCCGTCGAGCAGCAGCCGCTCCAGCGCCTCACGCACGTCGGGGCCCGGGAGGGGCACCCCGGAGTCCTCCATGCCCGGCGGAGACCTCAGTCCGTGGTGTGCACGACGAGCACGTCGCACTGCGAACGGCGGGTCGCGTCGGCCGGCACGGAGCCGAGCAGCCGCCCCTTGATGCCGGCCAGCCCCCGGTTGCCCACGACCAGCAGGTCGGCACCCTCCCGGCGGACGACGTCGAGGAGCGCCTCCACCGGCGAGCCCTGGACGGCGACCGTCCGCACCTTCGTCGCACCCGCCGAGCCGGCCCGCTCGGCCGCCGTCCGGACGGTGTCCTCGGCGGGGTGGGAGCCGACGATCTGGTACGCCTCGTCGCGGAGGACGTCCTGCGCGCGGCTGAGCTCGCGGTCGTCCGCCTCGGTCGGGAGGTAGGCGCAGGCGATGACCAGCGTGGCACCGCAGGCACCGGCGAGGGCACCGGCGCGGGCCACCGCCCGCAGCGAGGACTCGGAGCCGTCGGTGCCGACGACGACCGTCCGGTAGGCGTACGAGGTCTCGGTCACGGCGCGCAGCCTATGTGACCGTGTGCACCTGGTCACCCCGAGATCATCGGCGTCCACCCGCAGGTCACGCGCCCGGCGCGGCAGGGTTCCGACGGAACCGGTCGGTGAGCTTGGATGGGGTCCACCCGCTGCGGACGACGAGGAGCGCGCCATGTCCACCGCCCATGCCCCGACCTCCGGCCCCGTGCGGGTCGAGGTGAGCGGGCTGTCGAAGTCCTTCGGCGCCGTGGCGGCCGTCTCCGACCTGGGGTTCACCGTCGAGCCGGCCTCGGTCACCGGTTTCCTCGGCCCGAACGGGGCCGGCAAGACCACGACCCTGCGGATGCTCCTGGGGCTGGTCCGCCCCGACGCCGGCAGCGCCACCTTCGACGGGGTCCCGTACGCGGCACTCCCCCAGCCGGTCCGCACGGTCGGCGCCGTCCTGGAGACCGCCTTCCACCCGGCCCGCTCCGGCCGCGACCACCTGCGCGTCTACTGCCGCGGCGCCGGACTGCCCGTCTCGCGCGCAGACGAGGTCCTGGCCCAGGTGGGCCTGGCCGACGCCGGGCGCCGCCGGGCCGGCGGCTACTCCCTCGGCATGCGGCAGCGCCTGGCGCTGGCGACGGCGCTGCTCGGCGACCCCGCCGTCCTGGTGCTGGACGAACCGGCCAACGGCCTGGACCCCGAGGGCATCCAGTGGCTGCGCGGCTTCCTGCGCCACCTGGCGCACGACCAGGGCCGCACGGTCCTCGTCTCCAGCCACCTGCTGTCGGAGGTGGAGCAGACCGTCGACCGCGTGGTGATCGTCGGCGGTGGCCGGCTGGTCCGCGAGGCGTCGATGGCGGACCTGCGCTCGGGCGCGGACGGGGCCGGCACCGTGCTGGTGCGCAGCCCCGAAGCCGTCCGGCTGGCCGAGGTGCTGCGCACCGGCGGGGCGCAGGTCGACCTGGACGGTGACGCGCTGACCGTGAGCGGGCGCACGACCGCCGAGATCGGCAGCCGGGCGTTCGCCGCGGGCGTCGAGCTGCACGAGCTGCGGTCGCACACCAGCGGGCTCGAGGAGATCTACTTCCAGCTCACCGCCGGCCGCGAGCAGTACGCCGCGACCGTTCCCACCGAGGAGGCCGCACGATGACCGGGCTGGTGCGCGCCGAGTGGACCAAGCTGTTCACCACGAGGGTCTGGATCGGCCTGCTGCTCGGCTCCTGCGTCATGGTCATCGGGTTCGCCATCCTGCTGACCGCGTTCGCCGGCAACCCCGAGTCGGGCATCCCGGCCGTGGGCACGCCGCTCTACGAGGAGCTGGCGATGGCGAACGCGGTCAACGTCAACGTCCTGTTCCTCATCCTGGGCATCATCGGGATGACGCAGGAGTACCGGCACCGGACCGCCACGCCCACCTTCCTGACCACGCCGCACCGCGGCCGGGTCGTGATCGCCAAGCTCGTCGCCTACGCGCTGGCCGCGACCCTGTTCGCACTCGTGGTGATGGCGGTCAACTTCACGGCGGTCGCCGTCCACGCCGGGGCGCGCGGGGACGCGCCGGAGCTCAGCGCCGACAACCTGGGGACGCTGGGCAGCTCCGGGCTGGCCCTGGTCATCTACGCGGTGATCGGTGTCGGGCTCGGCGCACTGCTGCGCAACCAGGTCGGCGCCATCGTCGGCGGCCTGGTCTACCTCTTCGTGATCGAGCCGATCATCCGGCAGATCCCGGCCACGTCGGGCGCGTACAAGTGGATGCCGGGCGGAGCGCTCGAAGCGCTGACCGCCACCTTCCAGGGCCCGGACGTCCTCGACGCGTGGCAAGGAGGTCTCCTCCTCCTCGGTTACGGTCTGGTTGCGGCCGTGCTGGGCACGTTCCTGGCCGTCCGCCGCGACGTCGCCTGAGCCGGCGGGCACCGCGACACCAGCGGCGAGGCCGAGAACTGCGCCGGAGCCGCCAACGGAGAACGGAGACCGCGTGACCACTCGCATGACCGTCCAGCGCCTGGGCAAGCTGATCGCCGACGGGGACACCGATGCGGTCCGGGTCGCCGTGGAGGAGTCGCCCCGGCTGCTCACCGGCACCGTCGAGCGGGACGGCCAGGACGGCTGGACGCCGCTGCACCTGGCCGTCACCTGCGGCCGGGCCGACGTCGTCCGGCTGCTCGTGGAGGCCGGCGCCGACCTGGCCGCACGCACCGAAGGGCACCGCACCCCGCTGCACGTGGCGCTGGAGCACGCGCCCGACCTCGTCCCGATGCTGGTGGAGCTGGGCGCGGCCGTCGACGCGCCGAGCGCGGCCTACCTCGACGACGTCGAGCGGCTGACGGCCGAGCTCGACGCCGGCGCCCCGCTCACCGACCCGGCCACCGGCGTGGGCCTGCTCGTCTGGGCCGCCTTCGGTGGTTCGACCGGCACGGCCGGGGTGCTGCTCGACCGGGGGGCCGATCCGGATGCCGGCGCACTGCACGCGGCCACCGCCGCGGGCAGCCTGGACCTGGTGCGGCTGCTGCTCGACGCCGGGGCCGACGCCGACCGGCACGATCCCGACACCGGGCGGACCCCGCTGCACTCGGCCGTGGCGGCCGGGCCGTCGGGCGAGGCGCCGGAGATCGTGGCCCTGCTGCTGGGGTCCGGGGCCGACGTCAACGCCACCACCCACGACGGCGCCAGCGCCCTCGACATCAGCCGCGTCGCAGCCGCCCGGGTGCGACGCGCCGACGAGGGGGCGGCCACCGGCAACGACGCGCTGGCCGAGCTCCTGGTCGCGCACGGCGCCACCCACTGACGTCGCGCCGACCCGGGCACGCGACTCCTGCTCCACGCCCGGTCAGCCGCCGGGCACGGGCGTAGACTCGACAACCGGTTCAGCGACGCCCCTCAGACGCAGCCCCGAGACGAAGAAGGCACTCGACCCCGTGTCAAGCGTGAGTTCATCCCGACCGTCGTCCGCCTCGTCCCAGGTCGCCGGTTTCGGCACCAACGAGTGGCTGGTCGAGGAGATGTACCAGCAGTACCTGGCCGACCCGTCCAGCGTCGATCAGGCGTGGCACGAGTTCTTCGCCGACTACCGACCGGGCAGCCCGGTCGGCGGGGGCGACCGCGAGGATGCGCCGGCCGCGGCCAAGCCCGCCGCCCCGGCCGGGAAGCCGGCCGGGAAGCCCTCCGCCCCGGCCGAGAAGCCCGCCGCGCCGCCGGCCGAGCCCGCGGCACCGGCCGAGGCCCCCGCCGCCACCAAGGAACAGCGCCCGACCGCCGGGTCCGAGCCGACGGGGAGCGCACCCGTGAAGAGCACCAGCCAGCAGTCCCCCGCCGCGCCCAAGCCGCCCGTCGGTGCCGGCAAGCAGAGCCCGCTGCGCGGAGCCTCCGCGGCGGTCGTCAAGAACATGAACATGTCGCTCACCGTGCCGACGGCGACGAGCGTGCGGGCGGTGCCGGCCAAGCTGCTCGCCGACAACCGCATCGTGATCAACAACCACCTGGCCCGGGGCCGGGGCGGGAAGATCTCCTTCACCCACCTGATCGGCTACGCGCTGGTCCGGGCGCTGGACGAGTTCCCGAACATGAACAACTCCTACGCCGAGGTCGACGGCAAGCCGGTGCTGGTCACGCCGGAGCACGTGAACTTCGGGCTCGCGATCGACCTGCCCAAGCCCGACGGTTCCCGCTCGCTCGTGGTCGCCTCCATCAAGGGCGCCGAGGAGATGGACTTCGCCGCCTTCTGGGCCGCCTACGAGGACATCATCCGCCGGGCGCGGAACAACAAGCTGACGATGGAGGACTTCTCCGGCACCACGATCAGCCTGACCAACCCGGGCACGATCGGCACCAACCACTCCGTGCCCCGGCTGACCGCGGGCCAGGGCGCCATCATCGGCGTCGGCGCCATGGAGTACCCGGCCGAGTTCCAGGGGATGAACCCCGACGCGCTCACCGAGATGGCCGTCTCGAAGATCATCACGCTGACCTCGACGTACGACCACCGGATCATCCAGGGTGCCGAGTCCGGCGACTTCCTGCGCCGCCTGCACGCGCTGCTCCTGGGGGCGGACGGCTTCTACGACAAGGTCTTCCGGTCCCTGCGCATCCCCTACGAGCCGGTGCGCTGGATGCCGGACGTGCGGATCACGCGCGAGGGGCAGATCGACAAGGAAGCCCGGGTCATCGAGGTCATCGAGTCCTACCGGCGCAACGGCCACCTCATGGCCGACACCGACCCGCTCGAGTTCAAGGTCCGCACCCACCCCGACCTGGACATCCTCCAGCACGGCCTGACGCTGTGGGACCTCGACCGCAGGTTCCCGGTCGGCGGCTTCGCCGGCGAGCGCCTCATGGCCCTGCGGGACATCCTCGGCGTGCTGCGCAACTCCTACTGCCGCTCGGTCGGCGTGGAGTACATGCACATCACCGACCCCGAGGAGCGCGAGTGGCTCCAGCAGCGCATCGAGGTCAAGCACGAGCAGCCGGAACGGCAGAAGCAGAAGCACATCCTGGGCCGGCTCAACGCCGCCGAGGCGTTCGAGACGTTCCTGCAGACCAAGTACGTCGGTCAGAAGCGGTTCAGCCTCGAGGGCGGCGAGTCGGTCATCCCGATCCTCGACGAGGTCCTGATCGCCGGCACCGACCACGGCCTCGACGAGGTCGCGATCGGCATGGCGCACCGCGGCCGGCTCAACGTGCTCGCCAACGTGCTGGGCAAGAGCTACGCCAAGATCTTCGGCGAGTTCGAGGGCAACATCG
Source organism: Blastococcus saxobsidens (assembly GCF_010682065.1). Taxonomy (GTDB): domain Bacteria; phylum Actinomycetota; class Actinomycetes; order Mycobacteriales; family Geodermatophilaceae; genus Blastococcus; species Blastococcus saxobsidens_B. Next base: position 64,364 of record NZ_JAAGWG010000007.1, read on the forward strand.
ACCCGGGCACGGTCCAGGGCTCCGGTGACGTGAAGTACCACCTCGGCGCCACCGGCACGTTCTCCAACCCGTTCCAGCCCGACGCCGAGATCGCCGTCTCGCTGGCCAGCAACCCCAGCCACCTGGAGACGGTGAACCCCGTCCTCGAGGGCATCGTGCGGGCCAAGCAGGACATGATCGACAAGGGCGAGCAGGGCTTCACCGTCCTGCCGGTCCTGCTGCACGGCGACTCCGCGTTCGCCGGTCAGGGCGTGGTGCAGGAGACCCTGAACCTCTCCCAGCTGCGCGGCTACCGCACCGGCGGCACGGTGCACGTGGTCATCAACAACCAGGTCGGCTTCACCACCAGCCCCGGCTCCGCCCGCTCGACCCTCTACTCGACCGACGTGGCGCGGATGGTCAACGCCCCGATCTTCCACGTCAACGGCGACGACCCCGAGGCCTGCGTGCGGGTGGCCCGGCTGGCCGTCGAGTACCGGCAGCAGTTCAAGAAGGACGTCGTCATCGACCTCGTCTGCTACCGCCGCCGCGGGCACAACGAGGGCGACGACCCGTCGATGACCCAGCCGCTGATGTACGACATCATCGACCGCAAGCGCTCGGTCCGGAAGCTCTACACCGAGGCGCTGGTCGGCCGCGGCGACATCACCCTCGAGGAGGCCGAGGAGGCCCTCAAGGACTACCGCGGTCAGCTCGAGCGCGCGTTCGCCGAGACCCACGACGCGCAGGACTCCTCGAAGCCCGAACCGGTCATGGACCCGCGCACCCCGCAGCAGTCGCAGGTGAAGACCGCGATCACGCCCGAGGTGCTCAAGGCGATCGGTGACGCGCACGTCTCCTTCCCGCCGACGTTCACCCCGCACCCCAAGCTGCAGAAGATGCTCGAGCGTCGCGCGGCGATGGCCAGCGAGGGCGGCATCGACTGGGCGATGGGCGAGCTGCTGGCCTTCGGTTCCCTGCTGATGGACGGCGTCCCCGTGCGCCTGGCCGGCCAGGACTCCCGCCGCGGGACGTTCGTGCAGCGCCACTCGGTCCTCATCGACCGGGAGACCGGCGACGAGTACACCCCGCTGGCCAACCTGACCGAGGAGCAGGCGAAGTTCTTCGTCTACGACTCGCTGCTGTCGGAGTACGCCGCGGTCGGCTTCGAGTACGGCTACTCGGTCGCCAACCCCAAGGCCCTGGTGCTCTGGGAGGCGCAGTTCGGTGACTTCGTCGACGGCGCCCAGATGGTGATCGACGAGTTCATCAGCTCCGGCGAGGCGAAGTGGGGCCAGCGCTCCGGCGTCGTCATGCTGCTGCCGCACGGCATGGAGGGGCAGGGCCCCGACCACTCCAGCGGTCGCATCGAGCGGTTCCTGCAGCTGTCGGCGGAGAACAACATGACCGTCGCCAACTGCACGACGCCGGGCAACTACTTCCACCTGCTCCGTCGCCAGGCGCTCTCGGACGTGCACCGGCCGCTGATCGTGTTCACGCCGAAGTCCCTGCTGCGGGCCAAGGCGGCGGTCAGCCCGGTCAGCGACTTCACCGACGAGGCGTTCCGCCCGGTGCTGCCCGACACCGGGGTGGGCGGCGAGCCGCTGGACGCCTCGGCGGTCCGGCGGGTGCTGCTGTGCAGCGGCAAGGTCGCCTACGACCTGATGGCCCAGCGGGAGGCCGACGGCCGCGCCGACACCGCCGTGGTGCGGGTGGAGCAGCTGTACCCGCTGCCCGCCGAGCAGATCCGCGCGGAGCTGGAGCGCTACCCGAACGCCTCCGACGTCGTCTGGGTGCAGGAGGAGCCGGCCAACATGGGCGCCTGGCAGTTCATGGCGGTCAACCTGCCGGAGGAGCTGCCGGAGGGCCGGAAGCTGCGGCGGGTCTCCCGTCGGGCGTCGGCCAGCCCGGCTGTCGGCTCGGCGAAGGTGCACGAGGTCGAGCAGCGCACGCTGGTCGCCGAGGCCTTCGCCGGCTGACCCGGGAGCGGGGCGTGTACTTCACCGATCGAGGGCTCGAGGAGCTGTCGCAGCGGCGGGGCGAGGAACAGGTCACCCTCGCCTGGCTGGCCGACCAGATGCAGGCGTTCGTCGACCAGCACCCCGAGTTCGAGGTGCCCGTCGAGCGGCTGGCGACCTGGCTGGCCCGCGGCGGCACGGACGACGACGACCTCGACGAGTGAAGGACCCCGTCCTCCCCGCCCCTCGCACGCTCGGGGCGGGGCTCTGGACGGGGTCGTTCCAGTGACCTCCGGGCTGCCGCTGGCCCGGGTCGGGGTGCGGGGTCGCGCGCGCCTGGCAGCGGTCGCTGACGGCGACGGCGGACCACTGCGCGCCGCTCCCCTCCCCCGACGAGTCCGCCCTGTGGGCCGAGCTGGAGCTGCAGGGCGGGCACCCGCGCTCGCAGGGCGGGCGTTCCTGCGCGCGGAGGCGATGCACGGCCCACGTCGGCTCCCTTGGCGAGGGGCCCGCGGGCGTTCGGGCCTTCGGCGGTCCGCTGAACGCGCGGTCGCACGGCGAGGGCTTCCTGGCGTTCCTCGCGGAGCGCACCACGGAGCGCGGGCTCTGGGTGCTCGACGACAGAAGGACCCCCTGCCAGCCACCCCTCGAACGCTCGCGGCGGGGCCCTGCAGGGGGCCGGGTCGCGGCGGGCTCGCCGGTGGTCCTCGCCACGCACTCCCCGCTGCTCGCCGCGCCGCCCTGGTGTACGAGCTCGACGGCGCGGGCTTCAGCCGGCGCGAGCGGGCCGAGCTCGACCTCGTCCAGGTCTGGCGGATGTTCCTCGAGGACCCGCCGGCTCCTGCACCACCTGCTCGGCGACTGACACCGCTCCGCGCGCCTCCCCCGGCGCGCCGCTCCAGCGGGTGATGCTCCGGACGTGCTCGGCCACACCCACGCGCTCTCCGGACTCGCCGCCGGGGCCGCCACGCTGCCCTGGGCGCCCGTCCACGGCGCGGTGGCGCAGGGCGCCTGGATCGCGGCCGTGGGCGGCTTCGCGATGCTGCCCGACCTCGACCACCGAGGCTCCACGGTCTCGGACATGTGGGGTCCGGTCACCGACGTCCCCTCCGGCGCCATCGGCGCGGTGACCGGTGGGCACCGGTGGGGCACGCACGACGCCGTCCTGGCGCCGCTGGCGTTCGGCGCGCTGGCGATGCTGGCCGCGAACGCCTTCTGGTCCAGCCTGCTGGTGCTGGCCCTGGCGATCGGCCTGGCGCTGCACGCCCTGCACTTCGTCATCCCGGGCCGGACCGAGACGACGATCCTCGGGAACCTGGTGCTCTCCTGGGGCGGTGCCTGGCTGCTGCTCACCCACATGCCCAGCCCGCTGTGGCTGCCGTGGGCGGTGGCCGCGGGGGTGCTCACGCACATCCTCGGCGACGCCCTCACGACCGCCGGCGTCCCGGTCCCGGTGATCTGGCTGGCCACGAAGAGCCGGCTGATCCTGCTCCGGCTGCGCACCGGGGCGACCGTGGAGAAGGTGGCGCTGGTACCCGTCTTCGGCATCACGGCGTTCTTCTTCACCTACGCGAACACCGGCCTGCACACGGCGGTCGACCCGATCGTCGACCGCATCCTCAGCTCCGGCTGACGTCGCGGGGACGCCGCCCTGCCGCCGCCGGCGGGGCGCCACTTCGGGGAAGTCGCGCTCCGGACGGCCCGCCAGGCCGCACGTTCCCCGAAGTCGCGCCTGGCGCCGTCGCACGGCGCGCCCCGCGCGACCTCGTGGACGTTCGGCGGCGGCGGCCGACCGCCCACCCCGCGCCGGTAATCCGGTCGCCTCGGGACGCCCCGCCCCGCAGACTCGGGCCGTGGAAAGACTGTCCGACAAACTCCTGAACTGGGCGAGCATCCTCGACGACGAGACGCTGCGGCAGGCCGAGCGCACCGCCTCCCTCGACATCGTCGACCCGCACGTCGCACTCATGCCCGACGCCCACCTCGGCAAGGGCGCCACCGTCGGCTCCGTGCTGCCGACCCGTGCCGCGATCATCCCGGCCGCCGTCGGCGTCGACATCGGCTGCGGCATGATCGCCGTCCGCACGCCGTGGTCGGTCGACGAGGTGCGGTCGCGCGGCTCGCTGGCGCCGCTGCGCGGGGACATCGAGCGGAACGTGCCGCTGTCGGCCGGGAAGTACAACAAGAAGCTGACCGAAACCGCGCGGAAGCGGGTGCAGGAGCTCGAGGCGAAGGCGGACGAGCTCGGCGAGCGCGTCCTGCACTCGGTCACGACGACGGCGCCGAACTGGGCGATGCAGCTGGGCAGCCTCGGCTCGGGCAACCACTTCCCCCCGGCACGTACGCACTGACAACCTGAGCCCTCGTCCACCCCCGGTCCGGAGCGGCGCCACGAACCTGTCAGTGCCCTCCCCCAGACTCCCCCGCGGGAGGTGGGCCGTGCCCTATCGGGTTCTGAAGTGGAAGCCGGAGTACGCAGCAGACGCGGGGTTCGCACCCGACCCGAGGGCACTCAGGGTCGCCGGCCTGCCCACGGTCTTCGACGATGACCAGCGCCCGGTCGCGGACGTCAACCACTGGCTCCTCGGGCTCGCCTCCTCGCACAGCCCGGACACCTGGGAGACGTACGCCCGAGAGGTCGTCAGGCTGGCCGCGCACTTCGAAGCGGAGTTCGGCGTCGGCCTCCTCGCCGATGAGGTGCTCCTCGATGGCGACGAGATGCTGCGCACCTACCAGCTCAAGTGCACCGGGGTGGACCAGGAAGACCGCAGCGCGGATCCGGTCGGCGATGCGGCAAGCACGATCGGGAAGCGGCGCGCTGCGATCACCAGCTTCTACCGGTGGGCTGTACGCGCGCGGCGCATCACCGAGCTGCCGTTCAGCACCAAGACGGTGCAGACCCGCTGGGGGCCGGTGGAGGTCGTTGCCGGCCTCGACGGCGGCCGCCGCAGCAAGTCCGAACGCGAACCCATCCCCAGCGACCAGCAGAAACGCTTCCTGCGCGTGGGACTACTCGGGGAGCTGCCGGACGGCGGCGGGCCGGACCCCACCTTCCAGGGGTACCTCACCGCTCAGCGGAACGCGGCCGGCGTCGGACTGGGCCTGGCGGCCGGGCTGCGGCACAGCGAGGTCCTGGCCTTCACGATCTTCGAGCTGCCCCCGCCGCACCCCGACGGGTTCACTCCCCTCGCGGTCGCCGACCAGACCGCCAAGAACGACGCTGGTCGTCGGGCGATCGCCTTCTCGGAGTGGCTGCGCCCCGTGCACGCCTACGTCCGCGGCGATCGGCGCAACATCGCGCGGAACGCGACCTGGCGGCCCGAGCGGCCGCTGGAAGTGGTGGTCGAGCGAACCAACCGGCGCGAGGTCACCTTCTGCGTCGATGGCCGACAGCGCACGGAGAAGTGGAACGACCTCGAACTCGCGGCCCGCCGCCGCCTCGTGTTGCCGGGCGGAGGCTCCCCGCTGGTGCTGCTCAACCACCGCACCGCCAACGGCGCACCGTTGACGAACCCTACGGCGCTGAACGAGGCCCTCGCCCTGGCCGGCTCCCGGTGCGCGGCGGTGTGGGGCGACCTGCACTGGTCCTACAGCATGCACCACCTGAGACACACCTACGCGACGGCGCTGACGCGCTTCCTCGCCGCCCGGAGAGAGCACATCTCCGCCTTCGTCGCGGCGCACGGCCGCCGGCCGGTGTGGGCCGAGCTCGTGACCCACGAGAACACGAGCCTGCTGGTACAGGAGTCACTGGGCCACGCCGGCCCTGACACGACGTTGATCTACCAGCATGCGGCGCTGTGGGACCTGCTCCTGTCGGTCAACGCGGACCCCCAGCACAACCCCGCTCTCCGCGAGGAGGTCGGGTGAGAGACCCGCACCGCGGCCTGGCCTCGGAACCGTCGGACGTGCCCGTGGGCATCCTGCTGACCGCCGACGGTCACACCAGCCTGCTGGACTTCGCCGTCGTCCCCGCTTCTCCGCTGCGCCAGCAGCTGCGCGACGCGACCTTGCTGCTGTTCGTCGACCGGGGCGGTGAGCTGAAGAGTCCGGGGTCAGGCCGCATGTACCTCTCCGCGGCCCGCCTGGTCGGCGACCGCCTGGCCGCCCACGCGACGAACCCTCCCGACGCCGCCACGCTGCAGGTCGGTCACGTGCACGCGGCCCTCTTCGCCGACCTCACCACCCCGGTGCCCGTCCGCACCGTCCTGGCCCGGCGGCTGCTGCTGAACGCGGCACTGACGGCCGGCAACGACGCCCTGGTCCGCTACCTGCGCAACCTCACCTTGTTCGGCTACGCGAAGCCGTCGAAGCCGTACTCCCCGGCGGAGCTGGACTGCATCATCGACTGGTGCAAGGACCGCCTGTCTGCGCTGTTCGCCCGGCGCAACGCGGCTCTCCGACTGCTCGGCGTGGAGCCCGATGCGCGGGACGAGGAGGCGCTCGCGGCCGCACAGCGAATCCTCGACGTGGAGCCCCCTCCGCGTGACGGCGCCGCCACGGTGGCGGCGAGGCGCTGGTGGAGCGCCTGGGTCCTCGTTCACGCCTTCGACGAGCGGGTCGCCGCGGACCGCACCGGCCGAGCCGCCGCCATCGAGGCGCTGTTCCCCGACGTGCAGGACGCACTCGCCGCGACGCTGCTGGTGATCAACGAGTACGGAGCGGAGGGGCAGGTCCTGGCCAGCATGGACGTCGACGACGTCCGGCGGCTGCCCGGGCAGTCCTCGGTCATGGAGATCACCGGGGTGAAGGCGCGGGCCGACCGGGCCGTCAGCCGCAGGGGCAACGCCGTCAGCACGTGGAGCGGTGGCCGGGTGCTGGAGCGGTGGATCGACCTGACCGCACCGGCTCGTCGCTGGACCGGCTCGGAGCATGTGTGGCTGTGGCGGTCGAAGGCCCGGGACGGACGCACGAGCGTGAAGACGCTTCGCCTCCCGGTGCTCACCTACGTCCCGTCGCGACCGCTGGTGCAGGAAGGCCACGAGGGCATCGAGGGCCCCGACGGCGCGCGCATCCGGCTGAGCACCAGGCGGATGCGCAAGTCGTGGGCCGAGCGCAGCGAGCGCGCGCTGGGGCCCGGGGTCGCCGGCCGGCTGGACCCCAACCACAGTCGCCTCAGCGCCTGGGCGATGTGCCGCAGCGCCGCCCTCAGTCCCAACGAGCGCCAGGCCGTGATCGCCGAGGCACAAGACGATCTGCTGGGCTTGGTCCGCAGTTCGCAGCTGGTGATCGACGCGGATCTGCAGCGCGACGAGGTGCTCGCCCTCCTGGTGGACCACGGGGTGGACCCCGCCACCGCCGAGCGCATCGTGCGGGGCGAGGGCGACGACAGCGGCACCGTCACCTGCCGCAACGCGCTCCAGGCTCCCGGCCAGGCCGTCGGCACCCTGTGCCGGCAGACGCCGTTCGCGTGCCTGCTCTGCGAGAACGCGATCCACACCCGCCACCACCTGCCGGTGATCCTCGCCCTGAGCGACAGCATCGACGCGGAGCGCCGGCAGATGCCTGCCGAGCAGTTCGTGCAGCGCTGGGGTGGCGTCGACGTCGGTGTCCAGCACGTCCTGTCGCGCTTCTCCGACCGGGCGAAGCAGGACGCCGCGCGGGAGATCGCCGGGGCTCAGCAGCGCATCGAGCGCCTGAAGGAGGTCTACACGTGACGGTCATCCCGCTGCGGCGGACATCGGCGAGCCAGTTCAGCGGACGCCCGCTGGCCGAACTGCTCGGCGAGCCGGTGTCGGGCGTCTACGACGACGACTCCTGGGACATCTCCGGCCACCGGGACACCGCGTCCAGCGTGCGGCGGCGCCTGCACTTCGGCGGCATCCCCGCGCACCTGCGGGACGCCCTGAAGGAGCTGTTCATCCTCGCGACGCGCCCGTTCTTGCACACCAAAGTGACCACCGAACTGACGGGGCGCAAGCCGAAGGACCTCAAGACCGTGGAGCGCTGGCTCGCCGGGCTGACGGTGGACCTGGCCTGGCTGCACCAACGGGCGGGAAGTCTGGCGGCGGTGACCCAGGAGGACTACGACGCCTGGAAGGACGAGAGCGGACTGGGCCCGAACTACCGCCGCATCAGCGCCCTGAAGTCGTTCGCGCTCTACGCCCGGGCGATGAGCCCCGGCGTGGACCGACTCACGCACGAACCGTGGCCCGGCGTCAGCGCCCTGAGCCTCGGGGGCGGCGCCGCCGCGGTGCGCCGGCGGGTGAACAGCACCGCACCCCTGTCGGTGGCCGACGTGCTGGGGCCGTGGCTGACCCTGGGGATGTTCCTGGTGGAGCACGGGCACGCCATCCTGGACCGGCATGAGGCGATGCAGCGGAACCGGGCCGCCCAGCCCCTCCTGGTCGTCGACGCCCAGGGCCGGGAGGTGGTGTGGCTCGATCGGGACGGCTTCGAGTCGCAGGGCAGCGAGCTTCTCGGTCAGGTCGCCGGCGCTTGCCTGTTCGTGACGGCGGCCTTCACCGGCATGCGCGCCACCGAGCTGGACGCGGTGCCGCGACACAGCCCCCTAGAAGCGATCGAGGTCACCGGCACCACCAGGTGGCTGCTGCGCAGCTACCTGGTTAAGGGCCTGGAGCGGCCACGCGAGGAGAGGTGGCTGGTGCCGCCGATCGTCGCCGACGCCGTCGGCGTCTTGATCCGACTCCTGGACGTCAAGGACGTCCCCCCAGACCGGCTCTTCGCCGCGACGGGCCAGGCACCGCTGTTCGACCGCAGGGCCGTCCACGGCCAACGCGACGGCGCCCGGGTGACGGCCCGGCTTGAGCGGGCCATCGACCAGGTGGCCCGCGCCGGCCAGGACCTGGTGCGCCGGGGCATCGTGCCACCTCTGCCGGTCAAGGACGACCCGGCGACCGCCGCGCTGCTGGCGTCCGATCGACCCGACCGCGCCGCCTGGCTGGCCGTCCTGGTCAAGCCCGACGGCCGTGAGCTGCGGCGGACCTTCGCCCGCATCGTGTCCGCCCGGCCGCACGGGCCGCAGGCGGCGATGGAGCAGTTCAAGTGGCAGCACCCGGAGACCGCCGCGGGGTACTTCCGCGTCGCGCCCGACGCCGTCGCGCTCGGCCAGCGGGAGCTGTACGAGGACGTCGCGGAGCTGTACGAGAACGTCGTCGTGGACGCGATGGTGGACGAGTTCCACGTCTGGGAGCGGGCCGTGGAGGCCGGCGTCGGGCCCCGGTTGCCGGCCGGGCCCGACGGCCGGCGGAAGCGGGACGTCTTCGCGGCCGTACACGAGGTCCTGAGCCGGGAGCCGCGCGTCGAGGAGGACGACCGCCGCCTGCGGGTGCTGCTGCGCCAGCACGCCCGCGGCATCCGCCTGACCGAGTTCGGCTGGTGCGACTTCGACCCGGACCTCGCCCTGTGCGGCGCCGAGGAGGGCACCCCGCTGGAGTCGTTCTGCCAGCCCAACCGGTGCCTGAACCACACCACGGTCAGCGCGACGCTCGCCGCCCACCAAGTGAAGCACGATCGGCTACTCAGCCTGACCCGCGACCGCAGCATGCCCAAGCTCGCCCGCGAGCAGGCCGGCGAGAACGCCGCGCTGATCGAGCGGGACCTCGGCGACCTGATCGAGGTGCAGGGTCGGTGACCGAACTCGACGACGTCGACCTCGAGTTGCTGACCAGCACCCCCACCCGGTTGCGGGCGACGGCCGCCGCGTTGGCGCTGGTGGTCAGCGGCAGGCGGCCGAGCCTGAGCGAGGTCGCCCGCCTCAGCGGGGTCACCCGGCAGGCCTTGAACAAGGACCACAAACCGGTCGCCGCCTTCGTCGGTCAGCTCCGCAGCAACTGGCGGCCGGCCCCGGAGTCCCCGCACGCCAAGCTCCTCGAGCAGTTGGCGGAGGCGCGTACCGGTCTCACGCGGGAGCGGGACAAGCGGAAGAAGGCCGAGGAGGAGCGCGACCGGGCGCTGCACCACCTGCAACTAGCCGAGGCCAGTCTTCAGGCCGAGCGTGACCGCGCCGCACGCCGCGACGTGACACGGCTTCACCCGGGCACTGGAGGCTGATGAGAGTGGGCAGCACCAGGGGGCGAGCGGCGGACTTAGCGTCTCACACGCCCAAGCTGGAGATCTGCGAGGCGCAAGCCACGTCCTTAGCGACTGTCGGCACCCCGTCCGATAGCCTCCACGCGACCGAAAGTGAGGACATGGCAGACCCGTTCCCCGCCGCCGCGTTCCCTGAAGCCTCGCCTACCGAATCGTCCCCGCGAGCGCGTCGCCTGCCGCTGGTACGCCGTGGCGACGCTTTCGACCTCTTGGACGAGCTGGAGCCGAACTCAGTCGACCTAGTCCTTACTTCCCCGCCGTATTGGGGACTGCGCACCTACGGCCATGACTACAACGAGAACATCCTCGAAGAGTGGAAGGCCACTGGCCGCGCCGCGACTGAACCCCCCGGATACAGCTGGTATCGCGATCATGGCGGCGCTCTGGGGCTAGAACCGTATCCACAGTGGTACGTGGCACACCTAGTCGAAATCCTTTCAAAGCTCCGGCGAGTTCTGAAGCCGACCGGGAGCCTGTGGCTGAACATCGGCGACACGTACTTCGGACGCTGGTCCAGCATTCGGGCGGACGGTCGACAGGGGCTCGGGGAGAGCGACCGTATCCGCCGCCGGACGCCGTCCGGGGGATGGCTGTTGGACAAGCAACTCTTGTTGATCCCCTCTCGCACTGCGATTGCGCTTCAAGACGACGGATGGATTGTGCGCAACGACGTTATTTGGGCTAAGCCGTCAGTTGCGCCGCGACCAGAAGCCGATCGTCTGCGGCTCAGTCATGAACACTTCTTTCATGTTGTGCAGCGACCTCGCCAAGGACGCGCGTCGTACTACTACAACCTCGAAGCTGCCGAACCGGACCGCCTCGACGTGGTGGCGGTCGGCGTCCGCAAGGGACAAGACGGACACTCCGCGACGTTCCCAGCGGACCTGATTCGCCCGCGGATCGAGAGCTCATGTCCCCCCGGGGGGCTCGTACTGGACCCGTTCTGCGGAACGGGACGCTCACTAGTCGTCGCCGTCGAGTCGGGCCGAGTTGCTCACGGGTTTGAGCTGTCCGAGCGGTATGCGCAAGCCGCTCGCGCTAACGTCCGCAGGGCCCATCTAGCCGTTGAGCAGCTTGTTCCGCGGCGGGACCCGTCCGAGACCAGCCGATAGCCTTCGGGGAGGGAGGAAGCCATCGACGAGCGGGATGCGTCCACAGAGCGGCCACGCAGCGACGTTGCCGCAATCCGCGGGGCCCTGAATGCCTTCGACGCGCCCGCAGACGCGGGTGTCTCGACGCGGGCTGTCAATTTGGACGCTGATGTTGTGGTGGCGCGGGTCATGGACGCGCTCCTGGACGCGACACCGGACCCTGTGGCTGTATTCGCTGACCTCGCTGCCAGGGGGCACCACCAGCCTGATTCGACGGTAGGCAAGTCGGGCCGATGAGATTCCAGATTTCTGGGTCGCCGAGGCGGTCAGCCGGCGTGAAGGTCATCCCGGACATCCCGGACTATCCCCTCTGCCATCTGGAGGGGCGCAACGGAATCGGCAAGAGCGTCGCTGCGCGACTCCTGGAACTCGCAACGGGCGCGCAGCCCTACGCAGGCCTACCGAACGCCTGGCGGACACTAAGAGACCAGCTCGGCCCGACGACGATCACCGTGACTGGCCTCCCAGAGGATCAGGTTCTGGAGTTCGATGTGGATCCTGACTCTTGGCCCGAGGACCCGGTCCGTGAGCTAGGCGAACGATTCGCCCGTATCTCCCTGAACGGAATGCCGGCAACACCACAGGTGGCGCGGGGTCTGCTACGGGTTCGCCGAATCAGCGGCGATGAAACGCTCGTGCAGACGCTGGCACGGGACGTAGACGAGCGGGCGGTAATCGCCTCCTCCCTTGAGCGGCTGCGGGTGCGACCCGCCGCGAGCGATTGGGAGGTGCGCCTCGAGGGGCTGGCAGAACTTACGGGTGGAGTCAACCGGGAAAAACTCGCCAGCGCCTGGTCGGCGCGCCAAGAGGCAGACGCCGCCGTCGCCGCAGCTGAGCAGGAGGCGACAAGAGCTGTCGTCTTGGCGGAAGCCGCTACTGGCGCCGCAGCGGCGATGGACCGGCTCGCCGTCCGTCGACGAGACCTTCCTCCTCTGCTCGTCGAGCTCGCCGACGCTGGCGGCGCCTTGGCCGGCGCCCGCCAAAGCCTCGAAGAGACGGTCGCCCGAGTCGAGCGAGCGGCTGTTGCGCTTGCACAAACCGGGTCACTTCGCGGGGACATCGAGCGATGGGAGCGCCTGCTCGGGTATCGGCAGCGAGCAGTGCAGCGAGAGAGCATCAAGGAACGACAGCTGCTGAGCGCCTTATCGCTCTCGGAGCGGCCTGAGCCCAAGGCACTCTCGAGAATGAGCCGCGATGTAAGCGAAGAGCTACGGCAGGCGTTTGCCCGCCGCGACTCTGTCGATCTTGTTCAGCCACTGCGCCACCTTGCGAACCAAATTGAGACTCCGCTGGCCGCCGAATCACACCGCCTCGGCGGCGAAGTCATAGCGAACCTGAAGCCCCCAGCGAGCGTGGACGCTCTACTGACCGGCATCCGTGACAGACGGGCGGAGCTTGCGGGGCGACCCCGCCCGGACGAGCTGGTACGACTGGATCAGGAGATCGTTGCGCAACAGCGCCGTCAGACCCTGCTACGTGCACTTTCGGCTCAAGTTGACGTAACAGACCGCAAGAAGACAAGGCTCCGCGAGGCGAATGAACAGCTTCATGAGCTACTGAGTGACTTGACGGCCTCCGACCGAGCCGCCTACGAGGGCGCTCAAGCGGCGATGGAGACGGCACGCGACGAAGTTGTAGCCGCCGAACTGCGGACCAGAGAAGCACGCAAGAAAATCGCCCAACTGCTCGAGATCCCATATGCGCAACCGGACGTAACAACAGGCCTAACCGCAGAAGATGACGAGGATGAGCAGGACGAGGCAGCTGACCAGCAGCCTCCTGCGGACAGCCTGTATCCAGACCTAGACGAGGAGCTCGCCACCCGAACAGCCGCCGTCGCGGACCAGGAAACAGCGTCCGCTCTGGTCGCGCTAGACGAATCAGCACTAAGCGTCTTGGCGGAAGCCGGCGCACCGGTCAGTGTGTCGACCCTTCGTGCCGTCACCACCGCGGGGCCGCTCGTACCGCTAGCTCAAGACGCCATCGACGCGATGCGGTCACTGCACGCTGCGGCTGCCTCCGCGACAGCGGCCGCGACCCTCCGACGCGACGCCGTCGACCACGCCCGGGCTGTTGCCAAGGAGGCCCTGGAGCGTCTCAGCGGCCTACGCCAAGCCAGCCGCCGCGCTGTGTCCGCATTGACGGCCGAGGGGCCAAACGACTGGGCCGAGTGGAGGGAAGCCGTAGCTCCCATTTTCGCAGCTAACGGCGTTCTCGCCCCAGGTGGTGAGGTCCCCGCAGCGCAGTCCGAAACGGATGGCGACAGGCCACCCGACGCCGCAGAGTTCGCAGTCGCAGATGCGCTCGAGTCCATCGCTGCGATCGCTCGGGCGCAGGCAGCGGCAGCACTTGACCTCGCCGACCGTCTTGCCGCCCTGTCGGGCTTCCTGAGCGCGACAGCCAACCAGATTTCGCCCCGGCACCGCGAGATCGGAGCCCCGCAGGCGAGCGACTACCAACGAAGGGTTGGCCCAGCCCTGCCCGAGTGGCTCGAACAAGAGCTTGCGTCGCTCCTGTCAGCACCCGAGCTTTTGGCGGCACTCTTCGACCAAGCAGATCAGGTCCGGGTGGGCTTGGCCGATCTGACCTTGACTTGGCATCCTGCGGGAGGCGGCGTCCGCAAGCGGCCACTGGAAGCGTTCTCCTCGGGTGAACAAGTGTTCGCTTACACGCGGGCGAATCTCGCGCGACTAGGGCGCGAGCGAGAGCCGGGACAGCATCTCGTCGTCTTCCTTGACGAGTTTGGCGCATTCGTCGCACGAGATCGGCTTGGCCAGTTGTTGGATTTTGTGGAACACGAGGCACTCGGACCCGTCGCCGATCAGGTCGTCGTCATGCTCCCGCTGTCGCGCGACTATCCCGCGCCTAGGGACGGCGAGGACCCGCACGCGGGCGACTGGCAGGATGAGCGCGGGAGGCAGCTCGCGGAACGCGGCTACTTCGCAGTTCCCTTCACATCAGGTCGCGCTCACCTCGCATGAGCGACAACCTCGAGTCGTGGAGTGTCGGCACGCCGCAAAGGCTCTTCGGCGTGCCCACACTGCTGACGTCGACCGACGCCTCAGCGATCGTCGCCGGGCTAAGCACGTTGCGTGACGCACAATCGTCCACGCTCCCGCCGACGGCGCGGCGCGTACCCGCGGACTTGAGTCCCCTTGCCGCAGAACTGGCACGGCAGCGGTACTGGTTTGACCCCGTTGCAAAGGGCGAACGGGTGCGCGAGGCTCTCGCCGCCCTTCCCCGAGTGCAGGTCCGGATTCCGCACTCCAGTAACGAGACCGTCATTGTCGTTCCCGATCCACCTGGTCAGCGGGTCGAGGAGCCCGGCGCGCGCATGCTCCTCACACCAGAGGGGACAGTCGTATTGCATTGCGTCGAGCGAGCCGTACAAGCGGCCCGGCAGGCTGAGGCCCTTCCTGGCGAGCCGATTCAGCTCGACCCAGGCGACACGCAGGCTGCGCTGTTGACGCTGGCGGACGCCTACCGGTCTTGGACTAGGCAACGCGTCAACCAAGTCATCGCGCTGCTCACGACCGAGCCAAGCACTTTGAGACCAGCAGCCGCCGGCCTACTTCTCGTACTCCTTCTCAACCGAAACACGTCCCGCGACCGGGCGCTTCCCCGCCCAAAGGACCGGCGCCGGCTTGAGACGATCAGCGGTGCCATCGCTGGCCCAGCGCTCGCCTATGCGCGCACGTTGACGGGCAGTGAGCGCGCGACCGCTACAGGCGTTGATCTATACCGTGGATGGGCTCTAGGGGAACTGACCCGCCGGCTCGGCGGAGGCTTGCATACCGGCCTGGACGAGGGCATATACCTGGACCCAGCCGCCGAGAACGATGCCTTGGCCCGCCTCGCGGATGACGTCTCCCGTAGGCCCGCGGCCGCACGCGCACGAGTGGAAGCTGCAATCGACGCGGCTCTCGAGGCATATACCGCTGCTCGGCCTGTGCTAGCGGGGCTGGCGCTTGCTTACGACCGGCCGTCGAACACTCAGCGAATCCGTGACGCACTGCTAGATGCTGCGCGTGGTCGGAAGCCGGAGAAGGAAGAGTGACCGCCGCTCGCGTTCTGACCACGGACGTTCTGGACTGCTTGCGACAGGTTCTCGCCGAGCACCGGCAGCATCAGGCGGACGTCGGCTTCGGCCTTGCGGCTGCCCCACTGTTGTTGGCCGTCACGATTGACGAGAGGGAGAGGCTCCACTCGTTGCTCGACGAGATACTTCGCGCTGAAGACGGTCTCGTCGTCGACGCGGCGTCCGCGACTGATACAACTCAGATCGATAGCGATCCCGGCGACATCGCGGATCTCGCATCCGCTGTCGAGCAGGCGCTCTCCGAAATTAACGCGCTGCCAGGGTCCACCGAGGGACTTAGACTCGACGTGGATGGGAGGTCAGCGCGGATCAGCGGTGTGACGGACCTGGCCGCCGCGAGCCGCGGACAGCAGGCGCTGCGCGGACTGCTTGCCTCGCTCTTCGCGATCGATCTCCGTGCCAACGATCTCGCCGGCCTGGTCTACGCGGATGACGCATTGGACGCGGACCACAAGGCGATTGTGTGGCAGTTGCTCATGCGATTGCCCGAGCTTCTGCATCGACCGGCTGCCTCCACGCTGGTCATCGTCGCTGGCGACGCAGAGATCCAATACGGCATGCACTGCACAGGTGAGCCGAGCCTGCGCTGGCGAGTCTCCGATGGCGGATTGCGGACTCGGCACACACGTGCCCGAGACTGTGACGCCGTCGATTCCCTGACTCGATTCGACCCAGCCGACGCCCCGCTGATCATGCTGATGCTCGGCGCAGGCGCCAGTGCCGGATACCTGCCTTTGGGCAATGACGTACGCAACCGTGCCTTAGAGATGTACGTCGGCCACAAGGTTGACGGACACAACTACTCAGAGGCGGCCGCTGACTTCTATCAGCGGCTCGCTCGTACCCCAGACCGGCTCCTCCCAGGTGAACGTGCGGCTGGGCCCAAGGCGTTCATCGAGCGACTGACGCTTGAGCGAGTTCTGCGGGAGGAGCAGCATGAAGAGCACCGATCGTTCTCGCGCACGCTGCGTTGGTTCGATGCACAGCACAAGGAAGTTCTCGCTCGCATCGAAGCCGAGCGCACGGCTGGCGTGCTCGCCAGCGACCCCCTCGTTCGCCTGCTTGCGCGGCGCCGTCGCCTTCTCCTAGTTACCGTCAACTTCGACCAAATCATCGAGGCCAAAGCGGCTGGCGACGTGAAGCCGTTCGTTACCGCTGACGATTTCGCCGGGCTGTCGGACTACTTGGATGAGTACACCAAGAGCGGCGGCGCCGTTCCTCTCATCAAGGCGCACGGTGACATCGAAGTGCCTGACACCATCGTTGCCGACATCACAACCACCTCAAGCGGCCTGGCTAGGCCAGTCCTTGAGGCGCTGACGCACGTTCGTGAGCGCCTCCTCGCTCAGGCGGTTTCGCCCCTCTGGCACATCGGCTACAGCATGCGGGACGTCGATCTAGAGGATTTCTGGTCGGACACCGGATTCGCCGAACGCGCGACGGAACGCTGGGTTTCCCCGATGCCAGACCCCGCGGTCGAGCGGTTCATCGAGCAGAAGCGCGTCCCGAGATGGGCTCTTGCCGCTGACCCACAGCAGGCCGAAGAGAGCATCGTCACGCTCACGGCAACCGACTTCTTTGCACTGCTGGATGACGATGCCGCAAGACGGTGGCAGTAGGCTCCAGCTGACGGCATCCACGAGCGAGCACTCCGGCAGCTTGGTTCGGCGGTTGTCGCCGCGCGGCAGGTTGTCACCGCCAAACCGGCGGAAAACCACTTCATCGAGGTGACCGCCGACGAGCAGGACCGCGTCTGGCTGTTCCTGCACTCCGGCAGCCGCGGGGTGGGCAACAAGATCGCCCAGAAGCACATCGCGATCGCGCAGGAGCGGGCCCGCCGGGACGGTCTCGACCTGCCCGACCGGGACCTGGCCTGGCTGGACGAGGGGACGCCGGAGTTCGACCGCTACATCGCCGAGTTGCGGTGGGCGCAGCACTTCGCGCTGCTCAACCGCGAGGAGATGATGGACCGGGTAGCCGACTGCCTGGCCCGCCACATGCGCGCCGACGAGACCCCGGACCTCGAGCGGGTCAACTGCCACCACAACTTCACCCAGCACGAGGAGCACTTCGGCGAGCAGCTGTGGGTGTCCCGCAAGGGCGCCATCCAGGCGCGAAAGGGGCAGGCCGGCCTGATACCCGGATCCATGGGGACGGCGAGCTACGTCGTCACCGGCCTGGGGAACCCGGAATCGCTGAACAGCTCACCGCACGGCGCAGGGCGGGTCTACTCGCGGACCAGGGCGAGGAAGACGTTCACCCGGGCCCAGCTCGAGGAGTCGATGCAGGGCATCGAGTGGCGGCACAGCGACGCCTTCCTCGACGAGATCCCCGCGGCGTACAAGGACGTCGACCAGGTGATGGCCGACGCCGCGGACCTCGTGGGAATCCGGCACACGCTGCGCCAGCTGGTCAACGTGAAGGGCGACTGACCCGCTAGGTTCCGATCTTGTGACCGCCGTCTCATCGGGTCCTCGCCTGTCGCGGGGCACGCACCTGGGCTACGCGCTGGGCTCGATCGGGACGGCGGCGTTCGGAACTGTGCCCGGGCTGCTGCTCCTCTACTACCTGACCGACGAGCTCGGCGTGACCGCGGGCATCGCCGGGCTGGTGGTGTTCCTGCCCAAGGCGTGGGACGTCCTGCTCAACCCGTGGATCGGCAGCCGCTCGGACCGCACGAGCAGCCGCTGGGGGCCCCGCCGGCCGTGGATGCTGGCCGGCGGGGTCACCCTGCCCCCGTTGTTCGTGCTGGTGTTCGCCGGCCCGAGCGCTCCCCCGGCCCTGGCCGCGCTCTGGGTCGCCGTCGCCTTCCTGCTCGCCGCCACCGCCTACGGCTGCTTCCAGGTGCCCTACGTCGCGCAGCCCGCCGAGATCACCGACGACCCCGGCGAGCGGGCCACCCTGATGTCCTGGCGGGTGGCCGCGCTGGCGCTCGGCATCCTGCTGGCCGGCGCGGGGGCACCCGCCGTCGTCGACGCCTTCGGTGGCGGCCGCGGCGGCTACCTGGCGATGGCCGTCTTCGTGGCCGCCCTGCTCGCGCTGGGGATGCTCGGCGCCGTCGCCGGCACCCGGGGCGCCCCGACGCTCACCCGGGTGCGCAGCGAGGGGCGGCTCGCCGACACCCTGCGGCTGGCCTGGGACTCCCGGCCGTTCCGGGTGCTGCTGATGGGCTTCGTGCTCCAGGCCCTGGGCATCGGCGTGATGCTCGCCGGGGTGCCGTACTACTCGCGCCAGGTGCTGGGCGACGCCGCCGCGGGGACCCTGCTGTTCGCCGCGCTCGTCGGCCCGGCGATCCTGGTCATGCCGCTGTGGCTGCGGGTCAGCCGCCGGCTGGGGAAGCGCACCGGGTTGCTCGCCTCGTCGACGCTCTTCGCGGGTGCGGCCGCCGCCCTGGTGCTCGGGGACGCCGGCGGCACGGGCCTCGTGGTCGCGCTCGTCGTCCTGGTCGGCATCGGCTACGCCGGCATGCAGATGTTCCCGCTGGCGATGCTGCCCGACGTCATCGCCGCCGACGAGGCCGCGTCGGGTCGGCGCCGGGCGGGCGTCTTCACCGGCGTCTGGACCGCGGCGGAGACGCTCGGCCTGGCGATCGGTCCCGGCCTCCTCGGCGGCCTGCTCGCGGTGGCCGGCTACGTCTCCACCACCGGCGACGAGGTGGTCGCCCAGTCCGATCCCGCCGTCCTCGCCGTCCGCCTCGGCTTCAGCGTCGTCCCGGCGGTCCTCGTCCTCGTCAGCCTGCCCGTGCTCGCCCGCTACCGGCTCGACCCCGTCCCCACTCCCGAGGAGCTCCGCGCGTGACCCCCGACGACGTCCTGACCGAGCTGACCGCGCTGCAGGCCGGCGACGTGCCCACGCACGGCGGGGCGACGATGGCCTACGTCTACGACTCGGGGCGGGACGAGGTCGACGACCTCGCCGCCGCCGCGCAGGCGGCCTTCCAGTGGACCAATGCCCTCGACCCGACCGCCTTCCCCAGCGTCGCCAGGATCGAGAACGACCTCGTCGGCGCGGCGCTCGCGCTTCTCGGCGGCGGACCGCAGGCGGTCGGCACGCTGACCAGCGGCGGCACCGAGAGCTGCCTGCTGGCCGTCCTCGCCGCCCGGGAGCAGTGGCGCACCGGAGGCGGGACCGGTCAGCCCACGATGCTGCTGCCGGTCACCGCGCACGCCGCGTTCCGCAAGGCGGCGCACCTGTTCGGCCTCGAGGTCGTCGACGTACCCGTCGACCCCCACACCTGCCGCGCCCTCCCCGCCGCCGTCGGCGAACTGCTCGACGACCGCACCGCCCTCGTGGTGGTCAGCGCACCGTCCTACCCGCACGGCGTGCTCGACCCGGTGGGTGAGATCGCGGCACTGGCGGCAGGTGCCGGGGTGCCCTGCCACGTCGACGCCTGCATCGGTGGCTGGGTGCTGCCGTTCCTCGACGACGTCCCCGAGCCGTTCGACCTGTCCGTGCCAGGGGTGACGTCGCTGTCGGTGGACCTGCACAAGTACGGCTACGCGCCCAAGGGCGTCTCGGTGCTGCTGACCGCGACCGCGGAGCTGCGCCACCGGCACTGGTTCACCACCGCCGGCTGGCCCGGGTACCCGGTCGTCAACCCGACCCTCGCCGGCACCCGCCCGGCCGGCCCGATGGCGGCCGCCTGGGCGGTCCACCGGTGGCTCGGCACCGAGGGCTACCGGGAGCTGGCCCGCCGCGTCAGGAACGCGACGGTGGCACTGGCCGAGGGCATCGCCGCGGTGGAGGGCCTGCGGGTGGTCGGTCACCCGGTGGCCACGCTGGTCGCCGTCGCCCAGGACGGGGACGACGGCGTCGACGTCCTGCACCTGGCCGACGAGATGACCGCTCGCGGCTGGCTGCTGCAGCCCCAGCCGCCGTTCGCCCAGCCCGACGGGGTGCTGCCCGCGACGCTGCACCTCACCGTCACCGGCGCGACGGCGGGGCGGGTGGAGGCACTGCTCGCCGACCTCGCCGGCGCCGCCCGGGCGGCCCGCGCGCTGCCGCCGCCCGTGCCGGACCCGGGACTGGTCGCCGCGGCCGCCGACCTCGACCCGGCCGGCCTCACCGTCGCCGAGGTGGAGGGCCTGCTCGAGCTGGCCGGCGTGGGCGGCGGCGCGCTCCCCGCGCGTATGGCGCCGATCCACGCCCTGGTCGCCGCGCTGCCCCGACCGGTCGCCGAGCGGTTGCTGGCCGGCGTGCTGGGCCGGATCTACCGACCGTGACCCTCCCCGGCCCCGTCCCGGGTCCCAGCCTGAGCCTGCGAAGGGTGGGGAGGACGGGGTCCTTCAGCAGCGGGTGATGCCCTGCTCGCGGGCGCAGGCGGCGACGGCCTCGGCGACCGCGGTGGCCACCCGGCGGTCCAGCGGGCTGGGCACGATGTAGTCGGCCCGCAGGTCCTCGCCGACGACGTCGGCGATCGCCGTGGCGGCCGCCAGCTTCATCTCCTCGGTGATGCCGGTGGCGCCCGCGTCGATCGCCCCCCGGAAGACGCCGGGGAAGGCGAGCACGTTGTTGATCTGGTTGGGCAGGTCGCTGCGGCCGGTGGCGACGACGGCGGCGTACTTCGCGGCCATCTCCGGGTCGACCTCGGGGATCGGGTTGGCCAGCGAGAAGACGATGCAGTTGTCCGCCATCGAGGCGATCGCGGCCTCCGGGACGCTGCCGCCGGAGACGCCGAGGTAGACGTCTGCTCCCTCGAGCGCGGACACCATCGAGCCGGCGAAGCCCCGCGCGTTGGTGTTCTCCACCAGCCACTGCTTGGTGCCGGTCACCTCCCGGCCCGCGTGCAGGATGCCCTGCGAGTCGGCGACCGCGATGTCGCCGACGCCGGCCTCCAGCAGGATCTTCGTGCAGGCGACGCCCGCCGCACCGGCGCCGGACACCACGACCCGCAGGTCGGCCAGCTGGCGGCCCACCACCGTGGCGGCGTTCCGCAGCGCGGCGAGGACGACGATCGCCGTCCCGTGCTGGTCGTCGTGCATGACCGGGATGTCCAGCCGCTCGCGCAGCCGGTCCTCGATCTCGAAGCACCGTGGGGCGCTGATGTCCTCGAGGTTGATGCCGCCGAAGGACGGCGCGATCGCCATCACCGTGTCGACGATCGCGTCGACGTCGGTGGTGCTCAGCACGATCGGCACCGAGGAGAGGCCGGCGAACTCGCTGAAGAGGCAGGCCTTGCCCTCCATGACCGGCAGCGCCGCTGCCGGGCCGATGTCGCCGAGCCCGAGCACCGCGGTGCCGTCGGAGACGACCGCGACGACGCGCGGCGCCCAGGTGTACCGGCGGGCCAGCTCCGGCTCGGCCGCGATGGCGCTGGAGACCCGCGCGACACCGGGCGTGTAGGTGAGCGCGAGATCGGCGATCGAATCGATCGAGCGGGTGGACGCCACGGCGAGCTTGCCGCCCTCG
Source organism: Blastococcus saxobsidens (assembly GCF_010682065.1). Taxonomy (GTDB): domain Bacteria; phylum Actinomycetota; class Actinomycetes; order Mycobacteriales; family Geodermatophilaceae; genus Blastococcus; species Blastococcus saxobsidens_B. The sequence continues at coordinate 86,011 of NZ_JAAGWG010000007.1, forward strand.
TGCACCGCGAAGGCCGGGTCGTCGGCGAAGCGGTCGGGAACGGGGTGCTCGGACGCCGGATTTCCGCTCATGGGCACAGCAGAGTAACCGGGCTCGGGGGGCGGCCTGTCGCTACGGTGCGCAGGTGGAGATCCGCGAGCTCGCCGTGCCCGACAGCTACGTCCTCGACCTCGTGCCGCACGGGGACACGCGGGGACGTTTCACCGAGTGGTACCGAGCCGACGTGCTTTCCCAAGCAGTGGGACACGCGCTGCCGCTCGCCCAGGCCAACCACAGCGTCTCCTCGCGAGGGGCGCTGCGCGGTGTGCACTTCGCGCTGGTGCCCCCCGGTCAGGCCAAGTACATCTACTGCCCCGCCGGCCGCGTGCTCGACGTGATCATCGATGTGCGCGTCGGCTCCCCGACGTTCGGGACGCACGACGCGGTGCTGCTCGACAGCGAGCAGCCGCGTGCGGTCTACCTCGCGGAGGGGCTCGGCCACGCCTTCGTCGCGCTCGAGGACCGCAGCTCGGTCACCTACCTGGTCTCCTCCGGCTACGACCCGACCCGGGAGTTCGGCGTCTCCCCGCTCGACCCGGACCTGGACCTGCCGTGGCCCACCGACGTGGAGCTCGAGCTGTCGGCGAAGGACCGCGGGGCGCCCACCCTCGCCGAAGCCCGCGAGCAGGGGCTGCTGCCGACGATGGCCGCGTGCGCCGAGCGGTACGCCCGGCTACGCCAGGCCTGACGGCGGGGCCGGGGGAAGACGGCCGGGGCGGGGCCACAGCCGCACCACCACCCGGCCCACGACGACCGCGGCGCCGAAGGACCGGCTGTCGTCGGTGAGGAAGGGGTTGTCGCCCTCGACCCAGTGCCCGCCCTCGACCGCCCGCCGCACCCGCTTGACGACCAGCAGCTCCGGGCGGGACGGGAACCGGGCGACGACGACGTCCCCCGGACGCACCCGGCCGCCGGGGCGCACGCGACGGGCCAGCAGCCGGTCCCCGGAGCGCACGGTCGGGGACATCGACGGCCCGCTCACGCGCACCAGCACCCAGGCGGTCGGCAGTGGCCGCACCGGGCCGTTCGCGCGCTCTCCCACACTGCCGCCGTCGATCACCGCGAGTAGGGTCGCAGACGACACAACCCCACGACCCCCGGAGGCACCTCCATGCGTTTCACCCGCATGTTCTCCGCCGTGGAGGCCACCGCGCACTGCGACCTCCCCTGCGGCGTGTACGACCCCGCCCAGGCCCGCATCGAGGCCGAGTCGGTCAAGGCCATCCAGGAGAAGTACCAGGCCAGCGACGACGAGGTCTTCAAGATGCGCGCCGTCCTGATCAAGGAGGCGCGCGCCGACCTGGTCAAGCACCACCTGTGGGTGCTGTGGACCGACTACTTCAAGCCCCCGCACTTCGAGAAGTACCCGCACCTGCACGAGCTGTTCAACAAGGCCACCAAGCAGGCCGGTGCGGCCGGCGGCAAGGGCAGCATGGACCCCGCCGAGGGCCAGAAGCTGCTCGACTACATCGCCGAGATCGACAAGATCTTCTGGGAGACCAAGGCCGCTGCCTGACGAAGGACCCCGTCCTCCTCACCCCATTGCACGCTCGGGGCGAGCTCGGGACGGGGCAGCGCTGCCGGATCGCCCGCCCGGCGATCCGGCAGCGTCATCTCCTGAACTGAACCCGCTCCTCCCCACCCGGTGACATCGCGCCTGAGCCCCGGGGTCCCCCCGGCGCGGTCCGGAGGATCTCGGAATGGACATCGGCGCAGTCCTGGAGAAGGTCGAGGCAGCGGCCCCGATCGAGGCGGTCGAGGCGGTGAGCGCCGCGCTCGCCGAGATGATCGGCGCCCACCGGGTCACCTTCCTGATCGCCGACTTCAGCGGCCGGTCCGTCGTCCGGCTGACCTCCGCCGGCACCGTTCCCGGCGCCCGCAGCCACGGGCCCGAGCAGGCCGAGACCCTGCCCCTGGCCGGGACCGTCTACGCGCAGGTGCTGCGCACCCAGCAGATGGACGTGACGCCGCAGGACGGGGGCACCCGGTTGATCGCCCCGGTCACCGACCGGGGCGACGCGATCGGGCTGATCGAGATGGTGCTGCCCCGGACGCCCACCGACACCGAGCTGAGCGACGTCCGCAGCGCCGCGCACGCGCTGGCCTACGTCGTCATCGCGGCCCGCCGGCACACCGACGTCTTCGAGTGGGGCCACCGCTCCACCCCCTTCGCCCTCGCCGCGGAGATCCAGCGACGACTGCTCCCGGCCTCCTACACGTGCGAGGCGGGGCAGTTCACCCTGGCCGGCTGGCTGGAGCCGGCGGGATCGGTGGGCGGGGACACGTTCGACTACGCGCTCGACCGGACCTGCCTGCACCTCTCGATCACCGACGCGGTCGGCCACCAGGTCTCGGCGGCGCTGCTGGCCACCCTGCTGGTCGGGGCCCTCCGCAACGGCCGCCGGCGCGGTCTCGACCTCGCCGAGCAGGCGCGCTACGCCAACGACTCGCTGGCCCACAACGCCGCGGCGGGCGGCTTCGTCACCGGCCTGCTGGTCCGGGTCGACCTGGAGACCGGCCGGGCGGAGGCGATCAACGCGGGGCACACCGTGCCGCTGCGGCTGCGCGACGGCAAGGTGGAGGAGCTCGGCCTCCGCGTCGAGCCGCCCTTCGGCGTCGTCCCGGACAAGTCCTTCCAGGTGCAGGAGTTCCCCCTCGAGCCCGGGGACCGCATCGTCTTCTTGACCGACGGGATGCTCGAGCGCAACGCGGCCGAGCTCGACGTCGCCGCGGCACTGGCTCGCAGCGCGGGCCTGCACCCCCGCGAGGTGGTCCACGAGCTGGGCGCCGCCGTCCTGCAGGCGACGGACGGCAACCTGCGGGACGACGCCACCATGATGTGCCTGGACTGGTACGGCGGCCCGCACCGCAGCCGCGCCACGGAGCAGGGCGCCGATCCGGACCGCGCTTCGGCGCCCAGGTGACCGGCGGGTGCCACCCGCACCGCCGCGCGCCCGGTAGCGTTTGCCCACGATGCGCATCGATCCCGCCGGCTGGCCCTTCATCACCGGACCGCTGGCCCCCGCCGCCCTGCTCGCGGCCGGAGGCCGGGCCACCGGCCGACGCCGGCTCCGCCTGGCCGCGTGGCCCTTCCTCGGCCTCTCCGCCTACATGGCGCTGTTCTTCCGCGACCCCGACCGCCGCTGCGACAGCACGCCGCCCGCGGCCGACGACGTCATCTCGCCCGCCGACGGCATGGTCATGGTCGCGGGCGAGCCGCAGGAGGGCGTCGCCCCCGAGGGCGACTGGCAGCAGATCAGCGTCTTCCTGTCGGTCGTCGACGTGCACGTCAACCGCTCCCCGTACCGCGGCGAGGTCGTGGAGAGCTCCTACCGCAAGGGGAGCTTCCTGGCCGCCTACCGCAAGGAGTCCGCGCACCGGAACGAGCGCAGCGAGCTGTGGCTGCGCGACGGCGACCGCACGGTCGTCTTCCGGCAGATCGTCGGCGTGCTGGCCCGCCGGATCGTCACCCGCACCGGCGTCGGGCAGACCCTGGCGACCGGTGAGCGCATGGGCCTGATGAAGTTCGGTTCCCGAATGGACGTCTTCGTGCCTCGCGAGTGCGAGGTCCTCGTGACCAAGGGCCAGCGCGTGCGGGGCGGCGAGACCGTCATCGCCCGCTGGCCCTCGACCCGCTGAGGGGGCTCCCTGTGCCCAGCTCCCCGTCCGGTCACCGCCGGCCGCAGACCCGGCGCACGGCCACCGTGGAGTTCGTCCGCGGTTCGGTGCGCGGCAGCCGGCGACGGGCCCTGGCGACGCTCCCCAGCCTCTTCACGCTCGCCAACATGCTCTGCGGGTTCGCCGCGATCCTGGTGTCCATCCGCGGGGACCACACGCTGGCCGCCGTCCTCATCGGGCTGTCGGTGCTCTTCGACATCACCGACGGCGCGGTCGCGCGCCTGGTCGGGGCGGTGACGCCCTTCGGGCTGCAGTTCGACTCGCTGGCCGACCTGGTGTCCTTCGGGCTCGCCCCGGCACTGCTGGCGTTCACCCTGTTCTCCGAGGGACGCGACGAGTGGGACCCGCTCGGCTGGGTGGTCTGCTTCCTCTGGGTGGCCTGCGCCGCGATCCGGCTGGCCCGCTTCAACGTCACGATCGACCCGACGGCGGACAAGCGGTACTTCATCGGCCTGCCGAGCCCGGGCGCCGCCGGCGTGGTGCTGGCCTCGGTGTTCGCCTTCGGCGACGAGATGCAGGGCCGCGACCGGCTCTGGGTGCTGCTGGTCGTCGCCCTGCCTGCTCTGCTGATGGTCAGCAACGTCCGCTTCCGCTCGTTCCGCTCCCTGGTGAGCCCGAAGAGCGGGAAGCCGTACGGCCTGATCGCGACGGCGGTGCTGCTGGTGATCGGCTTCGCGCTGTCCCCCGTCGTCACCGGCTGCCTGCTCGCCTACGGCTACCTGTTCGCCCCGGTGCTCGTGCCGGTGTTCGCCCCGCTGGCCCGGTTGGTGCCGGCCCGGGTCCGGGAGGTCCTGCTGTGAGGGGACAGGGCCGTGAGCATCGCCCCTGGCTGGCGGCACCTCCCGCTTGCGGGGGACAGCGACCGAGGAGCGGAGCGGCCCGCGGCAGCGAACGAGGGCAGCTGTGAGCGTCCGCCCTGTCCGGCCTGACGACGTCCCCGCCGTGGTGGGTCTGGTGCGGGAGCTGGCCGAGTACGAGAAGGCGCTGCACGAGGTCCGGCTCACCGAGGAGCAGCTCGCCGACTGCCTGTTCGGCGACACCCCGGCGCTCTTCGGCCACGTAGCAGAGCGGGACGGCGAGGTCGTCGGAGTCGCGCTCTGGTTCCTGAACTTCTCCACCTGGCGCGGCACGCACGGCATCCACCTCGAGGACCTCTACGTCCAGCCGCAGCACCGCGGCACAGGGCTGGGCAAGGAGCTGCTGCGGACGCTCGCGGCGGTGTGCGTCGAACGCGGCTACTCCCGGCTGGAGTGGTCGGTGCTGGACTGGAACACCCCGTCGATCGACTTCTACAAGGCCGCCGGCGCCGTCGCGATGGACGAGTGGACGGTCTTCCGGCTCACCGATGACGCCCTGGCGAACTTCTCGGTCCGTCGTTGAGCCCGCACGCGACGGCCGCGCACGGCACTAGCGTGGACGCCGTGACCACCGAGCGCGGACCGATCGAGTGCTGGCTGACCGACATGGACGGCGTCCTGGTGCACGAGGGCAACGCCCTCCCCGGCGCCAAGGAGTTCCTCGACCGGCTGGTCGAGAAGCGCCGCCGGTTCCTCGTGCTGACCAACAACTCGATCTTCACACCGCGCGACCTGGCCGCCCGGCTCGCCCGGGGCGGGCTGCAGGTGCCGGAGGAGGCGATCTTCACCTCGGCGCTGGCCACCGCCGACTTCCTCAGCGCGCAGCTGCCCGGCGGTTCGGCCTACGTCATCGGCGAGGCCGGCCTGACCACCGCGCTCCACGAGGTCGGCTACACGATGACCGACACCGACCCGGACTACGTCGTGCTCGGCGAGACCCGCACGTACTCGTTCGAGGCGATCACCCGCGCCATCCGGTTGGTCGCCAACGGGGCCCGGTTCATCGCCACGAACCCCGACGTCACCGGCCCCTCCCCCGAGGGCCCGCTGCCGGCCACCGGCTCGGTCGCCGCGATGATCACCGCCGCCACCGGCGCCAAGCCCTACTTCGTCGGCAAGCCCAACCCGATGATGTTCCGCAGCGCCATGAACCGGATCGAGGCGCACTCGGAGTCCACCATGATGGTCGGCGACCGCATGGACACCGACGTCGTGGCCGGGATCGAGGCCGGGCTGGAGACGATCCTCGTCCTGACCGGCTCCACGTCCGCGGCCGAGGTGAGCCGCTTCCCGTTCCGTCCCAGCCGGGTGTGCGACTCGATCGCCGACGTCATCGACCTGGTCTAGCGCCCGAGGTACGCCAGCCGCGACTCGGGCGTGGCCAGCGAGTAGAGCACCGTGACCACCAGCGCCAGGATCGGCAGGCCGATCAGCGGCTGCTGGGCGGAGAAGGCGAACGTGAAGCCCACCAGCGCCAGGAACAGCTGGAGCGCGATCACGGGCCCGCGCGCCCAGCCGGCCACCCGGGACAGCCCGACGGCACCGGCGCCCAGCACGCCCGCGGCCAGCGAGGCCAGCACCACCTCGGCCAGCGCCCGCGCCGTGCTCTCGGCGTTCCCGGTGACCGTCAGGTAGAGCAGGACCAGCGCGCCCACCGTGAAGGCGGCGGCCTCGACGCCGACCGCCAGCGCCGCCCGCCGCAGCGACGGCGGCGCCTCCGTCCGCGGCCCCGCGGGACGGGCGGCCGGCTCGGCCGCGGCCGCGCCGAACAGCCGGTCGGCCAGCCGGCGGGGCGGCTGGGGCGGCGTGCTCCGGTGCTCGGTCACGCGCCGAGATTACGCGGCGGGAGCGTCAGGGCCGTCCGGCGCCGACCTCCCGGCCTCCCGCGTGCACGCGCGCACCCTGGTTAGCCTGGCGGTATGCGCGCGCTCGTGGTCGTCAACCCGGCGGCGACCACCACGTCGGCCAAGATGCGTGACGTGCTGGTCGGCGCCCTCACCAGCGAGCTCAAGGTCGAGGTCGTCCACACCGCCCACCGGGGTCACGCCCGCGAGCTCGGTGCCCGCGCGGCGGCCGACGGCGTCGACCTGGTGATCGCGGTCGGCGGTGACGGCACCGTGAACGAGGTGGTCAACGGACTGCTCACCGACGGGCCCGCACCCGGGCTGCCCGCGCTGGCCGTCGTCCCCGGCGGCTCCACGAACGTCTTCTCCCGGGCGCTCGGCCGGTCCCGCGACCCGATCGAGGCGACCGCCGAGATCATCGACTCCCTCCGCGCGGGGCGGACCCGGATGATCTCGCTCGGCAGCATCACCGCCACCGGCACGAGCACCGCCGCCGTCACCGGGGTGGCCCCCGGCTCCGCCGAGGAGGTCGCCGAGCACGACGCCCGCGATCACGACGGCGGGTGGACGGCGCCGCGGTACTTCGTGTTCGCCGCCGGCTTCGGCTTCGACGCCGACGTCATCGCCCGCGTGGAGGCGCACCGCGCCCAGGGGCGGCGCTCGACCGGCGCCCTCTACGTGCGGCAGGCGACGCACGCGTTCTTCTTCGGGCGCGACCGCCGCCGCCCCGCGATGACCCTGCGGATCCCGGGCGAGCCGGACGTGGCGGGGCTGTTCCTCTGCCTGATCTCCAACGTCAGCCCCTGGACCTATCTCGGCGCGCGGGCGGTGAACCCGACCCCGGACGCATCCTTCGAGACCGGCCTGGACGTCTTCGCCCTGGGACGGACCAGCACGGTGCGGATGCTGCGCGCCCTCCGCCAGACGATGACCCGCGAGCCCGACCTCCGCGGCCGCGGCCTGCACCGCCGTCACGACCTCGCCGAGCTGACCCTCGACGCGGTTCGACCGCAGGGGTGGCAGGTCGACGGCGAGCACCTCGGCACCGCCACCGGCGTCCGGATACGGAACGTCCCGAACGCGCTCCGCGTGGTGTCCTGACCGCAGGCCCGCAAGCTCTGGCCGGAAAGGTTCGCCCCCACGAGTGGCGGGCCTACCACGTGCGTGGTGAGGTTGCTCACGCGGGGGTTCGGGCGAGGTTGATTCCCTTGACTTGCGACTTTCCCGTGAAAACATCGCTGCAGGAACGCAACCTGCCGGTAACAAGCAGGCAGTAGCTGCCGACATGGCGCTGGGCAACCGGTGTCGGCCCGGCGAGGCGGACCGAGCAGGGCGACTGACGCACCTGACCGTAGACGACATCGAGGAGTACGAAGCCATGGACTGGCGCCACCGCGCGCTCTGCCGGGACGAGGATCCGGAGCTGTTCTTCCCCATCGGGACGACCGGCCCGGCGACCGTCCAGATCGAGCAGGCGAAGGCCGTGTGCCAGCGCTGCCCCGTCGTGCAGTCGTGTCTTGACTGGGCTCTCCGCTCCGGTCAGGACTCCGGCGTCTGGGGTGGCCTCTCCGAGGACGAGCGACGCGCGCTCAAGCGTCGTCAGGCTCGCACCCGGGTGGCCACCGCCTGATCTCCGGGCACGATCGGCTGCACGGGTACCCCCGGGCAGCCACCGCAGCACAGGGACCGCCACGAGGCCGGTCCGGGACCCGTCCCGGACCGGCCTCGGCGCATCCTGGGCCGCGTCGGCGCAGCGGCTCACCGCCACGGCGACGCGGCGGCTCAGCGGCGTGGCCAGCCGGCGGCGGGCAGCTCCAGCACCACCTCGGTCCCCTGGGCGCCCTGCGGGGCGCCCATCGTCAACGTCCCGCCGAGCTCGCTGGTGACCAGGGTCCGCACGATCTGCAGACCCAGCCGGTCGCTGGCCGCGGGGTCGAACCCCGCCGGCAGCCCCCGGCCGTTGTCCCGCACCCGGACGACGAGGTCGTCCCCGGTGCGCTCGGCCACGAGCTCGATGACGCCGGGCTCCTCCTCGACGAAGGCGTGCTCGGCGGCGTTGTGCAGCAGTTCCGTGACGGCCAGGACCAGCGGTGTGGCGGCCGCGGCCGGCAGCTCGCCGAAGGACCCGGTGCGCCGCGTCCGGGCGGCCGGGCCGATGGAGGTCAGGTCGCCCAGCATCGGCAGCACCTGGTCCAGCACGTCGTCGACGTCGACGACGTCCTCCCGGCTGCCGGCGAGCGTCTCGTGCACCACGGCGATGGACGACACCCGGCGCACCGACTCCTCGAGCGCCGCACGCGCCGCCGGCTCGGTCATCCGGCGGGCCTGCAGCCGCAGCAGCGCCGCCACCGTCTGCAGGTTGTTCTTCACCCGGTGGTGGATCTCCCGGATGGTCGCGTCCTTGGTCAGCAGCGCGCGGTCGCGACGCCGCACGTCGGTGACGTCCCGGAGGAGGACGAGGGCCCCCGGAGCGGCTCCGGGCGCCCGCAGCGGCAGGGCGCGCAGCAGCAGCGTGGCGCTGTCGGCCTCGACGTCGACCGGGACGGGGTAGCGCCCGCCCACCGCTGCGGCGATGCAGGCCGCGGCGGCCTCGCCCGACACCCGGTCGGTGACCGAGCGGCACGTGACGTCGGCGAGGTCGGCGCCGGCGAGGTCGTCGGCCACCCCGATGCGCCGGTAGGCCGACACCGCGTTCGGGCTGGCGTAGGTGACCGCCCCCGCCCGGTCGAGCCGCACGAGCCCGTCGCCCACCCGCGGGCCCATCTCCGCGTCCTGCAGCGAGGTCGGCGGGAACGTCCCCGTCGAGACCATCAGGGAGAGATCGGCGGCGATGTCGAGGTAGGTCAGCTCCAGCGTGGACGGTGACCGGGTCGCCGCCAGGTTGGTGTCCTTGGCCAGCACGGCGATCGGCACCCCCTCGTGCCGCACCGGGATCACCTCGCGCCGGCGGGGCAGCCGGCCCGACCGGTCCGGCTCGCCGTCGACGACCGCGGCGCCGTCCCGGTGGGCGACGACGAACAGCTGGGCCGCCTCGCCGTCGACCTCCTCCCCCACCATGTCCTCGGGCCGGCTGGTCGGCGCGGTCAGCGGCCGGACCTGGGCGACGCACCACCACCCGCCGGAGGACAGCGGCACCCACAGCGTGAGGTCGGCGAAGGCGAGGTCGGCCAGCAGCTGCCAGTCGGCGACCAGTCGACGGGCGTGGTCGACCTGGGCGGGGCTGGAGGCCGTTCCGCGGGTGAGGCGCTCGGAGAGGCTGCTCATGGTGCCCCGAGCCTATGGCCCCCTGCAGGGGTCGCGGTGAGCGTGCGAGCCGTGGGGGGCAGGGGGTCCGTTTACTACGCTCGATGCGTGGTGTCCGTCCCCGCGCTGCGCATCGACAGCGCTGTCCCCGCCGACCACGACCGGATCGCCGAGCTGACCGTCGGCGTCTACGTCGACGGCGAGCTGGCCTCCCCCGCCTACACCGCCGAACTGGCCGACGTCGCCGGCCGGGCCGAGCGCGCCGAGCTGCTCGTCGTCCGCGACGGCACCGGGCACGTGGTCGGCAGCGTCGCGCTCGTGCTGGAGGGCGACTTCGGCGAGGTGACCGAGTCCGACGACGAGGCCGGCTTCCGGATGCTGGTGGTGGACCCGGCGGCGCAGGGCCGCGGGATCGGCGCCGCGCTGGTCCAGGAGTGCCTGGAGCGGGCGCGGGCCGCGGGCAAGCGGCGCGTGGTCATCTCCACCGGGACGCGGATGACGGCCGCGCACCGGCTCTACGAGCGGCTGGGGTTCAGCCGGCTGCCGGAGCGGGACTGGACGCCGGTTCCCGGGATCGACCTGCTGGTCTACGCCAGGGAGCTCTGCTGAAGGACCCCGTCCTCCTCACCCCTCGCACGCTCGGGGCGAGCCTCCGGACGAGGCCGTCAACCGGCCACTGTGGCGATGAGGTCACCCTCCTGGAGGACCTCGCCCTCGACGACGTGCAGCTCCTGCACGGTCCCCGCGCGCTCGGTCAGCACCGGGATCTCCATCTTCATCGACTCGAGGATCACCAGCGTCTCGCCGGCGGCGACCTGCGCTCCCGGCTGGACGAGCACCTTCCAGACGCTGGAGACCATCTCCGCGTGGATCTCCTCGACCGCCACCGGAACCTCCCGCACACGCCGTCAGTGAGTCCTCATCCAAGCACGGCGGTCGAGCGCAGGGTCTACGGCGCGACCCGATCCGCGGCGAGTCGCCCCAGCACCGCGCAGACCTCGGCGCCGTCGTGGGGCACGCCGACGTCGGTGTACCCGGACAGGGCGTCGCTCGCCGCCCGGGCGGCGGTCGGGACGTCCGGCGCCGCGGCGCTCACCGTGGCCAGCAGCGCGTCGTACCAGCCGTCGAGCCGGTCCCCGGGGTCGTAGCCGGTGACGGCGACGAGATCCACCGCCGCCGCGGCCGCCGGCGGCCGACCGGACCCGGGCAGCCGGCCGGTGATGCGGCCCGCTGTGCCGGGGGCCAGCGTGGAACGCAGCTGCACGGCGACCGCCGGCCGCGGCGGCACCCCCGTCGGAGCCTCACCGGCCTCACGCGGGTCGGCGGCGCTGCGCAACGCGAGCTCGACGGCGTCCACCCCGTGCGAGCGCTCGAGGACGGCCATGTCGAGGGAGAACCCGGCCGCGACCTCGGCCAGCTCGCCGTCGGGCGAGATGCCCACGGTGACCAGCCCGCGCCAGCCCAGCTCCGGCAGGCGGCGCGCCGCCGCGGGCAGCCGCTCCACGTCCTCCGGGGTCCAGGAGACGCGGGCGATGCCGGCCGCGCGGTCCCGGGCCACGGGCGTGGTGAAGCGCAGGCCCTCGGCGGTGACCCAGGCCAGTAGGCCACGCTCGCTGGCCGGCTCGACGCCGTCGCCACCCAGCCGCTCCAGCACCTCGGGGTCCGGCCCCACCCAGCGCAGGCCCGCGGCGATGACTGCGGCGGCGAGCCGGGCGTTGCCCGCCAGCGCCGGCGGGACGGGCAGCACGGTGTCGGCGCCGCTGCGACGGGCGGCCTCCACGATGCGGTCCACGGCCAGGTAGCTCTCGGCCGCGGGCGCCGGGCCCAGCAGGACGGCGTCGTCGGCCAGCCGGACGTGCCGGGCGGAGCGCTCCGCCTCGCTGTGCACGGCGACGGCCTTCACCCCGAGCCGTTCGCAGGCGGCGACGACGGCGCACCCGGCCGGCCCCCGGCCTGCGACTAGAACGGTCTCGATCCCCAGCTGCGGCACTGCTGCTCCTCCTGCGTTCCCCTGCCCGGCGCACCCGCCAGGTCCCCCGTGAGAGGCTTGTCCGGTCAGCTTGGTGGGTCCGGCGCCGCCGCGCACGATACGTGCGGCGGATCCAGGCCCCGCGAGAACCAGGGGCCGGCCCGGCCCACCTGCAACGTGAGAGGAGGGCAGCGATGTCCAAGCGCGGACGCAAGCGTCGCTCCCGCAAGGGGAACAAGGCGAACCACGGCAAGCGGCCCAACGCCTGAACCAGGCGCAGGACGCTCGAGCGCCCCGCCCCCGCTGCATGCGGGTGCGGGGCGCTCGGTCGTCCAGGGGTCAGTCGCCGGTGCGCTCGATCGTCACGCGCTCGACGCTCACCGTGGTGCCGTCCTCCTCGAAGGACACGCTGGTCAGCTGCATCTTGATGCGGTCCCGCAGCCCCGTCGGCGGCTTGTCGCCGCCGCAGCGGCGGCGCACCAGGGCCTTGAACTCCTGCTCGATCCCGAACTCGCGCAGGCACGAGGAGCAGTCCTCGAGGTGCTCGGCGATCAGCGCGCGCCGGTCGTCACCGGTCTCGTGGTCCAGGAACTCGAAGACGTGCGTGAGGACGTCGTCGCACGAGTTGATCTCGATCGGCTCGCCGGCCCGCGGAGCGTCGTCGCCCATCAGTGGCTCGCCTCCTCACCGGCTCCGGCGCGGACGAAACCGCGCTCCCGGGCGTAGTCGGCCAACAGCTTCTGCAGCCCTCGACGGCCGCGGTGCAGCCGGGACATCACCGTGCCGATGGGCGTACCCATGATCTCGGCGATCTCCTTGTAGGCGAACCCCTCGACGTCGGCCAGGTACACGGCCAGCCGGAAGTCCTCCGGCAGCTGCTGGAGGGCCTCCTTGATGTCGGAGTCCGGCAGGTGGTCCAGCGCCTCGATCTCGGCCGAGCGCAGGCCGGTGGAGCTGTGCTCCTCGGCGGCGTACAGCTGCCAGTCCTGCACCTGCTCGGTGGGGTACTGCTGCGGCTGCCGCTGCTTCTTGCGGTAGCTGTTGATGTAGGTGTTCGTCAGGATGCGGTACAGCCACGCCTTGAGGTTCGTGCCCTCGGCGAACTGGTGGAAGGCGGAGTAGGCCTTGACGAACGTCTCCTGCACCAGGTCCTCGGCGTCGGCCGGGTTCCGGGTCATCCGCAGGGCAGCGGGATACAGCTGGTCCAGGTAGGGCAGCGCATCGCGCTCGAACCGGGCGTCGCGTTCGGCGCGGGTCTCGGCGATCTCGGTGCGGCTGCCGCCCTCGCGGGCCTCGGGCACCTCCACCGGTGCCGCCGCCTCGGGCAGCTGGCCAGGGTTGTCGACCGCGGACTCTTCAGGCACCGACCGTCCTCTCCGGAGCCCCGGGACGCGGGGCGCCACTTCGGTCGATCCTAGCCGCGCGGCATCGGGACGGCCCGGGGGACGTCGGTGCGCGACCCTCGGACGGGTGCTGGAGACGGTGCTGCTCACGGCCGGTGCAACGGCCGGCCCCACCGCCGGCATTCCCCTCCGCCGGTTGTCGCTACGCTCCCGCGCCGTGGCGGCGACCCCTGCGGTGCGGATCCTGGAACGGGCGGCGGTCGCCCACACCCTGCATCCCTACGACCCCGAGCACCCGGCCGAGCAGGGCCACGGGGAGGCCGCCGTCGCCGCGCTGGGCGCCGATCCGCACCAGGTGTTCAAGACCCTGGTCACCCGGGTCGACGGGGTGCTCACCGTCGCCGTGGTGCCGGTCAGCGGCACGCTCGACCTCAAGGCGCTGGCTGCCGCGGCCGGCGGGCGCAAGGCGGTCATGGCCGAGCCCGCGGACGCCGAGCGGGCCACCGGCTACGTCCTCGGCGGGATCAGCCCGCTCGGGCAGAAGAAGGCGCTGCCGACCGTCGTCGACTCCTCGGCCCTGGAGTTCGCCACGGTCATGGTCAGCGCCGGGAAGCGAGGGCTGCAGCTGGAGCTGCCGCCGGCCGACCTCGTGCGGCTCACCCGCGCCCGCACCGCACCGATCGGCCGCTGACCGGGCTCCACCCGCACCAGCGACGGTTGGACCGGGCCACGGCACGGCTCGAGGGACGACGGCGCGGGTCGACCCGCGCGGCAGCAGGTGCGGCAGGGGCCCGACCGACGACCGATCGGGGGTGGGAGGGGTCAGCCGTAGGGGGTGAGCAGCTGGTCGACCGGCGCGAAGTCGTCGGTGAGCACGCCGGCGTCGCCCACGAAGCGCTCCAGCTCCTCGCCGTCGGCCACCTGCCACTCCAGGTCGCGCTCGGCCAGCGCCGCCGCGATCTCCTCCGCCGGCAGCGGCCGCTGCGAGGCGACGGCGACCAGGTTGCCGCCGTCCTCCCCGGCCAGCGCCGGTGCCCGACCCAGCAGCAGGACGTGGCCGAACACCTCCCGCAGGGTGGCCAGCTCCGCCCGCACGAAGGACAGCGGCGGGTGGTCGATGAGGTTCATCGCGTAGACGCCGTCGTCGGCCAGGGCGCGGTCGACCAGTCGCGCCGCCTCCAGGGTGGTCAGCTGCCACGGCACCGACAGGCCGCCGAACGCGTCGCCGACCACGAGGTCGCGCTGCCCGGCGGGCTCCTCGGCCAGCCCGACCCGGCCGTCGGCCACCCGCACCCGTAGTTCGTCGGAGGTCTCCAGCCCGAGCTGCTCCCGGTCCATCGCCACGACGCCGGGATCGACCTCGATCACCAGGCTCTCCGTGCCCGGCCGCACCTCGGCCAGGTAGCGGGGCACCGTCAGCCCGCCGCCCCCGACGTGCAACGCCGAGAGCGGCTCCCCCTCGGCGAACACCGCGTCGGTGACGGCGGCGACGGCCCGGACGTACTGGAACTCCAGGTGCGTGGGGTCCTCGAGGTCGACGTAGGAGTGCCGCAGCGTGTCCAGCAGCAGCACGCGGCCGGACTCCCGGTCGGGGTCGGCCACGACGCGGGCGCAGTGGTACGCGGTCTCCTCCTCGCACGGCGTCGGCGCGACCGCCGCCAGGCCGCCGCCCACGACGGCGAGGGCGAGGAGGGAGGCCGGCAGCTGCCCCGCCCCGGGAACCCGGCGCAGCAGGACGGCGACGGCGACCCCGGCGAGCGCGGTCACCGCACCCGTGGCCACGAGGATCACGCTGCTGGGCAGGATCGCCACCAGCACGAAGCCCGTGGCGAAGGTGGCCGCGATGCCACCGAGCGTGCCGATGCCGGAGAGCTTCCCGACCACCGAGCCGGTCTCCGAGAGGCTCGCCAGCTGGAGCTTCACCACCATGGGCGGGACGGCGGACAGCAGCGCCGCCGGCACGACCACGGCCACCGCGGCCAGCAGGAGCACTCCCCCGGCGTCGGCGCCGCTCAGCGCCGCCCCGGTGAACCGGACCAGCGGCAGCACGGCCACGATCAGCGCTCCTCCGGCCACCATGAGCGGGGCCAGCAGCCGGCGCGGGTCGGCGCGGTCGGCGACGGCGCCGCCGATCCAGGCGCCCAGCGCGATCGCGGCCAGGGCGAAGCCGATGATCGCCGTGCTCGTCTGCACCGTCACGCCGACGTAGGGCGCGATCAGCCGCAGGCCGACGATCTCCATGACCAGGACCGCGCCCGAGCACAGGAACGTGATCCCGGCGGCCACCCAGGCGGGCAGCGCCGTGCTGCCGGCGGCCTCGCCGCCGGGTGTGGTCCGGTCCGTCGCGGTGCTCACCTCAGAAGAGCGCCGGCTGGTCGGCCGGCAGGCCGACCGAGTCCGCGCGGGCGGTCAGCTCCGGACCGTTGCTGCGCACGTTGTTCACCGCGGTGCTCACCGGGCGCAGCTCCAGCCGCTCCACCAGCTCGGGCGGCGTCGGCCCGGCCAGCTCGGCGACATCCTCCTTCGCCGGGTCCAGCCACTCGGCCCAGCGGTCCGGCGGCAGCACCAGCGGCATCCGGTCGTGGATCTCGGTGAGCGCCCCGGTGGCCGGCGCCGTCACCACGGTGCAGGTGTAGAGCCGGTCCTCGCCCCTGCCCCACACCTCCCAGAGGCCGGCGAAGGCGAGGACGGAGCCGTCCTCGGGGGTGATGTAGTACGGCTGCTTCGTCGGGGAGTCCAGCCGCTTGGCCCACTCGTACCAGCCGTCGGCCGGCACCAGGCACCGGCGGGAGGCGGCGGCCTTGCGGAAGGCCGGCTTCTCGGTCAGCGACTCGACCCGGGCGTTGAGCATGCGGTTGCCCACCGAGACGTCCTTGGCCCACGAGGGCACCAGGCCCCAGCGGACGGCGCGCAGCTCGCGGTGGCCCCCACCCGTCGGCAGCCCCTCGGCGTCACGCTCCTTGGCGTGCCGGACGACGTACACGTCCTTGGTCGGGGCGACGTTGTAGTCCGCGTCCAGGGGCGGCTGCCCGGCGGCCGGGACCGCCTCGAACTCCAGCGCCAGGTCCTCGGGCTTGCGGCTGGCGGCGTAGCGACCGCACACGGGCGCCTCCTCGGCACGGGTCGGGCTGACCGTTCGAACTGTAGGTGCGCCCACCGACGGCCGGCGATCGTGCGTGCCGGAGGGGCCGGCGGGTAGGCCCTCTGTCGCAACGTCCGGCGAGAGACGAGGATCACCGCGTGACCGCTACGCAGAACGCACCCACCGAGCACCCGACGACGGCCAGCGACAGCGCCGAGCGGCGCTACGCGACGGTCAACCCCTTCACCGGCGAGACGGAGAAGGAGTTCGACTTCACCCCCACCGAGGCGATCGACGGGATCGTCGAGCGCGCCCACACCGCCTACCAGGAGTGGCGCGACCGCCCGGTCGCCGACCGCGCCGCGGTCGTCCGGCGCGCCGCCGAGCTGATGGACGAGCGCCGCGACGACCTGGCGAGGCTCATCACCACCGAGATGGGCAAGCGCAAGGAGGAGGCCACCGGCGAGCTCTTCCTGTGCTCGATGATCCTCAAGTACTACGCCGACAACGGGCCCGGCTTCCTCGAGCCGCAGTCGATCCAGCCGCTCATGGGCAAGGGCGAGGCGGTCGTGGAGACCAGGCCGGTCGGCGTCCTGCTGGCCATCGAGCCGTGGAACTACCCCTTCTACCAGGTGGTCCGCGTCGCCGGGCCGAACCTCGTGCTGGGCAACACGGTCATCCTCAAGCACGCCGAGAGCGTGCCGCAGTGCGCCGTCGCGATCGAGCAGCTGTTCACCGACGCCGGCGCCCCCGAGGGCGTCTTCACCAACACCTTCCTGCGCATCGAAGACATCGAGCAGGTCGTCGCCGACCCGCGCATCCAGGGTGTGACCCTGACCGGCAGCGAGCGGGCCGGCAGCGCCGTCGGCGCCCTGGCGGGCAAGCACCTGAAGAAGTCGGTGCTCGAGCTGGGCGGCAGCGACCCGTTCATCGTGCTCGACGCCGAGGACCTGGGTGCCACGGTCAAGGCCGCGACGGCGGGCCGCATGCAGAACACCGGCCAGGCGTGCACCGCCTCCAAGCGGCTGATCGTCACCGAGGAGCTCTACGAGCCCTTCGTCCAGGGCCTGAAGCAGGCGTTCTCCACCTTCACCCCGGGCGACCCGGCCGACCCCTCGACGTCGCTGGCCCCGCTGTCCAGCGAGCGGGCCGCGCAGGACCTGCACGCCCAGATCCAGGACGCGATCGACAAGGGCGCCACCGTGGTCGCCGGCGGCAAGCGCCCCGACCACGCCGGTGCGTTCGTCGAGGCCACGATCCTCACCGACGTCACGCCGGACATGCGGGCCTATCACGAGGAGCTGTTCGGTCCGGCGGCCGTCGTCTACAAGGTCAAGGACGCCGACGAGGCGGTCGAGCTCGCCAACAGCAGCGTCTACGGCCTGGGCGCCACCGTGATGAGCGGCGACCTGGACCGCGCCCGGTCGGTGGCCGAGCGGCTCGAGGCCGGCATGGTGTGGATCAACCAGCCCACCGGCTCCTCCCCCGAGCTGCCGTTCGGTGGGGTGAAGCGCTCCGGCTACGGCCGCGAGCTCTCCGAGCTGGCCATGTTCGAGTTCGCCAACCGGCGGCTGGTGCGCACCGTGCCGGTCAAGAGGACCGACAAGCCGCAGGCCGGCTGACGGGGATGCCGATGGTGCGGCGCGGGCGACGCGGCAGACTGAACACGTGAGTGACGTCTGGTCCGCGCCGCACCACCCGGCTCCCGTCGAGGCCGTCGTCGGCCTGCCCGGCTCCAAGTCCCTCACCGCGCGGGCACTGGTCCTGGCGGCGCTGGCCGACAGACCGAGCCGCCTGGTCCGCCCCCTGCGGGCGCGCGACACCGATCTGATGGCCGGTGCGCTGCGGGCGCTCGGGGTGTCGGTCGTCGACGACGGCGAGGACCAGCTGGTCACGCCCGGCCCGCTGCGCGGCCCGACCACGGTCGACGCCGGGCTGGCCGGCACGATCCTGCGCTTCCTGCCGCCGGTGGCCGCGCTGGCCGCCGGGCCGGTGACCGTCGACGGCGACGTCCGGCTGCGCGAGCGGCCCAACGCCGGGCTGATCGCGGCCCTGCGCGCACTGGGCGTGCAGGTGGACGACGACGGTCGCGGGCGGGCGCCGTTCACCGTGCACGGCACCGGCCGGGTCCGCGGCGGTGCGGTGACGGTCGACGCGAGCGAGTCCTCGCAGATCGTCTCCGGCCTGCTCCTGGCCGCCGCCCGGTTCGACGAGGGCATCGACCTCGCGCTGGCCGGCGGGGTGCCCTCGATGCCGCACGTGGAGATGACGGTCACGACGCTGCGCGAGCACGGCGTCGACGTCGCGCCCACCGACCGCGGCTGGCGGGTGGCACCGGGCCCGGTCCGGGCGCTGGACCGCGTCGTGGAACCCGACCTGTCCAACGCGGCCCCGTTCCTCGCGGCGGCGCTGGTCACCGGCGGCCGGGTGACCGTGCGGGACTGGCCGGAGCGCACCACCCAGCCCGGCGCCCAGCTCGACCGGCTGCTCGCGGACATGGGTGCCTCGGTCGAGCGCACCCCGGACGGCGGGCTCCGGGTCACCGGCGGCAGCTCGATCCGGCCGCTGGTCGCCGATCTGGGCGAGGTCGGCGAGCTGACCCCCGTGCTGGCCGCCCTCTGCGCCCTCGCCGACGGCCCCTCGCGGCTGACCGGCATCGGCCATCTGCGCGGGCACGAGACCGACCGCCTGCAGGCGCTCGACGAGGTGCTCACCGCCGTGGGCGCGCGGGTGCACCAGCTGCCCGACGGCCTGGAGATCGAGCCCGGACCCGGGCGCCCCGCGCGGCTGGACTCCTACGCCGACCACCGGATGGTGATGGCCGCGGCCGTCCTCGGGCTGGCGGTCGACGGGGTGTCCGTCGCCGATCCCGGCGCGGTCACCAAGACCCTCCCGGACTTCCGCGAGCGGTGGTCCGGCCTGCTCGGCGACCCGATCGGAGCGTCCTCCTGAGCGGCAACCAGCGCGACGCCCGGCGGATGGACGAGGACGACGTCCGGGTCCGGCCCAGCCGGCGCGGCTCCCGGCCCCGCACGCGCACCCGGCCCAGCCACGACGACGCCGTCCCCGGCCTGGTGATCGCCGTGGACCGGGGGCGGATGACCGTCCGCGTCGAAGGCCCCGACGGCGCCCCGGTCGACGTCACCGCGATGCGGGCGCGGGAGCTCGGCCGGCACGGTGTCGTCGTCGGCGACCGGGTGCGGGTCGTGGGCGACACCAGCGGCCGGACCGACACGCTGGCCCGGATCGTCGTCATCGAGGAGCGGGCGACGTCGCTGCGCCGCACCGCCGACGACACCGACCCCACCGAGCGCGTGGTCGTGGCCAACGCCGACCTGCTGGTCATCGTCACCGCCGTCACCGACCCCGAGCCGGCGCTGGGCTTCCTGGACCGCTGCCTGGTCGCCGCCTACGCCGGCGGGCTCGAGCCGCTGCTGTGCCTCACCAAGACCGACCTCGCCTCCGCGCAGCCGCTGCTGGACCGCTACGCCGGCCTGAGCCTGGACGCGGTCCCGATGTCCCGGGAGCTCCCGCTGGAGGACCTGGTGGGGCGGTTGCGTGACCGGATGAGCGTCTTCGTCGGCCAGTCCGGCGTCGGCAAGTCCACGCTGGTGAACCGGCTGGTGCCCGACGCGCTGCGGGCCACCGGCGACGTGAGCAAGATCGGCAAGGGCCGGCACACGTCGTCGTCGGCCGTGCTCTTCGACCTGCCCGGTGGTGGGACGGTCATCGACACCCCCGGCATCCGCTCGTTCGGGCTGGCCCACGTCACCGCCGACGACGTCCTGTCGGCGTTCGAGGACATCGCCGAGGCGGCGACGGAGTGCCCGCCGCTGTGCGGGCACACCGCGGAGGACCCGGACTGCGCGCTCGACGCGTGGGCCGCTGCGATGCCGGAGCGCCGGGAGGACCAGCTCCGGGCGCTGCGGGTGCTGCTCGGCGCGGTGGGCCAGGTCGGCCCCGGCTACTGAGAGGACCCCGTCCGCCTCACTCGCTCCGCTCGGCGCGAGCCGGTGACGACCGCGTCGCGGTGAGCGCCCCGATGCGCACGGACGCGGTCATGACGCACCCGATGGCCGCCCCCGTGCGCATCGGCGCGGTGTCGGGCGTCAGACCTCGACGTAGCCGCCGCTGCGCCAGTAGACGCCGGCGTCGCGGCTGAGCAGCCCCTCGTCGACCAGGTAGCGGCGCAGCGCGGCGACGTCGGGGTGCCAGACGTCGAGCAGCGCGTTGACCTCGCGCTCCGGGTACCGGACGCCGGGCTCGAAGACCCGCACCAGGTGGTCGAGCACGACGAGCCGCTTGGCGCGGTGCGCCGGGATCGAGACCAGCCGGCCGTCGCGGACGAACGCCGAGAGGACGGCGTCCTCGGCCGGGTCGTCCGAGAGCGGCTCGGGCGCGGGAGCGGCCTCGGCGGCGGCGCGCGCGGCGGCCGCGAACCGGTCGGTGTGCAGCGCCAGCACGTGCCCGTCGCGGTGCACCAGCCCGGCCCGGGCCAGCCGCCGGGCGGCCAGCGCGACCTCCTTGAGACCCAGGTCGGCGGCCTGCGCCACCTCCTCGATGGTGCCCGCGCCGAGCGCCAGGGCCGCCACCACCTTCAGCCGCACCGGGTCGGCGAGCAGCCCCACGATCGTCGCTGCGTCCACGTCCCCGACGGTATCCGTGCATCGCCGGGCGGGCGCCGGGTAGGACCCCGACCATGGTGAGCCCCATCGACATCCAGAAGGCCCTGTCCGGCATGGACTACCCGGCGAGCAAGGACCAGATCGTCCAGCACGCCGAGCAGAACGGCGGCGACGGCGAGGTCCTCGAGGCGCTGAGGAAGATCGACGACCGGGAGTACGAAGGCCCGAGCGGCGTCAGTTCCGCGGTCTTCGACTGACCGCCCGCTAGGTTGGGTGCCCATGACGTCGGGTCGGGGCTTTTCAGAGGACATGCGGCTGGCACACGTGCTGGCTGACCAGGCGGACTCGATCAGCATGGACCGGTTCAAGGCGCAGGACCTGACCGTCGACACCAAGCCCGATCTCACGCCGGTCACCGACGCCGACCGGGCGGTCGAGGAGCAGTTGCGGATCACGCTGAGCCGGGCCCGCACCCGGGACGCCGTCATGGGCGAGGAGTTCGGCACCACCGGGCACGGTTCCCGTCGCTGGATCCTCGACCCGATCGACGGCACGAAGAACTTCGTCCGCGGCGTTCCGGTGTGGGCGACGCTGATCGCGCTGGTCGACGGCGACGAGCCGGTCGTCGGGCTGGTGTCGGCGCCGGCGCTCAACCGGCGCTGGTGGGCGGCCAAGGACGTCGGCGCCTGGACCGGGCGGCGGCTGGAGTCGGCCACCCGCTGCTCCGTGTCGGACGTCGGCGCGATCGGTGACGCGAGCCTCAGCTACTCCAGCCTGTCGGGCTGGGAGGAGCGCGGGCTCCTCGACGGGTTCCTCGACCTCACCCGGTCGGTCTGGCGCACCCGCGCCTACGGCGACTTCTGGAGCTACGTGCTGCTGGCCGAGGGCTCGGTGGACATCGCCTGCGAGCCCGAGGTCTCGCTCTGGGACCTGGCGGCGCTCGACGTCATCGTGCGGGAGGCCGGCGGCCGGTTCACCGACGTGACGGGCGCTCCGGGGCCCGCGGGCGGCAGCGCGCTGGCCACCAACGGCAAGCTGCACGACGCCGCGCTGGGGCTGCTCCGGCCCCCGGTCCGGCCCACCGCCGTCTGACGGCGGCGGACCGGACCGGTCGGGTCAGTGCCCGGGGCCCGAGCCCGTGCCGCGGCCGCGCTGGACACGCCGGCGGACGTCGTCGATCTTCGCCCGGGTCTTCGGGTCCTTGGCCAGCTCCTGCGCCTTGGCCGTGGCCTGCGCGATCGCCTGCTTGCCCTTGGGGCTGTTGGCCAGCTGGACGACCTTGTTGAACAGCGACGCCATGGTGAGCCCCTCTCCCTCGCCGGGACCGTGGTCGGCCCCGCTGATGGATGAACGCTTCCCCCGGCGACGGCGTTCCATGCCGCCGGTCAGGCCCGCGGCTCCACCAGCGGCCCGATCTCGCGCTCGGGCAGCACGTCGCGTGCCACCCCGCGCGCGGCCAGCAGGGCCGCTCCGACGGCCGAGGCGCTGCGCATCCGGAGGTGGCGCACGGGGCGACCGAGCTCGTCGGCGAGCAACTGCTGGACGACGAGCGCCCGCGCCCCTCCACCCGTGAGCAGCACCGGCGCGCCGTCCTCCGGCGGCTCCAGCAGCGCGCCGGCCGCACCGATCGCGCGCACGACCCCCTCGACAGCGGCCCGCGCGAGGTGCGCCCGCGTGGTGGCCGCACCCAGCCCGTCCCAGCCGCCCCGGTCCTCCGGGCGCGCGATCCCCCCGCGCTCGCCGGTCAGGAACGGCCGGAAGACCGCTCCCCCGGCGTCCGGCACCGACGCCGCGGCCTCGAACAGCTCGGGCCACGACAGGCCGAGGACCACGCACACCCACGCCCACGCCGAGCCGCCGTTGCGCAGCGCCGCCATCGCGTACCAGCCCTCGCCGGCGTCGGCGTAGCCGTGCACCGGCGGGTCGTCGGCCGGCTCGGGCGTCCACCCGGAACGCAGCACCTGCACACCGGTGCCGAGGTTGACCTGCATTCCGTCGACCGTGCCGGCGGCCAGCAGCGCCAGCGGCGTGTCGGCGGCGCCCACCACGACGGGGACGTCCCCACCGGCCAGCGGCGCGGTGCCGATGACCTCCGCAGCGGGCCGGACGCCGGGCAGCAGGTCGAAGGGGATCCCGGCCGCGCGGGCCGCCGCGCCCGACCAGGCGTCGACCGGGACGTCCCAGAGCAGCGTGCCGGAGGCGTCGCTGCGATCGGTGACCAGCGGCCCGTCGGGGACGAGCGAGGCGCGGAGGGCGTCCTTGGGGAGCAGCACCTTGGCCGCACGCGCCACCGCCACCGGCTCGTGCGCCGCCAGCCAGGCGACCATCGGCCCGGTCATGCCCGGGACGAGGGGGTTGGCCAGCGCGGCGCGGTCGTCCCGCCGCAACCGGCGCCACGAGGCCAGCTCCGCGCCGGCCCGGGAGTCCGGCCACAGCAGCGCCGGGTGCACGGCACGCCCGGCGGCGTCGACCAGCACGGCGCCGTGCATCTGCCCGGAGAGCCCCAGGGCCTGCACCGCAGCCCCGTCCAACGCCGGGCCCAGCTCGGCGAGGGCGGTGTCGAACGCCCGGCGCCAGACCGCGACGTCGATCTCGG
Organism: Blastococcus saxobsidens; assembly: GCF_010682065.1. Lineage (GTDB taxonomy): Bacteria > Actinomycetota > Actinomycetes > Mycobacteriales > Geodermatophilaceae > Blastococcus > Blastococcus saxobsidens_B. The sequence goes on from NZ_JAAGWG010000007.1 coordinate 109,287, forward strand.
CCCGGTCCGGCGCGGGCCGGTCGTGGTCGTAGCCGGCTTCGGCCTCGGCGACCACCGCGCCGCCGTCCTCCAGCGCGACCAGCTTCAGGCCGCTCGTGCCCAGGTCGGCGCCGAGGAACACGTCCCGCACGGCGCCGGTCAGCGTTCCGGGCTGTCGCCGTAGGTGTAACCGGCGTCGGGGTACCGGGTGCCGAGGACCGCGTCCGGGCCGGTGATCGCGTCCAGCCGGGCCAGGTCGTCGGCGGTCAGCTCGATGGCCGCAGCCCCGGCGTTCTCCTCCAGGTACGAGCGCCGCTTGGTGCCCGGGATCGGGACGACGTCCGCCCCCTGCGCCATGACCCAGGCCAGCGCCAGCTGCCCCGGGGTGGCCCCCTTCTCGGCCGCGAGCTCGCGGACCGCGTCGACCAGCCGGAGGTTGGCCTGGAACGCCTCCCCCTGGAAGCGGGGGTGGTCCTTGCGGAAGTCGTCGTCGCCGAAGTCGTCCGGGGTGGTGATCGCGCCGGTGAGGAAGCCGCGGCCGAGCGGGCTGAACGGCACGATCCCGATGCCGTGCTCCCGCGCGACACCGAGGACCGTGTCTCCGCCCGCCCCACCACCCCCAGCCACTTCCAGGTCGCGCGTCCACAGCGACCACTCGCTCTGCAGCGCCGCGATCGGGTGCACGGCCACCGCGCGGCGGAGGGAGGCGGCCGACGCCTCCGACAGCCCGAGGTGCCGCACCTTCCCCTGCTCGACCAGCTCGGCCATCGCGCCCACCGTGTCCTCGATCGGCACCCGGGGGTCGACCCGGTGCTGGTAGTAGAGGTCGATCACGTCGACCCCCAGCCGGCGCAGGCTCGCCTCCGCGCAGACCCGCACGTTCTCCGGGCGGCCGTCGATCCGCATGCCGCCGTCGGCCGTGCGCGAGAGGGAGAACTTGGTGGCCAGCTGCACCTCGTCCCGCCGGCCCGCGATCGCCTCCCCGACCAGCTGCTCGTTGTGGCCGTCGCCGTAGACGTCCGAGGTGTCGAGGAAGGTGACACCGAGGTCCAGCGCACGGTGGATCGTCGCGATCGACTCGCCGCGGCTCGCCGTCCCGTAGCTCTGGCTCATGCCCATGCAGCCCAGGCCGAGGGTGGAGACGGTCAGACCGCCGAGGGTGCGGGTGCCGAGCGGGGTGGTCGAGGTCATGCCCGCATCCTCGCCCCCGGGTTCCGGCCGCCGCCACCGCCGGGGCGCCCCGTGGGCCGGTCTGGTGGGATGGTCGGGTCGGGGCGCCGGAGGTCGGCGCCCGCGAGGAGGGCAACCCCGTGCAGTACGCCGAGTCCGTCGTCGACCTGGTCGGCAACACCCCGCTGGTCAAGCTGTCGTCGGTGACGCGCCACCTGGGTCCCGACGCGCCGCTGGTGCTGGCGAAGGTCGAGTACCTCAACCCCGGTGGTTCGGTGAAGGACCGCATCGCGGTGCGCATGGTCGACGCCGCCGAGGAGGCGGGCCTGCTGGAGCCGGGCGGCACGATCATCGAGCCGACCAGCGGGAACACCGGCATCGGCCTGGCCCTCGTCGCCCAGCAGCGCGGCTACAAGTGCATCTTCATCTGCCCCGACAAGGTCGGCCAGGAGAAGATCAACGTCCTCAAGGCCTACGGCGCCGAGGTCGTCGTCTGCCCCACGGCGGTCGACCCGAGCGACCCGCGCTCCTACTACTCGGTGTCCGACCGGCTGGCCCGCGAGACGCCCGGCGGCTGGAAGCCCGACCAGTACTCGAACCCGAACAACCCGCGCTCGCACTACGAGACGACCGGTCCGGAGATCTGGGCGCAGACCGAGGGCCGGATCACCCACTTCGTGACCGGGGCCGGCACCGGCGGCACGATCAGCGGCGTCGGCCGCTACCTCAAGGAGCAGTCCGGCGGGCGGGTGCAGGTCATCGGCGCCGACCCGGAGGGCTCGGTGTACTCCGGCGGCACCGGCCGCCCGTACCTGGTCGAGGGCGTCGGCGAGGACTTCTGGCCCTCGACCTACGACCAGGAGGTGGCCGACGAGATCGTCGCCGTCTCCGACGGCGACTCCTTCGCCATGACCCGGCGGCTGGCCCGCGAGGAGGGGCTGCTGGTGGGCGGCTCCTGCGGCATGGCGGTCGTCGCCGCGCTGAAGGTCGCCGAGCGGCTGACCAAGGACGACGTCCTGGTGGTCCTGCTCCCCGACGGCGGCCGCGGCTACCTCAACAAGATCTTCAACGACACCTGGATGGCCGACTACGGCTTCCTGGAGGCCACCGGCGGCGAGACGGTCGGCGAGCTCCTCGAGGCCAAGGGCGGCAGCACCCCGACGCTGGTGCACACCCATCCCAACGAGACCGTCCGCGACGCCATCGACATCCTCCGCGAGTACGGCGTCAGCCAGCTCCCCGTCGTCCGGGCCGAGCCGCCCGTGACCGCCGGCGAGGTCGTCGGCTCGATCGACGAGAAGACGCTGCTCGACGCGCTGTTCGCCGGCCGCGCCTCGCTGGCCGACCGGGTGGAGAAGCACATGTCGCCGCCGCTGCCGATCGTCGGCTCCGGCGAGGGGGTGCACGCGGCGGTGGCCCAGCTCGGCTCGGCCGACGCGCTGCTCGTGCACGTCGACGGCAAGCCCGCCGGCGTGGTCACCCGGCAGGACGTGCTCGGGCACCTCGCCGGCCTCGCGCCTACCGTCGGCTCATGAGCCGCCTCGACGAGCAGGGCTTCAACACCCGTGCCATCCACGCCGGGCAGGAGCCCGACCCGGCGACCGGCGCGGTCATCCCGCCGGTGCACCTGACGACGACCTACAAGCAGGACGGCGTCGGCGGGCTGCGCGGCGGCTACGAGTACAGCCGCAGCGGCAACCCCACGCGCGATGCCCTGCACGAGGCGCTGGCCTCCCTCGAGGAGGGCGTCCGGGCGCTGGCGTTCGCCTCGGGTCTCGCGGCGGAGGACACGCTCCTGCGCACGGTCTGCCGCTCCGGCGACCACGTCGTCCTCGGCGGTGACGCGTACGGCGGCACGTTCCGGCTGATCTCCCGCGTGCTGTCGGAGTGGGGGCTGGAGTACACCCCCGTCCCCCTGGACGACCCCGACGCGGTGCGGGCGGCCATGCGGCCGACGACGCGGGCCATCTGGTGCGAGACGCCGAGCAACCCGCTGCTCAACATCACCGACATCGCGCGGACGGCGGAGATCGCCCACGAGGCCGGCGCGCTGCTCGTCGTCGACAACACCTTCGCCTCGCCCTACCTGCAGCGACCGCTCACGCTGGGCGCGGACGTCGTCGTCCACTCCACGACGAAGTACCTGGGCGGGCACTCCGACGTCGTCGGCGGGGCCCTGGTCACCAGCGACGCGGACCTGGGCGAGCGACTCGCCTACAACCACAACGCGATGGGTGCGGTGGCGAGCCCGTTCGACTCCTGGCTGGTGCTGCGCAGCCTCAAGACGCTCGGCGTCCGGGTGGACCGGCACTGCGCGAACGCCGCCCGGATCGCGGAGTTCCTGCTCGACCACCCGGCTGTGGCCTCGGTGCTCTACCCCGGCCTGCCCGACCACCCCGGGCACGCGGTCGCAGCGTCGCAGATGTCCGGGTTCGGCGGGATGGTGTCCTTCCGGCTGCGGGACGGCGAGGACGCGGCGCTGAAGGTCTGCGAGCGGACGAAGCTCTTCACCCTGGCCGAGTCGCTGGGCGGCGTCGAGTCGCTCATCGAGCACCCGGGGCGGATGACCCACGCCAGCGCGGCCGGGTCCCCGCTGGAGGTGCCGGCCGACCTCGTCCGGCTCTCGGTCGGCATCGAGGACGTCGAGGACCTGCTCGTCGACCTCGAGCAGGCGCTGAGCTGACCCCATGACCGCGGGGTACACGATCCGGCCGGTGCGGGCGGACGAGTGGCGCGAGGCCAGGGCGCTGCGCCTCGCGGCGCTCACCGACGAGGCGGCGGGCATCGCCTTCCTCGAGACGTACGACGAGGCGGTCGTGCGCCCGGACGATTTCTGGCAGGAGCGCACGGCGAGGTCGTCCTCCGACGCCGGCCCCGAGGCGGACGTCCGCCAGTTCGTCGCGGTGGCCGACGACGGCACCTGGGTCGGCACCGCAGCCGCACTCGTCGAGAAGGCCGGCACCGAGGACTACTCCGGCGAGACCATCGCGCAGGACGCCGGACACGTGGTGGCTGTGTACCTGCACCCCGACCACCGCGGCCGCGGCGTGATGGAGGACCTCTTCGACGCCGCCACGGGCTGGTTCCGGGAGCGCGGACTCCGACGCGCCCGACTGCACGTGCACGAGGACAACGCCCGCGCCGAGCGCTTCTACGCGCGATACGGCTTCCGGCCCACCGGCGAGGGCTTCGACGGCCCGCACGGGTGGGAGCGGGAGATGGTCCTGCCGCTCTGAGCCATCCCGGGCTCGACGGGTCATACGAACTCGGGGTGATCAGCGGGCGATGACCACGAGTTCGCATGACTCGGTCGATCAGCGCGGCGCGGTCAGGATCCTGGGGCCGTCCTCGGTGACGGCGACGGTGTGCTCCACGTGGGCGGCGCGGCTGCCGTCGGCGCTGCGCAGCGTCCAGCCGTCGGCGTCGACGGTGTAGTCGTCGCTGCCACCGGCGAGGAACCACGGCTCGATCGCGATCACCAGCCCGGCGCGCAGCGGCACACCACGGCCAGGACGGCCCTCGTTCGGCACCGACGGCGCCTCGTGCATCGAGCGGCCGACCCCGTGGCCGCCCTGGTCGGTGTTGATGCCGCAGCCGCCGGCCCGGCCGACGGACCCGATCGCGGCGGAGATGTCGCCGACCCGGTTGCCGACGACGGCCGCTGCGATGCCCGCCGCCAGCGCCCGCTCGGTGGTGGCGACCAGCGCCAGGTCCTCCGGGCGCGGGGTGCCGATCGGGTAGGTCATCGCCGCGTCGCCGACCCAGCCGTCGAGGGTGGCGCCGGCGTCCACGCTGAGCAGGTCGCCGTCCTCCAGCACCTCCGGCGTCGGGATGCCGTGCAGGGCGACGTCGTTGACCGACAGGCAGAGCACCCCCGGGAACGGGGGGGTCGTCGACAGCGGCGCGTAGCCGAGGAACGGCGACGACGCACCGGCGTCGGCCAGGACGTCGCGGGCGATGGCGTCGAGCCGGGTCAGCCGGACCCCGGGCGCCGCGGCGGCGCGCACGGCGGCGTGCATGTCGGCGACGACCGCGCCGGCGGCCCGCATGGCGTCCAGCTCGCCGGGGGTGCGCAGCTCGATCACGGTGTCCTCCTCGCAGCTACCGGTATTGCTATCGGCGGTATTACTATCACGGGCATGGTCCGACCGCCGCTGACGCCCGAGGAGCGCGAGCGCGGGCGCCGGCTGGGCGCGCTGCTGCGCGAGGCGCGGGGTGACCGGTCCCCGGCCGAGGTGTCGGCCACCTCGGGCGTGAGCCTCGAGGTGCTGCGCAAGATCGAGTCAGGGCGCGTGCCGACCCCCACCTTCTTCACCGTGGCCGCGCTCGCGCACGCGCTCGGCCTGCCCCTGGACCGCCTGGCCGAGCGGCTGGGCGAGCCGGCCGACGGGACGGCGCTCACCGCCTGAGTTCCGCCGGCGGATCCGCCGTCAGCACCGTCGTGAAGTGCTCGACGACCGGAAACGGGGCGTAGAACCCGTGCAGCAGCGCCCGCCACTGCCCGTAGGCGGCCGAGCGGCGGAAGCCCTCGGTGTGGTCCTCCAGCCGGTCCCACTCGACGAGCAGCAGGTAGCCGGTGTCGCGCTCGAGGCAGCGGGACAGCGTGAGCCGCTGGAACCCGGGGCTGGCGGCGATGAACCGCCGGGCCTCGGCGAACGCCGCCTCGAAGGCCGCCTGCTCCCCCGGCCGGACGGTGAGCAGCGCGTGTTCGAGGACCACGCGGGCACGGTACGGGGGCCCGGGAACGAGTTCGCCGACCCGCCGGTTGGAGTGCGTGACCGCCCAGGGAGGAGACCACGATGAGCACCACCGAGAGCACCCGCGACCTGGCCGCACTCGAGGCCCAGCGCGACCGGATCCGCGAGGCCCACCTGAAGCCGACCGGCGAACGCCCCGCCTCGACCGCCCGGGGACTGCACCACACGGCACTGATCAGCTCCGACGTCGAACGGACCGTCCGCTTCTACCAGGACGTCCTCGGCTTCCCGCTGACCGAGCTCATCGAGAACCGCGACTACCCCGGCTCCTCGCACTTCTTCTTCGACATCGGGAACGGCAACCTGCTGGCCTTCTTCGACTTCCCCGGGCTGGACGTCGGCCCGTACGCCGAGGTGCTCGGCGGCCTGCACCACATGGCCATCAGCGTCGACCCGCAGCGCTGGGAGGAGCTGGTGCAGCGGCTCACCGAGGCAGGTGTCGCGCACGAGGTCCACAGCGGCGTCTCGGTGTACTTCCGCGACCCCGACGGCGCCCGCATCGAGCTCATCGCCGACCCGCTCGGCGAGATGTACGGCCAGCACGTGCTGTGAGCTGACCACCCGTCGGAGGGCCGGAGAGGCCCCCTGCAGGGCCCCGCCGCGAGCGTGCGAGCGGAGGGGGGCAGGGGGTCCTTCGTCAGTCGCGGTCGGCGACCAGGTCTGCGTAGTCGGGGTGCCGCTCGATCCAGCCGGCGACGAACGAGCAGCTCGGCACCACCGAGCCGCCACGCGAGCGCACCTCGTCCAGCGCCGCGCGCACCAGCGTGCTGCCCAATCCGGACTGGCCGGCGTCCGGGTCGACCTCCGTGTGGTGGAACACGAACGTGTCGCCGCGGCGCTGGTAGGCGGCCAGACCCAGGACGCGATCGCCGTCGCGGATCTCGAACCGGTCGTTCTCGGGGACGTCGATGACAGTGGTCTCCATGCCGGTGCTCAACCGGCCGCGCCGGCCGGCTGTTCCGAGACCAGGGCCAGCGCCCGGGTGGGGCAGGTCCGCACCGCCGCCTCGACGTCGGGCAGGTCCCCCTCCGCCGGCTCGGGCACCAGCACCGCGACGACGCCGTCGTCGGTGACCTCGAAGACGTCGGGGGCCAGCGCCTCGCAGGCGCCCGAACCGACGCACCGCTCCCCGTCGACCGCGATGCGGGTCATGCGGCGCCCCCGAGGCGGGCCGGCAGCCGCTTCAGCCCGTTGACGAACGAGGACTGCAGGCGGGCGGGCGGACCGGTGATCTCCAGGTCGGGCAGCTGCTCGAAGACCTTCCGGAACGTCAGTGCCAGCTCCCGGCGGGCCAGGTGGGCGCCCAGGCAGAAGTGCGGCCCCTTGGACCCGAAGCCGACGTGCGGGTTGGGGTCGCGCGCGAGGTCGAACCGGTGCGGCTCGGCGAAGACCGCGGGGTCCCGGTTCGCGGCGGCGTAGAAGAGCAGGAACTTGTCGCCGGCGGCGAAGGGGTAGCCGTTGAGCTCCCCGTCCCGGGTCGCGGTCCGGCGCATCCAGGTGATCGGGCTGGTCCAGCGGACGATCTCCTCGACCGCCGTCCGGGTCAGCTCGGGCTCGGCGACCCAGCGGGCCCGCTGGTCGGGGTGCTCCTGCAGGGCCAGCAGCCCCTGGGAGATGGCGTTGCGGGTCGTCTCGTTGCCGGCCACCAGCAGCAGGATGAAGAACGATGCGATCTCCTGGTGGCTGAGCCGCTCGCCGTCGACCTCCGTCGTCACCAGCGCGGTGGTCAGGTCGTCACGGGGATCGGTCACCCGCTCGGCGGCCAGCCGCTCCATCAGGCCGGCCAGCTCGATCCCGGCCATCAGCAGGTCGGTGAGCGGGTCCTCGACGTCCACGAGCTCCGGATCGCCGCCGGAGAGGATCACGTTGGACTTGGCCAGGACCAGCGCGCGGTCCTCGGCGGGGATGCCCATCATGTCGCAGATGACGCGCAGCGGGATCGGTGCGGCCAGGTCGGCGACGACGTCGATCGTGCCGTCCCCCGCCTCGGCCGCGCGTCGCGCCTCGACGAGGACCTCGTCGACGATGCTCTCCACCGACGCGATGACCCGCTCCAGCATCCGCGGGGTGAACGTCTTGGAGACGATCCGCCGGATCCGGGCGTGCCGAGGGTCGTCCATGCTGATCAGCGAGCCGTAGAAGTCGTTGAGGTCGGCGGGGATGTCCTGGATGGAGACCGCACCCTGCCCCGAGCAGAAGACGGCGGGCTGGCAGCTGATCGCCTCGAGGTCGGCGTAGCGGGTCACTGCGTGGTACCCCGGACCGCTCTGCATGTTCGGGATCTCGGGTTCGGCGAAGAAGGCGAACGGGCGGACCTCCCGCAGCCGGTCGAAGACGGCGTGCCGCTCGGCCGGCGGGCGGACCCAGAACTCGCGGTCGGAGAGGTCGATGCCGAGGTCCTCGGCCCCGGCCCGCCGCGGGAGCGGCGCCGTTCCCTGCGTGGCTGCTGCGTCGACGGACACCTGGTCACTCCCCTGCGGATCGGTCGGGATCCGAACGCTAGAGACCGGGCGCGTGACGCACAACACACCTGTGCAGATCGGTGGCGGAGAGGGTGCACCACGCACTGCCCCGGCGCCATCGGGAACGACGAAGGCCCGGTCACCGTGGTGACCGGGCCTTCGTGGTGGTAGCGGGGACAGGATTCGAACCTGCGACCTCTGGGTTATGAGCCCAGCGAGCTACCGAGCTGCTCCACCCCGCGTCGGTAGACCAACCATACACGCCGTCGGGACCTCCGCGTCGGGACCCCTCCCGGGGCTGCCCGGCGACGGGCAGGATCGGCGCGTGACCGACGCTGCCCCCGCGGCCGGACGGGTTCGCGCCGCCCAGGCCGAGTTCGCCGCCGAGACGACCTACCTCAACACCGCCGCCGTCGGGCTCCCACCCGGCAGCACCGTGCAGGCGGTGCAGCAGGCGCTCGGGACGTGGCAGGCCGGTCGGGCGCACGCCCCCGACTACGACCGCCCGGTGGCGCGGTCGAGGGCCGCCTACGCCGAACTCGTCGGCGTCCGCCCCGCCGACGTCGCGATCGGCAGCACGGTGAGCGCCTTCGCCGGCCTCGTCGCGGCCGCCCTGCCCGACGGCAGCGAGGTGCTGACGGCGACGGGCGAGTTCACCAGCGTGCTGTTCCCGTTCCTGGCCCAGGCCGGCCGCGGCGTGCGGGTCCGCGAGGTCCCGCTCGAGGACCTGCCCAACGCCGTCACCCCCCGCACCACCCTCGTCGCCGTCTCCGCCGTCCAGTCGGCCGACGGCCGGGTCGCCGACCTCGACGCGCTCGTCGGGGCCACCGAGGACGCCGGGACGCGGGTGCTGCTGGACACCACCCAGGCGGTCGGCTGGCTCCCCGTCGACGCCGACCGGTTCAGCTACACGACCGGCGGCGGCTACAAGTGGCTGCTCGGTCCGCGCGGCACCTGCTTCGCCACGGTCCGCGCCGACGCGCTGGACACCCTCGTCCCGCACGCGGCCGGCTGGTATGCCGGCGAGGACCCGTGGACCAGCATCTACGGTGGGCCGCTGCGCCTGGCCGCCGGCGCCCGCCGGTTCGACGTCTCCCCCGCGTGGCTGTCCTGGGTCGGGCAGGCGCCGGCGCTGGAACTGCTCGCAGGCGTCGGACGAGCGGCCCTGCACGACCATGCCGTCGGCCTGGCCGACCGCTTCCGCGCCGCCGTCGGTCTCCCCCCGGGGAACTCGGCGATCGTGAGCCTCGACGTGAGCCCGGGCACCGACGCGGCACTGGCGGAGGCCGGCGTGGTGGCCAGCATGCGCGCTGGGCGGCTGCGGCTGGCGTTCCACCTGCCCAACACCGACGACGACGCCGATCGGGCGGCGGAGGTGCTCGCCGGCCGGGTGCGCTGAGCGCGCCGGGCCGGCCGGCCGAGGGGTGCCCGTGTGAGTGGTGGGACAGCCCTGCCCCACCGGCCCCAGGGGCGTTGCGCGCCTTCCCGTCGCGCACTCCGGGCCCGCCTACAGTCCGGCTCGTGGTGGGGGACATGGCGACGAGCGCGTTCGTCGGCGACCCGCAGCCGGTGGAGATCCACCACCGCGGGATCTGGTACTCCGGCGAGCTGCTGGGCTGGCGGCACACGGCCGACGGCCGGGTGGCCGCCCGGGTGCGGTGCACCGTCGACGGGCTGCGGCACTCGACGTGGAAGGACCTCGCCGAGCTGCGCCTCCCCGACCCCGCGCACCCGCCGCGGCGGGAGCCGTTCCCGGCCGCCCCGGCCCGCCCCATGGCCGGCACGCCGGTCGAGGAGGAGGACCGCACCCGACCGAACAACGTCTTCGCCGGACTCGGCAGCCGGCCCGCCAAGCCCGCACACGTCCTCGCACCGCCGCCCCCCGGCGCCGCGCCGACCCCCGCCCCGGCGCGCGAGCCGGTCGTGCACGCCGCTGCCGCGGAGACCCGGGCGCGGCCGGTCCCCTACCGTCGCAGCGCCCAACTGCGCCAGTCCGACGCCTGGTCGCGGGACTGGGCCGGCGAGCACGACGACCGGCTCAGCCCCGTCTGACCCCGAATCCGCGCACTGCCCGGACCTGCGGAACGACGAAGGCCCGGTCCCCTGGGGGGACCGGGCCTTCGTGGTGGTAGCGGGGACAGGATTCGAACCTGCGACCTCTGGGTTATGAGCCCAGCGAGCTACCGAGCTGCTCCACCCCGCGTCGGTGAGACCACCTTACCACCGGTGCGAGGGGCGGGTGCCGGGGCCCCAGCACCCACCCCTCCGCGTCAGCCGCCCTCGCTCGCGCGCTGCGCCTCCTGGTAGGCGGTCACGGCCGTCTGCAGGTCCGCCAGGGCCTGCCCCTGGGCGGCGAAGTCACCCGAGCGCTGCGCGTCGGCGAGTGCCCGCAGCGCGGCGTTCATGTCCTCCACCGCGTCGGCCAGCACCGGGGCCGGCGCACCGTCGGTGCCGCCCCCGGCATCAGGCGCCGGCGGTGCCGGCGTCTCCGGGGTCTCCGGCGTCTCCGGCAGGTCACCGGCCGCGTCGCCGTCCGGGCCCTGGTCGTCGGTGTCGCCGTCGTTGTCCGTGGCGAGCTCACCGGCGCCGTCGCCGAATACCTGGTCGAGCGCCGCGGCCAGCGTGTCGGCGTACCCGACCCGGTCGCCGTAGTTGACGAGCACCTTCCGCAGCAGCGGGTAGGAGTTCTCCCCGGTGCCCTCGACGTACAGCGGCTCGACGTAGAGCAGGCCGCCGTCGCCGATCGGCAGGGTGAGCAGGTTGCCGAACACCGGCTTGGAGTCCGCGCTGCGGAACAGGTTCAGGTCCCGCGCGACGTCGTCGTCGGTGTTGAACGTCTGCTGCACCTGCTGGGGACCGCGGAACGGGGTGTTGCCCGGCAGCCGCAGCACCTTGATGTCGCCGTAGGTCTCCGGGTCGCTGGACGCGGAGATGAAGGCGGAGAGGTTCTGCCGGTTGAACGCGTTGAGCGCGCTCGTCAGCTGGAACGTGGCCCCGTCCTCCCCCGGGCGGCCGGCGAGGATGTAGTACGGCGGCTGGTCCTGGTCGGTGTTCTGCGTCGGGTCGTCCGGGATCTGCCAGCGGTCGTTGCCGGTGTAGAAGGTCTGCGGGTTGTCGACGTGGTAGCGGGTGAGGATGTCCCGCTGCACCTTGAACAGGTCCTCCGGGTAGCGCACGTGGCTGCGCAGCTCGTCGCTCATCGCGCTGTTGGGCTGCACCACGCCGGGAAACGCCTTCATGAAGGTCTGGAGGACCGGGTCGTCCTCGTCCCAGGCGTAGAGCGTCACCGTGCCGTCGTAGGCGTCGACGGTGGCCTTCACCGAGTTGCGGATGTAGTTGAAGGTCTCGTTCGGCAGCGCCGTGGTGCCGGTGCCGGTGAGGGCGTCGGCCGCCGCCTCGCCCAGCTGCATCTGCTCGGCGTAGGGGTAGGAGTCCGACGTGGTGTAGCCGTCGAGGATCCACTGGATCTCGCCGTCGATGACCGCGGGGTACGGGTCGCCGTCGACCTCGAGGAAGGGCGCGGCCTTCTCCACCCGGTCTCGGGGGTCGCGGACGTAGAGCACCTTGGACTCGTCGTTCACCGCGTTCGAGAGCAGGAAGTTGCGCTCCCGGTAGTAGATGGCGAAGGCCAGCTGACGGAAGAAGCTGCCGACCTCGACGCCGCCCTCGCCGTCGTAGGTGTTGTTGATCGCCTCCTCCTCCGACCCGCCCTCCGGCTGGTCGAACTCGATCGGGTCGGCGCCCTCGGGCGCCCCGACCACGGAGTAGTCCTCGATCAGCTCGCCGTAGTAGATCCGGCTCTCCTCGACGTCGATCGTGCCGCGCGTGGGCAGGTCACGGGTGGTGAAGTTCGGCTCGCCACCCTCCTGCCCGCGGGACACGACCTCGTTCGCCGGCGCCGCCACGAACCCGTTGCCGTGCGTGTAGACGGTGTGCCGGTTGAGCCAGGTGTCCTGGTTCTCCGACAGGCCCGCGCTGTCGAGCTCGCGGACGGCCACGACGTAGTCCCGGGTCTCGCCGTCGATGGTGTACCGGTCGACGTCCAGCTTCTCGGGGAAGCCGTAGACGTTGCGGATCTGCTGACGCGCGGTGAACGTGTCCGACAGGACGTTCGGGTCCAGCAGCCGGGCGTTCGGGATGGTCTCGGTGTCGTCCCGCAGGGCCGCCAGCGCCGCCTCCGGGTCCACCTGGTCGCCGGTGGTCTGCTGCGCGTAGTCGACGTAGTCGATCTCGGTCAGGTCGTAGGCCTCGCGCGTCGACTGGATGGCCCGCTCGATGTAGGGGGCCTCCTTCTGGTTGGCGCTCGGCTTGACCACGAACTGCTGGACGATGGCCGGGTAGGCCACGCCGATCACCAGGCTGGAGACCAGCAGCAGCACCAGCGCCATCGCCGGGAGCAGGAAGTTGCGGACCAGGATGTTGGCGAAGAACGCCAGCGCGCAGACGGCCGCGACCCACATGAGGATCGTCTTGGGCACCAGCAGGGCGTTGACGTCGGTGTAGCTGGCGCCGGTGAACACGTCACCGCGGTTGGAGTAGACGAGCCCGTAGCGGTCCAGCCAGTAGGCGACGGCCTTGAGCGCGACGAACACCCCGACCAGGACCGACAGCTGCACGCGCGCGGCGGCGGTCAGCTTCTGGCCCGGCGTCTGCAGCCGCAGGCCCCCGAACACGTAGTGCGTCAGCAGCGACCCGATGAGGGCCAGGATCGCGATCGCGAAGCCGAAGCCGAGCAGCAGCCGGTAGAAGGGGTAGTCGAAGACGAAGAACGACAGGTCGACGTTGAACTGCGGGTCGGTCCGGCCGAAGTCGGTGCTGTTGCGGAAGGACAGCCACGTCTCCCAGTTCGCCTGGGCGGTGAAGCCGGCGAACAGACCCAGGACGACCGCGATGCCGGTGAGCACCAGGCCGCGGCGGGGCTCCAGCGACTGGCGGTAGCGCTCGAGGTTCTGCTGCTCCAGCGACATCGGCCGGAAGGTGGGGCGGAACCGGTAGGCGAGGTACATCGCCAGCGCCGTCAGCCCGCCGGTGGCCACGCCGGCCACGGCGAACAGCAGCGCCCTGGTCTGGAGCTCGGTCCAGAAGACCTCGGTGAAGCCGGCGGCGTCGAACCAGAGGTAGTCGACGTAGACGTTCGTCAGCGTCCCGACGACGGTGAACAGCACCAGCAGGACGGCGATGGCGCCGATGACCAGCTTGGCGCGCCGCGACAGCGTCGGTACCGGCACGGGGGGCCGCATGGCCACGAGCGGGCTCCTTCGGTTTGCAGGCGTGGCCCTGCGGGCCACGGTCCGGCCGGCCGCGAGGGCCGGATGATGCGCGGCCGGGTGCGCCCCGGCCTGCCCAGGACAACGCACCGCGCGGCGCGTGGTTCCCGGTCCGCCCACCGTCGGAGGCGGGCCTGCACAGCTTCCCCCACGCGGACGACGTCGTGCCGCCGGGGCGGCGCGACCGGGCAGGACCCGGTACGAGCGCCGGTCAGCAGGACTCGGGCGTCCGACCGGCGCGCAGGTCCGCGAGCGCCTGCAGGGCGTCGTCGAGGGTGGCCACCTTGGCCATGGGGACGCCGGTGTCGGGCGCGGCCGCCGCCTCGGCGCAGTTCCCGGCCGGCACGAGGAACAGCTCGGCCCCGATGTCCCGCGCGGCCGCCATCTTCAGCGCGATGCCGCCGATCGGCCCGACGGCCCCCTGCAGGTCGATGGTGCCCGTGCCGGCCACGGCCTTCCCGCCGGTGAGGTCCTGCTCCCCGACGAGGTCGAGGATGCCGAGCGTCAGCATGAGGCCGGCGGAGGGGCCGCCCACGTCGGCCACCTGGATGTCGACGTCGAAGGGCGCCGAGGGCTGGTCGAGCACCGACACCCCGAGCAGGGACCCCGACCGGTCCTCGGCCGCCATGGTGGTGATCGTCGTCGTGCCCGGCTCGCCCAGCCGGGTGTAGGCCACCGGGACCGTGGTGCCGGGCGGGATGTCGGCGAGCACCCCGGCCAGGACCTCGGAGTCCGGCACCGGCCGCCCGTCGACCAACTCCAGCGCGTCGCCCTCCTCCAGGCGCCCCTCGGACGGTGAGTCCTCGGGCAGCGCCCGGACGACGACCTTCTGCGGGAAGCCCAGCTCGCCGAGCGCGACGCTCTCGGCGGCCTGCTCGGAGGTGATGAACGCCTGGCGGTTGACCTTGCGGGTCTCCTCCTCGCTGCGGTCCGGCGGGTACACCGACTCCTCGGGGACGACGGCGACCTCGTCGTCGAACCACCCGCGCACCGCCTGCACGAGGCTCAGGCCACCTCGGCTGACGCCGACCGTGGTCAGGGTCAGGTCGCCCTCGACCTCGTTGGGCTCCCGCCCCTGCACCGCGATGATGGGCTCGCCGTCGATGTCGCCGAGGGTGTTGAAGGTCGGCCCGGGCACCTGCGCCACGTACGGGACGGGGACCGTGGTGCCGAGCACGCCGAACACCAGAAGCAGCACAGCACCGAGGCTGAGGACGGCGATCCGACGGGTCACGAGGCGCGAGCCTATGTCGCCGACCTGGGCGGCGCCGTCGGCCGGCTCCGTCCGCTCCCGGCGAAACGCTGGGCCCCCGGCGGGAAGATCACGCGTCTACCGTGGACCCATGAGCGACGTGCCCTTCGGATTCGGCCCGCCCGACCGCGACCCCGAGCGCCGCGAGCCCGGTCGCGGAGACCAGGGCGGCGGTGACCCGTTCGGCCTGGGGGCGCTGTTCGGCGGCATCGCCGGCGGCGGCTCGCCGGAGGACGTGCTCGGGAAGATGCCGCTGTTCGCCGAGCTGCAGAAGCTCATGAACTGGTCGGGCGGCCCGGTCAACTGGGACCTCGCGCGGCAGGGCGCCATCAGCGGCCTGGCGGCGGGGCACCAGCCCGCGTCGGATCCCGAGCGGTCCGGTGCGGCCGAGGCGCTGCGGCTGGCCGACCTCTGGCTGGACCAGGTGACCGAGCTGCCCTCGGGCATCGAGCGCACCGCCGCGTGGTCGCGCGTGGAGTGGGTGGAGCAGACCCTGCCCGCCTGGACCGCGCTGATCGACCCGCTCGCCGAGAAGGTCGTCGCCGCGATGACCAGCGCCCTCCCCCAGGAGGCGGCGATGTCGTTCGGGCCGATCGCCGGGATCATGGGCCGGATGGGTGGGCTGATGTTCGGCGCCCAGGTCGGGCAGGCCATGGGCAAGCTCGCCGAGGAGGTGCTCACCAGCACCGACGTCGGGCTGCCGCTCGCACCGGCCGGCACGGGGGTGCTGGTGCCGCAGAACCTCGCCGCGTTCGCCGAGGGGCTGGACCGCCCGGCCGACGAGGTGCGGCTGTTCGTCGCGCTGCGCGAGGCGGCGTCCCAGCGGCTGTTCGCCCACGTGCCGTGGCTGCGCCAGCAGCTGCAGGACGCGGTGCACGCCTACGCCCGCGGGATCTCCATCGACCGCGAGGCCATCGAGCGCGGCATCAACGAGGCGATGGCCGGGGGCATGGGCGGCATCGACCCCAGCGACCCCGAGAGCATCCAGCGGCTGCTGGGCAGCGGCGTCCTGGAGCCGGAGGAGACCCCCGAGCAGCAGATGGCACTGCGCCGCCTGGAGACCCTGCTCGCCCTGGTCGAGGGGTGGGTGGACACCGTCGTGGCGGCCGCGGCCGCCGACCGCCTGCCCGGGCACGGCGCGCTCGCCGAGACCATGCGTCGTCGGCGGGCCTCCGGCGGACCGGCCGAGCAGACCTTCGCCACCCTCGTCGGCCTCCAGCTGCGGCCGCGCCGGCTGCGGGACGCCGCCACCGTCTGGGGCGCCATGACGCAGCAGCACGGGGCCGAGGCCCGCGACGCCCTGTGGTCCCACCCCGACCTGCTGCCGACGTCCGACGACCTGGACGAGCCGCTGGACTTCGTCGCCCGGCAGGGACTGGACGACGAGCTGCGGGCCCTCACCGCCGACGACGCCGAGCCGGAGAAGCCCGAGGACCAGTAAGGCCCCGCCGCGAGCGGGTCACGTGCTGGAACGGCCCTCGGCAGGGCCCTGCAGGAGGGTCCTGCTTCAGTCGACGTCGTCGGGCGAGGTCTCCAGCCCGGCGGCACCGGCCGTGGCGGCGAGCTCCACGCCCTCGAGGAAGCCGCGCGCCCGCTCCGCCCGCGGATAGCGGGCGACCAGCGCCCAGAAGCGCTCGTCGTGGCCGGGCTCCAGCAGGTGCACCAGCTCGTGCACCAGCACGTAGTCCACGACGTAGTCGGGCATCGACTGCAGCCGGCTGGACAACCGGATGCTGCGGTCGGCCGGGGTGCAGGAGCCCCAGCGGCGGTGCTGGTTGTCGACCCACCGGACGCTCGCCGGCTCGGCCAGCCCGTCCAGGTGGGCCGCCGACAGCGAGCGGGCCCGGCTCAGGAGCTCGGTGTCCCCACCCATGGACCGCTTGCGGCGCTCCTCGCGCGTACGCAGCTTGGCCACCATCTGGGCCACCCAGCGCTGCTCCTCGGCGGGGCTGAACGCCGCCGGGATGAGCACGACGGTGCGCCCCATCTCCCGGTAGGCGGTCACCGTCCGGCGACGGCGCGGGCTGCGCCGGACCTCCACGACATCGCCGTCCGCCGGCTCAGGCAGGGCGGAGGCATCGGAAGGGGTTGCGGGCACGGGGGAACCGTAAGACACCCGACCGGCGTCGCGCCTGCGCACGGACACCCTCTCGGGTGCAGGTCGCACGGACGGTGGACACGGCGGCGTCTCCAGACGGTGACGATGTGCCGGCCGGCGCCCGTCCACAACCCGGACGGGGGCATCTGCGCAGCTGGACGCCGGGTCCGGGGCTGCGGACAGCGAGGTGTCCCCCGGCCGTCCCCGGGCCACGCACAGCGACACGCCTGTTCCTCCCCATCGCGTCCACAGGTCTGTCCACAGCTGTGGGTGACTGAGTGCGACCGTCGGTCCGCCGGCGGCCCAGCGGGCACGCCGCCGAGGGCATCGGGTGGGCCGCGCCCGGGTAGCGTTCCCGCGCAACGGCGCCCGGCGTGCGAGCCGGAGCGCCCCGAGACGAGGAGATCCCGTGGCGGAGAGCTACAACGGCTACTGCGTGAAGTGCAAGGACAAGCGCGACTTCGACGGCGAGGTCAAGGTCAGCGAGTCCGGTCGCCGGATGGCGCAGGGCACCTGCCCCGTGTGCGGCACCAAGATGAACCGGATCCTCGGCAAGGCCTGAACGAGGACCACCCTCCTCCCACGCCTCGCACGCTCGGCGCGGGCCCCTGGAGGGTGGCCGTTCCATCGACTCACCACGGCGGCGTCCCTCCCGGGGACGCCGCCGTTCGCCGTCCGGGGCCTGTGGAGAACCGCCACCCGCCGTCGTCCCGGCTGCCACGCTGCCGGGGTGATCGAGAACGCCCATCCCCTCCTGCCCGCCGCCACCCCCTTGCTGCACGGCGAGGGGGACACCGTGCAGGTCGGTGGCGTCGATTCGACCGACGGCGTGCTGCTGGGGCCGGCCCGGGGCCTGCCACAGGTGCTGCGCGGTCTCGACGGCCGGAGGTCCCAGCGCACGGTGCGGGAGGAGGCGGCCGGAGCGGGGCTCGATCCCGGACTGCTCGACGCCGTCCTCGACGCCCTGCGGGGGGCCGGCCTGCTCACCGACCTCGACCCCGCCGACCTGCTCGCCGTGGGGGCCGGCCCGGCCGCGGTGGCGCGGGCCACCGTCGAGTTGCCCTCCGCGGTCGGCAACCCGCCGTTGCCCGTGTGGCGGACGCGGAGGCTGTCCACCGTGGTCGTCGACGGCGCCACACGGGTCGGTACGCCGCTGGCCGCCGTGCTCGCGGCCAGCGGCGTGGGTCGCGTGGTCGTGCGGGACACCGGCGTGGTGACGGCGGCGGACGCCGTCGTCGGTGGGCTGACGGCCGCCGACGAGGGTCGTCCCAGGGTGCTCGCGGCGGCCGACGCGGTGCGCCGGGTGGACCCCGCGGCCGACCTGCGCCCGCTCCCGCCCGGGACCGTGCCGGACCTCACGGTGCTCACCCGGCCGTGGGCGGCGTCCGATCCCGTCGCGGCCGGCCGGGCGGACGACGGCGCGCACCTGGTGGCGACGGTGCGGGGCGAGACGGGCGTCGTCGGCCCCCTCGTGGTCCCGGGCGCGACCAGCTGCCTGCGCTGCGCCGACCTGCACCGGCGGGACAGCGACCACCGGTGGCCGCGGCTGGCCGCCCAGCTCACCGCGGCCGAGGCACCGGCCAGCGGCTCGACGGCGACCTGCCTGCTCACCGCGCTCCTCGCGGCCGGCCAGGTGCTGGCCTACCTGGACGGCACCGGCGCGCCCGTGACGCTCGAGGCGACCGTCGAGGTGCGGCCGCCCGATCTCGTCCCCCGGCTGCGCCGGTGGCCGGCGCACCCGTCCTGCGCGTGCGGCGCGGCGGGGGCCCCTTCCCCCTCGCCGGGAGGGGACGATCCCGCTCCTCCCGGCGGGACCTCCCCCGGACAAGGGACAATGGGCAGCTGAGCGAGCTCACGGGCTCACCGCACACGACACGGCCCCGCTTCCGCGGGTCGCCGGCGAGGAGGACGCGTGAGTGACGAGCGACCGGTGATGCCACGGGGATCGGTCGCGCGCACGGCGCGCCTGGCGTCCCTGCCGCTGGGCGCCGCGGGTCGGGCCACGCTCGGGCTGGGCAGGCGGCTGTCCGGGCAGTCCGCGGAGACGGTGAACGCCGAGCTCCAGCAGCGCACCGCCGAGCAGCTGTTCGCCGTCCTGGGCCAGCTGAAGGGCGGGGCCATGAAACTCGGCCAGACGTTGTCGGTGTTCGAGGCGGCGGTGCCCGAGGAGATGGCCGCGCCCTACCGGGAAGCGCTCACCAAGCTGCAGGAGGAAGCACCTCCGATGCCGGTGCGGACGGTGCACGCGGTGCTCGCCCAGCAGCTGGGCGGGACCTGGCGGCAGCGCTTCGAGGAGTTCGACGACGCCCCCGCGGCGGCGGCGAGCATCGGGCAGGTGCACCGGGCGACGTGGCGGGACGGCCGGGACGTCGCGGTGAAGATCCAGTACCCGGGCGCGGGGACGGCCCTGATGTCCGACCTCAACCAGCTCGCCCGGTTCGCCCGCCTCTTCTCGTCGCTCTTCCCCGGGCTCGACGTCAAGCCGCTGATCGCCGAGCTGAAGGCGCGGGTGATCGAGGAGCTCGACTACGGCCTGGAGGCCGACGCGCAGCGGGCATTCGCTGCCGCCTACGCCGGCGACGCGGAGATCGCGGTGCCCCGGGTCGTGGCAAGTGCGCCGAAGGTCGTGGTCTCCGAGTGGCTGGAGGGCACGCCGCTGTCGCGGATCATCGCCGACGGCTCACGGGAGCAGCGGGACCGCGCGGGGCGGCTGCTGGCGGTGCTGCACTTCTCGGGCCCGCAGCGCGCCGGCCTGCTGCACGCCGACCCGCACCCGGGCAACTTCCGGCTGATGCCGGACGGGCGTCTGGGCGTCATCGACTTCGGTGCGACCGCACGGCTGCCCGACGGGCACCCCGAGCCGATCGGCCGGCTGCTGCGCTGGGCGCTGGCCGGCCGTGCGGCCGAGGTGCTGGCCGACCTCCGCTCGGAGGGCTTCGTGCGGCCGGGCGTGGACATCGACCCGGAGGGGGTCCTGGACTACCTGCGGCCGCTCCTGGAGCCGGTCGCCGGCGCTCGCTTCCACTTCACGCGGGCCTGGATGCAGGAGCAGGCGGCCCGCATCGCCGACCCGCGCACCGAGGCCAACCGCCTGGGACGCCAGCTGAACCTGCCGCCGGCGTACCTGCTGATCCACCGGGTCACGATCGGTTCGATCGGGGTCCTCTGCCAGCTCGACGCCGCCACCGACTGGCGAGCGGTGCTCGAGGAGTGGCTCCCCGGCTTCGCGGACTGAGACGCGTACCTCCGGACAGCACCACGACGCGGGGTGGTCGTGCCGAGTGGGGCCCGGAGGGCTCCGCGCAGGCAGGACGGACCCGCTCCACGCGAACCGGGGACGGCACGTGGTCGCGGTGCGGTCCGGAGGATCGCGATGTGTTCAGTAGACGGCGGCGCTGGCGCGTGCGGCCCGGCGGACCGCACGCTCGGCCCGACGGTTGGCCCGTCGTGCCAGGTAGAGACGCCGGGCACGTGCAGCCGCCCGGGCCTCGGCCTGCAGCTCTGCGGATCTGCTGCGGGCCATCTCGTGCTCGATGGAGTACATCGCTGGTTCCTTCACTGTGCTGAGGGTCTGTCGGGACATGACGTCGGGGCTCACGCGGCGACCACCTTCCGGGGGCGGCCCCGCGGCCGCTTCCGGGCGATGACCTCGCCCCGCTCGAAGATCTCGCCGCCCCAGACGCCCCACGGCTCGGCGCGGTCGAGCGCACCGGCCAGGCACGACTGGCGCACCGGGCAGCTGCCGCAGTGACCCTTCGCGAGCTCGAGCTCGCTCGGGCTCTCGGCGAACCACAGATCCGGGTCCTCCACCCGGCACGGCAGCGGGAGCCGGACCGGAGCGGGAGACAGGGGCGGGCGAGGCCGTCCCCGGTGGGGCGGGTGGGGAAAGGTCGGCGTCGGTCCACCGGTCCGGGGGAGCCCGGGTCGGCGGTGGGACGTCGGGCGGTCGATCGTCTGCTGCACTGCCGCTCCTCCTCGTACTCGTCGGGTACGGCCGGCGGGGGCCCGCCGACCGAAGTCGGGGCCGGGCGCCGCGGAGGAAACACAAAGGCCGCGGATCCCGGGGTTCGGGTTCCGCGGCCTCGAGGAGGACCGGTCGAGCGCTAGCTCTGCGGTCTCCCCGGGGAATGGATCCCGAGGGTGGTGCCGTCGTTCGTGGGCAGGTAGGTGGGCGCGAGGAAGCGCTCGACGAGGGGCTCGTGCACGCGGCGCCGGCCGGTGACGAGGGCGTTGGTGCCGGTGGCGGCGGTCACCGGAGCGGTGCGCCGGCAGGCGACTGCGGGCAGACCGGTCCCCTGGAACGGAGCGGCGGCACCGGACATGGTGGAGCCACTCGTGCGCACGTCAGCGCCGCCCAGGCCGAGGAGGTCGGCGGACGGGGCAAGCCACGTCGTGGTGATCATCGAAATGCCCCTCCTTCCTCGCTCCGCGTCCCGGCCGACGGCCGGGCTCGCACGGGGGTGCAGCTCGTGTGGTCAGGACCATAGGGGTCCTGCTCAGAACCGGTCAAACGAATTAACGGAACTTCCTGCGGACGGGCCCGAGGGCGGGTCCGGCGCCGCATGTCGTCGCCCTCGGCGACGGCATGCGCCCGCTCAGCCGCTGACCGCGGCCAGCACGTCGTCGCCGTAGAGCTCCAGCTTCTTCGCGCCGATGCCGGGCAGCCCCGCGAGCTCGCGCAGGGTGGCCGGCCGGCTCTCCGCGATCGCCTGGAGCGTGGCGTCGGTGAAGACGACGTAGGCCGGCACCGATGCCGACTGCGCCGCCTGGCTGCGCCAGGTCCGGAGCCGCTCGAACAGCTCGCCGGCCTCGCCCTCGAGCACCACCTTGGGTCGCTTCGTCGACCGACGGGCCGGCGGGGCGGTGGGTCCGGACTCCGGCGCCAGGCCGGTGAGGAACTGGCTGCGCGGTCGGGACCGCCGTCCACCGGGGTTGCGCGCCAGGGACCACGACAGGGTCAGCTGCTCGCGGGCCCGCGTGATCGCCACGTACAGCAACCGCCGCTCCTCCTCGACCGCGTCGGGCCGGCTGAACGACTGCGCGATGGGCAGCACGCCCTCGACGAGCCCGACGACGAACACGACGTCCCACTCCAGGCCCTTGGCCGCGTGCATCGAGGCGAGGGTGACGCCCTGGACCGTCGGCGCGTGCTGCTGGTCGGCCCGCTCGGCGAGGTGGGTGACGAAGCCCGCGAGGTCCAGCGAGGGGTTCTCCGCCACCAGGTCGACGGCGAGGTCGACCAGCGCGGCCAGCGACTGCCAGCGGTCGCGCGCCGCGCCACCGGGCGGCGGCCGGTGCTCCGCCCAGCCGGTGGAGGCCAGCACGTCCCGGACGGCGGGGACGAGCATCCCGGGCTCGTTGCCGCCGGCTGCCGCGCCCCGCAGCAGGAGCACCGCCTCGCGCACCTCGGGCCGCTCGAAGAAGCGCTCGCCGCCCCTCAGCACGTAGGGCACGCCCGCGGCGGCCAGCGCGTTCTCGTAGACCTCGGACTGCGCGTTGATCCGGAACAGGACGGCGATCTCCGCGGCCGGCAGGCCCTCGTCGATGAGCGCGCGGCACCGGGCGGCGACGGCGGCGGCCTCGGCCGGCTCGTCGGGGTGCTCGGCGAAGCGCGGCTCGGCGCCGTCGGCCCGCTGGCCCAGCAGCCGCAGCCCGGGCAGCCCCTTGCGGCGGGGGGCCATCCCGATGAGCTTGTTGGCCAGTCCCACGACCTGGGGGGTGGAGCGGTAGTCGCGCTCGAGCTTGACCACCTCGGCGTCGGGATAGCGGTCGGCGAAGCCGAGCAGGTAGTCGGGGTTGGCACCGGTGAAGGAGTAGATGGTCTGGTTGGGGTCGCCCACGACGCAGAGCTCGGCCCGGCCACCGAGCCAGGCGTCGAGCAGCCGCTGCTGCAGTGGGTTGACGTCCTGGTACTCGTCGACCACGAAGTGCCGGTACTGCGCGCGCACCGCCCGTGCGACGTCCTGGTGCTCCTCCAGCGCGTAGGCGGTGACGAGCAGCAGGTCCTCGAAGTCCAGCGATCCGTCGCGCTGCTTGGCCGACTCGTAGCTCTCGTAGACCGCCGCCACCGCGGCCGGCTCGAACGGCGTCTCGCGGCCCGCCGCCTTGGCGCGCGCCGGGTAGTCCTCCGGGGTGGCCAGGGTGGTCTTCGCCCACTCGATCTCGCTGGCGAGGTCGCGCAGGCTCGTGCGGTCGGTGGTCAGCCGGTTGCGGGTGGCCGCGGACGCCACGACGCGCAGCTTGTTCTCGATCAGCGCGGGCATGGGCCCGCCGAGCACCCGGGGAGCGAAGTAGCGCAGCTGCCGCATGGCCGCCGCGTGGAAGGTGCGTGCCTGCACCCCGCCGACGCCGAGACCGGCCAGCCGGGACCGCAGCTCGCCGGCGGCCCGGGCGGTGAAGGTCACTGCCAGGACCTGCTCGGCGACGTACGTGCCGGTGTGCACCCCGTAGGCGATCCGGTGGGTGATCGTGCGGGTCTTGCCCGTGCCGGCACCGGCCAGGATGCACACCGGCCCGGTGACGGCGCTCGCCGCGGCGCGCTGCTCGTCGTCCAGCCCCGCGAGGACGGCCTCGGCCCGGGAGGACGGCTCCGCGCGGCCGTCCACGGCCCCGATCTGCGTCATCCGTCCTCCTCCGATCGACCGTGCGTCGCCTCCCGATCCTGTCAGCCGGCACCGACGTCGGCGGGAACCATCCCCAGGAGGACGGCGTCGCCCCGGACACACCTCGCCCACCGGGCCGTACGCGCCTGCGCGTAGCTGTTCGGCGGCGCTCCGCAGCCGTTCCTATGCTCGAAGCTTCGTCGAGCAGGACGCGCGGGAGCCGGGGGGCACGAGATCGTGGCCGACACCAAGGGGTACGAGAGCACGACCGTCCAGGCGCTTCGCGGCACCGAGGACAGGACCATCGCGAAGATGGAGACGGCCGGCTGGGAGCTGGTCGACCGGGATCGGGGAACGTTCCGCACCACCCTCACCTTCCGGCGTCCACGGCCCAGGAAGAACCTCCCGGCGGTCGCCGGCCTCGGCTTCCTGCTCCTCGTGGCGGTCGGCGGGTCGACCCTCGGCCTGCTCTTCGGCGACGACGCGGACACGACGGCTCCGCCGGCGGACGCCGCCGCGAGTTCTCCTCCCGCCGCCGTCGTGACACCGGCCCCGCCCGCCGCACCCGCCCCCTCCGGGACCACCTGGGAGGAGACGGCGGACGGCGAACTCGCCTTCGGGGAGACGGCTCGCTTCCGCTCCACCGCCGGGAGCAGCGACATCCCGCTGGAGATCACCGTCGGGCCGCCGGTGGTGTTCACCCCCAGCGAGGCGGCCACCGTCTTCGACGCACGAGACGCGTTCGGTGGTCGGCCGGGATCGCTCCACGAGACCACCGTCTCCTTCACCGTCACCATCCGGAACCTGTCGACCGACCAGGCGTTCAGCCCGGACTTCGTGTTCTCGGACGTCGCGGGGACCGGCGCCGACGACCAGGTCTCGAAGGTGCTGGAGGGAGACGTCGTCGGCATGACGGGCTGGCCGCAGGAGATCCCTCCCGGAGCGGCGTTCACCCTCGAGGACGGTTACAGCGTGCAGGACGCCACCGCCATCGAGTACACGCTCGAGATCGACGGCCTCGCCGGTCGGTCCTTCTCCTTCTCCCGCTAGCAGGCCGGGACGGTCCTCGACGGATGCCGGCGTCGAGGACGACGTCCGCCGGGAGGTGCGGTCAGCCGGCACCGACGACGGCGGGAAGCATCCCCGGGCCCGGGGCGTTCTGGATCACTGCAGCACGCCACCCCGTGGCAGGGCTGGACCCACCCGGCACGAACAGGGAGACTCCCCGCGATGACCACGACCCCCGGCGCAGCCGTCACGATGTACACCACCACGTGGTGCGGGTACTGCGTGCGGCTCAAGAAGCTCATGCAGCGCGAGGGCATCGAGTTCGCCGAGGTCGACATCGAGAACGACGCGGCGGCCGCCGACCTGGTCATGCAGGCCAACGGCGGGAACCGCACGGTCCCGACGCTGCTCTTTCCCGACGGCACGGCTCTGACCAACCCGAGCATCGACCAGGTCAAGGCGCAGCTCGCCGTCCAACCGGAGGCGTGAGCACCCGTGGTCCCCGGTCCCCGGCCGTCCGACGAGCGGGACGGGCCAGCGCCCACCGCCGGCCCGGTCCCGGCCGCTGACCGCTCCGCAGGCGTGGCCCTGGCCCGCACGGCACGTGGGTGGGCGGTCGTGCCGGTGTCCGGCTCCCCCGCCGGGGAGCTCGTCGGAGACGTCATCGAGGGGATGACGCTGGCCGATCTGGTGACCGGCGAGCTGGGCGGGATCCCCGAGCCCGACCGCAGCGCGAGGCGGTCGGCCCGAGGGGCGTCGAGCGCCCCGTCGGAGGCCGATCCGGTCGACGTCCGCGTCGCCGCCCTGGAGCGCACGATCGCCCAGCTGGAGCACGCCCTGGCGTCGCGGGTGTCCACGGAGCGGGCGATCGGCGTCCTCGCCGAGCGCAACGGGTCGAGCCTGCGCGCGGCGTTCGAGGACCTGCGCCGGGAGGCCCGCAGGCAGGGACGCCCGGTCGTCGACCTGGCCCGCGAGGTCCTCGACGGCCTCGTCGCCGACGCACCGGCCGCCGTCCCAGCGCCTGACCCCACGGCCGTCCCCGCCACGGTCCTGCGGCCGACGACGGCGCCGCAACACACCGTCGCCACCGCGGACGGCCGGTCCTGACCCGACCGGAACCGCTCTCCCCCGAGGCCCTCGCCGACCGCCTCGCCGCCCTGCTGGCCGACACCGCCCCCGTGCCGGGCGCTGCCGCGCTGCGGGTGGCCGTGGACGGGCCCGAGGTCGCCGCGCCCGAGGAGCTCGCCGAGGCGGTGGCCGCACGGCTGCCGGCCCTCGGTCGGGGTGCGGCCGTCGTCCCGGCCAGCGGCTTCTACCGGCCCGCCTCGTTGCGCCTGGAGCACGGCCGCACCGATCCCGACGCCCGCTACACCGACTGGCTGGACGTCGGCGCGCTCAACCGCGAGGTGCTCGGCCCCCTCGGGCCCGGCGGGACCGGGGAGTACCTGCCCGTGCTGTGGGACCTCGAACGCGACCGTGCGGCCCGGGCGCCCCGCCGGCCGGCGCCACCGGGCGCGGTGGTGCTGGTCCCCGGAGCGCTCCTGCAGGGCGTGGGGCTCGCGCTGGACGTCGTCGTGCACCTGCGGATGAGCCCGGCTGCCCGGCGACGCCGGGCCGCGCCCGAGGACCGCTGGGCGCTGCCCGCCTTCGACCGCTACGACGACGAGGTCGACCCCGCGGCCCTCGCCGACGCCGTCGTGCTCGCCGACCACCCCGACCGGCCGGCGCTGGTGCTCGGCGGCCGCTGGAGGTGAGGTGCTGGAACGGCGAGCCGCAGGGGCCCGCGCCGAGCTAGCGAGGCGTGGGGGGAAGCTCGTCCTTCAACCAGAGGTCGAGGATGTGCCGGGCGATGGAGATCGACGGCGGCACGGCGAGCTGCCCGTCGGACGTGCGCAGCTCGTCGCGGGTGAACCAGCGCGCCTCCTCGATCTCGGTCGGGTCGAGCCGGAGCTCCTGCTCGCCGTCGGCGCGGGCCACGAAGCCGAGCATCAGCGACTGCGGGAACGGCCACGGCTGGCTCGCCACGTAGCGCACGTCGGTCACCCGGAGGCCGACCTCCTCCTCGACCTCGCGGGCGACGGCCGTCTCGGCCGACTCCCCCGGCTCCACGAAGCCGGCGAGGATGGAGAACCGCCCGGGCGGCCAGACCGCCTGGCGCCCGAGGACGACGCGGTCCCCGCCGTCGTGGACCAGCATGATCACCGCCGGGTCGACGCGCGGGAAGAACTCGGTCCCGGTGGACGGGTCGCGCTGGGTCCAGCCGGCGCGCTCCACCGTGGTGGGCTCGCCGGTCAGCGGGCTGAACCGGTTCCGCTCGTGCCACTCGAGGATGGCCACGGCCTGGGCCAGCAGGCCGGCGTCGAGGTCGCCGAGGTCGGCGCCCACGTCCCGCAGGCCCGCCCACAGGTCGACGGCCCGCCCGTTGACGGTCAGCGCACGCTCGCCGCGGACGGCGGCGTACGGCACACCGTCGGCCTCCCCGAGGAACACCGCGCCGGTGGGCAGCTCCGGCCGCTCGTCCCAGACCAGGGTCGGCCCGGACGGGCCCTCCTGCACCGGGACGGTGCGCTGCGCGTCCACCGTGAGCACCCGCACCGGCCGGCCGCGCGCCGGGTCCGGCAGCAACCGGGCCAGGTGCGCCCGGTCGTGCGCGGTGCGCGAGAGCAGCGGCCGGCGCTCGTCGCCGGTCATGCCGGCTCGCCGCTCCGGGTCACGGTGACCGGCGCCAGGGTGCCCAGCTGGTCGGCGACCCGGTCCGCGTCGCCGACGACGACGGTGGTCAGCCGCTCCGGCGCCAGGTAGCGGGCCGCCGCCTCCTGCACCTGGTCGACGGTGACGGCGGCCAGGTCCTCCTGGTGCGTGCGCAACCAGTCGGCCGGCAGGCCGGCACCGAGCAGTGCCGAGACCGTGCTGGCCAGCCCGGCGTGCGTCGCCGTCGACAGCGCCATGCTGCCGAGGACGTACCGGCGGGCGGCGTCCAGCTCGGCGTCGGTGACCGGCGTGAGCGCGATCCGGCCCAGCTCGTACACCGTCTCCAGCAGGGCCGCGCCGGTGACCTCGGTGGCCACGTCGGCCTCCACCAGGAACGACGACGCCGCCCGCTGGTGGTCGATCGCGCTGCGCGGGCTGTAGCTGTAGCCCTTGTGCTCGCGGATGTTCTCCACCAGGCGCGAGGAGAAGTATCCGCCGTAGACCATCGCGGCCAGGCGGGTCGCCGGGAGGTCGGCGTCGATGCGCCGCGGTGCCGGCCCGCCGAGGCGCAGGTTGGACTGCACGGCGCCCGGGCGGTCCACGAGCTCGATGCCCGGCGGGCGCAGCTCGGTGACGGGCGGGGCCTCCACCGCCTTGCCGCTGCCGGGCCAGCCCTCGAGGGCGGCGGCGACGGTGTCGGCTGCGGCGCGGGGGTCGATGTCACCCACGAGCACGAGGATGCTGCCGGCGGGCAGCACCCGCTCCCGGTGCAGCCGCCGCAGGGCCGGAGCGCGCACCGCCGAGACGAGTTCCGCGTCGGGGAGCCCGATGGCGTAGGGGTGCGCGCCGAAGCGCCGGGACGCCAGCGCCGACCGGGCGATGGTGCCCGGCTGGCTGCGCGCGATGGCGATCCGCTCGGCCAGCCGGTCGCGTTCGCCGTCGACCTGCCCGGCCGGGTAGGAGGCGGCGGTGAGCAGCTCGGCGAGGACGCCGAGCACCGGGCCGAGCCCGGTGGGCAGCAACGTCGTGGCGAACATCAGCCGGTCGGCGTCGGTGGCCACGGTCATCTCGGCGCCGTGGATCTGGAGCAGCTGGGCGATGTCGGTCTGGTCGTGCCGCTGGGTCCCGAGCAGCACCGCTCCGGACAGGACGGCGCCACGAGCGGCGTGCACACCGGCGTTGCGGGCGTTGGCCGAGGCGAACGGGACGCGCAACCGCAGTTCCACCAGCGGCACACCCGGCCGCGGGATGACGACCAGCCGCAGCCCGTTGGGCAGCGTCGTCTCCTCGGCCACGGGCACCGGCTGGGGGCGGGGCTCGCCCAGCGGCGGGATCAGGTCGGCGCGGGTGTCGGTCATCGGGCGCCCCCCGCCGGTCGCAGCTCGAGCATGGCGACGGTGCCGGGATCGAGTCCTCGGGCGGCCGCCTGCACCGCCTCGGGGGTCACCGCGGCCAGGCGCGCGGCGAGCTCACCGGCGAGCTCGGCGCGCCCGTGGATCAGCTCCGCGGCCGCGAAGGACAGCGTGCGGCCGAGGATCGAGTCCGCCTGCTGGAGCAGCTGCGCCTCGGTGCGGGCCTGGACGCGGCGCAGCTCCTCGGCGTCGACGCCGTCGGTGGCGATGCGGGCGATCTCCTCGTGCACCGCGGCGGTCACCCGCTCGGCCGGGACCCCGGCCGGGTGGTGGACCTGGGTGGTCAGCAGCGTGGCGTCGCGGACGTCGAACGGGTCGCCGAACATGCCCACGTAGCTGCTCTGCGCGATGGCGATGCGGTCGCCGTGGATGAGCCGGCGCTCCAGCCGTGAGGCGTCGCCCTCGCTGAGGACCTCGGCCAGCAGCACGGAGCCGAGGTAGGTGTCGAAGTCTCCGACCGGGTCGGCCACCCGCCAGCCGAGGGCCAGGGCCGGGGCGGTGGCCAGCGCGTCCTCCACCACGGCGGAGCGGACGGTGGTCGGCGAGGGCTCGCCGGTGGGCGGGAGGGGCGGCACGTCGCGGGCCGGCACCGGGCCGAACCAGCGGCGGACGAGCTTCTCGGTCTCGGCGACGTCGAGGTCCCCGCCGAGGCACAGGACGGCGTTGCCCGGCGCGTAGTAGCGGGAGAAGAAGTCGGTGGCGTCGTCGACGGTGGAGGACTCCAGGTCGACGAACGAGCCGTAGCCGTCGTGGGTGTTGGCGAAGCTGTCGAAGGCGACCTCGGGCAGCTGCAGCCAGGGGAAGGCGCCGTAGGGCCGGTTGAGCACGTTGACCCGGATCTCCTCCTTCACCACGTCGATCTGGTTGCGGAGGTTCTCCTCGGTGATCGCCGGCGCGGCCATGCGATCGGCCTCGAGGAAGAGGGCGCGCTCCAGCGCCTCGGCGGGCAGCGCCTGGAAGTAGTTCGTGTAGTCCTGGTGCGTCGACCCGTTGAAGGTGCCGCCGGCGGCCTGGACCAGGCGGGCGTGCTCCATCTTCGCGACGTTGGCCGAACCCTGGAACATCAGGTGCTCGAAGAGGTGGGCGAAGCCGGTGCGGCCTTCGGGTTCGTTGCGCATCCCGACGTCGTAGTAGACGCTCACCGCCACCACCGGCACGCTGCGGTCGGGGGCGAGGACGACGCGCAGGCCGTTCTCCAGCGTGAACCGTTCGATCGGGTGCCGCAGGGTCAGTTCGGTACCAGCTGCAGTCACGTCCTCGACAGTAGCCGCGGGCGGCCGACCGGTGCCGTGCGGTGCACCCGTCGGGGGTGGCCGCGGGGTGGGTCGGTCGCGGGGCCCGGAGGGTCCCCGACCGGGACACGGGCAGCGGCTCAGCGCAGCAGGGGCACGGCTCCTGGCCGCGGGGTGGGTCGGTCGCGGGGCCCGGAGGGGCCCCGACCGGGACACGGGCAGCGGCTCAGCGCAGCAGGGGCACGGCTCCTGGCCGCGGTGCAGTCCGGAGGACTGCAGTGTCAGAGCACGTCGACGTCGTCGAGGACGCGGTCGATGACGCCGTAGAGCTCCGCGTGCGTGTTGGGGATGGAGACGTAGAGCAGCGCCGGCGCCGGGCGGCCGACGTCGATCAGCAGCAGCGCGGCCCGCTCCCCCGTGGCGTCGTAGCCCGGGATGTCCCAGGTGAGCGTGAACTCGAACAGGTGCGCCTCGTGCCCGTCGACGGTGCGCGGCTCGTCGCGCAGCACCTCGCGCTCGTTGGGCCCGGGGTAGTAGTTGCCGCGCACGCTGTCGGCCAACGTCGTCACCGTCGACTGCAGGCTCGAGGGGCCGGCCCAGCCGTACCCCGGCTCGACGGGGCCGGAGGTGCACTGGCTGATGAAGATGCCGCCGTCGGGGGTGTCCTCCTGCGTCGTGAAGTACTGGCCGGTCGTCTCGGCCGTCTCCAGCTGCAGGCCGAGGTCGAACTCCGACCAGCCCTCGCCGAGGTAGGGGTAGGAGATGCCGGCGACGCGGTCGATGATCCGCACCGTTCCGGACGGGAAGGCCGGCCCCGTCCCCGGCTGCGGTGGCAGCACGGTGGCGGGCGGGGCGGCGGTGCGATCGGGCCGGTCCCCGTCGCGGAGGGCCAGGAGCGTGCCGACGACGGCGCTGACCACGACGACGACCGTGACGAGTGCGATCCACACCGCCGACCGACCGGAGGAGCCGCTCTCCCGCACCGGCGCGGCGTCGGCCGGCTCGGTCGCCCGGGGCGGGGCGCCGGCAGCAGCGGGGGCGCTGCGCACCGCGACCCCGGGGCCGGAGGGCATCATGACGTCGGCCCACGTGCCGCCGTCCCACCAGCGCACCATGCCGGGCGTTCCACCGGGGTCGGGGTACCAGCCCGGCAAAGGGGTCTGCCCGGCTCCGGTCACCCCGCCAGCCTAGGTCGTCGCCTCCCACCGTCACCGTCTCCGGAGGTCCTGTGCAGCACGCGTCCGCGGACGACCGCGTGGTCCGCCGGCTGCGCGCCGCCGGGTGCGTCTTCGCCGAGGACGAGGCCCGGCTGCTCGTCGCCGCCGTGACCGACACCCACGACCTCGACGTGCTCGTGGAGCGCCGGGTCGCCGGCACGCCGCTGGAGGTGCTCCTGGGCTGGGCGGAGTTCTGCGGCCTGCGGATCGCCGTCGCCCCCGGGGTGTTCGTCCCCCGCCGGCGCACCGAGGCCCTGGTGGACGAGGCCGCCTCGCTCGCCCGGCCGGGCGCGGTCGTCGTGGACCTGTGCTGCGGCACCGGCGCGGTGGCGGCGGCCCTGCTCGTGGCCGTCCCCGGCATCGACCTGCACGCCTCCGACGTCGACCCCGCGTCGGTGGCGTGCGCGAGGTCGAACCTGCCCGGCGTCCCGGTTCACGAGGGGGACCTGTTCGGGGCGCTCCCCGGCGCGCTGCGCGGCCGGATCGACGTGCTGACCGCCAATGTGCCCTACGTGCCCCGCGACGCGGTGGCACTGATGCCGCCGGAGGCGCGCGACCACGAACCACGGACGGCGCTCGACGGCGGCCCGGACGGGCTCGCGCTCGCCCGGCGGGTCGTCGCGGGCGCCGCCGAGTGGCTGGGCCCCGGGGGCTCGCTGCTGTTCGAGTGCGGCGTGGGTCAGGTGCCCGCCGCGCTGGAGCTGGTCCCCGCCGCGGGTCTGAGTGCCCGGCTGGTGACCGACGACGACCGGGGCGCGACCGTCGTCGTCGGCACACGGGCCTGAGACGTTCCCGCGGGAACGCCGTCGACCTTCCCGACACCTCGGGCGGGGTGCCCGGCGCCTACCTCGCGCGCCGGGCCGCCAGTTCCCGCCACAGGTGGGCCGAGGCCTCCGCGCCGCGGGAGAGCATCGACAGCAGCACCCGCTCGTTGGGCGAGTGGATGCGGTCGGTGGGCAGCCCGACGCCGAGGAACAGCAGCGGCGCCGCGAGCGCGCCGGCGATCGCCGCCTCGGGTCCGCTGCCGCCCTCGCGGGTGAGCAGCACGTCGGCGGGATCGGTGTCGAAGGCCTGCCCGATGGCCGCCAGGAGCGCGTCCATGTGCGGGGAGTCCAGGTCGCTGGCGCACGGCGCGACGCCGCCGGGCGGGGTGTGCACCTCGGCCTCGATGCCGGCCGGCACGTTCGCCGCCACCCATGACCGCAGCAGCGGTCCGATCTCCTCCGGTCGCTGGTCGGAGACGAGCCGGAAGGTGACCTTGGCGTGCGCCTCGGCCGGGATGATCGTCTTGTGGCCGGGGCCGGTGTAGCCGCCCCACATGCCGTTGACCTCGGCGGTCGGTCGGGCGCCGGTGCGCTCCAGGGTGGTGAAGCCGGCCTCGCCGTAGGTGGCCCGGGAGGCGGCAGGGCCGGCGAGCCACGCCTGCTCGTCGAACGGCACCCGGCCCATCAGCTCGCGCTCGCGCTCCGACAGCGGCCGCACCGCGTCGTAGAAGCCGGGGATCGTGACGCGGCCCCGGTCGTCGTGCAGCTTCGCGATCAGCTCGGCCAGGGCGTGCAGCGGGTTGGGGACGGCGCCGCCGAAGGATCCGGAGTGCAGGTCGACGGCCGGGCCGCGCAGGGTGATCTCGGCGTCGGCCAGCCCGCGCATCGCCGTCACCGCGCTCGGCACGTCCGGTGCGGCCATCCCGGTGTCGCTGACCACGACGACGTCGCAGTCCAGCCGGTCGCGGCGCTCCCGCAGCAGCGCCTCGAAGTGCGGCGAGCCGGACTCCTCCTCGCCCTCCACGAGCAGCTTGACGGTGACCGCCGGGGTGTCGCGGCCGGTGGCGGCGAGGTGGGCCCGCATGCCCAGCAGGTGGACGATCAGCACGCCCTTGTCGTCGCTCGCGCCCCGGCCGTGCAGCTCGGGGCCGGCGGGGCCCTCGACCCGGGTCGGCTCGAACGGCGGGTGCTCCCACAGCTCCAGCGGGTCGACCGGCTGCACGTCGTGGTGGCCGTAGATCAGCGCGACGGGGGCGTCGGGGTCGGCGCTGGGCCACTCCGCGTAGACCGCGGGCGCGCCGGCGGTCGGCCAGATCTCCACGGTCGGGAACCCGGTGCGGGTGAGCGCCTCGACGAGCCAGGCGGCGCTCGCGGCGACGTCGTCGGAGTGCGCCGGGTCGGCCGAGATCGACGGGATCCGCAGCCACGCGTCGAGGTCGGCGTGCAGGTCCTCGATGTGGGCGGTGACGTACTCGCGCTCGCTGGTCACGGGGTGGACGGTAGTGCCGCCAGCGCGGCGCGCCTCGTCCGGATAGCGTCCGGGGCATGCCCGGAGAGCTGCTGCGCACCGATGTCGGCGACCTGACCTTCGACGTGCGGGTCGACGGCCCGGAGGACGGGCGGCCGGTGCTGCTGCTGCACGGGTTCCCCGAGACCTCGGCGTCCTGGGCCGCGGTCACGCCGCTGCTCACCCAGGCCGGCCTGCGCACGTACGCACCCGACCAGCTCGGCTACTCCCCCGGCGCGCGGCCGTCCGACGTGGACGCCTACGCCGCGCAGAACCTGGCGCAGGTGACGGCCGACCTGATGACGGCGCTGGAGATCCCGGTGGCCGACGTCGTGGGTCACGACTGGGGCAGCAACGTCGCGTGGACGCTGGCCGCCTGGCACTCCGACCGGGTGCGCTCGCTGACCGCGGTGTCGGTGCCCCATCCGGCCGCGTACACCGCGGCCTTCCGGGTGGACCCGGAGCAGAAGGAGCGCTCGGCCTACATCCGGCTCTTCTGGCAGCGGGGCAAGGCTGAGGAGGTGCTCCTGGCCGACGACGCGCGGCGGCTGCGCCGGATGCTGCTGGGCACCGAGGGCGAGACCGGGGTGTCGCCGGAGGCCGTCGACGAGTACGTCGCCGTGCTGTCCGCGCCGGGCGCGCTGACCGCGGCCCTCAACTGGTACCGGGCCATGAGCTCCGACGTGCGCGTGGACAAGGTGTCGGTGCCCACCACCTACGTCTGGAGCGACGGCGACGTCGCCATCGGGCGGACCGCCGCGCAGGCGTGCGAGGAGTTCGTGACCGGGGACTACCGCTTCGTCGAGCTGCCCGGCGTCACGCACTGGATCCCCGAGCAGGCGCCGGAGCAGCTCGCCGCCGCGATCCTGGACCGCATCGCGTCGGCGTGACGGCGCCGGTGCGCACGCGGCACCCGCTCGACCGGTTCTGGGTGGTGTGCCTGCTCCTGCTCGTGGTGGTGGCCGTGACCGGGGTCCTGTTCTCCGGACGCGAGCGGCCGTACTGGGGACAACCGCGGACGGAGGTCACGGTCACCGACGTCGTGTACCGGGACGGCCCGCGCGGGCCGGACAGCGGCCGCTGCACCGGGGGCACGTCCGCCTACGAGGTGGTCGGGACGGACGGCCGGGCGGGCACGCTCCACGACTGCGGCACCCACTACTTCGACGGCGACACGATCGAGGTGGTGTGGCACGAGGATGAGGACCTCGCGCTCGACTACGTCGCGGGACCGGGCCTGACGGCCGCCATCCTCGGCGGCCTCTACCTGGGCATGGTCGCGATCACGAGCGTCGTGCTGGTGGTGCAGCGCCGCAGGGAGCGGGCCGCCGGGGCGGGCGTCCCGTGAGCGCGCCGGCGCTCCGGGTGCCGACCGCCGCCGACGCCGATCGGTGGTTCGAGCTGTTCGACGACGTCGAGGTCATGCGCTTCATCGGCTCGGGCGAGGTGCGGGACCGGGAGTACTACACGGGCCTGGTCGCCCGGCAACGGGAGCTGGCCGAAGCCACCGGCCTGTGCCTGTTCAGCGTGCTGGCCGACGGCGAGGTGGCCGGATTCGCCGGGATCCATCCGTGGAGCCACCCCTGGGGTCCGACCGGGTCGCTGGAGGCCGGCTGGCGGCTGGGCCGCCGGTTCTGGGGCCGCGGGTCGGCCACGGCCGCCGCACGAGCGGCGGTGGGGCTGGCCCGCGACCGCGGTGTCCCGCGACTGGTCTCGATGATCGCGGGCGGCAACGACGCCTCGGCCGCGGTGGCCCGGAAGCTCGGCATGGCGCCGGTGCGGTCGCACCGGTCCCCCGAGGGCCTCGACGTGGAGGAGTTCGGACTGACGCTCGACTGATCGACCTGTCGACATCTCGACGAGTCGACCCGCCGTCCGGCAGCTACTCCTCGGGCCCGCTGATCAGTGCCTGCAGACCGGCCTCGTCGAGCAGGTCGACGGGGCGGATCGTCTCCTTGGCGGCGACGTGGTGGAAACCCGCGCTGACCTGCTCCACCGGCACACCGGTGAGCCGCGACCAGCCCAGCCGGTAGGCGGCCAGCTGCACCGCGACCGCGGCCAGCTCAGCGCCCGATGGCGGCGGGCCGGTCTTCCAGTCGATGACCTCGTAGCCGCCGTCCTCCCGCTGGAAGACCGCGTCGATCCGCCCGCGCAGGGTCAGCGGACCGAGCGGGGTCTCGAACGGCACCTCGACCTCGACGGGCTGGCGGTCGGCCCACTCGCTGGCGAGGAACGCCTCCCGCAGCTCGGCGAGCGCGTCGTCGGGGGCGGCCAGCTCGTCGCCGGAGCCGGGCAGCTCGTCGAGGTCGACCAGCCGGGCGGCGCCGAAGCGCTCCTCCAGCCAGGCGTGGAAGGCCGTGCCCCGGCGGGCCTGCGGCGCGGGCGCGGCGGGCATCGGGCGGCGCAGCCGGCGGGCCAGCTCGCCGGGGTCGCGGCGCAACGTGACCAGCGCCGACACCGAGAGGTGGGAGGGCAGCGGGACCTCGACCGTCGGGCTGGCGGCGACGGCGCGTTCGCGGAGCAGCAGGTCGGCGTCCCGCACCCAGGAGGCGACGAGCTCGTCGGGCTCACCGAGCGTGAGGTCGGGGTCCAGCGGGTGCGGCGCGGCGCCCTCGACCAGCTGCGCGGCGGCGGTCAGCGCGCGACGGCGCGGCTCCGAGAGCGGATCGGCCGGCCACTGCCCGACCGGCCACTCCTCCAGCGCCGGGTTGGTCGCGCCGTCCTCGGGCGCCGGCGTCCACTGCACGACCGTGCCGGCGCCGGCCTCGCACGCCTCCTTGGCGGTGTGCAGCAGGGACGAGGGCCCGCACGGCTTGATCCCGTCGCGCCACCAGCTGCCCGAGCACAGCAGCAGCCGCTTGGCGCGGGTGACCGCGACGTACCCGAGCCGGATCTCCTCGTCGCGGCCGAAGTCCTTCCAGTCCTGGACGTACTCCTCCAGCGCGTCCCGGACCACGGCCTGGTCGCCGGAGCCGGGGAC
The DNA here is from genome assembly GCF_010682065.1 of Blastococcus saxobsidens. Taxonomy (GTDB): domain Bacteria; phylum Actinomycetota; class Actinomycetes; order Mycobacteriales; family Geodermatophilaceae; genus Blastococcus; species Blastococcus saxobsidens_B. Next base: position 145,685 of record NZ_JAAGWG010000007.1, read on the forward strand.
GGGGAGCTTCAGGCGGGGCAGCTCCCCGCGGTCGGTGAGCCGCAGCTCGGCCGGGACGGCGCCCGGGTCCTTGATCCAGGAGTCGCTGGCGTTGGACCGTGCGGGGAACTGGTCGACGGTCATGCCCGGCACGGCGACGACGTCCCACTCCAGGCCCTTGGCCGAGTGCCCGGTGAGCAGCTGGACCGCCTCCGGGTTGACCGCCACCTCCCCCGGCTCCAGACCGCGCTCGCGTTCCTCCGCGTCCCGCAGGTAGCCCAGGAACGCCGGGAGGGAGGGCAGCTCGGCCAGCTGGGTGAACTCCGCGGCGACCCCGTGCAGGGCATCCAGGTGCGCCCGCGCGCCGGCCGGGCTCACGCCGGGGGCGCTGGCCAGCTCGGTCTCCAGGCCCAGCGTCCGGGCCACCTCGTTGACCAGGTCCGGCAGCGACTCGCCGATCCGGCCGCGCAGGTGGGCCAGCTCGCCCCCCAGCCGGCGCAGCCGCCGGTAGCCCGTGGGCGAGTACTGCCCGGGGTCACCCAGGTCGTCGATCGCCTCCACGATGCTGCCGCGTTCCTGCGGCGGCTCGGGCGTGCCGGCGGCGGCCTCGTCGCCGTCGGCGGGCCGAGGTGGGCGGCGGGAGTGCACCAGCGCCCGCGCGCGGGCCTCGAGTGCGGCGAGGTCACGCGGGCCGATCCGCCAGCGGGCCCCGGTGAGCAGCCGGCCCATGGCGTCGCCGGCCGTCGGGTCCACCAGCACCGTCAGGGTGGCGACGACGTCGGAGACCTCGGGCACCTCGAGCAGCCCGCCGAGGCCGACCACTTCGACGGGCAGGCCCCGCTCGCGCAGCGCCGCGGCGATGCCGGGCAACTGCTTGCGGGTGCGGACCAGCACCGCCATCGACGGCGGGCGGTGCACCTCGTCGCCCTCCGGACGACCCCGCGACCAGGTGCCGTCCCCCTGCTCGGGTGAGCCGCTGCGTCGTCCCTGCGCGGACCCCTCCGGGGCCCACTCCGGAGGGGCCGCTTCCACGCCCGAGTACCACGCGCGCGCCAGCCGGTCGGCCAGCGCGGCGGTCTCGTCGGCGACGGTCTCGTACAGCCCGACGGTCACCGCACCCCGGCCCGCCGTGGGTGCCGGCGCCAGGTCGGGCAACGGGGAGGCCGGCTCCGGCAGCATCCCGGAGACGGCGTTGGCGACGGCGAGCACCGCCTCGTCGTTGCGCCAGCTGGTGGCCAGCGTCAGCCGCTCCGCCCGCCGGCCGGGCCCGCCGGGGAAGGTGCGGGCGAACCGCTCGATGGTGCCGGCCGAGGCGCCGCGCCAGCCGTAGATCGACTGGCGGGGGTCGCCGACGGCGAGCACCGGGTGGCCGCTGTCGCCGCCGAACAGCGCCTCGAGCATCCGCAGCTGCCCGACGCTGGTGTCCTGGTACTCGTCGAGCAGCACGACCTTCCACCGGGCCCGCTCGCGGCGGCCGACCTCCGCCGACGCGACGGCGATCCGCGCGGCGTAGGACACCTGGTCGGCATAGTCGATGGAGCCCATCGCCCGCTTGCGCGCCTCGAAGGCCTCGACCAGCGGCAGCAGCGCCACCCGGGCGCGCTGCCGGGCGAGCATCTCGGTGACCGCGGCGTAGGGCCCCCTCTTCTTCGGGGCGTCGGGGTAGCCGGCGATCTGCGACTCCAGCCGTGCCGTCCAGGTGCGCAGCGCGGCGGGCGTGACGTCGTGCTCACCCATCTCGGCGGCCAGCGCCAGCACGTCCTCGACGGTGGTGAGCAGGGAGAGCGGCACGTCGGACATGTCGCCGGTCCACGCCGCGACCGCCGTGGTGGCCTGGCCCCAGCACATCGCGGGGCCGAGCACTCCGGCGCCGGGCTCCACGCCGATCCGGAGCCCGTGCTCGGCCACCAGCGCGGCCGCGTAGCCGTGGTAGGTCGACACCGTGGGCTGGGCGATCCCCAGCCGCTCCTTGAGGTCGGCCTCGGTGTCGGGGTGGCGGGCGAGCGCACCGAGCCGCAGCCGGACCCGCTCGTTGAGCTCGCTGGCGGCCTTGCGGGTGAAGGTCAGACCGAGGATCGCCTCGGGCTCGACGATCCGGTTGGCCACCAGGTAGGACACCCGGGCGGCCATCGTCTCGGTCTTGCCCGACCCGGCCCCGGCGACGACGACCAGCGGCCGGTCGGCCGGCGCGGAGACCACGCCGGCCTGCTCGGGCGACGGCGCGTAGCCGAGCCCGCAGCGCGCGGCGACCTCCGCCGGGGTCAGCAGGCGGCGCGGGGCCGGCTCCTCGGCCGGGGTACCGAAGAACAGGTCGTCGAAGGAAAGCTGAGCGTCGTCGTGCCCGCGGCTCATCCGGTCACCTGCCGGCCGCGCTCCTGCAACGGGCAGCTGCGCCGGGCCGGGCACCGGGAGCAGTGGGTGCCGGTGCGGACCTCGAAGGTGCCGCCGCCCATCCCCTCGCCCACCTCCGCCACGAGCTGCCCGGCCCAGGTCTGGTCCAGCGGCACGTCGGCGGGCAGCGGCTCCTGGTGCTGCTCCTTGGCCTTGGCCCCGGTGCCGACCTGCAGCAGCGCGGCGCCACCGGGCACGGTGCCGTGCTCGGCGAACCCGCCGGCGGCGATGGCCACCTGGTAGGCGGCGAGCTGGCCGTGCTCCTCGGTGTTCCTGACCGCGGTCTTGCCGGTCTTGAGGTCGACGACGACCAGGCGGCCCTCGGTGTCGCGCTCCAGCCGGTCGACCTGCCCGCTGATGCGCGCCCGGCCGACGACGACGTCCACCTTCCCTTCGGCCCCGATGAGCTCGCGGCCGTTGGCGGCGTGCCAGCGCAGGAAGCGGTCGAGCATGTCCTGGGCCTGGACGCGCTGGCGCTGGTCGGCCCATCCCGGCCCGAGGTCGAGCTGGTCGAGCTCGGCGTCCAGCACGGCGCGCGCGTCGGGAGCCGGCAGCCCCTCGGCGACCTGCTGGGCGATGGCGTGCACCGCCGTGCCGACGGTGCGGGTCGCGTCCGGGGAGGCCTCCGCGCCGACCGCGCCGAGCACCCAGCGCAGGGGGCACTTCTGGAAGGTCTCGATCGCCGACGGCCGCACCCGCACCGGCTCCTCCTCCGGCACCAGCGGGGCGTCGTCGGACAGCGGCGCCAGACCCCACCAGCGGGCCGGGGCGGCGCCGGGCACCCCGTCGTCGGCCAGCCGGCGCAGCACCGAGGCCGCCGCCGAGCGCCTGGGCGCCGGGGTCTGCGGATCGGTGAGCGCCCGCCGCAGCTCGGCGACGAGAGCGGACAGCGTCAGGGCCCGCGGCAGCTCGGTGAGCGGGCGGCCGTCGGCCGGGGGCGGCTCGACCAGGTCGAGGAAACGGGAGGCGGTCGCCCCGGCGTCGGCGCCGTCCAGCGCACCCTCGACGGCGGTGACCAGCAGCCGGCGCCGCGCCCGGGTGCAGGCGACGTAGAAGAGCCGGCGTTCCTCGGCGAGCGCGAGGGTCCGGCGGTCGGTGCGGGCGCCGTCGATCCCGGCGGCCTTCTCCACCAGGATCTCCGCGCCCAGCAGGGACGCCCGTTCCCGGAGGTCGGGCCAGACGCCCTCCTGCACTCCGGAGACGCAGACCAGCTCCCACTCCAGCCCCTTGGCGGCGTGCGCGGTGAGCAGCCGCACCGTCTCACCGGCGACCGCGCGGGCGGCCCCCGTGTCCCCGGGCAGCTCCTGCGCCGACAGGTGCGCGACGAATGCCCGGACGTCGGCCGAGGGCAGCCGGTCGACGAAGCCGGCGGCGGCGTCGAAGAGCGCGACGACGGCGTCGAGGTCGCGGTCGGCCACCGCCCCCGAGGGACCGCCGGCGGCACTGGCCCGCGCCCACCGCGGCGCCAGCCCGCTGCGCTGCCACATCGCCCACAGCACGTCCTCGGCGGTGCCGTCCTGGGCCAGCGCGAGCCGTCCGGCGTCCATGACCGCCGCCACCCGTGCCGCCGGGCGGGCGATGTGCTCGGGCAGCGCCTCCAGCAGCGCCTCGTCGGCCAGCGCCATCGCCAGCGGGGCGCCCCGCTCGGCAGCGTCGATGCCCTGCTGGGCCAGCGCGATGCGGACCGCGCGACGCAGGCGGCGCAGGTCGAGCACGGTGGCGCCGCCCAGCGGAGAGGCGAGCAGCGCCTCGGCCGCCGGCTCGTCGAGGCCCACCGGCTCGCCGTCCGGGCCGGGCAGCAGCGCCGTCAGCGTGTGCAGGAGTGGGGCCACCGCGGGCTGGGCCGCGAGCGGGAGGTCGTCGGTGGAGACGGTGACCGGCACCCCGGCCGAGGCGAGCGCCCGCCGGAAGGGCCCGAGCACCGTGGCGGTGCGCACGACGACGGCCATCTCCGACCACGGGACGCCGTCGAGCAGGTGCGCCCGCCGGAGCACGTCGGCGACGTAGGCGGCCTCGACCGCGGTGGAGCCGAAGACGTGCACCTGCGCCTCGCCCGGCGGGGTGCCCTCCCCGGCGACCAGGCGGCGGTGCTCCCACGGCCCGGGCAACCCCTCGGCCACCTGTCGGCTGACCCGCAGCAGCTCCTCGCCGGACCGGCGGCAGACCCCGAGCGACAGCCGGGCGGCCGGGCGGCCGTCGGTGTGCCGGAAGCGGTCGGGGAACTCGACGATGCCGCGGGGCTCGGCGCCACGGAAGGCGTAGATCGACTGGTCCGGGTCGCCGACGGCGACCAGGTTGGCCCCGCCGCCGGCGAGCAGCTCCAGCAGTTCGACCTGCGCGGGATCGGTGTCCTGGTACTCGTCGACGAACAGCCAGCGGGCGCGCTCCTGCTCCTGGCGCAGCAGCTCCGGGTCCTCGCTCAGCTCGAGGATGGCCTGGCGGACCAGCTCCGCGGGGTCGTAGCCGGAGGCGTCGCCGCGGGACGCGACCCAGAAGTCGCTGACGTTCTCGTACTGCTGCTGGAAGGCCGCGGCGTGCACCCAGTGCTCGTTTCCGGTCTCCCGCCCCCAGGCGGCCAGCCGCGCCGAGTCCACCCCGCGCTCGGTGGCCCGGAGCAGCAGCTCGCGCAGCTCCGCCCGGAAGCCCTCGGTGGCCAGCGCCGGCGCGAGGTCGTCGGGCCAGCGGACCGTGCCCAGGCCCTCGGCGTCACCACGGAGGAGCTCGGCCACGACGGCGTCCTGCTCGGCGGAGGTGAGCAGCCGCGGCGGCGGGTCCCCGCGGAGCACGGCGGCACGACGGAGGACGCCGTAGGCGTAGGAATGGAAGGTGCGGGCCAGCGGCTCGCGGATGGTGCGGGCGACGCGCGAGGTGATCCGGGTGCGCAGCTCCGCGGCAGCCTTGCGGCTGAACGTCAGGACGAGCATCTGCTCCGGGTCGATCCCGGCGTCGATGCGGCCGGCAACGGCCTCGACGATCGTCGTCGTCTTCCCCGTGCCGGGGCCGGCCAGCACGAGCAGCGGCCCGCCCGGGTGGTCGACGACGGCCTGCTGCGTCGGGTCGAGCACCGGCGCGGTGGTGCGCGGTGGCTCTCCGGGCAGGAGCCGGTAGACCGGACCTGCCTCACCCCCGCGCTGTGCCACTCCTCGATGGAAGCACGGGGATACGACGTTCCTGCGCCCGACGTGACGGGCGCGACGAGAGGGTCAGGCCAGCGAGTCCAGCAGCGCCTGCTCCAGCATCAGATCGGCCGCGGTGGTGAGCCAGCCCGCGACCAGGAGGAGCGGAAAGGCCCGCTCCTCGTCCAGGGATGCGGTTCCGGCGACCAGCCCGGCCTGGGCGACCGCCCGGCATGCCATCGTGTTCATGACTCCTGAGTCGGCAGGTCGGCGGCGGAACTGGAGTCATCCGCCGCCGAGCCCCCACGGCTGCTCCGCGACGGCGTCCGCCTCCGCCCGGTCGAGGGCCCCCACGGCCACCAGCCGGTCGAGCACGTGCCCCTGCCGCGCGGCGGCACGATCGGGGTGCTCGAACGGGTCGTAGGCGCTCGGCGCCTGCACCAGCCCGACGAGCATCGTGGCCTGCGCCCAGTCCAGCTCGTCCGGCTCGAGCCCGAAGTAGCCCTGGGCGGCGGTGCGCACCCCGTGGAACCCGTGCCCGAAGTACACGGCGTCGAGGTACATCCGCAGGATCTCCTCGTCGCTCCAGGTGGCGTGCAGCTTCACCGCCAGGGCCACCGCCCGGACCTTGGCCGGCACATCGGTGGCGCCGTCCTCGTAGACGACCCGTGCCAGCTGCTGGTGGATGGTGGAGCCGCCCTGGTCGGTCCCGGTGACCAGCCCGAGCGGTGCGCGCAGGACGCCCCGCCAGTCGATGCCCGGGTGCGAGCCGAAGTGGCTGTCCTCGGTGGCCAGCAGCGCGGCGCGGATGCGCGGCGGCACGTCGCCGGCCAACGGCTCACCGCCGAGGCCGGCCAACCGCTCGGCCACCCGCTCGTCGGCGTCGGCCACGCCCGGTGTGCTGCTCCACGTCGCCGCGACGGCGACCAGCAGGAGCAGGAGCAGCCCGGCCGCGGCCCGGACGGCACGACGCCGCAGGCGGCGGCCCCGGGAGGCGCCGGGACGGAACGACGGCGGGGCGGGTTGGACGGACGGCGGGGCAGGTGCCACGGGGGTGCTCCTCGTTCGGGGCCAGGCTCACCCCCACTCCACCGTGCCGCCCTCTCCCCGGGCATCGCCCTCGCGGATGATCTCGCTGGTCGGATCGGTCATCCCAGGGGACGACGGCCCACCGCGCTCAGCCGGGCCAGCCGACCGCCGCGAGGACGACCTTGCCGTTGCGCACGGGCACGCCCTCGGCCGCGAGCAGCTCCATCTGCCGCACGCGCACCGGCTCGGCCATCGAGCCGTCGGCGCGCACCACCCGGTACCAGGGCACCGCTCCCCCGCCCTGCGACAGCGCCCGCGCCACCCGCCGCGGGCCGACGCCGACCAGCCGGCCGATGGCCCCGTAGGTGCTCACCCGGCCCGGCGGGATCTCCTCGACGGCGTCGAACACCGCCTCGTCCACGTCGAGCGCGGGGTGGCCCGCGGAAGGAGGGTCGGCCACCCGCTGATCATGGCAAGCGTCGCCCCTCGGGCGGCCGTCCGGGCACGGGACGTCCGTTCCGGGGACGACGCCCCGGACACGGCGGGGTCTCAGACCGCCTTGCGGCCGAACCGGGCGAGCAGCCGGGTCTGCGGGTCGGCGGCCGCGGAGACGTCCAGCGGCCGGTCGAAGACGCCGGGGATGCCGTCCTCCGGAAGCCGCTCGGCGTAGACGAGCGCCGCCGTCACCAGTTCGCCGTCCAGCTCGGTGTCCCCACCGGTGGCGTGGGCGAGGTCCCACGCGTGCACGGTCAGGTCCGTCGTCATCTCGAAGATGTACTCGGAGCTGGGCGTCGGCCCCCGGGAAAGGTGCACGGTGCGGATCAGGCCCTCGTCCTCGGCGAAGGCCGACAGCGCGCCGTCCGCGGCCGACTCCCAGCCCAGCAGCGGGTCGTTGCCCAGCAGATCGCTGGTGTCGTCGGGGAACCGCCCCTCGGCGTACGGCTCACCGGCCATCAGCGGGGGCACCCACAGCTGCTCGCTGACCAGGTGCGCGACGAGGTCGGAGACCGTCCAGCCGGGCAGCGCCTGGTCCTCCCAGCGGTCCGGCTCGACCGCGTCGACCCGGTCGGTGAACTGGTTCTGGGCACGCTGGAAGAGCTCCAGGAGCTCGACGGGCGAGAAGTCGGACATGGGAGAAGTGAACATGCCGAGGGCCCGGCCCGCCTCTCGATCAGAGAAGCGGACCGGGCCCCGGTGAGGTGCTGGAACGGCCCCCTCGCAGGGTCCCGGCCCGAGCGGAGCGAGGGTCGGGGGGCGAGGGGGTCCTCTTAGTAGGTCGGCAGTGCCTTGTCGATGCGCGTGGCCCACGCGGTCACGCCGCCCTGGACGTGCACGGCGTCCTTGAAGCCGGCGTTCTTCACCGCGGCCAGCGCCTCGGCGGAGCGGACGCCGGTCTTGCAGTGCAGGACGATCGGCTTGTCCTGCGGCAGCTGCGCCAGCGCCCGACCGGAGAGGATCTCGTCCTTGGGGATCAGCTTCGCGCCCGGGATCGAGACGATCTCGTACTCGTTGGGCTCGCGGACGTCGATCAGCTCGAAGTCCTTGCCCGCGTCCATCATGTCCTTGAGCTCGTCGACGGTGATCGTCGAGCCGGCGGCGGCCTCCTGGGCCTCCTCGGACACGACGCCGCAGAACGCCTCGTAGTCGATGAGGCCGGTGATCGGCTCACCCTCGGGGTCCTTGCGCACCTTGATCTCGCGGAACGTCATCTCGAGGGCGTCGTAGACCATCAGCCGGCCGAGCAGCGTCTCGCCGATGCCGGTGATCAGCTTGACCGCCTCGGTGGCCTGGATCGCGCCCACCGTGGCGCACAGGACACCGAGCACGCCACCCTCGGCGCAGCTGGGCACCATGCCGGGCGGCGGCGGGACCGGGTAGAGGTCGCGGTAGTTCGGCCCGTGCTCGTTCCAGAAGACCGAGACCTGACCGTCGAAGCGGTAGATCGAGCCCCAGACGTAGGGCTTGTCCAGCAGCACGCACGCGTCGTTGACGAGGTAGCGCGTGGCGAAGTTGTCGGTGCCGTCGACGATGAGGTCGTACTCGCCGAAGATGTCCAGCACGTTCTCGCTGTCCAGCCGCGTCTCGTGCAGCCGGACGTCGATGAGCGGGTTGATCTCCTTGATGGAGTCGCGCGCGCTCTCGGCCTTGGACCGGCCGACGTCGGACTGCCCGTGGATGATCTGGCGCTGCAGGTTGGACTCGTCGACGGTGTCGAACTCGACGATGCCGAGGGTGCCGACACCGGCCGCGGCCAGGTACATCAGCACGGGCGACCCGAGGCCACCGGCACCGACGGCGAGCACCTTGGCGTTCTTCAGGCGCTTCTGCCCGTCCATGCCGACGTCGGGGATGATCAGGTGGCGGCTGTACCGGCGGACCTCGTCGATCGACAGGTCGGCGGCCGGCTCCACCAGCGGGGGCAGGGACACGCTTGCTCCTTCACGTCGCGGACAGCGGCCCGGAGGCCGGCGTTCGAGTGGAGAACAGCGTGACAGGCGCGGGTAATCCCGCCGCTGACCGGTCCGCCGATCCGCTCTCGACCTTGCCCCGACGGGAAGGCCCACGCTTCGACCACCGGCGCACCGCGCGCCGGGACGAGGGAGGCAGGCGTGGACCGGATGCCCATCGGGCAGTTCGCCCGCGCAGCCGGCCTGACCGCCGAGGCGCTCCGTCTGTGCGACGAGACCGGGCTGCTCCGGCCGGCGGAGGTGGACGCCCGCAGCGGCTACCGCTACTACCGCGACGACCAGCTCGACCGGGCCAGGCTGGTCGCCCGGCTCCGTCTCGTGGGCATGCCGCTGGACCGCATCCGTTTCCTCGCCGGCCTACCGGCCGGTGCGCGTGCCGCCGAGCTGCTGTCGTGGTGGCGGCAGGTCGAGGCCGACACGGCGTCGCGGCGCCAGGTGGTCGGGGCCCTCGTCACGGACCTGCGGAGCGAGAGGCACGACATGACGATCGAGCAGACCTTCCGCCCAGTGGCCGCCGCCCGGGCCGGCACGGGCAGCCGGGAACGCCAGCTGGACGCCGTCCTGACCGGACGGCACCTGCACACCGTGGCCGACGGCTTCGGCAACGACGCGGGGACGGCGCGGCTGGCACTCGACGCGTTGGCGGGCCTGGACACCGCGTCCGGGACGGTCGACCCCGTGCGGCTCCTCGACGGTGCCGTCCTCGAGGCGGCGTCCGTCGTCGCGCGGCTCCCGGTCGAGGAGGGACGGCTGACCGAGGACGAGGCCCGCGCCGACGCGCGCCGTGCCGACCTCAACCGTGCCCTGGTCGCGGGCCGGACGACGGCGCCGGACCTGTCACTGCACGCCGTCCGCCCCGGTGACCGGTTCGTGCTCACCACCGACGGGGTGCACGCGGTGCTGCCCGAGGACGAGCTCGCCCGGCTCCTCCTCGACGAATCCGATCCCGACCCGGTCGTGGCGGCGGTCCAGGACGCGATCGAGGCCGCCGGCGCCCCGGACAACTACGCCGTAGTCGTCGTGGACCTGCCCGCCGACGGCTGATCGTCGGCCCGCGTTCGCCGCGGGCCCGGCGGACCGCGCCGAGGCCGGTCGACAGCACCGCCGGCCGGGACCGTCACGGGAAGGGCCAGGCGTTCTTCACGCAGCCGTCCAGCCGGAGCGTCTGCTGCTGCATGACCGGCGCCAGCTGTCCCGATCCCGGGCAGGGCTTGTGCCCGTTGCCCAGGGCGTGCCCCACCTCGTGGTTGATGACGTAGGGCCGGTAGGTGGCGAGATCGCCCTCGTAGTGCGGGACCGCGGTGGCCCACCGGGCGAGGTTGATCACCGCGCGCTCCCCGTACCGGCAGGAGGTGTAGCCACCGGTGCCCACACCCGGGCAGTAGGTCTCCATGCTGCCGGGGCTGACCAGGCTCACACGGAAGTCGTACTGCTGGGCGCCCGCCTCGGCGGCACCGACCCGCTGGAAGGACATCCGTCCGCCGTTGCCCCACGAGCGGGGGTCGGCCAGGGTCTGGGTGACGGCCTCGGCGAACGCCGCCCCGTCGACGCCGATCCCGTCCTCGACCTCGACGACGAACCGCTTCGTCGGTCCGGTGCCGTAGACCTCCGAGGTGCCGTCGACGATCGACAGCGTGCCGGCGCCCGTCTCGACGTAGTCGGTGGCGACGGCCGGGGAGACGGGCTCGGTGGGGCCGGCGTCGCCCTCCGCGGGCGCGGTCGGGGTGGCGGCCGCGGACGTCGTCGCCGGGGCCGTCGCAGGAGCCGTCGTGGCCGCCGTGATCGCCGCCGCGTCGGTCGATGCCGACCCCGCCTCGGGCCGGTGGAGGGCCAGGTCGACCAGGACCGCCACGGTGGCGACGGTCAGGATCGGGATGGCGTAGGCCCGCCAGCCGTACCGCCGGACGAACCGCCGGAACCGGCTGCGCTTCCGCTCGGGGGGCCGGCCTCGGGGCCGCACCCGGGGCTCCGGGTCGGCAGCGAGCGGACCCGGGCGCCCCGAAGGACGGCCGTCGGTCAGACGTCCTCCCACCGGCCGAACTCCCTGCCCTCGATCCCTCGCCGCGCTGAGGACCTCAGCGTCTCACGCTCTGTCGTGCGTCGGCCACAGTCGGCGCATCCGGCGCGCTCGTCGCGGCGGGTCGGTCCTCGACCAGCCCGAGCACCGCGCGGGCGGTCGGCTCGGCGGCCTCCAGCATCGCCACGTGGCCGACGCCCTGGAGCACGAGGAGCCGGGCGTCCGGGACGGCGGCGGCCACGCGCGGCGCGAGGGCGGGGTCCACGAGCCGATCGCGGCTGCCCCACAGGACCAGGGTGGGCATCCGCAGGCTGCGCGCCGCCCGCCAGGCGTTGGCGCGCCCGACGCGCAGGTAGGACGTGATGAGGCCGCGCATGCTCCGGGCCAGTGCCCGGTCCGCCCACGGCTGCTCGGCGCGTTCCCGCATCTCCTGCGCGGCCTGCTCGATCCGCGCGCGCGGCACGTTCGACGGGTCGCCGAAGCACATCTGCACCATGGCGCGGACGTTGTCCTCGGGGCGCACACCGGCCAGCCGGCGCTCCGCGAGCGTCGGCACGCCCGGCAGCAGGAGCAGCAGCAGCGCCCGGCTGAAGGCGGGCGGGACCCGGTAGACCGGCATCGCCGGCGACACCAGCGACAACGTCGCCACCAGGTCCGGCCGCCGGGCGGCGACGAGCAGGCTGACCAGCCCGCCCAGCGAGTTGCCCACCAGGTGCACCGGCCGGCCGGCGGCCGCACCGGGAAGGGAGGACACGTGCTCCAGGACGTCGATCACCGTGCGCACGTGCCCGCGCACCGAGTACCGGCTCCGCGGCGGGGGCGTCGAGCGGCCGAAGCCGGGCAGGTCCACCGCCCACCCCTCGAGGCGGACGGCGAGCAGCGCGGCCAGATCGGTCCAGTTGGTCGAGGCGCCGCCCAGCCCGTGCACGTAGACGGCGCGCTCGCGAGCGGCGTCCGGCCCGTCCCCGCCGTCCACCGGGCCGGTCCAGGGCGTGACCCGGACGACGACCGAGCCGCCGCGCACCGGCAGCTCCCGTTCCGGCCACGGGGGCAGCACCCCGTCCAGCGGGGGCAGTGCTGCGGTGGAGAGACGGGCGTCGGACATCACCCGCGACGGTAGCGCTGCGCGGCGCAGCCCGTGCGCCGGCGGAACCCCTCGGTAACATCCCCCTGCCATGCAGCCCACACGCCCCGCCGCCGCGAGCCGGCGCACCTCTCGCCTGCCCCGGGGGGCCCGACGGCTGCAGCTGCTCCGGGCAGCGCAGGACGTCTTCGTCGCCCAGGGCTTCCACGCCGCCGCGATGGACGACATCGCCGACCGCGCCGGGGTCAGCAAGCCGGTCCTCTACCAGCACTTCCCGGGCAAGCGGGAGCTCTACCTCGCCCTGCTCGAGGAGCACGTCTCCGAGCTCGCCGACCGGGTCGGCCGGGCCATGGGCGGTACGGCCGACAACCGCGCGCGCGTCGACGCCGCCGTCGGGGCCTACTTCGACTTCATCGACGCCGACGGCGAGGCGTTCCGGCTGGTCTTCGAGTCCGACCTGCGCAACGACGCCGACGTCCGCGCCATCGTCGACCGGGGCACCCGCGTGTCGGTGGAGGCGATCGCCGGGATCATCGCCGCGGACACCGGTGCCGACCCCGAGCGCGCCCTGCTGCTGGCCTCGGGCCTGGCCGGGCTGGCCGAGAGCAGCGCCCGCTGGTGGCTGCCGCGCAAGGGCACGGTCTCCCGCGACGAAGCGGTGTCGCTCATGTCGGCCCTGGCCTGGCGCGGCATCTCCGGCTTCCCGCGGGTCGACGGCGACCAGCCGTCCTCCTGAGCCGCGTTCGCTGACGGCGCACCCGCTCGACCGGTCCCCGCCCCGAAGGCTGGACTAGCGTGGGCAGCAGTCGCGCGAACCGAGGAGGCATCGCCTACGTGGAAGTCAAGATCGGCGTCCAGCACTCGCCCAAGGAGCTGGTCATCGACAGCCCCAAGTCCCCTGACGAGATCGCGGCCGAGGTGGCCAAGGCCATGTCGGGCTCGACCAAGGACGGCCTGCTCACCCTGGTCGACGAGCGGGGCCGTCGGGTCCTCGTCCCGATCGACCGGATCGCCTACGTGGAGATCGCGCAGGCCGACCAGCGCCGCGTGGGCTTCATCGCCGGTGCCGGCACCGGTAACTGACACCGCACCACCGACGTAGTGGAGAAGGCCCCGGTGCAGGGGCCCGCGCTGAGCTTGCGAGGCGTGGGGAGCACCGGGGTCCTTTTTCAGGGGTTGAGCCCCAGCGCCTTCATCCGATCGGTGTGCGAGCTGGTGATCCGTTCGATCAGCCGGCCGATCCCCGACATGTCACCGGTCCCGGAGATGATCAGCTCGGCCAGGCCGTCGTGCTCGGCGATGACCGCCTGGGAACGGGTCATGGCCTCGCCCACCAGCCGTCGGCCCCACAGCGCCAGCCGGCCGGCCACCTTGCGGTCCGCGGCGATCGCGGCGCGCACCTCGCGCACGGCGAAGTCGGCATAGCCGGTGTCGGCCAGCACGTCCAGCACCAGGCCGCGATCGGGCTCGGGCAGGAACCCGGCGATCTCCCGGTAGAAGTCGGTGGCCAGCCCGTCCCCGACGTAGGCCTTCACCAGCCCCTCGAGCCAGGTGCTCGGCCGGGTGCTCTCGTGGAAGGTGTCCAGCGCGGAGACGAACGGCGCCATCGCGGCGGCCGGGTCGACGCCCAGCTCGGTGAGCCGGGCGGTCAGCCGCACGTGGTGGGCGATCTCGGCGGCCGCCATGCGGGCCAGTGCGGCCCGGCCGGTGAGCGTCGGCGCCATCCGGGCGTCCTCGGCCAGCCGGTCGAAGGCGGTGAGCTCGGCGTACGCGAGCGCCCCCAGCAGGTCGGCGACCGCCGTGTTCTCGACCGGGGGCACGGCATCTCCTGGGGCTCGGCGACGGCGGTGCCGCGTGCCCCCGAGGAGTGATCGACGGAACACCGGGGAGCGCGGCGCGGAGAGGCTAACCGGTGCCCGCGCTAGCATGGGAATCGGCGAGCCTTCGGGCGCGCTCGTACATCTGTGCGCTGACGACCGCTGGACGACGCCCCTGGGGCTGTCTCCCGGGCTGTTGCGAGGCCCGGTTCTGCTGGCCGCGTCGGCGCTGGAAACCGACCCGCGACACCACACCGGGACGGGCGCGAGGCGGCGACACCGCTGCCGCAGCCGGTCCCCCAGCAGACCAGAGGCGATTGCACTGACCTCCACCGAGCAGACCCCCACCACCCCCGCCCCCGTCGAGCTGGAGCGCGCCGAGACCGGCGCGCCCGCCCCCGAGGAGCTCGAGCAGACCGTCGAGGAGCTCGGCGGCGCCCCGGTCGCCCCCGACAGCCCGCTGTTCAGCGACTTCGACGTGCACCCCGACATCGTCGCCGCGCTGGCCGAGGCCGGGATCCACCGCACCTTCGCCATCCAGGAGCTGACCCTCCCGCTGGCCCTGGCCGGCAACGACCTCATCGGGCAGGCCCGCACCGGCACCGGCAAGACCCTGGGCTTCGGCGTGCCGATGCTGCAGCGGGTCACCCCGCCGGCCGAGGGCGGCGACGGTGTCCCGCAGGCGCTGGTCGTCGTCCCCACCCGTGAGCTGTGCGTGCAGGTGGCGCGCGACCTCGGCGCCGCCGGCACCAAGCGCGGCATCCGCGTGCAGGCCATCTACGGCGGGCGCGCGTTCGAGCCGCAGATCGAGTCGCTGCGCACCGGTGTCGAGGTCGTCGTCGGCACGCCGGGCCGGCTGCTGGACCTCGCCCAGCGCGGCGACCTGATCCTCGGCAAGGTCAAGGCGCTCGTCCTCGACGAGGCCGACGAGATGCTCGACCTGGGCTTCCTGCCCGACATCGAGCGGATCCTGGCGATGGTCCCGGAGAAGCGGCAGACGATGCTCTTCTCGGCCACCATGCCCGGCCCGATCGTCACGCTGTCGCGGACCTTCATGACCCAGCCGACCCACATCCGGGCCCACGGCAACGACGAGGGCTCGACGGTCCCGCAGACCACGCAGTTCATCTACCGGGCGCACAACCTGGACAAGCCCGAACTCCTCTCCCGCGTGCTCCAGTCCCGCGACCGCGGGCTGGTCATGGTCTTCTGCCGCACCAAGCGCACCGCGCAGAAGGTCGCCGACGAGCTGGTCGACCGCGGGTTCGCCGCGGCGGCCGTGCACGGCGACCTCGGTCAGGGCGCCCGCGAGCAGGCGCTGCGGGCCTTCCGCAGCGGCAAGGTCGACGTGCTGGTGGCCACCGACGTCGCCGCCCGCGGCATCGACGTCACCGGCGTCAGCCACGTCGTGAACTACCAGTGCCCCGAGGACGAGAAGACCTACGTGCACCGCATCGGCCGCACCGGCCGCGCGGGCTCGACCGGTGTCGCGGTCACGCTCGTCGACTGGGACGACATCCCCCGCTGGCAGCTGATCAACAAGGCGCTGGACCTCGGCTTCGACGACCCGCCGGAGACCTACTCCACCTCGCCGTGGGTGTACTCCGACCTCGACGTGCCCGAGGGCGCCAAGGGCCGGCTGCCGCGCTCGCAGCGCACCCGCGAGGGCCTCGAGGGCGAGGTGCTCGAAGACCTCGGCGAGACCGGCAAGCGCAACCGCCCGGCCCCGGCCGGGCGCGGCGGCGACTCCCGAGGCTCGGACTCCCGCGGCTCGGACTCCCGTGGCTCGGACTCCCGCGGACCCGGCGGCCGGAGCGGCGACGACGACAAGCCCGCCGGTCGCAGCCGGCCCCGCCGGCGCACCCGCAGCGGGAGCGGCGCGGAGGGCACCGACGCCCCCGCCGAGTCCGCGGGCCCGGTGGCCGAGGGCGCCGAGGCCTCGACGGAGGGCGCGAAGCCGCGTCGCCGTCGCCGTCGCCGGGGCGGCGCCGGCCGCAGCGGCTCCGGTGAGGGCGCGGGCGGCGACTCGGGCGCCGAGTCCACCTCCTGACCCCGGCGGCCACCGTGTCCCGTCCTCCGCTGCGGGTGTGGGTCTGGACGGCGGCCGCCCTCGCGCTGGCCGTCGTCGCCACCCTCCTCTGGCGGGGGTCCGACGCGGCCGCCACGCACAGCAGCACCGCGCGACCGGCCGACGTCCCCTCGGGGGCGCCGGCCGGCGCCGTCTCGGCCGCCTGGTCGGCCGAGGGCGAGCCGCTGCCCACCGACGTGGTGGAGGGCGGCCGGGTGCTGGTCGGGTCCGCCCACGGCGTCCGGGCGCTGGACCCGGTCACCGGCGAGGAGGCCTGGCGCTACACGCGGGACAACGCCTGGCTGTGCGGGCTGACCGCCACCGACGGCGTCGCGGTGGCCGTGTTCCGCACCGAGGACCGCTGCGACGAGGCGGTCGCCCTGGACGCGGGCACGGGTGTGCGGTCCTGGACCCGCAACGTCAACTACACCGCCGACGCGACCATCTCCTCCACCGACCGGACCGTGCTGGCCACCAGCAGCGGCGGTCTGGTCACCCTGGACCCGACCGGCAGCGGCACCCGCTGGCGCTACGCGCCGCCGTCGGGGTGCCGGCTGCTCGACAGCGCCGTCGGGGACGCGGGCGTGGCGGTCCTGCAGCGGTGCACCGGCGGCGACGCGACCCAGCTGCGGCTGCTGGACGGCTCCACCGGGGACGAGCGGTGGACCCGCGACGTCGTGCTCGACGAGCGGGAGGAGGGACGCCTGCTCGGCGCGGACTCCCTCGTGGGCGTGCTGGCCGGCGACGAGGTCCGCCTGTTCGCGTCCGGGGACGGCACGCTGCTGACGACGCTGCCCGCCGGCCCCGACCGCGCCGTGCGGCAGAGCAGCACCTTCGCCGCGGTGCTGCTGCACGCCGACGGGACGCTCGTCGCCCTCCACCCGGAGTCGGCGGAGCGGCTGTGGGAGCACCCCGCCACGGGCCTGCCCGGGGAGCCGGCCGGGGCCGATGTGGCCGCGGCACCGCTGGCGGTCCCCGAGGACGGCGCGGTCGTCCTGCGGGACCCCGCCTCCGGGGAGGAGCTGGACCGGTTCACCGTCGAGGGGCTGCCGGACGGCGGGACCGCCACCGTGGTCGGCCCGGCGATCGTGCTGCGCCTGGACGACCGGGTGCTCGGCTTCCGCTGAGCTCCCAGCCAAGGGGCTGTCGCTTCGGGGAGACCTGGACGTGCGGCGCCCGCTCGAGACGCCGCCCCGGCGGGTCGAGCCGGTCCACCGGACGTGGAGCCGGGCCACGACGCGGCTCCACGTCCGGTGGACCGGCCTGACCTCTCGCGGAACCGGGAACGAACACCCGACCCCTCGCGGCACGGCTGCGGCGTTCGGGGTTCACTGGGGACCATGGTCCTGCCCGGCGGCTCCGATGCCCTCCCCGTGCCCCTCGCCATCGCCCCCGACGACCTGCGCCAGCTCGCCGAGCACGACGCCGCGCACCGCGACTTCCCCGGTGGCGCCGGGCCGCTGGCCGCGCTCGACACCGGCGGCGACGCCGCCGGCGGCACCGTGCTGATGGTGGCCGGCTACACCGGCAGCAAGGAGGACTTCGCTCCCCTGCTGCGGCCGCTCGCCGAGTCCGGGTTCCGCGTCGTCGCGCTCGACCAGCGGGGTCAGTACGAGTCGGCCGGCCCCGATGACCCGACCCAGTACACGGTGGAGATCCTCGCCGCCGACGTCGTGGCGGTCGCCCGGGTGCTCCGCGAGGAGTCCGGCGACCCGCTGCACCTGGTGGGGCACAGCTTCGGGGGCCTGGTCACCCGCGCCGCCGTGCTCGCCGAGCCGACGCTGTTCACGACGTTCACGCTGCTCGGCTCCGGCCCGTCCCAGCTGACCGGCCGCCGGGCCGACCTGCTCGACCACCTCGGCCCGCTGCTGGACGCCGGCGGAGTGGCCCTGGTGCACGAGACGCTGGAGCAGGTGTCGATGACCGATCCCAGGGCCCAGTCGGTGCCCGCGCCCACCCGCGAGTTCTACTCCCGCCGCTTCCTGCGCAACTCCGAGGCCGGGCTGCGGGGCATGGCCGAGGCGATGCTGGCCGAGCCCGACCGGGTCGCGGAGCTCAGGGCCACCGGTGTGCCGGTGCTGGTGGCGCACGGGGAGGCCGACGACGCCTGGCTGCCGCACGTGCAGGCCGACATGGCCCAGCGGCTGGGCGCGCGGCACGAGGTCATCAACAACTCGATCCACTCCCCCGCCGTGGAGAACCCACCCCGCACCCTCGAGGTGCTCTGCGACTTCTGGGCGAGCTCCCGGGTGCGGCCATGAGCCGCCTCGCGCCGCTGCCCTCGCCGGACGACTGGACGGCCGAGGAGGACCGGCGGGGCTTCTTCGGCCCGGGCAGCGTGACGTGGCGGATCCACAGCGATCCCGCGTACCACCTCGGTGGGATGCGGGCGCTCATGCTCCAGGCCCTCCACCCGGTGGCCATGGACGGCGTGGCACGCAACTCCGCCGGCTTCAAGGACGACTGGTGGATGCGGATCACCCGCACCGGCCAGTACATGGAGACGGCCGTCTTCGGCACGCGGACCGAGGCCCGCCGGATGGCCGCGCGCGTGCGGGGCTACCACCGGAAGCTGTCGGGGACCGAGGAGACGACCGGACGGCCGTACCGGGTGGACGACCCGGACCTGCTGCTGTGGGTGCACAACTGCGCGGTCGAGTCGATCCTGGTCACCGTGCGCCGGGCCGGCCTCGCGGTGTCCGACGAGGACGCCGACCGGTACGTGGACGAGCAGGTCGCCTTCGCGCACCTGGTGGGTGTGCCGCTGGAGACGGTGCCGCGGTCGGTGGCCGAACTCGATGCCTACTTCGCGGCGATCCGCCCGTCGCTGGCGGCCACCCCCGCAGCCGTGAAGGGGGTGCGGGACCTCTTCCTCCCGCCGATGCCCGGGTGGCTGCAGGTCCTGACACCGGCCCGGCCGGTGTGGGGCGGCCTGGCGGGGCTCTGTTTCGCGCTGCTGCCCGCCTGGGCCCGGCGGATGTACTCGCTGCCGGGGCTCGCGCTCACCGATGCCGCGGCGACCGCCGGGCTCCGGGCGTTCCGGGCCGGCTTCCTGGCCCTGCCGCGGCAGGTGTACCGCTCACCGATCGTGCGGGCCGGCTACGCCCGCACGGCGGAGGTCTCGGCCGCCTAGAGAAGGACCATCAGGTGGCCGTGTCGTCCTCGGGCAGGAAGCTCCACGGCTCGCGCGCCGGGGTCGCGGCCTGACCGGTCGGGCAGCTGGACCGGAAGTCGCACCAGCCGCACTGCACGCCGGGTACCGCGGGGAACGCCGCGTCGGCGTCCTCCCCGTCGGCGACGGCTTGCATCGCCGCACCGATGTCGATCGCGATGTCCTCGGCCCGGCGGGCGTGGTTGGCCAGCGACCGCTCGGTGTGCTCGAAGGCGGCCACCGTGCCGCTGGGCACGTGGTGCAGCTCCACCCGGCTGCACGGACGGCGCATCGTGCGGCGGACGGCGAGGACGTACAGCGCCAGCGCCTGCGATCCGCGTGCCTCGTCGTCCGTCGATGGCGAGCGGCCGGTCTTGTAGTCGACGACGACCAGCTCCTCGCCGCGCTCGTCGATGCGGTCCACCCGGCCCGACAGCGTCATGCGCTCGGTGGTGGTGCTGACCGTGCGCTCCCGGGAGCGGGGCTCCTCGGTCGGGTCGACGTCGGTCAGGTAGTCGGTCAGCCAGCCGGCCGCCCGGGCCTTCCAGCGGTCGGACTGCGCATCGTCCCGGAAGCCGGCCGGCGTCCACGCCGCGTACAGCAGCTGCCGCGCCGCGCCGGGTGTGCGGCGCTCGACCGGAAGGTCCCACCAGGAGGAGAGCACCTGGTGCAGCGCCGTCCCGACGGTGTGGTGGGCGAACCGCGGGCCGCGCGGCGGGACGGGCCGGTCGACGTTGGCGAACCGGTAGCGGCGGGGGCAGTCGGAGAAGTCGGCCAGCGACTTGGGCGAGGCGCGCAGCAGCCGGCGCGGCATGCCGGGCAGGACGCTCTGCCCGCCGTCGGTCGGGTTGCGCATGCCCGCCACGGTAGTGGCGGCCGGTGACGGTCCCGACGTCAGCCGCGCATCGGCGCGGTGCCCGTCCCGGCGGCCAACAGCCGCTCGAACTGCTCCGGGTCGGTGGTGCAGGCGCCGATCGGGGTCGTCTTGTTCGCCCCGTGGTAGTCGCTGGAGCCGGTGACGAGCAGGTCGAGGTCGGCCGCCAGCCCGCGCAGCTGGGCACGCTCGGCCTCGCTGTGGTCGGGGTGGTCGACCTCCACCCCGAGCAGGCCCGCCTCGGCCATGGCGGCCACCGCGTCGTCGCCGACGACCCGGCCGCGCTTGGTGGCCAGGCCGTGCGCGAACACCGGCACGCCCCCGGCGGCGCGCACCAGCGCTATGCCCTCGCGGACGTCGGTGTCGGCCTTGGCCACGTAGTAGGGGCTGCGGTGGTGCAGCAGCGACGTGAACGCCTCCCCCACCGACCCGACGACGCCGCCACGCACCAGGGCGCCGGCGATGTGCGGACGGCCGACCACCCCGCCGTCGGCATGCCCCACGAGCTCGGCCCAGGACACCGGGTACCCGTCGGCGGCGAGCGCCTCGACGATCCGCTCGGCGCGGGACAGCCGCTCGTCCCGCAGCCGGGCGCGCTCCGCGGCGAAGGCCGGGTGCAGCGGGTCGAACAGGTAGCCGAGCAGGTGCACGCTGATCGGTGGCTGGTCGGAGGGGAACCAGCGGCAGGAGAGCTCCATGCCCGGGACGACGGTCAGGCCCGCCGGGCGGGCGGCCTCCGCCGCCGCCCAGCCGCCGGTGGTGTCGTGGTCGGTGAGGGCGACGACGTCGAGGCCGGCGGCGCGCGCGGAGGCGAGCAGCTCGGCAGGGGTCTCGGTGCCGTCGGAGACCGAGGAGTGGGTGTGCAGGTCGATCCGCATCAGCGCCCAGCCTGCCGCACGGCCGCGCCGCCCACCCGGTGGACCGCGGTCAGGACGGCTGCTGCGGGGGCAGCCCGGCGATGGGCTCGGTGTCCCGGCGCACCGGCCCGCCGCCGCTCGCCTCGGTGGGCGGGTCGATGTTGCCCTCGTCGTCGCCGCTGGCCGCGGCCCCGCCCCAGTCGCTGGTGAACAGCAGCCCGCTGACCTGCCGGTAGAGCGCCCCGGCATGGGGCAGGAACGTGATCTCCGACAGCGCCTGCTGCTGCCCGGCCGACTCGAAGCGGAACGTGCCGTAGCCCAGCAGCTGCCCGAACAGCGTCTCCTTCCACGTCAGGTCGGTGATCCGGCGCAGCGGGAGCAGCGTCACGGTGCGGACGATGACCCCGGAGGTCAGCAGCACCCGCCGCTTGCTGACGATGAAGTGCCGCATCCACCACTCGCCGATGCGCAGGGCGTAGAGGCCTACGGCGTACAGGATCAGGAGCATCCCGACGGTGCTGGTGACCCGGTTCTCCGGGTCCAGCACCAGCAACCAGCCGCCGACGAGGAACACCGGGAGGAACCGGGCCGTCGGCCCGATGAGCACCGCCCAGTGACGGCGCGTGGCCACCACGGCCTCCTCGCCGTCGAGGAGGTACTTCCCGACGTCCTTGGCGGCGCGGGCCGGCAGCCCCTCGGGCGCGGCCACCGGGTCAGACCAGGCTGCCGACGAACTCCGACAGCGACGACGCCGCGGAGCCGAGCGCCTCGCCGGCGCTGCGCACCAGCTCGGCCGACTTCTCCGGCTGCTGGATCACGTAGAACAGGATGAAGGCGACGACCACCCAGGTGAGGACCTTCTTGAGGTTCACCGCCACCTCCGTGGTGTGAGGGCAAGGGCAGGGCAGGCCTGCTCGGACAGCCCGCCGGAGGTGCGGCGGACGCGTTCGTCCCATGAGTAACACAGGCCCCAGGGGTGGTCCGTCCGACGCGCCGATCATGAAGGAGCCCGTCGCGTTCTGCGAGCCGGCCGGTCACCTCCCCGGCAGCAGGTGCTCCCCCGGCGGACCCAGCGGCAGGTCGGGGTAGATGCGGTCGCGCAGATCCAGCAGCTCCAGCTGCTCGGCCAGCAGCCAGGCGGCGTTCATGGGCCAGGTGACCACCCACAGCCACACGCCGTAGGCCTCGCCGACGAAGGCCGCCCGGTCGTCGCTGGTGGGCACCGCCCACAGCGGCGCCCGCTGGCCGGCGGCCTTGATGTCGACGCTGCTGGGACCGGTGATGACGTCGCCCGGGTCCAGCCCCGGCAGCCCGGCGTACCCGCAGCCGACCCCGGTCCCCGGCTCCTCGGCGGCGAGGACCAGTTCGGCCGAGCCGCCGAGAGGGGCCGGTCCGGCACAGTCGACGACGATGGCCCGGGCGCCCGGCTCGCCACCCCACGCCAGCCCGGTGACCGCCCAGCCCGACGGCATCGGGTCGGGCACCCAGGCCGGCACGCGGGCGTCGGCGGTGACGGCGGCGATCGCGTCGTGCGCGACCAGCGCGGTGTGGTGCAGCGGCGTCACGGCGCCGTGCACGTGGCACCAGGCCTCGGCGTCGGACCCGTGCCGGACGGCCAGCGGCTCGCCGCAGCGGGGGCAGACCGGCGACGCGCTCATCGGCGACAACCGTCGCCGGAACCCCTCGTTTCGTCAAGCGCAGGAGGTGCGCACGATGCGTAACCTGCGCACGTGACGGCCGGCGCGCGGGACGACGCCCGGCCCGTCGTGCCCTGCGTCGGCGCGATCGTGCACGACGGCGCCGGCCGGCTGCTGCTGATCCGCCGCGGGCAGGAGCCCGGCCGCGGGCTGTGGTCGGTGCCGGGCGGCCGGGTGGAGCCCGGCGAGACGGCCGCCGGGGCGGTGGAGCGCGAGGTGCTGGAGGAGACCGGCCTGCGGGTCCGCGCCGGGCGCACGGTGGGACGGATCCGGATCGAGGCGGCGACGGTCGTCTACGACGTCGTCGACCTCGCCTGCGAGCTCCTCGAGCCCGACGCCGTCCCGGTGGCCGGCGACGACGCCACCGACGTGGTGTTCGCCGACGCCGCGACCCTGTCCGGGCTGGCCTGCACGGCGCGACTGGTGGAGACGCTGGCGGGCTGGGGCGTGCTGCCGGACTGACCGGCGGCACGCCCCGGCCGGCTCAGCTGCGGGGCTTGGGCTCCGGGCGGCCCGGCTGCTCGCCGCCGCGGGCCTCGCCGTAGGACTGCTTGGGGACCATGACCTTGCGGCGGAAGATGCAGACGACCGTGCCGTCCTGCTTGTAGCCGATGGTCTCGACGTAGACCACGCCGCGGTCGTCCTTGGACTTCGACGGCGTCTTGTCCAGCACGGTGGTCTCGCCGTAGATGGTGTCGCCGTGGAAGGTCGGCGCGACGTGGCGCAGCGACTCGATCTCCAGGTTGGCGATCGCCTTGCCCGAGACGTCCGGGACGCTCATGCCGAGCAGCAGCGAGTAGATGTAGTTGCCGACGACGACGTTCTTGCCGAAGTCGGTCGTCTTCTCCGCGTAGTTCACGTCCATGTGCAGCGGGTGGTGGTTCATGGTGAGCAGGCAGAACAGGTGGTCGTCGTACTCGGTGACGGTCTTCCCGGGCCAGTGCTTGTAGACGGCGCCGACCTCGAACTCCTCGTAGTACCGACCGAACTGCATGTGCTCGCTCCCGATGTCGACGCTGACGGACGGGTCGTGATCTTACGGACGCCGGGAGGGGTCGCATCCGCGGGCGGCCCGTTTCCCGCCGTCAGAGCAGCTCGAGCGCCGGGCCGATCTCCTGGGTGGCGTACCAGCCCAGCTCGTGGCCCTCGGCCTGGTCGACGACGAACTGCGCGTCCTCGCTGCCGAGGTCGGCCTCGAGCACCACGTTCACCGCGGCGCGGACATCGGCCTCTGCGTCGGCGTCGTCGAGGTGCGCGCTGGCGATGTCGGCGAGGGTGACCTCCTGCTCCAGCCGGGCCGCGCCCGGGTCGACGTGCGGGTCGTCCATCGGGGTGACCGCGGTGTCCGGCACGTCGGCGGCGAGCACCGCCCGGCGGCGCACGGCCATCGGGTCGAGGTCGAGCAGCCGCAGGCTCGCCCGGGCGGCGGCCAGCAGGGCGGCGTACTCCAGCTCCTCGGTGTCCGCGTCGGCGTCGCTGACGGCGTAGTACTCGCGCAGCTGGGGGGTCACGGCGAAGACCGTCTGCGGCGCGGGCAGACGCCCCTCGTCCACCAGCGTCCGCAGCACGGTCGTCGTCGCCGGCAGGTACACGCGCACGCGGCTCACCTCTTCGTCGTCGTCGGAAGGGCGACCGTATCCGGCCGGTCCCGGCCGGTCGTGCGCCGGCCGGGAACGGCACCGCTCAGGCGGAGGCCTCGACCAGGTCGGCGACCTGCTGCTCGATGAGATCGGCGAGCACGTCGACGTCGCCCACGCTGTCCCGGTCGGCGTTCAGACCGAAGAACACCGTGCCGTCGTAGGACGTCATGCCGATCGACAGCCCCTGGCCCCGGGCCAGCGGCACGACCGGGAAGACCTGCAGCATCCGGCCGCCGGCCGCGTACAGGGGCACCTGCGGGCCGGGCACGTTCGTGACCACCAGGTTGAACAGCCGGCGGGACAGCCCGCGGGCGGCCCGGGCCCCGAGGGCGTGCAGCGTGGACGGGGCGAAGCCGCTGAGCTCGATGAGGCTGTCCGCGCCGACCGAGCGGCCGTGCTGGGTGATCCCCCGCATCGCGTAGGTCAGCCGGGTCAGGCGCACCCGCGGGTTCGGCTCACCGACCGGCAGGTCCACCAGGTGCGAGGACACGTGGCTGCCCGGCGCCCCCTCGTCGTCCTGCTCGGAGACCGGGACGAGGGCGCGGACCGACGTCCCGTTCACCACCGGCTCGCCGCGGGAGAGCAGCCACTCCCGGAGCGCCCCGGTGACCACGGTGAGCAGCACGTCGTTGACCGTGCCGCCGTGCGCCTTGCGCACCCGCTTGAGGTCGTCGAGGTCGGCGCAGGCCACGGCGACCCGGCGCTGCCGGCCGACCGGCGCGTTCAGCGGGCTGTGCGGCGCCGGCAGGATCGCCGAGGTGGCGGTGCGCAGCAGACCGCCGGCCAGCCCACCGAGCCGGGCGGTGGTGGTGCGCGCGTCGGTCACCACCGCGCGGGCCGCGCCGACGAGGGACGACGGCCGGCGCCGGTACTCCTCCAGCGCCGACCTCACCAGCTCCACGCCCGACGGCAGCGGACGCGGGTGCCACGGCGCCGGTTCGGGGGCCGGCGCGTCGGGCGAGACGTCGAGCAGCACCTGCGCGATGTCGACCGCGCCCAGGCCGTCGACGAGGGCGGGATGGGTCTTGGTCACCACCGCCACCCGGCCGCTCCCGAGCCCCTCGACCAGGTAGGCCTCCCAGAGCGGGCGGCGGCGGTCCAGCGGCCGGGAGGTCAGCCGGGAGACGAGCTCCAGCAGCTGGGTCTCCGTGCCCGGGCGGGGCAGCCCGGAGCGGCGCAGGTGGTAGGCGATGTCGAAGTCGGGGTCGTCCACCCAGACCGGGTCGGCCAGGTGCCCCGGCACCTCGGCGACGCGCTGCCGGTACCGCGGGACCAGCGACAGCCGCGCCTCGATCAGCGACGCGAGGGCGTCCAGGCCGCCGGGGGGCGTCTCGAGGATCAGCACCCCGCCGACGTGCATCGGCGTGCCGGGCTCCTCCAGGTAGAAGAAGGAGGCATCCAGGGGGCTCAGGCGCTCCATCATGCATCTCCTTCCGGGCCGGGGGCCTCACGCTACGTCGGGGGCCCGGATCTGGCGAAACGCCGCCGATCAGCCGGCCCGACGGGCCAGGAGCCCCCGGCGGCCCGCGGCGGGGGCGCGCACCCCGGCCAGCTCGGCGGCCAGCGCGCGCAGCTCGCCGCGCAGCGGGGATCCCGGCGCCACCTCGGCCAGCGTGCGGCCGGCGGCGAGCGCCGCATCGGTGGCTCGACGGTCGGCCGGGAGGAACACGCGGGGCCGCCGGCCGGTGAACCGCTCGAGCGCCGCCGCGACCTCCTCGCGCGGATCGCCGGGCACCGGGCCGCGACGGAGCTGGTTGACCACGAGCACGGGCTCGACGTCGGGCAGCACCTCGCGGAGCTGGTCGAGCGCCCGGACGCACCGCTGGAGCGCGACCGGGTCGGCGCCGGTCACGCACAGCACCGTGTCGGCGTGCTCCAGGACCGCCAGCGTCGCCCCGTTGCGCCGGGGGGCGACCGTGTCGAAGGAGAGCTCCTCGTCGTCCTCCACGCTGAACGCGCAGTCGACGACCGTGAGGCGGGCCAGGCGACGCGCCTCCTCCAGGACCGTGGTGACCGCCGAGGGGCGCAGCTCCGGCCAGCGGTCGGCGCGGGCCAGCCCGGTGAGCACCCTCAGGTGCGGGCGGACGGCCCATGCCAACGACACCAGCGCGCGCGCGTCCAGCGTGCCGGCCCCGGCCTGCCGCGCGGCCCCGGCCAGCCCCGGCGACTCGTCCAGCAGACCCAGCACCTGCGCGACGACGCCGCCGCACACGTCGGCGTCGACCAGCAGGGAGGGCACGTCCAGCCGCGCGGCCTCGTCGGCGAGACCGACCGCGACGGTGGTGCGGCCGGGAGCGCCGGTGGGACCCCAGACGGCGACCACCCGGCCACCGCCGTCGGCGGCGGGGACCGGCTCGTCCGCCGGCGCGACCGGCGCCGGCAGTGCGCCCCGCAGGTCGGCGACGTCCCGGCTCTCCACCGGCCCGCCGGAGACGGCGTCGCGCAGGGCGGCGGCGATCGCTTGCGGATCGGCGTCGGCGGGCAGCACCTGGACGACGCCGAGCTGGCGCAGCCGCTGGGCCGCGCGCTCGTCACCGGGTTCGACCAGCCCGACCACGGCGACTCCCGCCGCGTGCAGCCGGGCCACGGTCTCGCCGTCCAGCCGGCGGAGCTCCGCGGAGAGCAGGGCCGCCTGACCGGTACCGGTGGCCGCGGCGGCGAGCAGCTCGGCGACGTCGACGCACCGGCGGACGACGGTCACGCCGTGGTCGTCGCGGTCCAGGGCGCCGACGAGCTCGGACTCCCACCCCGCGCCGGTGACCGCGGTGAAGACCTGCAGCGCCATCAGCCGGCCGGTCCAGCCGGTGCGGGCGCCGGGGCCTCGGCCGCCGGCGGAGGCGCGTCCGGTGCCGGGGCCGGCGCCGGGGGCACGTCCGGCGCCGGGGGCGTGCTCGGCGCCGCGGGCGCGCTGCTCGCGGGAGCGGTCGGCCGCGCGGCGCTCCCGACCGTGACCGGGCGGTCCGCCGGGTCGACGACCGACTCGTGCGCGACCACCACCAGGGGACGGCCGGCGATGGCGGCCAGCACGTCGGCGGCGTCGTCCGCGGGGACGCTGACCACGACCTGGACCGTGGTCGTCGGCGTCGACAGCACTCCCTCGCTGCTCCCGGAGACCGCCTGCACCGGCACGCCGCCGACGACGAGCGTGACGCTGCCGACCGCCGGGCCCGTGGCGCCGGCGGCGGGGTCGGCGACCGCGTAGACGTCGATCAGCCGGCCGCGCTGGACGCCCGGGGGCAGGTAGCCGGCCTGCACGGGCAGGGCCACCTGCACCAGGTCGGCCGGCTCCTCCAGCGCCGCGAACGGCAGGAGCTCACCGGCGCGCACGCCGCGGGACAGGACGCTGCCCTCCGGCCGGGTGTTCCCCGACAGGTAGAGGGAGGCTGCCTCGTCCAGCCGCACGTCGACCACGACGAGGTCCTCGCCGGTCAGCTCGGTGCCCGCGGCGAGGTCCGAGGCGGCGCTCCACACCGGCACGGTGGCGTCGGCGGCGCTGACCACGCGGGCGCCCAGCAGGACCGAGCCCAGCACCAGCAGCACGCCCAGGACCAGGCGGAGGTCGAGCCAGCTGGGGGCGCGGACCCGGCGGGGCGCCGGCCCGGCCGGGAGCTCCCCGGGATCGACGTTGACCGGATTCCGGGCGGCGGTCACGGCGTCTCACCTCTTCCAGCACGTCGGACGCCCAGGAAGGCGCGTTGACACGCCGTTGCCGAGTGCGGACGACGTTCGAACGCAGATGATGCGACACGAATGCGTTTCCGTGCATCCGCCATCCACACGAACGTGTGTGGACAACGGTCACCTTCCACCGGTGCGGCTGACAGACTGGGCGGCGACCGGATGGAGAACGCAGATGCCCACGCCCCGTTTCCTGACCCTCGACGACGTCGCCGAGATCCTCAACGTCTCGTGGTCGCAGGCCTATGCGCTCGTCCGCCGCAAGGAGCTGCTCGCGATCCAGATCGGCGGCCGCGGCCAGTGGCGGGTCGAGGTGGACGAGCTCGAGCGCTTCATCCAGCAGAAGTACGCCGAGGCCCGGGCCGGCACGGTTCCCGAGGAGCCCGCCACTCCGGAGAGCACCCCGGCAGCCGGAGCCGAGCAGCGCGCCTGACCGCGCGTCCTCGAGCCCGCGGGCTCAGTCCCAGCCGGGCAGGAGTGTCCGGACGACGGCCACCGCGTCGATGACGACGGCGTGCACCTGCCGCACCGCGCCGGCCCGCCGCGGCTCGTCGGCCGCGTGCTCGGCCAGATCCACGTGGTCGGCGCCCACCCGGTCGATGGTCCCGGTGAGGACCGTCCCCTCGTCCAGCACGACCTGAACGGCGCTCCGGTCGCGCGCCAGTCCGCGTAGCGCCCGCCGCAGGTCCAGCCGCACCCGCACCGGGGCGTCCTCCTCATCGGCCGGTGCCGCCCGGCGACCCAGGCCGGACACCGCGCGCACCGCACCGGTCGACACCAGCTGGTCACGACCGCGCCCGTCGTCGACCAGCAGCCAGTCCACCCCGACGTCGGCCAGCACACCCGTCACCCGGCCCGCGCCCCGGCAGGTGAGGACGACCTCGCTGCCGACCGAGCCGGCGAGCCGCTCGGCGAGCCGGACAGCGCCCATCTCCGCGCGGGCCCGCGACGCCCACTCCGCGCGCCCCTCGGCGTCCTCGGCCGCCTCGAACTGGGCCTGGAGGTCCGCGAAGAGCTGCTGCCACCGCATACGCACAGCCTAGATCGTGCTGATACTTGCGTTTGCGTGCATTTGCTTGCTTTAGTGTGGTCCCGTCAACGAGAGGAGGGTCATGTCGGTACTGCGACTGCTCGGCACGGCGCTCGGCATGTCCGCGATCGCCGCCTGTCTGACGGCCCTCGCACCGTCGCTCGCCGAGTCCGTGGGGGCGCTGTCCGTTCCGCAGGCGACCGTCGACGCCGCCGGCGCCGACGTCCTCGTGCTGCATCTCGTGGGCCTGCTCGCCTGGCTCGCCTGGGCCTGGGGCGCACTGGGCCTCCTCCTGACCGCGGCCTCCGCACTGCCCGGCCTGGCCGGCGATCTGGCCGCCGGCACGGTGCGCCGGGTGCTGCCCGCGGGTGCCCGCCGCGCCGCCGCGATCGCACTGGGCATCGGCCTCGGCATCGCCCCGCCGGCGCTTGGCGTCGCAGCGGGCGCGGTCGACGGCACGACCACCACGCAGGAACTCGCGAGGCCCACCGTCCGCTCCGCCGTGCCCGACTGGGCGGCCTCCACCGTGCCCGAGCGGCAGCCGACCCACGTCCCCGACTGGGCGGCCCCCGCCCCCGCCGGGGTCCCGGACTGGCCGCAGGTCGCCGCCGGTGAGCACGTCGTCGTCCGTGGCGACTGCCTGTGGTCCATCGCCGAGCGCCGCCTGGCGGCCGGCACCGGCTCCGAGCCGACGTCCGCGGAGGTGGCCGTCGCCGTCCGGGCGTGGTGGCAGGCCAACGCCGACGTCATCGGCCCCGACCCCGACCTCCTCCTGCCGGGCCAGGTCCTGCGCCCGCCCGTCCTGCCCTGACCCGCACCTCTACCTCGCCCGACCTGGGAGCCCCGATGACCGCGCCGTCCCGCACCGCCCCGTCCACCACCCACCCGGCACTCCGGCTGGCCGTCGTCGCCACGCCGCAGCCCCCGCTCGAGGAGCGGCCGGCGCTGCGCCTGGTGCAGCCGGGGGCCACGGTCCCGCGACCGGCGCACCGGCCCGGTCCGCGGCCGCGGACGCTGGCCGCCCCCGTGCCCGACGGCGACTTCGGGCCGGTGTGGTCGGCGCGGTCCGACCTCCCGGGCGCCGCGGAGACCGGGCGCGCCCTGCTGACCACCACGCTCGAGGCGCTCACCGGGCGCCGGCCGCTCACCCAGCTGCGCCCGTTCACCGCGGCCGGCCTCTACGCCGCGCTGACCAGCGGCCGCCGCCCCGGGTGGTGCGCCGAGGGGAGCGCCCCGGTGATCCTCGGCCGGGTCCGGGTGTGCGAGCCGGTGGACGGGGTGGCCGAGATCAGCGCCGTCGCCCATCGCGCCGGCCGGGCGCACGCGGTCGCCGCCCGCCTGGAGGGCATCGACGGTCGCTGGCGGTGCACCGCCCTGCAGATCGGCTGAGCCGAGCCGGTCGCCCCGGACAGCACGACGCCCCGCCGACCATCGTGGTCGGCGGGGCGTCGTCGGGTCAGCGGATCAGTTGGCTCCGGCTCCCCCGTGGCACTGCTTGTACTTCTTGCCCGAGCCGCAGGGGCAGGGCGCGTTGCGCGGGGTCTCCTTGGTGCCGGAGACCGTCGCGGTCTTGGCCGCCTTCGCCCGACCGCCGTCGGCCGCCGAGGCGTCCAGGCTGGGCGCGGAGTACGTCAGGTTCTCCGGAGGCCGGGGCTGGTCGAGACCCTTGACCGCCAGCTCCGGACCGGTGCCCGAGGGCGCCGGCTCCGCTGCGACCGGAGCCGCGGGAGCGGCCGGCGCAGCTGCGGGCTTGGTCCGGCGGGCGGTCGCCGGGGCGGGGGTGGTCGCCGGCGCGGGAGCGGGTGCGGTCGTGCCCCCGGCGGCCTTGGCAGCGGCGGCCTGGCGGGCCAGCACCTTCGCCGTCCCCTCCTGCGCCGCGGCCAGCGCCTTGGCCTCGGCCTCGGCCTGCTTGGCCTTGGCCTCCGCCTCCTGCTCGTCCTTGGTCTTCACCTCGAGGTTGAAGAGGAAGCCGACCGACTCCTCCTTGATGCCGTCGAGCATCGCCACGAACATGTCGTAGCCCTCGCGCTGGTACTCCACGACCGGGTCGCGGTTGGCCATCGCGCGCAGGTGGATGCCGGCCCGCAGGTAGTCCATCTCGTAGAGGTGCTCGCGCCACTTGCGGTCCATGACCGAGAGCAGCACCCGGCGCTCCAGCTCGCGCATGACCTCCGCGCCGAGCTTCGCCTCGCGGTCGGCGTACGCACGGTGCACGTCGTCGAGCAGCGCCTGCTTCAGGCTGCCGGGGGTGAGGTCGGTCTGCTCCCCGCCGGCCACCTGGTCGACGAGCTCGTCGATGGTCGGGCCCACCGGGTACAGCGCCTTGAGGCCGGTCCACAGCTGCTCGAGGTCCCAGTCCTCGGCGTAACCGGTCTCGGTCGCGCCGTCGACGTAGGCGGCGACCACGTCGTCGACCATCGTGCGGACCTGCTCGTGCAGGTCCGCGCCGTCGAGCACCTTGCGCCGCTCGTCGTAGATGACGGTGCGCTGGCGGTTGAGCACCTCGTCGTACTTCAGGACGTCCTTGCGGACCTCGTGGTTCTGCTGCTCCACCTGGGTCTGCGCCGACAGGATCGCCCGGGTGACCATCTTCGACTCGATGGGCTGGTCGTCGGGCACCCGCAGGGTGTTCATCATCGACTCGAGCATCGGGCCGTTGAACCGGCGCATCAGGTCGTCGCCGAGGGAGAGGTAGAAGCGCGACTCCCCCGGGTCGCCCTGGCGGCCGGAGCGGCCGCGCAGCTGGTTGTCGATGCGGCGGCTCTCGTGCCGCTCGGTGCCCAGCACGTACAGACCGCCGGCCTCGGTGACCGCCTCGTGCTCGGCCTTCACCTGTGCCTTCGCGACCTCCAGCGCCTCGTCCCAGGCGGCCTCGTACTCCTCCGGCGTCTCCGACGGGGAGAGCCCCCGGGCGCGGAGCGTCTCGTCGGCGATGAAGTCGGCGCTGCCCCCGAGCTGGATGTCGGTGCCCCGACCGGCCATGTTGGTGGCCACGGTGACCGCGCCCGGCCGCCCGGCCTGGGCGATGATCGTCGCCTCCCGGGCGTGGTTCTTCGCGTTCAGGACCTCGTGCGGGATGCCGCGCTTGAGCAGGAACTTCGCCAGGAGCTCGGACTTCTCGACGCTGGCGGTACCGACCAGCACCGGCTGGCCGACCTCGTGGCGCTCGGCGATGTCCTCGACGACGGCCTCGAACTTCGCCTGCTCCGTCTTGTAGATGACGTCGGAGCGGTCCTGCCGGACCATCGGCCGGTTCGTCGGGATCGGCACGACGCCCAGCTTGTAGGTCTGGTGCAGCTCGGCGGCCTCGGTCTGGGCCGTACCGGTCATCCCGGAGAGCTTCTCGTAGAGCCGGAAGTAGTTCTGGAGGGTGATCGTGGCGAGCGTCTGGTTCTCGTCCTTGATCTTCACCTTCTCCTTGGCCTCGATGGCCTGGTGCATGCCCTCGTTGTAGCGGCGCCCGGCCAGCACGCGGCCGGTGAACTCGTCGACGATGAGGACCTCGCCGTTGCTGACGATGTACTGCTGGTCCTTCTTGAACAGCTCCTTGGCCTTGAGCGCGTTGTTCAGGTAGCCGATCAGCGGGGTGTTGACCGCCTCGTAGAGGTTGTCGATGCCGAGCTGGTCCTCGACGAACTCCACGCCCTCCTCGGTGACGGCGACCGTGCGCTTGGCCTCCTCCACCTCGTAGTGGACGTCGCGCTTCATCATCGGGACGATCCGCGCGAACTCGAGGTACCACTTGCCCGCGGTCTCGGCCGGGCCGCTGATGATCAGCGGGGTGCGGGCCTCGTCGATGAGGATCGAGTCGACCTCGTCGACGATCGCGTAGTGGTGGCCGCGCTGGACCAGGTCGGCCTTGCTCCACGCCATGTTGTCGCGCAGGTAGTCGAAGCCGAACTCGTTGTTCGTGCCGTAGGTGATGTCGGCGGCGTAGTGCTCGCGGCGCTCGGCCGGGGTCTGGCCGGACAGGATCGTGCCCACGCTCAGCCCGAGGAAGCGGTGCACGCGGCCCATCCACTCGGCGTCGCGCTTGGCCAGGTAGTCGTTGACCGTGACGACGTGCACGCCCTTGCCGGTGAGCGCGTTGAGGTAGGCCGGCAGCACGCCGGTCAGGGTCTTGCCCTCACCGGTGCGCATCTCGGCGATGTTGCCCAGGTGCAGCGCCGCACCGCCCATCAGCTGGACGCGGAAGTGCCGCTGGCCCAGCGTCCGGGTGGCCGCCTCCCGGACGACGGCGAAGGCCTCGGGCAGCAGCGCGTCGAGGGACTCCCCGTCGGCGTGCCGCTCCTTGAACTCATCGGTCTTGGCCCGCAGCTCGGCGTCGGTGAGGTCGGTGTAGTCGTCGGCGATCGACTCGACCGCATCGGCGATTCTGGAGAGCCGACGGACGAGCTTGCCCTCACCGGCACGGAGGATCTTCGAGAACACCACGTCCCCAGCGTAGGCGGCCCGGTCGGCAGTGCGGTCCCCCCGACCGCCTGGAGCGGCGCCCGGGCACCACGCGCCCCATCCGTACGCTCCCGGTATGGCCCGCGACCTCTCCGACCCCGGCCCCGGCCTGCTGGAGTTCCTCACCGAGCGGCACCTCGCCACGCTCACCACGTTGCGCGCCGACGGCACGCCCCACGTGGTGCCGGTCGGCGTCACCTACGACGCCGCGACGCGCACCGCACGAGTGATCACCTCGGGCACGTCGGCGAAGGCGCGGCACGTCCGCGACGGGCAGGGTCGCGTCGCCGTCTGCCAGGTGGACGGGCGGCGCTGGGCGACCCTGGAAGGAGCGGCGGTGGTCCGGGACGACGCCGAGTCCGTCGCCGACGCGGTCGAGCGCTACGCACGCCGGTACCGGCAGCCCAGGGAGAACCCGGCGCGCGTCGTCATCGAGATCTCGGTCGACCGGATCCTCGGCAACGCCTGATCCGGCGACCGGGCGGGGGCGCGGTCGGCCGCGCCCCCGCCCAGGGTCAGACGGTCGCCGCCTCGGGGGCGGCGGGCACCGGTGCCGCGCCGTCCTGCGCGACGGGATCGAGCCGGATCAGCCCGTAGTCGTAGGCGTGCCGGCGGTAGACGACCGTCGGCTGCCCGGTGTCGGCGCACTGGAAGAGGAAGAAGTCGTGACCGACCAGCTCCATCTCGTGGAGCGCCTGGTCGACGGTCATCGGCGTGGCGGGGTGGTGCTTCTCGCGCACCACCTGGCCGGGCAGGTGTTCGTCCAGCTCGGTGACGTGCGGCCCGGAGGCGAGCTCGCGGTCGAGCTGGAGCTGCTGCTCGATGTTCAGTTCGGGGTGCCCCGCGTCCAGGGGGCTGCCGGCGAGCCGGACGCTCTCCGGGGTACGGCGCCCGTGGTGCACGCGGCGGCGGTCGGCCGCCCGGCGCAGCCGGTTGTCCAGCTTCCCGGACGCCAGGTCCAGCGCGGCGTAGAAGTCGGGGCCGGCGGCTTCGGCCCGGACCACCGGCCCCTTGCCGCGCAGCGTGATCTCCACGCGCTGGCAGGCGGCCGACTGGCGGGGGTTCTTCTCGTGGAACAGTTCCACGTCGATGCGCGAGAGCTTGGCGTCGAACCGCTCCAGCTGACCGACCTTGTCCTCGACGTGCTGTCGGTAGTGCTCGGGAACTTCGACGTTACGACCACGGACCACGATCTCCATGAGACCTCCCGGTTGGGACGGGTATTGGTCGCTTCGACGCTAGTCCCTCCGCCGTGGTCCCGACAGTCGATCGAGGTCGTGGCCGGGGACGGTCGGGAGCCGGTACGGGCCGGGCCCGGGACACGCCCCGGGCGTCGTCCCCGACGGTCTCGGTGTGGCCGCCACGACCGCCGCGAGCACCGGTGCCGAGTCCGGTGCGAGCCCGGCCGACAGCACCCGCGCCGCCTCGCACAGCGTGGCCCCGGTGGTGACGACGTCGTCCACGAGCACGAGCAACGCCCCCGGTGGCGGGGCCGCGGCACCCGGGTCGGGCGCGAAGCTGCCGGCGAGGTTGGCCCGGCGCTGCGCCGGCGTCAGCCCGGCGGAGTCACGCACCCGCCCGCGACGGCGGAGCAGCCGCTGCTGCCGGGCCGGGACCCCGGCGGCCCGCAGCTCGGTCACCGCCCGGGACGTCAGCTCGCGCACGTGGTCCCGCCCGCGCGCCCGCAGCGCCGCCCGTGACGCGGGCAGCGGCACGAGCACCACGGGGGCGGCCGGGTGCAGGGACCCGAGGCGGACGGCGGCGACCGCGAGTGCCAGCGCGGCCCCGAGGGGCCGGGCCAGCTCGGCGCGGCCGTGCTCCTTGAAGGCGTTGACCAGCGGTCGCACGGGACCGGCGTAGGCACCCGCGGCCACGGTCGGTGGCAGGCCCACCGGGAAGCGGCGCGGCTGGGCCAGCCGCGGCACGGTGAGCAGCGCGGCGCACGGAGGGCAGACGCTGCGGCCGGGCACGCCGCAGCCGGCGCAGGTGCGCGGCAGCACCAGGTCGGCGAGCGCAGCCCCCACCTCCCGGAGCGTCGAACCGGCCATTCCCGCAGCCTATGGCCCCGTCCCGAGGCTCGGGCCGAGCCTGCGAGGCCTGAGGAGGACGGGGTCCTTCCCCTGTGGACGGGGCGCGACGCTCAGAGCGGGTAGAACGGCGCCGCGCCGGGCAACGGCTCCGCCCCGCGGACCAGCGTCACCCACGTCCCGCCGGCCAGTTGCCACATCGTGTCCTGGGCGATGACCAGGGCCTGCCGGTCGGGCGCGACAGCCAGCGACGTCGGCTGGCTGGGCAGCCCGGAGGTGGTCACCTGCACCAGCCCCCACCCGTCGACGCCCACCGCGTACGGGACGATGCGGTCCTCCCCCTCGTCCCCGGCCAGTACGAGCAGCGTGGCACTGTCCCGCCAGGCGACGTCGGTGACCTGGGCCAGGCTCGGCGCCACCTCCCGCAGGTCGCGCAGCACCACGGCGCCGTCGTCGGACCGGACGACGGTGCCCACGTACAGCCGGCGGCCCCCCGGGCCGTCGACGACGACGGCCGCGCGGACACCGTCCGGGGAGAGCTGCAGGACCTCGGTGCGGCCGAGCCCGGCCAGCGTGGGGGCGGCGACCGGCTGCGGCGGACCACCGGCAGGGACCCGCACCACCTCGGTGCCGTCCCGCACCACCCAGGCCTCGCTCCGGGTGGCGGCGACGGTGGGAGCGCTCAGCGTCGCTCCGCTGAGCACCGGGGAGAGCTCGCCGTCGTACGGGCCGGCCAGCAGCGTGGCGCCGGTCGGGTCGGGGCGGACGCCGACCAGGAAGGACAGCCGGCCGCTGGCCTCCTCGGCCGACACGGCGGCGCTGCTGAGCCCGTAGGCGCCCTCGCCGGCCGGCCCCGGGGTCGGTTCGCCCCGGAGGACCGTGCGCAGGGCACCGCCCTCCAGGTAGTGGCCGACGCCGTCGATCGGCACCGCATCGGGGTCGAAGGCCGCCCAGTCCTCGACCGTCTGCTGCTCCGGGACGTCGGCCGGCTGCACCGGCTCACCGTCCACCAGGACGACGACCTCGTTGATCCGCGGCCGATCCAGCTGGGTGAGCGTCCAGACCAGCTGGGCACAGATCTTGGCCAGCTCGGGCGACGGCTCGGCCGGCAGCCCGGTCAGCTCGACCGTCGCCAGCTGGTCCTCGACGGTGACCGCCCGGCTCAGCCGCACGCCCGCGATCGGGTTGCGGACCCCCTGGGCCAGCGGGGCCGATGGGCCGGCCAGCAGCCGGTCCACCGCCTGCGTCGGCTGCGACTCCCCGGCGATCAGGTAGCGCGGATCGGGCACCACCCGCTGCTCGGTCGGGTCGAGGAAGTACAACTGGATC
This sequence comes from Blastococcus saxobsidens, assembly GCF_010682065.1. Taxonomy (GTDB): domain Bacteria; phylum Actinomycetota; class Actinomycetes; order Mycobacteriales; family Geodermatophilaceae; genus Blastococcus; species Blastococcus saxobsidens_B. The sequence goes on from NZ_JAAGWG010000007.1 coordinate 182,389, forward strand.
TGGTCGTAGAGCCGCTCGAAGTCAGGCTGCAGCATGATCAGGCCGTCCGGGGGGTCGCTCAGCCGCCACTCGCCCTCGACCTGCTCGAGGCGGAACTCGCGGGTGAAGAGGTCGCGGCCGCTCATGGTGAAGACGCCCCGCGGGTCCACCGTGCCGACGAGGTTCGCCGTCACCGCCACCGTCCCGGAGTCGGTGATCGCGGTGGCGTAGTCGGTCCGGATGATGCTGATGCCGGTCTCGTCCTGCCAGGTCTCGGCCGCGAGCGGCGTGAGGTGCTGACGCGCCACGGGGTGCGGGGACACCGTGCTGGCCGAGGCATCGATGAAGGTGCGCACGACCTCCTCGGGGCTGGCGCCCGGCGCCGGCGGCAGCGGCTCGATGCCGACGGACTCCGCGGGGCGCTGCGGCGCCTGGGTGATGATGTTGGTCGGCGAGCTGCTGGGCACCGTCGAGCACGACACCAGGGGCAGCGCCGCGGCCAGCAGCACCGCCGGCAGCGTGCGTCGGCGACTCATCGGGGGCCTCCCGCACGGCGCAGCCGGACCGGGCGCAGCGGCAGCGGCGAGCTGGTCAGGTCCTCCCCCGCCACCAGGGGGACCGTGAGGCGGAACTGGGCACCGGCGCCGGGCTGGCCCCACACCTGCAGCCAGCCGCCGTGCAGACGGGCGTCCTCGAGGCTGATCGACAGGCCCAGGCCGCTGCCGCCGACGGTCCGCACCCGGGAGGGGTCGGCCCGCCAGAATCGGTCGAACACGTGCTGGGCCTCCCCGGCGCTCAGCCCCACGCCGTGGTCCCGGACCGTCACGGCGGCGGCCGAACGGTTGGACGCCAGGGTGATCTCCACCGGGTGCCCGGCCCCGTGCTCGATGGCGTTGCCCACCAGGTTGCGCAGGATGCGCTCGACGCGGCGGGCGTCGACCTCGGCGAGCACCGCCTCCGCCGGGACGGTGACCTGCAGCTCGCACTCGTGCCGCAGCGCCAGCGCCGTCATGCCGTCGACGACCCGGTCGACCAGCGCGCCGAGGTCGGTGGGTGCGGAGTCCAGGACGGCGGCGCCGGCGTCGTAGCGGCTGATCTCCAGCAGGTCGGTGAGCAGCGCCTCGAACCGGTCGAGCTCGGTGTGCAGCAGCTCGGCGGAGCGGGCCACGTGCGGGGCGAACTCGTCGCGGGACTCGTGCAGGATCTCCGCGGCCATCTGCACGGTGGTCAGCGGGGTGCGCAGCTCGTGCGACACGTCGGAGGTGAACCGCTGCTGCAGCTGGGAGAGCCCCTCGAGCTGGGTGATCTGCCGCTGGAGGCTGTCGGCCATGGCGTTGAAGCTGGTGGCCAGGCGGGCGAGGTCGTCCTCACCACGGACGACCATGCGTTCCTCGAGCTGGCCCTCCGCGAGCCGTTGCGCCGTGCCGGCCGCGCGCCGCACCGGGTCCACGACCAGCCGGGTGACCAGCACCGCGATGCCGACGACGAGGAGGGTCAGCGCCACGCCGCTGATGACCACGGTGCTGCGGATCAGCGAGAGGCTCTCCTGCTCCTGCTGGAGCGGGAAGGCGTAGTACAGCTCGATGCGGTCGGGGCCCTGTGCGTCACCGGAGACGGGCGAGCCCACGAGCAGCGTCGACTGCAGGTCACCGGTGGCGTCGGGCACCTGGTCGTACTTGGACGCCTGGCTGCCGGAGTCGACGGCCGCCCGCAGCTCCCGCGGCAGCGCCTCGTAGAGCGGCCGGCGGGTGGTGGTCGTCCGGTCCTGGTTGGCGGGGCGGTAGACCATGACGACGTCGAAGTCGCCGGCGGCCCCGCCCCGCTGCAGCAGCGCGTTCACGGTGCGGTCGAGGGTGGAGCGGACGCTCGCCGCGTCGCCGGTGGCGATGCCGGCCACCTCGTTCTGCGCGTACACGACGCCGGCCTGCACCTGGTCGATCGCGGCCTGCCGCTTGACGTCGAGCAGCTGGTCCCGGATCTGGCTGAACAGCACCATGCTGACGATCACCACCACCGTGCCCGCCACCACCGTGGTGATGGCGCCGATGCGGACCTGCAGCGAGGAGCGCCAGGTGGCCAGCGCACGGCGCGCCTCCCGGCGGGTGGCCTGTCGCAGCCGCCGTCGGCCGGTGCCGGCCCGCCGCCACAGACCGCGCCGGATGCGCCGCAGCTCGTCGGCCAGGGGGCGCCGGTCGGGGGCGCTCGGCCCCGACCCGGCGTCCGTCTCGGGCAGACGAGTGGCGGTCACCGCTCCATTGTCGCGGACCCGGCACCGGATCCGGGGAGCGCGCGCCCGGCGACCACGGTCAGGGCGGGCCGGCCTTGTAGCCGACCCCGCGCACGGTCAGCACGACCTCGGGCTTCTCCGGGTCGCGCTCGACCTTGGCGCGCAGGCGCTGGACGTGCACGTTCACCAGGCGGGTGTCGGCGGCGTGCCGGTAGCCCCACACCTGCTCGAGCAGCAGCTCGCGGGTGAACACCTGCCGCGGCTTGCGGGCCAGCGCCACCAGCAGGTCGAACTCCAGCGGGGTGAGAGCGATGGGCACGCCGTCGCGGCTCACCTGGTGCGCCGGGACGTCGATCTGCACGTCGCCGATGCTCAGGTTCTCGGCCTGGCCGGTCTCGCCACGGCGCAGCTGGGCCCGCACGCGGGCCACCAGCTCCACCGGCTTGAACGGCTTGGTCACGTAGTCGTCGGCGCCGGCCTCCAGCCCCTGGACGACGTCGATCGTGTCGCCCTTGGCCGTGAGCATGACGATGGGCACCGACGACTGCTGCCGGATGTCCTGGGCGATCTGCAGGCCGTTGCGGCCGGGCAGCATCAGGTCCAGGAGGACGAGGTCCGGCCGGGTCTGCTGGAAGACGCTGAGCGCGCGGTTGCCGTCGGAGACGAACGCAGGCTCGTACCCCTCGCGCCGCAGCACGATGCCGAGCATCTCGGCGAGGGCGGCGTCGTCGTCGACGACCAGGACACGGCCGCGACTGGGCCCGTTCTGGGGAGCGGTGGGTGGCACGGCGACCATTCTGCGCTGATCACGCAAGAAGTTGTCCCACCCGCCCGGGTGAGACGCCCCAGAAAGCGGGCCTTCCGGTTCCGGAAGGCTCGCTTTCTGGGGTGCCGGGACGGATCGGCCCGGCCGCAGGGACCCGAGGCGCGCGAAGCGTGTCGCGGGGAGCGGCCGGGTCCTTTCAGTAGCGGTAGTGGTCGCTCTTGTAGGGACCCTCGACCGGCACACCGATGTAGTCGGCCTGCACCTTGGACAGCTCGGTCAGCTTCACGCCGAGCGCGTCGAGGTGCAGCCGGGCCACGTGCTCGTCCAGCTTCTTGGGCAGCACGGTGACGCCGGGGGTCTGGCCCTCGTAGGCGGCGCGGTTGTTCCACAGCTCGATCTGGGCGAGGACCTGGTTGGAGAACGAGGCGCTCATGACGAAGCTGGGGTGCCCGGTGGCGTTGCCCAGGTTCAGCAGCCGGCCCTCGGACAGCAGGATGATCGTGTGGCCGTCGGCGAACCGCCACTCGTCGACCTGCGGCTTGATCGTCGTCCGGGTGATGCCCGGGGTCCTGGCCAGGCCGGCGACGTCGATCTCGTTGTCGAAGTGCCCGATGTTGCCGATGATCGCCTGGTGCTTGGTCTGACCGAGCTGCTCGGCCGAGATGATGTCCTTGTTGCCGGTCGCGGTGATGATGATGTCGGCCTTGCCGATGACCTCGTCCAGCGTGGTCACCTCGTAACCGTGCATCGCCGCCTGCAGGGCGTTGATCGGGTCGATCTCGGTGACGATGACGCGGGCGCCCTGGCCGCGCAGCGACTCGGCACACCCCTTGCCGACGTCGCCGTAGCCGCAGACGACGGCGACCTTGCCGCCGATCATCACGTCGGTGGCGCGGTTGATGCCGTCGATCAGCGAGTGCCGGCAGCCGTAGAGGTTGTCGAACTTGCTCTTGGTGACCGAGTCGTTGACGTTGATGGCCGGGAAGAGCAGGCGGCCGTCGCGGGCGAGCTCGTAGAGCCGCATGACGCCGGTGGTGGTCTCCTCGGTGACGCCGGTGATGCCCTGGCCGATGCGGGTCCAGTAGCCGCCGTCCTCGGCGAGCGTGCCGCGGAGCGTCTCGAGGATGACGCCGTACTCCTCGGAGTCGGCCTCGGTGGTGTCGGGGACGACGCCGTCGGCCTCGAAGCGGGTGCCGAGGTGGATCAGCAGGGTGGCGTCGCCGCCGTCGTCGAGCAGCATGTTCGGGCCGACGACCTCGCCGGAGGAGTCGCGGAACTCGAACAGCCGCTGGGTGCACCACCAGTACTCGGGCAGCGTCTCGCCCTTCCAGGCGAAGACCGGCACGCCGGCGGGCTCCTCCGGGGTGCCCTCGCCGACGACGATCGCGGCGGCGGCGTGGTCCTGGGTGGAGAAGATGTTGCAGCTGACCCAGCGCACGTCGGCGCCCAGCGCGGTGAGGGTCTCGATGAGGACGGCGGTCTGCACGGTCATGTGCAGGGAACCGGCGATGCGGGCGCCGGCCAGCGGCTGGGCGTCGCCGTACTCGGCGCGCAGGGCCATGAGGCCGGGCATCTCGTGCTCGGCGAGCTGGATCTCCTTGCGGCCGAACGGCGCGAGGCAGAGGTCGGCGACCTTGTGGTCGGCCTCGCCGGTGGGCGTGGTCAGCGTGCGGGTGCCAGTGCTGGCGGTCATGTCGCTCCAGTGTCCGCGCCCGGCCGTGGTCCGGCGGGCGCTGAGGGGTCGCTGAGAATGAGCGAGCATGCCGAGGCTTCGGCGGGGCTCGTGCCGCAGCCCAGGATAGGACGGCGGCCCGGAGAGGGACGGCCCTCCCGGCTCGAACGGATCGGTTGTGCCCCACCTACTTCGGCACGAATCCCGTCCGACTGGAGTCAGGACTCGCAGCCGACCCCGTCACCGTCGCGGTCGAACTTCGGCTGCCAGCCGGGGTCACCGGCCCGGATGGGTGCCGCCCCGGCGGCCTTGACGTCCGAGCAGTTGGCGTAGAAGGCACTCGGCGCGGGGGCAGGAGCCGGAGCGGGTGCCGGTGCAGGAGCCGGCGCAGGCGCGGGCGCAGGCGCAGGCGCGGGCTCGGGGGCCGGAGCGGGTGCCGGCGCGGGCTTGGGAACGGGGGCGGGAGCGGGTGCCGGAGCGGGCAGCTCCGCGACGACCCCGCCGGGCAGTGGCTCGTCCGGGCAGCTGCTCAGGACGGTGGCCATCGTGTTCTGCTCCGCCTGGGTGATCCAGGCGCCGTAGCGGACCTTCACGGCCACCTGCCGGGCGACGTAGGCGCAGCGGTACCCGCGCACCGGCGGCAGCCAGGTCGCCGCGTCGCCGTCGCCCTTCTGCATGTTCAGCGGGCCGTCGACGGCCAGCAGGTTCAGCGGGTCGTTGGCGAAGGCGGTGCGGGTGGTCGTGTCCCAGCCCTGCGCGCCCTTCTGCCAGGCGTCGGACAGCGCGACGACGTGGTCGATCTGGACGTCGTCGCTGGTGCCCTGTCCGCGGACGAAGTCGATGCTGCGGCCGGAGTAGGGGTCGGCCAGCGTGCCGGTGAGCACGACGCAGTTGCGCGTGCCCGGCTTGAAGGCCTCACCGGTGAGGTCGCGGGCGAGGACGTCGTTGCGGGTGTCGCAGCCGTTGCGGTCGGTGTCCACCCAGCCGGAGCCGAACAGGCCGCGGTCGTAGCCGGTGCGCGGGGCCCGGCCCTTCACCTCGAGTGCCGCGAGGGCGGCCAGCGCGGAGGTGGGCGCGGCCGTGCCGACCACGGCCCGGGTGCTCGTCTCGTCGAGCATGCCGGCCGCATTCGCGATGCGATCGGCCTCGACGGCCGCCTCCGCGGTCTCCTGCTCGGCGAGCGCCGCATCGGCCGCCGCCGCGGCCGCGTCCAGCTCGGCAGCGCTCAGCGAGGGCGGAGTCTCCCGGGACGAGGACTCGGTCGACGGCGCCGTCTCGGCGCACCCGCCGAGCAGGGTCAGCGCCACGAGGGCGGCGAGTGCCCCTGGGACGGAACGACGCGGACGGGTGGAGCGAGCGGTCACGACAGATCCCCCGGGGCGAGAAGACAGCGCCCCGAAGCTAGGCGCGGCGGCGCCCGCCCCCTGCCGCGACACGCTGGCCCCTTCGACGTCAGGGTCTCGCGGTCAGGCCCCGATGCATCGCGGCCGGCCGTCCGGTCCGGACGAACCCGTGACTGCTCGCCTCCGTCAGGTGCCCTCGTACAGGCGTGTCCAGGTCTGCCGGTCGGAGAGCTCGGGCAGGGCAGCGCGCCAGCTCTCGCGGGCAGCGGCGCCCTCCCGCATGAGGCGTACCAGCACCGTTCCGCCCTGCCGCGCCAACCGCAGCATCACGTCGCGGTCGAAGCGACGCAGTCGGACCCCTTCCTGGGAGGGGTCGGTCACCACCGCGGTGTCGAACAGGGAGACGTGCCACCAGTGCGCGTCGGCCGCGTTGATGGCGGCCGTCCCGCGGTTGCGGCGGCGCAGCTGCCACGCGATCCGCTTGGCCAGCACCAGCCCGAGCATCGACGGATGCCCCGCCGGCGCGGTCCGCTGCATGTCGACCGCCGCCACGCCCGGAACCGCGGAGGCGGGGTGATTGGTGGTCTCGGGGTAGGACGCCCACAGCTTGCGGACCTCCGCCGCTGTCTTCGTCCCGCCGTCGGCCAGCACGTCGGGCCCACGGAGGAAGTCCTCCACCGCACGGATCAGGAGCGCGGCCAGGCCGTAGCGCATGGACACCACGGCGTCGATGAGCTGCTTGGCCAGGTGGTCGGTGATACGCCGCCGGTCGAAGTCACTGTGCAGGGCGCTGGTGATCAGGGAGTTTCGGTAGCTGAAGTACCGGGACCAGTCGTCCCAGTTCTTCCACGAGAAGTCCGCGTGCCAGACCCCCGCGCCGGGGAGGGTCACGGTCGGGAACCCGGCCGCCCGCGCGCGCAGGCCGAACTCGATGTCGTCCCACTGGAAGAAGACGGGCAGCGGGTAGCCGATCGCCGAGACGACCTCCGAGGGGATCAGGCAGGTCCACCAGGCGTTGTAGTCACCGTCGATCCGCAGGTCCTGCTGTTCCTCGGTCACGTCCGCATTGGTGAGCGCGTCGGCCACCGGCTTGCCGGCCCGCAGGATGGACAGGTCGGCCGACTCCGCGCCGACGTGCAAGCGGTCCGGGTGGAGCAGGTTCAGCATCTGGCCGCCCACGAGCACCGGCTCGTCGGCGCGGTCGGCGAAGGCCCTCAGCCGGACGACGGTGTCGGGCTCGAGCCGGATGTCGTCGTCCATGAGCAGCAGGTTGACCCGCTCGACGGTCTCGTTGCGGACCGCCTCGTAGATGCCGCGAGTGAATCCGCCGGCCCCCCCGAGGTTGGGCTGGCGGATGTAGCGCAGCGCCGAGCCGAGAGCCTGGTGGACGTCGGCGAAGCCGGGGCGGCTGTCGACGGTGTCGGTGCCCTGGTCGACGACGTACACCGCGGCGAGCTCACCCGCGACCGCGCGGTCGGCCGCCAGCGTCTGCAGGGTCGCGAGGCAGTCGTCGGCCCGGTTGTAGGTGCAGATGACCACCGCGGTCGCTCTCCGTGGCCGGATGGCAGCGACCGACCACTCCACGTTCTCGACGAGAAGGCCCTCGGTGTCGGTCTCGAACTCGACCCACAACGCGCCGCCGTCCACGAAGCGGTCGAGTGCAAGAGCGAAGGTGAGCGACTGCTCGTGAGCGTCCTGGACGCGCTGCGTCGCGACCGTGCGCGGCTTCCCCTTGCTGTCGGAGGCCATGACGCGGACGAGCCCGGCCCCGCTCACGACAGCATGCAGGTCGACCGAGCGCGCGGAGGTCCAGCGCTGCCAGTAGGAGGCCGGGAAGCGACCGAAGTAGGTGTTGGTCGACACCGTGGCGTGGCCGTCGAGGTTCAGCCTGCCGCGCTCGCGGACCGCGACCCCGGCGACCGTCGTGAAGTACATCTCGGGAGGGACATCGGGGGTGGGCCCGTCGAACAGCGTGCGCTGGGCGAGCAGACGGCCACGGCGCTGGGCCGGGTGCCGTGCGGGGGCAGGGACTGAGGCTGGGACAGCCTGTGGCTGGACGGCCATCACCAAGGTGTCGTCTCCGTTCGAGCGCCGGCGCATGGGAGAAAGGTAACCGGGTTCGTGCCCGCTCAGCCTCCGATCTACCCCTCTCCGCCACCAAGCGACAGATCATGACTCTCTGTTCACAGCGACCGACGGAGAGCTATCTCGCGGGCTGTCGTCTCGTCAGCCCGCAGCAGGACCCGGTACTCGCGCTCCTCCCGGCCCGGGAAGTCGAAGAGCATCGAAGCCAGCACCCATCCCGCGGCCGGCCGGGAGCCGACCAGGTCGAGGACCGTCACGGCCGAGGAGTGCAGGTCACCGTCGACGTGCACGAAGTCCACGGTCCCCGAGTTGGCTGCCGGAAACGCCGGAAGGGTGTCCGCGAACCAGCCGACCACCGACCCGGCGCCGGCCACATCGGGCAGCGCACCGACGGCGAAGGCACCCGCACACACGTGCGGCCGGTTGTCCTCCGGCAGCCTTCGGAGGAGTCGAAGCCGTGGACCATCCACCGCTCGCGCTGGGCCACCACCCCGTTCCTCACCAACCTCGCCGGCAAGAGCCTGACCGGGCCGGCCATCGCTGCACCGCCGTCCGCCGGAGCGTCCGGGACGGGGGGCGACCGGAGCGGCTATCGGCCGGCCTGCCGCCTGCGCGTGCGTCGACGCTGCCACCACCACAGTCCCGACTGCAGGACCACGACCAGCCCCGCGCCGGCCGCGGCGGCGGCCCCCACCCGCAGTCCTGGTGGGGTGTACTCCAGGGCGAGCGTGTGCTCACCGGCCGGCACCGACACGGCCAGCAGACCGGCCGGGCCGTCGATCGCCGGAACCTCGTCGCCGTCGACGGTGACGGAGTACCCGGGCCACGCCAGCCGGGCGAAGAGCACCCGGCCGGCATCCTCGGCGCGGTACCGGACCACTTCATCGGCCTCCTCCGCGGAGTCGGCCAGCACCTCGATGGCGGGTGAGGTCCACGACACCCGCCCCTCGTCGGCGTACGGCTCGTCACGGACCCACACCGCGCGCACCGGGCTCCGCTCCACGACCCGCCAGCCGGGCGGGGGCTGCCCGTCGACGACCTCGTCCCCCAGCAGGTCCCGCTGCAGCACCAGGGTCGAGACGCGCAGCGCGTCGACCAGCGGCACCGGGTACCCCGGGCCAGCGGGCTGCCACAGCCGGCCGAACGCCTCCGGGCACGTGGCTCCCCGATAGTCCATGCAGAGTGCGTCGGAGAACTCCTGGAAGCCGATACCGCTGTAGCTGGCCACCGTCGCGGTGCCGGTCGCCCGCACGAGGTTGCCGAAGGTGATCTCGCCGTCCCTCATCTGCTCCGTCGTGATCACGTCGTGCCGTGCCAGTTGCAGCGCCGTCCCCTCGTAGGCCGTCGTCCCGCCGGCGAGTGCGGTCAGGTCCGAGGCGGCCCGCAGGCCGAACCCACCCGGCCGGTACGGCAGGGCAGCGGTCTGGAAGGCGACGACGGCGATCGTGCCGGCGACCAGCACGGCCCCCAGCGCCGGCAGACCGCGCCGCCGGCCGACCACCACGGCGAGGGCGGTCGCGGTCGCCACCAGCAGCAGCCCGGTGGCGTGCACCCGGTCGAGGTCGCTCGGGTGCACCGCCCAGGCGAGGTAGCCGCCGCCCAGCACGATCGCGCCGCTGGCCACGGCCCGCCGACGGGGGACGTCGGTCGCCAGGCCGGCGGAGAGCACCACCGCGAAGAGGACCGCCACCGCCAGGTAGAGGTACTCCACCAGCCGGACCGGCCAGCGGAACAACCACAGGTTCGAAGGGCCCAAGGTGGCGAGGAGGTAGAACCCGGCGATGCCGAGGAGCCCGGCCAGCGACCGCGCCCGGCGACGCAGCCTCGACCAGCGCAGCCACGGCAGCAGCGGCAGCACGAACCAGGCCAGGTAGGTCGACGGCTGGGTCTCCAGCAGCGCACCGCCCCAGTTCGTGATCGAGGGCAGGTAGGTCGGGGAGCTGGCGGCGGCGAGATCGCCCAGATCGGGCACCAGGAAGGTGTCGTTGGCCAGGACGGCGAGGTCCTGGCGCAAGGAGACCTCCCCGGCGCCGAGCAGCGGCAGGTACACCGGCAGCGCGACGAGGCCGGCGCAGGCGCCCATCACGACCAGGTGGAAGAGCCTCGTGTAGCGGCGTCGCAGGAGCAGCTCGGCACCGAGCGCCGTCAGCACGACGACCATGCCCAGCGCCCCGTAGGGGTTACCGGTCGTCATCACGAGGGCACCGGCGAGGAAGGGGACGAACGGGTTGAGGCGGCCCCGGGCGTGCCTGCGGGCCGCCCACCAGAACCAGGTCACCCAGGTGAAGGCCATGAGCCCCGCGGGCCATCCGGCGGCCTCGTACCAGAGGGTGAAGCCGGAGAACGGGACGGCGAGCGCGACCACGGCCGCAGGCCAGCGGCGGGCGCCGTGCTCGCGGGCGACGAGGAAGGTGCCCATCGCCAGCAGCCCGAGGAACTCCACCATGACCACGGCTGCCGCCTGCGCGAGGTCGTCGAAGTAGGACACGAGCACGAAGTTCGCGAGGTTGACCGGGTTCCAGATCCCGGTCAGGGCCTCGGCGGCGTAGTTGCCACCCATCCAGCCGGCCGGGTCCATGGTCACCCAGTCGCCGTTCCGCAACCGCTGGCCGAAGACGTGCCACAAGGGGGCGAACTGCTCGTACTGGTCGCCGACGTAGTAGAAGAGCCGCTGCTGCACGTAGGGAATCGCACCGATCACCCAGGCCGCCGCGCCGATACCCAGGGTGACCAGCCATTCCGGCACCCGGCGGCTCCGGTGGGAGGAAGGACCGGGCACCGCCGCCGACGGTGCGCCGGGGACCTCGTCCGCGGGGCCGCTCCCGGTCGCCGGCGACGTCTCGGCGCCCACGGCCGCCTGGACGCCGGTCGAACCCCTCATCGGGGCACGCCCCGCGGCGTCGGAGCATCCGCACCGGGCTCGGCGTCCCGACCGGGTGCGGTGGCCGGGCGTCCGGTCAACAGTCGGCGGGAGAGCAGGAAGGTCACCGGGATCGCGGCCACCGCGGCGATGAGCGGAGCCAGCCGCTCGTCCACGGCGACCCACTCCACCAGCACGACGACACCGACCGTGGTCATGACGTAGTTGGTCGCGTTGGTCAGCGGGAAGAGGGCCAGTTTCCGCCACGTCGGGCGGGTGCGGAACGTCCAGTAGCAGTTGAGCAGGAACGACCCGACCATTGCCACCAGGATCGCTACCAGGTGTGCCACCAGGTAGTGCGACACCGTGCTCAGCAGCAGGTACGTGCCGTAGTAGACGCCGGTGTTCACCACACCGACGACGGCGAACCGGAAGGCGTGGTGCAGGGTCGTACGGTCGGCTCTCACCTGGAGGGCCGGCGGTCCGTGCCCTCCGGCGCCAGCTGGGAACGCGCGTACCGCCCGTCCGCGTCGGCGGGGACGTCGGAGGCGACCCAGTTGCCCACCATCACGGTGGTGCGCCGGGGCGCCGGCCTGAGGCGCTGCTCGTCCGGTGCCAGCTCGTCGCTCGCCTCCGCGACCAGGAAGTGTGGTCGGTGCTTGCTCTCGTAGTAGATCCGGCCGACGTACTCCCCGATCACGCCCAGGAACAGCAGCTGCAGCCCACCCAGGCCGATCACCGCGGCGACGAGCGTGACGTAGCCGGGCACCACGATGCCTCCGGCGATGGCCGCCACGACGAGGTACCCGGCGTAGCCGAAGGCGAGCGTGGTGACCACCAGACCCACGTAGATGGCCAGCCGCAGCGGAGCGTTGTTGAACGACATGACGCCGTCGATGCCGTAGTTGAGCAGCCTGCGGAGGGTCCACCGACTGGTGTCCCCGCCGAACCGGGCCTCGTTGCGGTAGTCGATGGTGGCCGTCGGGAAGCCGATCCAGGCGAACAGCCCCTTGGAGAACCGGTTGTACTCACCCAGCTGCAGCAGCGCGTCGACCGCGCGGCGGCTCAGCAGCCGGAAGTCGCCGACGCCGTCCTCGATGCGGACCTCGACGAGCGAGTTGACCAGCTTGTAGTACATCCGGGACAGCAGGCTCCGGCCGAAGGCGTCGCCCTCGCGGTTCCGCCGGGCCACCACCTGGTCGTGCCCCTGCTCCCAGAGCTCCAGCATCTCGCGCAGCAGCCGCGGCGGGTGCTGCAGATCGGCGTCCATGATCACGACGGCGTCGCCACGTGCGTAGGCCAGGCCGGCCAGCATCGCCGACTCCTTGCCGAAGTTCCGGCTGAGCGAGACGTACCGGACCCGCGGATCCGCTGCGTTCAGCTCCTGCAGCACCTGGGTCGTCCGGTCCCGGCTGCCGTCGTCGACCAGCACGAACTCGAAGTCGGCCGTGGTGCTCTCCAGCACCGCCGTGACCTGGGCGACGAGCTCGGGCAGGACCCGCTCCTCGTCGTGGCACGGGACCACCACGGACAACAGCATGCAGGCGCCTCCCAGCTATCCGGCCGACACCCCGGGCGGTCGGACACGGGGCCGGCACTGATGGTGCATCCCCGCCATACTGACCGACGCCACGCGACACCGCAGCACCGCCTACGCCGGGCCTGCCGAAGATCAGGACAGGTTGGTCGTCACCCGGTAGAGGACGGCGGGGCCGCGGGCGCTGACCGGGGCGCCGGCCGGGACGAACGCCGAGCGGCCCTTCTCCAGGCTCAGCTCACCGTCGACCGAGGCCAGGACGGCCGCCCCCTCCGTGCACAGCAGCAGCTGGGGCCCCCGGGTGGTGAGGACACCCGACTGCTCGTCCAGGTGCACGCGGGTGAGGTCGAAGTCGGCCACCGGCACCGGGTAGCGCAGGCCACCCGGACCGAGCACGGGGTGCAGCACCGGCACGCGCCCGTCGGAGAAGTCCAGCACCTCGATGAGCGCCGCGAGGTCCACGTGCTTGGCGGTCAGGCCACCGCGCAGCACGTTGTCCGAGCTCGCCATCACCTCGACGCCGGCGCCCGACAGGTAGGCGTGCAGGTTGCCCGCGGGCAGGAACACCGCCTCGCCCGGCGCCAGCTTCAGGTGGTTGCACATCAGCGAGATGACCACGCCCGGGTCACCGGGGTAGGTCTCCGCGAGCGTCGCCGCCCAGCGGTAGGTGTTGATGAACTCCGGGTCGTGCGCCGCCACGAACCGTGCGGCAGCGGTCGAGACCGCCGACACCAGCTCCGTGCGCCGCTCCCCCGTCAGCGCCAGCAGCTGCGGGATCGCCGCCCGCAGCCCACCCCGGGCGAGCGCGGCGATCGTCGGCTTGAGCTCGGGCACCTGGAGCTTGGCCAGGCAGTGCAGCGACTCCTCCACCGGCCGGAACCCGCACAGCGCCTCGAAGGTGGTGAGCGCCAGCAGCAGCTCCGGCTTGTGGAACGGGTCCTTGAACGTGCGGGTCGGGTCGTCGTGCGGGATCCCGGCGGCCTCCTCGGCCGCGTACCCGGCCGCGGCCTGCTGCGTCGTCGGGTGGGCCTGCAGCGACAGCGGCGTCTCGGCGGCGAGCACCTTCATCAGGAACGGCAGCCGCGGGCCGAACCGCTGCAGCACCGGCCCGCCGAGGAGGGTCTCGGGCTCGGCGGTGATCGCCTTGTCCAGCGGCCGCCCGTCGGACAGGACGCTCGGCTCGTCGGGGTGCGCACCCACCCACAGCTCTGCGTGCGGCCGGTCGGCGGGCACGGGCTGACCCAGGAGGTCGGGGATGACGGTCCGGCTGCCCCATGGGTAGAAGCGCACACCGTTGCTGAGCTGCCACATCGTGCTCGCAGGTTACGTGCGGGACCGCCGGTTCAGGAATGCCCGACGGCGCACCCGGTGGGCAGGATCACCCCGACGGGTCGCGGTCAGACGCCGGCCCGCACGTCCGGAGCGCCCAGCCGGGCGGCGTCGGCGGTCCGGTCGTCGGGCATCCGCTGCGACTCCCGCTCGGCCGCCACCCGCGCCTCGTAGTGCGCGATCTCACGGGCCAGGAAGTCCTCTTCCCATCCGTGCACCGTCGCCATGAGACGCGCGACCTCCGGGGCGGATTCCACGCCCCGGTGCGGCGTCTCGATCGAGATGCGGGTCCGCCGGGTCAGGACGTCGTCGAGGTGCAGCGCGCCCTCGGCGGTCACCGCGTGGACGACCTCCGCGCCGAGGTGGGCGGGAGCCCCGGGCAGCGGGAGACCGAGCGACGGGTCGGCCCGGACCAGGTCCAGCACGGCGGTCACCTGGTCGCCGTGGCGGCCCAGCAGCCGCTCGACCGCCTCCTGCGGCACCCCGTACCCGGCCGCCAGCTCCGCGGCTCGGTCCCGCACCTCCGCCCACCCGCGGGCACCCACCAGCGGCAGCTCCGCGGTGCGCGACCTCGGCGCCCCCGGCAGCCGCTCGACGGCGGCGTCGACGGCATCGGCCGCCATCACCCGGTAGGTCGTGTACTTGCCGCCGGCCACGAGCACCAGGCCCGGCACCGGCATGACGACGGCGTGCTCGCGGGAGAGCCGGCTCGTCTCGTCGGACTCCCCGGCCAGCAGTGGCCGCAGGCCTGCGTAGACGCCGACGATGTCCTCGGTCGACAGCGGCCGGGTGAGCACCCGGTTGACCTGCTCGAGCAGGTACTCGATGTCGGCGCTGCTCGCAGCCGGGTGGTCGCGGTCGAGCTTCCACGGGGTGTCGGTGGTGCCGACGATCCACTGCTCGGCCCACGGGATGACGAACAGCACGCTGGTCGGCGTCCTGAGGATCAGCCCGTTCGGGCCCACGTCACCGCCGTCGATGGCGGCCTTCGGCACCAGCAGGTGGACGCCCTTGGATGCGCGCACCTTCAGGCTCGGCGCGGACACGCCGAGCATCGCGCCGACGTCGTCGCTCCACACCCCTGTGGCGGCGATGACGGTGCGCGCCCGGACGGTGAAGGAGGAGCCGTCGGTGAGGTCCGCCACCTCCGCACCGATCACCGCGGCGTCCGGCCCGTCCCCGTCGCGGAGCAGTCCGACCACCCGGGCACTGGACAGCACGGAGGCCCCGTAGCCGGCCGCCGTCCGCACCACCGCGAGGGTGTGCCGGGCGTCGTCGACCTGGGCGTCCCAGTACTTGATGGCGCCGCGCACGGCGTCCCGGCGGAGGCCGGGAAAGGCCTCGAGGGTCCCGCGGCGGGACAGGTGCCGGTGGCGCGGGATCGCCCGGTCCCGGGCGAACGCGGCGCCCATCAGGTCGTACAGCGCGACGCCCGCACCGTAGTAGGCGCGCTGCCAGACCGGCGCGGTCAGCGGCAGCAGGAACGGCAGCGGCCGGACCAGGTGCGGGGCGATGGTGCGCACCAGCCGGGCGCGCTCCTTGAGCGCTTCGTGCACCAGCGGGAACGCCATCTGCTCCAGATAGCGCAGCCCGCCGTGGATCAGCTTGCTGGAGCGGCTGGAGGTGCCCGCGGCCCAGTCGCGGGCCTCCAGCAGACCCACCGACAGCCCGCGGCTGGCGGCGTCCAGCGCGGCACCGGCGCCGGTCACCCCGCCGCCGATGACGAGGACGTCGACGACGTCGGTGGCCAGGCGGGTGCGGTCGGCGCGCCGGCGCTCCGGCGACAGCAGCGTGCGGTCGGTCTCCCCCGGGTGCATGACTCCTACTGTCCCCCGTGCACGCGGTCCGGCGCCGAGAACCGGGTCACACCGTTTCCGTGTCTCAGTGCGCCGCGGCCCCGTCCTTCTTCTTGCGGTGCACGGTCAGGCTCATCACCAGGACGACGATCGCCCCGACGATCAGCCCGAGGATCGCGCTGCCCAGCGTGTTGACCAGCCAGCCCACGACCCCGCCGAGGGCGCCGGTCGCGTCGTGCGCCGCCTCCTCGAGGTGGTGCACGAACTCGTAGAGCGGGTGGAAGCCCAGCTCGTCGGTGCCCAGCAGGATGATGTGCCCGCCGACCCACAGCATCGCGGCGGTGCCCACCACGGTCAGGCCGGTGAGGAGCTTCGGCATCCCCTTGACCAGGCCGCGGCCGAAGGCGGCCACGCCCTTGCCCGAGCGCTGGGCCAGGCTCAGCCCGATGTCGTCCATCTTCACGATCAGTCCGACGACGCCGTAGACGAGCACGGTGATGCCCAGGGCGACGACGATCAGGATGATCGCCCGGGACACGAACGCCTCGCTGGCCACCTCGTTCAGCGAGATCACCATGATCTCGGCCGACAGGATGAAGTCGGTGCGGACGGCCCCGGAGACGATCGTCTTCTCGTCGGGCATCGCGTCCTCGACCGACGCGTGCTCCTCGGCGTGGCCGCTGAACCTGTGCCAGATCTTCTCCGCGCCCTCGTAGCAGAGGTACGCCCCACCGATCATCAGTATCGGTGTCAGCAGGAACGGCAGGAACTGGCTGAGCAGCAGGATCGCCGGCAGGATGATCAGCAGCTTGTTGCGCAGCGACCCCAGCGCGATCTTCCGGATGATCGGCAGCTCGCGGTCGGCGTTCAGGCCGTGCACGTACTGCGGCGTGACCGCGGTGTCGTCCACCACGACGCCGGCGGCCTTGATGCTGGCCCGCCCGGCCGCCGCCCCGATGTCGTCGATCGAAGCGGCCGCGGCGCGCGCGAGCACCGCCACGTCGTCCAGCAGAGCTACGAGCCCACCCGCCACGCCGAGGTCCTTCCGTCGGTCGGCGCCCGTGCGCCGTCCCAGTGATGCTGGCCTGTCCGTCCCGGTCCTGCACGGGCACCCCACCCCCGTTGCCCAGTCGGGGACGGCGGGAACGCCCGGCGCGACCTCAGCCGGGCGACGCCCGCTCGGAGTCGAGCGCCAGCGCCAGGTAGACGGCGCCGAAGTCGGCGACGGCGACCTGCCGAGCCAGCCGCGGCAACCGGCCGAAGCGCAGGGGGTCCCCGTGCTCGGCCAGCCCGCTGACCGGGATGTTGTTGGTCGCGGCGGTCCGCAGCACCTGCTGCAGCGCCTCGTCCGCCGAGCGCGGCTCGCGCTCCCCCGCGCCGTCGTGCCCGCCGGCGTCGGGATCCCTGATCGTCAGCAGGCGCAGCCGCCGGCCCTCGTCGTCCGACCGGTCGCGGAAGAAGTCGTCGCCGTCGCGCGGGGCCAGCGGCCCGCCGAGCACGGCGCAGGCGGCCACCCGCTGGTCGGGCAGCCGGAACCCGGTCACGGGCAGCCCGGCGAGGGTGGCCAGCTGGTCGGCCACCCGGGTCGCCGCCGCGCCCGCGAGCGGCCCCTCCGCGGCGATCACCGGCAGCGCGTCGAGCAGCTCCAGGGCCAGCGTCTTGGCCGGGTTGACGAACGACTCCCGCGCCGGCCCGCACTCCCCCGCCGTCTCGTCGAGGGCCGTGGCGACGCCCTCGATGTCCGCCACCCCCTCGCCGAGCAGCCCGAGGCCGGTGGCCAGCCGCAGCATCGGGGTCAGCAGCGACCACAGCGTCGTGTGCTGCACCCGACTGCTCGGCAGCGCCACGTACGGCGACCGCGCGGTGGCGCACGCCGCGTGCAGCGGCGCGTCCTCCGCACCGATGCCCACGAGCGAGACCCCGCGGCGCGCCGCCTCGTACGCCGGGTTGACGGCATAGCTGCCGGCGCCGGTGCGCGTGGCGACGACGGCGATGTCGCTGGGGCCGGCCCACACCGGGAGCGCCGGACCGGGGACGACGTCGACCGTCACCGGGCTGGACGGCCCGAGCAGGGCACGCAGCACGGAGGCGGCCACCGCCCCCTCCCGCCGGCCCACGATGATCAGGCCACGGGGACGGCCGCCGTCGGTGACCCGCTCGAGCCCGGCCTCCTCGGTCAGCCGGGTGGTCTCGCGGACCTGGGCGCCGGCGCCGGCCACCGCCGGCAGCAGCCCGCGCGGATCACGGGCACGCAGCAGTTCGAGGTCGTCGAGGACCTCCTCGGCGAGCTCGGGAGAGGTCATGACGTCCGGTCGCGCGCCTCGTCGAGGAGCAGGACCGGGATGCCGTCCCGCACGGGGAAGCCCCGGTTGCAGGTGCCGCACACCAGCTCGCTCGCCGCCTCGTCGACGGTCAGCGGGGTGTGGTGGGTGTCGGGGCAGGCGAGGATCGCGAGCAGGTCGGCGTCCAGGCCCAGCGGGCCGCTCGCCGTCGTGCCCTGGGTGCCGGTCATGACTGCTCCTGTCCGCCGCGCACGGTGCTCAGCACACGGTCGCGCAGCTCGGTCATCCGCGCCACGTCGGGCGCCTCCACGTTCAGCCGCAGCAGCGGCTCGGTGTTGCTGGCGCGCAGGTTGAACCACGCGCCGTCGGGCAGCTCGACGGTGAGACCGTCCAGCTCGTCCACCGTCGCCCCCTCGTCCTCGAAGATGCCGCGCACCTCCGCCACGCGCGCCGGCGCGTCGGCGACCGTGGAGTTGATCTCGCCCGACGCCGCGTACCGCGAGTAGGCCGCGGTCAGGTCCGACAGCGGGCGGCTCTGCTCACCCAGCGCGGCCAGGACGTGCATGGCCGCGAGCATGCCCGTGTCGGCCCGCCAGAAGTCGCGGAAGTAGTAGTGCGCCGAGTGCTCGCCTCCGAAGATCGCGTCGGTGCGGGCCATCTCGGCCTTGATGAACGAGTGCCCCACCCGCGTGCGCACCGGCTGCCCGCCGTGCTCGCGGACGATCTCCGGCACGGCCCGGGAGGTGATCAGGTTGTGGATGATCGTCGTCCCGCGACCCTTGGCCAGCTCCCGGACGGCGACCAGGGCGGTGATCGCCGAGGGGCTCACCGGCTCGCCGCGCTCGTCGACGACGAACACCCGGTCGGCGTCGCCGTCGAAGGCCAGCCCGATGTCGGCGCCGTGCTCGACGACCGCGCGCTGCAGGTCGACGAGGTTGGCCGGGTCGAGCGGGTTGGCCTCGTGGTTGGGGAACGACCCGTCGAGCTCGAAGTACATCTCGACGACGTCGAGGGGCAGGCCGGCCAGCACCACCGGGACGGTGTGCCCGCCCATGCCGTTGCCCGCGTCGACGACGACCCGCAGCCGCCGGATGGTCGACAGGTCCACGAGCGAGCGCAGGTGGGCGGCGTACTCGGCCAGCACGTCGCGCTGGGACACCGACCCGACGCGGTCGGGGACGCGCTCGTAGTCGTCCCGCTCCGCCCACTCGCGGATCGTGACCAGACCGGAGTCCTGGCCGATCGGTGCGGCGCCGGCCCGGCACATCTTGATGCCGTTGTAGCGGGCCGGGTTGTGGCTGGCGGTGAACATCGCGCCCGGCAGGTCCAGCGAGCCGGCGGCGAAGTACAGCAGGTCGGTGGAGCCGAGGCCCGCCTCCACGACGTCGAGACCGCGGGCGATCACGCCCTCGGCGAAGGCGCGGGACAGTGGGATGGAGGACTCCCGCATGTCGTGGGCCGTGACCACGGTCGTGGCTCGGGAGTCGGCGAGCACGAACTCGGCGAACGCCGCGCCGATGGCGCGGGCGGTCGACTCGTCCCAGTCGTCGGGGACGACGCCACGGACGTCGTAGGCCTTGATCAACGAGGACAGGTCCGGCACGGGCACGACCCTATCGGTGCCCTCGCCATCGGACCCGCTCGCGCGGGCGGGAAGGCTTACGGGAGGTCGGGCAGGACCCGCAGGTGACCGCGGCGGGTGCCGCTGCCGTCGTCCGCAGGGTCGCGGGGAGGCTCGGGACGGGCCGCCTCGCGGACCGCGTCGGCCAGCGCCAGCAGGTCGTCACCGGTCGGACCGGAGTCCTCGATGTCGATCTCGTGCCGGACGACGTCCCAGCCGCGGGGCACGGTCAGCCGCTCCCCGTGGAACTCGCACAGGTCGTAGCTGTGCGGCTCGCTGAACGTCGCAAGCGGACCCACGACAGCGGTCGACTCCGCGTAGACGTAGGTCAGGGTCGCCGCTGCCGGTTGCGCGCAGCCGCTGCGCGAGCAGCGACGTGACTGCCTCACCACCGGTTCCTCACGCAGGGCAGAGTAATCCCGCTGCGGGGCGCGCGACAGCAGGCGCACCGGGAATCCGGCCGGTGCGCACCATCCTGCACGATGGTCCCGTGGGCATCGTCACCGGTCGGGCGCGGGATGCGGGCCATCGCGGCGCGACCGGCGAAATCGTCGCGGAACTCCTCCGGGGCCCCGGCGTGTCGCCGCTCGCCGTAGGCTTCGGCCCGTCATGAGCACGCCCCGGCGCCGTCCCGCCCGCTCCCGCCGCGACCGTCACGGCCGCGGCCTGCGCGGACGCCTCGTGCCGACCGAGGTGCCCCTGGCGCGCAGCCGCGCCGAGCAGTTCGACGACCTGGTCCTGGACGCGGTGGAGGACCTCGAGCGCCGCTGGGAGCGGGAGCTGGCCGGCGTCGAGTTCGCCGTCGAGGACGTCCCCTGGGTGGAGCACACCCGGCCCGACGAGGTGGTCCTCGACACCGACGTCCTGGACGACGGCGGCGTGCCGCTGGCCCGCGTGGTGCCCGCGCGCCGGGAGCAGGGCCAGGAGATCCCGCCGCGCGTCGTCGTCTACCGCCGGCCGCTGGAGCTGCGGGCCAACGACCGGGACGACCTGGCCGATCTGGTGCGCGACGTCGTCGTCGACCAGGTGGCCACGCTGCTCGGGCGCGACCCCGAGGAGATCGACCCCACCGGTTGAGCCGCACGGGGACTGCGATGCTGGTGCCGATGGACGTCCCCGCCGCCACCGCCTGGCTCGTGCTGGGCGCGGTGCTCGGCGCGCTGCTGGTGGCCGCCGTCGTGGCGGGCGTCCTGGCCGCCCGCCGGCGGCCGGCCCCTCCTCCGGCGGAGGCGCACCAGGCCACGCCACAGGTGGACGACCTGGCCGACTTCCTGGAGCACCCGCCCGGCACCCGGGCCGAGCCGCCCGCCCCGACGGGCTGGGCGACGCTCGCCGCCCCGCTCCCGGCACCCGCCCCTCCCCCACCGGCGGACCGCTCCGGCCGCGGCTCCCTCCCGCTGGCCGCGCTGTGCGTCGCCGCCCTGGCCCTGGTCGGCGTGGCCGCCGCGGTCGCGGCGGCCACCGACGACGCGGACTCCGCGGCCCCGGCGGCGCCGCCGACACCCGGGCCGGGCGCCGAGCCCGCGGATCCCGCCCGGCTGGAGGGTCGGCTGGGCGCCGGCGGGATGGTGCTGGAGCAGCGGGTCGTGGGCGTGACCGCCACCTATCCGGAGATCCGGCTGCGCGACGACGACGGGACGACGCACCTGGAGCTGCGTCTGCCCACCTGGAACTGCCTCCGCGCCGAGGCGCCCGAGGACCCCGCGGCGGCCGGCTGCGTCCCCTCGCTGGTCGAGCACGTGGAGCTCTCGTCGCCGGAGCTCGCCGTCGAGCGGGACGGCGACCGGATCCGGCTGAGCGGGCGGGCCGCGGCGGAGCTGCGCCCCGCCGGCGCCCCGCCGGAGCCCAGCGGGCACACCTACGAGTTCGAGGTCACCGTCGCGCCGGGCGACGCCGCGGAGCGGCCGCTCACCGGCGAGGTCCGGATCGGCGCCCGGACCGCGCCGCTGGTCGCGGAGCTCAGCGAGCTCGACGCCGGCTGAGCCCCGGCAGCGGCGACCCGACCCGCGCCGGCACCGTCAGGCTCACCACCGGTGCGCCCATCTCGGTGCGCAGCCCCGCCTCGTCGGTGCTCCACCACGGCCAGCGGTCGGTCCCGTCGACGAGGGTGAGCAGCACCCCCGGTGCCGGGCCCGTCCCGGCGACGGCGACCTCCAACTGGCCGAGGGCTGCGTGCAGGCGGGCGGTGGCGCGCAGGAAGTCGCCGGTGCGCCGGTCGGGCACGGCGGCGAGCAGCGCGGGGAGCACGCGCTCCAGCACCCGGGGGTCCCGGGAGCGTTGCACCGGCCCCACGTCGTCGAGGACGTCGACCAGCCGGGTGCTGCGCGCGTTGCCCAGCACCGACGTCGGCAGCCGGGCGGCGAGGGCGGCGGCGGTCGGGTCACCCAGCGGCAGGCCGGCCAGGCGCACCGACCGCGGACCGCGCAGCGAGCCGAGGAGCTGCAGCACCCCGTCGGCGAGCTGCCCGGCGGCGGCCTGGTCGCGGGCCAGCAGGCGGGCCGGTGGGCGGCCACCCGGCAGCGGCGTCCGCGACTGGCCGAGGAGCTCCACGACCGTGGACAGCCCCCGGCGACGGAGAGCGAGGAATGCCGCCGCCCGCGGCGCCTCGCCGGGCGCGTCGCCGGGCGCGTCGTCGACGACGACGGCCACCGGCCGCAGCCGTGGAGTGCGTGCGGCGCCCTCGTTGAGCACCGCGGTGAGCCACGGCCCCCGGGCCGTGACCGGCGCGGAGAGGCGGGCCATCAGCGGGCCTGCCGCCCGGACCTCACGGACCACCCGGGCGTGTCCGCTGACCACACGAGCGGCGCGGTCGACCATGCCCCGAACAGAACCACAGCCGCCGACAGGGGCCGTCGGCGGCTGCGGGACGTGCTGGAACGGCCCCGTCCCGGGCCCCGCCGCGAGCGGAGCGAGGGGTGGGGAGGACGGGGTCCTTCTTCAGATGGCGCGGCGGCGCAGCCGGCGGCGCTCACGCTCCGACAGCCCACCCCAGATGCCGAAGCGCTCGTCGTTGGACAGCGCGTACTCCAGGCACTCGGCCTTGACCTCGCAGCCGGTGCAGATCTTCTTGGCCTCCCGGGTCGAGCCGCCCTTCTCCGGGAAGAACGCCTCCGGGTCGGTCTCGGCGCACAGGGCCTGCTCCTGCCAGGACTGCGCGTCGGGCTCCAGCCCGAAGCCCATGAACCCGACGAAGGCCTGCCCGGTGCCCTGACCCACGGCCTGACCCATGCCCTGGCCGGCAGCGGCCCCCAGACGGTCGACCGACCGCTCGGAACCGTTCACGTAATCGCTCAACCACGACACCTCAGCCATGACGGTGCGTCCCCTCTCGCTCTCGTCCCGGTGCTCGGCCGCCAGGAGGTTCCCGGGCCGTTCAGCACTCGTCGACACCGCCGGAATTACACGCGTGTCGTTGCCACCCCGTCAACTTTGCCCGGTGTAAGCGACACGCCACACCAGCCCCATGCGTCACAGGGCCTTCGTCACATCTCGTGGCACCCCCCGACACGCCCGGCGAACAGTCGACAAGTGCTCATCAGGCACCATGCGTTTCGTGCAGATCGTCGTGCTGGCTGGTGGGACCGGAGGGGCTCGATTCCTCCGCGGGGTGCGCGCGGCGGCTCCCGAGGCGGAGATCACGGCCGTGGTCAACACCGGTGACGACGTGACGCTGCACGGGCTGCGGATCTGCCCGGACCTCGACACGGTCGTCTACACCCTCGGCGGCGGCATCGACGAGGAGCGCGGCTGGGGCCGGGCCGGCGAGAGCTGGACGGTCAAGGAGGAGCTCGCCGCCTACGGCGCGGACCCCGCCTGGTTCGGGCTCGGCGACCGGGACCTGGCCACCCACCTGATCCGCACCCGCATGCTCGACGCCGGCTACCCGCTCTCCGCGGTCACCGCCGCGCTCGCCGACCGGTGGCAGCCCGGGGTGACGGTGCTGCCGATGAGCGACCAGCGGGTGGAGACCCACGTCGTCGTGACCGAATCCGAGGACGGCCGCCCGCGCGCCATCCACTTCCAGGAGTGGTGGGTGCGCCACCGGGCGTCCCTGGAGCCCTCGGCCTTCGTCCAGGTGGGCGTGGAGGCCGCGCGACCCGCGCCGGGCGTCGTGGAGGCGTTCGCGGCCGCCGACGCGGTGCTGCTGGCGCCGTCCAACCCGGTGGTCTCGATCGGCACCGTCCTCGGCGTCCCCGGGCTGCGCGACGCGCTGCTGGCCTCACCCGCCCGGATCGCCGGTGTCTCGCCGATCGTGGGCGGCGCGGTGGTGCGCGGCATGGCCGACCGCTGCCTGCCGGCCCTGGGCATCGAGGTCAGCGCGGAGGGCGTGGGCCGGCACTACGGCGCCCGGGGCGACGGCGGGCTGCTCGATGCCTGGCTGGTCGCCGAGGACGACGCCGCGGACGTGCCCGGGGTCGACGTGCGCCGGCTGCCGCTGCTGATGTCCTCCCCGGAGGCCACCGCCGATCTCGCCCGAGCGGCCCTCGACGCCTGCACCCGGTGACCGGCCTCCCGTCCGGCCTCTCGGTCCACCCCGTTCCGGGCCTGCCGGAGTTCGCGCCCGGGGACGACCTGGCGGCGGCGCTCGTCGCCGCCGCGCCCTGGCTGGACGACGGCGACGTCGTCGTCGTGACCTCGAAGGTGGTCTCCAAGGTCGAGGGGCGCCTGGTCCGGGTGGAGCCCGGGGCGGACCGGGAGGCCGCCCGCCAGCGCGCCGTGGACGACGAGACCGTCCGGGTCGTCGCCCGCCGCGGGCCGCTGAAGATCGTGCAGACCCGGCAGGGCTGGGTCGTGGCCGCGGCCGGCATCGACGCCTCCAACGTGGCCGCCGACTCCCTCGTGCTGCTCCCCGAGGACGGCGACGCGTCGGCCCGGCGGCTGCGGGCGCGGCTGCGCGAGCTGGCCGGCGTGGACGTCGCCGTCGTCGTGAGCGACACGTTCGGTCGCACCTGGCGGGAGGGGCTCACCGACGTCGCCGTGGGCGCGGCCGGCATCGAGGCCCTCGACGACCACCGCGGCGCCGTCGACGCCCACGGCAACCGGCTGGAGACCACCCGGATCGCGGTCGTCGACGAGCTGGCCTCGGCGGCGGACCTGGTGAAGGGCAAGCTGGCCGGCGTCCCCGTGGCGGTCGTCCGGGGCCTGCCGCTGAAGCGGCCCGCCGACGACGCCGACGAGGGCACCCGGCCGCTGGTGCGGCTCCCCGCCGACGACCTCTTCCCCTACGGCAGCCGTGACGTGGTGCCCTCCCGCGCGCCGGCCGCCGGCGGCCTGCGGCCCCGCACCGGGGAGCGCGAGGCGGTCGCGGCCGCCTTCCGCGTGGCCAGCGCGGCGCTGCCGGAGTTCCCCGTGGTGCTGCGGCACGGCGGCGAGGGCGACGGCGCCGTCGACGTGCACCTCACCGACGCGCTGACCACGACGACCGCCGTGAACGCCGGCGCGGTCATCGGCGCCGCGATCGTGCAGTTGCACGCGCAGGGCTGGGCCACCCGCTGGGAGCCGGTCGCCACCGCCGGCGGCACCTCACTCGTCGGGAGGCTGTGGCTCGGCGATCCGGCGCCGTGAGCTGCGCGGATCGGTAACGTCGCTCCCCATGCGCGGGATCATCCTGGCCGGGGGCACCGGGAGCCGTCTGTTCCCCATCACGCAGGCGGTGAGCAAGCAGCTCATGCCGGTCTACGACAAGCCGATGATCTACTACCCGCTCTCCACGCTGATGATGGCCGGGGTGCGCGAGGTGCTGGTCATCACCACGCCCGGTGACCAGGAGGCCTTCCGCCACCTGCTCGGCGACGGCAGCCGGCTGGGCATGCGGATCGAGTACGCCGTCCAGCCCCGGCCCGAGGGCCTGGCGCAGGCGTTCCTCATCGGCGCGGAGTTCCTCGCCGGCGAGCCCGCGGCCCTGGTCCTGGGCGACAACATCTTCTACGGCGCGGGCCTGGGCACGGCGCTGTCCCGGCTGCCTGCACCCGCCGGCGGGCACGTCTTCGCCTACCACGTGGCCAACCCGCAGGAGTACGGCGTCGTGGAGTTCGACCCGTCCGGCCGGGTGCTCTCCATCGAGGAGAAGCCGGCCCGCCCGAAGAGCTCCTACGCCGTGCCCGGCCTGTACTTCTACGCCGGTGACGTCGTCGAGGTCGCGAAGGGCATCACGCCCAGCGCCCGCGGCGAGCTGGAGATCACCGCCGTCAACGAGCACTACCTGCACGAGGGCAGGCTCACCGTCACCGCGCTGGACCGCGGCACCGCCTGGCTCGACACCGGCACCTTCGCCTCGCTGCGCCAGGCCACCGAGTTCGTCTCGGTGGTCGAGGAGCGCCAGGGCCTGAAGATCGGCTGCATCGAGGAGGTCGCCTGGCGCAACGGCTGGCTGGACGACGAGGGCCTGCGGGCCATCGCCGAGCCGCTGGGCAAGAGCGGCTACGGCGACTACCTGCTGGGCCTGCTGGCCGACCGCTAGACCCGGCGGTAGTTCGTCGGGGCGAACCGGGGCCCGCGCCGGGGCCGCCGCGGCCCGCCGGCGAGGATCAGCCGGACCACCCGCTGCCGGTGGCCCCGCCACGGCTCGAGCAGGGCCAGCATCTCCTCGTCGTCGGCGTTCCGCTGCCCGGCCAGCGCGAACCCCACGGTGTTCTTCAGGTGGTAGTCACCGACGCTCACCGTGTCGGGGCAGCCGAGCGCCCGCTGCACGACCTCGGCCGCCGTCCACACGCCGATGCCTGGCACGATCCGCAGCCGGCGCTGGAGCTCCGCCGAGTCGCACCCGGTCTCCGGCTCCATCCGGTGCGCGACCCCGGCGACCGCCCGCAGGGCACGGCGCCGGGCGCCGTCCAGACCGCAGCGGTGCCACTCCCAGTCGGTGACCTCCAGGACCCGCCGGGCCGAGGGGACCACCCGCATGCCCGCGGGCGCCGGGCCGGGTGCCGGCTCCCCGGCCAGCCGGCAGAGCTCGCGGAAGACCCGGTAGGCCTCCACCGTCGTCACCTTCTGCTCCAGGACCGCGGGCAGCAGCGCGTCCCACGTCCGCCCCGTCCGGCCCAGCCGCAGGTGCGGGTGGGTGCGGTGCAGCTCGGTCACGAGCGGGGAGGCGTTCCCCGGCCGGAACTCCTCCGGCCGGTCGTCGGCGCCCAGCCAGCCCGGCACCGCGGAGCCGGCCCGCTCGGCACCGGGCCCCCACGCCTCGACCCGCACCTCGCCCGCTGCCCGGGAGATCCGCACGGTCGCCGGGCCGTCCGGGGTGCTGGTCGTCCGCCAGAGGCCCCCGTCGGCGGCCTGCATCGTCGGGTCGGCCGCGCCCCGCCGGTGCGGGGACAGCGCCCGGACGACGTCCAGCGGCCAGTCGGGCACCCAGGCGGTCGAGAAGTCGGCGGCCCGGCTGCCCGACGTGCCGGTGCCCGTGGTGGTGCTCGTGCTCAGCAGGTGCTCCCGGAGGTGGTCAGCGAGGGGCCATCCGCAGCGCGCCGTCCATCCGGATGACCTCGCCGTTGAGGTAGCCGTTCTCGACGATCGAGAGGGCAAGGTGGGCGAAGTCCGACGGGCGGCCGAGCCGCTTGGGGAAGGGTATGCCCGCCGAGAGGGCTGCCCGCGCCTCCTCGGGCAGGCTGCCCAGCAGGGGCGTGTCGACCAGCCCCGGGGCGATCGTGCAGACCCGCACGCCGACGCTGGACAGGTCGCGGGCCGCCGGCAGCGTCATGCCGACCACGCCGCCCTTGGAGGCGGAGTACGCCAGCTGGCCGATCTGGCCGTCGTAGGCGGCGATCGAGGCGGTGTTAACGACGACGCCGCGCTCGCCCTCCTCCCCCGGCTCGGTCTGCGCCATCGCGGCCGAGGCGAAACGCAGCACGTTGAACGTGCCGACCAGGTTCACGGCGAGGACCTTGCTGAAGGCGCCCAGGTCGTGCGGCTCGCCGTTGCGCCCCACGGTCCGCTGGGCGACGCCGATGCCGGCGCAGCTGATCGCGATGCGCAGCGGCCGGTCCTTGCCGGTCGCCTCGGCGATCGCGGCCTGCACCGACGCCTCGTCGGTGACGTCGGTGCGGACGAAGGTCGTGTGGCCGCCGAGGTCGGTGGCGAGCGCCTGCCCGCGCTCCTCGTTCAGGTCCAGGATGGTCACGGCGGCACCCCGGGCGGCCAGCGCCCGGGTGGTGGCCTCACCGAGCCCGGAGGCCCCCCCGCTGACAACGGCTGCGACGTCGAAGCTCAACATGTGCGGCAGCCAATCATGGCGCCTAGGCGAACTGTGAGCCGTGTCGCTCCTGCACCTCGGCGAGCAGCTGCTTGACCCGCTCGGCGTCGGCGACCGGGCAGACCATGGTGACGTCGGCGGTGTGCACCACGACGCTGTCGCGGACCCCGACCAGCGCGACCAGGTGCGCGGGGTCGTCGCTGAAGACGATGTTCCCCGAGCCGTCCAGGACCACGACCGGGCCGCGGACGGCGTTGCCGTGCCCGTCCCCCTCGAGCGTGGACGCCAGCGCGGGCCAGGAGCCCACGTCCAGCCAGTCGACGTCGAGGTCGGCCACCAGCACCCGGCCCGGCTCGGCGGCCGCCGGCTCGAGGACCGCGTAGTCGACGCTGATCTTGGGCAGCGTCGGGAAGACGGCGGCCAGCACGGCGGCGCGCTCGGGGCCGGCCGGCGCGGTGACGATGCGGGCCAGGCCGTCGGCGGTCTCGGGCAGGTGCTGGGCCAGCGCCTCCAGCACGGTGCTCGCCCGCCAGACGAACATGCCGGAGTTCCACAGGTACTCCCCGCTGGCCAGGTAGCCCTCGGCGGTGGCCCGGTCGGGCTTCTCGCGGAACGCGGCGGCCTCGGCGACGCCCGCGAGGCCCGTCGCGGCACCCCGCCGCACGTACCCGAACCCGGTGGCCGGGGACGTGGGCGTGATGCCCAGGGTGACCAGCGCCCGCGGGCGGGCGGCGAGTGCGTCGAAGGCGGTGCGCAGCGTGTGCGCGAACCGCTCGACCGGCCGGATGACGTGGTCGGCGCTGACCACCGCGAGCTCGGCGTCGGGGTCGACGTCGGCGACCAGCGCGGCGGCCAGGCCGACCGCGTTGGCGGTGTCCCGCGGCACGGGCTCGAGGATCAGCCGGTCAGTGGAGAGCTCGGGCAGGTCGGCCCGCACCTGGTCGGCGTAGCGGGCCGCGGTGCAGACCCAGACGCAGTCGGCCGGGACGACGGTGCGCACCCGGGCGAACGCCTCGGCCAGGAGGCTGTGCGCGCCGCCGTCGGCGTCGGCGACCACGTCGAGCAGCTGCTTGGGCCGGCCGGCGCGCGACAGCGGCCACAGCCGCGTCCCGGACCCGCCGGCCATGATCACCGCGTGCCGCACGTCAGCTGTCCCCGTGCCCGTCGGGGGCGGGGGCGGGGGCGCGCACCACGGCCAGGTCCTTGGCCCTCCGCTGGAAACGGGCCCCCGCCGCCACCCGGCCGCTGACGTAGGAGACGAGCATCCGGCTCCCCAGCCCGGCCCGGAACGCCCCCCGCAGCGGGGCGTTGCGCCGGCCGGGGTACTGGCCGGAGAGGTAGCGGAGCGCACTGGTGTGGTGCACCCGCTGCATGCGGTGCGGCTCGCGCCGGGTGGCGTGCCCGCCCTCGTGCTCCACCACGGCCGTCGGCACGTAGACGTGCAGCCAGCCGCGACGGCCCAGCCGCTGGGCGAGGTCGACGTCCTCGAAGTACATGAAGTAGCCGGGGTCGAAGCCGCCCACCGACCAGAACGCCTCCACGTCGACCAGCAGGCAGGAGCCGGAGAGCCAGCCGGCCGGGCGCTCGCGCGGCGCCTCGCGCTCCCGCCGGTACCGGGCGGTCCACGGGTTGCCCGGCCACGCCCAGCCCAGCAGGGCGTGCCCGGCGCCGGTGGACAGGCGGGGCAGGTCGCGGGCGGAGGGGTACAGCTCACCCGCCGGCGTCATGATCGCCGGTCCGAGCGTGGCGGCCCGGGGCCAGCGGTCGGCCGCGGCGAGCAGCTCGTCGACCGACCCCGGGGAGAAGCGCAGGTCGGGGTTGGCGATCAGCGCCCGCCCGGTGCGCAGCCCGGCCAGCCCGGCGTTGGCCGCGGCGCCGTACCCGATGTTCCCGCCGGTGCGCAGCACGCGCACGTGGGCGTGCTGCGCAGCCGCCCGCTCCGGGGCGCCGTCGGTGGAGCCGTTGTCTGCGAGGACGACCTCGACGGGTCGGCTCGTCGCGGCGGCCAGCGACTCGATGAAGCCGTCGAGCGCCTCACCCGGCGAATAGGTGATGGCGACGACGCGCAGCGGGGAGGAGTCCGTCGGAGTGCCCACCCCCGAACCCTAGGCAGTGCGGCTCCGACGGCACCGATCTGACCCGCGGGTGACTCCTGGGGGCGATGCGACGGAACGTGCCGCCTCAGGCCCGAAACCCGCTCTGTCATCGTGCGGTCCGCACCTGACAGGTACCGTCGATGCCCGTGACTGACACAGGACCTGATCTCGTCGTCGTGGGCTCCGGTTTCTTCGGCCTCACGGTCGCGGAGCGCGTGGCCACCCAGCTGGACAAGCGGGTCCTGGTCATCGACCGGCGCGACCACATCGGCGGGAACGCCTACTCCGCCCCCGAGCCGGAGACCGGTATCGAGGTGCACGTCTACGGCGCCCACCTCTTCCACACGTCCAACGAGCGGGTCTGGCAGTACGTCAACCAGTTCACCGAGTTCACGAACTACCAGCACAAGGTCTACTCG
>NZ_JAAGWG010000070.1 GCF_010682065.1 Blastococcus saxobsidens
ACAACACCTTCCAGGGCCAGACCAGCGCCTTCGCCCTCACCTTCACCGGCGTCCAGCGCACCGGCACCGCCCGCTGACCCAGTTGTCCCACGACGAGAACGAGGAGGTGCAGTGATGACCGCCATCCGACGAACGCTGATCCTGATCGCGACGGGCCTGACCGTGGTCCTCGGCGGCAGCATGACCGCCTCGGCCGCCTTCTCCGACACGACGTCGGTGCAGCAGTCGATCACCTCAGGCACCGTCGCGCCCCCCACGGGGCTGACGCTCGTCGACAACTGCACCACCACGACGACGACCGTCAAGCGCACCGTCTACACGAGCCCGGGGACCGGCGCGACGAGCACCACCTACTACAACTCGACGACGACGACGGCCGCCAGCTCGAGCAACGTCCAGGGCACCACGACCACCACGGAGCCCGGCCCCCGGCCGAACGAGACGACGACCACCACCGTCACCAGGAACACCGATCTGCACGTCACGCTGAGCTGGACCGGGAGCAACTCGCGCGGCACCAACGGCTACCGCGTCTCGGCCCGGCTGGCCAACGGCACCGTCAGCCCCCTGATGACCACCGCGGTCGGCACGACGACCGTCACCCAGGTGCAGGACGCCGATGCCCTCGTCTACCAGCCGAGCCTCCTGGTCTCCACGCTCACGACCTACGGCTGGACGGCGGACTCGCCCCGGACGCGGGTGCTGTCGTGCTGACCCTCGTGCACTCCGTCGACACCGTCGACGAGCCCACCACCTCGGCCGCGACCACCGTCGTCGTCCCCG
>NZ_JAAGWG010000071.1 GCF_010682065.1 Blastococcus saxobsidens
CTACAAGCCGTGAGAGCCTTATCCACTTCGGTGGAGGGGTGATTGCGTGCCTTTTGAAGAATGAGCCTGCGAGTTAGCGGTACGTGGCGAGGTTAACCCGTGTGGGGTAGCCGTAGCGAAAGCGAGTCCGAACAGGGCGACATAGTCGCGTGCCCTAGACCCGAAGCCGAGTGATCTACCCATGGCCAGGTTGAAGCGCGGGTAAGACCGCGTGGAGGACCGAACCCACCAGGGTTGAAAACCTGGGGGATGAGCTGTGGGTAGGGGTGAAAGGCCAATCAAACTCGGTGATAGCTGGTTCTCCCCGAAATGCATTTAGGTGCAGCGTCACGTGTTTCTTGCCGGAGGTAGAGCACTGGATGGCCGATGGGCCCCACAAGGTTACTGACGTCAACCAAACTCCGAATGCCGGTAAGTGAGAGCGTGGCAGTGAGACTGCGGGCGATAAGGTTCGTAGTCGAGAGGGAAACAGCCCAGATCATCGGCTAAGGCCCCTAAGCGTGTGCTAAGTGGAAAAGGATGTGGGATCGCAGAGACAACCAGGAGGTTGGCTTAGAAGCAGCCACCCTTGAAAGAGTGCGTAATAGCTCACTGGTCAAGTGGTTCCGCGCCGACAATGTAGCGGGGCTCAAGCACACCGCCGAAGCCGTGGCATTCACACTTTTCCCGTCGCAGGTCTTGAATCTGCGGCCAGGTGTGTGGATGGGTAGGGGAGCGTCGTGTGGCGGTCGAAGCGGCGGAGTGATCCAGCCGTGGACGCCACA
>NZ_JAAGWG010000072.1 GCF_010682065.1 Blastococcus saxobsidens
GGTGGTGACTGGTCGTACGTTGAGAACTGCACAGTGGACGCGAGCATCTTCTGACTCTTGTAGCAAAGAGTTTGTGTAGGCCCGCTTCTTGTTTCCTTCCGGGGGCAGGGGGCGGGATTTTTGTGTGGCCAAGTTGTTAAGGGCACACGGTGGATGCCTGGGCACCAGGAGCCGATGAAGGACGTAGGAGGCTGCGATAAGCCTCGGGGAGCTGTCAACCGAGCGTTGATCCGAGGATTTCCGAATGGGGGAACCCCGCACCAGTCATGTGGTGTGACCCGCGCCTGAACACATAGGGCGTGTGGAGGGAACGTGGGGAAGTGAAACATCTCAGTACCCACAGGAAGAGAAAACAACCGTGATTCCGTGAGTAGTGGCGAGCGAAAGCGGATGAGGCTAAACCGATCGCATGTGATAGCCGGCAGGCGTTGTGTGGTCGGGGTCGTGGGACAGTTCAGTCACTTCTGCCGAGGTGGCAGGGAGTCATAAAAGACTTGTGTTAGTGGAAGGCCTCTGGAAGGGGTCGCCGTAGAGGGTGAGAGCCCCGTACACGAAAACTCAGTCTCTCCCGAGCTTGTTTCCCAAGTAGCACCGAGCCCGTGAAATTCGGTGTGAATCTGGCGGGACCACCCGCTAAGCCTAAATACTTCCTGGTGACCGATAGCGGAC
>NZ_JAAGWG010000073.1 GCF_010682065.1 Blastococcus saxobsidens
GTGTCACCGGAAGCGCCGGTGCCACCCACGGACACAGGAGACACAGGACATGAGCACCACCGCCACCGCTTCCAGCTCCACCGCCCGCAAGATCGTCGGCTCCCTCGGCGTCATCGGCGCCGCCGCCGCCGTCGCCGGCCTCGGCACCTTCGGCACCTTCACCGACAGCTCCACCCCGGTCAACGCCACCATCGACAGCGGCACCCTCTCCATCAGCGCCACCCAGGTCGGCACCCTGCCGCTCAGCGTCTCCGGCTTCGTCCCCGGCGACAGCATCACCCGCGCCGTCACCCTCTACAACGACGGCAACCTGCCCTTCGCCAGCATCACCATGGGCGCCAGCGTCACCAAGGCCAGCATCCTGACCACCGACGCCGCCAACGGCCTGCAGAAGAGCGTCCGCTCCTGCGCCGTCGCCTGGGTCCAGTCCGGCAACACCTACACCTGCGCCAGCGGCGAGAAGCTCCTGGGCTCCGGCCCCGTCACCGCCGACGTCGCCCTCACCGGCGCCGCCTCCCTGGCCGCCCACGCCACCGACCACATCGCCTACACGATCTCCCTGCCCACCACCGCCGACAACACCTTCCAGGGCCAGACCAGCGCCTTCGCCCTCACCTTCACCGGCGTCCAGCGCACCGGCACCGCCCGCTGA
>NZ_JAAGWG010000074.1 GCF_010682065.1 Blastococcus saxobsidens
GTTCGGGCCGGCCGGCATGACCGACCGCTCGTCGCGGCCGCGGCACTGCCCCCACCAGCTCCCGGTGCGCACCGAACGCCGGATCCTGGGACTGCGGATCTCCCGCCGCTGGGGGCCGGCGCGGATCGCCTACCGGCTCGGTCTGGCCGTCTCCACCGTGCAGCGGGTCCTGACCCGCTACGGGGCGCCGCCGCTGCGGTTCATCGACCCGGCAACCGGAGTGCGGGTCCGCTCCTCGCGGCCGGCGCCGCGCCGCTATGAGCACGCCGCACCCGGGGACCTGGTGCACGTCGACATCAAGAAACTCGGCCGCATCCCCGACGGCGGCGGGCACCGGGTGCACGGCCGCGCCGCCGGACGAGCGATCAAGAAGCAGTCCAAGCCCGGCTACGCCTACCTGCACCACGCCGTGGATGACCACTCCCGGCTGGCTTACTCCGAGATCCTCGGCGACGAGCGGAAGGAGACCGTCGCGGCGTTCTGGACCCGCGCCAACGCCCACTTCGCCGACTGCGGAATCACCGTCAAGCGAGTGCTCACCGACAACGGCTCGGCCTACCGATCCCACCTGTTCGCCGAGACCCTCGGCGAGACCATCACGCACAAGCGC
>NZ_JAAGWG010000075.1 GCF_010682065.1 Blastococcus saxobsidens
CAGTCACCACGGGGACGGTCACCCTGCGGACGGTCGGAACGCTGCGGACGGTCACCCGAGGGGCGACGGTCCTGCCATCCGCCGCGATCGTCGCGCGATGTGCCGCCCCGGTTGGCGCCGGCGTCACGACGGGGTCCTCCGCCGGAGGATCCACCCCGCTCCTGGAAGTACCGGGCGTCGCGGTCGCTCTGCGGACGGGTCGGTCGGTCGGCGCTACCCGAGCCACCCCGCCCGCCGGCTGCCCCGCGCTGCGCTCCGCCGGGTCGTCCAGATGCGCCGTTGGGCCGCTGCGCACGGGCGCCTGGACGGCCGGATCCGGATCCGGGGCGGCCACCGCCGGAGCCGCGCGGGCCGTCGGAACCGCGTCGCGGAGTAGTCATGTGTTCGGGGTACCTCTTCGAATAGCGGCGCACTCGCACAAGCCGCCGAAAGCTGCAGACAGGACAACGCGAACGGGGGCCAGAGCCAAAGGCTCTGACCCCCGTTCGTAATGGTTGTCCGGCGGTGTCCTACTCTCCCACCCCGTCTCCAGGGCAGTACCATCGGCGCTGAGAGGCTTAGCTTCCGGGTTC
>NZ_JAAGWG010000076.1 GCF_010682065.1 Blastococcus saxobsidens
CGATGTGAAGAAGCTCGGGCGCATCCCCGACGGCGGGGGCTGGCGCGCTCATGGCCGCGGCACCAGACCCGGTTCAGCCCGCGGACTGGGCTATGACTACGTGCACGCCGCCATCGATGACCACTCCCGGCTGGCCTACGCCGAGATCCTGGGTGATGAGAAGGGCGCCACCTGCGCCGGCTTCCTCACCCGCGCCGCCGCCTTCTACGCAGGCCACGGCATCGGCATCGAACGGGTCATCACCGACAATGCCATGAACTACCGCCGATCCCGCGACTTCACCGCCGCCGTGACCGCCATCGGTGCCCGGCAGAAGTTCATCCGCCCGCACTGCCCCTGGACCAACGGGAAGGTCGAACGCTTCAACCGCACCCTCGGCGCCGAATGGGCCTACTCCCGGCCCTTCACCAGCAACGACGACCGCGCCGCCCTCTTGCCCACCTGGCTCAACCACTACAACCTGAACCGGCCCCACCTGGGCATCGGCGGACGCTCACCCATCGACCGCGTCAACAACGCAGCGGGTCAGTACA
>NZ_JAAGWG010000077.1 GCF_010682065.1 Blastococcus saxobsidens
TGTACTGAGCAGGACCGTTGTTGACGTGGGAGCGACCTCCGGGTCGGGTGGAGCTGTCTGACGGCATCCATTCCGACCACGGAGGTCGCTCGTGTCCCACGCTAATGCCCGCCTGACCCCTGCCGGGCGGTTGATCCTGGTCCAGCGGATCGCCACCGGCCGTCCAGCAGCCCACGTCGCCGCCGAGATGGGCGTCTCCCGAGCGTGCGCCTACAAGTGGTGGGGCAGGTGGCGGGCCGAAGGCAAGGCCGGCCTGGTCGACCGGCCCAGCCACGCCCGCAGCCATCCCCAACGCACCCCGGCCTGCACCGAGACCCGAATCCGGATCTCCCGCCACCTGTCCCGCCGCGGCCCGGTGGCTATCGGGGCGCACCTGCAGCTGCCGGCATCGACCGTCGGACGGGTACTGCGCCGCCACCACACCCCACCGCTGGCCGCCTGCGACCCGGTCACCGGGCAGGTCATCCGCGCCACGCGACGCAGCGCGAACCGCTACGAGCACGACCGGCCCGGCTCGTTGGTCCACG
>NZ_JAAGWG010000078.1 GCF_010682065.1 Blastococcus saxobsidens
AGCGGACCAACGTCCGCAACGGCTACCGGCTGCGGGAGTTCGACACCCGAGCCGGCACGCTGGACGTCGCGATCCCCAAGCTCCGATCCGGGTCCTACTTCCCGGACTGGCTGCTGGAGCGCCGCCGGCGAGCGGAGCGGGCGCTGACCACCGTGGTCGCCACCTGCTACCTGCTCGGGGTGAGCACCCGGCGGATGGAGAAGCTGGTGGAGTCCCTGGGCATCACCCGGCTCTCGAAGTCGCAGGTGAGCGAGATGGCCAAGGACCTCGACGCCCAGGTCGCCGACTTCCGGCACCGCCCCCTCGATGCCGGCCCTTACACGTTCGTGGCCGCCGACGCCCTCGTGCTGAAGGTCCGCGAGGGCGGCCGGGTGGTCGGTGTGCACGCCCTCGTGGCCACCGGCGTCAATGCCGACGGGCACCGGGAGATCCTCGGTCTGCAGGTCACCTCCGCCGAGGACGGCGCCGGCTGGCTGGCGTTCTTCCGGGACCTGACCGCCCG
>NZ_JAAGWG010000008.1 GCF_010682065.1 Blastococcus saxobsidens
CCTCACTCGGAGGTCTTCCTCATGTCATCGACCCACGCCGTCCGCCGTCACCAACGTCCGTGGTCAGTACACCTAGCCGGGCGTGGTTCGCGAGTCGTCCGGTCACACTCAGGTCGGCTCGACGCGCACGGCCAGCGCCCGGTGGTCCGACAGCGGCAGCTGCACCGCCTCGGCCGCGCCGGACGCGCGCAGGCCGCCGCGGACGAGCACGTGGTCGAGCTGACGGCTGGGTCGCGGGGCCGGGAAGGTCGCCGCGGTGGCGATCGGCTGCAGGCCGCTGTGCCGCGCGGCGGCCCGCTGCTGCATGTTGAGGTCGCCCATCAGCACCAGCGGCTCCCGCGTCCCCTCCAGCGAGCGCACCAGCGTGCGCAGCTGCCGGGTGTTCCACCGCGGGATGAACGACAGGTGCGTGTTGCACACGGTGAACTGCCCGAACGGCCCGTCGATCACGGCGGCGACGGCGACCCGCGGCTCGTCCCGGGCCAGGAACGGCCGTCGGGAGTCCGGCGACCAGAGCGGCACGCTGGCCCGCAGCGGCGCCAGGCGGACGACCCGCCAGGAGAGGACCGGGTAGCGGGAGAGCAGCGAGATCCCGTAGCTCGCCGACCCCGGCTGCTCGTCCCCGGTCGCGGCCATCCAGGTCCCGCCCGGGGTCCCAGCCAGGGCGGCCACGAACTGGGAGTCGACCGCGCCCATCGCCTCCGCGGCGACGGCGGTGAGGTCGGCCCCCTGCGAGCGGGGCTGGTCCCGGTCCACCTCCTGGAGGCCGAGCACGTCGGCGTCCAGGGTCTTCACCGCCGCGGCCAGCCGGTCGACGTCGACCCGGCCGTCCTCGAGGGAGCGTCCGTGCAGGATGTTGAAGCTCGCGATGCGCACGTCAGCCCTGTGCCCCGGTCGGGAACGGAACTACCGCCGACCGCATGCGTGCGCGCGCTACCGGCGGGTAGCGAGGCCCCCGTGCAGCCCTCCCCCCGCGACCAGGTGCGCGACCTGCTCAAGCGCACCGCCGTCGCGCTCAAGCAGGGGGAGGTGCCCTTCGCGCTCTGCGGCGGCTACGCGGCCTGGGTGCGCGGTGCCCCGGAGCCCGACCACGACGCCGACTTCCTCGTCCCTGCGGCGGAGGCCGAGCGGGCGGCGAAGGCGCTGGCCGACGCCGGCCTGCAGGTGGTCGATCCCGCCGAGGACTGGCTGCTGAAGGTGGAGCGGGACGACGTCTTCGTCGACGTGCTGTGGCGGACCTGCGGGCGCCCCGCGGAGATCGACATGGTGGAGCGGGCTGCGGTGCTGCCGGTGCTGTCGGTGCAGATGCCGGTGATGGACCCGACCGACATCCTGGTGACCAAGCTGATGGCGCTGGACGAGCACTACTGCGACTTCGCGCGGATGCTGCCGGTGGCCCGGGCGCTGCGCGAGCAGGTGGACTGGGCCGAGGTGGCCCGGCAGGTGGCGGACA
Organism: Blastococcus saxobsidens; assembly: GCF_010682065.1. GTDB lineage: Bacteria > Actinomycetota > Actinomycetes > Mycobacteriales > Geodermatophilaceae > Blastococcus > Blastococcus saxobsidens_B. The sequence goes on from NZ_JAAGWG010000008.1 coordinate 1,454, forward strand.
ACGACTTCGCCGTCGTCTTCCTCGTCCTGCTCGAGCGGCTCGCGATCATCACCCAGGCCGAGGCCGCCTGACGGCGCGGGATCAGACGAGCGCGACGGCGGCGGCCGCGGCGAGCGCCGTGAGCACCACGACGCCGGTCGCGGCCCGCGCCGCCCACGGGTCGCAGACCGCGCTGCCGTGGGCCACCCGCCGCTGGACCTGCCGGTTTCGCAGCGGGGCCAGGGCACCGAGCACGGCCAGCCCGAGCAGGGCGGCGAGGCCGGCGGCCACCAGCATCGCCGGCCGGTCGGTGTGCAGTGCCCGGTGCCCGAGCAGCCCGGCCACGGCCAGGACGCCCAGACCGGTGCGCTGCCAGGCCAGCGCGGTCCGCTCGGGCTGGGTCTCCACCGGCGGCGTCACCCCCGCATCACCTCGACGCCCACCAGCACGCCGACCACGACGACGACCGCGGCCACCCCCGCGGCCACCGCCGGCACCAGCACGCTCGACGGCAGGGCCCGCCCGGCCTCGATCGCCGCCTCGTTCGCCCGCCAGCGGCGGTACCCGGCCAGGGCGGTGAGCAGCCCGATCAGGACGAGCGCGAGGGCGACGGCGGCGCTGCCCCAGCGGACCCCCAGGTCGGGCGCGTAGGTGGCGACGGCGACCCCGCCGGCCACCAGTGCCAGCCCGGTGCGCAGCCACGCCAGCAGGGTGCGCTCGTTGGCCAGGGTGAACCGGTAGTCCGGGTGGTCGGGCGACTCCGGGGATGCGGGCACCCGGCCAGGGTAGGGACGCGCGCGAATCGCCGGGCCGGTCGGTGACCACGGACGGTTAACCTGTGCATCGAGCGGTCCCGTGCCGCAGTCGTCGTTCCCCGGCGCGAGCCGCGTCACACCGAGAACTGAGGGATCCACCGTGCCCACCGGCAGAGTGAAGTGGTTCAACGCGGAGAAGGGCTTCGGCTTCCTGTCCCGCGAGGACGGGCCGGACGTCTTCGTGCACAAGGACGCCCTCCCCGCCGGAACCGACCTCAAGCCCGGCCAGCGCGTGGAGTTCGGCATCGTCGCCGGCCGCCGGGGCGACCAGGCCCTGCAGGTGCGGCTGCTCGACCCACTGCCCTCTGTCGCGGCCACCGTCGCGGCCGCCAGCCGCAAGAAGCCCGACGAGCTGGTCCCGATCATCGAGGACCTGATCAAGCTGCTCGACGACGTCTCCGAGGGCCTGCGGCACGGCCGGTACCCCGACCGGGGCCACGCCCGCAAGGTCGCCTCGGTGCTGCGCGCCGTGGCCGGCGACCTCGAGGGCTGACGCCGGCGCCGCTCAGCCGCCGGCGCGCAGGAAACCGACCGGCCACGCGCCGGTCCACTCGCCGCAGTCGCCGCCCTTGTCCTCGACCACCACGAGGTAGAAGGCGGGCGGCACGACGTCGGAGGAGTTGATCCCGTCGAACGTCGTCGTCCCCTCCGGGACGTCGACCTCGCCGAGAACCTCCTGCAGCTGGTCGTCGAACACCTGCACCTGCCACCCGCGCTCGGCGATCACCTCGGGCACGGTGAGGCTGATCGCCGTGTCGGGGGAGACCTCGACGATCGGCGGGGTGGTCTCGTAGAGCTGCGGTTCGCCGTCCACGCAGTACTGGGTCGGCCGGGCGGTGACGTCCTGGACGCCGGTCTCCGCACGGACGTTCCCGGGCCCCTCGGTCCCGCCGGCGCACCCGGCCAGGGACGCGGGGAGAGCGAGGGCGAGCAGGGCGACGGCGGGCGTTCTCACGACCACGACGGTCCCACCGGCGCCGTCGGCGGTTCCGGGGCCCCCGTCGCGGAGGCCGGCCGGCGGCCCCGGTGCAGGGTCCACAGCACCAGGCCGACGGCGAGGGCCAGCAGCGCCGCGGCGACGGTGAACCCCAGCCAGCCGGTGGGCGGCAGCGAGATCCCGAGCGCGCCGCCGGCCACCCAGGACAGCTGGAGCATCGTCTCGGAGCGGGCGAACGCCGAGGCGCGCAACCGCTCGGGCAGCTCCCGCTGGAGGATCGCGTCCAGCGACACCTTGCCGATGGCGTTGGCGACGGCGGCGACGCCGGCGACCAGCACCGCCATCCAGAACCCGTAGAAGACCGCCGCGACCACGGTCACCCCGGCGGCCGTCGCGGCGGCGTAGAGCACCAGCCGGTCGGGCGCGGCGGTGTGCAGCCGGGAGCCGACCGCCGTGCCGACGAAGCTGCCGATGCCGGCCGCGGCCGCGATCGCGCCCAGGGCGAGGGTGGCGTCCCAGCCGTCGGCGAAGGTCGCCTGCACGAGGAACGCCGAGAAGATGGTGAGGAAGCCGCCGAGCCCGCGCAGCGCGGCGTTGGCCCGCAGCGCCAGCACCACGTGCGGGCTCACCCGGCGGCGCCGGCCGGGCACGCGGATCTCGGTGGTGCTGAGCACGTCGGCCGGTTCCTCGCCGGTCGGCACGTCCACGTGCGCGGGCAGCCGGACGGCGAGCACCCCGCCGGCGACGAACACCGCGGCGGTGGCCCACAGCTCCCAGTCGAAGCCGAGGACGGCGGCGATGCCGGCGGCCAGCCCACCGGCCACACCGGCCGTCGCCAGGCCGAAGACCGACAGCCGGGCGTTCGCCGAGGTCAGCGACATCGCGGCGGGCAGGACCCGCGGGACCACCGCCGCGCGGAGCACGTTGTGCGCCTTGGACAGCACGAGCACGCCCAGGGCCGCGGGGTAGAGCCACAGGTCGTCGAAGTGGGCCGCCATCACCAGCGCGAGCACCGCCCGGCCGATCAGCGAGGTGGCCATCGCCCACCGCCGGCCGCGCTGCAGCCGGTCCAGGGCCGGGCCGATCACCGGCGCCAGCAGGGCGAACGGGGCCATCGTCACCAGCAGGTAGAGGGCGACGTTGCCCCGCTGCGCGTCGGTGGTCGCCGCGAAGAACAGGGTGCCGGCCAGGGAGACGGCGATCATCGCGTCCCCGGCCATGTGCAGGGCGTTCACCCACAGCAGGTGGGACAGCCCGCTCTCCTCGGCGCCGTCGGCCCGGCTGGCGGCGCGCACCCGGCGGGCCGCGGCGACGGTGAGCTCCCGGCTGCGGGCGGCGGCCACGCGGGTGACGGTCACCTTGGGCCGGCCCGGCAGCGCAGGTGGTGGCAGCGCGGCGGGCGGGACGGGGTCGGGCGCCGGGATCGACGTCGTGGGCCGGTCGTCGCCCGGGGGCTGGGCGGCCGCGGCCGGCAGAGGCCGTGTCTGCGGCCGGGGGACGGCGACCGGGGTGGTGTCCCAGCGGTCCGGCGGGGGCGGGGCCGCGCGCCGGGACAGCCAGGAGCGCCGGGGTGCTCCGGGCGGACGGCGGTCGGCGGACACGTGACCATGGTGCCGCACCGACCTGGCAGTCCGGTCCCGGCGCCCGGCGCCGCGGCCCGGGGGATGCGCTGTCCCCCCGTCGGCCCGGCGTCCGCCACAATGGGGGAGTGTCCGATCCCCTCGCCGCAGTCCGGCCCGCATCCGCCCCGGACGACGCGCTGAACGCCGCGGTCGAGCAGGCCCGCGCGGCCGCGGTCGAGACGGCCGGTTCCGCCGATCTGGTGGGCGAGCACCTGGGCTCCGGCCCGGAGCAGGTGGCCGCCGCCGACGGTTCGGCCGCCGAGCTCGGCGACGTGCTCACCCACACGTTCGCCAGCCGGCTGCCCGGCTACGTCGGCTGGCACTGGGCGGTCACGCTGGCCCGCGTCCCGGGGGAGGAGCAGGTCACCGTCGACGAGGTGGTGCTGCTGCCCGGCGAGCAGGCGCTGCTGGCCCCCGCGTGGGTGCCCTGGCACGAGCGGCTGCGGCCCGGTGACCTCTCCGTCGGCGACGTCCTGCCCTCGACGGAGGACGACGTCCGGCTGGCGCCGGCGTACACGGTGGACGACGACTCGGCCGACGACCCGGAAGGGCGGATCGTCGCCGGCGAGCTGGGTCTCGGCCGCGAGCGCGTGATGTCGCGGGAGGGGCGGACCGACGCGGTGGGCCGCTGGACCGCCGGCGAGTTCGGTCCGTCCGCGCCGATGGCCCGCCAGGCACCCGGCTCCTGCGTCACCTGCGGTTTCTACCTGCCCCTGGCCGGCTCGCTGCGCCAGATGGTGGGCGCGTGCGGCAACGCCTACGCCCCGGCCGACGGGCGGGTCGTGACCGCGGACTACGGCTGCGGCGCGCACAGCCAGGCGACGCTGGTCCCGCTCGACGAGACCGAGGTCGTCACCTCCGCCCGCTACGACACCTCGGACTACGACGTCCTCGGCGACTGATCGCCGGGGCCGTCACCGGTCGTCGCGCGAGCGTCCCTGGCCCTGCCAGCGCATGATGCCCAGGCCCAGCGTGGCCAGGGCGAGGGCGGCCACGCAGGTCCAGGTCCACAGCCGGTCCACCCGGTCGCCGAGCAGCAGCAGGACGACCAGGGCCACCGCCCACAACGCCATCCCGGCCAGCACCACGCGAGCGGTGTCGATCTGCAGCGGGGGCGGGGCCTGCTTCTGGGGACCGGGCACGAGGGCACCCTAGATTGCGGGTCGGTCACGGGGGGAGCTGCCCGGCCGGGGCGTGTGGCACGCTGTCGCCGCTCGTTGCCTCCTCGGCCGGGCGCGGGCAGGGCCGCCCGCCACGTCCCGCAGCCTCGTCACCGAAAGAGACCGCATGCCCGACAAGTCCCACCCGTCCGCGGACGCCTCCGCTACCGCCGTCGGGGACACCCCTGCTGACGTCGCGGCCGGCACGCCCACGCCGCGCCGCAGCGAGGGCCCCCGCACCAGGCCGAAGAACGGGCTGGACCGGTACTTCGAGATCAGTGCCCGTCGCTCGACGATGAGCCGTGAGGTCCGCGGCGGCCTGACCACCTTCTTCACGATGGCCTACATCGTGGTGCTCAACCCGATCATCCTGACCAGCATCGTCGGCCCCGACGGCGTCCAGGGTGCCGACGTCGAGGGCACCGTCCTGCCCTTCGAGTCGATCGCCGCGGTCACGGCCCTCCTGGCCGGCGTCCTCACGATCCTGATGGGCGTCGTCGGCCGGTACCCGTTCGCGCTCGCGACCGGTCTGGGCATCAACGCGATCGTCGCCGTCTTCGCGGCCACCCAGCTGTCCTGGCCGGAGATCATGGGCCTGATCGTGCTCGAGGGCCTGCTGATCACCGTCCTCGTGCTCACCGGCTTCCGCCGCGCCGTCTTCGAGGCCATCCCCGCCCAGCTGAAGACGGCGATCGCCGTCGGCATCGGCTTCTTCCTCACCATCATCGGGCTGGCCGACGCCGGGATCGTCCGGGCTGGGCAGGGCACGCCGATCAGCTTCGGCGACCAGGGGCAGCTGGCCGGCTGGCCGATGCTCGTGTTCGTCGTCGGCCTGCTGCTCAGCGCGGTGCTCGTCGTCCGCAAGGTCAAGGGCGCGCTGCTCATCGGCATCGTGGCGACGACGGCGCTCGCCATCGTCGTCGAGGCGATCGCCGACGTCGGACCGCGCTTCAGCGAGGACGGCGAGAACGCGCGCGGCTGGTGGCTGCAGGCGCCCGTGCTGCCCGAGGACGTCGTCAGCAGCCCGGACTTCTCCCTCCTGGGCAACTTCTCGCTGTTCGGGGGCTTCGAGCGCATCGGCATCATCGCCGCGCTGCTCATCGTCTTCTCGATCATGATCGCCGACTTCTTCGACACCGTCGGCACCGTGACCGCCGTCGGCGCCGAGGGCGACATGCTCGACGGGAAGCGCAATCTGCCCAAGTCGCAGCCGGTGCTGCTCGTCGACTCGCTCGCCGCGGCGGCCGGTGGCGCCGGGAGCGTCTCGTCCAACACGACCTACATCGAGAGCACCGCCGGCGTCGCCGACGGCGCCCGCACGGGCCTGGCCAGCATCGTCACGGGTGTGCTGTTCCTCGTGGCGGTCTTCTTCACGCCGCTGGTCGGCGTGGTCCCGGCGGAGGCCGCCGCGCCGGCGCTGGTGATCGTCGGTGCCCTCATGATCACCCAGATCCGGTACCTGGCCTGGGACGACATGTCGCTGGTCATCCCGGCGTTCCTGACGATCGCGCTGATGCCGTTCACCTACTCGATCACCAACGGCATCGGGGCCGGCGTGGTCAGCTTCGTGCTGCTCCGCCTGGTCGTCGGGCGGCGCAGGGACGTCCACCCGCTGATGTGGATCATCGCGGTGATGTTCGTCGTCTACTTCGCGCTGGAGCCCCTGCAGCAGCTGTTCTGACCCGACTACTGAGTTAGGCTAAGCATCGTGAGCCGGACGACGCTGGACACCGCCGCGCTCGCCCATGACCTCCGCCTGGCGGTCATGCGGTTCTCGCGCCGGCTCCGCAACCAGCGGGTCGACACCTCGGTCACGCTGACCCACCTGGCGGCGCTCTCCACGCTCAAGCGGCACGGGCCGATGAGCCCCGGGGAGCTCGCCGGCCACGAGCGGGTGCAGCCGCCGTCGATGACCCGTGTCGTCGTCGCGCTCGAGGGGATGGGTCTGGTCACCCGCACCCCGCACCCGACCGACGGGCGGCAGGTGGTCATCGAGCTCACGCCCGCGGCCGAGGAGATGCTCTCGGCCGAGGCCCAGGCGCGAGAGGCCTGGCTCGCCGGGCAGCTCCAGGAGCTCACGCCCGAGGAGCGCACGGTGCTGCGCGAGGCGGCGGAGATCATCGACAAGCTGGCCAGTGGGTGACCTGAACGAGCACTGACCAGTCGACTCCCGATCCCGGCAACGGGATGTTCCGCGCCCTCCGGGTGCGGAACTTCCGCCGCTACGCCTCGGCGAACCTCTTCAGCCTGACCGGCACCTGGATCCAGCGGATCGGCCAGGACTGGCTGGTGCTCCAGCTGTCCGACGACAGCGGCGTCGCGCTCGGGCTGATCACCGCCCTGCAGTTCGGGCCGTCCCTGCTGCTGAGCATGTACGGCGGCGTCCTGGCCGACCGCTACTCCAAGCGCCGCATGCTGTTGATCACCCAGGCCTGCATGGGTCTGCTGTCGCTGGTGCTGGGCCTGCTCGTCGTCACCGACGTGGTGGCCCTCTGGCACGTGTTCGTCCTGGCCGGGGCGCTCGGCGCCGTCTCGGCGATCGACGCGCCGGTGCGCCAGGCGTTCGTGTCGGAGATGGTCGGGCCCGCGCTGCTGACCAACGCCGTCAGCCTCAACTCGACGATCTTCAACGGCGCCCGGCTGGTCGGCCCCGCGGTCGCCGGGCTGCTCATCGGGGCGGCGTCGGGCAACACGGCACCGGCGTTCCTGCTCAACGCGGCCAGCTTCGCCTTCACCATCACCGCGCTGGCCGGCATGCGCACCGACGAGCTGCAACCGAGCCCACCGGTGGCGCGAGGCCGCGGGCAGCTGCGCGCCGGGCTGGCCTACACCTGGGCGCACCCCGACCTGGTGCTGGCGATGACGCTCGCCTTCGTGCTGGGCACCTTCGGGTTCAACTACCAGGTGACCATCGCGCTGATGGCCCGCGAGACCTTCGACCTCGGGGCGCAGGCCTTCGGTCTGCTCTCCACCTGCTTCGCCGTGGGCTCGCTGTCGGGCGCGCTGCTCTCCACCCGGCGCAGCGTGCGGCCGCGGCAGCGCTTCCTGGTCGGCTCGGCGGTGCTGTTCGGCCTGCTCACCGTGGTCGCCGGCCTCATGCCGACGTACGTCACCTTCGCCCTGATGCTGGTGCCCACCGGAGCGGCGGGGCTGATGTTCAGCGTGGCCGCCAACAGCTTCGTCCAGCTCGGCGTCGAGCCGCAGATGCGCGGCCGGGTGATGGCGCTGTACTTCATGTGCTTCATGGGTGGCACGCCGGTCGGCGCGCCCCTGGTCGGCTGGATCTCCGAGCACCTCGGCGCGCCCTGGGGGCTGATCCTCGGCGGCGCCGTCTGCGTGGTCGCCGGCCTGGCGGCCGCCGCCTGGCTGGCGCGACGCCGCACCGTACGGCTGGAGCTGAGCCGCGCGCCGCTGCGCCTCCGCCTGCGGGTGGGGCCGCAGCGCGCCGCCGTCCCGTCCCCGCAGCTGCGGGCCGAGGAGGAGAAGATGGCCGAGAAGGCGCCGGGCCAGCAGTCGCTCTGACCGGGCCCGTGCGCGTACGGTCGGCTCCACCGGTTCCGCTCGCGCAGGGGCATCCCATGGCCGCACTGATCCAGCTCGTCGCGCTGCTCGCCGCCTTCGCCGGGGTGATCGTCGGCTTCGGCCCGCTCACCCGGTGGCTGGAGCTCCGGGCGGCCCGCCGGTCCGCGGCGCGGGGCCCCGCTCCCTCGGGCCGCCCGCTGGAGCGCGTGGCCGCCGACCTGCGTCGGCTCGGGCGCCAGGTGGATCTGGTGCCGGCCGGGGCTCCCATGGCCCGGCGCCGAGGGCTCCTCGCCGCCTACGACGACGTCCTGCTCGAGGCCGCCGGCATGCTCGGCGTCCCGACGTCGCTGACCTCGTGTCCCGAGGGCCGGGCGCGCGAGGTCGAGCGGTTGCGGCTGGTCGCCGAGCTGCGGGGGGCCGGCCTGCGGGTGCCGGTCTGAGCCCCGCACCGACCCGGCGGCTGTTCTTCGCCGTCGACCCACCGCCGCCCGTCCGCGAGGACCTCGACCGCGCTCTCGCCCCGCTCCGGAACGCCCCGGGCGCGCCGCGGTGGAGCACCCCGGAGCGGTGGCACCTGACGCTGCTGTTCCTCGGCCGGGTGCCCGAGGCGCAGCTGCCCGCGCTCGTGGCCGCCGCGGAGCCGGCCGTGGCCGCGACCCCGCCGCTGACGCTCCGGCTGGCCGATGGTGGGCGGTTCGGGTCGATCCGCCGTCCGCAGGTGGCGTGGGCGGGACTCGACGGCGACGTCGACCTGCTGGTGGCGCTGGCCGGTCGGCTGTCCGTCGTCGCACGGGAGCTCGGCCTGCCGGTGGAGGAGCGCCCCTTCCGCCCGCACCTGACGCTGGGCCGGTGGCGCCCCGGCCGGCCCGGCGACGGCTCGCTGACCGACCGGCTCGCGGGCTACCGCGGGCCGGAGTGGCGCGTGTCCGAGGTCCGGCTGGAGGAGAGCCGGCTGGGGCAGGCGCCCACCTACGAGGTCGTGGGCTCCTGGCCGCTCGCCGACGGGCCATAGTGGCGATTTCGGCCCGTCACCAGGCGTACTCCATAGGGGCCGCCCGGTAGCCGGGGAAGATCTCGTCGAGCCTGGTCAGGGCGGCGTCGTCGAGGTCCACGGTGAGCGCGGTCAGCGCGCCCTCGAGCTGTTCCATCGTGCGGGGCCCGACGATCGGCGCGGTGACGGCGGGCTGGTGCAGCAGCCAGGCCAGCCCGACGTCGGCCGGCGCGTGCCCGAGGTCGCGGCAGAGCTTCTCGTAGGCCTCCAGCGCGGGCCGGTGCTGCTCCACCCGCTTCTGCTGGCGCTCCTCGTGGCGGCGTCCGCCCTCGCCCTTCGCCAGGACCCCGGCGAGCAGACCGCCGGCCAGTGGGCTCCACGGCAGGATGCCGACCCCGGAGTGCTGCGCGGCCGGCAGCACCTCGAGCTCCACGTGCCGGGTGAGCAGGTTGTAGTGGGACTGCTCGCTGACCAGGCCGGTGAAGCTCCGGCGGGCGGCCACGGCGTTGGCCTCGACGATCTGCCAGGCGGCGTGGTTGGACGAGCCGACGTAGAGCACCTTGCCCTGGGCGACGAGCGTCTCGCAGGCCTGCCAGATCTCGTCCCACGGCGTCTCCAGGTCGACGTGGTGGAACTGGTAGAGGTCGATCCAGTCGGTGCCCATCCGGCGCAGCGACCCCTCGCAGGCGCGCACGATGTTGCGGGCGGAGAGGAACGTGTCGTTGGGCCAGTCGGACATGCCGCCGTAGACCTTGGTGGCCAGCACCGTCTTCTCCCGGCGGTCCCCGCCCTGGGCGAACCAGCTGCCCAGCACCTCCTCGGTGCGGCCCTTGCCGGCGTCGAAGCCGTAGACGTTGGCGGTGTCGAAGAAGTTGACCCCCTCGGCCAGTGCCCGGTCCATGACCGCGTGGGAGTCGGCCTCCTCGGTCTTCCAGCCGAAGTTCATGGTGCCCAGGCACAAGCGGGAGACCCGCAGACCGCTGCGACCGAGGTGCGTGTACTCCATGGAGGACCACCCTGGCACCCTGTTCGCCGTGCCGCAGAACGATCACTCGAGCGCCTTCGACGTCGCCACCGCCGTCCGCCGGTCCGAGGGGGGTGGGCTCGTCGCCGAGCTCGACCCGGGATGGGACGTCGGCGGCGGGATCCTCAACGGCGGCTACCTGCTGTCGGTGGCCGGGCGGGCGGCGGTGCTGGAGAGCCCGCACGAGCACCCCGTCGCCATGTCGGCCAGCTACCTGCGGGCCGGGGCCGGCGGGCCGGCGACCCTCGCGGTGACGCCGGGCCCGGCCGGGCGGACGCTCGCCCACTCGATGGTCACGCTCGCCGACGACGGCGGCCCGCTGATCACCGTGCAGGCGACGACGGCGACGCTCACCGACGCGCCGTCGGAGTACTCGCGGCCCATGCCGGAGGTTCCCTCGCCCGACGAGTGCCTCGACATGGCGGCCAACGCGCACCTCGCCGCGGTGCCGATCCAGCTGCCGGGGCTGACCCAGCACGTGGACAGCAGGCTGGACCCTGCGACGGCGATGTGGGCGCTGGGGCAGCCCTCGGAGGAGCCGGTGCTGCGCGCCTGGGTGCGCCTGGCCGACGGGCGCCGGGCCGACCCGCTGTCGCTGCTGCTGTTCGCCGACGTGCTGCCGCCGACCAGTTTCGCCACCGGCCGGATGGGCTGGGCGCCGACCGTGCAGCTGCAGGTCCTCGTCCGGGCGATCCCGGCGCCGGGGTGGTGCCTGGTGGAGGCCCGGGCCAGCGAGGTCGCGGGCGGCTGGAGCGACGAGGACTACCGGATCTGGGACTCCACCGGCCGCCTGGTCGCGCAGAGCCGGCAGCTCGCCCGGACCGCCCGCTAGCGAGGCGGGAGTGCGACGTCGCCGGTGAGGTAGCGCTGCACCGTCGGCCCGATCGCGGCGACCAGGGCCTCGGGGGAGCTGCCCGCCAGCGGCTCGATGCGCAGGACGTACCGCCCCATCACCAGGCCGATGAGCTGCGAGGCGACCAGCGCGCCGCGGACCTCCGCCTCGTGCCGCGGCAGGTCCAGGGTGCCGACGACGCGGCGCAGGACCTGGGTCACCAGGAACTCCCGCAGCAGCTTGGCGCCCCACTCGTTGCCGACGGCCGAGCGCACGAGCGCCAGCCCGGCGGGCTGCATCGGACCGTCCCACACGGTCAGCAGCAGCCGGACGACGCCCTCGCCCAGCCCGTCCCGGCCGCCGGCCAGCAGCTCGGGGAGCAGCTCCGCCGGGTCGGCCGGCGCCTCGATCGCGGCCAGGAACAGCTGGTCCTTGCTGCCGAAGTAGTGGTGCACCAGCGCCGGGTCGACGCCGGCCGCCGTGGCGATCTGGCGGATCGTGGCGCCGTCGAACCCGCGCTCGGCGAACGCGGCGCGGGCGGCGGCCAGGACGGCGTCCCGGGTGTCGGGGCTCCCCGGACGCCGTCCGGTCCGCCGACGGGGTTCCTCGGTGCTCAGTCGGTCCTCCTCCGCAGGGTGGCCGCCGCCAGCGCGAGGGCGAGCAGGGCCGCGCCGGAGACGATGCCGACGTCGGTCCACATCGTGCCCGTCGCCTCCACCGAGCGCCCGACCTCCCGCAGCGCCTCGACCGCGTAGGTCAGCGGCAGGGCGTCGCTGATCGCCTGCAGCCAGCCGGCCATCTGCTCGCGCGGCACCAGCAGGCCGCAGAGGAAGAAATGCGGCAGCACGACGACGGGCATGAGCTGCACGGCCTGGAACTCGCTGCGGGCGAAGGCGCTGGCCAGCAGTCCGAGCGCGACGCCCAGCACCGCGTCGACGACGGCGATCAGCACGACCAGCCACAGCGACCCGGCGACGTCCAGGTCGTAGAGCGTCGTGGCCACCGTGACGGTCCCGATCGCCTGGAGCGCGGCGGCCAGCCCGAAGGCCAGGCCGTAGCCGAGCAGCAGGTCCAGGCGCGACAGGGGAGTGGTGAGCAGCCGCTCCAGCGTGCCGGAGGTGCGCTCCCGGAGCATCGCGATGCTCGTGACCAGGAACATCACGACGAACGGGAAGACGCCGAGCATCGTCAGCCCGACCCGGTCGAAGGTGTCCGGCTGCCCCGGGACGGTCGGCACGTCCCGCCACAGCAGGTACAGCAGCCCGAGCAGCAGGCTCGGCAGCACCAGCATCATCGCGATGGTGCGGTGGTCGTGCCGCAGCTGGCGCAGCACCCGGGTGGTGGTCGCGAGCGTGAGCCCCGCGGTGAGGTGCCGGGTGGCGCTCATGCCGGCACCCCTTCGCGGGCGCGGACGACGTTCAGGAACGCCTCCTCCAGGTCGTGCGAGCGGCCGTCGCTGCGCAGCTGCGCCGGGGTGGTGTCGGCGAGCAGGGCGCCGTCGCGCAGGAGGAGGAGCCGGTCGCACCGGGCGGCCTCGTCCATCACGTGGCTGGAGACGACGAGGGTGGTGCCCGCGCGGGCCAGGGCGTGGAACATGTCCCAGAGCTCGACCCGCAGCACCGGGTCGAGGCCGACCGTCGGTTCGTCGAGCACGAGCACCTCGGGTGCGCCCACCAGGGCGCAGGCCAGGGACGCCCGCCCGCGCTGGCCGCCGGAGAGGTCGGCCACCAGCTGGCCGGCCGCCTCGCGGAGCCCCACGTCGGCGACCGCGGCGTCGGCCTCCCCGGTGCCGCGCCCGTACAGCGCGGCGAAGTAGCGGGCGTTCTCCCGCACCGTCAGGTCGCCGTAGACGCTGGGCGCCTGGGTCACGTAGCCGACGCGTGAGCGCAGGGCGGGGGAGCCGGCCGGGTGGCCGAGGACGTCGACGGTGCCGGAACGGACGCGCTGGACGCCGACGATGGCGCGCATCAGCGTGCTCTTCCCGCTGCCGCTGGGTCCGAGCAGGCCGGTCACCTGCCCCTCCGGGACGGCGAAGGTGAGACCGGGGAGCACGCGGCGTTTCCCGCGGTCGACGACGAGGTCGGTGACGGTGACGGCGTCCATGACGCGCTCCTCAGAACTCAACGGCTGATGAACTCAACGCTAGATGAGTTAACCAGCCGCGGTCAACGGGGCGGTCGACGAATCGACGAGTCGCCGTGTCGGGATGTCGACACCGGCCCCCGGCCGACGGTCCGGCGCGGCCGGTCGCGGATCAGCGCCGGGCGCCGGCGGAGCTCGCCCGGCGGTCGATCAGCCAGGCGGTGAGCTCGGCCGCGGGCGCCGGCCGGCCGAAGAACCATCCCTGGCCGACGTCGCACCGCAGCTCGGTCAGGGCCGCCACGGTGCCGGGCTCCTCGACCCCCTCGGCGACCACGGTGAGCCCCAGCTCGTGTCCCAGGCGGATGACCGACCGCACCATCGCGGCGTCCTCGGCGCAGGCGGTCATCGCGGCCGTGTAGCTCCGGTCGATCTTCACCTCGTCGACCGGGAGGTTCCGGATGCGGCCGATCGAGGAGTAGCCGGTACCGAAGTCGTCGATCGACAGGCCGATCCCGGCGGCGTGCAGCCGGCCGAGCACGTCGCGGGCGGGTCCGGGTTCGGCGACCAGAGCGCTCTCGGTCAGTTCCAGCCGGAGCATGCGGGCACCGACCCCGTGCTTGGCCAGTGCGGAGAGCACCCGGTCGGGAAGGTCGGGGCGGTGCACCGACCGCGCCGACAGGTTGACCGCCACCGGAACGTCGATCCCCTGCTCCGTCCACGCCCGGACCTGGGCGAGTGCAAGGTCCAGGACGCGGTCGGTCAGCGGCTCGATCAGTCCGGTCTGCTCGACGGCGGGGACGAAATCGCACGGCATGAGCAGGCCCCGGGTCGGGTGCACCCAGCGGACGAGGGCCTCCACCCCGACCACCTCGCCGGTGTGCAGCGAGACCTTGGGTTGGTAGTGCAGCGTCAGGTGGCCTTCGGCCAGACCGCGCCGGAACTCCGAGAGCAGCATCAGCCGCCCGCGGTCGTGGCCGTCCAGGGCGGGGTCGTACAGCTCCACCCCGCTCTGCCGCTCCTTGGCGGTGTACATCGCGATGTCGGCCTGCCGCAGCAGCGAGTCGATCTGCACCGGACCGTCGGCGGAGACGGCCACGCCGATGCTGACGTCGACGTCCAGTGCCAGGCCGTCGACCAGGAACGGCTCATTCAGCGCCGCCCGGGCGCGGACGGCGGCCGCGTGCGCGCCCTCCAGGGTGACGTCGGGCAGCAGGAGCAGGAACTCGTCGCCACCCAGCCGGGCGACGACGTCGACGTCCCGCACGTGCGGGCGCAGCCGTGGGCCGATCTGCGCGAGCAGCCGGTCGCCGTAGCCGTGCCCGAGGGTGTCGTTGATCTCCTTGAACCGGTCGAGGTCGAGCAGCAGCACGGCGACGCGCTCCGTCCCGCGACGCCCGGCCAGGAGCTCGGCGCCCCGGGCGAGGACGGCGGCCCGGTTGGGCAGGGCGGTCAGCTCGTCGTGCGTCGCCTGGTGGACCAGGCGTTCCTGCAGCTCGATCCGGTCGGTGACGTCACGGGCGGTGAGCAGCAGGCCGCCGATCAGCGGGTCCGCGCGCCGGTCCGAGGTGGTCATCTCCAGGTGCCGCCACGTCCCGTCGCGGTGCAGCACCCGCATCAGGAAGACGTCGGGCAGGTGGGCGACGACGTCCGGGTGCCCGACCGGCAGGCCCTTGCCGAGGCGCTGCTGGTCGGCGGGGTGGACCAGGTCGCGGGCGACGTTGCCGAGCAGCTCGTGCGGGGAGCGGCCGAGCAGGCCGACGACGGAGTCGGAGACGAACGAGATCTGGCCGGTGGCGTCGACGAGGAAGATGACGTCGCTGGTCGCGTGCACCACCGACCGGAAGCGGCGCTCCCGGTCCAGCGCGGCCAGCATGGCGTTGAAGGCCGCGGCAGTCCGGCCGAGGTCGTCGGCGGCACCGACCGGCAGCGTCAGGTCCGCCCCGCGCGTGCCGGGTGCGCCGGAGGTGCCCAGCGGTGTGTCCACGGCCTCGGCCACGTCGGTCAGCCGGGTCGCCAGGACCTGGAGCCGGCGGCCGATCACCCGCCGCGCCAGCAGCCAGTTGGCGGCGCCGAGCGCGATGCCGGCGGCCAGGCAGGCGAGCCGGAACGTGACGGCACGGGAGTGCACCGTCGGGACACCGAGGAGCTCGGCGAACCAGGGGAAGATCGCGCCGACGGCCACGCCGAGCGCGGCCATGCCCAGGGCGAGCCGGGGGAACGCTCCCCACCGGGGCCGGCCGCTGCCGGGCGTTGCGCTGTGGATCACCTCCGCAGCATCGGCACGGCGCGGGACCTGCTGAATGCCTTCCCGGAGGACTCCCTCCCGCGGGTGGCCGGGGTGGACCAGGCAGAATCGACGTCCGTGCCGGAACCCGTCGTCATCACCGATCCGGCCGACCCGCGGGTGGCCGACTTCCGCGACCTCAAGGCCGGCGACCGGCCGGAGGGGACCCCCCGGTGGGGCGGCCCGGTGATCGTCGAGGGCGTCTCCGCCGTCGAGCGGCTGCTCGCCTCGCCCTACCGGGTGCGTGCCGTGTTCGGGGTGCCGGGTCGCGTCGCGGCCCTCGACCTGCCGGACGACGTCGCCGCCTACGAGGCGGACAAGTGGGTGCTGTCGGAGGTCATCGGTTTCCGGCTCACCCGCGGGGTGATCGCCTCGGCGGACCGCTCGTCGCCGGCCGACCTCGACGCGCTGCTGGCCGGGCCCGATCCGTCGGCGCCGCGCCGCCTGGCCGTCCTGGAAGGCCTCAACGACGCGGAGAACCTGGGCTCGATCGCACGCTCCGCGCTCGCGCTGGGCATCGACGGACTGCTGCTCGACCCGCGCTGCGCCGACCCGTTCTACCGGCGGTCGGTGCGGGTCTCCATGGGGCACGTCCTGGCGTTGCCGTTCACCCGCCTGATGGACTGGCCGGCCGACCTCGCCCGGGTGCACGAGGCCGGCTACCTGACGGTCGCGCTGACCCCGGCGGACGACGCGGTGGACCTCAGCGACGTCGACCCGCGGGAACACCCGCGCACCGCGGTGCTGCTGGGCGCCGAGGGCCCGGGGCTGACGCCCGAGGCGCAGCAGGCGGCCACGGTGCGTGCCCGCATCCCGATGCGCGCCGGCGTCGACTCGCTGGGGGTGGCGGCCGCCGCCGCGGTCGCCTTCGCCACCCTCCGCTGAGCCCGTCCCCGGAAGGGACGGTCAGCCGCGCAGCGAGAAGCGGGCGAGGATCGCCCGCGCCTCCTCGGCCTGGGCGGGGTTGCACATCACGTCGTAACGGCTGGCCGTGATCTTGCTCGTGCTGGTGAAGTCCCGCCGGCCCTGCGTCGCCGCGTACCCCATCCCGCCGAAGGCGGCGCCGAACGCCAGACCGATGAGCAGACCGGTCAGCACCGAGCCGAACCAGTTGCTGCCGTCCTCGGCGAAGATGCCCAGGAGCAGCCCGACGAACAGACCCCACCACGCACCACCGGCGGCACCGGCCGCCACGGCCCGGCCCGTCGTCATCCGGCCGGTCACCTTCTCGACCATCCGCAGGTCGGTGCCGATGATGGTCACGTTCTCGACCGGGAACTTCTCGTCGGAGAGGTGGTCGACGGCGGCCTGCGCCCGCTCGTAGCTGTCGTAGGAACCCACCTGGACGCCGCCCAGGGGCATCGACACTGAAGCACTCATGCCTGGTCAACGACCTGCCCGACCGGGCTGTTCCGCTCAGACCAGGCTGTCGGCCCAGGCGCGGTGCAGCCCGGCGAACCGCCCCGTGCCGCCGACCAGCTCGGCGGGCGTGCCGTCCTCGACGATCCGGCCGTCCTCCATGACCAGCACCCGGTCGGCGATCTCCACGGTGGAGAGCCGGTGGGCGATGATCAGCGCCGTCCGGTCGGCCAGGAGCGTGCGCAGGGCGCGCTGCACCAGCCGCTCGCTGGGCACGTCGAGCGAGCTGGTCGCCTCGTCGAGGACCAGCACCGCCGGGTCGGCGAGGAACGCCCGGGCGAAGCTCACCAGCTGGCGCTGCCCGGCCGAGAGCCGCCCCCCGCGCCGGTGGACGTCGGTGTCGTACCCCTCGGGCAGCGCGGCGATGAACTCGTGCGCCCCGATGGCCCGGGCGGCGGCCTCCACCTCGTCGCGGCCGGCCTCGGGTCGGCCGAAGGCGATGTTGTCGGCGATGGTGCCGGAGAACAGGAAGCTCTCCTGGGTCACCATCACCACCGCGCGGCGCAGGTCGGCGTCCGACAGCCGGTCCAGCGGCACCCCGTCCAGCCTCACCTCCCCGGCGGTCGGGTCGTAGAACCGGGCCACCAGCCGGGCGAGCGTGGACTTGCCGGCGCCGGTCGCCCCCACGAGCGCCACCGTCTGCCCGGCCGGGACGGTCAGCCGCAGCTCCGGCAGCACGACCCGGTCGGTGTAGCCGAACCGGACACCGTCGAGGACGAGCTCACCGGCGGCCCGCGGGTGGGGCGCCGGGTCCACGGGCTCGGCGACGGTGGGCTCCTCCTCGAGCACCCCCGACAGCTTCTCCAGCGCCGCGGTCGCCGACTGGTAGGAGTTGTAGAACATCGCGACGTCCTGCAGCGGGTCGAAGAACCGGCGCAGGTACAGCAGGAAGGCCACGAGGGTGCCGACGGCCAGCCCGCCGTCGATGACCCGTGCCGCCCCGATGCCGAGGACGGCGACGGTGACCAGGTTGCCGATCAGGGTCACGGCCGGGATGAACACGGCGATCAGCCAGAACGCCCGGTGGTGGGCGCGCCGGTTGTCCTCGTCCAGCGCGGCGTACAGGACGTCGTTGCGCGGCTCCCGGCGGAAGGCCTGCACCGCCCGGATGCCGCCGAAGGTCTCGGTGAACTGGACGATCAGCGCGGCGATCGTCTCCCGGGTGCGCCGGTAGGCGGCGGTGGAGTGCCGCTGGAACCAGCGCGCGACGAAGAACAGCGCCGGGAAGCCGAGCAGTGCGACCAGGCCCAGCGGCAGATCGAGCACGAGCAGGACGACGCCGATCGTGAACACGCTGAACAGCGCGGTCACCAGGCTGTCCAGCCCCTCGTCCAGCAGCTCGGCGAGGGCCTCGACGTCGCTGGTCAGCCGGCTGATGGTCTTGCCCGAGGTGTAGCGCTCGTGGAAGGACAGCGGCAGCCGCTGCACGTGCCGGAACACCTGCCGCCGCAGGGCCAGCAGGACCGCCTGCCCCATGCGCCCGGAGCGGGTGAGGAACACGTAGCGCAGGCCGGTGTCGACCAGCGCGGCGGCGACCATCGCCCCGGCGATCCAGACCAGCGGCCAGGGGTCGGACTCCTCGACGAGCGCGGGGACGGCGACGTCGATGCCGATCCCGATGAGCAGCGGGCCGGCCAGCCAGGCGGCGTTCTGCACCACGATGGTCAGCAGCAGGCTCCACAGCGTCCGCCGGTGCGGGCGCAGCAGCTCACCGAGCAGGCGGCGGGAGCGGGCGCGCAGGAAGACGCCGGCCCCGGCCGACAGCTCCTCGGTGTCCTCGGTGGCGACGCCGCGCCACTGCTGGGCCGGCGGGGGAGCGGCGGTGGTCATCGGGCCGTCTCCGTCAGCTCGCTGTCCTGCGCGAGCAGGTCGCGGTAGGCGGGCACGCCGGCGAGCAGCTCGCTGTGCGTGCCGACGGCGACGATGCAGCCACCGGCCAGCAGCGCCACCCGGTCGGCGAGCAGGACCGTGGAGGCGCGGTGCGCGACCACCAGGGCGGTCGTGTCGGCCAGCACCTCGCGCAGGGCCCGCTCGACGAGGGCCTCGGTGTGCACGTCCAGCGCGGAGAGCGGGTCGTCGAGCACGAGCACCGACGGGCGGCCGAGCACCGCGCGGGCCAGCGCCAGCCGCTGCCGCTGCCCGCCGGACAGGGACAGCCCCTGCTCGCCGATGCGGGTGTCCAGGCCCCACGGCAGGTCGTGCACGAACTGCGCCTGCGCCACCCGCAGCGCCTCGGCGACCTCGTCGTCCCCGGCCTCGGGCCGGCCCAGGGTGAGGTTCTCCCGGACGCTCATCGAGAACAGCGTGGCGTCCTCGAAGGCGGTGGCCACGACGCTGCGCAGCTGCGCCAGCGGCATCTCGCGGACGTCGGTGCCGTCGAGGGTGATCCGGCCGCCGGTGACGTCGTGCAGGCGGGGGACCAGCGCGGTCAGGGTGGTCTTGCCCGATCCCGTCGCCCCGACCAGCGCGACCGTCTCGCCGGGCCGCAGGTCCAGGTCGACGCCGTCGAGCACCGGCTCGGCCGAGCCCGGGTAGCCGAAGCGCACGCCCTCGAAGCGCAGCCGGGCCGGGGTGCCGACGACGGCGGGCCGCACGCCCGGGCGGTCGCCGACGGTCACGGGCGCGTCCAGCAGCTCGCCGATGCGGTCGCAGGCGCTCGCCGTCTCCTGGGCGAAGGCGAACAGGAAGCCCAGCGACAGGATCGGCCAGAGCAGCACGGTGAACAGCGCGACGAAGGCGACCAGCCCGCCGATGGTCAGCGCGCCGCTGCTGACGGCCAGCGAGCCGCCGACGAGGATCATCGCCAGGGTGAGCTGCGGGTGCAGCTCGAACAGGCACCACAGCAGCGCGAGCGTGCGCACCTTGTCCAGCTCCAGCCGGCGCAGCCGCGTGGCCTTGGCGTCGTAGCGGTCGAAGACCAGGCCGCTGCGGCCGAGCGACTTCACCACCCGGATGCCCTGGACGGCCTCCTCGACGTCGGTGGTCAGCTCGCCGTGGGCGTCCTGCACCCGCCGCGACTCGGTGTTGTACCGGCGCTCCCACCGCATCCCCAGCACGGTGAGCGGGACGGTGGTGGCCGCCACGGCCAGCCCGAGCGGCCAGTAGGTGACCAGCAGCAGGACCAGGACGACGACGCAGGTGATCAGGTTGACCACCAGGAACACCGCGGCGAAGCCGACGAACCGGCGGATGGTCGACATGTCCGTCGTGGCCCGGGACAGCAGCTGGCCGGAGGCCCAGCGGTCGTGGAAGCCCACCGGCAGCCGTTGCAGGCGCTGGTACAGGGCGTCGCGCAGGTCGCGCTCCAGCTGCAGGCAGCTGCGGTTCATGGCCACGCGCCGGACGAAGAACAGCGCCGCCTCCGCCACCCCGAACAGCAGGGCGAGCCCCAGCAGGGGGAACAGTGCCGACCGATCGCCCTCGGCGATGGGGCCGTCGACGACGGCAGCGGTGATCAGCGGCAGGGCCAGCTGGGCCAGGGTGGCCAGCAGGGCGGCGCCGAAGGTGAGCGCGATCAGCCCCCGGTAGGGCCGGGCGAAGGGCCACAGGCGGGCGAGCGCGGAGAGCTTCCCCGCGGGGGGTGGACCGGGGGAGTGCGCGGCGTCGTCCATGGCACCGCTCACGCTAGAGGCAGGTAGTGACCGAGGCGAACGAGTTTCGCCCCACGGGTGGGCCGGCCCGCGGCTCAGCGGTTGCGGCGGACCCCGAACACGATGTCCTCCCACGCCGGGATGCGGGCGCGCGGGTCCTCGTCGTCGCCCTCGCCGCCGTTGCGGCCCAGGACGACGGTGTCGTGCTCGGCCACCTCGTCGAGCAGGGCGGTCATCGCGTCGTCGTCCGGCGTGCCGTCGGGGGCGTGCACGTCGCGGACGTGCTCGTCGGCCGGCTCGGCCAGGGCGTGCGGCACGGGGGAGTGCGGCTCGGCGGCCGGCTCCGGCGTGGGCGCGGGGTCGGGGACGACCTGCACCGGGCGGCTGCGGGGCGCGGGGGTCACCTCCGGGACCACGCGGACCAGGCGGGTTCCCTCGGCGAAGTCGGTGGTCGCCGCGTCGGACGGGGTGACCGTGCGCGAGGGCAGGTCGAAGCGCCACCGGGTGGTGCCCGACTTCGCGCCGGCCCGCCAGGCGCCGGTGACGACCCAGGAGCCGTCGTCGCCACGGAAGGCGTCCCAGCGCACGGCGTCGATGTCGGTGTCGATCAGCCGGAGCCGCTCCACCATGAACTGCTGCAGCGCCACACCCGGGGCGCTCTCCGACAGCCGCACCCGGGCCTCGCGGGCCTGGTCGGCCACCCGCTCGCGCTCCTGCAGCACGGGGTGGGCGAACCGCATGATCCGCTCGACGCGCGTGCCCGAGGACGCGGCCACCTGCTCCGGGGTCTCGCCGGCCCGGATGCGGGACTGGATCACCCGCGGCGGCAGCTCGGTGCCCATGTCGACGTCGATCTGGATCAGCCGGCGGGCGTCTCCCCGGGCGGCCGCGCGGACGCGGTCGTCGACGGGGAGCTCGAACTTCTCGCCGTCGGCACCGTCGGGGCCGTCGGCCATCAGGATCAGGTTCTTCCCGTCCTCGGAGAGGGCCACGAGGCGCAACATGCGCATGGGGGCATCCTCCTGCAGGCGTCGGGGCGGGCTGATCGCCGAGCCCGGCCACCGAGGCTATCCGGGGACGGCGGGCAGCGCCCGCAGGCCGCCCGGCGTGGCGCGGCCGGAGCAGTGGCGCAGCTCCCTCCCGTGGGGGGTGTCGATCCCGGCTTTGCACGCCGATGACAGGGCTGACACACGACCGCAACGAGCGCCCTGCACGGTGGGAGGCTCAGCGGACCGACACCCGAGCCGAGGAGGCGCGATGGCCAGCCCGGTGACCTCCCGGCGGACGGCCGTGCCCGCAGTGCTCGCCGTCGGCGCCCCCGGGACGGCGATGCCCGCGCTCGAGGCGCTGGCGCCGCCCGAGGCGCTGCCCGCGCACGTCCGCGCCGCCGTCTCCGCCATCGGCGGTGCGACCGGCGCCTGGTGCCCCGCCCCCGCCCCGGACGGCCGGCGGATCGCCTACGTCTCCGACCGGTCGGGGCTGCCCCGCCTCGAGGTCGCCGACCTCGGCGGGGCCCTCCCGCCGGCTGTTCTCTCCGACCCCGACCAGGAGGTCATCTCCGTCACCTGGTCGCCCGACGGCGCGTGGCTGGCCTACCTGGTGAGCCCGGGCGGCTCGATCTGCGCCGAGCTCCACGTGGTCCGCCCCGACGGCACCGGTCACCGCGTCGTCGCCGGCCCCGATCCCCGGGCCACCGTCTTCGCCGGCTGCTGGGCCGGACCGCGGCACTACGCCTGCTCGATCGCACCGGGGAACGGCCCGGACGCCGACGTGGTCCTCGTCGACGTCGTCACCGGTGAGCTGCGCACGCTGGCCTCCGGCGGCTTCCTGTCGGTCACTGCCGTCTCCGCCGACCACCGCACCGTGCTCGCCCGCCGCGGACCGCGCGCCTTCCGGCACGTCGTCGTCATCGACGTCGCCACCGGGATCCAGCGCCGGGTTCTCCGGCTGGACGCGCCCGGCGGCATCGCCTCGGAGGACGGCCGGTTCACCCCCGACGGGCGAGCCGTGCTGGTCCGCGCGGCGATGCCGGGGCCGCCCGGCACCGACCGGGCCGGGCTGGTCGAGGTCCCCGTGGACGGCGACGGCGTGCCCTCGGCCGGCCGCCGCGTCCTGTACCGGCCCGACGCCGACCTCGACGGGTACGCGCTGCGCCCGGACGGCACCGTGCTCGCGCTGTGGAACGCCGGCGGGGTCAGCCGGCTGTGGCTGCACGCCTTCTCCGACGGTGCGCTCGTGCGGGAGGTGGAGCTGCCCGAGCCGGTGCTGTCGGCGTGGGCGCCGCTGCCCGGCGGCGACGCGGTCGTCGCCGAGCTCAGCGGACCACGGGCCCCCCGCGGGCTCTGGCGGGTCCCGCTGGACGGCGCCGGTGCCCCCGAGCTGCTGGCCTGCACCCCGCCCCGGCCCGACCCGGGTCTCCTCGTCGAGCCGGTGCTGCACGAGTACGTGGCCCCCGACGGCCTGCCGTTGTCCGGCTGGCTGTACACCCCGCCCGGCGTGCCGGGCCCCAACCGCACGGTGGTCAGCTTCCACGGCGGGCCGGAGGGTCAGGAGCGCCCGTCCTGGTCCCCGGTGACCCAGTCGATGGTCGCCGCGGGCCTGACGGTGTTCGCGCCGAACGTCCGCGGCTCCGGTGGCTTCGGCCGCGCCTTCATGACCGCCGACGACGGCCCGGCGCGGGAGGCGTCCTTCGCCGACGTCCGCACCACGGTCGACGAGCTGGTGACCGCCGGGGTCGCCGCCCCGGGGCGGATCGGCGCCCACGGCTGGTCCTACGGCGGCTACCTGACGCTGGTGGCGCTCACCCGCTGGCCCGAGCTGTTCGCCGCGGGGGCCTCGCTGGCCGGCATGAGCGACCTGCGGACCTTCTTCGCCGGCACCGAGCCGTGGATGGCCGCGGCCTCGGTGACCGAGTACGGCGACCCGGTCACCGACCGGGACATGCTGGCCGAGATCTCGCCGATGACGGCGCTGGACCGGCTCACCGCGCCGGTGCTGCTGGCCCACGGGGACCGGGACACCAACGTGCCGGTCGCCGAGTCGGTGCAGGCCCACCAGGCCCTGCAGGCCCGCGGCGCGTGCAGCGACCTGCTGCTGTTCGCCGGGGAGGGCCACGCCGTCGTCGGCCGCGAGCACGTGGTCGAGCTGGGCGGGCGACTGGCCGCCTGGTTCGATCGGTGGCTGTGAGCGGGGACCTCTTCGCCGGATACCCACCTGTGCGCACCGACGAGGCCGTCGGTCCGGACGGCCGGCTGCGCAGTGGGTGGGTGTCCCTGGCGGCTGCCCTGGAACGGACCGGCCGTGACGGGCTGACCGAGGCCGCCGAGCGCCTGGCGGCGCGCCGCCAGGCGCTCGGCGTGGCCACGTCCTCCTGGGTGGACGGCCGGCAGCAGCTGCGTCCGGTCCCCATGGACCCGGTCCCGCGGCTGATCGGGGCGCGGAGCTGGGCGACGCTGTCGGCCGGCGTCGTGCAGCGCCACCGCGCGCTGGACGCCTTCCTCGCCGACGCCTACCGCCCGGCCGGCCGGCGCAGGGGCGACAGCGACCGCGCCGCGGAGATCGTGCGGGCCGGCGTCCTGCCGGAGTGGGCGGTCGCGCACAGCCCGGGGCGGGACCCGGAGTCGGTCTCCCGCGCCTGGCCGGGGCAGCGACGCGCGACCCTGGCCGCCACCGACGTGGTCCGCACCACCGACGGCCGCTGGGTCGTGGTCCGGGACAACCTGCAGGTCCCGTCCGGCATCGGCTACGCGCTGGCCAACCGGGACAGCGCCCGCACGGCGGCGCCGGAGCTGTTCGGTGCCGCCGGGCGGCCCGTCGCCGACCCGGGCGAGGCGATCCCGCTGCTGGCCCGCGCCCTGGCCGACGCCGCGCCTCCCGGGCTCCCGGGGCCGCCGCGGATCGCGGTGCTGACCCAGGGCGAGAGCGACGGCGCCTGGTTCGAGCACCAGGTGCTCGCCGCCGCCCTCGACGTGCCGCTGGTCCGCGCCGGTGATCTCTGGCCGCGGGGGGACGGCGGCCTCGAGGCCGCCGTCGGCGGGCAGCGGGTGCCGGTGGACGTGTTGTACCGGCGCTTCGCCGACGCCACGTTCGGCGCGTACCGGATCGGGGCGGACGTGCCGCTGGACCTGGCCCTCACCGAGGCGGTGCGGTCCGGACGGCTCGGGCTGGCCAACGTGCCGGGCAACGGGGTGGCCGACGACGCCGCCGGCTACGCCTGGGTGCCGGCGATGATCCGGTTCTACCTGGACGAGGAGCCGCTGCTGGACTCCGTCCCGACGTGGGTGCTGGCCGACCCCGCGGCGTGGGACGAGGTGCGCGACCGGGTGCACGAGCTCGACGTCGAGGAGGTCGCCGGGTACGGCGGCCGGCGGATCGTGCACGGCGCGGCCTGCTCCGCCGTGGAGCTCGAGGCGCTGCGCCGCGAGATCGCGGCGGCCCCGCACCGCTTCGTGGCCCGGGAGCCGGTGGAGCCCTCGACCGTCCCCACCCTGGTCGAGGGGGCGCTGCGCCCCCGCCCGGTCGACCTGCGGATGTTCTCGGTGGCGGGCGCGACGACGACCGTCCTGCCGCTGGCGCTCACCCGGGTCGCTCCCGACGGTGGACCGGGACGGCCCGGCGTGCCGGGTGGCGGCAGCAAGGACACCTGGCTGCTGCGCTGACGGCGGCTCAGCCGGCGGGGCGCCTGCGCAACCGGGGTGAGCGGATGCGGACCACGGTGCCTTCGGGGCTGGGCGTCGCCGTCACGTCGGCGAACGCGCTCATCAGGGTCGAGCCGCGGCCGCGGTCCATGCTGGGCACGCGCTCGCGCCACTGACCGTGGTCGCGCACCGTGATCTCGACCTGCTCCTCGCTCACCCGCGCCGCGACGTCGATCACCGGCTCCGTCGGGTCTTGGGCGTGCTCGATGGCGTTGCTGGCCGCCTCGCAGGCCGCCAGCAGCAGGTCGTAGGACTGGTCCGGGTCGACGCCGGCCCGCTCGAGCAGCGCGCGCAGCCGGCGGCGGACCAGGGTGGTGGACTCGAGCTCGGCGGGCAGCCGCCACTCCGCGGCGTGCGGGTCCCCGGCCGGCGGCGCGGGCGCCGCCACGGGCTCGGCCACGGGCTCCGGCCGGGCGACGGTCAGGGCCGGCAGGGGCACCGTGGGCAGCGACACGGCCGGCGGCGGCGGGACCGGCGCGGGTGCGGGCTCCGGCCGCGGCTCCGGAGGCGCGAGGGCCCGGCCGGCGGCGCGGTCCAGCACGACGCGGACGCGGGCCAGCAGCTCGGCGGCCCGGAACGGCTTGGCCAGGTAGTCGTCCGCGCCGGCCTCCAGCCCCTCGACCGAGGCCTCCTGGCCGGCCCGGGCGGTCAGCATGATGACCGGGATCGGACGGGTGGCCGGGTCCGTGCGCAGTGCCCGCAGCAGCTCGAAGCCGTCGACGCGCGGCATCATCACGTCGGTCAGCACCAGGTCCGGTGGCCGGGTGGCGACGGCGGCCAGCGCCTCCTCCCCGTTGGCGGTGGTGCGCACCGAGTAGTGCGGCGCCAGCAGGCGGGTCAGGTACGCCCGCATGTCGGCGTTGTCGTCGACCACCAGCACGGCGGCGCCGCCGGCACCGCCGGCCACCTCGCCCTCGGGCCGGGCGGTGTCCTCCTCCCAGCTGGCCGCCTCGCCGCGGGCGGCCTCCGAGGGGACCGCCGTCGGGCCGGACGCCTCGGCGTCGGGCGCGCCGAAGGGCAGGGTGACCGTGAAGGTGCTGCCCCGGCCCGGCTCGCTCACGACGGAGACGGAACCGCCGTGCAGCGCGGTGAGCTCGTGCACCATCGCCAGGCCGATGCCCGAGCCCTCGCGGGTGCGGGCCGCGGCGCCGCCGACGCGGTGGAAGCGCTGGAAGAGGTTCGGCAGCTCCTCGGCCACGATGCCGACGCCGGTGTCGGAGACGGCCAGGGAGAACGAGTCGCCCTCGGCCCGCAGGGTCACGTCGATGCCGCCGACGAAGGTGTACTTCACCGCGTTGGCCAGCAGGTTGACGACGATCTTCTCCCACATGCGGGGATCGACGTGGGCGGGCCGCTCCAGCGGGGGGCAGTCGACCGTCAGCCGCAGACCGGCGCGTTCGGCGGCGGAACGGAAGATGCCGGCGAGCTCGGCGGTGAACGAGGTGAGGTCCGTCCGCACCCGGACCGGGGTCACCCGGCCCGCCTCGATGCTGGCGAAGTCCAGCAGGTCGTTGACCAGCCGCTGCAGCCGCTGGCCGTTGCGCATGGCCAGCTCCAGCTGGTCCCGCACGTCGGCGGGCAGCGGTTCGGTGCTGCTCTCCAGGACGTCGCCGATCGGGCCCAGGAGCAGGGTCAGCGGGGTGCGTAGCTCGTGGCTGACGTCGGAGAAGAAGGTCGTCTTCGCCCGGTCGAGCTCGGCCAGGGACTCGGCCCGCCGCCGCTCGTCCGCGAACGCCCGGATGTTCACCACGACACCTGCGAACTGCCCGGCCACGAGCTCGTAGAAGGACCGGTACTCGTCGTCCAGCGCGCGGTTGGGGCTCCTGCCCGCGAGCAGCAGGCCCAGCGGCTCGCCGTTGCGCGCGGCGGTCAGCGGGAGGACCACCGTGTCGGTCACCCTGTCGCCGAACGGGCCGCCGGTGACGTCGAGCCCGCCGACGACGCCGGCCAGTTCGTCCTCGCTGCCGGCCGTCTCCGGCAGGAGGCCGGGGTCGCAGCCCACCGTCGCGGTGCGGCGGAACCCCGGCTCACCGGGCGCCGACAGGTAGACGGCGGCGAAGGGGACGTCCAGCGCGTCGCCCCCGAGCGCGCGGCACATCGCCGCCACCGTCTGCCGTTCGTCGTCGAGCTGGCTGCCGACCGTCGCCAGCTCGTGCAGGAGCCGTTGCCGCCGCTCGCCGAGGACCTGGCCGGTCACCTCGGTGCAGACGCCGTGCATGCCCGCGACCCGGCCCTCGTCGTCGAACGCCGGTGCGTGCGAGACGGTGAAGTAGGTCTCCTCGACGTACCCGGAGCGCTCCAGCCGGAGGAGCAGGCCGGGCAGCCACGAGGCCTCGAGCGTCTCCATCGCGTGGGCGATGGGCGGGCCGAGCGCGTCCCAGCCCTCGGCGAGGGTGACGCGGATGTCCTCGCCGATCGCCGGGTGCTTCGCGCCGATGAAGGGTGCGTACGCGTCGTTGTAGAACTGGGTGAAGTGGGGGCCCCAGGTGAGGACCATGGGGAACTTGGACACCAGGACGGTCCGGACGGCGTGGCAGAGCCCGGCCGGCCAGGAGGCGACCGGCCCGACGGGGCTGCGGGCCCAGTCGTGGGCCGCCATCAGCCGGCCGGCCTCCCCGCCGGCGGCGAACAGGTCGGTGACGGAGGCGGACGCGTCGGGGGACACGCTCACCTCCTACCGATCGACTGAACCTGACCACACGAGCTGCGCGCTCGGCCTCGTCCCGGGCCCGCCTGAGCTCGCGAAGGGTGGGGAGGACGAGGTCCTTCTTCAGAGACGCTCGACCACGTGGTCGATGCAGGCGGTCAGCGCGCTCACGTCGTCCGGGTCGACGGCCGGGAACATGCCCACCCGCAACTGGTTGCGGCCCAGCTTGCGGTAGGGCTCGACGTCGACGATGCCGTTGGCGCGCAGCGTGGTGGCGAGGGCGGCGGCGTCCACCGACTCGGCGAAGTCGATGGTGCCGACGACCAGGCTGCGGTGGTCGGGGTTCGCGACGAACGGCGTCGCGTACCCCGAATTCTCCGCCCAGCCGTAGAGCCGGCCCGAGGAGTCGCGGCTGCGGGCGACGGCGCCGGACAGCCCGCCGAGGCCGAGCATCCAGTCGATCTGGTCGGCGAGCAGGAAGAGCGTGGCGACGGCGGGGGTGTTGTAGGTCTGGTCCTTCGCCGAGTTGTCCACCGCGATCGAGAGGTCCAGGAAGCCGGGCACCCAGCGCCCCGAGGCCTTGATCTCGGCGATCCGCTGCAGCGCGTCGGCCGACATCAGGGCCACCCACAGCCCGCCGTCGGCGGCGAAGGACTTCTGCGGCGCGAAGTAGTAGACGTCGGTCTGCGAGACGTCGACCGGCAGGCCACCGGCGCCGCTCGTCGCGTCGACGAGCACCAGCGCGTCCTCGGTGCCCGACGGTCGGGCGATCGGCGCCATGACACCGGTCGAGGTCTCGTTGTGCGCCCAGGCGTAGGTGTCGACGCCGGGGGTCGCCGTCGGCAGGGCGAGTGAGCCCGGCTCGGCCGTGACGACCACCGGCTCGCCCAGGAAGGGGGCCTCCTTGGCGCCGGAGGCGAACTTGGCCGAGAACTCCCCGTAGGTGCCGAAGGCCGCGCGGTCGCGGATCAGACCGAACAGGGCGGCGTCCCAGAAGGCCGTCGTCCCACCGTTGCCCAGCACGACCTCGTAGCCGTCGGGCAGGTCGAACAGCTGCGTCAGGCCCTCCCGGACCCGGCGCACCAGGTTCTTGACCGGGGCCTGGCGATGCGAGGTGCCCATGAGCTCCGCGCCGTCGCCGGCCAGTGCCCGCAGCGCCTCGGGGCGGACCTTGGACGGACCGCACCCGAACCGGCCGTCGGCGGGCAGGAGCTCGGCGGGGATGGTGATGCTCATCCGGGGGGATGCCTTCCAGTGGGTGTGCGTGGAACGACCCCGCTGCAGGGCCCCACCGCGAGCCTGCGAGCGGTGGGGGGCAGCGGGGTCCTTCTTCAGATCGAGGCGGCCTGGTGGTTGATGGTGTCCCAGCCCTCGACGGCCTCGGGCTTGCGGGAGTCGGGGCCGACGTAGCGGGCCGACGGTCGCACGAGGCGGCCGGTCTCCTTCTGCTCGAGGATGTGCGCGCACCAGCCGGCGGTGCGGGCGCAGGTGAACATCGAGGTGAACATGTGGCTGGGCACCTCGGCGAAGTCGAGGACGATCGCCGCCCAGAACTCCACGTTGGTCTCGACCGGCCGGTCCGGACGCCGCTCGCGCAGCTCCTTGAGGGCGGCCTGCTCCAGGGCGAGGGCGGCGTCGAAGCGCGGGGCGCCGAGCTCCTGGGCGGAGCGGCGCAGCACGCGGGCGCGGGGGTCCTCGGCCCGGTAGACCCGGTGGCCGAAGCCCATCAGCCGTTCCTTGCGGTCCAGCAGGTCCTTCACGTACTTCTCGGCGTCGCCGGTCTTCTCGACCTCGTCGAGCATGTGCAGCACCCGGGAGGGGGCGCCGCCGTGCAGCGGGCCGGACATGGCGCCGATGGCCCCGGACATGGCGGCGGCGACGTCGGCGCCGGTGGAGGCGATGACGCGGGCGGTGAACGTGGAGGCGTTCATGCCGTGCTCGGCGGCCGAGGTCCAGTAGGCGTCGACCGCGGCGACGTGGCGCGGGTCGGGCTCGCCGCGCCAGCGGACCATGAAGCGCTCGACGATGGTGGAGGCCTCGTCGATCCGCTTCTGCGGGACGGCGGGGGTGCCGATGCCGCGGGCGGACTGGGCCACGTAGGACAGCGCCATGACCGCGGCGCGGGCCAGCTGGTCGCGGGCCTCCTCGGCGGAGATGTCCAGCAGCGGGCGGTAGCCCCAGAACGGCGCGAGCATGGCCAGCGCGGCCTGCACGTCGACGCGGACGTCACCGCTGTGCACCGGGATGGGGAACGGCTCGGCCGGGGGGAGGCCGGGGCCGAACTTGCCGTCGACGAGCAGGGCCCACACGTTGCCGAAGGTCACCTTGCCGACGAGGTCCTCGATGTCGACGCCGCGATAGCGCAGCGAACCGCCGTCCTTGTCGGGTTCGGCGATCTCCGTCTCGAAGGCGATGACGCCTTCCAGGCCGGGTACGAAGTCGTCGGCCATCTCGCATGCTCCTCTGCGCACGGACCTGCACACGCCCGTAGGGGCGCACGATTGCCTGCCGACCCTAGGCCGTCGTCCGCCGCGCGGCACACGGGGGGCTGCGCGACGTCCCGGCGGGGGCCCTCCCGAGCCGCCGGCGCCGGCCGGTGTCAGCATGGCGGCGTGCCCGACCTCGCCCGCATGCGCCGTGACTACGACGCCGGCCGCTTCTCCGAGCAGGACCTCGCGTCCACGTGGCACGAGCAGTTCGACCGCTGGTTCGCCGACTCCGTCGCCGCGGAGCTCCCGGAGCCCAACGCCGTCGTCGTCGCCACCGCCGACGCCGACGGCGCACCCGACGCCCGCATCGTGCTGATGAAGGGGTACGACGCCTCGGGGTTCGTGTTCGGCACCAGCTACGCCTCGGCCAAGGGCGCGCAGCTGGCGGTGAACCCGCGGGCGGCGCTGGTCTTCCCGTGGCACGCCCTGCAGCGCCAGGTGCGGGTGGCCGGCCGGGTGGAGCGGATCGGCGAGACGGCGTCCGACGGGCTGTGGGACCCGCGGCCGCGCGGCGCCCAGCTGGCGGCCGCCGCCTCGGTCCAGTCCACCGTCGTCGACTCCCGCGAGGAGCTCGCCGGGCGGGTGCGGCTGCTCGACGAGCAGACGCCGGATGGGCCGCTGCCCCGGCCGGCGACCTGGGGCGGGTACCGGGTCGTCCCGGAGCGGGTGGAGTTCTGGCAGGGCGGTGGTGACCGGCTGCACGACCGGCTGCGGTTCGTGCTCGACGAGGCCGAGGCCGAGGGCGGGGGCTGGATCGTCCAGCGGCTCGCGCCGTGAGCGAGCAGGAGCGTGAGCATCGCAGCGAGGAACGAGCGAGGAGCGGAGCGGTCCGCGGGAGCGAACCGATGACACCGTGAGCTCCCCGCAGGACCCGCTGGATCCGGTCGACCCGGTCGAGGGCGGCCGCGCGATCGAGGAGCCGGTCCCCGAGCCGGTGCACCGGCGCCGCGGCTGGGCGGTGGACACCACCCCGCTGCAGATCCCGGCCTACCGCCGGCTGTTCGGCGGCGTGGCGCTGACGATGATCGGCCAGCAGATGACGCTGGTCGCCGTCCCGTTCCAGGTCTACGCGCTCACCCGCGACAGCTTCTTCGTCGGCGTGACGTCGCTGGTGGCGCTCGTCCCGCTGATCGTGTTCGGGCTGCTCGGCGGCGCGATCGCCGACGTCATGGACCGGCGGCGGCTGATGCTGATCACCTCGACCGGTGCAGCGGTCACCAGCGCGCTGCTCGCCGTCCAGGCGCTGCTGCCCGGCGGCGGGAACCTGGCGCTGCTGTGGGTGCTCACCGCGTTCGTGTCCGGGTTCGCCGCGGTGAACCAGCCGGCCCGCAGCGCCGCGATCCCCGCGGTCGTCGGGATCCCGCTCGTGCCGGCGGCCAACGCGCTGGCGATGACGGTGCGCCAGGTCGGCGTGATCGCCGGGCCGCTGCTGGCCGGCGTCCTGATCGCCAGCGGGGAGCTGTTCCTCACCTACGTGATCGACGCGGTCGGCTTCCTCGTCGCGGCGCTGCTCCTCCGGGGGCTGCCGCCCCTCCCGCCCGGGGGCCGGGCAGGGGTGGTGCGGCTGGGCGCCGCGGTGCGCGGCGTGGGCGAGGGCTTCGCCTTCCTGCGCACCCAGCCGGTGCTGCTCATGACGTTCGTCGTCGACATCATCGCGATGCTCTTCGCCTGGCCGCAGGCCGTCTTCCCGGAGCTGGAGGCCACCCGGTTCGAGGGCTCGCCGAACGCCCTGGGCTGGTTGTTCGCCGGGATCTCGATCGGCGCGCTGGCCATGGGGCTGACGTCGGGCTGGGTGTCGCGGATCGACCGGCAGGGCGCCGCCGTCCTCGTCGCCATCGTGGTGTGGGGCGTGGCGATCATCGGGTTCGGCTACGCGGACTCGCTGTGGCTGGCGGTGCTCTTCCTCGCGGTCGCCGGCGCGGGCGACATGGTGAGCGCCGTGCTGCGCTCGTCGATGCTGCAGCTGGCCGCCCCCGACGACATGCGCGGGCGGATGCAGGGCGTCTTCCTCGTCGTCGTCGCCGGTGGCCCGCGGCTGGGCGACCTGCGGGCCGGTGCCCTGGCCAGCGCGGCCGGGGTGACCGTGGCGATGGTGTCCGGCGGCGTCGTGGTCGTGCTGTCGATGGTCGTCGTCGCGCTGCTGGTGCCCTCGTTCTGGTTCTTCCGCGCCTCGCGGTCGACGGTGGAGACCGACCCGGCCCGCTGACCCCGCCCTCAGGCGAGGGCGTGCGCGACCAACCGGAGGTCGGCGACCAGGGCGGCGTAGGCGGCGTCGCGGGCCTCGTCCGGCGTGCGCAGGATCGCCGACGGGTGCGTGGTGGCCAGGATCCAGGTCTGGTGCGGGGCGTCCTCGTCGTCGTCCTCCGCGGGGTCCGGCGCGCCGGGCGGGGCCACGGCATCAGCCGGCCGTGGTCCCGGGTGATCCGGAACGACGGCGAGATCAGCGCCTTTGCCGCCGTCGCGCCCAGGGCCACGACCACCTCCGGCTGCAGGACGGCGAACTCCGCCTCCAGCCACGGCCGGCAGGCCCGCAGCTGCTCCGGCCGCGGCGTCTGGTGGATGCGCCGCTTGCCCTCGAGCGTGTGGCCGAGGTGCTTGACCGAGCAAGTCCTAGTAGGCGTGCGTCCTCGGAGGTCGCCAGTAGCTCCTGCCTGCCGCCGTCAGCACCTAGAGTCACCCCCATGGCCGAGCGGTATCTGACCCGGAACGTGTTCGTCGCCGGCGGAGAGCCCGAGGTGACGTACAACCCGCGGGACGAGTTCAAGCTGGAGCAGGAGGTCCGGGAGTACCTGGACCAGTCTGGGAAGGCTCTCTCGATCTCTGGCCCCAGCAAGTCAGGGAAGACGGTGCTCATCGGGCGCGTCCTCCCCAAGGCGGAGGCGATCTGGATCTACGGCCAGGACCTCACGTCTGTGGACGTCTTCTGGGAGTCCATCGTCGACTGGCTCGGTCTGTACGACGAGGTGGAGATGACCGACGGAGTCCAGAACCAGGGCTCCGCCCAGATCGGTATGGAAGTCGGCTTCGCAGGCTTCGGTAAGGCCACGGGCAGCGGCACCGTCGGCGGTGCAACAACGCACGGGCGGCGGTTCGCCCGCCAGCGGTCGATCGCCGATGTCGCACGTGGTGGTCTGGCTACGCTCGCCGTCCCGATCGTGATCGATGACTTTCACTACGTGGACGACGCGGTCAAGCGCGACATCGCGCGGGCGATCAAGAGCCTGCTCCCGACCACTCACGTGATCATGATCGCCGTGCCTCATGAGGCGTTCCAGATCGTCCGCGAGGAGCCCGACATGGGTGGGCGCGTCTGGCACCAGCAGATCCGGCACTGGGACGAGGATGAGCTCCGGTTCATCGCGCGGATGGGCTTCGAGGCGCTCGGCATCATCGATGACGGCGAGGTGGTCGCCGCCAAGCTGGCGGAGAACAGCTTCGGCGCCCCCTTCCTTATGCAGCAGCTCTGCTACGACTTGACAGTGGGGCAGCACATCCAGCAGACGCAGGACGAGCCCGTGGCGCTCACCGAACCGCCCAGCGGGTGGGACGACTTCTTCAAGCGCATCGCCATGCGGACCGCTCCGCCCATCTTCGAGAAGGTGCGCCGGGGCCCCAAGGTGCGCGGCCAGGAGCGCATGGAACGGCAGCTGAAGGATGGATCGGCGACGGACATCTACCCAGCCCTCCTGATGGCCATCGCGCACACGGGCCCGCAGACCGTCCTCACGCAGCCCCAGATCATGAAGTCCCTGGACGGCATCCTGGTGGAGAACCCGCGCGGGCGTGACGTGGCCTCGTCGCTCTCCAGCATGGCCGACATCGCGGAAGAGGAGCGTGGTACCGCGGACCCGGCGCTGGTGTACAAGAACGACGAGCTCCACATCCTCGACCCGTTCCTATGCTTCTTCATGCGCTGGGGAACCTGGGCCACGGACAGCTACACAGGTACCCGCTGACGACCTGGCCTGCTGCAATCTTGAGGTAGTCACCGTTTTCAGGCCTGCAGTCCTGCAGTCCTCGTCAGAAAGTCGACTCAACTCTCGGCCTTGGCACAGGAGGCGATGAGGACATGGGCATGAGTGACGAGGAGATGGTTCGGCTCCGCGATGCCCTACAGTTTGTCGACCCCGATTCGACCTACTTCGCCCTCACGTTCACGGCTTCCGATGATGGCCGCATCGAGTGGTCAATGGAGACCGGTCTAGTGGGTGCCGGGTCCAAGCCCTACTGGGAATTGCGGGCCCCCGTGCCCGTGCGTGCTGAAGTGATGCGACGCATTTGGATCGATCTAGGGCAAACGTGCGTCGTTGTGAACGATAATGAGACGCTCTTCTACTTTCTGCGACTCGGTGGTAACGGACTGATCGAAGAGTCGATAGCCAAGCGGCGGTTTCCTCAGTTCTTTGACCCTGTGGAATGCGTCCCGACATGGTGGGGTGTCCGTCAAGCTCACACTCTTCCCTCCAAGGCCTTACAGCATGCGCCTACGCGCAAGTTGCGGATGGAGGTACTGAGACGCGATGACTTTCGTTGCCGCTCTTGCGGTCGTCGGGCATCGGACTACGTGGACATCGAACTACACGTGCATCACATCTTGCCGCACGGAAAGGGTGGCTTAACCGAGGCGGGTAACCTCATCACCTTGTGTCACACGTGTCATCAAGGTCTCGATCCCCATCTTGAGTTGAAACTGTTCGAGATGGTTCCTGGGGGAATTCCCGGGCCTGATGTAGATATTGAACGTGATGCTGAAGACTACAGGCGAGGGGTGAAAAACTACCGGATCATTTCGGAGCGCCAGATTGAGATGTTGAGGTTGCGACGGAAGGCGTGATCTCCATCTGAGATCCAAGAAGGCTTCTAAGCCAAGGCGTCGCGCACGACAGTCAGGTCGGCGACCAGGGCGGCGTAGGCGGCGTCGCGTGCCTCGTCCGGCGTGCGCAGGATCGCCGAGGGGTGGGTGGTCGCGAGGATCCAGGTCTGGTGCGGGGCGTCCTCGTCCTGGTCGGCCTCCGGCAGCGCGGCCTCGGCGGCGCGCACGCCGGGCGGGGTCCACGGCATCAGCTGCCCGTGGTCCCGGGTGATCCGGAACGACGGGGAGATCAGCGACTTCGCCGCCGTCGCGCCGAGCGCCACGACCACCTCGGGCTGCAGGACGGCGAACTCCGCCTCCAGCCACGGCCGGCAGGCCCGCAGGTGCTCGGCCCCCGGCGTCTGGTGGATGCGGCGCTTGCCCTTCAGCGTGTGGCCGAAGTGCTTCACCGCATTCGTCACGTACGCCGTCGCCCGATCGATCCCGGCGTCGTCGAGCGCCTTGTCCAGCAGCCGCCCCGCCGGGCCGACGAACGGCTCGCCCTTCCGGTCCTCCTGGTCGCCGGGCTGCTCGCCGACGAACACGACGCGGGCCGTCCCGGGTCCCTCGCCGAAGACGGTCTGCGTCGTGTCCTGCCACAGCTCGCACGCCCGGCACCCCGCCGCGGCACCGCGCAGCTGCTCCAGGCCGACGCCGGTGGGCGGCTGCGCCACGCCGTTGCGCTCGCTCATGCCTCGATGACACCGCACCCGGGCGGCCCCCGCGAGGCGGGCGTCCACCCTCCGTTCACCTGCGTCCGGCAGCGTCCGCGCGGGCGGCGCGCCCACCGCGCGGAACCGGTACGTCAGAGGTCCTGAGCACCGCTACGGTTTCCGCGACGGACGACGACGGCAGGAGGACAGGTGCTCGAGTTCGACGGGCTCCGCAAGAGCTACGGCGCGAACCAGGTGCTCGACGACGTCGGCTTCGCCGTGCGGCCGGGCTCGATGTTCGGGTTCTGCGGCTCCAACGGCGCGGGCAAGACCACGACGATGCGCATCGCCATGGGACTCGTGATCCCCGACGCCGGCGAGGTGCGCTGGCAAGGCCGCCCGCTGGACCAGCAGACCCGGCGCCGGGTCGGCTACATGCCGGAGGAGCGCGGGCTCTACCCGAAGATGAAGGTCGGCGAGCAGATCACCTACTTCGCCCGGCTGCACGGCCTGGACGCCGCCGCCGCCGCGCGGGCGTCGGCCGAGTGGGTGGAGCGGCTGGGGCTCGGTGCCCGCCGCGGCGACGCCGTCGAGAAGCTGTCGCTGGGCAACCAGCAGCGCGTCCAGCTGGCCGCCGCGCTGGTCAGCCGGCCCGAGGTGCTCATCCTCGACGAGCCGTTCTCCGGCCTGGACCCGGTCGGCGTCGACTCGCTCGCCGAGGCGCTGCTGGGCCAGGTCCGCACCGGCGTCCCGGTGGTCTTCTCCAGCCACCAGCTGGACCTGGTGGAGCGGTTGTGCGACTCCGTCGGCATCCTCGCCCGGGGCCGCATGGTCGCGACCGGGACCGTCGAGGAGCTGCGCCGCCGCGAGGCCGGCCGGCTGCTGCGGGTGGTCGTCCCCGACGCCGCCCCCGGCTGGGCCGCCGCGCTGCCGGGTGCCCGCGTCGTCTCCGAGCAGGCGGGGGACACGCTCCTGGAGCTCGCCGACGGCGCCGACGACCAGGCCGTGCTGGCCGCCGCGCTGCGTACCGGCCGGGTGGCGCACTTCGCCTGGCGCGAGCCCAGCCTGGTCGAGCTCTTCCGCGGCGCGGTCGCGGCCCCCAGCACCGACGAGGAGGTGGCGGCGTGAGCGCGCCGAACAGCACCGGGCGCGCCCCGGGCAGCAGCGAGCTCGTCCGGCTCGTCGCCGGCCGGGAGATCTCCACGCGGCTGCGGGACAAGAACTTCCTCGTCGGGCTGGGCGTCACCATCCTGCTGCTGGTCGGGCTGATGGCCTTCCAGATCGCCACGGCGTCCGGCGGCGACGAGGGCCGGCTGGGCATCGTCGGGGACAGCTCCGCGCTCGGCCCCGCCGTCCAGGCGCAGGGGGAAGCGGTCGGCATCGACGTCACGGTCGTCGAGCTCGACGACGAGGACGCCGCCCGTGCCGCCGTGGAGGCCGAGGACGTCGACGGCGCGCTGCTGGCGACCGGATCGGCCCCCGAGCTGCTCGTCCTGGACCGCGACTCGACGATGGAGGCGGTGGTGAACGCCGCCGTCGCCGGTGTCGCGGTCACCGAGCAGCTGGCCGAGGCCGGCGTCGAGCTCACGGCCGTGCCCGAGGTCGAGGTCACCGCGCTGAGCGGCGAGGACGACGCGGCCGAGCAGGAGCAGGTCCTCGTCGCGATCATCGGCGTCGTCCTGCTCTACGGCCTGCTGATCATGTTCGGCCAGTTCATCGCGCAGGGCGTGGTGGAGGAGAAGTCCAGCCGGGTCGTCGAGCTGCTGCTCGCGACCATGCGCCCCTGGCAGCTGCTCGCCGGGAAGATCATCGGCCTGGGCGTCCTCGGGCTCGCCCAGATCGTGATCATCGGCGTCATCAGCGTCGCGGGGGCGCTCGCCTTCGACCTGGTCGCGGTGCCGGGGGACCTCGTCGGCACGGTGATCTCGGTGGTCCTCTGGTTCGTGCTGGGCTACGCGTTCTACGCGGCGATCTTCGCCATGGCGGCGTCGCTGGTCAGCCGGCAGGAGGACCTGGGCAGCGTGCTCACCCCGATGATCCTGCTGCTGGTCGTCGGCTTCTTCATCGGCCTGCAGGCCGCCTCGGAGCCGGCCGGCACGATGGCCGTGGTCACCTCCTACGTGCCGGGGCTCTCGCCGCTGGTCATGCCGGTGCGGCAGGCCGCCGGAGAGGTCGCGGTCTGGGAGATCGCCGTCGCCGTCGTGATCATGATCGTGGCGATCGTCGCCGCGGTGCGGCTCGGCGGGCGGATCTACGCCGGCGCGCTGCTGCGCACCAGCGGCAAGACCAAGCTCCGGGAGGCGCTCCGGGCCGAGCGCGGCTGACCCGGTTGGGCACGATCGACCGGGGGTAGCCGGGCCGCATGGGCATGCAGCTGGGCTACACGATGATGACCGAGCAGGCGGGGCCGAAGGACCTCGTCGGCCACGTGGTGGGGGCGGAGGAGGTCGGGTTCGACTTCGCCGTCAGCAGCGACCACTACTTCCCGTGGCTGAACGAGATGGGCCACTCCCCGAACGCGTGGGTGACCCTCGGGGCGGCGGCGCAGGCCACCAGCCGCATCCCGCTGATGACGTACGTGACCTGCCCGATCTTCCGGTACCACCCGGCCGTGGTGGCCCAGCAGGCCGCGACGCTGCAGATCCTGTCCGGCGGCCGGTTCACCCTGGGCCTCGGCGCGGGCGAGAACCTCAACGAGCACGTCGTCGGCGCCGGCTGGCCGCCGGCCGACGTCCGGCACGAGATGATCATGGAGGCCCTCCAGATCATCCGGGACCTGTTCGACGGCGAGGGCTACACGAACTTCCGCGGCGAGCACTTCGACGTCGAGTCGGCCAAGCTCTGGGACCTGCCGGAGAAGCGGGTGCCGATCGGCTTCGCGGCCGGCGGGAAGCAGGCGGCGACGATCGCCGGTGAGCTGGCCGACGTGCTGGTCGCGACCGATCCGATGTCCGAGCTCGTCGAGGCGTTCGAGGCCGCCGGTGGCGCCGGCAAGCCGAAGATCGCCCAGATGCCGATCAGCTACGGCACGGACAAGGCGGCCGCGGTGACCCGCGCCCACACCCTGTTCCGCTGG
Source organism: Blastococcus saxobsidens (assembly GCF_010682065.1). GTDB lineage: Bacteria > Actinomycetota > Actinomycetes > Mycobacteriales > Geodermatophilaceae > Blastococcus > Blastococcus saxobsidens_B. Next base: position 40,125 of record NZ_JAAGWG010000008.1, read on the forward strand.
TTCGGTCTCGGCTGGAAGGTCAACGCCGAGCTGCCCGGACCCAGCGCCTTCGACGCGGCCAGCCAGTTCGTCCGCGAGGACGACGTCGAGAGCAGCATCCCGTGCGGGGACGACGTCGAGGCCGTGATCGAGGGCGCCAAGGCGTACGCCGACGCCGGCTTCACCCACCTGGCCCTCGTGCAGATCGGCGGGGACCAGCAGCAGCCCTACCTGGAGTGGACGAAGGACCGGCTGCTGCCGGCCTGGCGCGAGGCGTTCGGGAGCTGACACCACGCGCCGTCGCCGGTCCCGGGACAGTCGATCGGGTGACCGATCGGCCCCGGGGCGCTCCCTTGGGGTGAGGCGGGGCCGCAGGGGGGCGCGCAGGGGGCCCCGCGGCCCCGATCATCGGCGGCATGACCGAGGACCTGGACGTGCGGCTGCAGCGGCTGCTCGCCTCCGATGACGCCGATGCGCTCATCGACCTCGGCTGCGATCTGGCCGACGCCGGCCGGCAGGCCGACGCCGAGGCGTGCTTCCGGCGCGCGTTCGACCTGGGCGACACCGTCGGGGCCTACAACCTCGGCAACTCGCTGGCCGCGCAGGACCGCTGGGAAGAGGCGGTCGACGCCTACGAGGTCGCCCTGCGCGGCGGCGAGGCCGACGCGTGGCGCAACCTCGGGCTGGTGCTGGAGGACCTCGGCGACCTGGCTGGCGCGATGCGGGCCTACCGGGGCGCGGCGGCCGCCGGCGACATCGAGGGTGGGCTGCAGCTGGCCTTCCTGCTGCGCGACCAGGGGGAGCGGGAGCAGGCCATGGCGGTGGCCGAGGAGTTCGCCGCCGCCGGTGACCTGGAGGCCGCCGCCGTCGTCGCCTGCTGGCGCTGGTGCTCGACCCTCGACCCCTCGCTCGAGGAGGACCTGCGCGCCGGCCAGCACCACTTCCCGGCCGCCCGCGCCGACCTCGCCCACCTGCTGCGCGAGACCGGCCGCTCGGTCGAGGCCCGCTCGGTCCTGGAGCGCGGCGCGAAGCTCGGCGAGCAGGTGGCCTGGCTGCCGCTGGGCAACCTCTACCGCGAGGAGCTGGGCGACGAGGAGGCCGCCGAGGAGGCCTACCGCAGCGGCATCGCCGCCGGTGACCCGTACTGCCACCAGAACCTGGCGGTGCTGCTGGCCGACCGCGGTGACCTCGAGGGCGCCGTCGAGCAGTTCCGGCTCGGGGCGGCGGCCGGCGACCAGCTGGCGGCCCAGTGCCTGCAGGAGCTCGAGCGCGAGTGAGCGGCCGGGGCGGACCGGACACGAGTTCGTAACCGCCCTGCCGGATACTCCATGTGTGTCCGAAGCCACAGTCGACGTCGCCGACCTCCGCCACCACGCCGACGGCCCCCAGGCCGACGAACGCGCCGACGAGCTACCGCTGCGCGAGGACATCCGCCTGCTGGGCCGGGTCCTCGGTGAGGTGATCGGCGAGCAGGCCGGCGCCGACGTGCTCGACCTCGTCGAGTCCACCCGCGTGGAGGCGTTCCGCATCCGCCGCTCGGAGGTCGACCGGGTCGAGCTGGCCCGCCGGCTGGCCGAGGTCGACGTCCGGTAGGCCAACCACGTCATCCGCGCGTTCAGCCACTTCTCGCTGCTGGCCAACCTGGCCGAGGACATCCACCACGAGCGACGCCGCCGGCACCACCGCCGCGCGGGTTCCCCGCCGCAGCAGGGCAGCCTGGCGGCGACCTTCGCGCTGCTGGACCAGGCAGACCTCGATGCGGACGACGTCGCCCGCGAGCTGGCCGGGGCGCTGGTCTGCCCGGTGGTCCCCGCGCATCCCACCGAGGTCCGCCGCAAGACGGTCTTCCAGGTGCAGCGCCAGGTCACCGAGCTGATCCGGCAGCGCGACCGCGCGGGCGACGGCGACGTCGACGACGCGTGGTCGGCGCAGCTGTGGCGCTCGGTGCTCACCCTCTGGCAGACGGCGCTGCTGCGGCTGTCCCGGCTGCGGCTGACCGACGAGATCGACGAGGCGCTGCGCTACTACGAGCTGTCGCTGTTCGACGTCGTGCCGGCGATCAACGCGGAGCTGCGCCGGGCGGTGGAGGAGCGCTGGCCCGGGGCGGGATTGCTGCGCCGGCCGATGCTCCTGCCGGGGTCCTGGATCGGCGGTGACCGCGACGGCAACCCGTTCGTCACCGCCGAGGCGCTGCGGCGGGCCACGACGCGGCAGGCGGAGACGGCGCTGGGCCACCACCTGGCGGAGCTGGCCGAGCTGCGCAACGAGCTGTCGATGTCCGACCGGCTGGTCACCCCCACCCCGGAGCTGTACGCGCTGGCCGACGCCTCGCGGGACGACTCCGCGTTCCGGGCCGACGAGCCCTACCGCCGGGCGCTGACCGGCATCTCCGCACGGCTGGCGGCGACGGCCGCCCAGGTGCTGGGCTCCGTGCCGGGCGGCGGCGAGCCGGCGCCGGCCCTGCCGCCCCACGACAGCCCCGACGAGCTGCGGGCCGACCTCGACCTCGTCGACGCCTCGCTGCGCAGCCACGGCGCCGGGCCGCTCGCCGACGACCGGCTGCTGCGGCTGCGGGAGGCCGTGGAGGTGTTCGGCTTCCACCTGTGCGGGCTGGACCTGCGGCAGAACTCCTCGGTGCACGAGCAGGTCGTCGGCGAGCTGCTGGCCTGGGCCGGGGTGTGCGAGGACTACGCGGCCCTGGACGAGGCGGCCCGGGTGGAGCTGCTGGCCGGGGAGCTGACCCTGCGCCGTCCGCTGGTGCGCCCCGACGCGGAGCTGTCGGAGGAGACCCGCAAGGAGCTCGACGTCCTCCTCGCCGCCGCCGAGCAGGTGGCGCTGCTGGGCCCGCGGACGATCCCGAACTACGTCATCAGCATGTGCGAGTCGGTCAGCGACGTGCTGGAGGTCGCCGTCCTGCTCAAGGAGGTGGGCCTGCTGGACCCGGCGGCGGCCGACGGCCCGACGTGCCCGGTGGGCATCTCGCCGCTGTTCGAGACGATCGGGGACCTGCAGGGCGCGGCCACCACGCTCGGTGCGGTGCTCGACCAGCCGCTCTACCGGGCGCTGCTGGCCGACCGGGGCGACGTGCAGGAGGTCATGCTCGGCTACTCCGACAGCAACAAGGACGGCGGCTACCTCGCCGCCAACTGGGCGCTGTACCGGGCGGAGCTCGAGCTGGTGGAGCTCTCCCGCCGGGAGGGGGTGCGGCTGCGGCTCTTCCACGGCCGCGGCGGCACCGTCGGCCGCGGGGGCGGGCCCAGCTACGACGCCATCCGGGCGCAGCCGCCCGGTGCGGTGGCCGGCGCGCTGCGGATCACCGAGCAGGGCGAGGTCATCGCGGCCAAGTACGCCGACCCCGACCTGGCCCGCCGGAACCTGGAGGCGCTGGTCGCGGCCACCCTGGAGTCCACGCTGCTCGACGTCGAGGGGCTCGGCGACGACGCCGAGGACGCCTACGCGCTGCTCGACGAGCTGGCGGCGGGAGCGCAGCGGGCCTACCGGGAGCTGGTGCACGAGACGCCGGGCTTCGTCGAGTGGTTCCGGGCCGCCACCCCCATCGGCGAGCTGGCCGAGCTGAACATCGGCAGTCGCCCGCCGTCGCGCAAGGCCGGGAACTCGATCACCGACCTGCGGGCGATCCCGTGGGTGTTCAGCTGGTCGCAGACGCGGATCATGCTGCCCGGCTGGTACGGCACCGGATCGGCGCTGGAGGAGTGGGTGGGTGACTCCGACGAGCGGCTGGAGCGGCTGCGCGACCTGCACCGGCGCTGGCCGTTCTTCCGCACGATCCTGTCCAACATGGGCATGGTGCTGGCCAAGACCGATCTGGGGCTGGCCGCGCGCTACGCCGAGCTGGTGCCCGACGAGGAGCTGCGCGCGCGGGTGTTCGACCGGATCACCGCCGAGCACGAGCGCACCTGCCGGATGACCCTCGCCGTCACCGGGGACGACCACCTGCTGGCCGACAACCCGTCGCTGGCGCGGTCGATCCGCAACCGCTTCCCCTACCTGGAGCCGCTGCACCACCTGCAGGTCGAGATGCTGCGGCGTCGCCGGAACGGCGAGGACGACGAGCTGACCAGCCGCAACATCCAGCTCACGATCAACGGCATCGCGACCGCACTGCGCAACAGTGGCTGAGCACTGGTTCCTCCGGCGCCGGCCCGTGCCCGACGGCGAGCTGCGGGTGGCGGTCAGCGGCGCGGACGTGCGGAGGGCTGCGCTGTCGCTCGGGATGCCGCCCGAGGCGCTGGCCCCGGCCGTGCACGACCCGCGGCTGCGGGTGCTGGTGGACGGTGGGCAGGCCGCGGCGCTCGTGCGCCGGCAGTGGCACCCCGAGGGCTTCGCCGAGGCCGTGGTGCTGCGGCGGGCCGGCGTGCCGCTGGAGCACCCGGCCGTGCGCGCGCTGGCCGTGGGCTGGGGCTGCGCGCAGGTGCGGCACGGCAGCACCGACCGGTCGCGTGCCGTCGCCGGCCCGGGGGAGGGGTCCGCGCTCGCCGACCGGTTCCGGCACCTGGCGGCGCTGGCGGCCAGCCGGGTGGAGATCGCCATCGGGCTGGCCCGCGACATCGGCGTGGAGCGGATCAAGGACGACGGCAGCCCGTCGCTGGCCGCCGACGAGGCCGCGCACGCCGCCGCGGTGGACGTGCTGGGGGCGCTCGGGGTGACCGTGCTCAGCGAGGAGCGCCGGGACAGCCCCGTCGGCGCGTCCGCGCCGTGGATCGTGCTCGACCCCCTGGACGGCACCGGCAACTTCTCCGCTGGCCTGCCGCCGTGGGCGTTCTCGGCGGCGCTGGTCCAGGACGGGGTGCCCGTGGCGGGTCTGGTCGCCGACCTCGCCTCGGGCCGGCGGTGGACCGGCGTGCACGGCATCGGGGCCGAGCGGGACGGGGTGCCGATCACCCCGCGGCCGGGCAGCACCGTCGTCGTCCCGAGCGGTCCGGGGGGTGGTGCGGTCGCCGTCCCGTCCACGGTGCGGCGGGTGCGGGTGACCGGCTGCACCGCGATCGACCTGTGCCTGGTGGCCGACGGCGCGGCCGCGGCGTGGCACGACCTGGACCGCAGCGGCACGCACGTGCACGACGTCGCCGGCGGGCTCGGGGTGCTGCTGGCCGCCGGCGGTGCCGCGCTGGACGCCGACGGCCGCCCGCTGCGGCTGGAGCCGGACACCGTGGCGAGGATCCGGTTCGTCGCGGCGTCCTCGGCGACCGACGCCGAGGAGCTGATCCGCGCGGTCGGCTAGCTGCCGCCCGCCCGCGGCCGGCTAGCTCTGCGCAGCGGCGGCGGCGCGGGCCGCGGCCAGGAGCGCCTCCCGCTCGTGCATCGTGGTGCGGGCCCGCCCGCGGGTGGCGCCGAGCGACTGCTCGGCGGCGTCGATGGCCCGCCAGTTCTCCAGCAGCACCGGCTCCGCGCCGCCGGCCTGCAGCGTCTCCACGAGGTCGTCGACCGGCCCGCGCACCCGCAGCGTCCCGTCCGCGGCGTCGGCCAGCAGCCCCGCGATCGTCTCGCGGGCGTCGTGCTTGTTGTGCCCGACCACCCCGGTCGGGCCGCGCTTGATCCAGCCGGCCACGTACTCGCCGGGCGAGGGGCGGCCGTCGCGCAGCACCCGGCCGGCCTCGTGGGGGACCGTCCCCGAGCGCTCGTCCACGGGCAGCCCGGGCAGTGGCGTGCCCCGGTAGCCGACCGAGCGCACCACGAGGTCGGCGGGGACCACCTCCAGCTCGCCGGTGCCCATCGCCCGGCCGTCGCCGTCGACGGCGGTGCGCTCCACCTCGACGCCGGTCACCCGGTCGGTGCCCAGCAGCCGCACCGGCCGGCGGAAGAAGCGCAGCCGCAGCCGCACGCGGCCGGCCGTGGCGGAGTGGTCGGTCCAGCCGCGGAGGACGGCGAGGTTGCGGCTGACGTTGCGGTCCGCGGCGGCGCGCTCCTCGCTGCCCGGGTCCAGCTCCAGCTCGGCCGGGTCCACCAGCACGGTCGCGTCGGCCAGCCCGTCGAGCTCGCGCAGCTCCTGCGTGGTGAAGGTGGCCTGGGCCGGGCCGCGCCGGCCGAGCACCGTGACCTCCTCGATCGGGGCCGCGGCCAGCGCGTCGAGCACGTGCTGCGGCATGTCGGTGGGCTCCAGCTCCTCGGCCGTGCGGGCCAGCACCCGGCCGACGTCGAGGGCGACGTTGCCGACGCCGACCACCACCGCGGAGCGGGCGCCGGCCAGCGCCGACTCCACCCGCTCGCGGTCGGCGTCGGGATGGCCGCAGTACCAGGAGACGAACTCGGTGGCGGCGAGGCTGCCGGGCAGGTCCTCGCCCTCGATGCCCAGCTGCCGGTCCAGCGCCGCGCCGTAGGTGTAGACGACGGCGTCGACGTGCCGGCGGAGCTCGTCGAGGGTGATGTCGGTGCCGATCTCGACGTTGCCGACGAAGCGGACCAGCGGGTGGTCGAGGCTGCGGTGCAGCGTGTCCCGGATGGCGCGCATCTTCGGGTGGTCCGGCGCGATGCCGTGGCGCACCAGCCCGAAGGGGGTGGGGAGCCGGTCGATGAGGTCGATCGCGACCGGGACGTCGCTCTGCCGCGTCAGCGCGTCGGCGGCGAAGATCCCCGCCGGCCCGGCGCCGATGACGGCCACGCGCAGCGGGGAGGCGGCCGAGGGGGGAGGGGGAGTTCCGTCGTCGGCCACGACTGGCATCCTGGCCTCGCCGGGGCCGCTCCACCAGACCTGGCGCCCGCGCACCCCGATCCCCGTCGCTCCAGGAGGCCCCCGTGTCCGTCGTCGTCGTCGCCACGATCACCCCGCGCCCGGACGCGGTGGACGCCGTCCGGGAGGCCATCCTGGCCGCCGTGCCGAAGGTGCATGCCGAGCCCGGCTGCGAGCTCTACGCCCTGCACGAGGGCGACGGGGTGTTCGTCATGGTCGAGCGGTGGGAGAGCCCGGACGCGCTGCGGGTGCACGGCAAGGCCGAGGCGCTGAGCACGCTGGGTGCGGCGCTGGCCGACAAGCTGGCCGCTCCGCTGGACGTGCGCCGGCTCTCGGCGCTGCCGGCCGGTGACCCGGACAAGGGCGCCGTCTGACCTGGCGCCCCGCCGCGCTCAGCGGCAGGCGTGGTTGCGGTCGAGGTCGTCCGGGACGTACTGGGTGAGCTCGACCTCGCCGTCGGGCACCAGCGGCGCCCGGTCGCACGCCGCGACGGCGCCGGTCAGGGAGGTGGCGCCGGCGAGCCAGCTGGGCAGCCCCGCCAGCGGGCTGTCGTCGGGGACGTCGCCGACGATCCGGCCCCACTGGTAGCCCGTCGAGTACAGCCCCACCCGGCCGTCCTCGTCGGTCAGGTACTCGGTCATGCCCTCGAGGGTCGCCCGGTTGCGGGCGCGGGCGTCGGCGGAGCCGGTCTGCCAGGTGTTCATGGTCTCGACGTCCAGCCACCAGGTGTAGTGGTCCGGCCGGCTGTCCAGCCGCGCCGCCCGCGCCGCGGGGCGGAAGAACGCCTCGACGCTGGTGCGTGCCCGTTCCCAGCCGTACTGCCACGAGCAGGCCATCGAGTTGCCGCCGTCGCACCGGCCGTAGGGCGTCTGGCCCGCCGACGGCCAGGTGGAGACCTGGTCGCGCAGCTCACCGGGGTTGGCGGTGTTCAGGTAGAGCTGCAGCGCGGGCTGGCCGGGGATCACGCCGGACGAGCCGGCGGCCCACTCCAGCTGGTCGGCCAGGCACGGGTTGGTCCGGGTGGCCAGGCCCCCGTTCACGCCGACGACGGCGAACGCGGCGTCGTCGGGCAGGTCCGTGCCGCACTGCGGGTGCGAGACGTCGTAGCCGGCGGTCCGCAGGAACCCGGAGGTCTCCACGGGCGCCGCGGCAGCGGTCGCCGGGGCACCGAGCAGAGCGGTGCCGACGGCGAGAGCGGCGACGACCCACCGTGATGCCTGTCTCATCGGCCGCGAACGTACACGCCGCGGCTGTGCGGCCCCCGCGGGCGGTGAGCCGGCCCGGTCACACCGCCTGGCAGACCGGGCACCAGTACAGGTTGCGGCCCACCAGCACCTGCGTCCGCACCTCGGTGCCGCAGATCCGGCAGGGGAGGCCGGTCCGCCGGTACACGTAGTGCGCGTCCTCGCGCCGGACCGCGCCGCTGCGCCGCGACCGGTCCTCGGGCCGGGTGGTGACGATGCGGCCCATCCGGACCCCGGCGCGCAGCAGGACGACCAGGTCGGCCCACATGGCGGCCCACAGCTCGGCGTCGATCTGCCGGCCCGGGCGGAACGGCGAGACGCGGTGCCGGAAGAGGATCTCCGCCCGGTAGACGTTCCCGACGCCGGCCAGCACCGACTGGTCCATGAGCAGCGCGCCGATCGCCGTCCGGCTGCCGGAGATGCGGCGCAGGGCCGCGGCGCCGTCGGCGCGGGGGCGCAGCGGGTCGGGGCCGAGGCGGTCGAGGATGCGGTCCACCTCGGGGGCGGGGAGCACCTCGCAGGCGGTGGGGCCGCGCAGGTCGGTCCAGACGCCGGCGCCGTCGGAACCGTCGGCCTCCCAGCGCATGCGGAGCGCGCCCTTGGCGGGTGGGGGAGTGCCGGCCCCGGTGGTGAAGGTGCCGTACAGGCCCAGGTGCACGTGCAGGTGGTCGCCGCCGAACCGGGCGAACAGGTGCTTGCCGTAGGAGAACACCTCGTCCAGCACGCGGCCGTCGAGCAGGGCGGCGCCGGCGTCGAACCGCCCCTGCGGGCTGGTGACGTGCACCGGCCGGCCGGCGAACAGGATCGACTGCTCCCGCGCCAGGCGGAACAGGGTGTGGCCCTCGGGCATCCGCGCAGCCTAGGTGGCCGCCGGGAGGGGCCCGGTCAGCGGTCGGCGGTCGCCAGGCCGAAGTGCGGCCGGTCGGCCGGGGCCACGAGGTCGGTCGTCTCGGGATGCTGCTGGATGTAGTGCCGGACGAACGAGCAGTAGGGCAGCACGGTCAGACCTCGCTCGCGGGCGGCGGTGAGCACGCCGGCGACCAGCGCCTTGCCGAGGCCCTGTCCGCCCAGCGACGGATCGACCTCGGTGTGCGGGAGCGTCATCTGGCCGTTCTCGACGTGGTAACTGGCCAGGCCGACGACTCGCTCGCCCTGCCGGACCTCGAAGCGCCCCTTCTCCGGGACGTCGACCACCGTCGTCTCCATGCTGCGATCCACCTTCCGTCATCCCCGGCGTCGTTGCCGGAGCGCGACGTTCGCCTGAGCACCGTAACCCTGGGAAACAGCGTCGTCGCTCTCCTGCACCGACGAGTCGGGTCCCGCGAGGGTTCCCGGGCGGCCACCCGATAGCCTTCCCGGCGTCGGTCGAGGCGCGTCCACAGCGCCCAGGCCCCCGTAGCTCAGGGGATAGAGCATCGGTTTCCTAAACCGTGTGTCGCAGGTTCGAATCCTGCCGGGGGCACCAGCAGTGCCTGACCACGCCCGTCAGCAGCCGGGCCACCTCGGGTGGAACGTCGCCACCCGCTCGTGCGTTCAGCGAGGGGCAGCGCGTCCGCGCCGGCCCACCCGCGTCGAAGAGAGCCATGAGCACAAGTCACAGTCCCCAGGCCGCGCATCCCAGCTCCGGTGAGCAGGTGCGCGGCCGGTGACGGAACTGCTCACCCTGCTGCTGGGCGTGCTGGTGGTCCTGGCGATCACCGTGGTGACCGCGTACTTCGTGGCCCAGGAGTTCGCCTACATGGCGGTCGACCGCTCCGCGCTGGCCGTCGGCGCCCAGGCCGGTGACACCGCGTCCGAGCGAGCTCTGGCGGTCACCCGTCGCACCTCGTTCATGCTGTCCGGCGCCCAGCTGGGCATCACCGTCACCGGGTTGCTGGTCGGCTACGTCGCCGAACCGCTGATCGGGCGGTCCCTCGGCGCGATGCTGGGCGGCGTGGGCGTCCCGACCGCCGTGAGCGTCGGCATCGGGGCGGTGCTGGCGCTGCTGTTCTCCACGGTCGTGCAGATGCTGTTCGGGGAGCTCTTCCCGAAGAACCTGGCCATCTCCCGGCCGGAGCCGGTCGCCCGCCGGCTGGCCGCGTCCACCACCGTGTACCTGAAGGTCTTCGGCTGGCTGATCCGGGTCTTCGACCAGTCGTCGAACGTGCTGCTGCGGGCGCTGCGGATCGAGCCGGTGCACGACGTCGAGCACGCGGCGACCGCCCGCGACCTGGAGCACATCGTCGAGGAGTCACGGGAGCGCGGGGACCTCCCCGCCGAGCTGTCGATGATGCTCGACCGCATCCTCGACTTCCCCAACCGCGACGTCGGGCACGCGATGATCCCCAGACCCCGGGTCGGCACCGTCGCCGACACCGACACCATCGACCACCTGCGCGAGCTGATGACCTCCGGGCACTCCCGCTACCCGGTGCTCGAGACCGGGACGGGCGACGTCGTCGGGGTCGTCCACCTGGCCGACGTCCTGACCACCCGGCAGCCGGGGACGGCTCCGGTGACGGCCATCGCCCGCGAGTGCCTGGTCGTCTCCACGTTCACCCCGCTGCCCGACGCGCTGAGCCAGCTCGCCGGGTCGGACAACCAGATGGCCTGCGTGATCGACGAGTACGGCGGCTTCGCCGGCGTCATCACGCTGGAGGACCTCGCCGAGGAACTGGTCGGGGAGATCACCGACGAGCACGACGCCGAGCACCCCGAGTACGTGCCCGTCGAGGGCGACGGGGTGTGGGAGATGCCCGGCGACGTGCACGTGGACGAGGTCGAGCGCGCCCTCGGGGTCGACCTGCCGCGAGGGGACTTCGAGACCGTCGCCGGCCTGGTCATCGCCGTCGCCGGGACGCTGCCCGAGCCCGGTTCGACGGTGACCGTGGAGCTGCCACCCGATCCCGGCGACCTGGTCCACGAGAACGCCCCCGCCGCGCACCTGCTGCACGTGCAGGTCCTCGCCGTCGAGCGCCACGTGCCGTCCCGCGTGCGACTCGAGCTCCCCGACCGCATGGGGGTGCCGGGCCGGTCCGGCGCCGCCCCGGCGCTCGAGGAGGGCGACCGATGAGCGAGAGCCCGTGGGTGGTCGTCGTCGCCACCGTGGTCATCGTGGCCCTGAGCGCGTTCTTCGTCGCCGTGGAGTTCGCCGCGCTGGCTGCCAAGCGGCACCGGCTGGAGGAGGCCGCCCCGACCAGCCGGTCCGCCCGCGCGGCGCTGCGCAACTCCTCGGAGCTGACGCTGCTGCTGGCCGGCTCCCAGCTCGGCATCACCGCGGCCACCCTGGCGCTCGGTGCGATCAGCAAGCCGGCGGTGCACCACTGGCTCACGCCGCTGTTCGAGACCTGGGGACTGCCGCTGGTCGCCGCGGACGTCGTCGGCTTCGTCCTGGCGCTGCTGGTGGTGACGTTCATCCACCTGGTGGTCGGCGAGATGGCCCCCAAGTCGTGGGCGATCGCGCACCCGGAGCGCTCGGCCACCCTGCTGGCGACACCCATGCGGGCATTCATGGCGGTGTTCCGGCCGCTGCTGCGGGCGCTCAACGCGGCGGCCAACGCCCTCCTCCGCCGGGTCGGCGTCGAACCGTCCGACGAGCTCGCCGTCGGGCACAGCCCCGCCGCGCTGCGCCACCTGGTCGAGCACTCGGCCAACGTCGGTGCTCTGGACGCGAGCTTCTCCGAGCAGATCTCCGTCGCCCTCGAACTGGAGCGGCTCACCGTCCGGGAACTGCTCGGCTCCGTCTCCCGCCCGACCGGCGTCCGCGCCGACGCGACCGTCGGGGAGGTGCGGGCGCACACCCAGCGCTCGGGTCACCTGCGGATCCTGCTGGGCGCGGCCGACGGGGAGCAGATCACCGGCGTCGTGCACGTCCGCGACACCCTCACCGCACCCGACGACGCGCCGGCGGCCCCCTTCGCCCGCCCGGTGTTCGCCCTGCCCGCCGACACCACCGTGCACGTGGCGCTCAAGGCGATGCGCGAGACCCGCAACCACCTCGCCGTCGTCACCGACCGCGAGGCGGGTCCGGTCGTCGGCGTCGTCACGCTGTCCGACGTGCTCCGCCGGCTGTTCCCCCAGCAGGCCGCTCCAGCGGCCTGACCGGACGGCACGGCCGGGCCCGGGCCGTTCGTCCCGGCCTTCTCCTAGGCTCCCGGCACCGAGGTGCGAAGGGGGCGGACGTGGCCGGGACGACGGTGACCGAGGTGATGGCCGAGCTGGCCGCGCTCGAGGACCCGAAGGCGCGTGCGGTCAACGAGCGGCACGGCGACGACCACGGGGTGAACCTCGGCCGCCTGCGCGCGCTGGCCAAGGAGCTGAAGACGCAGCAGGAGCTCGCGCGCGGGCTGTGGGGGACCGGCGACACCGCGGCGCGACTGCTGGCCCTGCTGATCTGCCGTCCGAAGGCGTTCGAGCGCGACGAGCTGGACGCCATGCTGCGCCAGGCGCGCGTGCCCAAGGTGCACGACTGGCTCGTCAACTACGTCGTGAAGAAGAGCCCGCACGCCGAAGCCCTGCGCATGGCGTGGACGGGCGACCCGGACCCGGTGGTCGCCAGTGCCGGCTGGGCGCTGACCACCGAGCGCGTGGCGAAGAGCCCCGACGGCCTCGACCTCGCCGGGCTCCTCGACGTGATCGAGGCGGAGATGAAGGACGCCCCGGACCGCCTCCAGTGGGCGATGAACCACTGCCTGGCCCAGATCGGGATCGAGCACGCCGAGCACCGCGCCCGCGCGCTCGAGATCGGTGAGCGCCTGCAGGTGCTGCGCGACCACCCGACCCCGCCGAACTGCACGTCCCCGTTCGCGCCGGTCTGGATCACCGAGATGGTCCGCCGGAAGCAGGACGCCTGACCCTCTCCGGGCGGGGGTCGAGCCGGTGGCGGGAGGGCGCCCGGCTCGAGTTTCGGGCGTGTGAGGAGGCCGCTACGTTGAGCCGACTCCACCCGCTCTCGAGAGGACAACGGATGCGCAAGCGCGTGCAGGCGGTGCTCGTCGGAATGGTCGCGATGCTGGGTGTGGGGCTGGTCGCCCCCGCGCCGGCCGGCGCGATCACCGGCGGCCAGGTGGACTCGGCGAACGAGTTCGCCAACGTCGGGATCATCGCGTTCTACGACGCGACCGGCCGCTACCGGTGCTCGGCCACCCTCGTGACCCCGACCGTGCTCCTGACCGCGGCGCACTGCACCGCCGGCACCGTCGGCGACACGCTCGTGAACTTCAACTGGTTCATCGACGACGAGGCCCCGTCCGACCTGCCGCGGGCGGCGGACGACACCGGCGACGGCATCTCGACCTCCGGGTACGCCGGCTCCCAGGGGCAGTGGCTCGCCGGCACCGCCCACACCCACCCGCAGTACTCGGACTTCACCGACCTGAAGAACTGGAACGACGTCGGCGTCGTCGTCCTCGACGAGCCGGTCACCGGCATCACCCCCGCTGAGCTGGCGCCGCGCGACCAGCTGGAGCAGTACCGCCAGCCGAAGCTGAACAAGACCCTCTTCACCGTGGTCGGCTACGGCACCGAGGTGCGGCAGGCCACCGAGGGCCCGCAGAAGCCCACGCCGCAGAGCTACCCGATCGTCCGCCGGTACACCGACGTGGTCGGCCAGAAGCTGACCCCGCAGATCCTGCAGGCCAACGGCAACGAGCACGACAACCGCGGTGGCGGCGGCAGCTGCTTCGGTGACTCCGGTGGTCCCTCGTTCGACCCGCAGGGCTACCTGGTGACCGTGACCAGCTACGGCTACACGAGCAACTGCCGCTACATCGACGGTCTCCAGCGCGTCGACATCGCGGTCGTGCAGGACTGGCTGGCCGGGTTCGGCGTCCACCCCGCTGCCGCCTGACCTCCCCGTCCGCACACGGGCCCCGCTCCTCTCCGGGAGCGGGGCCCGTGTGCGTCCGCCACCGCGTCGTCTCGCCTGCGCGGACGGGCGGCGACCCCTGTCACCCACACCGGTGAAGCGGCCACGCCGAGAAAGCGCTGCGTAATCGCTCAAGCTGGGCGTTCACCCGGTCGATGGAGTGCAGGTCAGCACGTCGTCGAACGGAAAGCAGAGCCGCCACCGTGTCCAGCCCGATGCCCGGCACCACCCGCGGAGCGATCCGCGTCCTGATCCTCGCCGACGCGCCCGTCCTGCGTCGCGGCCTGGTCGGCATGGTGAACGAGACCGCTGGACTCCAGGCGGTCGGGGCCCCCGGTGAGCCGCGGCGCGCGCTCACGCTGGCCGAGTCCGCCCGTCCGGACGCCGTCATCGTCGAGCTGGGCTCCGGCCGCGCCGCCACCCTCAGCGCCTGCCGCGACCTGCGCCGCCGCTACCCGACGCTGGCGATCGTCGCCGTCGCCGTGTCCGCCGACCCCGCCGTCGTCAACGAGGCGCTCGCCGCCGGTGTGCGCGGCTACCTGCTCATGAACACCTCGTCCACGCTGCTGGGCTGGGCGGTCCTCGCCGCCCGCGCCGGCCGCACCGTCGTCGACCCGCAGATCCGCCGGGGCGAGACCGACGGCGTGCCGGAGTCGCGCGAGCTGGTCCTGGAGGTGCCGCTGACCCGCCGGGAATCCGACGTGCTCGACGAGCTGGTCAAGGGCCAGTCCAACCGCACGATCGGCGAGAACCTGTTCATCTCCGAGGACACCGTGAAGTCCCACGTCAAGGCGATCCTGCGCAAGCTGGGCGCCCGCGACCGGTCGCACGCCGTGTCCCTGGTGCTCAAGGCCCGCGGTCCGGCCTGCACCTGCGGCGCGCACGCGCCGGCCGAGGTGCCCGCCGAGGTCTGAGCAGGACGACGACCTCCTCGCGCTCCACCCACGGGCGGGCACGTTCCCGCGGGAACGCGGACAAGCCACCTGCCTTGACCACGTTCCCGCGGGAACGCCTGGCCCGTATGTGACCCGGGGCCCGTGCCGGTCGGTGCTCCGAGGGGGACCATGGGGGCGTGACCCTCGCACCTCCCGCCACCCCGGGGACCGGTGCCGCGCTCGACGCGCTGGCCCACCTCGTGGCCGACGGCGACGTCGTGGTGCTCTCCGGCGCCGGGCTCTCGACCGACTCGGGGATCCCCGACTACCGGGGCGCCACCGGCAGCCTCCGCCGGCACACCCCGATGACCTACCAGACCTTCACCCGTGACCCCCGCGGGCGGCACCGGTACTGGGCGCGCAGCTTCGTCGGCTGGCGGCAGATGCGCGCCGCCCGGCCCAACGACGGACACCGCGCGGTGGCGCAGCTGCAGTCGGCCGGGTTGCTCAGGGGCGTCATCACGCAGAACGTCGACGGCCTGCACCAGGCCGGCGGCGCCCGGGACGTCGTCGAGCTGCACGGCGGGCTGGACCGCACGGTCTGCCTGGGCTGCGGCGACGTCGCCGACCGCGGGGCGCTCGACGAGCGGCTGCAGGCGGTCAACCCCGACTTCGGCCCGCGGGTCGAGGAGATCAACCCCGACGGCGACGCCGAGCTGCCCGACGCGGTGCTCGACGGGTTCGTGATGGTCGACTGCCTGGCCTGCGGTGCCGGGCCGCTCAAGCCCGACGTCGTCTTCTTCGGCGAGACGGTGCCGCGCGACCGCGTCGACTCCTGCTTCGCCCTGGTGGAGGAGGCCGGCGGCCTGCTCGTGCTGGGCTCCTCCCTCTCGGTCATGAGCGGCTACCGGTTCGTGCTGCGCGCGGCCAAGCTCGGCATCCCGGTGGGGATCGTCAACGTCGGCCCGACGCGGGGCGACGGCAAGGCCGACGTGCGCGTCGACGCCCCGCTCGGCGAGGTGCTGCCGGCGCTCGCGGCCCACCTGGCCGGATGAGCCGGGAGGTCGAGCGGACCGACGACGGCCGCTACGTCGTCGTCGACGGCCGCCGCTGGCGGACCGCCGACCCCGCGCTGCCCGACGACGTGCGGACCCGGCTGCTGCACCACCTGGGCGTGGCCCGGTCGGCCGTGCGCAGCGCCAAGGGGGACGACGACGCCGTGGCCGCCGCGCGCGCTCGTGTGCAGCTGGCCAAGACCGGGCTGGGGGAGCGAGGCCCGGCGTGGTGGGACCAGGACGACGACGCCCGGCGGGCCCGCTGGGAGGCGGCGCTGCGCGAGCTCGGGGGTTAGCGGCCGCCGGTCCGGGCAGGAACCCCGGCGATGCAGACCTTCGTGCCCGTGCCCGACTTCACCGACAGCGCGCGGCTGCTGGACTCCCCGCGCCTGGGCAAGCAGCGGGTGGAGACCCTGCAGATCCTGCGGGCGCTGGAGCTCCCCGACTACGGCTGGGCGAGCCATCCCGCCGTCCTCATGTGGAGGGGGCGGACCCCGGCGCTGGTCGCCTACGGGCTGGCCATGGCCCGGGTGTGGCGCGAGCGGGGCTTCGCCGACAGCACGGAGGCGCAGATCGGCGAGTTCGCGCCCGAGGTGATCGGTCGCCCGCAGCAGGAGCTGGCGGCGGCCGGCTTGCTCCCGTCCTGGATCGGCAACGAGGAGCTGCACCGCTCGCACCGGTCCAACCTCGTCGCCAAGGACCCGGAGTTCTACCGCGGCCGCTTCGCCGAGCTGTTCGGCCCCGAGCCCGACGACCTGCCCTACCTCTGGCCGGGCCCGGACGACGTGCCGCCGACCCCAGAACCCGAGGGCGTGCGGGTCTGGGTCGCGCGGCCTCGCAACCACAACGAGCTGGGCGCCTGCCTGGCCGCCGGGGTGGTCGGGCTCGGGACGCAGTCGGGGATCGACGTCGACGCCACCGGGATGGACCCCGCCGAGCTGCGGGCGCTGTCCAAGGAGATCTCCGGCCGCCGGCCGGCCAAGGACCTCCGCCAGCTGTCGGCCTTCCTCGACGAGCTGGAGCCCGGTGACCGGATCGGTCTGCCGATCGAGCACGGTGCCGGGCTGCTGCTGGGCGAGGTGGTGGGCGACTACCTCTTCCAGGGGCGGGAGCTGCTGCCGCACCGCCGCCCGGCGCGCTGGCACCGCGTGGTGCCGCGGGCGGCCGCCCGGCCGCCCGCGACCCTGCAGGACCCGCGCGCGCTGTTCCAGGTCACCCTCGACCCGGCGGTGCTGGACTAGCCGGGCAGCGGCACGTTCTGCAGCCGCACCTGGCCGCGGGCCACGAGCTTCCCGTCCTCGGCGCGGGTGAGCTGCACCTGCCACAGCTGCTGGGTCCGGCCCTGCTGGACCGGCTCGGCCACGACGTCGAGCCGGCCGCTGGTCATGCTGCGGATAAAGTCGGTGTTGTTGTTGACGCCGACGGCGAACTGGCCGTGCTCCTGCACGGCCAGGCTGGCGCCGATGCTGGCGGCGGACTCGACGACGGAGCAGTACAGACCGCCGTGGACGACGCCCCAGGGCGTGTGCTGCTCGGGGCCGACGTCGACGTGCCCGCTCACCCGGGTGCCGCTCACCTCGGCGACCTGGAACCCCATCGCCGTGACGAACGCCCCGCCCGCCCTCAGGTCGACGGGAGGACGCTCGCTCACGAGTCCCAGACCAGGCAGAAGGGGTGACCGACCGGGTCGGCGTAGACGCGGAAGTCGCCGCCGCCCCCCGGGAGCTTGCGCGCGCCCAGCGCCAGGACCTTCGGCTCGGCCTCCTCGATGTCGGCGACCCGCACGTCGAGGTGGAACTGCTGCGGCCGGTCGGGATCGGGCCAGTCCGGCGGCTGCAGGTCGGGGGCCTGCTGGAAGGCCAGCCGGTAGCCGGCGCCGGTGACGACCACCCAGTCGTCGCCGGGGCCGCCCTTGCTGATCTCCATGCCGAGCAGGCCGGCGTAGAAGCCGGCCAGGGCGTGCGCGTCGGGCGCGTCGATCACGACGGAGTGCAGTTGACCGATCATGCCGCTCATCCTTCCCCGGCTGGCCGACGGCCGACAGCCCGAGCCCGGCACGGGACCGCAGCGATCCGGCCAGTCCCCGGCCTGCGCCGGGGCGAGGGCGTGCCGCAGGATCGGGGCATGCCCGACCCCTCCGCGCCCGCCCTCGGCTCGCTGACCTGGCTGCCCGCCGCCGACCGCCCGGACCTGCTCGCCGCCCCGGTGGCCGCTGCGCTGGCCGACCTCGACGGCCCGGCGTGGGTGGCGCAGATCGACGACGACCTGGCCGACACCGCCGCCTTCACCGAGGCCTACGGGGTCCCGCTGGACGCCTCGGCCAACTGCGTCGTGGTCGCCGCCCGCCGCGCGGGGGAGACGACGCTGGCCGCCTGCCTGGTGCTCGCGACCACGCGGGCGGACGTCAACGGGCTGGTGCGCCGGCACCTGGGTGCGCGGAAGGCGTCGTTCGCGCCGCAGGACGTCGCGGTCGCCGAGAGCGGCATGGCCTACGGCGGCATCACCCCGGTCGGCCTGCCGGCGTCCTGGCCGCTGCTGGTCGACGCCGCCGTCGCCGCGGCCGACCTGGTGGTCGTCGGCTCGGGGCTGCGCGGCAGCAAGATCGCGGTGCCCGGCTCCCTGCTGGCCGGCCTCCCGGCGGCCGAGGTGCTGGACGGCCTCGGGCAGCCGGTGCCGGCGGAGCCCCCGACGCCCCCGCCGGCCCAGCCGCTCCGGGTGCGCCGGGCACCGGACGACAGCGACGTCGGCTGGGGCGAGCGGCCCGCCGACACCTCCGACGACGACCGTCGCTACCTCGAGGACCGCCCGCCGCACTGGGGGAGCGACTGACCCGGCCCGGTCAGACCGGCGGCGTGGGCCGTGCGGCGTCGGGACCGGCCGGGCCGAGGTCCTGCTGGGCGCGCAGCAGGTCGCGGATCTCTGCCAGGAGCTCGACCTCGGTGGGCGCGACCGGACCGGGCTCCTCACCATGCACCCGTCGCTCCAGCAGCCGGTGCAGGGGCATGACGACGAGGAAGTAGAGCACCGCCGCGGTCAGCACGAAGGTGATCAGCTGGCTGACGAACGCGCCCCAGGTGAACGTCTGCCCGTTCACCTCGAACGTCCCGCCCAGCTCCCCGCCGCCGCCCAGCACCCCGATGAGCGGGGTGAGGAACGACTCGGCGAACCCGTTCACCAGCATCGTGAACGCCGAGCCGATGACGACCGCGACGGCGAGGTCCACGACGTTGCCGCGGAACAGGAAGTCCTTGAAGCCCTTCAGCACGCCGACCATCCAGCCACACCCGTGCGGGGCCCGCTCGGCCGGGCGGTCAGGGCGGGGGCAGGCTGATGGTCAGGGTCGCCCCGGCCGACGCCGCGGCCAGGCGGGCGGCGGTCCCGTCGTCCACGGCCAGCAGCAGCAGACCGGCGCCGGCAGCCTCGTCGTCGGACCCGCCCGGGGCGGCCAGCACGAGCGCGCCGGCGGCGACGCGCTCGGCCACGCCGGTGCCACCCGCGGTGGCCAGCACGTCCACCCGGTCACCGGCGCGGACCAGCGCGGTCACCGCGAGATCGGCCAGCCGCACGGGGGCGGCGACCTGCCCCTCCGGCAGCAGCGTGGTGAGCCCGGCGCCGACGAGCCGGGCGTCGGTCAGCGGCTCGCCCCGGCGCACGCCCGCGGCCAGGACCCGGTGCTGGAGCAGCTCCGTGCGCTCCACCACACCGTCGGGCACGGCCTCGGGCGGCACCGCCACCACGGTCAGGTCCCCAGCGCCCAGCCGCGTGCCGGCCGGGAGGTCGGCGGCGGCGACCACCACCGGGACGGCGGGTGCACGTGCCCCGGCCGGGGCGGGGTCCGGCCGGAACGCCAGCACCAGGGCCAGCACGGCGAGGAGCGCGGCGCCCGCGCGGCGGGCGAGGTGGACGGGTGACCGGGACCGGCGCAGACGCGGCATGCGACGACCCTGCCCGGCGCGGCTGCGCGGACAGGGTCGTCGGGAGGATCTGTGGACCGGAGCGGGCCCTGTGGACGGGCGCGCTCAGCCGAGCGTCAGTTGGCGGCCTTGGCGGTGCTGCCGGACGTCGACGACGGCGTGCTGCTGGACGAGGAGCTGCTGTCCTTGGCGGCCGCGGGCGCGGAGGTCGCGGGCGTCGAGGAGCTGCTCGGGGTGTCCGAGGAGCTGCTGCTCTTGCGGCTGTCGGTGCGGTAGAAACCCGAGCCCTTGAAGACCACGCCCACCGAGCCGTAGACCTTGCGCACCGCGGCGCCGCACTCGGGGCACTCGGCGACCGGCTCGTCGGTGAAGGACTGCACGACCTCGAACTGGTGCTTGGTCTCGGGGTTGGTGCAGGCGTACTGATAGGTGGGCACTGCGGCGGTCTCCCTGGTCGAGCGGAGGAAATCGGGGCTGGCACTCGACCCCGTCGACTGCCAATGATGCGTCATCGGCACAAGGTCCGTCACGTGTGTCGGCGCGCAAGGGCGTGCCGACACCGGTCATCGCCCGTCCGAGGACCGCCGGCGCGCCCGCTCCACGAGGAACAACGTGCCCGCGAGGACGGCACCGAAGCCGCCGGAGAGTGCCACCTGCCACCCGGTCGGCAGGCCGGAACCGGTGGCCGTCTGGAAGACGAACAACCCCACGGCGCCGGCCACGGACAGCCCCGCGATCACCGTCGGCGTCAGCCGCCGGCGCTGCATGACGCCCGAATCCGGTCGGGTCAGCTGGAAGTACAGACCGGCGGCGCCCACGAGCACCACCGCGACGACGATCAGACCGGCGACGACGTCGTTCACGGCAGCTCCTCGGCCAGGTCGGGTCAGCCACTTCCCGCCGAGCATCGCCGGTCGCGGCGTGCACCCGAAGGGGCGCCGCCCGGTCGGGTGACACGCCGGCGCCGTCGGGCGGGTCAGCGACCGAGGTGCCGGTAGCGGTGCAGCCGGGTGCGGAAGCGCTCGGTGTCGTCGCGGCCCAGCAACCCGGCCAGCTCCTCCCCGAGCACCCGGCCCAGCCGCAGGCAGAACTCGCCTGCCTCGTCGGCGGCATCGGGTCGCTCGGGCACCACGCGGTCGACGATCCCCGCCCGCCACAGGTCGGTGGCCCGCACACCCTGCTCCGCCGCCATCTCGCCGGCCCGGTCGACGGTCCGGTGCACGATCGCCGAGGCGCCCTCAGGGGGCAGCGGGCCCAGCCAGCCGTTGGCCGCGGCCAGCACCCGGTCGGCCGGCACGAGCGCCAGCGCGCCACCGCCGGTGCCCTGGCCGAGCAGCACCGCCAGGGTCGGTGCCTTGAGCACCACGAGGTCGTGCAGGCAGCGCGCGATCTCCCCGGCCAGCCCGCCCTCCTCCGCCTCCCGGGAGAGCGCGGCGCCGGGGGTGTCGATCAGCGTCACGAGCGGCAGTCGCAGCTCCTCGGCCAGGTGCATCCCGCGCCGGGCCTCCCGCAGCGCGGCCGGGCCGAGCGGCGCGGACATCGACTGGCCGCGCCGGTCCTGGCCCAGCACGACGCAGGGGGCGCCACCGAAGCGCGCCAGCGCCAGCAGCAGCCCGGGGTCCTTCTCGCCGGCGCCGGTGCCCGACAGCCCCACGACGTCGGTGGCCGCCGTCCGCAGCAGCCGCCGCACGCCCGGCCGGTCCTCCCGCCGCGACGCGGTGACGACGTCCCACGCGCTGCGCCCGTCCTCCGGGTCGTCGGCGTCGCTGCCGTCCTCCGCGGTCGGCTTCTCCGCGCCGGCGACGTCCACGTGCCACGTCTGCCGGGCGGCCAGCACGCGCAGCGCCCGGTCGGCGAGGTCGGCCACCTCCTCGTGCGGGACGACGGCGTCGATCAGCCCCTGGTCGGCCATGTGCTCGGCGGTCTGCACGCCCTCGGGGAACGGCTCGCCGTACAGCGCCTCGAACACCCGTGGTCCGAGGAAACCGATCGAGGCGCCCGGCTCGGCGATGGTGACGTGGCCGAGCGAACCCCAGGAGGCCAGCACACCGCCGAAGGTGGGGTTGCGCAGGTAGACCAGGTAGGGCAGCCCGGCCTCCTTGTGCCGGGCGATCGCCGCGGTGATGCCGATCATCTGCAGGAAGGCGACCGTGCCCTCCTGCATCCGGGTGCCACCGGACACCGGGGCGGCCAGCAGCGGCAGGCCCTCCTCGGTCGCCCGCTCGACGGCGGTGATGA
Organism: Blastococcus saxobsidens; assembly: GCF_010682065.1. Taxonomy (GTDB): domain Bacteria; phylum Actinomycetota; class Actinomycetes; order Mycobacteriales; family Geodermatophilaceae; genus Blastococcus; species Blastococcus saxobsidens_B. The sequence goes on from NZ_JAAGWG010000008.1 coordinate 61,963, forward strand.
GCCGCTCGGCGGCCGCCACCCCGATGGAGCCGGCCAGGAAGCCGAACTCCCCGGCGACGACGGCGACGCGGCGGCCGCGCAGCAGCCCCTCGCCGGTGATGATCGACTCGTCCTGCCGGGTCTTCTCCGCCGCCCGGGCGAGCTCGCGGGCGTAGTCGGCGCCGACCTGCCGGGGCCCGACGGGGGAGTCCCACGACTGCCAGGAGCCGTCGTCGAGGACCAGGTCGCGCAGGGCGCGGGCGTCCAGGCGGGCGGGGCGGTCGCTCACGAGCCGGAGCCGTCCAGCCAGGCGCGGATCGCCTCGCCGTCGGCGCCGAGGACCGGGGGAGCGGTGTGCTCCCGCGGGGTGGTCTCGGTCTCGCCGTCGGCCGACGGGGTGAAGAAGCGCAGCGGCGGCCCGGGCAGCCGGAGCCGGCCGAGGGTGGCGTGGTCGACGTCGACCAGCAGGCCCTGGGACAGGGTCTGGTCCCAGCCGTAGACCTCGTCGACGGTGCGGACCTTGCCGGCGGGGATGCCCGCGGCGTCCAGCCGGGCGAGCAGGTCCTCGGCGGTGATGTCGGCGAACGCGTCCTCGAGCAGGGCGATCACCCGGTCGCGGTTCTCCACCCGCTCGCCGTTGGTCTCCAGCCCCGGCGCGGCGGGGTCCAGGCCGAACTCCATGCACAGCCGCCGCCACAGCGACTCCGAGCCGCAGGACAGCTGGACGCTGCCGCCGGAGCAGCGGAACAGCCCGTAGGGGGCGATCGAGGGGTGGTGGTTGCCCTGCGCGTGCCCGACCTTGCCGGCCACCGTCCACGCCGTCCCCTGGAAGGCGTGCACGCCGACGATCGCCGCGAGCAGCGAGGTGCGCACCACCTGGCCGCGGCCGGTCCGCTCCCGCTCGTGCAGCGCCGCGAGCACCCCGTAGGCGCCGTACATGCCGGCCAGCAGGTCGCCGATCGGGACGCCGACCCGCTGCGGGTCCTCCGGGCCGGCCCCGGTGAGCGACATCAGCCCGGCCTCGCCCTGCGCGATCTGGTCGTAGCCGGCGCGGCCGCCCTCGGGCCCGTCGTGGCCGAAGCCGCTGATCGACAGCTGGACCAGACGCGGGTTGAGCTCGGCCAGCACGTCGGTGCCGAAGCCGAGGCGGGCCAGCGTGCCGGGGCGGAAGTTCTCCAGCAGGACGTCGGCCCGGCGCAGCAGCTCGGTCAGCACGGCGGTGTCCGCCTCGTCCTTGAGGTCGAGGGTGATCGACTCCTTGTTGCGGTTCGCCGACAGGAAGTACGTGGACTCCCGCTGCGCCTGGCCACCCTCCCCGCCGCCCTGTGGCTGCACGAACGGCGGACCCCACCCGCGGGTGTCGTCCCCGGTGCCCGGGTTCTCCACCTTGATGACCCGCGCGCCGAGGTCCCCGAGCATCATCGCCGCGTGCGGTCCGGCGAGGGCCCGGGTCAGGTCGACGACGAGGACGCCGTCCAGTGGTCCGCTCATGGGGGGATCCTCGCTCACAGCCAGCCGGGCACGGCGAACACCAGCCACGCGAGCAGCGGTCCGACGGCCACGACGATCGCCGAGTAGCCGAGGATCTGCTTGTAGAAGCGGTCCCGGTCGACGTCCTGCGCGTTGGCCAGCACCAGCGCGCCGTTCGTGGAGAACGGGCTCACGTCGACGATGGTCGAGGCCACGGACAGGGCGACCACCACGCCCACGGCGCTGATCTCCCCGGCCTCCAGGAACGGCACCGCCAGCAGGATGGCGACGCCGATGATCGCCGTCGACGACGCGAACGCCGACACGATCCCGCCGATGTAGCAGAGGAGGAGGGCGATCAGCAGGGGCACACCGAGCCCGATGACCGCGTCGCCGACGTAGTCGATCGTGCCGGCCTCCTGCAGAACGAAGACGTAGGTCAGCACGCCGGCGATGAGCAGGATGGTCGACCAGCTGATCTGGGTGACCGCTCCCTTGTGCTTCTGCGCGGAGAACAGCGCCAGGACGACGGCGACCGTGATGGCGACGAAACCGATGTCCAGGTCGAAGGCCAGCGCCAGGACGGCGACGACGACCAGGCCGATCAGCGTGAGGATCTGCTCGAAGCGCACCGGCTGCGGCACGTCGGGGTGCACGTGCTCGTCGTCGTCCCCGCCGACCGCGGGTCCGGGCGCCGCGCCGTGCCCGCGGACGAGGGTGCCGTGCGCGTGCTCGGTGTGCGCCAGCGGCTCGGCGGCCACCTTGCGGCCGATCAGCTTGCGGCCGCCGAGGACGAAGAACAGCACGACGGCGATGGCCAGGTTGAAGAACAGCGCACCCAGGAAGACCGCGATCGGGCTGCTCGGCAGGCCCTCGCCCTCGACGATCGTGTTCACCGTGACGCCGTAGACGCTGATCGGCGAGAAGCCGCCGCCCTGCGCGCCGTGGATGACCATCATGCCCATCAGCAGCGGGCTGATCCCGTGCCGCGCGGCGAACGTCAGCGCGATCGGGGCGATGATCGCCACCGCCGCCGGGGAGAGCGCGCCGATGGCCGTGAGCAGCCCGGTCACGAAGAACATGACCCACGGGATCGCGGCCACGTGCCCGCCGACCATCTTCACCGCCCCGCGGACCAGCAGGTCGACGGTGCCGTTGTTCTGGGCTATCGCGAACAGGTAGGTGACGCCGATCAGCGTCAGCACCAGCCCGGCCGGAAAGCCGCCGATGATGTCGTCGGTGGTCAGCCCCACCGACAACGTGCCGACGACGAAGGCGGCGACGAAGGCCAGCGCGCCCATGTTGATCGGCAGGAACGTCGCGATCGCGAAGATCACGACGAGCGCCAGGATGGTGACGATCTCAGCGGACACGGTTCCTCCCACGGCACCGGGGGACGAGGCGGGTCCACTGTGTCAGTGACCCGCGGGTAGCGCCTGCCAGTCGCGCGGATGACATCCGGCCCGCGCCCTGGACCGGCTGCTGATCGGCCCGCTGGCTAGGCTGCCGCCATGCCGACCCCCAGCACCCGACCGGCGCGGAAGGCGGTCATCCCCGTGGCGGGGATGGGCACGCGGTTCCTGCCGGCGACCAAGGCCGTGCCCAAGGAATTGCTCCCGGTCGTCGACCGGCCGGCGCTGCAGTACATCGTCGAGGAGGCCGCACGCGCCGGCCTGCCCGAGGTGCTGATGGTCACCGGCCGGAACAAGGCCGCCATCGAGGACTTCTTCGACCGCACGCCGGAGCTGGAGGCGGCGCTGGAGAAGAAGGGCGACGCCGGCCGGCTGGCCGCCGTGCAGGAGTCCACCGACGTGGCGCAGGTGCACTTCGTCCGCCAGGGCGAGGCCCGCGGCCTCGGTCACGCCGTCCTCCAGGCCGCCGCCTTCGTCGGCGACGAGCCGTTCGCCGTCCTCCTGGGCGACGACCTGATCGACGCCCGCGACCACCTGCTGGAGCAGATGCTCGCCGTCCAGGCCGAGCACGGCGGATCGGTCATCGCCCTGCTGGACGTCGGCATGGAGAACATCGACAAGTACGGCGCCGTGGCGATCGACCCCAGCACCGAGGGCAGCGACGTCGTCGCGATCAGCGGCCTGGTGGAGAAGCCGCCGGTCGAGGAGGCCCCGAGCAGCCTGGCCATCATCGGCCGGTACGTGCTGGCCCCCGAGATCTTCGCCGTGCTCCGGGAGACCGCCCCCGGCCGGGGCGACGAGATCCAGCTGACCGACGCCCTGGCCACCCTGGTCGAGCGTGGCGAGCCCGTCCACGGCGTCGTCTTCGGCGGCCGCCGCTACGACACCGGCGACAAGCTGGACTACCTCAAGGCCGTCGTCCGGCTGGCCGTCGAGCGCGACGACCTGGGCCCGGCGCTGCGCGCCTGGCTGAGTGACTTCGTGGCCGAGCTGCCCGCGGAGGGCGCGTCGCCGTCCTGACCGGCGCCGGGAAGGGCACGATCGGACGGCGGCGCGCAGCCGGGGCCTTCCGGGCACCGGCGGCGCCGCGAGAGCCGGCGCCGGACAGCGGCCCGGCGGGACGACGGTGGTGAGGATGTCCGGGTACGACGACGGCAACGGCGGGAGCGGGAGTTCCCGGGTGAACCGGGACACCACGCAGGTCGACATGCCGATGGCACCGCCGCGCCCGGCGGGGCCCCCCGGCCCGCGGGACGCCCGCACCGGACCGCTGCCCGCTGTCGGGCAGGTGCCGGCGCAGCGGTCGCTCACGGGACCGGTCCCGCTGCCGGCCGACGGCCGGTCCGACGCCTCGCCGATGGTGCGCACCGTCGAACGCCACCTCGACGAGATCCTGGCCGCCGTCCCGCAGCCGGACCCGATCGAGCTGGCGGTGCTCGACGCGCAGGGACTGCTGTGCGCCGAGGACGTCGTCAGCTCCCGGGCGCTGCCCGCGTTCGACCAGGCGGCCCTGGACGGGTACGCCGCCCGCGCCGAGGACATCGCCGCCGCCACCGTCGCGCGGCCTGTCGAGCTGGCGGTCGTGGGGGAGAGCGTCGCCGGGGCGAGCACGCCGACCGCCATCGGTCCGGGGCTGACGGTCAAGGTCGCCGCGGGCGCGATGCTGCCCGCCGGGGCGGACGTCGTCGTCCCCGGCGTGTGGACCGACCAGGGCGCGGCCCGGGTCGCGGTGCAGGCCGGCCCGCCCGCCGGCAGCTACGTGCGGCGCACCGGGGACGACGTCGCCCCCGGGGACCCCGCGGTGCACGTCGGCACCCCCATCGGGCCGGCCCAGATCAGCCTGCTCGCGGCCGTCGGGCGCGACCGGGTGCTCGTCCGCCCGCGCCCCCGGGTGGTGGTGCTGAGCGCCGGCACCGAGCTGGTCGAGGTGAGCGCCACCCCCGCGCCCGGCCAGGTGGTCGACGTCAACAGCTACGCGCTGACCGCGGCGGCGCGCGACGCGGGTGCCGACGCCTACCGGTGGGGCATCCTGCCCACCGACCCCCGCCGGCTGACCGAGGTGCTGGAGAGCCAGCTGCTGCGCAGCGACCTCGTGCTCGTCTCCGGGACGTTCACCAGCAGCGGCTTCGACGCCGTCCAGGAGGCGCTCGCCGGCCTGGGCGACATGCGCTTCCGGCAGGTGGCCATGCACCCGGGTCCCGCGCAGGGCTTCGGCCGGCTGGGCCGGGACGAGGTGCCGGTCATCTGCGTCCCCGGGGAGCCGGTGTCGGCCCTGGTGGCCTTCGAGGTGTTCGTCCGGCCGGCGATCCGGCTCATGCTGGGCAAGCGCCAGCTGTTCCGCCGGACGGTGCAGGCCATCGCCGGCCAGCAGCTGCTCTCGCCGCTCGGCTACCGCCAGTACCTGCACGGCACCGTCATGCGCCACCCCGACGGCGGCTACGTCGTCGAGCCGGTGGGGGAGGCGACCGACGCGCTGCTGGCCCGGATGGCGCGGGCCAACTGCCTCATCGTCATCGACGAGGACGTCACCGAGGTGGCCGCCGGCGGGCTGGTCACCGTCATGCCGCTGCTGCTCGGCGGCTGAGCCCCGTCCCGTGACCGAGCCGCTCCTGCACCCCGGCTGGCCGGCCCAGCTCACCTCCGGGCCGGTCGAGCTGCACCCCCTCCGGCGGCGCGACGCGGCGGAGTGGAGCAGGGTCCGGCTGGCCAACGAGAGCTGGCTGAGCCCCTGGGAGCCGACGTCGCCGGTGCCGTGGAGCGCCCGGCACGCGCCGGCGGCCTACCGGGCGATGCGGCGGGCCGTCGCCCGCCGCGCGCGGCTGGGCACCTCGCTCCCGTTCGCCGTCCGGGTGGACGGCCGGCTGGCCGGGCAGGTGACCGTCGACAACATCGTGCGTGGCGCGCTGCGGTCGGGGTCCCTCGGTTACTGGATCGACCGGGCGGTCGCGGGGCGGGGAGTCGCGTCGCTGGCCGTGGCCCTGGTCTGCGACCACGCGTTCGGGCCGGTGGGCCTGCACCGGCTGCAGGCCGACATCAGGCCGGAGAACCTGCCCAGCCAGCGGCTCGTCGAGCGGCTCGGGTTCCAGCGCGAGGGCCTGCTCCGGCGGTACCTCGACATCGACGGCGCCTGGCGCGACCACCTGGCGTACGCGCTGCTCCCCGAGGACGTCCCCGGCGGTGTCCTGGCCCGGTGGCAACGGATGTCGCCAGGTCGACCGGTCGACTGATCGGCTCGCCGACATAGCACGGGCACCGACCGCCGTCCGGGTGGTCGCGGACGACACGCCGTCTCCTGTCACACCGGTCCCACACCGATCAGCGACACGCCCGCGCGCCTCCCCGACGACGGCCCTCCCGGTGCTTAGCCTCGCCTGGCGAGTGACTGATGTGACAGGTGGTGTTCCTATGGGTTCGGGCGTGCTCTTGGCCGCTCTGGTCGTGCTGTGGTTCGTCGTGCTGGTCCCCATGGTGGTGACCCGCGGCGACGCGGACGGCCGGGTAGAGGCTGCCGACGCTGGCCGGACGCTGCAGCGGCGCAGGTCGGTCGACACCGTCCGGCATGCGGCGACCGAGCGGGTCGAGATCGACCGCGAGGTGCTGCGCACCACCGGTGAGCTGAAGGTGGACGTGCACGCGCTGCGTCGCCGGGCCCTCGGGGGGCTGGTGCTGCTGACGCTGGCGTCCCTGATGGGTGCGCTGCTGCTGACGCCGTGGCTGTGGATCGCCCAGGCGTTCTTCGGAGTCGCCACCGTGGGCTACGTGCTCGTGCTGCGGAAGGTGGCCCGCCGCGAGCGGATGGCCGCGCGCCGTGCCGCCCGGGCCGCCGCCCGTCAGGCGATGCGGGCTCCCGCTCACCCCGTGGCCGCCCCGGCGCCCGCCCAGCGGACCGCTCCGCCGGCCGTGGTGCACGAGACGGTCGCCCAGGGCGGCCTGCCGAGCCTGCCGCACCCGAGCGTGCCGCTGGCCGCGGTGCACACGCTGCGCCCGGGCCGCGTCGTCGCCGCCCGGACTCCGGCGCCGGTGGGCTGGCAGAACAGCGCCGTCGTCGGCCTGGACGACGACGACATCGGTTTCGCCGACATCGACGTGTACCAGCCGGCGCGGGCCGCCAACGCCTGACGTCTCGCCCGCTCCCCGACGCCCCGGTGGTGGCGTCGGGGAGCGGGACCGCTAAACTCTGTTCTCGCCAGGGGCTGTGGCGCAGTCCGGTAGCGCACCTCGTTCGCATCGAGGGGGTCAGGGGTTCAACTCCCCTCAGCTCCACCCTGAAGACCGAAGGCCGGACCCGAACGGGTCCGGCCTTCGTCGTTCGTCCCGCGCCCGGTCAGCGGGCGTTGCGGAAGTCCGGCGGCCGCTTCTCGACGAACGCGCGGACGCCCTCCCGGCCCTCCGGGTCGCCGGCCGACTCCGCGATCAGCCGTGCCTCCTCGTCCAGCTGCTCCTCGAACGAGCGGGTGGCGGCGCGGCGCACGAGCCCCCGGGTGCGCACCATCGCCCGGATCGGCCCAGCGGCGACGGCGTGGGCCGTGGCCACCGTGACGTCGCGCAGCTCCTCGTCCTCGACGAGCCGGGCCACCAGGCCGGTGGCGTGCGCCTCGGCGGCCGTCAGGGACGTGTTGGTGAGCATCAGGTCCAGCGCGCGGGGTGCTCCGAGCGCGCGGGCCAGGGCCCAGGAGGTGCCGCCGTCGGGGGAGAAGCCGAGCGCGCCGTAGGCGGGCCGGATCTTCGTGGCGCGAGCGCAGACGACGATGTCGCACGCGCCCATCAGCCCGATGGCGGCGCCCGCCACCGCCCCCCTGCACGCCCGCGATCACCGGCACGGGGCAGTGCAGCACCCGCCGGACCACCGCGTGCCAGTCGTCGGCGAGCCCGCCGACCAGCGCCTGCGGGTCCTCGGCGGCCGCGAAGGACTGGACGTCGCCGCCGACGCAGAAGCGCGGGCCGTTCGCCAGGATCAGCACCGCCCGGGTCGCCTCCGGGCGGGCGTCCAGCGCGTCGGCGAACGCGGCTGCGAGCTCCGGGGTGAGCGCGTTGCCCGTCTCCGGCCGGTCGAGGGTGATCCGCCAGACGTCGCCGTCGGTCCCGGTGAGCACGTACGGCCGCTGTTGCGTCCCGGTCATCGTCGTCCTTCCGGAAGGGGGACCTCCGTGCTCACCGTAGGGGCGGACGACGTGGCCGCGCTCCGGATCGGAACCGGGATCAGAACCAGGAGGGGAACCACATCCGCTGCAGCCACTCGCCGTGGGACAACGGGCTGCCGGTCAGGACGGGCCAGAAGAAGGCGAAGGTGTCCACGACGAGCCCGACGTAGAGGCACGCGGCGCCCAGCCCCACGCGGCGCCGCCACTCCGACGCCCCCGGCCGGCCGACGACGTCCTGCAGCGCCAGGGCGACCGCCAGCACGAAGAACGGCACGGCGGGGGCGATGTAGAAGATGAACATCGTCCGGTCCAGGTTGACGAACCAGGTGAGCCACCCGGCCGCGACGCCCACGGCCACCGGCACCGCGGCGGGATCCCGGCGGGCGGCGATCCGCCAGACCAGCCACAGCAGGGCCGGGGCGAACGCCAGCCACAGCGTCGGCGTCCCCACCATGAGGATGTAGCGCACGACCTGCCCGCCCTGCTCGTCGACGAGCCCCTGCGGGTTCCACAGCAGGATGGGCCGGCCGTTGACCAGCCAGGACCACGGCCCGGACTCCCAGGGGTGCGGCGAGGAGAGCCCGTTGTGGAAGCGCAGCCACTCCGCGTGCTGGTGCCACAGCGAGCGCACCGCGTCCGGCACCCACGGAAACGCCGTCTCCGGGTTCTGCTGCGCCCAGGCCCTGCCCTGCGACGTCTCGCCGAGGAACCAGCCGGTGAAGGTGGCGACGTAGGTGAGCACGGGGACGGCCCCCAGCGCCCAGGCGGCGCCCGGCAGGCCGCGGCGCGCCGCCGTGCGGGTCGGCCGGGGCACCCCCGCCTCGCGCCAGGCGGCGCGGTCCCAGAACAGGGAGAGGATCGCGAAGAACGCGAGGAACCACACGCCGCTCCACTTCACCGCGCAGGCGGCGCCGAAGAGCACGCCGGCGGCGATCCGCCACCCGCGCGGCCCCAGCCGGAAGCCGGCGTTCCCCACGGCCCCGGCGGCCCGGACCCGGGCGCGGACGACGTCGCGGTCGACCACCAGGCAGCTGACCGCGGCCAGCACCAGCACCTGCAGGAAGACGTCGAGCAGGCCGATCCGCGAGAGCGTGAACGCGAAGCCGTCGGCCAGCAGCAGCAGGCCGGCGAACAGGCCGACGAGCGTGGAGCCGCTCAGCCGGCGGGCCAGCCGGAAGAGCAGGACCACCGAGACCGCGCCGGCCACCGCCGAGGGGAACCGCCAGCCGAAGGAGTTGTAGCCGAACGCCTGCTCGCCCAGCGCGATGAACCACTTGCCCAGCGGCGGGTGGACGATGAACGTGTACCCGCGGTTGTACTCGAATCCCCAGGTGAGCAGCTCGTCGGCCTCGGGCGGGTAGTACGCCTCGTCGAAGAGCAGGTTCCGCGGGTAGCCGATGCCCCACAGCCGGATCGTGAGGGCGAGGACGCCGAGGACCGCCGCGACGATCCAGCCGGTGCGGCGGTCGCGTGGTGGCTGCACGGCGTCGGTGCGCGGGCGGGGCGCCGGCAGGCGGGGCGCCCGCAGGCCCGGGCGCGGCGGATCCTGCGGGTCCCGCTCGGCCCGTTCGGGAGCCAGCACCGCCATGCCGTCAGGGTATGTGGACCGGCCGGGACACCCGCCGTGACAGGCTCGACGGATGAGCGGACGGCTGGTGCTGGGCGGGGCGCCCCTGGGGCAGCCCGGTGACGTCGGTCCGCGGTTGCGCGCGGTGATGGCCACGGCCGACGTCCTGGCCGTCGAGGACACCCGCCGCCTGCACCGGCTGGCCGCCGACCTGGAGGTCACCTTCACCGGCCGCGTCGTCACCTTCCACGAGTCGGTGGAGCAGGCGCGGCTGCCCGGGCTGATGGCCGCTCTCGCCGACGGCGCGACGGTGCTGCTGCTGACCGACGCCGGCATGCCCTCGGTGTCCGACCCCGGCTACACCCTCGTGCGGGCCGCCATCGAGGCCGGCGTCGACATCACGTCGGTGCCGGGGCCCTCGGCGGTGACCACCGCGCTGGCGGTCTCCGGGCTGCCGGTGGACCGGTTCTGCTTCGAGGGCTTCCTGCCGCGCAAGGCGGGGGAGCGGCGGTCCACCTTCGCCGCGCTGGCCGACGAGCGCCGGACGATGGTGTTCTTCGAGTCGCCGCACCGGCTGGCCGACGCGCTGGCCGACGCGGCGGCGGTGCTGGGCGAGGACCGCGAGGCCGCCGTCTGCCGGGAGCTGACCAAGACCTACGAGGAGATCCGCCGCGGCGGGCTGGCCGAGCTCGCGGCCTGGGCGGCCGAGGGCGTCAAGGGCGAGATCACCCTGGTCGTCGCCGGGGCGCCGGAGCGGGTGGTGGAGCTCAGCGGTGCCGAGCTCGCCGCGGCCGTGGCCGCCGAGGAGGCCGCCGGGGCGACCCGCAAGGAGGCGATCCGCGCCGTCGTCACCCGGACCGGCCTGCCCAAGCGCACCGTCTTCGACGCCGTCGTCGCCGCCAAGACCCCCTGACGGTGCCGCCGGCGGCGCCGGTGTGCGCAGATCCACCTGTCACGCGCGCCATCAGGTGGACTCCTGCACACCCGCGCCTCACGAGCTGAGCGCGAAGGCGATCCGGGCGATCAGTGCCACCGGATCCCGAAGATCAGCGGCGGTCACGAACACCACCCGCCATCCAGCCGCCTGGAGCCGGTTGAGCCGCTGTCGATCCCGCGCGAACTGCCCGGCCTCCGCGTGCCACAGCCCGTCGTACTCGACGGCGACCTTGTGCTCGGGCCAGGCGAAGTCGACGCGGGCCACGAACCGGTCGCCGTTCCGCACCGGGTACTGGGCGACGGGTGGCGGGAGGGAGCTGCGGCCGATGAGCAGGCGCACGCGGGTCTCCTGGGGCGATTCCGCCAGCCCGTCGGCCAGGGCGGCCACCCTGCGTGCGCGGGCCGAGCCAGGGCCCCGTGCAGCCCCGGCGAACCGGCGCAGGTCGCCGAGTTCGGTGAGCCCGGCCCTGATCAGCTGGTCGGCCGCCGCGACCGCATCGTCCGCGGGCAGCAGTCCGGCCAGCCGGGTGGCCGTCGCCTCGGGCGTGGTGACGCGCAGCCCGCGACGTGTGCGGACGTGGGCGGTTGCGATCGTGGAACGGCGGACGCGGACCCCGGTGATCCGCACCGGGTCGCTGGTGCGGGGGAGGGTCAGCTCGACGTCGTCTCCGGCTCGGGCCAGGTCCAGGCCCCAGAGCACGGCGGCGCTGCGCCCGGTGACGACGGCGGCCGGTACGAGCAGCACGGCGGCGCGCGTCCGGAGCTCGTGGGTGACCGGTTGGTCGCGGTGCACGTAGACACCGCGCAGGACGGCGCGCCAGGTCGGGCCCTCCAGTTGGCGGCGGGTCAGCAGGCCGGCCGCGACCGCCGTCCGGGCGAGGAAGACATCGGCCCGGAGCGCGTCGGGCACGGCGGCGAGCGGAGGCACCGGCGCACCTTGCCGCACTCGCCGCGGGTGCAGCCCGCGTCATCCACAGGCCGCCACGGATGTGCGCGAGTCCACCTGTAGCGCGGTGGGTCAGGTGGACGTGCGCACACCCGCGCCGCGGGGAGGGCTAGAGCCAGCCGTTGCGCTTGAAGCCGCGGTAGAGCAGCACGATCGCGGCGAGGATGACCAGCAGGACGGCCGGGTAGCCCCACCGCTCGTCCAGCTCGGGCATGTACTCGAAGTTCATCCCGTAGATCCCGGCGATGGCGGTGGGGACGGCGATGATGCCGGCGTAGGCCGAGATCTTGCGCATGTCCTCGTTGTCGGCCATCTGCGTCCGGGCCAGCGACGCCTGCAGGATCGACGTCAGCAGCTCGTCGAGCCCGGCCACCTGGTCGCGCACCCGGATGGCGTGATCGAACACGTCCCGGAAGTACGAGCGCATCGCCTCGGGGACGACGTCGACCGGCCGCTCGGCGAGCTTCTGCAGCGGCACCTCCAGCGGGGAGACGGCCCGCCGCAGCGACATGAGCTCGCGCTTGAGCTGGTAGAGGCGGCCGACGTCGTCGGTGCGCTCGGGGCTGAACACCGATGCCTCGAGCTCCTCGACGTCCTCCTCGACTGCGCCGGCGACGTCGACGAAGGTGTCCACCACCAGGTCGGCGACGGCGTAGAGCACTGCGGCCGAGCCCAGGCACAGCAGGTCGCGCTGGTCCTCGAGTCGCTGCCGCAGCTCGGCCAGGCTGCTGTGCTCCCCGTGCCGCACGGTGATCACGTACCGCTCCGCGAGGAAGACCATCACCTCGCCGGTGTCCACGACCTCGCTGGTCGCGGTCAGCTCCTCGTGCTCGATGTAGGTGGCCGTCTTCAGCACCATGAAGAGGGCGTCGTCGTAGCGCTCGAGCTTCGGCCGCTGGTGGGCGTAGACGGCGTCCTCGACCGCCAGGGGGTGCAGGTCGTACTCCTCGGCGATGGCGCCGAGCTCGTCCCCGGTGGGCGCGTAGAGCCCCAGCCAGACGAACCCGCCGCGGTCCTCGGCCATCCGCAGCGCGTCCTGCGGCTGCACCGGCTCCTGGCGCCGGCCGTCGACGTACACCGCGCAGTCGACGACGGCGGCGGTCCCGGCGGGCCGGCTGGAGGTGCGGCGGGGCCGTCCGGCGGGCCGGGGGCGCAGGGTCGGCGGGGAGCCCGGCGGCGTCTCCGACGGCAGCTCGAGCGGCGCGACGTGCGGCGTCTCACCGGTGGTCATCGCGGTGCCTCCTCGGGGCCTCGGGCGGGTAGCAGCGTAGGCCTGCGCCGCGCGCCGGCCTGCCGGTACGGCCGTCCGGGGGACCGTGGCAGCTCACTCCTTCGAGGGAGATCCGCGGTGTGCCCCTCCAGCCCGCGCAGCGGCGCGCCGTCCAGACCGGAGACAGCGTCCACCGGTCTAGGAGATCAGCTTCGTGGCGATCAGCGTCCTCGACGTCCGCGACACCCTCGCCCCGGCGCACGTCCGCGTGCCGCGGGCCGGCGGGGCGGCGGACGGGACGGCGACCGCCGACCTGCGCTGGGTGCCCGTTCCCGCGCTGGTGGCCGGGCTGCTGGCCGTGCTCCAGGCGGTGGGTCTGCTCGCCGTCGGCCTGACCCGGATCGACACCGTGCTGTCCTCGCCGCAGCGCCCGCCGGGCCTGGTGATCGTCGCCGGGCTGGTCGCGCTCGCGGGCTGGATCGTGCTCTCCGCCGGTGGCGGCGCGGCGCTCATCGACGGCGTGAGCCGCCGTCTGGTGGTGCGCACCTCCGCCGTCGAGCTGGTCGCCGTGACCCTCGTCGGGGCGGCCGCGGTCGTCCTGCCGGTGCCGGCGGCCCTGAACCCCGGGCTGCCGCTGCCGATCGTCTTCGCCGTCGCGATCTCCCTGCCGGTGACCAAGCTGCTGCTCGCCGGCTCCGCGTCTGCGCGCCGCTGGGTCGCCCAGGCCCCGCGGGTCCCCGTCCGCCGCCGGCCCGATCCCGTCGCCCGGCACCGGGTGCTGTGCACCCTCACGCTGGGCGTCATCGCCCTCGGCCTGGGCGGGCTGGCGCTGGCCACCCCGGTCCAGAACCCCGCGGACGTGCCGGCGTCCAGCGTCGTCTACCACCCCTGACCGACGCACCGTCGGCCCGCACGGGTGGCGCCGCTGCAACTCGCTCGGCTCCTCCGCCGCTCCGCTCCTCGGTCGCTGGCGCTCCTCGGTCGCTGGCGCTCCCTGCGATGCTCACGATTCCGTCGCCTTCACTAGGCTCCCCCCGTGAGTGATCGGCACATCCTGACCGCAGTCGCCTGGCCCTACGCGAACGGGCCGCGGCACATCGGCCACGTCTCCGGGTTCGGCGTCCCCTCCGACGTCTTCAGCCGCTACCACCGCATGGCCGGGGACAAGGTCCTCATGGTCAGCGGCACCGACGAGCACGGCACCCCGATCACGGTGGCCGCCGACGCCGAGGGCATCACGCCCCGGCAGATCGCCGACCGCAACAACCGGATCATCGTCGACGACCTGCAGTCGCTCGGGCTGAGCTACGACCTCTTCACCCGGACGACGACGGCCAACCACGCCGCCGTCAGCCAGGAGATCTTCCTCGGGCTGCTGAAGAACGGCTACGTCTTCCCGAAGACGACGCTCGGCGCGATCAGCCCGTCGACCGGCCGCACGCTGCCCGACCGCTACATCGAGGGCACCTGCCCGATCTGCGGTTACGACGGCGCTCGCGGCGACCAGTGCGACAACTGCGGCAACCAGCTCGACCCGATCGAGCTGATCAATCCGGTCAGCAAGATCAACGGCGAGACGCCGAAGTTCGTCGAGGAGGAGCACTACTTCCTCGACCTGCCGGCGTTCACCCGCGCGCTGGGGGACTGGCTGGCCACCCGCAAGAGCTGGCGGCCCAACGTCCTGAACTTCAGCGTCAACCTGCTGGAGGACCTCAAGCCGCGCAGCTACACCCGCGACATCGACTGGGGCGTCCCGGTGCCGCTCGACGGCTGGCGGGACCGCAACGACAAGCGCATCTACGTGTGGTTCGACGCGGTCGTGGGCTACCTGTCGGCGTCCATCGAGTGGGCCCGCCGCTCCGGGGAGCCGGACGCCTGGCGGCAGTGGTGGCAGACGCCGGACGCGGATGCCTACTACTTCATGGGCAAGGACAACATCGTCTTCCACTCCGAGATCTGGCCCGCCCAGCTGCTCGGCTACAACGGCGAGGGCGATAAGGGCGGCACGAACGGCTCGCTGGGACGGCTGAACCTGCCCACCGAGGTGGTCTCCAGCGAGTTCCTCACGATGGAGGGCCGCAAGTTCTCCAGCAGCCGCCAGATCGTCATCTACGTGCGCGACTTCCTCGCCCGCTACGACGCCGACGCGCTGCGCTACTTCATCGCCGTCGCCGGGCCGGAGAACCAGGACACCGACTTCACCTGGGCGGAGTTCCGGCGCCGCAACAACGACGAGCTGGTCGCCGGCTGGGGCAACCTGGTCAACCGCAGCGTCTCGATGGCGGCCAAGAACGTCGGCGCGGTGCCCACGCCGGGCGAGCTCACCGACGACGACCGGGCGCTGCTGGCCACCACGTCGGGCGCGTTCGGCCCGGTCGGCGACCTGCTGTCCCGCAACCGGCAGAAGGCCGCGATCGGCGAGGCGATGCGCGTCGTCAGCGAGGCGAACAAGTACCTGTCGGACCAGGCGCCGTGGAAGCTCAAGGAGGACCCGGCCCGCCGGGACACCGTGCTGCACACCGCGCTGCAGGCGATCAAGGACTGCAACGCCCTGCTCACGCCGTTCCTCCCGCACTCCGCGCAGCAGGTGCACGAGCTGCTCGGCGGCACGGGGACGTGGTCGGTGGCACCGCGGATCGACGAGGTGACCGACCTGGACGACGGCTCGCCGTACCCGATCATCACCGGCGACTACGCGCAGGGCCAGGCCGTCTGGGCGTCCACGCCGCTCGCCGCGCCCGGCACGCCGCTGGCGCCGCCGAAGCCGATCTTCACCAAGCTGGACGAGTCGGTCCTGGAGGAGGAGATCCGGCGGCTGGAGGACGGCGGCGCATGAGCCGGTCGGCCTCCTCCCGAGCCAACCGCCGGGGCGAGCCGCCGCCGTCCCCGGAGCCGCTGCCGGGGCCCGCGCTGGACAGCCACACGCACCTGGACATCGTGCTGGGCGAGCGGCCGGCGGACGGGGAGCACGGCGAGTGGGCGTCCGAGGACGCCGTCGACGCGGAGATCGCCGCGGCGGAGGCGGTCGGGATCCCGCGGCTGGTCCAGGTCGGTGTCGACGTCGCCTCCTCCCGGTGGTCGGCCGGGCTGGCCGCCCGGCACCCGAACGTGCTGGCCGCGGTCGCCCTGCACCCCAACGAGGCCGGGGACGGCCGGGCGACCGATGACGCGCTGGCCGAGATCGACCGGCTGGCCGCGCTGCCGCGGGTGCGGGCGGTGGGGGAGACCGGGCTCGACCGCTTCCGCACCGGACCCGAGGGGTGGGCCGCGCAGGAGGCGTCGTTCCGGTCGCACATCCGCATCGCCAAGGAGCACGGCGTCGCGCTGGTCATCCACGACCGGGACGCCCACGAGGAGATCCTCCGCGTGCTGGAGGACGAGGGCGCTCCCGAGCACACGGTCTTCCACTGCTTCTCCGGCGACGCGGTGTTCGCCAAGGCGTGCATCGAGCGCGGCTACGTCCTGTCCTTCGCCGGCACCCTGACGTTCGGCAACGCCGGCTACCTGCGGGAGGCCGCGGCGCTCACTCCCGTCGGTCAGCTGCTGGTCGAGACGGACTCGCCCTTCCTCACCCCGGTCCCGCACCGGGGTCGCCCGAACGCCTCCCGGCTCGTGCCGCACACGGTCCGCGCGCTGGCCGAGGTCACCGGGGTGGAGCTCATCGAGCTCTGCTCCACGCTCACCGCCACCGCCGAGCGGGTCTTCGGCCCCTGGGCCCCGTGATCCGGCGTCCGGCTCGGGGGGCCGCCGGCGCGAAATAGGTCGCGCTCAACGGAAATCCTCGTCCGCACGTGGCCGCGAGGTCCTCGCAGGGACGACAATCAGCACCGTGGGTCGCCTCATCGCCGTCGTCCTCTTCGTCGCACTCCTCGTGCCCGGGGTGCTGCTGGGCCGCGCCTGGGGTCTGGCGTCCGGGCAGCGGACCGTCGCCGCGGGCGCCGTGGAGCTCGCCGAGCCGACGCCGGAGGGCCTCGCCGTCCTGCGGCGTCAGGCGGCGCACGGGAAGCGTCTGCGCCTGCTCGGTCTGCTGCTCGGCGTCGCCGGGATCCTGGCCAGCGTGGTGCTCCTGGCCGAGGCCTCGGTCTTCCTGTGGGTGCCGGTCCTCACCGTCGGCCTGCTGGCCGGTGTGCTGCTGGGCGAGGCGACCCGGCCGCGTCCCCGGTGGGCGCTCAGCTCTCCGCCGCGACGGCCGCGGCTGGGGGAGCTGGTGTCCGGCTGGCTCGTCTGGACCATGCGGGGCGTCGTGCTCGCCGAGCTGGTCACCGCCGGCGCGATGTGGCGCGAGGGCGATCTGGGCGGGACCGTGTTCTGGGCCGTCGCCGGGGTGCCGCTGGCAGCCTGGCTGACGGCGGAGGTGGCGCTGCTCCGGGTGCTGGTCCGGCCGCTCCCCGCCGACGGCGCGGACGTCCCGGTGGACGAGGCCCTGCGCACCTGGACGGCGCACCTGGTGACCGCCGCGGCGAGCGTGACCGCGCTCCTGCCGTTCGGCACGCTGCTGCTGCGTGCCGGCCTGGACCTCGGGGACCGGGTCACCGAGGGGATCGACGTCACCCCCGTGGCCCTGGTGGCCGGCGGCTTCTCGGCGCTGGCCGCCGGGCTCGCCGTGGGCGTCTTCCTGTTCGGCTGGCTGCGGCCGGTGCGGTCCACCGCGCCGGCGCTGGCGGGCTGATCGGCGGGGCGCCGTCCGTGCCCCGTCCGCCGGTCCGTCACCCCGTGTGCTTGGTCACGCGGGCGCCCCGGTGCATTCTGTCGTCACACCAGCCCCACCCGGCACGGCGGTGACACTGCGCACCGGCGCGCCCACGATCCGCGGTCTTCGAGCTCTGCTTCACTCGTCGTGCACCGTTGCCAAGCACTACGTGTTCGTTATCGTGTCGTGATCGACAGCCGGGGTGGAGGACGACCCGGGTGGCTCTTCCCGGTCCGGAGCTCACGCTCCGCCGGAGGCCGCCCGAGGCGCTTCCCGTGACCGGGCCGCTCCGGCGGCCGGGTCGCTCTCCTGCCCGGAACCCGGAACCCCTGGAAGTGCCGTGCGCCGCTCCCTGCAGTTCAGCCTCTTCGCCCTCGTGCTCCTCGGACTCGTGGGCGGGACGCTCGCCTACTTCATCGCCCAGAAGTCCGTGACGCTGACCGTCGACGGGCAGACCCGCACCGTCGGCACCTACGCCGACACCGTGGGCGAGGTGCTGGAGGACGAGGGGCTGGCCCTCGCCGCGCACGACGTGGTCCTCCCGTCGGCCGACGCGGCGGTGGGCGACGGCGACGCCGTCGTGCTGAACCGGGCCCGCCCGCTGGAGCTCACCGTCGACGGCGTCTCGCGCGAGGTGTACGTCACCGCGCTCTCGGTCGAGGAGGCGCTGGACCAGCTCGGTATGCGCGCCGACGGCCTGGTGCTCTCGGCCAGCCGCGGTGAGCGCCTGCCGCTCGAGGGCATGGCGCTCACCGTCAGCACCCCCAAGGACGTCGTGCTGGTCGTCGACGGCCAGGAGCGCGTCGTCACCACGACCGCCGGCACGGCCGGCGACCTGCTGGCCGAGCAGGGCATCGCGCTCAGCGAGACCGACCGCACGAGCCTGCGGCTGGAGCAGGGCCTGCTCGACCGCATGCGGCTGCAGGTCTTCCGCGTGCAGGTATCGGAGGTCACCGAGACCAGCGCCGTCCCGCACGGCCGGGTCGAGACCAAGGACGACGCCGCCTTCCAGGGCGAGGAGAAGGTCACCGTGAAGGGCGTGGACGGCGAGCAGCGGACCACCTTCCGCGTGACCGTCGTCGACGGCCAGGAGACCGCTCGCGAGACGCTGTCCACGACCGTGACCCGTGAACCCGTCGCCGAGCAGGTGACCGTGGGCACCAAGGCCCGCCCCGCCAACAAGCCGGCCGCCGACGGCCTCAACTGGGGCGCGCTGGCCGCGTGCGAGTCGGGCGGCCGGCCGAACGCGGTCAGCGCGAGCGGCAAGTACCGGGGCATGTACCAGTTCTCCACGAGCACCTGGGCCGCCGTCGGTGGCACCGGCGACCCGGCCGCGGCCTCGGCCGAGGAGCAGACGTACCGTGCGCAGCAGCTGTACCAGCGCTCCGGCGCCGGCCAGTGGCCGCACTGCGGGCCCCGCCTGTTCAACTGATCGGATCCCCCTGAGCACCACACCCGAGCAGACCGACGGGCTGCTGGGCCCCGCCGCCATCCGCGAGCTGGCCCAGCAGCTCGATCTGCGTCCCACGAAGACGCTCGGGCAGAACTTCCTGCACGACGCCAACACGATCCGCCGGATCGTGCGCACGGCCGAGGTCCGCCCGGACGACGTGGTGCTGGAGATCGGCCCCGGGCTGGGGTCCCTCACCCTCGGCCTGCTCCCGGCCGCCGCCCGGGTGACCGCGGTGGAGATCGACCCACGCCTGGCCGCGCTGCTGCCGTCGACGGTCGCCGCCCGCCGTCCCGACCTCGCCGACCGGCTCACCGTCGTCGAGGCCGACGCCCTGCGGGTGACCGAGCTGCCCGGCCCGCCGCCGACGGCGCTGGTGGCGAACCTGCCCTACAACATCGCCGTCCCCGTGCTGCTGAACATGCTCGAGCTGCTGCCGACGCTCGACCGGGCGCTGGTCCTGGTCCAGGCCGAGGTCGCCGAGCGGCTGGCGGCGGCGCCGGGGGCGCCGGCCTACGGCATCCCGTCGGTCAAGGCCGCCTGGTACGGCGACGTGCGCCGCGCCGGCAACGTCGGCCGCCGGGTGTTCTGGCCCGAGCCCAACGTCGACTCCGGGCTCGTCGCGCTGGTCCGTCGTCCGCCGCCGCCGGGCGACCGGCGGGCCACGTTCGCCGCTGCCGACGCCGCCTTCGCCATGCGCCGCAAGGGCCTGCGGGCCGCCCTGGCCCGCTGGGCGGGGAGCCCGGCGGCCGCCGAGGCGCGGCTGCGGGCCGCGGGGATCGAGCCGTCCACGCGCGGCGAGCAGCTCTCCGTCGAGGACTTCGCCCGGCTGGCGGCCACCGCGCCGGTGGACCGGTGACCACGCCGGATCCGGTCGCCGCCCGCGCGCCGGCCAAGGTCAACGTGCACCTCGGCGTCGGGCCGCTGCGCGCGGACGGCTTCCACGAGCTGCACACCGTCTACCTGGCGGTCTCGCTGTTCGACACGGTCACCGTCGGGCCCGGGGACGGGCTGTCGCTCAGCGTCTCCGGCGAGGGCACCGGCACCGGGAGCGGGCCGGGGCTGGTGCCGGGGGACCGGACCAACCTGGTGTGGCGCGCCGCCGAGCTGCTGGCCCGGCACGCGGGTGTGCCCGCGGACGCCTCGCTCGCCGTCACCAAGACCATCCCGGTCGCCGCCGGCCTGGCCGGCGGGAGCGCCGACGCAGCCGCCACGCTGGTCGCGCTGGACGCGTTCTGGGGCACCCGGGCGCGGCGCGAGGACCTGCTCGACCTGGCTGCCCGGCTCGGCAGCGACGTGCCGTTCAGCCTGGTCGGGGGCGTCGCCCTCGGGACCGGGCGCGGCGAGCAGGTGACGCCGGTCCTCGCGGCGGGGGCGACGCACTGGGTGCTGGGCATCGCGGGGGAGGGGTTGTCGACGCCGGCGGTCTACGGCGAGCTCGACCGCATGCGTGCCGCGGGACGGCTGCCCGACCCCGCCGGCCCGGTACCCGCCGAGGCGGTGCTCGCGGCGCTGCGGGGCGGAGCGGCCGCCGACCTCGGCGCCGCGCTCGTGAACGACCTGCAGGCGCCGGCGTGCAGCCTGCGCCCGGACCTGCGCCGTGCGCTGCGCGCCGCCGCCGACGCCGGCGCGACCGCGGTCCTGGTGAGCGGCTCGGGGCCGACCGTCGCGGCGCTGGCCGCCGACGAGGGAGCCGCGGTCCGGATGGCCGCCGAGCTGGCCGGGGTGGGGGTCTTCCGCACCGTCCGCGCCGTCACCGGCCCGGTGCCCGGCGCCCGGCTCCTCGCGTAGCGGTCAGCCGGTGCCCGGGCGGCCGCTGCCGTCGTTCCCCGAGCGCAGGTGGGACAGCCCGTCGTAGGCGAGGGCGACCAGGTGGGCGGCCACCTCGTGCTTGCCCGGGGACCGGGTGTCCAGCCACCACTGGCCCGTCTGCGCGACCATGCCGACGAGCGCCTGGCTGTAGAGGCCGGCCAGCTCCGGGGCGTAGCCGCGGTCGGCGAACTGAGCGCCGAGGATGTGCTCCACCTTGCGGGCGACCTCGCCCAGCAGGGAGCCGAAGGGGCCGGCGCCGCTGGTGGCCGGGGCGTCACGCAGCAGCACCCGGAAGCCGTCGGTGTCCTCCTCGATGTAGTCCAGCAGGACCAGGGCGGCGCGCTCCAGCAGGTCCCGCGGGTGCCCGGGAGCCGACAGCGCCGTCGTGGCGCGCTCCAGCAGGCGGTGCATCTCGCGGTCGACGACGTCGGCGTGCAGGCGCTCCTTGCCCCCGAAGTGCTCGTACACGACCGGCTTGCTGACCTGCGCCCGGGCGGCGATCTCCTCCACCGAGGTGCCGTCGAAGCCCTTCCGGGCGAAGACCTCGCGGCCCACGTCCAGCAGCTGCCGACGCCGCTCGGGCGCCGACATGCGCACGCGCGAGCGGCCGGCGACCCGTGCCGTGGGGGCGCGGGTCCCCGGCCGCTCGGGGAGTGGTGCGATGGTCAGCTGCCGGCCGGGGCGGGCTGGCGGCGCTTGGCCGCGAGCCGCACCGGGTCGGGCCACTTGACGTTCCAGGCCCAGCCGAGCTTCTCGAACATCCAGATCACCCGGGCGCTGAGGTCGATCTGCCCGCGCAGCACGCCGTGCCGGGCGCAGGTCGGGTCGGCGTGGTGCAGGTTGTGCCAGGACTCGCCCGCGCTGAGGATCGCCAGCGGCCAGAAGTTCGTGGCGCGGTCCCGGCCCGGGGAGACGAACGGCCGGTCGCCGACGACGTGGCAGACCGAGTTGATCGACCAGGTGACGTGGTGCAGCACCGCGATGCGCACCAGGCCGGCCCAGAAGAACGCCGACAGCGCGCCCGCCCAGCTCATGGTCACCAGGCCGCCGATGACGGCGGGGAGGAAGAGGCTGGTCCCGGCCCAGACGACGAACATCCGGTCGGTGCGGACCAGGGCGGAGTCCTTCAGCAGGTCCGGCGCGTAGCGCTCCATGCTGGTCTTGCGCCGCTCGAACAGCCATCCCAGGTGGGCGTGGAACATGCCCTTGAGCAGCGAGCGCAGATCCGTGCCGTACCGCCACGGCGAGTGCGGGTCGCCGTCGCGGTCGGAGAAGGCGTGGTGCCGGCGGTGGTCGGCCACCCACTGGACCACGGGACCCTGGATCGCCATGGAACCGGCGACGGCCAGGCCCAGGCGCAGCGGGCGCTTGGCCTTGAACGAGCCGTGCGTGAAGTAGCGGTGGTAGCCCACCGTCACGCCGAGCAGGGTGAAGAAGTAGAAGCCGATCGCGAGGCCGACGTCGAGCCAGGACAGGCCCCAGCCCCACACGGCCGGCACGATCGCCGCCAGGGCGAGGAACGGCACGATCACGATGACGTACAGGGTCACGATCTCCAGCACGCTCTTGCGCCGGCCGATCGCGTTCGCGGGCAACCCTTCGTGGGGCGCGGCGACGCGGGGTGGAGCCAGGGGCCGGGTGCGGGCGGGAGCGGACAAGGGGCCTCCGAGGGCGACCGAGGGGAGAGACATCGGGCGCACGACGGGCCCGGCTACGTGTCCGTAACCTACGCCACCGTAGGCGGGGCGGCGACCCGAGCGGATGACCCGGTGGCGCCGGGCACGTGCCCGCGTGGGCCCGCGGGCCCTAGGCTCCGGGGTGCGCCGGTGCGGCCGGTGCGTCCCGGCCGGCTCCCGGCCCCGGGATGGGGGATGGGGTAATCGGCAGCCCGCCGGCCTTTGGAGCCGTGCAGTCTCGGTTCGAGTCCGAGTCCCCCAGCGAAGCAGTCCGCCGCCGACCGAGGAGTTCCGTGACCCACGCCCAGCCGGCCCCCGCCCCCGACACCGCTCCGACGGTGGCCGCCGTCGTGGTCCTCGCCGCCGGGCAGGGCACGCGCATGCGCTCGTCCACGCCCAAGGTGCTGCACACCCTCGGGGGGCGCAGCCTCGTGGGCCACGTGCTGGCCGCCGCCGAGCCGCTGGCCGCGGGCACCACGGTCGTGGTGGTGGGCTCCGGTCGCGAGCAGGTCGAGCAGCACCTCGCGGAGGTCGCGCCCACCGCGCTGCCCGTCGTCCAGGAGGAGCAGCTGGGATCGGGGCACGCGGCCGCCGTCGCCCTGGCCGCGGTGCCCGACCTCGAGGGCTCGGTCCTCGTCGTCAACGGCGACTCTCCCTTGCTCACGAGCCGCACCCTGGCCGCGCTGGTGACGGCGCACGACGCGGCCGGCAGCGTCTTCACCGTGCTGACCGCCGAGGTCGCGGACCCGACGGGGCTCGGCCGGATCGTCCGCGACGGGAGCGGCGCGCCGCGGGCCATCGTCGAGGAGCGCGACGCCACCGACGAGCAGCGGGCGATCCGCGAGGTCAACGCCGGTGTCTACGTCGCGAACGCCGGGACGCTGCGCCGCGTGCTGTCGGGGCTGGCGACCGACAACGCCCAGGGCGAGCAGTACCTCACCGACGCGCTGGCCCCCCTGGTGGCCGGTGGGGCGCCCACCGCCGCCGTCCGCGCCGACGACCCGGACGACGTGCTCGGCTGCAACGACCGGGTGGAGCTCGCCGCCCGCCGCCGCACCCTCAACGACCGGGTGCTCGACGGCCTCATGCGCAGCGGCGTCACCGTCGTCGACCCCCTCACCACCTGGGTGGACGCGACCGTCACCGTCGGGCGGGACGCCGTCCTGGAGCCCGGTACCCACCTCCGTGGGGGAACGGCCGTGGGTGACGGTGCCCACGTGGGCCCGGACACGTCGCTGACCGACACGCAGGTGGGGGAGCGGGCCACCGTGGTGCGCACCCACGCGGTCGGCGCGCGCATCGGGGACGACGTGCAGGTCGGCCCGTTCGCCTACCTGCGGCCCGGGACCGACCTCGGCGCCGGCGCCAAGGTCGGCACCTTCGTGGAGACGAAGAACGCGCAGGTCGGTGAGGGGTCGAAGATCCCGCACCTGTCCTACGTGGGGGACGCGACGATCGGGCGCGGCACCAACATCGGCGCCGCCACGGTGTTCGTGAACTACGACGGCGTGGCCAAGCACCACACGACGATCGGCGACCACGCCCGCACCGGCGCCGACAACATGTTCGTGGCGCCGGTCACGGTGGGGGACGGCGCGTACACCGCCGCGGGCTCGGTCATCACCTCCGACGTGCCCCCCGGTGCCATGGCCGTCGCGCGGGCGCCCCAGCGCAATGTGGCAGGCTGGGTGCGACGCCGACGGTCCGGGACGCCCGCCGCGGAGGCCGCGGCAGCGGCTGAGAGCCGGGCCGAGGCACCCCGGGAGGACCCGTCCGGGCCCTCCCGCGTGGACCACGACAGCTAGGGACAGCGAAGCCGATGAGTGCGATCCGGCAGACCACGAACAAGAGCCTGATGCTCTTCTCCGGCCGGGCATACCCCGCGCTGACCGACGAGATCGCCGGCCACCTCGGCGTCACGCCGACGCCCACGGCGTCGTACGAGTTCGCCAACGGCGAGCTGTTCGTGCGGTTCGAGGAGTCGGTGCGCGGCTGCGACGCGTTCGTCGTGCAGAGCCACACGGCGCCCATCAACACCTGGCTCATGGAGCAGCTGATCATGGTCGACGCGCTCAAGCGCGCCTCGGCCAAGCGGATCACCGTCGTCGCCCCGTTCTT
Source organism: Blastococcus saxobsidens (assembly GCF_010682065.1). Classification (GTDB taxonomy): domain Bacteria; phylum Actinomycetota; class Actinomycetes; order Mycobacteriales; family Geodermatophilaceae; genus Blastococcus; species Blastococcus saxobsidens_B. Next base: position 86,370 of record NZ_JAAGWG010000008.1, read on the forward strand.
CCCCTACGCCCGGCAGGACAAGAAGCACCGCGGCCGCGAGCCCATCTCGGCGCGCCTGGTGGCCGACCTGTTCAAGACCGCCGGCGCCGACCGGCTCATGGCCGTCGACCTGCACACCGCGCAGATCCAGGGCTTCTTCGACGGGCCCGTCGACCACCTCTTCGCCATGGACCTCCTGGTCGACGAGGTGAAGCGGAAGTGGGGCCACTGCGCCCTCACCGTGGTCTCGCCCGACGCCGGCCGCGTCCGCGTCTCCGAGCGCTGGAGCGACAAGCTCGGCGGGACGCCGCTGGCCTTCATCCACAAGACGCGTGACGTCTCCCGGCCCAACGAGGTCGTGGCCAACCGCGTCGTCGGTGAGGTCGAGGGCCGGGTCTGCATCCTGGTCGACGACATGATCGACACCGGCGGCACGATCGTGAAGGCCGCCGACACCCTCTTCGCCCAGGGCGCGGCCGACGTGATCATCGCCGCCACCCACGGCGTGCTCTCCGGCCCCGCCGTCGACCGGCTCAAGAACAGCCGGGTCAGCGAGGTGCTGGTCACCAACACGCTGCCCATCGACGAGGCCCGCCGGTTCGACAAGCTCACCGTGCTCTCCATCGCGCCGCTGCTCGCGCAGGCGATCAAGGCGGTGTTCGAGGACGGCTCGGTGACGAGCCTCTTCGGCGGGGAGTCGTGACATCGTCGTCCTCCGGACGACGACCGCGTCCAGGAGTCGTCCCCGGCCTGCGCTGAGCCGTTTCCCGCCGTGGCTCGGGGAGCCTCCGGCCCCCGCTCGCCCCGACGGCCTCGTGGGGCGGGTCGCGTTCCAGCGTCTCCGGCTCGCGTCTTGTCGCACCTCGGGGGACCCTCCGGGCCCCCGCTCCATGCGACCGGCGGGTCCGGGTACAGTGTCACAGTTGCCCGGCGAGGGAGCTCCTGCTCCGTGATCGACGTGCGTGTGCCCCGCGGGGTGCGTTGCGCCCGGTCGCCGGCACGCACGCAGACCCTCTTCGCTAGGAGCACACCACCGTGGCTGACTTCCGCCTCGACGCCGAGACCCGCACCGAGTTCGGCAAGGGCAGCGCCCGTCGCACCCGTCGTGCCGGCCGCGTGCCCGCCGTCCTCTACGGGCACGGCCAGGACGTCGTCCACCTGTCGCTGCCGGCCCGCGAGTTCGCCGCGGCCCTGCGCAACGGCGGCACCAACGTCCTGCTCACCATCGTCCTGGAGGGCAAGGAGCAGCTCGCGCTGACCAAGGCCGTGCAGCGCGACCCGCTCACCCGCACGCACGAGCACGTCGACCTGCTCCTCGTCCGTCGTGGTGAGAAGACCACCGTCGACGTGCCGATCGTCGTCGTCGGTGAGCCCGGGCCGGACTCGATCCCGAACCACCAGCTCAACACCGTCTCCATCGAGGCCGACGCCACCAGGCTGCCCGAGAGCATCGAGGTCGACGTCACCGGCCGCACCGCCGGTCAGAACATCACCGCGGCCGACCTCGTGCTGCCCGCGGGCTCGACCCTCATCACCGACCCGGAGGCGCTGGTCATCGGCTTCCTGGGTGCGCCCACGGCCGAGGCCCTCGAGGCGGAGCTCGCCGAGGCCGAGGCCGAGGCCGGCATCGAGCGCGAGGAGTCCGACGAGGCCAAGGCCGAGGGCGAGGGCGACGTCGTCCCCGAGCCGCAGGACCAGGGCAGCGGCGAGTCGATGGACTCGGCGGAGAAGTCCGCCGACAACGGCTGAGCGATCCGCTGAGCGAGAGCACGTCCCACAGGGGCGCCGGCACGGCCGGCGCCCCTGTGGCGTCCCCTGCGCCGGACGGCCCGTTCGTCGTCGTCGGGCTGGGCAACCCCGGACCGGGGTACGCCGGCAACCGGCACAACGTGGGCGCCATGGTCCTGGCCGAGCTGGCCCGGCGGGCGGGCGTCAAGCTGGCCGCCGGCAAGGGTGCCCGTGCGCGGGCGCTCGCCGGCGAGGGGCGGCTGGCCGGCCGCCGGGTCGTGCTCGCCCAGCCGCTCACGTACATGAACGAGTCGGGGAGCCCCGTGCGCGGGCTGCTCGACTACCACAAGCTCCCGCCCGAGCAGCTGGTCGTGGTCCACGACGAGCTGGACATCCCGTTCGCCTCCGTGCGGCTCAAGCGCGGCGGTGGCGAGGGCGGGCACAACGGTCTGCGCTCCATCACCCGGTCCACCGGGACCAAGGAGTACCTGCGCGTCCGGGTCGGCATCGGCCGTCCGCCGGGGCGGCAGGAACCGGCCGACTACGTGCTCAAGGACTTCTCCGCCACCGAGCGCAAGGAACTCGACCTGCTGCTGGTCGAGGCCGCCGACGCCACGGAGCTCCTCCTGACCGCGGGCCTCGAGGCCGCGCAGAACCAGGTGCACCCCCGCGGCTGACCGCGCCTTCCCCCTCCGAGCGACACCAGCCGGTCCGATCGGGTGAAGCACGCCCGCCCGCATTGACCCTTGCCATGACTCTCTGTGAGTGTTGCGCCCGGATCGCACCAAGGCGCGATGCGAAGCCGCAGCTCACAGGCCATGTCCTCGGACTGATGTGTTCATGCGACTACGCAGCGTGATAGTCGTTCGGGGGGACGCATGCTTCTGGATCAGCAGCAGTCGAGTGCAGGGGCGGTCATCCTGCCGGGTGCGCCCGCAGGGTCGGCCGCCGCCGGTGTGTCGCGTCCCCGAGCGCTGCCCCGTCGGACGTCGCCCGCGTGGGTGCGGTCCTACACCGTGTCGCTGGTCCTGGTGGAGAGCCTCCTGGCTGCCGCCGCCGGCGCCGTCGTCCTCCTCCGCACCGGCCAGTCCTACCTCGCCGGGACCGCGCTGTCCTGGGCCGCGCTGGCCGTCCTGGTCGCCTGGCCGGTGCTGCTCGGCGCGACCGGCGCCTACTCGGAGCGCGCCTACGGCACGGGCAGCGACGAGTACCGGCGGGTGGGTCGCGCCGGCTTCCTGCTGCTGGCCGGCGCGAGCTTCCTGTCCTACATCGCGGCGCTCGACCTCAGCCGCGCCCTCGTCGTCGTCGCCATCCCCGCCCTGACCGGCGTCACCCTCCTGGGCCGGTACGCCGCCCGCTCGCGGCTGCACCGGCTGCGAGCCCAGGGCCGCTGCACGAAGCGGGTCGTCGTCGTGGGCCGCGGTGGCGCGGTCCTCGAGCTGGTCACCCGGCTGCAGCGCGAGCAGCACGCCGGGCTCGACGTCGTCGCCACGGCGGTGACGCCGGCCGACCGCACGCGCGTCGGCCAGCGGACCGGGCTGCCGGTCGGCGGACTCGACGACGTGCTCGCCCTCGCCGCCGAGCACGCTGCGGACACCATCGCCGTGACGTCGGCCAGCGAGACGGCCGCACAGTACCTGCGGCAGCTGTCCTGGCAGCTGGAGGGCAGCGGCATCGAGCTCCTGGTCGCCCCCGGCCTGATCGAGGTGGCGGGCCCCCGGCTGCACATCCGCCCGTTCGAGGGGCTGCCGCTGCTCTCGGTCGAGCAGCCGTCCTTCGAGGGCTGGCGCCGGGTGGTCAAGGGGGCCGTCGACCGGCTCGTCGCCGCCGTGGCGCTGGTGCTGCTCGCGCCGGTGCTCCTGACCCTGGCCGCCGCCGTCGGCCTGACCAGCCCCGGGCCGGTGCTCTACCGCCAGGAGCGGGTGGGTCTGGGCGGCCGCACGTTCACCATGCTGAAGTTCCGGAGCATGGTCGTCGACGCCGACCGGCAGCTGGACGCGCTCCGCGCGGACAACATCTCCGACGGCCTGCTGTTCAAGATGCGCACCGATCCCCGGGTCACGCCCGTGGGCCGCTTCCTGCGCCGGCTCTCGCTCGACGAGCTGCCCCAGCTGTTCAACGTGCTCGGTGGCTCGATGTCCATGGTGGGTCCGCGCCCGCCGCTGCCGGCCGAGGTGCTGCGCTACGACACCTCCGTCAGCCGCCGGCTGCTGGTCAAGCCGGGCCTGACCGGCCTGTGGCAGATCTCGGGCCGCAGCGACCTGTCGTGGGAGGAGTCGGTGCGCCTCGACCTGCGGTACGTGGAGAACTGGTCGCTGACCCTCGACGTGCTGATCCTCTGGAAGACCGGGCGAGCCGTCCTGTCCCGCTCCGGGGCCTACTGACCTCCCTCGTCCGGGCGTCACTCTCAGGAGTCACGCGGTGACCCCGAACCGTCCTCCCGGGTCCCTCCATCGGTGAAGCTGCTGGTCGACAGGCGTCGATACGGCGGCCATCAGGTGCTCGCCGGTACGGGAGCGCCGGGACACGGACGGAGGGACCATGCGGATCGCCATGGTCGGCACGCGCGGGGTACCTGCTCGGTACGGCGGCTTCGAGACCGCCGTCGAGGAGGTCGGTCGCCGACTGGCCGACCGGGGGCACCGGGTGGTCGTGTACTGCCGGACCACCCCGGGTGAGGACGAGCGGCCCAGCCGGTACCTCGGCATGGAGCTGGTCCACCTGCCCGCCGCCCGCAAGCGGTCCCTGGAGACGCTGAGCCACTCGGCGCTCTCGGTGGCCCACCTGCTGGCCCGCCGCACGGACGCGGCGTTCGTCTTCAACGCCGCCAACGCGCCGCTGCTCCCGGCGCTGCGCGCCGCCCGCATCCCGGTGGCCACGCACGTGGACGGGCTGGAGTGGAAGCGGGCCAAGTGGGGCCCGATCGGCCAGCGGTACTACCGCCTCGCCGAGTCGCTGGCCGTCCGCTGGTCCGACGCGCTCATCGCCGACGCCCAGGGCATCGCCGACTACTACCGGTCGGAGTTCGGGGCGCCGACGACGCTGCTGACCTACGGTGCGCCGCGGATCGCTCCGGGCACCGACAAGCTGGCCGAGCTCGGCCTGACCCCCGGCGGCTACCACCTGCTCGTCGCCCGCTTCGAGCCGGAGAACCACGTCGACGTGATCGTCGACGGGTACCGCCGCAGCGGGGCCACCAAGCCGCTGGTCGTGGTCGGCTCGGCGCCCTACTCCGACGCCTACACAGCCCGGGTGCACGGCCTGGCCGACGAGCGGGTGCGTTTCCTGGGCGGGGTCTGGGACCAGGACCAGCTGGACCAGCTGTACGCCCACTCCTACACCTACCTGCACGGGCACTCGGTCGGCGGCACCAACCCCTCGCTGCTGCGGGCCATCGGTGCCGGCGCCGCCGTCCTGGCCTACGACGTCGACTTCAACCGCGAAGTGGTCGAGGACGCCGGTCGGTTCTTCGCCAGCCCCGCCGACGTCGCCGCGCTCGTCGACGCCGCCGAGGCCGACCCGGCCATGGTCGGCAGGGCGGGCGTGCGGGCCCGCGAGCTGGCGAAGGGCTACGACTGGGACGACGTCGCCGCCGGGTACGAGCAGCTCGCCCGCCGGCTGGCCGGGCGGAACGTGCCGAGCCGGCGGCCCTCCGGCCGGCGCTTCCCGGCTCACTCGTCCGTCCCCGCGCCCGTGCCCTTCCCGCGTCCGGCCCCGGACGTCGGTGCCCGCGAGCCGATCGCCGCCCGTTCCGCCGTGATCTCGTTCCCCGGGGCCCAGCAGTGAGCCGCTGGAGTCGCGGGCGCGACGGCGTCGAGGCCACCCGCGAGGGGGGACGGACGAAGGGGGTCCCGAGGTCGCCGGCGGAGATGGACGGCGCGCTGCCCGCGCCGCGGCGCCGTCAGCAGGTCGTGCTCGGTGCGGCGGTGCTCGTGGCGCTGCTCGCCCTGGTGGCGTTCCTGGTCACCCGCCCCGGGAACGGGGACGGCGCGGCTGCCGCCGACGACTCGAGGGCCGCCGCCACCTCGGGCGCGCCCGAGGGCTCGACGGCCCCGGCCCCCATGCCGCCCACGCCCACACCCACCGGACCCACCGAGGACGTCGACGAACCGCCGCCGTCCCTGCCGGAGGTGGCGATCGACGCCGCTGCCGCGGTCGGCAACGGGATCGTCGCCACGATCGCCTCCGTGGAGGCGATCGAGGGTACGGCGGTCGGCCCGGGGAACATCGCCGGACCGGCGCTGCGGGTGACGGTGCGCATCGAGAACGGCACGGCCGAGGCCGTGTCGCTCGACGGTGTCGCGGTCAACCTCGCCTACGGCGCCGACCGGACGCCGGCCTCCCCTCTGGACGATCCCTCGCGGCGACCCTTCACCGGGATGGTCGACCCCGACCGGAGCGGCGAGGGCGTCTACGTCTTCAGCGTGCCGACCGACGTCCGGGACCTCGTCACCGTCGAGGTGGGCTACCAGGCCGGGGCTCCACTCCTGCTGTTCACCGGCCGGGCGGGCTGAACCTGCCGCGAACGCTGCTCCCGACGACCCGCCACCGCACCCGCGGTGGCGGGTCGTCGTGCGTCGGGGGGCGTCACCGCGGTCGCCGACCCGGACATGTCCCGTCACTGTCAGTGACGACACCTCCCCATTGTGGGTGAGAAACTGCAGGTCGTCACCGTATCGAGTGGGTGATTCACCCCTGCCGCAGCGCCTCTCGTCACGCTTAGTGTCTGTCGACCGGTCCAACGGAACGGGTCTGTATGGAAACTTGAGCGGGGGCTCGCATGATGGTTGTGGGAACAGGCGCGCGCATGCGCGCCGTGGCGGCGATGGCCGTACTGGCGGTCGCCGTCGGGAGTTCGGCACTGACGCCGCCCGGCGCGGCACGGGCCGACTCCGCGCCCATGACGGTGACGCCCACCGACCCCGTCACCGTGTCGGCGGACGGGCTGCCCACGGTGCAGATCAACGGCGTGGTCTGGTCGCAGGTCGTCGTCGGCAACACGGTGTACGCCGGCGGGAAGTTCGGCCTCGCCCGCCCGGCGGGCTCGCCCGCCGGCACGAACGAGACCGTGCGGAACAACCTGCTGGCCTATGACATCCGGACCGGCCAGCTGATCTCGTCCTTCGCGCCGGACCTCAACGGCCAGGTGATGGCGGTGGTGGCGTCTCCCGACGGGACGCGGCTGTACGTCGGCGGGGACTTCACCGTCGCCAACGGGCAGCCCCGCAACCGGATCGCCGCCTACGACACCCGTACCGGCGCGCTGGTCGACACGTTCCGGCCCAGCGTCAACGGGCAGGTCGCGGCCATCGCCGCGACCGACTCGACGGTCTACCTCGGGGGCAGCGTCAGCGCGGTCGGCGGCGTGAGCCGCTCCCGGCTGGCCGCGGTCCGCGCGTCCGACGGCGGCCTGCTGTCCTGGGCGCCGGTGCCGGGCACCGGGCCCACGTCGGGCAACCGCAACCCGACCAACCCGTCCCTGCCGGGGACCACCGCGACGAGCAACAGCGTCATGGCGCTGGTGGTCACCGGCGGTGGAAGCCAGGTCGTGGCCGCCGGGCGCTTCGACACCATGAACGGGGTCAAGGCCACCGGCGTGACCGCGCTGGACCCGACCACCGGCGCGACCCGCACCTTCGAGATCAACCGGCTCATCACGAACCAGGGGGTCAACTCCGCCGTCTGGAGCCTCTCCACCGACGGCTCCGTCGTCTACGGCACCGGGTACGACTACTACGGCCCGGGCAACCTCGAGGGGTCCTTCGCCGTCGACGCCTCCAACGGCCGGGTGCGCTGGATCGCCGACTGCCGCGGTGACAGCTACTCGAGCTTCCCCGCAAACGGCGTGGTCTACATCGCGTCGCACGCGCACAGCTGCGTGAACATCGGCGGCTACCCGGAGCAGAACCCGAAGGTCGAGAAGCGGGCCACGGCGATGAGCGCCGCCGCGAGCGGCCGGGTGGGCCCGAGCACCCAGGCCAACCGGAACTTCACCGGGCAGCCGACGTCCGCGTTGCTCAACTGGTTCCCGCTGCTCTCCCAGGGGAGCTTCACCGGCCAGTACCAGGCGGGCTGGAGCGTCACGGGCAACGGGCAGTACGTCGTCTACGGCGGCGAGTTCCCGCGGGTGAACAGCAAGGCGCAGCAGGGGCTGGTCCGTTTCGCCGTTCCCTCGATCGCGCCGAACGCCATCGGTCCCGAGGTCACCCCGGGGGTGGGCGTCACCGCCACCAGCGGGGGACTGCGCGTGAGCTGGCAGGGCAGCACCGACCAGGACAACCGCGTGCTCACCTACCGGGTGTACCGGGACAACGGTGCCCAGCCGGTGGCCACCTTCGCCCGGTCCTCGCTGTGGTGGCAGGCGGCACCCGTCGCGTGGACCGACCGCACGGCAGCCGCCGGCGCGCACACCTACCGGGTCACCGTCAGCGACCCCTTCGGCAACGAGGCGACCATCGGCACGGGGACGGGCACCTCGTCCGGGCCCACGCCGGCCCGGGCCTACGCCTCGGCGGTGGCCGCGGACGGGGCCACGAACCACTGGTCGCTCGGCGAGCGCTCCGGCACCGCCGGCTCCGACCTGACCGGCGTCGACGACCTGGTCGGCAGCGGCGGCCTCGGCCGCGGCTGGGCCGGTGCGCTGCGGGGCGACGCGGACACCTCCACGTGGTTCGACGGCGTGGGTGGCTACTTCGCGACGCAGACCCCGCGCCGTGGCCCGCACACCTTCTCGGTGGAGGCGTGGTTCGAGACCCGCAGCACGGCCGGTGGCCGGATCGTCGGCTTCGGCGACCAGCGCACCGGGCTGAGCAACAACCACGACCGGATGATCTTCCTGGACCCGTCCGGCAAGCTGCACTTCGGTGTGTACCCCGGATCCGGCGTCGAGCTGATCACGCCCACCGCGTACAACAACGGGCAGTGGCACCACGTCGTGGCCACCCTCGGCACGACGGGGATGCAGCTGTTCGTCGACGGCCGCCTGGTGGCCAGCCGGACGGACGCCGTCATGGCGCAGGACTACCTCACCGGCTACTGGCGGATCGGTGGCGACCGCACGTGGTCCGGGGCGCCCTACTTCAACGGTCTCATCGACGAGGTCGCCGTCTACCCCACCATCCTCAGCGCCGAGCAGGTGGCCCGTCACCACGCGATCGGCACGACCGGCACGGGCACGAACATCGCCCCGACGGCGTCGTTCAGCTCGAGCGTCCAGGGACTGACCGGGTCGTTCGACGGCCGGCTCTCCGCCGATCCCGACGGCGGTTCCCTCAGCCGGTACGCGTGGGACTTCGGTGACGGCACCACGGGTACCGGCCCGACCGCGACCCACGCCTACGACCGGGCGGGCACGTACACCGTCCGCCTCACGGTCGCCGACGCCTCGGGGGCGACGGGCAGCACGGTGCAGCAGGTGACGGTCTCCGCCCCGGCGAACAAGCCGCCGGCCGCGTCGTTCACCTCGACGGCATCGGGTCTGGTGGCCACGGTCGACGGGCGCGGCTCGACCGACGCCGACGGCAGCGTCTCCAGGTACGCCTGGGCGTGGGGTGACTCGACGCCGGACGGCTCGGGTGCCACGGCCTCGCACACCTACGCGAAGCCCGGGACCTACCAGGTGACGCTCACGGTCACCGACGACGACGGAGCCACGGCCTCGGTGACCCGAGGGGTCGCGGTGACCGAGCCGGGAGCGGCGCAGCCGCTGGCAGGCGACCGGTTCGAGCGGTCGACCACCGGCGGACTCGGCACCGCCGACCTCGGTGGCCGGTGGACCGCCGCGGTGGGCGCGGCCCGGCAGGCGGTGACCGGCGGCGGTGCGGTGCTGACCGTGGGTCCGGGCAACAACGCCGGCTCCTACCTGGGCGAGGTCTCGGCGACCGACGTCGACGTGCGGACGACGCTGTCGTTCTCGCGGACGCCGGCGAACGGCACCGGGGCCTACGCCTTCGTGACCGGCCGTCGGGTCGGGACGGCGCAGTACAACGCCAGGGTGCGGGTCCTTCCGGGCGGTGAGGTCGGCGTCTCCCTGGTCCGTGAGGTCGGCGGTGTGGAGACCACGCTGGGCTCCACCACGCTCGCCGGCGTCACGTACACCGACGCCGCACCGCTGCAGGTGCACCTCCGGGTGACCGGCGCCGGGACGACCGGTCTGGAGCTGACCGTGTGGCCGGCCGGCAGGGCCGAGCCGACCACGCCCACGCTGGCGCGCACCGATACGACCGCAGCGCTGCAGGCGCCCGGCGGGGTGGGCGTGGCCGCGTACCTCTCGGGCAGCTCGTCCAGCCCGGTTGCCGTCCGCTTCGACGACCTGGCGGTCACCGCGGCCGGCGTGCCGTCGGAGCCCCAGCCGGAGCCGGAGCCGGAGCCCGAGCCCGAGCCGGAGGCGCCGGCCAACCAGCCGCCGACGGCGGCCTTCACCGCGCAGGCCTCGGACCTGTCGGTGGCGGTGGACGGGCGCGGCTCGGCCGACGCGGACGGATCGGTCGCGTCCCATGCCTGGAACTGGGGTGACGGGACCGCGGCGGGGTCGGGTGCCACGGCGACGCACAGCTACGCGGCGGCGGGCTCGTACACGGTGACGCTGACGGTGACCGACGACGACGGAGCAGCGGCGAGCACGACGCGCGCGGTGACGGTGACCGCGCCCGTTGGTCCGGCGCAGCCGCAGGTGCTGGCCGCCGACGCGTTCGAGCGGTCGGTCAGCGGCGGCCTGGGTACGGCGGACGCCGGGGGCCTGTGGACCGTCCTGGTCGGGGCGACCCGGCAGGCGGCCGCAGGCGGCGGCGCGGTGCTGACCGTGGGTCCGGGCAACAACGCCGGCTCGCACCTGGGTGGGGTCTCGGCCACCGACGTGGACGTGCGGACGGCGCTGTCGTTCTCGCGGACGCCGGCGAACGGCACCGGGGCCTACGCCTTCGTGACCGGCCGCCGGGTCGGGACGGCGCAGTACAACGCGCGGGTACGGGTGCTTCCGGCCGGTGAGGTCGGAGTCTCCCTGGTCCGCGAGGTCGGCGGCGTGGAGACCACGCTGGGCTCCACCACGCTCGCCGGCGTCACGTACACCGCGGACCTGCCGCTGCAGGTGCACCTCCGGGTGACCGGCACCGGGACGACCAACCTGGAGCTGACCGTCTGGCGGGCAGGCGAAACCCAGCCGGGCACGCCGACGCTGGTCCGCACCGACGGCACCGCGGCGCTGCAGGCGCGGGGATCGGTGGGTCTGTCGGCCTACCTCTCCGGCAGCTCGACCAGCCCGGTCGCCGTCCGCTTCGACGACCTGCAGGTCACCGCCGTCCAGTGAGCCGCGTCGGGGCCGGACCCGGGTGGGGCCGGCCCTGACGTCCGGTGATCAGCGCGGTGCAGTCGCGCCGTCACACCTGGTGACCGACCTCACCACGACGAGGTAGGTCCGCCCGCTCGATCACCGGATCAGGTGATCGTCAGGGCCGTCACTGACTGTCATGGTCACTGTCGGTACTCGACGACGGCATCCAGGGGGAGGCCGCCGCTCTCGGGTCCTGGCACACGGGGGAACCGCATGTCCACGTCTTCGAACGCGCCTCGGCGCGCGCCCGTCCGCGTCGTCGCGGGCACCGTCAGCCTCCTGCTGGCGGCCGGCAGCCTGGCGCTCCTGCCCGGCGTCGCCAACGCCGACTCCGCGCCGCTCACCCCGTCGGCGGCCACGCCGACGACGGTCGCCGCCGACGCGCTGCCCACCGTGCAGATCAACGGCGTCGCGTGGGCGCAGGCCGTCGTCGGCAACACCGTCTACGTGGGTGGCTCGTTCACCAGTGCCCGGCCCGCGGGGGCGCCCGCCGGGACCGGCGAGACGCCGCGCAGCCACCTGCTCGCCTACGACATCCGCACCGGCGAGCTGATCACGTCCTTCGCGCACGACCTCAACGGCCAGGTCCTCGCCGTCGCGGCCTCGCCCGACGGTTCGCGGGTGTACGTCGCCGGCGACTTCACCGCGGTCGACGGGCAGACCCGCCGCCGCGTCGCCGCGTTCGACACCGCCACCGGCGCCCTCCTCCCGGGCTTCGCCCCGGCCGTGCAGAGCCAGGTCGCCGCCCTCGCGGTCACGAACGACACCGTCTACATGGGCGGCAGCATCACCGCCGTCGGCAGCGTCAGCCGCAGCCGGCTCGCCGCGGTGAGCGCCGCCGACGGAAGCCTGCTGCCCTGGGCGCCGGTTCCCGGCGTGGGCTCCACCGCCGGGAACCGGCTGCCGAACAACCCGGCCGGCAACGCCAAGACCAGCGACGCGGTCCTCGCCCTCACCGTCGCCGGCACCGGACAGGTCATCGCCGGCGGCCGGTTCGACTCGATGAACGGCGTCAAGGCCACGGGCGTCGCGGCTCTCGACCCCGCCACCGGCGCGACCAGGCCGTTCGCGATCAACCAGCGGTTGACCAACCAGGGCGTCAACTCCGCCGTCTACAGCCTGAGCACCTCCGGTGACCTCGTCATCGGCACGGCCTACGACTACTACGGCCCCGGCAACCTCGAGGGCTCCTTCGTCGTCGAGGCCGACGGCGGCGCCGTCGTCGCGATCAACGACTGCCGCGGCGACTCCTACTCCAACTACGCCACCGGCGGCGTCCTCTACGTGGCCAGCCACAGCCACGACTGCAGCCAGATCGGCGGCTTCCCGGAGCAGAACCCGCGCACGCACCGCTTCGGTGTCGCCTTCACGCTGGGCGCCACGGGCACCGTCGGGACGAAGACCCTGACCAACGCGAACTTCCGCGGGCAGCCCGCGCCGTCGCTGCTGCCGTGGTTCCCGACGATGACGCCGGGCGACTACACCAAGCAGTACCAGGCCGGCTGGTCGGTCACCGGCAACGACAAGTACGTCGTCTACGGCGGCGAGTTCCCCCGGGTGAACGGGGTGGGCCAGCAGGGCCTGGTCCGCTTCGCGCTGCCGGACGCCGCGCCCAACCGGGTCGCCCCGTCGACGGACGGCTTCACGGCCACCGCCACCTCGCCGGCCCCGGGCCGGGTCTCGGTCACCTGGACCGCGACGTCCGACCAGGACAACGCCAACCTCGTCTACCGCGTCGAGCGGGAGGGCCAGGCCCTCCCCGTCGCCGAGACCGTGCAGGCCTCCACCTGGTGGAACCGGCCGGCCATGTCGGCCGCCGACGCCGGGGTCAGTGGTGACCTGCGCTACCGCGTCACCGCGACCGACCCCTTCGGCAACACCGTCGCCACCCCGTGGGTGGGCGTCTCGGTCGCCGCCGCGACCGGTGGCCAGACCCGGCCCTACGCCGACACGGTCCGTGCCGACGGGGCGTCCAACCACTGGCGGCTGGGTGAGGCCACCGGCAACGCCGCCGACTCGATCGGCACCCGGCCCTTGACCGTCGGCGCGGGGGTCACCCGCGACCAGGCGGGCGCCATCGACGGCAACACGGCCTACTCCTTCAACGGCAGCTCGACGGCGTCCCTGGCCACGACCGGCGCCACCGCGGCACCGAACACCTTCACCCAGGAGGCGTGGATCCAGACCTCGTCGACCTCGGGCGGCCGGATCATGGGCTTCGCCAACCGGGCCACCGGCACCAGCACCACCTTCGACCGCCAGGTGTACCTGCAGTCCAACGGGCGGATCTCCTTCGCCGTCAAGGTCCCGACCTGGTTCGGGCTGTCGAGCGAGACGCGCGCGGTCACCAGCACCGCCTCGTTCAACGACGGCAAGTGGCACCACGTGGCCGCGACGATGAGCCGCTCGGGCATCGCCCTCCACGTGGACGGCGTCCTCGTCGGCTCGCGCACCGACGCGACCACCGGGCAGTCCTACAACGGCTACTTCCGGGTCGGCGCCGACAAGGCGATCGCCGGTGCGAGCACGTTCACCGGCCGGATCGACGAGGTCGCGCTCTACCCGACCGCCCTGACCGCCGCGCAGATCGCGGCGCACGCGGCGGGCGGAGGCATCGCCGTCCCGGTCGCGAACATGCCGCCGACGGCACGCATCTCCGCGACGCCCACCGGGCTGACCGCGGCGCTGGACGCCCGCGCCTCGGCCGACAGCGACGGCACCGTGGCCTCCTACGCCTGGGACTTCGGGAACGGGCAGAAGGGCTCCGGCGCGACGGCGACGCACACCTACGCCACCGCGGGCAGCTACGTCGTCACGCTGGCCGTGACCGACGACAAGGGCGCCACCACCACCGCGAAGACGCTGGTCACGGTCGCCCCGGTGCGGGTCAACCAGGCCCCGACGGCGGCCTTCACCGCCACCGGCCGCGACCTGGCCGTGTCGGTCGACGGAGCCGCCAGCGACGATGCCGACGGCACGGTGGCCGCCTACTCCTGGAACTGGGGGGACGGCTCGCCGGTCGCCGACGGCGTCACCGCGACGCACACCTATGCCGCTGCCGGCACGTACACCGTCACGCTGACGGTCGCCGACGACGAGGGTGCGACGGGGACGGCCTCCCAGGAGGTCACGGTCACCGCGCCGATCCCGACCGCCCCGATCGCCAAGGACACCTTCGGCCGCTCGGCCACCGGTGGGCTGGGCACCGCGGACGTCGGTGGCGACTGGACCGTGGGCGTGGGTGGCCCGCGGCAGTCGGTCAGCGACGGCGTGGCCGAGCTGGCGCTGCCGGGTGCGGGCAACAACACGGGCTCGTACCTGGGTTCGGTCAGCACCACGAACGCCGACATCCGGAGCTCCTTCACCCTCTCCTCGGTGCCCACCGGTAGCGGCACGTCGGTCTACGTCGTGGCCCGCCGGACGGCGACCGGGGACGAGTACCGGGTGCGGTTCCGGGTCGACGCCGACGGCGTCGTCTGGATGGCGCTCTACCGCTCCGTCGCAGGGGCCGAGGCGTTCCCCGGCGGTGAGCAGCGGGTGTCGGGGCTGACGTGGAAGCCGGGCACCACGCTGGCGACCCGGGTCCAGGTCTCGGGCACCGGGACGACCACGGTCACCGCCTCGGCGTGGGTGGCCGGTGAGGCCGAGCCGGCCACGCCGCAGCTCACGCGCACCGACACCACCGGGGCCCTGCAGGCCGCCGGCTCGGTGGGCCTGGCGGCCTACCGGCCCAGCAGCGCCACCGCGCCCACGGCCGTGCGGTTCAGCGCCCTCCGGGTCGGTCTCGTGGGTGCTGGTGCGCACACGAACGTCGCGCCGGACGCCGCCTTCACGGCGGCTGCCACGGAGCTCTCGGTCGCTGTCGACGCCACCGGCTCGACCGACTCCGACGGCCGGGTCGCCCGGGCGGACTGGGCCTTCGGGGACGGCACCACGGGCACCGGGCCCACGGCCACGCACACCTACGCGGCGGCCGGCACGTACACCGTCCGGCTCACCGTGACCGACGACGAGGGCGCCACGGCGACCACCACCCGCTCGGTCACCGTGACCGCGCCGCCGGCCCCGCCGGTCGAGGAGCCGGCGGAGCAGATCGCCGCGGACGCCTTCGACCGTGCGGAGACCGGCCGGCTGGGCACCGCCGACCTCGGCGGCGCCTGGACCTCGGCGGCGGGTGCCTCCCGGCAGTCGGTCGCCGACGGCGCAGCGATCCTCGCGGTCAACCCGGGCAACAACACCGGGTCCTACCTGGGGGGCGTGACGGCCACCGACGTCGAGGTCCGCACGACGGTGTCCTTCTCGGCGGTGCCGACCAGCGGCACGGGCGCCTACGCCTTCGTGACGGGGCGCCGCGTGGGGACGGCGCAGTACAACGCCCGGATCCGGGTGCTGCCCGACGGCAGCGTCGGGGTGGGCCTCGTCCGCGAGGTCGCCGGGGTGGAGACCATCCTCGGCCCGGTGACGACGCTGGCCGGCGTCACGTACACCCCCGGCGCCCCGCTGGAGATCCGGTTCCGCGTGACCGGCAGCGGCGCGACGGACCTGGCGCTCACGGTCTGGCAGGCCGGCACCGCCGAGCCCGCCGCCCCGACGCTGGTCCGCACCGACGGCGCCGCGGAGCTCCAGGCGGCCGGCGGGATCGGGATCGCCGCCTACCTCTCCGGTAGCGCGACCGGGCCGGTCGCCGTGCGGTTCGAGGGCATCACCGTCACCGCGGTGCGCTGAGGGGACCGCAGTGAGCCCGGATGCCGGGCCGGCCCACGAGGGCCGGCCCGGCATCCGGCCGTCCCCGGCACACCGGAGGGCGACGCCCGACCGGGTGACCCGTGGGGGTGAGGGGATCCCGCCAGCACTCCCCATGCCCTCCCGGCGCGTAGATCCTGATCGGAGCGACGACAGCGATCGAGCGTCCGCGGCCCCGCGTCGCAGAACCGGTCCGGCAAGCACGGGAGGCCACAGTGGCAGGCACGGGGAACGCCCTCCGCAACGTCGGGGAGGCGGTCCGGCGATGACCACGGTCGCCGAACGCAGCGCGGGGGACAGCCCGCCGCTGGGCCTGCGCGCGACGCTGGACCGGCTCGCGACCGCGCAGAAGGGCTCGGCCGGCGCGCCGCTGTACTCGCGCTTCGTCAACCGGCCGCTCGGCCGGGTCTTCGCCGCGCTCGCGTTCGGCGCGGGGCTCTCCCCCAACGCGGTGACCGCCGTCAGCGCCGTCTTCACCGCCACCGGCGTCGCGATGCTCGCGCTCGTCCCGCCGTCGGTGCCGATGGGGCTGGCCGTCGCCGCCTGCCTGGCCCTCGGCTACGGCCTCGACGCCGCGGACGGCCAGCTCGCCCGGCTGCGCGGCGGCGGCTCGCCGGCGGGGGAGTGGCTGGACCACATGGTCGATGCCGCCAAGGTCGTCGGTCTGCACCTGGCCGTGGCGATCGGCCTGTACCGCTTCACCGACGTCGACCCGGCCGTGCTGCTCGTCCCGCTCGGGTTCTGCTTCGTCGACGTCGTGATCTTCTTCGCGATGATGCTGAACGAGGCACTGCGCGCCCAGCACGGCGCCGCCACTCGCGCCCAGGGCCCCACGCAGCAGGTCGGCATCGCCCGCTCCGTCCTGGCGCTGCCGACCGACTACGGCGTCCTCGCGCTCTCCTTCGCGTTCTTCGGGGCGACGTCGGTCTTCGTGCCGGTCTACGCCGCCCTCGGCCTGGCCGAGGGGCTCTTCCTCGCACTCGCGCTGGTCAAGTGGTTCCGCGAGATGGACCGGTTGCCCCGATGACCGGTCACGAGGACCGCCCGTCGCTGCTCGTGGTGCACCCCGGGTCGGAGCTGTACGGGGCCGACCGGATGCTGCTGGAGTCGGTGATCGCGCTGGCCGGCCGCTTCACGGTCACGGTCGCCCTGCCCGGCCCCGGCCCGCTGGTCGACGCGATCGAGTCGCACGGGGTGGCCGTCGAGCTGTGCCCCATGCCCGTCCTCCGCAACTCCGCCCTGCGGCCGAGCGGTGCGCTCCGGCTGCTCGCCGACGCCGTCCGCGGCCTGGTGCCCGCGCTGCGGCTGCTGCGCCGGCACGCCGCGGCCGGCGTGTACGTCAGCACCCTGACCCTGCCGTCGTGGCCGCTGCTGGCCCGGCTGGCCGGCCGGCGGTCGGTCTGCCACGTGCACGAGGCCGAGCAGTCCGCCCCGCGCATGCTGCGCCGTGGCATGGCGCTGTGCCCGGCGCTGTCCGACCGCGTCGTGGCCAACAGCCGGTTCACCCTCGACGTCCTCACCGAGGTGGCGCCGCGGCTGAGCCGGCGCGCCACGGTGGTGCACAACGCCGTCCGCGGCCCCGCCGAGGTGGTTCCGGCCCGGCCGCGGTTGGACGGTCCGCTGCGCCTGCTGTTCGTCGGCCGGCTCAACCCGCGCAAGGGCCCGCAGGTCGCCCTCGCCGCACTGGCCGAACTGGTGCGCCGCGGCGTGGACGCCCGCCTCACCGTCGTCGGCGACGTCTTCCCCGGGTACGAGTGGTTCGTCGACGAGCTGCGCGCGACCGTGGCCGACGCCGGCCTGGGCGACCGGGTCGAGTTCCTGGGCTTCCACGCCGACGTCTGGCCCCAGCTGGCCGGCGCCGACGTGGCGCTCGTGCCTGCGGTGGGCGACGAGTCCTTCGGCAACACCGCGGTGGAGGCGGTCCTCGCCGCCCGGCCGCTCGTGGTCAGCGACCACAGCGGCCTGCGCGAGGCCGCGGCCGGCTACACCGGCGCGCAGGCGGTCCCGGCCGGCGACGCCCGGGCCTGGGCCGACGCGATCGCCCGGGTGGCCGCCGACTGGCCCCGGTTCCGGGAGGCCGCCCTCGCCGACGCCGCCCTCGCGCGGGAGCGGTCGGCGCCCGAGCGGTACGCCGCCGAGCTGGTGGAGGCCGTCGCTGCTCTGGGCCCGGCCGGCCCCGCACGGCGGGAGCTCGCCGCCCCGGCGGGGCAGGTCACCGGATCGGGGGCCGCGGCATGACCGCCGCCGTCGGCCGGGTCACCGCCCCGGCCGTGCTGATGTACCACTCGATCAGCGCCTCGACCGAGCCCGATCCGCACCGGATCCGCGTGCACCCCGACCGGCTCGACCGGCACCTGGGGCTGCTGCGCCGGCTGGGCCTGCGCGGCGTCTCCCAGACCGAGCTGGTGCACGCCGTCGACCGGGGGGAGGCCGTGGGGCTGGTCGGCCTGACCTTCGACGACGGCTTCGAGGACTTCCTCACCACCGCCGTCCCGGTCCTGGCACGGCACGGCATGACGGCGACCGTCTACGTCGTGGCCGGCCACATGGGCGCCACCAACTCGTGGGACACCGGCCCCCAGTTCCCGATCATGACCGCCGCCCAGGTGCGCGCGGCCGCGGCCGCCGGGCACGAGGTCGGCAGCCACACGATGACCCACGCCCGCCTCTCCGGCGCCGACCCGGGGGTGCTCGCCGCCGAGGTGGGCGACAGCCGGCGCCTGCTCGAGGACGTGCTGCAGGCCGAGGTGCCGGGGTTCTGCTACCCGTACGGGGCCTACGACGCCGCGGCCGCCGACGCCGTGCGCGGAGCCGGGTACGACAACGCCTGCGTCACCGGGGACTACGCCCCGGGCGACCGGCACACCCTGCCGCGCTGCTACGTGAGCCCCCGCGACACCCGCGCGCACATCTCCGCGCGCCTGATCCGGCACGCCGCCCGCATCCGCCGCCCCCTGCCCGCCGCTCCCGGTCGCTGACGGGCGGACCGGCCATGCGTTCCGTGCTCCCGTCCCTGACCGGCCTGCTGCGCCGGCGGGCGACCACCGCCGTCGTCGGCCAGGCGATGATGGCGCTGGCCGGCCTGGCCCTCCAGGTCGCCGCCGCCCGGCTGCTCGGGGCGGGTGGGCTGGCCGTCTTCTCGCTCGTCTACGGCGCGCTCGTGCTCGTGACGGCCGTCGCCAGCGGGATGGTCGGTGACTCGCTCACGGTGCTCGACCGGCACGACCGTTCGGTGCGGGCCGGCCTGCACGTCTGGACCGCGCTGGTGTCGGCCGCCGCCGGCCTGGCCGGAGCGCTCGCCGCGCTGGCGAGCGACCTGGTCCCGGTGTGGGCCGGGCTGCTGCTCGCCCCGGCGTGCGCTGCGTTCGTCGTCGAGGACACCCTGCGCCGGCTGCTCATGGCCACCGGCCGCTACACCGCGCTGCCCGTCGTCGACGGCACCAGCCTGGTGGGCGCACTGGCCGTCCTCGGGCTGACCGGCCTGACCACGGAGATCACGCTCAGCACGTTCGTCGTGGCGCTGCTGGTGGGGCAGGTCTCGGCCGCCGTGGTCGCCTGGTGGCTGGTGCCCACCGCCGAGCGGCCGGCCGGGCCGTGGCGTCGTCCCGGCCTGCGCACCGTCGCCGACTTCGGCGTGTGGCGGGCGGCCGCGCAGACGGTCCGTCCGGGGTCGCTCACGCTGCTGCGGCTGCTGCTCGTGGGAACGGTCGGCGCGGTGGCCTACGGGCCGCTGGAGGCCGCCCGCGTGTACACCGCGCCGATGCTGACGCTCGTCGCAGGCATCGCCTCGTTCCTGCTGCCGCACTTCGTCGGGCTGCGCGACCGGCCACTGTTCCTCAGCCTGCGGGTGGCCGACCGGGCGTCCCTCGGCCTGGTGGTGGGCATCGGCGCCCTGGGGGTGGCCGCGCTGGCCGCGTTGCCATGGCTCGGGCCCGCGCTCACCGGTGGCGGCTACGAGGTGCCCGTGGTCGCCGTCGTCGGCTGGACGGTGTACGCCGCGTGCGCGGCGCTCCTGTTGCCCTACGCCTCGCTGGCCTCGGTGCACGGCAGGCAGCGCCGCGTCCTCGTTCTCCGCGCCGTCGAGCTGCTCTCCCTGGTCGGCGTCGCCGCGCTGGTGGTCCTCGCGCCGCACGCGGTGGCGTGGGCACCGTTCGTCCTCGCCGCCGGTCCGGCGCTGACCGCGCTGGCCGTCCGCCGGTCGGTCGTCGTCCCGCTGGTCCGCGCGGGTGCGCTCGGTCCCGCGCGGGAGGGGGTGCCGGCATGACCGCAGGGGTCCGGGCGGTGCGGGATCCGGCGGTGCCGGCCCGCCTGATGCTGTGCATGACGCTGCTGGTCCTCACCACGGTGGGCTGGCGTCGCGGCACGTACTTCACCGGCTCGCTGGACCCGGTCGTCGTCGCCAAGGGCCTGCTGAGCGTCGCGGCCCTCGGGCTGGCGTTCTTCGGCACCCGCCGCGCCGCTCTCCGGGTGGGCACCGGCACGCTCTGGGCGCTGGGAGCGCTGCTGGCCGCATCGGTGTTCGGAGCACTGACCCACGGGCCGCTGGTCGCCGGCGCGATCATCGCCGTCCGCGTGACCATCGTCGCGCTGACCGTCGTGCTGCTGCTGCGCTGCTACACCGGCCCCCAGTTCTTCGCCGGCCTGGCGTACGCCGCTGCGGGGATCGGCGGGGTGGCCGCGGTCACCGGTTCGTCCTCCCTCTCCTCGGGCCGGCTCGCAGGGGGCTTCCCGCAACTGGCCCCCAACGAGCTCGCCCTGCTCGCGTGCCTCGTGGTGCTCTACGCCGCGTGGCGGATCGCGGTGGCGGACGGAGGGGTCCCCATGGCCGGGATCGGCGCCGTGGCGCTCGGCATCCTGTGGGCCACCGGCTCCCGGACGGCGCTGCTCATGCTGGGACCCGCCCTGGTGATCATGGCGCTGCACGTGCGGCGTCCCCGTGTCGGGCTGGTCGTCAGCGGGCTGGTGATGGCGGCGCTGGCGACCGTCGCGGCGGCCGCCACCGATGCGCTGGCCGGTTTCCTCGAGCGCGGCGGTGACGGCACCAGCACGGTGGAGTCCCGGTTCATCGCCTGGGACGCCGCCACCACGTGGGCCGACGACGCGTGGCAGCTCGCCTTCGGCGGCGGCATGTCGGTGAAGATCATCCCGGTCAAGGGTCAGTACTGGGACGAGCAGCCGCTGGACAGCAGCTGGGTCTCCCTCCTCGTGCAGGTCGGGCTGGTGGGCCTCCTGGTGGCCGGGATCTGGGCACTGTGGGCGGTGCGGGGAGCGCTCCTGGCCCCGCGCGAGTCCCGGGCCCTGTTCCTCGGGGTGCTGGTCTTCCTGCTCGGCCGCAGCGTGCTGGAGAGCGGATTGTTCGACGCGACCCCCGACTTCCTCGCCTTCCTGGCCGTCTCGCTGCTGGCCGAGGGCGGCTCCCGTCGCCGCCTCACCGAGGCGCCTCGAGCGGGCAGTGCCGAGCCGGCGCTACCCGACGCCGGCGCCCGGTCAGCTGCGCTGACCCGCTGACCCGCTGACCCGCTGACCCGCTGACCCGCTGACCCGCTGACCCGCTGACCCGCCGGCCGCCGCCACCCTCGGGGTGCGGGCCGGCACGTCCGGACGATCGGACCGAGGCGGCCACCGAGCAGGGGTCGGACCTGACCGGGTAGATCAGCGGGTACGTCCCTCGTCGACGTCAGCCGCCCCGAGCGCGCCTCCACCGGCGGCGGACGTGTCTCCCCGAGTGCCCGTTCAGGCACGCCACGAGTCCTGGGAGTCAGCGCTGTCCGGGGGCAGCTCACCCCGACGACCCGCGTGCATCCGGGCAAGCCATCGGCGTGCTGGTGGAGTGCTCGAGAGGAGCAGGCCGATGAAGCCGCCCGGGATGGGGCTCTCCGCCGACCAGACGTTGCCGGGACCGATCCATTCGGCCACGCCTACGAGGACGACGGCCGTGACCACGTGGACGACCACGGTGGGGATCCACTGCCCGGGACGAGGGAGGTCGACCCGAGGGCCGTCCCCGCGGGAGCGCGACCGCAGCCTCCTCCGTCGACAGCGGGGTCCTGCTCCGCCGGCGTCGGACTGCCCGCGTCGTGGGCGTTCCGGCCCGACCGGCCGTCAGCTACGTCCTTGCCGGGTACACCTAGCCGCGCGGGGAACCGTTCAAGGCGGCCTGCTTGCCGGTCGCGGGCACCGGCTTGGGCGCCGGTGGCACCGGCTGCGTGCCTACCGCCTCCTCGGGGGTGGTCAGCGGCGCGCCGGGACCGCGGGGCACCAGGGCGACGGCGAGCGGGTCGATCCCTGCCGAGGCCAGGATCGTGCGCATCTCGCGCAGCTCCTGGTCGTCGACCCGGCCGCTCGGCACGACCAGCACGACGCCGTCGTGATGCTCGGCCACGTGCTTCCAGACCCGCAGCGGCACCAGCGGGTCGGCGACGTCCAGGCGGACCCGCGGGCCGTCGTCCCCGGCCGGGGCGGTGAGGGAACCGGTCACGGCGGTCCGCACGCCGCGGCCGGCCAGCACCTCGCTCACCTGCTCGGCGAAGGCGCGGGTGGCCGGCTCCTCCGACGGCGCGGGCGACAGGACGGTGACCCGCACCGGGCGCTTCTCGGCGCGCAGCTCCAGCCGCCGGGCGAGCGTGCCGGCCGCCTGGCCGGTCAGGGCGCTGCGCCGGGCGCGGCCGGAGGGCTGGACGAGGAACTCGGTGTCCCCGGCGGAGTCGCCCCAGGCGCGGCGCAGGTCGTCCTCGGTGTGCAGCGTGGTGTCCATCCGGCTCCGCACGACGGCGGCCGCAAGGCCCAGGAACAGTCCGGTGAGCAGCCCGAGCGTCAGCAGGTAGAGCAGCACGGGCGACGACGGCGAGGTGGGGGCCACGGCCGGGTCGACGACGGTGAGGTTCACCGGCTCGTCACCCGAGGACGGCGTCTCCAGCGTCTCGACCACGTCGGTGAAGAGGTCGGCCACCGCGTTGGCGATCGCCGCCGCCTCGGCCGGGTCGGACCCGCTCACCGTGACGTGCAGCTGCGTGGTGTCCGCCGGGTTCGTCGCCGCCACCCGGGTCCGGAGCTCGGCCAGCGGCACGTCGAGGGAGAGTTCTTCCCGGACCGGGGCCAGCACGGCCTCGCTGGTCACGATCTCCGGGTAGCTCTTCACCCGCTGCTGCACGAACGAGGCGCTGTTGGGGATCGAGGGGGACACCGAGACGAAGACGGTGGAGGTCGCCTCGTAGGTCTTCGGGGTCACGGCGAAGACGAGGAGCCCGGCGAGCGCGCCGGCCAGCGCGGCCCCGATCCAGATCACCCAGTGTCGCCGCAGCGCGGCGAGGTAGTCCTTCAGTTCCATGTCGTCCCCTGCCTGCCCGCGCGACCGTGCAGGCGCCGGCAGGGCGTCCGCACGGCGCGTCCCCCGTCGGAGTGTCGACGATATCCGCAGGTCAGCGCGCCGAGGCTGGTGCGGAGGGAGGCCTCACCCCTCCGAGGGGAGCCCTCCGGGCCGCGGTCCGCGGCCGCCTGCCCCCGAAGGGGTGAAGATCTCGACGGCGCTCACCAAGCGTGACGGTTCTCGGCTAGCTTTCTCGACGTCATCGCTGTCGAGCGCCACGGACGCCGCTCCTGCGTGACTCAGCGTGACAGGCGAACGCTCCCGACCGGGGAGGGCGCGCCACGGGAGGATCGGGGGATCCCATGACGGTCATCGGCTATGCGCCGGGTGCCTACGACCTGTTCCACGTCGGGCACCTGAACATCCTCCGGCACGCCGCCCAGCACTGCGACCGCCTGATCGCCGGCGTCGTCTCCGACGAGATGCTGCTGCTCACCAAGGGTCGCGCACCGGTGATCCCGCTGGCCGAGCGCATGGAGATCGTGAGCAACCTGCGGTTCGTGGACGCCGTCCACGCCGAGGTGGTCCCGGACAAGATCGACACCTGGCGCGAGGTCGGCTTCGACGTCATCTTCAAGGGCGACGACTGGCGGGGCACGCCCAAGGGCGACGCCCTCGAGCGCGACTTCGGCGCCGTGGGCGTCCGGGTGCACTACTTCCCGTACACGATGCACACCTCGAGCACGATGCTGCGCCGGGCGCTGGCGGCCATCGAGGCCGGCGAGCCCGTCGGCCGGAAGGTCCGCGCCCTCACCTCCTGAGCTCGGCGGCGGCCTGCGGGCGCGCCGTCTAGCCTGGGGTCCGGCCCCGGCCGCACTCGGCGGCACGTGCGAGGCCTCCAGAACTCCGGGAGAAGAAGAAGCGTGACCCTGCGCGGCGTGCTCGACGTCGTCCTGACCGATCCCGGCATGGCCCGCGTGGTGGCCGCGGCCGGCCGGGCGCAGCTCGCGGTCACGGCCCCGCCGACGGTGCAGCCCCTGGTCGCCGCGGCGCTGGCCGGCGGCGGGCGCAGCGCAGGGCAGGACGAGCGCGCCGGTGTGCCGGTCCTGCTGGTCACCGCCGGGGAGCGGGACGCCGACGCCGCCGCCGATCTGCTGCGCTGCTTCCTCCCCGATCGCCGGGTGGAGACGTTCCCCGCGTGGGAGACGCTGCCCCACGAGCGGCTGAGCCCCCGCGCCGACACCGTCGGCCGCCGGCTGGCCGTGCTGCGCGACCTGGTCCACCCGGGCGCCAACGGCACCATCGACGTGCTGGTCGCCCCGGTGCGCAGCGTCCTGCAGCCGCTGGCCCCCGGGCTCGGTGACCTCACCCCGGTCGAGCTGGCGGCCGGGGACTCCGCCGAGCTCGAGGTGGTGGCCCGTGCGCTGGCCGACGCCGCCTACACCCGCGTCGAGCTGGTGGAGAAGCGCGGTGAGTTCGCCGTCCGCGGCGGCCTGCTCGACGTCTTCCCGCCCACCGAGCCGCACCCGGTGCGGGTCGAGTTCTGGGGCGACGAGGTCGACGAGCTGCGCTACTTCTCCGCCGCCGACCAGCGCTCCCTCGACGAGCGGCCGGACCGGCTGTGGGCGCCGCCGTGCCGCGAGCTGCTGCTGACCGAGGAGGTGCGGGCCCGCGCCGCGGCGCTGGCCCAGCAGCACCCCGCGCTGATCGAGGTGCTGGGCAAGGTCGCCGAGGGGATCGCCGTCGAGGGCATGGAGTCGCTGACCCCGGCCCTCATCGGCGACGAGGCCATGCAACTGCTCACCGACCTGCTCCCGGCCGGCACCCACGTCCTGGTCGCGGACCCGGAGCGGGTGCGCAGCCGCGCCGCCGACCTGGTGCGCACCGCCGAGGAGTTCCTCGCCGCGTCCTGGGCGACGGCCGGCGAGGCGGGGGAGGCGCCCCTGGACCTCGGGGCGTCGTCGTTCCGCGACCTCGCCGACGTCGAGGACGCCGCCCGCGGCCGCGGGCTGCCGTGGTGGACCACCGGGCAGTTCACGCTGGCCGCCGACGACACGGTGGACGACGACGTCATCAACCTCGACGCGACGAGCGTCGAGCGCTTCCACGGTGACCAGGTCGCCGCCGTGCGCAGCATGCGCCAGTGGCACCGTCAGGGCTGGCGGGTCGTCGTCACCTTCGCCGGTCCCGGCCCAGCCCAGCGGGCCGCCGACCAGTTCATGGAGGCCGAGCTCGGGGCCCGGCTGGTGCCCGACATCGACCGGGCACCGGACGCCGGCCTGACCCACGTGACCCAGGGCAGCATCGAGGCCGGCTTCGCCTTCCCCGGTGTGGGCCTGGCGCTGCTCACCGAGCAGGACTTGACCGGGCAGCGCGGCACGTCGATGCGCGACGCGGCCAAGATGCCGGCCCGCCGCCGCAACGCCGTCGACCTGGTGCAGCTGCAGCCCGGTGACCTCGTGGTCCACGAGCAGCACGGCATCGGCCGCTACATCGAGATGATCAGCCGCACGGTCAACGGCGGCCAGCGCGACTACCTGATCGTCGAGTACGCCCCGTCGCGGCGGAACCAGCCGCCGGACCGGCTGTTCGTGCCCACCGACGCCCTCGACCAGCTGACCCGCTACGTCGGCGGCGAGGCCCCGGCGCTGTCCAAGCTCGGCGGCGCCGACTGGCAGAAGACGAAGAGCAACGCCCGCAAGGCGGTCAAGCAGATCGCCGGTGAGCTCATCCGGCTGTACTCGGCGCGGATGGCCACCAAGGGGCACGCCTTCGGTCCCGACACCGTCTGGCAGCGCGAGCTCGAGGACGCCTTCCCGTTCCAGGAGACGCCCGACCAGCTCGCCGCCATCGACGAGGTCAAGGGCGACATGCAGAACCCGGTCCCGATGGACCGGATCATCTGCGGCGACGTCGGCTACGGGAAGACCGAGATCGCGGTGCGCGCGGCGTTCAAGGCGGTGCAGGACGGCAAGCAGGTCGCCGTCCTGGTGCCGACGACGCTGCTGGCCAACCAGCACTTCAAGACCTTCTCCGAGCGGGTCGCCCAGTTCCCGGTGACGGTGAAGGTGCTGTCCCGCTTCCAGTCCGACCGCGAGACGACCGAGATCCTCCGCCAGCTCGCCGCCGGTGAGGTCGACATCCTGGTCGGCACCCACCGGCTGCTGCAGCCGACCACCCGGTGGAAGGACCTCGGGCTGGTCATCGTCGACGAGGAGCAGCGCTTCGGCGTCGAGCACAAGGAGTACCTGAAGACGATGCGGACGGCGGTCGACGTGCTGTCGATGTCCGCGACGCCGATCCCGCGCACCCTGGAGATGAGCCTCACCGGCATCCGCGAGATGTCGACGATCCTCACCCCGCCGGAGGAGCGGCACCCGGTGCTCACCTACGTGGGCGCCTGGAGCGACAAGCAGATGGCCGCCGCGATCCGCCGGGAGCTGCTGCGCGACGGGCAGGTGTTCGTCATCCACAACCGGGTGCAGTCGATCGACAAGGCGGCGGCGAAGATCCGCTCCCTGGTGCCCGAGGCCCGCATCGCCGTCGGCCACGGGCAGATGAAGGAGCACGAGCTCGAGCGGATCATGGTCGGCTTCTGGGAGAAGGAGTACGACGTCCTGGTGGCGACGACGATCGTCGAGTCCGGCCTGGACATCCCCAACGCCAACACCCTGATCGTCGACCGCGCCGACACCTTCGGCCTCTCGCAGCTGCACCAGATCCGGGGCCGCGTGGGCCGAGGACGTGAGCGCGCCTACGCCTACTTCACCTACGACCCGGCCCGCACGCTCACCGAGACCTCGGTCGACCGGCTGACGACGATCGCCAACAACACCGACCTCGGCGCCGGCATGGCGGTGGCGATGAAGGACCTGGAGATCCGC
The DNA here is from genome assembly GCF_010682065.1 of Blastococcus saxobsidens. Lineage (GTDB taxonomy): Bacteria > Actinomycetota > Actinomycetes > Mycobacteriales > Geodermatophilaceae > Blastococcus > Blastococcus saxobsidens_B. The sequence continues at coordinate 113,338 of NZ_JAAGWG010000008.1, forward strand.
GGCTCGGGCAACCTGCTCGGCGGCGAGCAGTCCGGGCACATCGCCGGCGTCGGCTTCGACCTCTACGTCCGCCTGGTGGGGGAGGCCGTGGCCGACTACCGGGCGCAGGTCACCGGCGAGGAGGCCCCCGCCGAGCCGGTCGAGGTCCGGGTGGACCTGCCGGTGGACGCCCACCTGCCGCACGACTACGTGCCCGGCGAGCGGCTGCGCATGGAGGCCTACCGCAAGGTGGCCTCGATCTCCGAGGACGACCAGGCGCAGGCCGTGCTCGACGAGCTCACCGACCGGTACGGCGCCCCGCCGGCGCCGGTGCTCAACCTGCTGGCCGTGGCCCGGTTCCGGGTCGCGATGCGGGCACTGGGGATCACCGAGGTGTCGCTGCAGGGCCGCAACATCCGGGTCGGCCCGGTGGACCTGCCGGAGTCCAAGCAGATGCGCCTGGCCCGGCTGGCCGACGGGGCCTCCTACAAGGCCGCGGTGCAGACGATCGTGCTGAAGGTGCCGGTGGGCCCCGACCGCCGCACTCCGCTGCGGGACGTCGCGCTGCTGGAGAACCTGCACTCGGTGCTCCGCGCCGTCCTGGACCAGCCGGTTCTCGCCGCGTCCTGACTCGCGCCCCTCGGCCCGGGACGGGGCCGACGGGGGCGTCCTGCGACGTCGGTCACAGCGGGTGTGGGAGTCTCGCGGCGTGCTGATGCGTCGAGCTGCCCGCGCGCGTGCTGCCGTGGTCCTCGTGGCCGTCGCCCTGCCGGTCCTCGCGGGGTGCCGGTCCGATCCCGGCGTCGCGGCGTACGTGGGCGACGAGCAGATCACCGTGGCGGAGCTGGACGCCGCCGTCGACGAGCGGCTGGCCGACGAGCGGATCGCCGAGTACGCGGCCGGAGGCGAGGACGAGTTCACCCGGCGGGTGCTCGACGGGCTGGTCGCGCGGGAGGTGCACGCCGCCGCGGCGGAGCGCTACGGCGTCCGCGTCGGCGAGGAGGAGGTCGGCGACCGCATCGAGGAGTTGCTGGCGGAGGAGGACCCCGAAGCGGTCTACGCCCAGCTGGCCCAGCAGGGCATCGGCCGGGCCGACGTGCGGGAGACGATCCGCCAGCAGCTCCTCCGGCGTGAGATCGCCGAGGCCGAGGGGCAGGCCGGTTCGCTCGACGAGGCGGCCCTGCGGGAGCGCTACGACGAGGTGCGCGAGAGCCTGGCAGAGGTCGAGTTCGGCTACGTGACCGTGCCCGACCAGGCGATCGCCGACCAGCTGGTGGCCGACCTGACGGCGGAGCCGGGCCGGTACGCCGAGTTCGCCGCGCTCTTCGCCGGGCCGTTCACGCTCGCGGAGCTGCAGCGGCAGCCGGCCGGGGAGCTCCCGCCGGCGTTCGCCGAGCGGCTGGACACGACGGCTCCCGGGACAGCCTTCGCCGTGCCGGTGCCCGACGCCGGCGGCGTCGTCGTCGGGTTCCTGGGCAGCACCGTCTACCCGCCGTTCGAGGAGGTCCGGCCGCAGCTGGAGGACGAGGCGGCAGCCGGGGTGGAGGCCACCGGGGCCGAGCTGGTCGACGGCGTGCGGGAGGACCTCGACGTGACCGTGAACCCCCGCTACGGGGTGCTGCGGGAGGGCCGGCTGGTGCCCGGGGACGGCGTGGTCGACCTGCTCGAGGACGACGCGGCGGCCACGCCGCCGGCCGAGTGACACCCCGCGGGACACGGTGGAAGGGCGCACCCTGGAGCTACGAGCCCCGGCCCGAGACGATCACCGTCGACCCGGAGATCCGCGCGCGCGTGCTCGAGCGCGCGGCCGGGGACGTGGTGGGGGCCGTGCGTCTCCTCCGCGAGGAGACCGGACTGCCGCTGAGGTTCTCGGTGCTGCTCGTCGACGCGTGGCTGGCGGGGCGGCCCTCCTGAGACCCGCGCGGGACCACCGGTACGGCCGCCGCGGCACCTCCCGGCCCGCTGCCGCCTCCCGGGGTCGCGGACACTGACCGGGTGCCCGTCACCGCCGTTCCCGTCAGCACCCGACTGCCCGGCCTGCTCAGCCCCGCCGGGTGGCGGGCGGTCTCCGCCGGCCGCCCGCTGGCCGCCCTCCCCGGCGCTGCCGGCACCGCCGACGTGCTGCGCGGCGAGGGGATGACGGTCGCCGAGGTGCCCGATCTCGCCGCCGCCGCCGAGCTGGAGGGCGACGTCGTCCTGCTCGTCCCGGCCGGTGAGCCCGTGCCCGGCGTGGAGACGGTGGACGGCGCACCCGAGCCGCCGGGCGCGCGGTTGCTCGACGTCGTCGCCGTCATGGACCGGCTGCGCTCGCCGGGCGGCTGCCCGTGGGACGCCGAGCAGACGCACGCCTCGCTGCGCGGCTACCTGCTCGAGGAGGCGCACGAGGCCTACGACGCGATCGTCGACGACGACCCCGTCGGCATGCGGGAGGAGCTGGGCGACGTGCTGCTGCAGGTCGTCTTCCACGCCCGCGTCGCCGCCGAGGCCGGAGCGGGCCGCCGGTTCGACGTGGACGACGTCGCCGGCGACCTGGTCGACAAGCTGGTCCGCCGGCACCCGCACGTGTTCGGCGACGCCGGCCCGCGCGACGTCCAGCAGGTCGAGGTCGGCTGGGAGGAGATCAAGAAGGCCGAGAAGCAGCGGCGCTCGCCCACCGAGGGGGTCTCCCGCTCCCAGCCGGCGGCCTCGTGGGGGGCTGCCCTGGTCCGCCGGGCCGGCCGGGCCGCGTTGCCGACGCCGGCACCGGCGGAGCTGACGGTGGGCAGCCCCGAGGAGCTGGGGGAGCGGCTGCTCGCCGTCGTGGCGGCGGCGGAGGCCCGCGGCTGGGACGCCGAGGACGCGCTGCGCGAGGCGGTCCGTCGCTACGCCGGCGAGCTGGACGCCGCAGCGGAGGAGCGCGCCCGGGGCTGAGCGCCCGGCCCGCTGCCCTAGCGTGGGACCGCGAGATCTCCTCGGCAGCGCCCACGCCCGACCCGGAAGGAGCCCCGCGGTGTTCCGCGAACCCCTGGCCGCATCGTCGTCGGCCGTCGACGAGGTGGACGGCCTCGTGCCGGACGAGGCCTGGCAGGTCCTGCTCCTGGTCGCCGCCGCAGCTCTCGGCGCCTGGCTGGTCGGCGTGGTGATCGGGATCCTCGTGCGCCGGCTGGCCCGCCGGTCCCCGGTGGCCGCCGACCTCTCCCGCCGCGGCCGCACGCCGCTGCGGACGCTGCTCGTCCTCATCGCCGTCACGGTGGTCCTCGACGCCGGTCCCGCGCTGGGCGGCTGGCGGGACCCGGTGGTGCGCGGGCTCGGCCTGGCGCTGGTCGCCACGGTCGGCTGGCTGCTGGCGGTCGCCGTGCACGTGGTCGCGGACATGGCGCTGGCCCGGTACGACGTGGACGTCGTCGACAACCGGCACGCCCGCCGCGTGCGCACGCAGATCTCGCTGCTCCGCCGGCTGGCGGTCGTCGTGGTGGGCCTGCTGACGGTCGCAGCCATGCTGCTGACCTTCCCCAGTGCCCGGGCGGCGGGGGCCAGCATCCTGGCCAGCGCCGGGGTCATCTCGATCGTCGCCGGCCTCGCCGCGCAGACCTCCCTGGCCAACGTCTTCGCCGGCCTCCAGCTGGCCTTCACCGACGCCATCCGGGTCGACGACGTCGTCGTGGTGGAGGAGGAGTGGGGGCGGATCGAGGAGATCACGCTGACCTACGTCGTCGTCCACCTGTGGGACGACCGCCGGTTGGTGCTGCCCTCGACGTACTTCACGACCACCCCGTTCGAGAACTGGACCCGCAAGGAGTCCGCCGTCCTGGGCTCGGTGGAGCTCGACGTGGACTGGACGACGCCGTTCGACGACATGCGCGCCGAGCTGCACCGCCTGCTGGAGGACGAGGGCGGCCGGGGGCCGGAGCTGTGGGACGGCCGGGTGGGCGTGCTGCAGGTGACCGACGCGGTGGGCTCGGTGGTGCGGGCGCGGGTGCTGGTCAGCGCGCAGGACGCCGGGACGCTGTTCGACCTGCGCTGCCACGTCCGCGAGCAGCTGGTGGGCTGGCTGCAGCGCGAGCACCCCGGAGGGCTGCCGCGGGTGCGGGTCGAGGGGGCCGCCCCCACGACGACGGCCCGGGCGGAGCGGCGGCCCACCGCCCCGTCGGTCACCGACAGCTCGCTGTTCACCGGCAGCACCGAGGCGCTGGAGCGCTCCCGGGCCTTCGCCGGGCCCAACCAGGAGGAGGTCGCCGACCGCGACACGACCCCCGGACCTCCGGAGGACGACCACGCGCCACGCGGCAGCTGAGCCCGGCTGGCGCGGCTGGTTAGGCTGTCCGGCGTGCCGAGCATCGATGCCGTAGGCGCGCGGGAGATCCTGGACTCGCGCGGAAACCCCACCGTTGAGGTCGAGGTCGCCCTCGACGACGGGACGATCGCCCGCGCCGCGGTGCCCAGCGGCGCCTCCACGGGCGCGTTCGAGGCGGTCGAGCTGCGCGACGGGGGTGAGCGGTACGGCGGCAAGGGCGTGACCAAGGCCGTCGACGGCGTCCTCGACGTCATCGGCCCGGAGCTGGTCGGCTACGAGGCGACCGAGCAGCGGCTGGTCGACCAGCGGCTGATCGACCTCGACGGCACGCCGGACAAGTCGCGGCTGGGCGCCAACGCCATCCTCGGCGTCAGCCTCGCCGTCGCCCGGGCCGCCGCGGACTCCACCGGCCTGCCGCTGTTCCGCTACGTCGGTGGCCCGTCGGCCCACCTGCTCCCGGTGCCGATGATGAACATCCTCAACGGTGGCGCCCACGCCGACAGCAACGTCGACGTCCAGGAGTTCATGATCGCCCCGATCGGCGCCGCCACCTTCGCCGAGGCGCTGGCCATGGGCACCGAGACCTACCACGCGCTCAAGGCCGTCCTGAAGAAGGAGGGCCTTGCCACGGGCCTGGGCGACGAGGGCGGCTTCGCGCCCAACCTGTCGAGCAACCGGGCCGCCCTGGACCTCATCACCCGAGCGGTCGAGCAGGCCGGCTACGCCGTCGGCACCGACATCGCCTTCGCGCTGGACGTCGCCGCCACCGAGTTCCACTCCGGCGGCTCCTACACCTTCGAGGGCAAGCAGCTCTCGGCGGCCGACATGGCCGAGTACTACACCGGCCTGGTCGACGCCTACCCGATCGTCTCGATCGAGGACCCGCTGGACGAGGAGGACTGGGACGGCTGGATCGCGCTGACCCAGGCCCTCGGCGACCGGGTGCAGCTCGTCGGCGACGACCTGTTCGTCACCAACCCGACGCGCCTCGCCGACGGCATCGACCGGGGCGCGGCCAACGCGCTGCTGGTCAAGGTGAACCAGATCGGCACGCTGACCGAGACCCTCGACGCGGTCAACCTGGCCCACCGCAGCGGCTACCGCTCGATGATGAGCCACCGCTCCGGGGAGACCGAGGACACCACGATCGCCGACCTCGCCGTCGCCACCGACTGCGGGCAGATCAAGACCGGTGCCCCCGCCCGCAGCGAGCGCGTCGCCAAGTACAACCAGCTGCTGCGCATCGAGGAGGAGCTCGACGACGCCGCCCGCTACGCCGGCGCCGCTGCCTTCCCCCGGCTGAAGGACTGAGCAGGGGCGGATGAGCAGCGTTCGGGGCCGGCGGGGCGCCTCGCCGGCCGACGGACACCGCGGCAGCGGCCGGACGTCCCGCGCCACCGGCCGGGTGCCACGGGTGCACACCACCCGTCCGGTGCGCACCGGTCTGCGGTCGGGCGCGTCCAGCCGGCCCGGGCAGCGGCGCACCGACCGCCGTCCCGAGCGGCGGCCGTCGGGCCCGTCGGTCCGCCGGCGGCCGCTGTTCACCGGGCGCGCCGTCCTGCTGGTCGGGCTGCTCCTGCTGCTCGCGCTCACCCTCGCCGGCCCGATCCGCCAGTACCTCGCCGGTCAGGCGGAGCTGGCGCAGCTGGCCGCCGAGGGTCGCGAGCTGGACCAGCGGGCCGCCGACCTGGAGGCCCAGCTGGACCGCCAGTCCGACCCGGCGTACGCCGAGCGGCAGGCGCGGGAGCGGCTGGCCTACGTCCTGCCCGGTGACCGGCTGGTGATCGTGGTCGACGGCGAGGCGGTCGAGGGCGACGCCGGGACACTGGCGGCGGCGGCCGGTACGCCGGAGCCGCGCTCCTGGTACGAGGGGCTGATGGAGTCGGTGGCCATCGCCGACGGGGACGACGAGGCGGCCGGCGAGCCGCGCGACGGAGGAGCGGGCGAGTGAGCGAGCCGGTCACCCCGGAGGACCGCGAGGTCGTCGCCCGGCAGCTCGGCCGCCCCCCGCGGGCGCTGGTCGCCGTCGCGCACCGCTGCCCGTGCGGGCAGCCCGACGTCGTGGAGACCGCCCCGCGGCTGGAGGACGGCACCCCGTTCCCGACGATGTACTACCTGACCTGCCCGCGGGCGTCGGCCGCGGCGAGCCGGCTGGAGTCCGCCGGGCGCATGCGGGAGTGGCAGGAGGAGCTCGGCACCGATCCGGAGCTGGCGGCCGGCTACCGCGCCGCGCACGAGGCGTACCTGGCCGACCGCGACGCCAAGGACGTGCTGCCCACCCGCGCCACCGCCGGCGGCATGCCCGACCGGGTCAAGTGCCTGCACGCGCTGGCAGGGCACGCGCTGGCGGCCGGCCCCGGCGTGAACCCGATCGGCGACCGCGCGGTCGACGGGATGGGGGAGTGGTGGGCCAAGGGGCCCTGCGCCCTCCCCGATGGGCCCGGTGCCCTTCCCGAGGGGCCAGAGGACCGGGCATGACCCGCGTCGCGGCCATCGACTGCGGCACCAACTCGATCCGGCTCCTGGTCGCCGACGTGCCCGCCGAGGGCGGGCACACCGACCTGCTGCGCCGCATGGAGGTGGTGCGCCTGGGCCAGGGGGTCGACGCGACCGGCCGGCTGGCGCCCGAGGCCATCGAGCGCACGCGGGTGGTGCTGGCCGAGTACGCCGCGGCCGCCCGCGACCTGGGCGCCTCCGACGTCCGGATGGTGGCCACCAGCGCCACCCGGGACGCGGCCAACCGGGCCGACTTCGAGGGCATGGTCCGCAGCACCCTCGGCCGGACGCCCGACGTCGTGACCGGCCGGGAGGAGGCCGATCTCTCCTTCCTCGGCGCCACCGGCTCCGTCGACGCCGCGGCCGCCACCCACGGGCTACGGCCGCCGGACGCCCCCTACCTGGTGGTCGACATCGGCGGCGGGTCGACCGAGTTCGTCCTCGGTGACGCCGGGGGCGTGACCGCCGCGCGGTCGGTCGACATCGGCTGCGTCCGGCTCACCGAGCGGCACCTGACCGACGACCCGCCGACCCCCGAGCAGGTCGCGCTCGCCGAACGGGACATCCGCGCGGCGCTGGCCGACGTCGCCGCCGAGGTGCCGGTCGGGCAGGCGGCGAGCCTGGTCGGGCTGGCCGGGTCGGTGACCACGGTGGCCGCGCTCGCCCTTGGCCTGCCGACCTACGACTCCGACGCCATCCACGGCTCCCGGATCCCGGTCGGCGACGTCCGGCGCATCTCGGCGGACCTGCTGGCCGCCACCCGTGCCCGCCGGGCCGCGTCGCCGGTGATGCACCCTGGCCGGGTCGACGTCATCGGTGCCGGCGCGCTGATCCTGCGGGTGCTCATGGCCGAGTTCGGGCTGGCCGAGGTGACGGTCAGCGAGCACGACATCCTCGACGGCATCGCGCTGCGGCTCGCCCGCGGCTGACCGCCTCCGGGCGGTCCGCAGGGGCGGGGCTCAGCGACCCGCCCGCACCTGCCGGATCCGGTGCATCGCGGTGCGGGCGAGCTCACGGGCGCGGCCGCCCAGTGCCCGACGGGCGAAGGCCATGACCGCCGAGGCGGCAGCGGTCGCTGGGAGGTACCCGGCGGAGCCGAGGAGCCCCGGACGCGCGAGCAGGACGCGCTCGGCGATCACGTGGTCAGGCCGCCACCGGAGCTTGTAGTCCTCGTCCCCCCGGAGGAACGAGTACTCGGCCCGGTCCAGCCGGTGCGCGAGGTCCAGGGCGCCGGTGACCAGCAGCACCGAGGTGTCGATGTGCTCTCGGAGGCCGGGGTCGATCCCAGCGAGGTAGTAGGCGAGCTGCCGGTGGCCGAGGAGGTCCACCTCGCTGGCCATCAGCCGGCCGTCCAAGCGGTACTCCACGACGACCGCCTGGCCGCGGTCGACCATCGACTCCAGGGCCTGGACGAGGAATGTCCGGAACCGATCGGTGAGGTGCTCGGGATTGCCCCGTCGCCCGGCCCACTGGGCCTCGTGCAGCTGGATCAGGCCATCGACGGCCTCCGGGACGGCCGCCCGGGTGAGCTCGGTCCGCTCGATGGCCAGCTGGTCGACCTTCTTGATCTTCCGCCGCAGCGTGCTCGCCGTTCGCGACGGGAGCCGCGCGAGCACGTCGGCCTGCGGCAGCACCGGCAGCTGGAGGTTGAGCGAGGAGGGTGTGCGGCGGACCCGGCCCGGCCACGTCCGCGCCCACTCCTGCGCAGCCGCGCCGGGCAGCACCTCCGGCAGGTCGAGGACGCGCCACCCCGGGACCTGGGCGAGCGCGCGGACGAGCCGGGGACCGGCGTCGGGCACACGGGGGTCCAGCAGGACGTCGGTGGAGTCGCTCAGCGGGCCGCCGAGGGGGGCCAGCACCGACACCGCTCCGCGGCGCTGCCGGTGCAGCGGCGCCGCCGCGACGAGCACGTCGCCGTCCCACACGGTGACCGTGGCCAGCCGGCCGGCCGGGACGTACGCCCGGGCCCAGGCGGCGTTCCACGCATGCGCCTGGAAGGCGGTGGCGGCGGGGCTGCGTCGCCAGAGGTCGTCCCAGGCGTCGGTCAGGGCGTCGAGGTCCTCGTGTGCGGAGACGACGGTCGCGCCGGGCACGCCGTGCAGGGCCCGGCCGACCGCGACCCCACCGGTCCGGGGCGGTGGCACCGGCACCGGGGTCCGTGCGCCGGGCCCGACCACCTCGGTCGGCCCGATCCTCGAGACATCCGCCGTAGCGCTCATCCGGGCACACCCCTCATCCGTGCGGCGCCTCCCGCCGTCCGGCTGGGTCGCTGGTCCGTTCGAGGTTATGCAGCGGGCGATCCGCGCGAACCCCCACGAAGGGGGAATCTCGGCGCGGAGATGCGGACGACCACCTCGGGTGCGGGCGCGGTCGGGGTGGTCCACTGGGCCGTGCCCTCCGACGACGAGCCCCGGTTCCCGGTCACCCGCACACCGGCCGGGGTGGCCCGCAGCGCCCGCGGCGTGCGGGAGCTGCCGGTCCTGGACGCCCGCATCTCCGGCTGCTTCGCCTGCCCGCGCCTCGTCACGTGGCGGGAGGAGGTCGCGCGGGTCAAGCGCGCCTCGTTCCGGGACGAGGACTACTGGGGCCGGCCGGTGCCGGGTCTGGGGCCGGCGGACGCACGGATCGCCGTGGTGGGACTCGCGCCCGCCGCGCACGGCGGGAACCGGACCGGGCGCGTCTTCACCGGGGACCGCAGCGGTGACTGGATCTTCGCCGCTCTGTGGCGGGCGGGCCTGGCCAACCAGCCGACCTCCACGCACATCGGGGACGGCCTCGAGCTCACCGACGTCCGGGTCGCTGCGGCGGTGCGCTGTGCGCCGCCGGCGAACGCCCCGACCCCGGAGGAGCGGGACACCTGCTCCCCGTGGCTGGCGCGCGAGCTGGAGCTCCTGCCGCGGCTGCGCGTGGTCGTCGTGCTCGGCGGCTTCGGCTGGACGGCGCTGTGGCCGGTGCTGGCCGCGGCCGGGTACGCGCTGCCGCGGCCCCGCCCGACCTTCGGGCACGGCGTGGAGGTGGCGCTGGAGGGCCCGCGGGGGCCGTTGACCCTGCTGGGCAGCTACCACGTCAGCCAGCAGAACACCTTCACCGGCAGGCTCACCGAGCCGATGCTCGACGCCGTGCTCACCCGCGCCACCGAGCTGGCGGCTCCGGTCGGCTGACCGATCAGCCCGCCGCTCCGAGGTGCGTGGCCAGCGCCGCACCCAGCGCGTCGACGGCGGCGGTGGACTCCCGGACCGAGCCGGCCGAGACCTGGAAGACGTGCCACATGCCGTCGAACCGGCGCAGGTCGACCGGCACGCCGGCGTCGCGGGCGCGTTCGGCCAGCCGCACGGACTCCTCGAAGAGGATCTCCTCGCTGCCCACCTGCACGACCAGCGGCGGCAGGCCGGCGAGGTCGGCGGCGAGCGGGGCCAGCTCGGGGTTGCGCAGATCCCGGCCGGGGGCGAAGGCGGCCGCGCAGCGGGCCATCCACGCCGGCTGCAGCATCGGATCCACCCGGTCGTCCCGCCGGTCGGCACCCGAGAGGTCCAGCCACGGGGAGACCAGGCCGAGCGCCGCCGGCAGCGGGCTGCCCTCGTCGCGCAGCCGCAGGGCCACGGTGAGGGCGAGCCAGCCACCCGCGGAGTCGCCGGCCAGCACCGTGCGCTCGGGCCGGTCGACCCGCTCGCGCAGCTCGCGGTATGCGGCGAGCGCGTCGTCCAGGCCGGCGGGGAACGGGTGCTCGGGAGCCAGGCGGTAGTCGAGCAGGTGCACCACCGCGCCGGAGGCGGCGGCGAGGTGGGTGGCCAGGGTGCGGTGCGTGGCCGCCGAGCCCGTGGTGAAACCGCCGCCGTGCAGGTACAGGACCTCGCCGGTCGTCGGCGTCGCGGCGGGGACCATCACCTCGGTCGGCCGGCCACCCAGCTCACCGACCCGGACGTCGACCCCGGATGCCGGCGGGGTCGTCCCGCTGACCACGTCCAGCCAGCGGCGCTGCACCGCCACCGGCACGCGGGGGCCGAGCACCGGCCGCACGAGCGTGCGGACGACGGTGCGCATGACGCCGGCGGGCACCTGCGGGCGGTTCACCGGGTGGCCCGGGAAGCGGTCGGGAGAGCGGTGCGGGGAGCAGCGGTGGTCGCCAACGGGTCCTCCGGTCCGGGAACGGGCAGCCCGGACACCGTACGGGCGGCGCCTCCGGGGCGGCGTCGGCCCCGCTAGCGTTCTCCCGACGCCCCCGTAGCCCAATCGGCAGAGGCAGGCCCCTTAAAAGGGTCCGAGTGTCGGTTCGAGTCCGACCGGGGGCACCTCGGATGCCGCTGTGAGGAACGGCACCGACCTTTTCGTGCGGAAAACCGACCGAATCGGTCGGTCGCTCGTACGGTGGACGCGTGGCGAGACCGTTCCGGCAGCAGATCGACGAGGGGATCCTCGATCGAGCCGCCGCGCTGTTCGCCCGCCGTGGCTTCGCGAAGACGTCGCTGCAGGACGTCGCCGACGCCGTGGGGCTGTCCAAGGCCGGGCTGCTGCACCACTTCCCGAGCAAGGACGCCCTGCACGAGGCAGTGCTGGCGCAGGCCGAGGCCCAGGCCCGAGGGGTGCTCGACGAGGTCGGCTCGATGCCGCTCGGCGCGGCCCGCGACCGCCGGGCCGTGGAGGTCGTCGTCGACGTCGCCCTCGCCCACCCCGGCCTGGTGGCGCTGATGCTCGCCCCGGTGCTGCAGGCCGACGCCGAGCCCGTCCCGGGTGCCGGGACCTCGGGTGCGGCCGCGCTCGAGGCCTTCGGGGTGGACCTGGAGACGTCCGACGCCGAGCGCCTGGTGCGGGTGCTGGGTGCCCTCGGTGCCCTCGCCGTCCTGTCGCTGGCGGCCCACCATGAGAACCAGACCACCACGTGGCGGGCGCACGTCGCCGCCACCTGCTTCGACGCGCTCGGTCACCGCCGTCCCGGCGCCGCTCTTCCCAGCTCCGACCAGGTGGAGGCCTGATCTGCATGGCTCTTGTGTTGTCCCGACTCGGTGCCTTCTCCCACCGGCACCGCCTGGCGGTCGTCGCCGTCTGGCTGCTCGTCCTCATCGGTGGCGGCGTCGGCGCGGCCACCCTCGCCGGTGAGACGTCCAGCAGCTTCTCCATCCCCGGGCAGGAGTCGACGACCGCGCTGGAGCGGATCGACGAGGAGTTCGGCCGCGGCGGCGGCGCCACCGCCCGTGTGGTCGTCCAGGCCCCCGAGGGCCAGACGCTGACCACCCCGGAGAACGTGCCCGCGATCGCCGAGCTGGTGCAGACCCTGTCGGCGCTGCCCGGCGTGGAGAGCGCCACCAACCCGCTGGACCCGGCGGCGCCGTCGGTCAACGCCGCCCAGGACATCGCCTACAGCACGGTGACCTACTCGGTCGGCCCCGGCGAGGTCCCCCTGGAGCAGCAGGACGCGCTGCTCGAGGCCGTGGACGACGCTCGCCAGGGTGGTCTGACCGTCGAGGTCGGCGGTCAGGCCACCGAGAACGTGCCCGCCATCGGCGGCATCTCCGAGGTCGCCGGCGTGGTGATCGCCCTGCTGGTCCTCGCGGTCACCTACGGCTCCCTGGTCGTCGCCGGCATGAACCTGCTGACCGCGATCGTGGGCGTCGGCATCGGCGTCGCGGGCATCACCATCGCCACGGGCTTCGTCGACCTCTCCTCGACCACGCCCATCCTCGCCGCCATGCTCGGCCTGGCCGTCGGCATCGACTACACGCTGTTCATCGTCACCCGGTTCCGCCAGGAGCTGCGCAGCGGCCGCGACGTCGGGGACGCCGTCCGCATCGCCGTCGGCACGGCCGGGTCCGCGGTCGTGACCGCCGGCCTCACCGTGGTCATCGCGCTGGTGGGCCTGTCGGTGGTCGGGATCCCGTTCCTCACCCAGATGGGCCTCGCCGCGGCCGCGACGATCGTCGTCGCCGTCCTGGTGGCGATCACCCTGGTGCCGGCCGTGCTGGGCTTCCTCGGCCGCCGCACCCTGCCCCGGCGGCAGCGCGCCGCTGCGACCGACGGATCGCCGGCGGTGCCCGCCGGGCGCGGCTTCCTGGCCGGCTGGGTCGCCACCGTCACCCGCTACCGCGTGCTCTCCCTGCTGGTGACCGTGGCGGCGCTCGCCGTCGTCTCCATCCCGTTCTTCTCCATGCAGACGACGCTGGTGCAGATGCCGCCGGAGGACAGCACCCAGGCCCGGGCGCAGGAGCTCCTCGCCGACGGCTTCGGTGCCGGCTTCAACGGCCCGCTGGTGGTCCTCTTCGAGGGCGACGGCGCCGCCGCGACCGCCGGGGAGCTCAGCGGCGCGATCAGCGAGCTCGACGACGTCGCGCTGGTCACCCCGCCGACGCCGAACGCCGACGGCAGTGCCGCCCAGCTCGTCGTCATCCCCGAGTCCGGCCCCACCGACCCCGCGACCGAGCAGCTCGTCGAGGACATGCGCGATCTGCTGGGCAGCACGGACGGTGTGGACGCCTCGGTCACCGGCGCCACCGCGGTGAGCGTGGACGTGGCGGCCAGCCTCAACGCCGCGCTGCCGGTCTACCTGGCGCTGGTCGTGGGTCTGGCGCTGGTCCTGCTGGTGCTGGTCTTCCGCGCGCTGCTGGTGCCGCTGGTCGGCGTGCTCGGCTTCGTCCTCACCGTCGGCGCCTCGCTCGGCGCCACCGTCGCGGTGTTCCAGTGGGGCTGGCTGGCCGACGCGGTGAACCTCGAGGGCACCGGGCCGCTGATCAGCCTCACGCCGATCCTGGTCATCGGCATCCTGTTCGGGCTGGCGATGGACTACCAGATCTTCCTGGTCTCCCGGATGCACGAGGCGCACAGCCACGGCGCGAAGCCGGTCGACGCCATCCGCACCGGGTTCCGTCAGGCGGCGCCCGTGGTGGTGGCCGCCGCGCTGATCATGTTCTCGGTGTTCGCCGGGTTCGTGCCCGCGGGTGAGGCGACCATCAAGTCGATCGCGTTCGCGCTGGCGGCGGGCATCCTCTTCGACGCCTTCGTCGTGCGGATGGTGCTGGTCCCCGCCGCCCTCGCGCTGCTGGGGGAGCGGGCCTGGTGGCTGCCCCGCTGGCTGCGCTGGCTGCCCGTCCTGGACGTCGAGGGCGCCGCGCTGGAGAAGGGGTCGGGCCGGCACGCGGCGCCGGCGGACCTGGTCGGCGCGTCCGACCGCTGACCCGCCCCGGCCGTCGGTTAGTTCGGGCGCCGCACCGGGCACGGGGGGCCGGTGGCGGCGGCGCGGGTGGCGGCGAGCGGGCAGTGGACCGACCCCGAGGACGGGATCCGGTACCCGGCCGGTGAGGTGCACGGCTGGGGGCCCGGGCGCAACGAGACGGTGTGCGGGCTATCGGTGAGCAGGTCGGGGCTGACCCGCTTCCCGCACGTGTCGTGGGCCGACGTCCAGCCGGAGTCCGGCCGGCACGCCGAGGAGGTGCAGTCGGTCTGCCGGCGCTGCCGAGCGGGTCTCGGTGGCCGCAGGGACGACCGCGGCTGGCAGCGCACCGACCCGCGTCCCTGACCGCGCGCATGGTGAGTGCCGCCGGTCCGCGCCACCCGCGCGGGGGATCGATGTGGCCCCGTGGAACGCTTCGGGCGTGTCGGGCGTTGACCTGACCGAGTGGAGTGCAGGAAGTTGACTCCACGACCGACGAGTCACCTCGAGGAGATGACGATGCCCAGTAAGAACCCGGCGTTCAGCCGAGGCTTCGGCAACAACGCGGGCCCCGGCCAGCCGTACGCGGGTTGGGGCAACGCTCCGCAGCAGCAGTACGGGGCCCCGCAGTACGGTGCGCCCCAGTACGGCGCGCCCGCCCCGCAGCAGGACCAGTACGCCGCTCCGTCCCCGTACGGGACCACGCCGGACACGCGGTACATGACGATGGACGACGTCGTCACCAAGACGGGGCTCTCGTTCCTGGTGACCGTCGCGACCGCGGCCGCTGTCTGGGCGATGCCCGGCAACGCTGCCTGGGGCTTCGCGCTCCCGGCGGTCCTGGTCGCGTTCGTCCTCGGCCTGGTGATCAGCTTCAAGCAGATCGCCAGCCCGATCGCGACGCTGTCCTACGGCGCCCTGTACGGCGTCGCGCTCGGCGCGATCAGCGAGGCCTTCAACGACCGGTTCGACGGCATCGTCATGCAGGCGCTGATCGGCACCTTCGGTGTCTTCGCCGGCATGCTGGTGGTCTACAAGACCGGCGCCATCCGCGTCACGCCGAAGTTCACCCGCTGGATGATGGCGGCGCTGATCGGTGTCCTGGTGCTGATGGTGGCCAACCTGGTCGCCGGCTTCTTCACCGACGGCGGTCTCGGCCTGCGTGACGGTGGCCCGCTGGCCATCATCTTCAGCCTGGTCGTGATCGGTGTGGCGGCGTTCTCGCTGCTGCTCGACTTCGACATGGCCGACGAGGCGATCCGTCGCGGTGCCCCCGCGAAGTTCGCCTGGTACATCGCCTTCGGTCTGCTCGTGACCGTCGTCTGGCTGTACCTGGAGATCCTGCGGCTCCTGAGCTACCTCCAGGACGACTGAGCACCACCCCGCACCACATGACAGTGGCCCGGTCCCCGCGAGGGGGCCGGGCCACTGTCATGTCCGGGTGGGCTCCGCGACGTGCGCACCGGTGCCTGCGAGCCCCCTGCCGACCAGGCACGGCCCCCCGGACCCTCCCGTGGCACCCGCACAGTGCGGCACCCCGGAAGCGCCGCACCCCGGCAGCGCCGCACCCCGGCAGCGCCGCACCCCGGAAGCGCCGCACGCCGGCAGCGCCGCACTCGGCGCCCTCACACCGCGGCACCTGAGCACCCCGGCATCGAGGCAGGGGGCGATCATAACGGTGGCGGATCGTCGTCAGCGGCAGGGCCGGACGGGCTCCGCTCCGCCGGCTTCTCCGGGTTCGGTGGCCCCGGTGACAGTGGCCGCAGGCCGGGCGGGTGCATGCCCGGTGGGCGGGTGGTGCGGGTGACCCCGGACGGGGTGGTGACGTGGAGCGTGCCGTCGTCGTCCATCACGAACAGCCAGCCGCGGGCGAGGGTCTTCAGCCGGTGGTGGCTGCGGCACAGGCAGCAGAGGTTGGCGCAGTCGGTGGCGCCGCCGGCGGCATGCGGGACGACGTGGTCGCGGTCGGTCCAGCCCACGCGCTGCCCGCAGTGGGGGAAGCGGCAGCCCCGGTCGCGGGTGACGACGAACGCGTCCTGCGCGCCGGTGGGGGTGTAGGTGTCGGTCGCCGGCGGCCGGGACAGCAGCGGGCAGTCGCACGTCGCCTCGGGGTGGTCCCGGCAGCCTCGGCGGGCTACTCCCGCGAGCTGCTCCGGGGTGGTGGCCGCCAGCAGCCTCCCGTCGGGATCGGTGAGGGCGAGAGCCAGCGAGCCGCCTTCGGGACGCTGCAGGCCCAGGGCTGCGATGCGCCGGAGCAGCTCGCGCACGTGCGCCGCTGTGATCGGCAGCCCGCCGACCGAGCCCGGGGCGGCCGAAGCCCCCTCCACCGCGTCGAGGGCGGCGGTGACCGTGACCTGAGCGGAGACCGCGGGCAGGCCGTGGTCGGCGGGGCGGCGGACGAGCAGCGAGAAGACCTCCGCCCGGATCTGTCCGATCGGCCGTGGATCGCCGTCGGCCTTCGCCATGGCGGCCAGCTGGTCGATCAGGGCGTACGCCTCGGCGACCTCGTCGGCGGGCAGCTCGGCCGCGAGGGTTGCCATGCCCTCCAGGTGCGAGGGGTAGCTGCGCACGTCGGCCTGCCGCTCTGCGTCCTCCCGGCGGGCGTCGACGGCGTCCGCGTCGAGCGCGACGAGCAGCTCGAGCGCCCGGGCGCGCAGCCGGGTCCTGGACAGTTCACCGGCCTCGGGCAGCAGGCGGGACTCGACCTGCCGGGCGATGTCCGGCGAGGTGTGCTGCAGCACGTCGGCGAGCACCGCGGCGCGGCCCTCGTCGAGGGCGCCCCCGGTGAGCGCCGCCCAGGTGGCCGGCAGGTTCTCCCGGTAGGTCCACGCTCGCCGCGCACGGTGCGAGGCGGTGGCGCGACCGCAGTTCAGCACCACCGCCAGCTCGCTGGAGAAGAACTGCGAGACGCCGGGCAGCTCGGTGTCGGGCGCCCACGCACCCTTCCGCGCGCCCGGGTGGTCCGCCGACGGATCCAGGGTGTCGGGTGTGTCCTCGGCCAGGCCGAGGATCAGCTCGGCCTCGTAGGCGGCGTCCATGGCCCTGCGGACCTGCAGCCGCTGCAGCTCGGCGGCCTTCTCCTCCTTGGTCAGCACACCCACGGGCAGCCGTGCGCTGGTCGGTGGCCGCTCGAGCAGCAGGGCGACGAGCCCGGCCTCGAGCGGCGAGCGCACGGAGCCGACTGCCGACATGAGGCGAACATAGGTTCGAGGTACGACAGTTTGGCGCTCCGACCGAGACGACGATGGCCCGGCCCCCCGAGGGGGAACCGGGCCACGGTCGTGCCGGGGCTACCTCAGGAGAGGCGCTCCAGGACCATCGCCATGCCCATGCCGCCACCGACGCACATGGTCTCCAGGCCGAAGGTCTTGTCCCGGGTCTGCAGACCGTTGATCAGCGTGCCGGTGATGCGGGCACCGGTGCTGCCGAACGGGTGCCCGACGGCGATGGCGCCACCGTGCACGTTCAGCTTGTCGATGTCGATGTTCAGGTCGCGGTAGCTGGGGATGACCTGGGCGGCGAACGCCTCGTTGATCTCGACGAGGTCGATGTCGTCGATGGTCATGCCCGCCCGCTGGAGGGCCAGGCGCGAGGCGTCGACCGGGCCGTAGCCCATGATCTCCGGCGAGAGGCCGGTGACCGCGGTGGAGACCACGCGGGCCAGCGGGGTGAGGCCCAGCTGGGCGGCCTTGGTGTCGCTCATGATGACCACGGCGGAGGCGCCGTCGTTGAGCGGGCAGGCGTTGCCGGCGGTGACCCGGCCGTCGGGGCGGAAGACCGGCTTGAGCGCGGAGATGCCCTCCAGGGTGGTTCCGGGGCGCGGGCCGTCGTCCTTGGTGACCACGGTGCCGTCCGGCGTGGTGATCGGGACGATCTCGCGGTCCCAGAAGCCGTTGTCGATGGACTCCTCGGCGAGGTTCTGGCTGCGCACGGCGAACTCGTCCATCTCCTGGCGGGAGACGCCCTTGAGCAGCGCCAGGTTCTCGGCGGTCTGCCCCATGGCGATGTAGACGTCGGGGACATCGCCGTTCTCGCGCGGGTCGGTCCAGGAGTCCGCACCGCTCTCGGCGACCTTGGCCACCCGGGCCTGGGCGTCGCCGAACACCGGGTTCTGGGTGTCGGGCAGCGCGTCGCTGTTGCCCTTCACGAAGCGGGACACCGTCTCCACACCGGCGGAGATGAAGACGTCGCCCTCGCCGGCCTTGATGGCGTGCAGCGCCATGCGGGTGGTCTGCAGCGACGAGGAGCAGTACCGGGTGATCGTGGTGCCGGGCAGGTGGTCCATGCCGAGCAGCACGCTGACCACGCGGCCCATGTTGTAGCCCTGCTCGCCGCCGGGCAGGCCGCAGCCGAGCATCAGGTCGTCGATGTCGTGCGGGTCGAGCGAGGGCACCTTGTCCAGGGCGGCGCGGACGACGGCGGCGGCCAGGTCGTCGGGCCGCATGTCCTTCAGCGACCCCTTGAACGCGCGGCCGATGGGCGAGCGCGCGGTCGCGACGATGACGGCTTCGGGCATGGGGGTCCTCCACGATGAGGCGGGTCCGGGCGCGGGTCGCCGGACGTCGGTCAATTACGGAAACTACCCCGGTCCGCCCGCGAGGCGTCCTGCCGTCGGGCCGCGATCGCCCGTTGTGGCTCGCGTCACGCCGATCAGCCGGAGGTGGAGGCCTCCGCCTCGATCTCGGCGCGCTCGGCCTCCTCGGGGGTGGGCACCTCCGCCGGGCGGGGGCGGCGCAGCAGCGCCCAGGGCCCGCGGGGACCGGTGTCCGAGCCGGCGACCTCGGTGCCCTGGACCTCGGTACCCGGCCGGTTCGCGGCCCGGGCGGCGGCCATGGCCACCGGGCGCACCGACTCCCGGCGCAGCGCGCGCAGCCCCCGGCCGGAGCCGGTCGGCCACACACCGACGGAGTCGGCCACCGCGGGCAGCAGGACGGCGGCGGCCGCGGCGTACCCGGCGGCGCTGGGGTGGAACTGGTCGTTGCTGAACATGCCGTGGTCGGAGGCGAAGGCCGGCCCGAGCAGCGAGCCCAGGGACACCGTCCGCCCGCCCGCCTCGACGACGGCGACGGTCTGCGCGGCGGCCATCTGCCGGCTCCACCGTCGGGCCAGGGTGCGCAGCGGCTGGGCGATCGGCCGGATCGTGCCCAGGTCGGGGCAGGTGCCGACGACGACCTCGCAGCCGACGGCGGTCAGTCGGCGCACCGCGTCGGTGAGGTGGGCGACGGAGACCGACGTCGGGGTCCGGCTGGTGACGTCGTTGGCGCCGATCATGATCAGGGCGACGGTGGGGCGCTCCTCGAGAGCGCGGTCGACCTGCGCGTCGAGGTCGCGGGCCCGGGCGCCGGAGACGGCGAGCCGGACCAGCCGCACCGGGCGCTCGGCGAGCTCGGTCAGGCCCGCGGCCACGAGCACCCCGGGGGTCTGGGACGCGCGGGTGACGCCCAGCCCGACGGCGCTGGAGTCGCCCAGCACCGTGAAGACGATCGGCCTGGCGCGGCCGCGGCCGTAGACGCCGTCGCCCGACGGCGGGTCGGTCTTGTCCGTGCGGGCCTCGACCTTGCGGCGGGCGCTGCGGGCCTCCTCCCGCAGGAGGGCGACCAGGGCGGCACCGGCGATGGTCACGCTGCCCCCGCCGTAGGCGGCGTAGGGCGCGAGTCGTCGGGCGGTGTCGGTACGCATCATCATCGTGCCTCCGTCCCTGCTCGGCGCCGTCGTGGCACCACTGACGTTATCGGCCGCCTACGGTGCAACCTGTGGCCTCCTCCCTCGCTGGTGTGACCCGTCCCACAGACGACGACCGCACGCGGCAGATCGTCGACGTCCTCGTCGAGGCGTTCGGCGACCTGATGGACGCCGACGCGGACGCTTTCCGCACCAAGTTCCGGAAGATGGCGGCCGATCCGTTCGCCTTCTACCGGGGCAGTGCGCCCCTGTTCTACGCGGACATGGCGACGCTGGAGGACCGCTGGTGCGACGAACGGACGTCGCGCGTGTGGATCCAGGGTGACCTGCACGCGGAGAACTTCGGCACCTACATGGACAGCGCCGGCCGGATCGTCTTCGACGTCAACGACTTCGACGAGGCGTACCTGGGTCACGTGAGCTGGGACCTCCGCCGGTTCGCCGCCAGCTTCGCCCTGCTGGCCTGGCGCAAGGCGCTGGGCGACGAGGTCATCTCCGAGCTGCTCGGCGGCTACCTGCGGGCCTACCTCGACCAGGTGGAGGCGTTCACCCACTCCGACGAGGACCGTTCGTTCGCGCTGCGCGCCGACAACACCGAGGGCGCGGTGCGCGAGGTCATCCACGAGACCACCACCCGCACCCGGCTCGGGCTGCTGGAGCGCATGACGGTGATCGAGGGCTTCCACCGCCGGTTCGCCGACCGCCCGCGCAACCGGCGGCTCGAGGACGACGAGCGCGAGCGCGTGCTGGCCGCGCTGGAGCGCTACCGCGAGACCGTGCCCAAGGGGCAGCGACGCCGGGAGGTCACCTACGACGTCAAGGACGTCATCGCCACCGGCGGGTTCGGCATCGGCAGCGCGGGGCTCCCGGCGTACAACGTGCTGCTCGAGGGGTACGACCAGGCGCTGGAGAACGACGTCGTCCTGTCGCTGAAGCAGGGCAACGTGCCCGCCCCCAGCCGGGTGGTCACCGATCCCGGCATCCGGGCGTACTTCGAGAACGAGGGGCACCGGACGGCGCTCAGCCAGCGGGCCCTGCAGGCCAACGCGTCGCAGTTCCTCGGCTACACCGAGATCGGCGGCCGCGGGTTCATCGTCGCCGAGCTCTCGCCCTACGAGCTGGACCTGGACTGGGAGGACCTGACCGAGCCCGAGGACATCGCGCCGGTCATGGTCCAGCTGGGGCGGGCCACCGCGAAGCTGCACTGCGTGGGCGACGCCGACAGCGACCACACGCTCGTGCCGTTCCAGACCGAGGAGGCCATCGCCGAGATGGTCGGCGACCGGCGGGACGAGTTCGTCGCCGACCTGGTCGACTTCGCGCACTCCTACGCACGGCGGACCCAGCAGGACTTCCGGCTGTTCGTCGACGCGTTCCGCGCCGGGCAGATCCCGGGGATCAGCTCGAGCGGCTCGCACCCGCTGCCCGCGGACCGACGACGCTGAGCATGCCGACGTGCCGGCCGACGTCCGGCTTGTCGAACTCCTCGCCGACGACGCGGAACCCCGTGCGCTCGTAGAACCCGACGGCGCTCGTGCGGGCGTCGCACCAGACCAGGTCGGCGCCCAGGTCGGCGAGCCGGGCGAGGCCGTGCTCGACCAGGGCCCGCCCGACGCCGGTGCCACGAACGGCGGGGTCCGTCGCCATGCCGCGCAGCTGCCAGGGCGCCCGGCTACCCGGGCGGTACGGACAGGGAGCCGGGGAGAACCGGACGACGCCGATCACCGCACCGTCCAGACGGGCGGCGAGGTGGACGGTGTCGGGATGCTCGTCGCCCGCCCGGGTGATCGCCCCGCCGTCCGGCCGCAGCACGGCGGCCCGGAGCGCGTAGGTGGTCTCGGGCGGCACCTCGTGGACGTCCACGCCGGCAGTGTCGGTCAGCGGGCCCGGCGGCCGCGTCGGGTCCGCAGGTAGTCGGCGACGACGTACTCGCCCAGCCGGTCGGCGTCGGGCTGGAACACCCGGCCACCGGCCCGCTGGGTGAGGTCGTGCACGAAGTGGACCAGCCCGGGGTCGGGGTCGAGGGCGAACACGTTCACCGTCGCGCCGGACCGGGCGACCCGCTCGACCTCGGCCACGGTGCGGGCGATCGTCTCGGGCATCGGCGGCCAGCAGAAGAACGGCGTCCCGTCGTCCTCGAGGTGGGCGGTGGGCTCGCCGTCGGTCACCACGAGCACCACCGGCTCCGCGTCCCGGTGCCGGGCGAGGAAGCGCCGGGCCAGCATCAGCCCGTGCTGCAGGTTGGTGCCCTGCAGCGTGTCCACGCTCAACTCGGCGAGCGTCTCGGGCCGCAGCACCTGGGCGGTGGAGGAGAAGCCGATGATCTCGATCGCGTCCTGCGGGAACTTCGTGGTCACCAGGGAGTGCAACGCCATCGCCGTGGACTTCGCCGCACCCCACGTGCCGCGCAGCGCCATGGAGTAGGAGAGGTCGACCAGCAGGGCGACGGCGGCCCCCGTGCGCCGCTCGGTCTCCACCACCTCGAAGTCGTCGACGGCGATGCGCACCCGCCGCTGGTTCCCGCCGCGCGGCTCGTGGGCCGTCCGGAGGACGGCGTTCTTCACCGTGCGGACGACGTCCAGCGGCTGCTCGTCGCCGAACCGCCACTCCCGCGAGCTGCCGGTGAGCTCCCCGGCGGCGCCGGCGTCGGCGACGTCGTGCTCGCCGCGGCCGGTGGCGTCGAGGCTGGCGAACACCCGGCGCAGCGCCGTCGCGCCCAGCCGCCGGACCGCCTTGGGGGAGAGCTCCAGCCTGCCGTCGGTCCGGTTGAGGAAGCCCTGGCGTTCCAGCTCCCGCTCCAGCCGGCGCAGCGCCGCCAGGTCGTCGGCGGCCGAGCGGCCCAGCGCCCGCTCCAGCAGCTCCTCGTCCACGTCGGCGAGCGACGCGCCGGCGTAGCCCTGGGAGAGCTGGTTGGACAGCGCCTCCAGGTCGGCCAGCTCCGCCACGGCGCTGGTGGCGTCACCGAGGCCGAGGGGCGCGTCGCCGTCGGGGACCTGCCCGCGCTGGCCCCACGACAGGTCGGGGCGGGCCTGGCGCAGCGCGTCGGAGAGGTGCGCCATCTCGCTGGCCAGCCCCATGTCCTCCATGGTCTGGGCCATCAGCTCGCCCAGCTCGGCCCGCTGCTCGGGGGAGAGGCCGGCCATCATCCGCTCCTGGGCGGCGGCGCGGCGGGCCAGGGAGTCGATGAGCTCCTCGACCGACTGCGGGTCGTCGGGGAAGAACTGGCCGTGCCGGTCCATGAAGTCGGCGAACTGCTGGTCGGTGTCCTCGCCGCGGTTGTGCGCGTCGACCAGCCGGGACAGGTCGGCGACCATGTCCTTGACCGCCTGCATGTCCTGCTCGGTCGCGTTCTCCAGCGACTGCTTCATGGAGGCGAAGGAGCTGTCGAGCACCTCCCGCCGCAGCAGGTCCTGGATCCGGTCGTAGGCCTGCCGGGCCTCCTCCGACCGCCAGGACCAGTCCTTCAGCGCCCGCACGGCGCCGGCGGTGTCCTCGGGCAGCGCGTCCAGTTCCGCCTCGGCCAGCCGGGCGGCGTCGTCCGGATCGGGGAACAGCTGGCGCCGTTCGGCCTCCAGCGCCCGGTCCAGGAGCTCCCGGACCTCCTGGAGGGTGCCGTCCAGCCGGCCGGCGCTGCGCGCCTTGCGCAGCCGGTCGCGCACGGACCGGCGCAGCTCGTCCAGACCGCGGCGGCCCTCGGTGCCGCGTCGCAGCAGCTCGCGCAACGCCTCCCGGACACCGCTGCCGCCCAGCACCGAGTCGCCGATCTCGTCGACGGCGTTGCCCAGGTCGTAGGGCGCGGCGAGCGGGTCGGGCCCGCCGTGCCACTCGCCGTACCGGTAGCCCCTGCCGGGCCGTCTCATGGCCTTCTCCCGCCCGTCCCGCCCACTCAGGCCCCGTAGACCGTGCGGCCGCCGTCGGTGTCCTTGGCCAGCCGGCGGGTCAGGTACAGGCCCTCCAGCGCGAACTCCACCGCGGCGGCGGCCTGCTCGGCGGACTGGTCGCCCTCGGGCACGCCGAGCCGGCCGAGCAGCTCGGCGAGCTTGGGGATGGTGCCGAGCTGGCCGAGCAGCGCCGGTGCGGGCACCAGCTCGCCGGACTCGACGGTCTCCCCGCCGGTGAAGTGCTCCTGGAGACCGGTGAGGTCCAGGCCGGCGCACCGGGCCCGGAAGGTCTGCGCGGTGGCCTGCCGGAGCAGGTGCTCGAGGAGCTCCAGCTCGCGGTCGTCGTCGGGGTCGGCGCCGGCGTCGGCGAACTCGACCTTGCCGCGGCTGGCCGGGACGATGCTCGGCAGGTCCACGACCCGGGCCACCGGCCGGGACTCGCCGGCGACGGCGGCCCGGCGGACGGCGGAGGCGGCGACGGTCTCCAGGCCCGCGATGGCGAACCGGGCGCTGACGCCGGAGCGCTGGTCCACGTGGCTGGACTCGCGCACCAGCCGGGTGAACCGGGCGACGATCTCGACCAGGTGCGCGGGGATGA
Source organism: Blastococcus saxobsidens (assembly GCF_010682065.1). Taxonomy (GTDB): domain Bacteria; phylum Actinomycetota; class Actinomycetes; order Mycobacteriales; family Geodermatophilaceae; genus Blastococcus; species Blastococcus saxobsidens_B. The sequence goes on from NZ_JAAGWG010000008.1 coordinate 137,385, forward strand.
CGGGTGTGGCGAGGGCGGCGTCCCCCGCCCGTACGGCGCCGTCGGCACCGACCCAGCTGGTGTGCGCCTCCTGCTGGAGCAGCCGGATCTCGTCGGCGAGCTCGATCGGGTAGTGCGTGCGCACCTCGGCGCCGAACCGGTCCTTGAGCGGGGTGATGATCCGCCCGCGGTTCGTGTAGTCCTCGGGGTTGGCGCTGGCGACCAGCAGCAGGTCCAGCGGCAGCCGCACGCGGTAGCCGCGGATCTGGATGTCGCGCTCCTCGAGCACGTTGAGCAGCGCCACCTGGATGCGCTCGGCGAGGTCGGGCAGCTCGTTGACGCTGAAGACGCCGCGGTTGGTGCGCGGCACCAGGCCGTAGTGCACCGTCTCGGGATCGCCCAGGGTGCGGCCCTCGGCGACCTTGATCGGGTCGACGTCGCCGATCAGGTCGCCGACGCTGGTGTCGGGGGTCGCCAGCTTCTCGCCGAAGCGCTCGCTGCGGTGCAGCCAGCCGACCGGGGTGGCGTCGCCGTGCTCGGCGATCTGCCGGTGCGCCCAGACGCTGATCGGGGCGAGCGGGTGCTCGTTGAGCTCGCTGCCGACGAGCACCGGCGTCCACTCGTCCAGCAGGCCGACGAGCGTGCGGATGAGCCGGGTCTTGCCCTGGCCGCGCTCACCGAGCAGCACGAGGTCGTGGCCGGCGATGAGGGCGCGCTCGACCTCGGGGAGGACGGTGTCCTCGAACCCGACCATGCCGGGCAGGGTGGGCTCGCCGGCGGCGAGGCGGGCCAGCAGGTTGGCCCGGATCTCGGCCTTGACCGGGACGGGCGTGGCGCCCGTGGCGCGGAGGTCGCCGAGCGTGGTGGGGGCGGGGGAGGGGGAGGCCGGTGCGGGGCTGTCCGTCACCCCCGCCACGGTACGACGGTCGTGCGCGTCCTGGCCGGTCGTCGGGCACGGGGACTGCCAGGATCGGAGGCGTGGTCGATGCCGGCAGCGTTCCCCTGGTCAGCGGTGCGGACGTCGAGGCCGCGGCGGAGCTCCTCGCGGGCGTCGTCCGGCGCACCCCGCTGGAGCACTCCCGGGGGCTCGCCGACCGGGTGGGCGGACCGGTCTGGCTCAAGTGCGAGAACCTGCAGCGCACCGGCTCCTTCAAGATCCGCGGCGCCTACACCCGCATCGCCCGGCTGACCGACGCCGAGCGGGCCCGCGGCGTCGTGGCCGCCAGCGCCGGCAACCACGCGCAGGGAGTGGCGCTGGCCGCGCGCCTGCTGGGCACGCGGGCGACGGTCTACATGCCCGAGAGCGCGCCGCTGCCCAAGGTCGCGGCGACCGAGGCCTACGGCGCCCGGATCGAGATGTTCGGCCAGACGCTGGCCGAGCCGCTGCTCGCCGCCGCCGAGCACGCGCAGCGCACCGGTGCGGTCTTCATCCACCCGTTCGACCACCCCGACGTCATCGCCGGGCAGGGCACCGTCGGGCTCGAGGTGCTCGAGCAGTGCCCCGAGGTCGCGACGGTGCTGGTCTGCGCCGGCGGCGGGGGACTGGTGGCGGGCATGGCCGCGGCGGTGAAGGCCCGCCGTCCCGACGTCCGCGTGGTCGCGGTGCAGGCGGCGGAGGCGGCGGCGTTCCCCGGGTCGCTGGCCGCGGGCCGGCCGGTGGCGCTGGAGTCCATGTCGACGATGGCCGACGGGATCGCCGTCCCCCGGCCCACCGACCTCACCTTCGCCCACGTGCAGGGCCTGGTCGACGAGGTGCGCACGGTCAGCGAGGAGGAGCTCTCCCGGGCGCTGCTGTTCTGCCTCGAGCGCGCCAAGCTCGTCGTCGAGCCGGCCGGGGTGGCGGCGGTGGCGGCGGTCCTGGCCGACCCGGCGGCCTTCGCGCCGCCGGTGGTCGCGGTGCTCTCCGGCGGCAACATCGACCCGGTGCTGCTGCTGAAGGTCGTGCAGCACGGCATGGCCGCGGCGGGCCGGTACCTGTCGCTGCGGTTGCAGGTCCCCGACCGCCCGGGCTCGCTGGCCGCCGTCCTGGCGGAGCTGGCCGCCGTCGGCGCCAACGTGCTGGAGGTCGAGCACGAGCGCACCACGACCCGGCTGGGCGTCGGCGAGGTCGAGGTGTTCGTCGTGCTGGAGACCCGGGGCCCGGTGCACGCCGGGGAGGTCATCGCGGCGCTGCGCCGCGGGGGCTACGCCGTCACGACCGAATGAGGCTTCCTGGGCGCCGATGAGTTCCGGTCGCCGCGGGCGTCCTGGCTACCGTGGATCTTCGGCGAGAAGTTGTGGAGCCGGCCAGAAGAGCGGTCGGGAACTGTCACCGTCCAGCCCTAGCGTGGGCGTCATGACCGACGCGATCGTGGTCGAGGGGCTGGAGAAGCGCTTCGGCGCCACCACCGCCCTCGACGGGGTGGACCTGACCGTGGCCGAGGGCTCGGTGCTCGGGCTCCTCGGCCCGAACGGCGCGGGGAAGACGACGGTGGTGCGGATCCTCACCACGTTGCTCCTCGCCGACGCGGGGCGGGCGGAGGTGGTGGGGCTCGACGTGGTGCGCGACGCCGATGCGGTGCGCGCGGCGATCGGGCTCACCGGCCAGTACGCGGCCGTGGACGAGTACCTGACCGGCTTCGAGAACCTGGAGATGGTGGGCCGCCTCTACCACCTGCCCAAGGCGGAGGCGCGGTCCCGGGCCGGGGAGCTGCTGGAGCGGTTCGACCTGTCCGGCGCCGCCGACCGGCCGGCCAAGACCTACTCCGGCGGGATGCGGAGGCGGCTGGACATCGCCGCCTCGCTGATCAACCGCCCGCGCATCCTCTTCCTCGACGAGCCGACGACCGGGCTGGACCCGCGCAGCCGGCTGGCCATGTGGGAGTTCATCGCCGAGCTCGCCGACGGCGGGACGACGATCCTGCTCACCACCCAGTACCTGGAGGAGGCCGACCGGCTGGCCGACCGGATGGTCGTCATCGACCGCGGCCGGGTCATCGCCAGGGGCACCGGCGACGACCTCAAGGCGCAGGTCGGTGGGCAGCGCCTGGAGTTCACGCTGAGCCGGGCCGTGGACCTGCCCGAGGTGGCACGGCGGCTGCGGCCCCTGGCCTTCGAGGACGCGCGGACCGACGAGCAGACGCGGCGGCTGAGCCTGCCGGTGCACGGCGGCACCGAGGTGCTCGCCGAGGCGCTGCGGCTGCTGGAGGGCGTCGGGATCGAGGTGCTCGACGTCGGCCTGCGCCGGCCCGACCTCGACGACGTGTTCCTCACCCTGACCGGTCACTCCGCCGACGACGCGGCGACCGGCGACGACACCCAGGCCGAGCCGGTGCCGGCCGCAGGAGGAGCCCGATGACGACGCTCGCCATGGCCGTCTCCGACAGCCTGACCATCACCCGGCGCAATCTGATCAAGGTCAAGCGCGTCCCCGACCTGATCGTCTTCGCGACCCTGTCGCCGATCATGTTCGTGCTGCTGTTCCGCTACGTCTTCGGCAGCGCGATCCCCATCCCCGACGGGCTGAACTACGCCGAGTTCCTGCTGCCCGGCATCTTCGCCCAGACGGTGATCTTCGGGAGCACGATCACCGGCGCGAGCCTGGCCGAGGACCTGCAGAAGGGGCTCATCGACAGGTTCCGCTCACTGCCCATGGCCCGGTCCGCGGTGCTGATCGGGCGCACCGTCGCCGATCTCCTGCTGAACGTCCTGACCATCGCCGTCATGATGATCACCGGCTTCGTGGTCGGGTGGCGGATCCACACCTCGATCGGCGAGGCGATCCTCGGGGTGCTCCTGCTGCTGACCTTCGCCTATGCGATGTCGTGGGTGATGGCGTTCGTCGGGTTGCTGGTGCGCACCCCGGAGGTCGTCAACAACGCCAGCTTCATCGTGATCTTCCCGATCACCTTCATCGCGAACACGTTCGTGCCGATCGACAACTTCCCGGCCGTCCTCAAGGCGTTCGCGGAGTGGAACCCGGTGTCGGCGGTGGTCCAGGGCGCCCGGGAGCTCTTCGGCAACGTCGTCCCGGGCGCGCCGGAGCCGAACGGGTGGGCGCTGCAGAACCCGGTGCTCTACGTGTTCATCTGGGTGGCGATCTTCCTCGCCGTCTTCGTGCCGCTGGCCGTGCGGACCTACCGCCGGACCGCCGGCCGCTGAGGGATGCCTCCCCGACCCAGCGGTGCCTGGTCGCACCGAACGGGGCCCGGAGGGCTCCGTGCAGGTGCGACGACGGGGCTCCGCGCGGCTCGGGGACGGCTCCTGGGCGCGGTGTGATCCGGAGGATCACGGTGTAATGGACGGCGATGACTGCTGACGACGCCACCACGATGTCCGTCGACAACCCGCTGGCGCGGCCGTCGGAGTTGCCGTTCCGGCTGCCGCCGTTCGCCGGGATCACCCTCGAGCACTGCCGCGAGGCCCTGCTGGCCGGCATGGCCGAGCACCGGCGGGAGGTGGCCGCCATGGTGGCCGACCCCGCACCGCCCACGTTCGAGAACACGATCGTGGTGCTGGAGCGCGCCGGTGCGCTGCTCGACCGGGCCTGGGCGGTGTTCGGGAACCTCTCCTCGTCGGTGGCCACGCCCCGGCTGCGGGAGATCGAGCGGGAGATCGCCCCGCTGGCGGCGGCGCACGACGACGCGCTCCGGCTCGACCCCGCCGTCTTCGCCCGCGTCGACGCGGTGCACGCCGGCCGGCACGAGGCCGGGCTGGACCCCGAGGGGCTGCGGCTGGCCGAGCGCTACCACCTCGACTTCGTGCTGGCCGGTGCCCGGCTGGACGACGCCGGGCGGGCCAGGCTCAGCGAGCTGAACCAGGAGCTGTCGGAGCTGTCGACGACGTTCGGCCAGAACCTGCAGCTGGCCACCGAGGCCGCTGCGGTGCACGTCGCCGACGCCCCGGAGCTGGCCGGTCTGGGGGAGGAGGAGGTGGCGGCCGCCGCCCGGGCGGCCACCGATCGCGGCCTCGACGGGTACCTGCTGACCCTGGTGCTGCCCACCGGGCAGCCGGTGCTGAGCAAGCTCCGGAACCGCGAACTGCGCCGCCGGGTGTTCGAGGCCTCCGCCGGCCGCGCCTCGTCCGGCGCGCACGACAACGGCCCGGTGGCCGAGCGCATCGCCCGGGTGCGGGCAGAACGTGCCCGGCTGCTGGGTTTCGGCACCCACGCCGACCTCGTGCTGGCCGACCAGACCGCCGCGACGACCGAGGCGGTGGACCGGATGCTCGGGTCGATGGTGCCGGCGTCGGTGGCCAACGCCGAGGCCGAGGCGGAGATCCTGCGCGCCGCGGCGGAACGGGACGGCGTGCAGCTGGCCGCCTGGGACTGGGCGTTCTACAGCGAGCGGGTGCGGGCCGAGCGCTACGCCGTCGACACCACTGCCCTGCGGCCGTGGTTCGAGCTGGACCGGGTGCTGGTCGACGGCGTCTTCCACGCGGCTGAACTGCTCTACGGCCTCCGGTTCACCCTTCGGCCCGACCTGGCCGGCTACCACCCCGACGTCCGGGTCTGGGAGGTCACCGATGCCGACGGCGCGGAGGTCGGCCTGTACCTGGGTGACTTCTTCGCCCGCGACGGCAAGCGGGGCGGGGCGTGGATGAGCTCTTTCGTCCGCCAGTCGGCGCTGCTCGGGACGACGCCCGTGGTGGTGAACAACCTCAACGTGTCACGGGCACCGGAGGGCCGGCCGACGCTGCTCACCCTCGACGAGGTGAACACGCTGTTCCACGAGTTCGGGCACGCGCTGCACGGGCTCAGCTCCGCCGTCACCTACCCGCGGTTCTCCGGCACCAGCGTGCCGCGGGACTTCGTCGAGTTCCCGAGCCAGGTCAACGAGATGTGGGCCCTCTGGCCGGAGGTGCTCGGCAACTACGCCCGCCACGTGGAGACCGGTGAGCCGCTGCCCGGCGAGGTGGTCGAGGCGATCGACGCCGCCCAGCTGTGGGGCGAGGGCTTCGGAACGCTGGAGTACCTGGCCGCGACGCTGCTTGACCAAGCGTGGCACCGGATCACACCGGAGACCGAGGTAGGGGACCCGGTCGAGTTCGAGCGGGCCGCGCTCGCGGCCGCCGGGGTCGCCTCGGAGCTGGTGCCGCCCCGCTACCGGACGACGTACTTCCAGCACGTCTTCGCCGGCGGCTACTCGGCCGGGTACTACTCCTACATCTGGTCGGAGGTGCTCGACGCCGACACCGTGGAGTGGTTCAAGGAGAACGGCGGGCTCAGCCGGGAGAACGGAGACGTGTTCCGGCAGCGGCTGCTCGCCGTCGGCGGCTCGATCGACCCGCTGGACGCCTTCCGCGCCGTCCGCGGCCGCGACGCCGACCCCGACCCGCTGCTCAGGAGACGAGGCCTGGCTGGGTGAGGAGGCTCGCTCAGCCGGGACGATCGGCGGCCGGAGTGGACCTGTCGCGGGGCCCGGAGGGCTCCCGACAGGAACATGGGCAACGGCTCAGCGGCGACGGGGGACGGCTCCTGGCCGCGGTGCGGTCCGCAGGACCGCCATGTCATCGTGGTGCGACCCGGAGGGATCGCGATGTCACAGCCAGGGAAGGCTGAGCACCAGGTCCAGGTCGTCGGGCGCGTCGCCGTCCCGGACGAGCCGGTTGGGCTGGCGGTGGCCGCACGCCGTGCAACGGTGCACCACCTGCCAGCCCTTGCCCGACTTCTCCACCAGCCCGATCGGCTCCATCGGCTGCCGGCACTCGCTCGCGCGGTCGCCGGGCAGGTCGTCGACGTGCAGCGACCACAGGCAGTACGGGCAGTGGTTGCGGTAGTGCCCGTCGGTGTTGGCGGGCACCGGTGCGGCGCAGTGCACGCACGGGAAGCCGGTGTTCTCCGCCCGGCGAGAGCGGGCGCGCGGCGCGGTCACCGGACGATCAGGGGACGAACGGCTCGATGCCGACGACCTCGACGGTGATGTCCCGGCCGTTGGGCGCCTGGTAGGTGACCTTCTTGCCGGGCTTGGCGCCCATGATCGCCGCGCCGAGCGCGGACTCCGGCGAGTACACCGTCAGGTCGGTGGTGCCGGCGATCTCGCGGGAGCCGAGCAGGAACTTCTCGGTGTCGTCGTCGCCCTCGAAGCGGATGGTGATCACGGTGCCGGTGGCGGCGTGGGTCACCTTCGTCGGCGGCTCGCCCACGGTGGCCTTGCGCAGCAGGTCGGTGAGCTGCCGGATCCGGCCCTCCTGCTTGCCCTGCTCGTCCTTCGCGGCGTGGTAGCCGCCGTTCTCCTTGAGGTCGCCCTCCTCGCGGCGGGCGTTGATCTCGGCGGCCATGGCCGGGCGGTTCGCCACCAGCTGGTCGAGCTCGGCCTTCAGCCGGTCGTAGGCGTCCTGGGTCAGCCAGATGCCCTGGTCCTGCTCGTCAGTGGGGGTGGACACGTGGAGGAACTCCTGGAACTCGGGAAGGCCGCCCGGGCGGGCGACCGTGGTCGATCCGCCAAGCTAACACCGCGAATCCGCGCGACGCAGCCACGCAGCGCGCTGCGCCGGATACGAGACGCAAGGGTATCCGGTGCGTGCCGGAGCTTCCGGGACGCCCGTCCGGGTGGCTCCGGGAGAGGTGTCGGCCACACCTGCCCGGGGTTCCGTCGTCCGCCGGGCGGGGCGAGGGACACTGTGCGGGTGACCCCAACCGATCAGCTGCGGCTGCTCGCCGTGCACGCACATCCGGACGACGAGTCGAGCAAGGGCGCCGCCACGATGGCGAAGTACGTCGCCGAGGGTGTCCGCGTCATGGTGGCGACCGCCACCGGCGGTGAGCGCGGCTCGGTGCTGAACCCGGCCATGGACCGCCCCGAGGTGTGGGAGCGGCTGCCGCAGATCCGTGTCGAGGAGATGGCCAGGGCCCGCGAGATCCTCGGGATCGAGCAGGAGTTCCTCGGCTTCGTGGACTCCGGGCTGCCCGAGGGCGACCCCCTGCCGCCGCTGCCCGAGGGCTGCTTCGCGCTGGTCCCGGTGGAGGAGGCCGCGGCCCCGCTGGTCGCGCTGATCCGCCGGTTCAGGCCCCAGGTGATCACCACCTACGACGAGCGCGGCGGGTATCCGCACCCGGACCACATCAAGACCCACGAGATCTCGGTGCACGCGTTCGAGGCCGCCGGGGATCCCGACCGCTACCCCGACCTGGGCGAGCCCTGGCAGCCGAGCAAGCTCTACTACCACATGAGCTTCACGCTGCCCCGGACCAAGGCGCTGCACGAGGCGATCCTGGCCACGGGGTCGGAGTCGCCCTACACCGAGTGGCTGGCCAACTGGGATCCGGCGCACGACATCTCCCACCGCGTCACCACCCGCGTCGCCTGCTCGGAGTACTTCCCGGTGCGCGACGCGGCGCTGATCGCGCACGCCACCCAGATCGACCCGCTGGGCCGCTGGTTCGCCTGCCCGGTGGAGACCCAGCAGCAGGTGTGGCCCACCGAGGACTACGAGCTGGCCCGCTCCGTGGTCGACACGACGACGCCCGAGGACGACCTGTTCGCGGGCATCCGCAGCGAGGTGACCGTCCGATGAGCACGCCCGTGACCGATCTGCTCTCCGCCGCCGTCAACCAGGCACCCGAGGACGTCGGCAAGGCCGGCCCCCTCGGCCTGCTCCTCCTGGTCGTGCTGCTGATCGCCGCCGCCCTGCTGGTGCGCTCGATGACCACGCACCTCAAGCGGCTGCCGCGCAGCTTCGACCCGGCCGACCAGGAGCCGCAGGTCCACGTGCCCGACGACCTCTCGGAGCTCGACGAGCCCCGCCCGGGTCAGGAGCTGCTGGACACGCTCCGCCGCGCGCCGCTGGCGATCGAGCCACCGCGCAGGGACGGCGACGACGACCGGACGGGCCCCGACGAGCGCGGGTGACCCGTCCGGCCGTCGCCGGGTGATCGCCTACCAGCGGTGGGCGACGTCGATCACCATGCGCGGCCCCTGGCCGGACGCCGCGACGCCCGGCAGCACGAACACGCGGAACGGCAGTCGGGCGCGCACCCCGAGGGCGAGCGTCGTCCGACCCTCGAAGGAGCCCGCCCACGCGACCTGCCGGAAGGTCGTGTAGCCGGAGACGTCCACGACCTCGGTGCGGCTCGGCGGCTGGTAGGTCGCGTTGCCGTACCGGTCGTAGGCGGGTGCGCCCACGACGACCTGCAGGTCGGCGGCGCCGCGGACCGGCACCGGCCGGCCGGAGCCGTCCTGGTGGACGGCGGCCACGTAGCGGACGTCGTAGGTGGCGAACCGGGTGTCCTCGCCGCCCAGGTCGATGACGAGGCGGTCGAAGCAGGCGTGCCTGCCGGACCGGACGTCGTGGACCATCTCGCGGTCCCCGGTCGCTGCGGACTTCCCCGTGGAACCCCACGAGATCCCGCAGTACGGCGCGGCCTGCGCCGTGGCAGGGGCCATCACGGCGGCGACCGCCGCGATGACGAGGGCGAGGATCGGGCGGTGGAAGGAACGGGTCATGGCGGCCTCCCTGGCGCGCTGTGGACGCGGCTGCGTCAACCGGAAGAGTCCGCCGACACGCCGGATTACCACCATGGGTGCCGAGGCCCAGATATTGACGATCGTTCGGCGTGTCGGTCGTGCACAGCTGTGGCTGTCGGCGGGTTCCTCACCGTCGGTGGTCGGCGCATGTCGCCCAGATCGCGTCGCGGGCTCGACGGCCGACGTGGAGTCCGTTCGCCGAGAGCGCAGGGCGGGGAGTCCCCGTGACCGCGAGGAGACGCTTACGCTGTAACCGTGTAATCAACGCGCGCTCCGGGAGGTCGCCATGCACGGTTCTCGATTCGCAGAGGCAGCGTTCGGATCCGGTTTCGGGTCGGGACGGGGAGGTCGCGGCCGTGGCGGTCGCGGGCGAGGTCCGGAGGCGGCTCCGCCGGTCGACCGCACGGAGGTCGCCGGCTGGTTCGCGGGCCGGCTCCCCGACGGCTGGTTCACCGGGCCCGTCGAGCTCACCATCGACCGCGACGAGATCACCGTCGTCGGCACGCTGGCCGAACCCGACGCCGGTGCGGGGGACGCCGGCGCCGCGAGCGTCGGTCGTGTCGAGCGCTTCCGGGAGGAGACCCGCGGCGAGCGCATGGCGATCGCCGACGCGGCTCAGGAGCGCTACGGCCGTTCGGTGGCCTGGGGTGCGGCCTGCGGCACGACGCGGCGCCTGTTCACGCACTCCTCGGTGCCGGTCATGACGCGACTGAGGCAACCCGAGCGGCTGGTCCTGGACACGCTCGTCGACGCGGGTGTGGCGCGGTCGCGGTCGGAAGCGCTCGCCTGGGCGGTCCGGTTGGTCGGCCGGAACGCCGACGACTGGCTCAGCGAGCTGCGGGCGGCGATGGCGGCGGTCGAGGAGGTCCGCGGGCGGGGGCCGGGCTCCGACTCCTGAGCGGTGCGCGCCCCGTCGCCGCGACCAGGGACACTGGGCCGGTGACCTCCGTGCCCGTGCCCTCCGCGACCGACGTCCTCGTGGTCGGGGCGGGACCGGCCGGCTCCTCGGCCGCCGCGTGGGCGGCCCGCGCCGGGCACGACGTGGTCCTCGCCGACGCGGCGGTGTTCCCCCGGGACAAGACCTGCGGCGACGGGCTGACCCCGCGGGCCATCGCGGAGCTGGACCTGCTGGGGCTCGGCGACTGGTCGCGCTCCAAGGCCCGGAACCGGGGTCTGCGGGCCGCCGGTTTCGGCCGGCAGTGGGAGCTCCCGTGGCCCGGGGGCGAGTTCCCCGACCACGGCAGCGCCGTGCCGCGGACCGAGCTCGACGCCCGTATCCGCCAGGTGGCGCTGGAGTCGGGTGCGATCCCCTTCGACGGCGCCCGCGCGGTCGACGTCGAGCGCGACGGCGACCGGGTGACCGGGGTGGTCTTCGAGCTGGGCGACGACAGCCGGGTGACCGTCGGCTGCCGGCGGCTGGTGGTCGCCGACGGCGTCCGCTCGCCGCTGGGCCGGGTGCTCGGGCGGGAGTGGCACCGCGACACCGCCTACGGGGTCGCCGCGCGCAGCTACGTCCGTTCCGGTCGCGCCGACGACGAGTGGATCAGCTCGCACCTGGAGCTCCGCGGCACCGAGGGGGAGCTGCTCTCCGGCTACGGCTGGGTCTTCCCGCTGGGGCGCGAGGCCGGTGAGGTCAACCTCGGCGTCGGGACCCTCGCCACCGCGCGGCGTCCCGCGGGGGTGCAGCTGAAGTCGCTGCTGGAGTTCTACGCGGAGAGCCGCCGCGAGGAGTGGCAGCTCGACGGTCCGGTGCGGGACGTCACCTCGGCGCTGCTGCCCATGGGCGGCGCGGTGTCCGGGGTCGCCGGCCGCAACTGGGCGTTGGTCGGTGACGCCGCCGGCTGCGTGAACCCGCTCAACGGCGAGGGCATCGACTACGGCCTGGAGACCGGCCGCACGCTGGCTGGGATGCTCGACGAGGACGACTGGACGACGTCGTGGCCGGCCGTCCTGCGCCGCCACTACGGCGAGGCCTTCTCCATCGCCCGTCGGCTGGCCGGGCTGCTGACGGTGCCGCGTTTCCTGCCGGCCGCCGGGCCGGTCGGCATGCGGTCCCGGCCGCTGATGACCGTGGCGCTGCGGGTGATGGGCAACCTGGTGACCGACGAGGACCGGGACGTCGTCGCCCGGGCATGGCGCACCGCCGGCAAGCTCTCCGTGAAGCTCGACGACCGCGCGCCCTTCAGCTGATAGCCCGGCCGAGCGGGGCCCGGAGGGTCCCCGAGGGCGGGTGGGAGTCGTCGGTCGTCAGGAGTGGGGGGCCGGAGGCTCCCCCGAGTGGCGACGGGCCACGCTCAGCGCGACCGGGGTGCGGCACGTGGCCGCGGTGCGATCCGGAGGATCGCGATGTCACGGGACGGCACCTGGCCGCGGTGACGTCCGGAGGACGTCAGGCGAACGGAGAGTTGTAGACCGCGAAGTAGACGGCGATGTAGTGGCAGATCGCCGCGACGACGGTCATCGCGTGGAAGACCTCGTGGTACCCGAAGGTGCCGGGCCAGGGGTTGGGCTTCTTGATGCCGTAGGCGATGCCGCCGACGGTGTAGAGCACCCCGCCGACGGCGAGCAGCACGAGCGAGGCGACGCCGGCGATGTGCAGGATGTCGGTGAGGATGAAGACCGCGACCCAGCCGAGGCCGATGTAGAGCGGCACGCCGACCCAGCGGGGCGCCGTCGGCCAGGTCATCTTGAGGCTGACGCCGGCCAGCGCCCCGGCCCAGACGCCGGCGAGGATCCAGAACCCGGTCGGCTGGTCGACCGCGAGCAGCGCGAACGGCGTGTACGTGCCGGCGATGAACAGGAAGATCATCGAGTGGTCCAGCCGCTTCATGACCTTCCACCCGCGCGGTGACCAGCGCCGACGGTGGTAGAGCGCGCTGATGCCGAACAGGCCGCAGATGGTCAGGCAGTAGACCGCGACCGACCAGCCGGCCCGGGCGCCCTGCGCCGCGGCCAGCGGCACGAGGACGGCGCCGGCGATGATCGCGCCGAAGAAGGAGAACAGGTGGATCCAGCCTCGGGCGCGCGGGCGGGTGTCGGGGTGGTCCCAGTCGTCGTCGCCGAAGTCCGCTGCGGTCCAGGCGCGCTCGATCTGCTCGCCCTCGGCGGCGACGGTGGCCACCGCCTCCGCGGCCGGGGCCTCGATCTCGGCGCCGTCGGCCTCCACACGGACGTCTGCGCGGTCGTGCGGAGCGGGGGTCATGCACCGAGGCTACGGAGCCGTAGGTAACTCGTCATCCGGTGGCGCCTGTGAGGTTGCTGCCAGCGCGCCGGCATGGTGGGCGCGGCGGGCCGGACGGCTCCCGGCCGGTCGGCGCCCCGAGGCCTAGGGTGGGCCCGTGGGGGTGCGTCGGCGGGTCCGGGACGCGTTGATCCAGGTGTACGAGCGGCGGCTGGCCCGGGCGCTCGAGGACGCCGACGTCCCACGGCACGTCGGCGTGATCATGGACGGCAACCGGCGTTGGGCGCGGGCGATCGGCGAGGACGCGGCGCACGGACACCGCCGTGGCGCGGACAAGATCGTGGACCTCCTGGCCTGGTGCGACGACGCCGGCGTCCAGGTGGTGACCCTGTTCATGCTGTCGACCGACAACCTGCGTCGTCCCGACGACGAGATCCGCGCCCTCATGCAGATCTTCGAGGAGGTCGCGGTCGACCTCTCCCGCCCCGGCCGCCGGTGGAAGGTGCGGCAGATGGGGGCCGCGGAGGTTCTGCCCGCCGAGACGGTGGCCGTGCTCAAGCAGGCGGAGGCCGACACGTGCGACCGCGAGGGGGCCACCGTCAACCTGGCCGTCGGCTACGGCGGGCGGCGGGAGATCGCCGACGCGGTGCGCTCGCTGCTGGCCGACCACGCGGCACGGGGGACCTCGCTGGAGGAGCTGGTCGAGTCCCTCGAGGTCGAGCACATCGCCGAGCACCTGTACACGCGGGGCCAGCCCGATCCGGACCTGGTGATCCGCACCAGCGGCGAGCAGCGGTTGTCCGGCTTCCTGCTGTGGCAGACGGCGAACGCCGAGTTCCACTTCACCGACGTCTACTGGCCGGACTTCCGCCGGATCGACTTCCTGCGCGCCCTGCGCGACTACTCCGCCCGGCACCGCCGCTTCGGCGAGTGACCGCGGCTGCGAAACTGCGTCCATGACCGCCGGTGCCCTCGACCTCGCCCTGGAGTACGTGCGGCTGGGGCTGCGCTTCGACCGGCTGGAGCCCGGTTTCGTCGACGCGTACACCGGCGATCCGCGGATCCGGGCCCAGGTGCAGGACGAGCCGGCCCCGACACCGCGGCAGCTGCGGGACCGGGCGCGGGAGCTGCTGCGCGAGCTGGATGCCGCCGGGCTGCCGGAGGACCGCGCCGACTTCCTCCGGGGTCAGCTCACCGGCCTGGAGTGCAGCGCCCGCAAGATGAGCGGGGAGCCGGTCGGGTTCGTCGAGGAGGTGCGCTCCTACTTCGAGGTCGACGTCGAGCTCGGCGACGAGTCGGCCTACGCGGCCGCGCACGCCGAGCTGGACGCGCTGCTGCCGGGGGACGGCTCCCTGGCGGAGCGGTACGCCGCGCACCGCCGTCGCGAGGAGTGCCCGCCGGCCCGCCTGGAGGTCGCGGTGCAGGCGCTGTCGAGCGCCCTGCGGGACCGCGTGCGCGGCCAGTACGGCCTGCCGGAGGTCGAGACGGTCCGCTACGAGGTGGTCACCGACAAGCCGTGGTCGGGCTTCAACTACTACGAGGGCGGCTACCGGTCGCGCGTCGCGATCAACGCCGACCTGCCGCACCGGCTGTCGCAGCTGCCGCACCTGGTGGCGCACGAGTCCTACCCGGGGCACCACACGGAGCACTGCCGCAAGGAGAGCGGACTGGTGGAGCGCAGCGGCCGGCTGGAGCACACCGTGTTCCTCGTGAACACCCCGGAGTGCCTCATGGCCGAGGGCCTGGCCGACCTCGGCGTGCAGGCCGCCATCGGGGACGGCTGGGGGACCTGGTCCGCCGACGTCCTCGGCGACCTGGGCCTGCGGTTCGACGGCGTGCTGGCCGAGAAGATCGCGGCGGCGGCCGGTCCGCTGAACCGGGTCCGGCAGGACGCCGCGGTGCTGCTGCACGACCGCGGTGCCGACGCCGAGGAGGTCAGCGCCTTCCTGCAGCGCTGGTCGATGGTCAGCCCGGACCGCGCACGCCAGCAGATCCGCTTCCTGACCGATCCCCTGTGGCGGGCCTACACCTCCACCTACGTGGAGGGGTTCGCGCTGCTGTCGCGCTGGCTGGCCGACCGGCCGGCCGAGCAGCCCGTGGCCGACCGCTTCCTCCGGCTCCTCGACGAGCCGCTCACGCCCCGCCGGGTCGCCGCCGAGCTCCGGGCCGCCTGAGCCGTGCGTCCCCGGACACCTGCCCGGAAGCGGTTCCTCGGTCTGTGGACCGCGGGCTGGCTCGGGCTGCTGCTGGTCCTGGCCATGCTGCGGTTCGGGGACCCGGCGGTGCAGTGGCCCGTGCTGCTGGTGCCGGCGCTGTGGGCGCTGGTCGCGCTGCGGCCACGGCGCCGGTCGGGTCGGGCCGGGGCGCGCCGGGCGGCGCGGGAGCCGGAGACGCTCGAGGCGGAGTTGTTCCCCGACGACGGTCAGGACGACGACCCCCGCTACGACGACGCCCGGTACGACGACTCGCGCTACGACGACGCCCGGTACGGCGACGCCCGGTACGACGACGATCCGCCGACGCCGCCGCCGGGCATGCGCACCGACACCGTGGAGCGGCCCGCGCTGCGCGGTCCCTCCGACGACCGCGACGACGACCGGTGGTGACCGTCGCGCGCTGACGCCCTCGGCGAAACCGGTGGATCGTTGTCGGTGGTCTGCTGGATGCTGTCGCGCGTGATCCACGCCCGCGGTCTGGCCCGCACGTTCCGCAAGCGCAAGCAGGAGGTCCACGCCGTCGTCGGGGTGGACCTCGACGTCGCCGAGGGGGAGATCGTCGGCTTCCTCGGCCCGAACGGCGCCGGCAAGACCACGACGCTGCGCATGCTCACCACCCTGCTGGAGCCCACCGCGGGGACGGCGACCGTGGCGGGGTGCGACCTGCGCGTGGACCCGGTCGGCGTCCGGCGCCGGATCGGCTACGTCTCGCAGAGCGGCTCCACCGCGCCCGAGGCGCGGGCGGGGGAGGAGGTGGTCGACCACGCGCGCCTGTACGGCATGAGCACGGCCGAGGCGGTCGAGCGGGGGCAGCGGCTGTTCGGCGAGCTGGACCTCGACGGGCTGTGGGAGCGCCAGCCCAAGGCCATGTCCGGCGGGCAGCGGCGGCGGCTGGACATCGCCATGGGCCTGATCCACCAGCCCGGTCTGGTGTTCCTCGACGAGCCTACCACCGGCCTCGACCCGCAGGCCCGCGCCAACCTGTGGCAGCACATCCGCGCGCTGCGCGAGGAGCGGGGGACGACGGTCTTCCTCACCACCCACTACCTGGACGAGGCCGACGCGCTCTGCGACCGGATCCTGGTCATCGACCACGGCTCGATCGTCGCCGAGGGCACCCCCGACGAGCTGAAGTCGCAGGTGGGCGGCGACGTGCTGACCGTGACCGTGGAACGCCCGGAGCAGGCGCCGCAGGTGGCGGAGCTGATCGGCCGGCTGCCCGGTGCCGAACCGGCCCAGCTGCTGGGCGACCGCGTGGTCGGCCGTGTGCCCCACGGCGGCCGGGCCCTGGTGGAGCTGGTCCGCGCGCTCGACGCGGCGGGTGTCGTCGTCAGCGGCATCGAGAGCCGGCGGCCCAGCCTGGACGACGTCTTCCTCGGCCTCACCGGCCGTTCCCTGCGGGAGTCCGGCGCCGCCGGCCCCGCCGCACCGGCCCCGGAGGTGGCCGTCCGATGAGCACCCTGCTGCGTGACACCGGCATCGTCTTCAGCCGCGCCATGCGCATGTCGCTGCGCAACCCGGCCTGGCTGGTCATCAGCCTGATGCAGCCGATCCTCTACATCCTGCTGTTCGGGCCGCTCCTGGAGCCGCTGTCCGGGCAGCTGGGTCCGGGCAACGCCTACCAGATCTTCGTGCCCGGCATCCTGGTCCAGCTGGGCATGTTCGGGGCGCTGTTCGTCGGCTTCGGCCTGATCGCCGAGTGGCGGGCCGGCGTCATCGAGAGCCAGCGGGTCACGCCCGCCAGCCGCACGGCCCTGCTGCTCGGCCGGGTGCTGCGAGACGTCGTCGTCCTGCTCGTGCAGGGGACCCTGCTGGTCGTCGTGTCCATCCCGCTCGGGCTGCGGGCGCCCGTGCTCGGCGTCGTGCTGACGCTGGTCGTGGTCGCCCTGCTCGGTGCGGCGCTGGCCGCGGTCTCCTACGCGCTGGCGCTGACCCTCAAGAGCGAGGACGCGTTCGCGCCGCTGCTCAACGCCGTCGTCTTCCCGGTGGTGCTGCTGTCGGGGATCCTGCTGCCGATGAGCCTGGCGCCGGGCTGGCTGCAGGCGATCAGTGACGTCAACCCGTTCAAGCACGTGGTCGAGGCAGCGCGCGAGTTCTTCGTCGGCGGCTACGGCACGTCCACCGCCTGGTGGGGTGTGGCGATGACCCTGCTGCTCGTCGTCCTCGGCTGGGCGTTCGGCGTGCGGCGCTTCCGGCGCGAGTCGGCCTGAGCCTCCTGCCAACGGGTGGGACGGCTGTGACTCCGGTTACCCCTCCGGGTGAACAACGCGTTGCGAACCGGGTCGTGGCGGCGCTCTTGTCGGCAGGCGGGCATAGCGTCCGAGGTGAACGACGGGGAGCTGCCCCCGTCGTTCACGGGAGGCCCGGATGGTGCTGACGAGTTCGTCGACCAGGGGGGCCGGCGCCCGGCCCTCGAGCCGGGGCCCGGCCACCTTCGAACAGGGGTGCGCCTCGTCCGCGAGGTCCCACCCCACGGGAGTCGACTCGTGACCATCGCCCGCCGCACGTTCGTCCTCGACACCTCCGTCCTGCTCTCCGACCCGGGGGCGCTGCTGCGCTTCGGCGACGCCGACGTGGTCCTGCCGCTCGTCGTCATCGGAGAGCTCGAGGACAAGCGCAACCACCCCGAGCTCGGCTGGTTCGCCCGGCAGACGCTGCGCAGGCTGGACGACCTGCGGGTCGCCCACGGTCGGCTCGACGCCCCCGTCCCCATCGGCGAGTCCGGCGGGACGCTGCACGTGGAGCTCAACCACAGCGACCCCTCGGTGCTCCCGGCCGGGTTCCGCAACGACAGCAACGACTCGCGGATCATGGTGGTGGCGCTCAACCTGCGGGCGGAGGGGCGCGCGGTCTGCCTGATCACCAAGGACGTGCCGTTGCGGGTGAAGGCCGCCGCGGTGGGCCTGGACACCGACGAGTACCGCGCCCACGACGTCGTCGACGCCGGCTGGACGGGCATGGCCGAGATCTCGGTCGACGACACGGAGATCGACGCGCTGTACGAGGCGGGGGAGGCCTTCCTGCCGGCCGCCGCCGAGCTGCCCACGCACACCGGGCTGGTGCTGCTCTCCTCGCGGGGCTCGGCGCTGGGACGGGTGACGCCGGACAAGCAGGTGCGCCTGGTGCGGGGGGACCGCGAGGCCTTCGGACTGCACGGCCGGTCCGCCGAGCAGCGCATCGCCCTGGACCTGCTGCTGGACCCCGAGATCGGCATCGTGTCCCTCGGCGGCCGGGCGGGCACCGGCAAGTCGGCGCTGGCGCTGTGCGCGGGGCTGGAGTCGGTGATGGAGCGGCGGGCGCACAAGAAGGTGGTCATCTTCCGGCCGCTGTACGCCGTCGGCGGCCAGGAGCTCGGGTACCTGCCGGGTGGCGAGGGCGAGAAGATGTCGCCCTGGGCGCAGGCCGTGTACGACACGCTGGGTGCCCTGGTCTCCAAGGAGGTCCTGGACGAGATCGCCGCCCGCGACCTGATCGAGGTCCTGCCGCTGACCCACATCCGCGGTCGGTCGCTGCACGACTCGTTCGTGATCGTCGACGAGGCGCAGTCGCTCGAGCGCGGTGTGCTGCTCACCGTGCTGTCCCGGCTGGGCACCAACTCCCGGGTCGTCCTCACCCACGACGTCGCCCAGCGGGACAACCTGCGGGTCGGTCGGCACGACGGCGTCACCGCCGTCATCGAGAAGCTGAAGGGGCACGTGCTCTTCGCGCACACGACCCTCACGCGCTCCGAGCGGTCGCCCATCGCGGCCCTAGTCACCGAGATGCTGGAGGACCTGCCGATCTGACCGCCCCGCGCCGCTCCGGGGGTGTTCCTGACGCTGTGCGGGCCCTGCGGGCCCCCCCAGCGTCAGCAACACCCCCAGAGCCGGCCGTCCACAGCGCGGATCCCTGTCCACCGATCCGCCGAGGGCCTGGCTGCGCGGGGGCGGCCCCTTGACGGTCGGTGCATGACCGAACCGCCTGTCGACCCACCCGTCCGCCTCCGCCGGGACGCCCTCGCCACCGGCTGGTCCGACGCCGAACTGGCACGCGCGCTCCGCGCCGGGGAGTTGACGCGGCTGCGCCGGGGCGCCTACGTGGACGGTGCTCTCCCCACGGCGCCGGCTGCCCGGCACGCGCAGCTGGTCGAGGCGACGGTGTCGCTGCTGCGGCGACCAGCGGTGGTCGGCCACCAGTCGGCAGCGGTCCTCCTCGGGCTGCCGTTGTGGGACGTCCCGCTGGAGCGCGTCCACGTGACACGGCCGCCGGGCTCCTGGACCGACCGGAGCGCCGTGCTCTGCTGCCACGTGGCTCGCATCCGCGAGGACGAGGTGGTCGAGGTCGCCGGGATGCGGGTCACCGACCCGGTCCGCACGATGCTGGACCTGGCGCGTTCGCTGCCGCACGAGACGGCCGTGGTGGCCCTCGACGCAGCCCTCAACAAGAGGCTCCTCGAGCACGAGCAGATCCGTGCGCGGCTGTTCGACATCGTCGGATCGCCCGGGGCGCGGAGCGCGGCGAGGGTCGTCGCCGCGGCCGACGCCCGGAGTGAGAGCGTCGGGGAGAGCCGTAGCCGGGTGATCCTGCAGCGGTGGCAGCTGGCGCCTTCCGACCTGCAGTTCGAGGTGAGGTCCGGATCAGCGGCCCTGGTCGCCCGAGCGGATTTCGTCTGGGAGGGAGCCCGCCTCGTGGGGGAGTTCGACGGCCGGGTGAAGTACGGAAGGTTGCTTCGGCCGGGTCAGGAACCGGGGGATGCCGTCTTCGCCGAGAAGCGTAGGGAGGACGCCGTCAGAGACGAGCAGTGGGGCGTGGTGCGGTGGGTCTGGGCGGAGCTGGCCGCGCCGCACCGGCTGGCCGCGAAGGTGCGCAGGGCCAAGGAGCGGGCCGGCCGCCGCGCGGGGTGACGGCTCTGGGGGCCCTGCACACGCTGTCCGGGTCCTGCAGGGCGGGGACAGCGGCAGTTGAGCTCCCAGACGCCTCAGGCGGTGGCGGGCTCGTCCTCGGCCTCGGCCTCGGCCTCGGCGGCCGGACGGCGGGCGGCGGGCCGGCGTCTGCGCTGCGGTTCCGGCTTCGGCGGGGCCGCCACGGCGCGGACCAGCGCGACGGCGGCCCAGCCGGCCAGCAGGCACCAGGGCAGCCGGTTCACCATCTCCTCGGTCGTGAAGTCGCCGCGCAGCCCGAGCGCGAGCACCGGCAGGGCCAGCACGAACCCGACGAGGAGGACGTCCCAGCGGAACGGGCTCATGCCTGCGGGCTGTCCAGGCGCTCGCAGAGCAGCGAGGCCCAGCGGTGCGGGGTGGCGCGGACGCCGTCGAGGAGGGCCACGGGCACGGTCAGGCGCTGCAGGACCGCGGCCGGGTCGGCGCTCAGGTCGGTGTCCTGCACGGCCAGCGCGTCCACCCGCGGCAGCCCGTCCAGCCACAGCTCGAGGTCCTCGGGCTTGCGGGTCGCCTCCACGACGGCCCACACCGCGGCCGGCGACCAGATCGCCAGCATCTGGGCCATCCAGTACGCGTCGCTGCGCAGCGGCGCGTCGACCGCGACGATGGTCAGCGTGCCGGAGTTCGCGGCCTCCTGGCGGCGGTCGAGGGCCGCGTCGATGGTGGTCATGCGGCTGGCCTTCGGGGCGAGCCCGGCCAGGTCGCCGCGGGTGGCCCACTGCACCCGGTCGGGGTCCAGTCGCAGGGCCGCGGCCAGGGAGCGGGCGGCGCGCAGCGTCTCGACGCCCGGACCCACGACGAACAGCACCTCACCGGCACCGGTCGGCAGCACCGGCACCTCCGGCAGGCTGGTGGCCAGCGCCTGGGTCAGGGCGGCGTAGGTGCCGTCCGCGGCGACCGCGGCGGTGAAGCCGGCACCCAGCAGCTGCTCGGGGAGGCCGAGCGCGACGAGTCCGGCCACCACCTCCTGCGGCGTGCTCGGGACGGTCCGGGGGGCCGGCTGCGGGGCAGCGGTCTCGGGCTCGGAGTCGTCCAGCTCGGGCATCTCGGGCAGGTCGGGGCCGGCCATCAGCGGGGCCACGGGCAGCCGGGTGACGGTCGCCAGGGTGCGCGGCGCCGGTGCGCCGGCGCGCGACCCCTCGGCGACGACGGGCTTCTCCGTGGCGACGGGCTTCTCGGTGGCGGGCTTCTCGGTGGCGACGGGCTTCTCGACGGCGGGCAGCTCGGCGGCCGCCGTCTCCTCGCGCTCCTCGGCCTCGGTGGTCTCCGGTGCCTCGGCCGTCGTGGCGCGCCGCGACGGCGGCACCGCCGGGCGACCGGACGCCGGCGGGACCGGGGGCAGGCCGCGGCCGCGGCTGCCGGGCCGGGCGGGCAGCAGGGAGATGCGCGGCATGACGGTGGTCGCATCGAGCGACATCGTCATGGGCGCCGGGTCGCTGGCCGTGCGGGCGAGCATCGGGGCCAGCTCGGCGACGGCCTCGGCGACGGGCAGGGACTCGTCGTGGGCGCCGGCGACCTCGGCGGCGGCCGGGCGTGCCCGCACGGCCGGCTCCACCGGAGCGGGCGCGACCTCCTCGACGGCGGGCTCGGGGGCGGACACCGGAGCCTCGGCGACCAGCTGCGCCGGGGTGGGCTCCGGGTGGACGAACGCTTCCTCGACAGGGGTGGCGACGTCCCGCGCGGCGGCCGGCTCGGGCACCTCGACAGCGACCGGCTCGACGGCAGCGAGCTGCACGGCGACGGGCGCGACGGCGACCGTCTCGACAGCGGGGGACTCGACGGCGACGGGCTCGACGACGGCGGGCTCGACGACGGGGGCCGACGCGGGGTCGGGGCGGACGACCTCGGCCCAGATCGGCGCGTCGGCGCCGTGGGCGGGGACGGGCTCCTCGGCGACCGGTTCCCCCCACAGCGGGGTGGAGGCGACAGCCGGCGCGGCGACGGGGAGGTCCCAGCCGAGGTCGCTGGTGAGCGGCGCGGCGGTGGACGTCCCGAACAGGGAGTGGCTCGACGAGCGGAGGTCCCACCCGGCGGCGACCTCGGCGATGAGCGGGGCAGGGGCAGGGGCAGCCTGGACGACCGGCTCGACGACCCGCTCGACGACCGGAGCGGTCACCGGCGCGGGGGCCGGCTCGTGCGCCACGGTGGGGGTCGCGACGGTGGGCGGCGCGACGACCGGAGCAGCGACGACGGGCTCGGTCGGCGCGGCCGGGCGCTCGACGACGACAGCGGCGGGCGGCTCGGCGGCGGGCGGCTCCGCGATGGCCTCCCGCGGGGAGTTCCCGGCGAGCATCTTGCGTAGGATCCCGGCCAGTGCCTCGTCGGAGTGGCCCTGCGCCAGGGCCGACCGCAGCGCCTCGGCGATCTCCTCCTGACGGGAGGAGGCGGCGGGGGCGACGGTCTCCTGCGAAGCGGCCCAGGTGGGCACGTCCACCGGGCCGGCCGTGCTCGTGGAGGGCGGCGTGACGACCTGTTCTCCCACCGTTGTCTCCTCCTGGTGCACGGTCGTGGACCGCATAGACGTGTCTGCTGAACGGATGGCCGCGGCCAGGGACGGACGCGGGGCCGGGGTGTCCGGCACCAGCTGGTCCTGGCGTGGACGCCGGGCCGGCTCCTCGACGCGACGGGCGAGCGGCTCCTCGACGGGGCGGGCGACCGGCTCCTCGACGGGGCGGAAGGCCGGCACGTCGACGTGCCGATCCGCCGGCTCCTCCAGGGCCTGCGCGACCGCGTGGCGCACGTCGCGGTCCCCGGCCACCATGCGCGCCAGCGCGGCGGTGAACGGTGAGGGGGCGTCCGAGGCCTCGGCGGCCGCGAGCGCGGCGGCGAAGGGTGATCCGGTCGGGACGGCCTTCTCGGCGGGAGCGCCGATCGACGTCGGCCCGGCCGGCGCGCTGTCCCGCGACGGGGCGGAGGGGCGGCTGGTCCGGGGGAAGGCCGCCCGCGGGAAGGCGGTCCCGTCGGTGGCCGGACCGGCAGCCGGAGCGGTCACCGGGGCAGCGGCCGGAGCGGTGGCCGGCCGGGCCGGGGCCGCGCCCTGACGCGCCGGAGTCGCGAAATCGCGGGCCGGAGCCGCGACCTGACGGACCGGAGCAGCGACCTGGCGGGCCGGAGCAGCGACCTGGCGGGCCGGTGCAGCGGTCGGCCGGGCGGCGGGGGTGGCGCCGAGCAGGCCGGCGAGCTCGTCCAGGCGCTCGTCGTCGTCGGAGGGGAGCGTGGGCCGGGCGGCGGGCCGCGGTCCGGTGCCGGGGGTGCGCTCGCCGCCGGGCCGGGCGGCTTCGGCTGCCCAGGCGGCGGCACCGTTCCGGGCCGGCGCTGCCGCGCGAGCGGGGGAGGCCGACGCCAGCGGGGAGTCGTAGGACGCGACGGGGGCGGCGGGCGCGGGGCCGCTCGACGGCGTGGGCAGGCCGGGGCGGCCGATCTGGTCGGCGACCTCGGCGACGTACCGCTCGGTGGCGAAGAACCCGAGCACCCCGCCGGAACGCACCCGGCGCACACCCACCACACGCGCGTGGGGGCCGAACTGCTCGCGTGCCGCGGCGATCGCGTCGTCGCGGGTGGCGGCCTCAACGGATCGCAACGGCACCGCTCACCACTCCCAGCGACTCGATCTGCGCTGTCCGGGACACCTCCGCGTAGGAGATGACGGGCAGCCGGGGAAGAATCTGGCGCATCAGGCGCGACAGGGCGGCGCGGACCTGGGGCGAGCAGACGAGGACCGGGGACAGCCCCGACCGCTCGGCCTCCTCGAGCAGCCCGCTGCAGCCGGAGACGAGGGCGTCGACCGCGCCGGCGTCGAGGGCCAGGACGGCCCCCATGTCGGACTGGCGGACGGCCTCGAGCAGGCGCTGCTCGAAGCCGGGCTCCAGCGTGAAGACGTGCAGCCGCTCGTCCGGGGTGACGTAGGGCTGGCTGATCGCCGAGCCGAGTGCCGCCCGGGCCGCCTCGACGAGACCGTCGAGTTCGGTCGAGGACTTCGCACGTACAGAGAGTGCCTCGAAGATGCGGACCAGGTCCCGGATCGACACACCCTCGGCGAGCAACGCGTGCAACACGCGTTGCACCTCTCCCAGGGTGAGCAGGGTGGGGGTCAGTTCCTCGACGACGACGGGGTGCGAGCGCCGCACCATCTCCACGAGGAGGCGCACGTCCTCCCGGCCGAGGAGGTCCGCGGCGTTCTGCCGCACGACCTCGGCCAGGTGGGTGGTGATCACCGAGGAGCGGTCGACGACGGTCGCGCCGGCCATCTCCGCGGCCCGCTGCAGCTCCGCCGGCACCCACTTGGCGGCGAGCCCGAACACCGGCTCGCGGGTGGGCTTGCCGGGCAGGCCGTCCAGCCCGTCGCCGATGGCGAGCACCGTGCCGGCGGGGGAGCTGCCCTTGGCCACGGGGACGCCGTTGAGCCAGATGACGTACTGCGACGACGGCAGGTCGAGGTTGTCGCGGGTGCGCACGAGCGGGATGACCAGGCCGGTCTCCATGGCGACCTTCCGGCGCAGCGCCTTCACCCGGTCCAGGAGGTCACCGCCGCGCGAGGCGTCGACCAGGTCGACCAGGTCGAAGGCCACCTCGAGCTCGAGCGGGTCGACCCGCATCTTCTCGGCGATCGCCTCGGGGGAGTCAGGTGCCGGCTCCAGCTCGGCCGCCGCGGCCGCGGCCTCGGCCTCCTCGTCGGGCTCCTCGACGTCGGTCATCCGGCTGGCGATGATCAGGAACAGCCCGCCGACGAGCAGGAAGGGCAGCTTGGGCAGGCCGGGGATCAGGCAGAGCGCGAGGGCCGCGCCGCCGGCGATGCGCACGGACTGCTTGAAGCGGCCGAGCTGGGCGAGCAGGTCGGTGCCCATGTCGCCCTCGGTGGCCGACCGGGTCACGATGATGCCGGTCGCGGTGGACATCAGCAGGGCCGGGATCATCGAGACCAGGCCGTCGCCGACGGTCAGCAGCGAGAAGGTCGAGACCGCCTCGCCGGGAGCCATGCCCCGCTGCATGACGCCGATCGCGAAGCCACCGATGAGGTTCACCAGCGTGACGACGATGCCGGCGATGGCGTCGCCCTTCACGAACTTCGAGGCGCCGTCCATCGAGCCGTAGAAGTCCGCTTCGGCGGTGACCTCCTGGCGGCGCTTGCGGGCCTGCTTCTCGTTGATGAGGCCGGCGTTGAGGTCGGCGTCGATGGCCATCTGCTTGCCGGGCATGGCGTCGAGGGTGAAGCGGGCCCCGACCTCGGCCACGCGGCCGGCACCGTTGGTGATGACCACGAACTGCACGATGGTCAGGATCAGGAAGATGACCATGCCGACGATCAGCGAGCCGCCGATGACGATGTGGCCGAACGCCTCGATCACCTTGCCGGCGTAGCCGTCGGTGAGCACCAGGCGGGTCGAGGAGACGTTGAGCGAGAGCCGGAACAGCGTCGCGACCAGGAGCAGCGACGGGAAGACCGCGAAGTCCAGCGGCTTCTTGATCTGCATCGCGACCAGCAGGACCAGCAGCGAGACCGCGAGGTTGACCCCGATGAGCAGGTCCATCATCGCCGCGGGGAGGGGCACCACCAGCATGAGCACGATGGCGACGACGCCGATCGGGACGGCGGCCTTGCCCAGCCCCTTCACTGGCCCGCTCCGGGCGCTGACGACGGCTGACTCACCCCTGCTTCATCGGCAGGCGGGCGGGACGCCGGTACGGCGGGGGAGTGGTCGGCGGGCGGGGGGAGCCCACCCGTCACTCCCGTTTCAGGCGGCCGTGGGGGCCCGACGGCGGCCGGCCTTGGGCAGGTCGGTGACCTCCGGGGGCTCGAAGCCGGGCCGGTGGAAGCCG
The DNA here is from genome assembly GCF_010682065.1 of Blastococcus saxobsidens. Classification (GTDB taxonomy): domain Bacteria; phylum Actinomycetota; class Actinomycetes; order Mycobacteriales; family Geodermatophilaceae; genus Blastococcus; species Blastococcus saxobsidens_B. Next base: position 162,940 of record NZ_JAAGWG010000008.1, read on the forward strand.
CCGCGCACGCCGCGGGCGCCCAGGTGCATGACGAAGGCCAGCACCCGCGCGACGGCGTTGAACAGCTGCGGCGGCACCTCCTGGCCGATCTCGCAGGAGGCGTGCAGCGCCCGGGCGAGCGGGATGTCCTGGACCAGCGGGACCCGGGCCTCGGCGGCGCGCTCGCGCAGCTTCGCCGCGACCTCGCCGGCACCCTTGGCCACGACCCGCGGAGCGCCCTTGTCGGCCTCGTACTTCAGCGCCACCGCGACGTGCGTGGGGTTGACCAGCAGGACGTCGGCCTCGGCGACCTCGGCCATCATCCGGTTCCGGGACATCTGCATCTGGACGCCGCGGCGGTGCGCCTTCATGTAGGGGTCACCCTCGGCCTGCTTGTGCTCCTGCGTGATCTCGTACTTGCTCATCTTCAGCTGTTTCATCATCTTCTTGCGCACGACGACGTAGTCGGCGACGGCGATGACCAGGCCGGTGACGGCGACGACGCGGAACATCAGGACGGCGGAGTCGGCGAAGGTGGCCGCGACCGCCGAGAGCGGCAGCGCGCCGGCCGACGAGACCAGCGCCTGCGCCCGGTCGCTGGTCACGATGACCACCGTGCCGAGGGCGGCGGTCTTGATCAGCGCCTTCGACGTCTCCCACAGGCCCTGGGTGCCGAACATGCGCTTGAACCCGGGGAACGGGTTGAACTTCTTGAGCGTCGGCTTCATCGGCTTGCCCGCGAAGTGCACGCCGCCCTGCGCGGCCGACGCCGCGACGCCGACCACCAGGAGCGCGACGGCGGTGGGCAGCAGCGTCGTCAGGAACGCGATGAGCGCCTGGCCGAGCAGCTCCGTGACCGACTCGATCTCCGGGTTCTTCGCCACCCGGCCGACGTGCACGAACAGCTGCTGCACGGCGTCGAACGCGTTGCCCACCATCATCGGCAGCAGCGCGCTGGCCGCCGCCACCCCGAGCCAGGTGCCCAGCTCCTGGGTCCTCGGGATCTGCCCCTCTTTGCGCGCCTTCTTCAGGCGCTGAGGAGTTGGTGCCTCGGTCTTCTCACCGCCCGGGCCGTCCTTCGCCATCAGGCGTCCGTCCGCGCGGCCATCAGCCGCTGCGCAGGGAGATCATGGCGCGGACACCGTTCTCGAGGAGGGTGTCCAGGGCCGGCGGGAGCAGCGGGAAGGTGAGCCCGAGCATCGTCAGGGTGAGCATGATCTTCACCGGGAAGCCGAGCGTGAAGACGTTGAGCGCAGGGGCCGCCCGGCTCAGCAGCGCCAGGGCGACGTCGGCCAGCAGCAGGACGGCCACCATCGGCCCGGCGATCTGCAGCGCGGCCAGGAACATCATCGAGAACGCGGTGATGAGCACCGAGGCGAGCTGGTCGGTCGGGACGTCACCGCCCACCGGCAGCCCCTGGTAGGAGGTGGCGAACCCCTTCACCATCAGCAGGTGCCCGCCGCTGGTGAACAGCAGGGTGGAGGCCAGCAGGTAGTGCAGCTTGCCCAGCGAGCTGTTCTGGGTCATTGCCATGGGGTCGTAGCCGGGCTGCAGCGAGAAACCGCCGGCGACGTCGAGGATGTCGCCGGCCATCTGCACCGCGGTGAACAGCACCTGGACGACGAAGCCGAGGGCTGCGCCGATGATGACCTCGGTGACGGCGGTGACCACCAGGAAGCCGGCGGTGGGCGTCGGCAGCGTCGGCGCGATCTGCGTCGACAGCAGCACCGACAGCGCCAGGGCGAGCGCGCCCTTGACCGCGCCGGGGATGACCCGCGAGTTGAACGGCGGCGCCAGCAGGACGAAGCCGGCGGCACGCGCCGTCCCCAGGAGCAGGGCCGCGAGCGTGACCGCCGGGACCGAGAGGTCCATGGCGGCTACGTCCGGTCGAGGAGCGCCGGCAGCTGGTCGAACAGGGTCTGGGTGAAGCTCACCAGCTCGGAGAGGACCCAGTTCCCGGTCACCAGGAGGGCGATGGCGACGGCGATCATCTTCGGCACGAAGGAGAGCGTGGCCTCCTGGATCTGGGTGGCCGCCTGGAACAGCGAGATGAGGAAGCCCACCAGCAGGGCGGTCAGCAGGATCGGGGCGGCGACCTTGGCGGCGACCATCATGGTCTGGGCCGCGATGTCGGTGACGTCGGCGTCGCTCATGACTACCCGGTCCCCCCGTACGAGCCCACCAGCGCGGTGGTGATCAACGCCCAGCCGTCGACGACGACGAAGAGCAGCAGCTTGAAGGGCAGGGAGACGATGGTCGGCGGGACCATCATCATGCCGAGCGCCATGAGGGCGGCGCTGACGAGCATGTCGAGCACCAGGAACGGGATGAAGATGACCAGCCCGATGATGAAGGCGCTCTTCAGCTCCGAGAGCACGAACGCCGGGATCAGCGTGGTCATGCTGACCGCGGTGGCGTCGGCCGGCTTCTCCTCGCCGGACAGGTCGATCATCAGCGCGAGCTCGTCCTCGCGGGTGTTGTCCAGCAGGAACTCGCGCAGCGGCACGACGCCGCTGTCGTAGGCCTGCGAGACCGTGATCGCGCCCTCCATGTAGGGCTGGACGGCGACCTCGTTGATGTCGGAGAAGACCGGCCCCATCACGAACAGGGTCAGGAACAGCGCGATGCCGGTGAGCACCTGGTTCGGCGGCGAGGTCGCCATGCCGAGCGCGTTCCGGGTCAGGCCCAGCACCACGATGATCTTGGTGAACGAGGTGGCGAGGAGCAGCACCGACGGCGCGACGGACAGCACCGTGATCGCCAGGATCAGCGTGATGGAGCTGCTCGGCGAGCCGTCGCCGATGGAGATGTCCACGGTGCCGTCGACCGCGGGGGCCGTCGGCGCCACGGGGGCGGTGGGCGCGGTCGGCGCGGCCGCCGCTGGGTCGGCGAGCAGGACCGCGGCGACGCCGGCGAGGAGCACCAGCAGGAGGACCACGGCGCCGTTGCGCCAGGTCCGCGGGCTGCCGAGAAGCGGCAGCGGGCGCACCGGGGCGGTCATGACCGGCGCACCGTCCGCTCACGGAGCTCGTCGACCAGGGTGCCCCAGCCGTTGCGGTCCAGCACCGAGCCGACCAGCACGCCGTCGGAGGAGGCGCGCGCCGCGACCAGCGAGGGCGCGGGGCGGGGGGCCGGCACCTCGACGTCCTCGGCCTCGGCCACGCGGGCCCGGGCGGGCCGCCGGTCGGCCAGGGCGTCCTCGACAGCGTCGGGGTCGACCTCGGCCAGGAGGGTCACCTGCTCCTCGGTGGCACCGATGACCAGCACCAGGTCGGCGATGCGGACGACGTTGACCGAGCTGGTCCGGCCCATGCGCTGCCGGGCGATGACCTCGATGAGGCCGTTGCCCTGCCCGAGGCCCTTCTTCTTGGCCAGCCGGGCGGCGAACCAGAGCACACCGCCGATGAGGGCGAGGGAGAGGAAGAGGCGGATGATCATCCAGGTCATGCGCTGGCACCCAGTTCCGCCGCGGCCGCGTCGGTCACGATCTCGCTGATCCGCAGGCCGAAGTCCTCGTCGACGACGACGACCTCACCGCGGGCGATCAGCGTGCCGTTCACCAGCAGGTCGGCCGGCGCGCTGGCGGCGCGGTCGAGCTCGACCACCTCGCCGGGGTGCAGGGAGAGCAGCTCCTGCACCGTCATCCGGGTGCGGCCGATCTCCACGGTGACCTCCATGGCCACGTGGCGGAGCAGCTCCAGGCTGCCGCGCTGCTCACGACCGGCGGTGGGCAGGGTGACCTGCAGGGCGAAGGTGGCCTGGTGCTCGCCGTCGGCCATGAGCGGGACGGCGACGAACATGCCCTTGTCGCGCAGCCCGTCCAGGGCGGCGACCGGTTCCTCGGTGCGCTCGGAGGCGACGCGGACGCGGCCCAGGCTGGCGGCGGCGGCCTCGAGCGCCGGGCGCAGCGCGGCGGAGACGTCCATCTGACCCACGGGGGAGTTCTGCAGGGCGTCGACGACCTCCCCGGAGAGCACCAGCACGACGTCGCCGGACACCTCGCCGGACAGCCCGGCGGTGACCGCCAGGGCGGCGGTCGGGGGGAGCGGGACGGTGTCCGGGTCGCTCACCGGCGCGCCGGGCACGAGCGCGGAGGTCGAGGGGACCAGCGACGCGGCGGCCCGCGCTGCGGCGACGACGACCGCCGTCACGGTCTGGGAGTCCTGCGAGTCGGTGCGGGGCGCGGTCATGCGGAGTCCTTCGCGGCGTGCGGAGCGTGCGGGGTGGGGACGATCGAGGCGGCCAGGCGGCGCCGGTGGTTGCTGGCGATCGCGTAGGCGAACGTCACGTCGTTGGTGGTGACCTCCAGGGGGCTGTCACGCGGATGGCGCAGCAGCAGGACGTCGTCCACGGCGAGGGAGAGCAGGTCGGAGGAGGAGACGGTCAGCGGTGCGAAGCGGACGCTGACGTCGACCGGCACCAGGTTGAGCCGGGCGGCCAGGGCCTCGCGGGCGCGGGCCCGCTTGCGCAGGGCCTGCTCCGACAGCTGCGGGGACGCGGCGTTGTTGAGCGACTGGGCGAACGAGGAGAACGGCAGCACGACGGTCGCCTCGCCCTCGCGGGCCCCGACGGCCATCTCGAACGTGGCCACCATGACGGTGTCCGAGCCGGCGGCGGCCTGCGCGAGCTGCGGGTTGTACTCCCGCCCGACGAGCACCGGCTGGATCTCGGTGATCGGCTGCAGCGACCGGGCGAACTCCTCGAACAACCGCTCCAGGAGGTGGTTGGTGATGCTGGTCTCCATGCCGGTCATCGGCCGGTTGGGCTGCGCCGCGTTCCCGGAGCCGCCCAGCATGTGGTCGACCATCGACATGGCGATGTCCAGCGGGAACGCCAGCATCCCCTTGCCCGCCAGCGGCTCCATCGTGAAGGTGGAGATGAAGGAGGGGTTGGGCAGCAGACCGATGTAGTCGTCGTAGGAGAACTGCTCGATGCCGACGAGCTCGAGCCGGGCGCCGGCCCGCAGGAACGTGGTCAGGATCGTGGTGGCCTGGCGGGCGAAGTTCTCCTGCGCGATCTGCATGACCCGCACGTGCTCGCGGGAGAGCTTGGTCGGCCGCCGGAAGTCGTAGGTCCGGGGGGCCCCGCGCCGCCCGCGGCTGGCGGGGGAGGAGGCGGGAGCCGCTGCCGCGGCGGCCGCGGTGGGAGCGGTCTCCGGGGCCTCGGTCGGAGCGGCATCCGGGGCCGCGTCCGGGGCCGGCGCGGCGGCCGGGGCCGGTCCGGTCTCGGGGGTGGTCACGAAGTCCCTCATCGGCGGGTGCCGGGGGGACCCTGACCGGGCGGCGGAGCGGTGCGGTGACGCCCGTGGTGGCGGTGGCCGGTGGGACCCGTGGGACACCGCAGGGGTGCCCTCCGTGACCGGAGGACACCCCTGCGTGGTTGGCGCTGGTTACTGCGTGACGTACTCGGTGTAGTAGATGCCCATGACGGCCTTGACGCCGTCGTGGTCGGTGTAGGCCTCGATGATCTTGGCCTCCAGCGACTCCTTGAGGGCGTCCCGGGCGCCGGTCACGTCGGCCGGCTGGGCCTGGGAGAACGTCGAGATGATCAGGTCGGCGGCCTTGGTGCCGTCTACGCCCCCGCCGCCGTGCCCGTCGCCGGCGGCAGCGCCTTCCTCGGTGATCTCGAGGGCCACCCCGATCTTCAGGTAGCCCCCGCCGGCGAGGTTGACCGCCACCGGCTCGAGGGGGAGGTACGTGCCGCTGGACACCAGCTCGACCTCGGCCTCGGCCTCGCCGGAGCTGGCGAACAGGAAGAAGTACGCGGCGCCCGCACCGGCGAGCAGGACCACGGCGAGCATGAGGAAGAGCTTCTTCTTGCCGCCCTTCGCCTCGGTCTCCTCACCCTCGGCGGGTGCGGTCTTGTCCTTCTTGCTCATTCGAGAACTCCCTTGGGGGCAGCGTCGATGCCCGGCAGGAGGGCGTTGGCCTCTGCCGAGGCATCGGACAGGACGACGACGTCGACCCGTCGGTTGACGGAGAGTGCGGTGGGGTCGGACTCGGGCACCAGTGGCCGGGTCGAGGAGTAGCCGGTGGCGGTCAGACGTCCCTCGGGGACGCCGTCGCCGGCCAGGTACCGCACCACGGTCGTGGCGCGGGTCGCCGACAGCTCCCAGTTCGACGGCCAGGGGCCGCCGCGGGTGACCGGCAGGTGGTTGGCGTGCCCCTCGACGCCGAGCTGGTTGGGCAGCCCGGCCAGGGTGGGGGCGACCGCGCTGAGGATGGCCCGCCCCTCGGGTCGGAGCACGGCCTCCTCGGCGTCGAACAGCACCTGGTCGGCGACGATGTGCACCACCAGCCCGCGCTCGTCGATCTCGTACCGGGCCGCGCCGGCGTACCCGGCGGCGGCCAGCGCGGCCTCGATCCGGTCCCGGGCGGCGGCGAGCTCGTCGTAGGCGGCCTTCGCCTCGGCAGCGATGCGCTCGGCCCGTTCGAGCGCGGCCGCGGCCGCGGCCTGGTCGATCTGGGCCTGCTGCACGGTGGGGTCCAGCGGGATGGCGGAGGCGATGTCGATCGCCCCGGGCAGCCCGTCGAGGACCGAGCCCTCGGGCGTGGGCCCCGGCTGCACGGTGATCGGTCCGCCGAAGGCCTCGGACATGCCCTTGGCCAGGGCGGCGAACTTCTGCTCGTCCACCTTGCTCATCGCGAAGAGCACCACGAACAGCACGAACAGCAGGGTCATCATGTCGAAGGCCGACACCAGCCACCGCTCGTGGTTCTCGTGCTCCTCGTGCTCCTCGTGCTTCTTGCCGCGGCGGCGGCCGTGTCCGGTGCTCACGACCTCACGCCGCTTCCTTGGCGGCCGAACCCGGCGGCACGAGCGAGGTCAGCTTGAGCCGGACGGCGCGGGGGCTGGTGCCCGCCTGGATCTCGGTGATGCCCTCGACCAGCAGCTCCATCTGGGCGGCCTGCAGCTCGCTGACCCGGAGGATCTTGGCGCCCATCGGCAGGAACCAGAAGTTGGCCGCCATGACGCCCCACAGCGTGGCGATGAACGCCGCGGAGACCATCGGGCCGAGCGTCTCGGGGTTGTTCAGGTTCCCCATCACGTTCATCAGGCCGACGATGCAGCCCAGGATGCCGATGGTCGGCGCGTAGCCGCCCATGTTGTTCATGAACTTGGCGGCGACCTTGTCCTCGGTCTTCTTCGCCGCGATCTCGCTCTCCAGGACCGCCCGCAGCTCCTCGGGGTCGGTGCCGTCGATGCCCATCTGCAGGCCGCGCCGCAGGAACGGGTCCTCGATCGCCTTGACCTGCGCCTCGAGCGCGAGCAGGCCCTCCTTGCGGGCCTTCTCGGCGAGGCTGACCAGCGTCTGGATCTGCTCGGTCGGCGGCGGCACCTTCGCCGGCATCACGGCCATCTTGAACCAGCCCCCGACCTTCTTCAGGTCGTCCATCGTCTGGCTGGCCGCCGCAGCACCGAAGGTCGCGATGACGACCAGGACGATCGCCGGCAGGAAGATCAGCGCCGTCGGCGAGACGCCCTCGAGGATCATGAAGACGAACAGGGCGACGATGGAGATGGCGAACCCGATCAGGGTGGCGGGATCCACGGGTCAGCGCTCCTCTCGGATCGGGAAGGGCACCACGGAGGAGTCGTTCGACGGCTGCTCGGGCACCACCGTGCGGTAGGTGCCGCGGTCCATCTCGTAGGAGATGGCGAGGATGCCGGCGCGGTACTCCCGGATCTCCTGCAGGACCTCGTCCACGCTCTCGCGCAGCAGGTACTTCGTGCCGTCCACCAGGAAGGCGACCGTGTCGGGGTGCCCCTCGACCTTCTCGATGAGGTCGGGGTTGAGCGCGAACTGGTCGCCGTTCAGGCGCGTCACACGGATCACGGGTGGTTCCTCTTGCTCGGTGTGGGGTGGGCGGGGGTCGGACATGGACGGGCAGGGAACGGCACTGTGGTCTTCGGCCTCTGGAGGTGGTTCCTTGAGCCGAAAGCCCCTGGCCGGGGGCGTGTGCGGGGCATGGAACGGACGGCCCGGTCACCCTGGCGGGGGACCGGGCCGTCGCGTGACGTCCTGGGGCGGCCTCCCCGGAGGGAGGTCCCTCATCAGCGCTTGAGGTTGACCAGGTCCTGGAGGATCTCGTCGGAGGCGCTGATGACCCGGCTGTTGGCCTGGAAACCGCGCTGCGCCACGATCAGCCCGGTGAACTCCTCGCTGAGGTCGACGTTCGACATCTCCAGCGCACCGGCGTTGAGCACACCCCGGCCGCCCTGGCCCGCCAGGCCGACCATGGCCACGCCGGAGTTGTCCCCGATGCGGAAGGTGGAGTTGCCGGCCTTCGCCAGGCCGCCGGGGTTGTTGAACGAGGCGAGGGCGAGCTGGCCCAGCGGCTGGCGCAGGCCGTTGGAGAAGACGCCCATGATCGTGCCGTCGTTGCCGAGGGTGAAGGACTGCAGCGAGCCCAGGGAGTAGCCGTCGGGCTTCGGGGCCGCGAGGGTGTTGGCGCCCCCGAACTGGGTCAGCCCGGCCAGGGTCATGGTCACGGGGTTGGTCCAGCTGTCGTAGCCGACCGGCGTGAACGGGGCCAGCTCGAAGTCGGGGCCGGCGGGCGTGGTCAGGTTGCCCGCCGCGTCGAAGACCAGGCCGGTGGGGTTCATCAGGACGGTGCCGTCGGCGTGCACGACGCTGACGTTCCAGGTGTTGTCGCCGGTCTTCTCGAAGTTGTAGGCGACCTTCTGCAGCACGCCCTGGCTGTCGTACATGTCGGCGCCGAGCTGGTAGTCGGTCCCCACCTCGACGTCGGAGGGCAGGTTGCCCTTGATCGAGGCGGCGGTGGTCGACGTCGGGTTCACCATCTGGCCGTAGGGCACCGACAGCGGGCCGACCGGGCCGTTGGAGTTCACCGTGCCGTCGGGCTGGGCCATCCAGCCCTGCAGGATCGAGCCGTCGGGGGTGACCAGGTTGCCCCTGGCGTCGAAGTCGAAGGATCCGGCGCGGGTGTAGAGCTGCTCACCGCCCGGTCCCTCGACGATGAAGAACCCGTCGCCCTCGATCATGAAGTCCGTCGAGCGGCCGGTGGACTGGGCGGCACCCTGGGTCCAGTTGGTGGTGATGGCGGCCAGCTTCACGCCCAGGCCGATCTGCGCGGGGTTCGTGCCACCGCGGTCCGCGGCCGGCTGGCCGCCGGCGCGCAGCACCTGCGACAGGGTGTCCTGGAAGACGGTCTGGCTGCCCTTGAAGCCGACGGTGTTGACGTTGGCGATGTTGTTGCTGGTGACGTCCATCTTGGTCTGGTGGGCACGCAGACCGGAGATGGCGGAGAACATCGAGCGGAGCATCGGGGGGTTCCCTTCCGGGTGGGGTCGCTGATCGGGGGCGCGGGGTCAGCCCGCGGTGGTCTGGGCCTTGCCGACGTGGGTGATGCGGCCGAGGGGGACCAGGCGGCCGTCGACGTTGGCCACCGCCTCGACCTTGTCGGAGCCGAGGCGCACCGAGGAGACGACGCCGGTCGTCGCCGCGCCCGAGTCGTCGGTGTAGGTGATGGTCTGGCCGACCATCGCGCCGGCGGCGCTGGAGCGCTGCAGCGCCAGCATCGAGGCGTTCTGCTTCGCGATCTCCGACAGCTTCTCCACCTGGGTGAAGGTCGCCGTCTGCGACATCATCTGGTTGGTGTCCGCCGGGTTGCTGGGGTCCTGGAACTTCATCTGCGCGACCAGCAGCTTGAGGAAGGTGTCCTTCCCCATCTGGTCGCCACGGTCCACGCTGGTCTTGGCCGTGTTCGTGGCGACGGTCGGGGCGGTACCGCTCACTGCGTCCGGCATCGGTCGTCGGCCTCCTTCTCAGACGAGGACGTCCACGCCGGACGACGTGGATCGGTTGGTGGGCCGGGTGGGTCCTTCTCCGCTATCGGCAGCCCGACCCCCCGACCGTGACCGTTCGCCGGCCTGGTTCGGCTGGGCGGCGCGGTCACCGGAGTGCTGCTGGGCCTGCTGCTCGGCGGCGTGCTTGGCCAGCCAGGAGCCACCGGTGTCGGCGTCGACCTCCACGCGGGACGGGCTCAGACCGGCCGCCTCGAGGTCGCGGCGCAGCTCGGGCAGGGCCTCCAGCAGGGCGGCGCGGCCCATGTCGTGGGCGCCGCGCAGGTGCAGGTCGAGGCTGCCCTGGTTGACCGTCAGCTGGACCTCGACGGGGCCGAGGTTCTCCGGGGTCAGGACCAGCGTCATGGTGTGCGAGCCGTTGCCGGCGCTGCTGAGCAGGGCCACCTGGCGGGACACCTGGCCGGAGACCGGCTGGCCGGCGCCGGTCCCCGTCGCCGCGTCCGTCCCGGCCACCGCGGCGGTCGGGGTCACCGTGCCGGCGGCCGGCGCGGAGAGGCTGCCGAGGGGTGCGATCGCGGTCTCGGTGTCCGCGATGCGGGCCCCGTCGACAGGGGCGAGGGGGGCGATGACGGCGGGCTCCTGGCCGCTCCGCCCGTTCCCGGCCGCGGTGTCCTGGCCGGCCGTGGGCACGGCGCCGGCCAGGGCAGCAGCAGTCGTGGTCTCGGGGGTGACGGTCGTCCCGGTCGTCGCGGGCGAACCGTCCCCGGAGGTCGCGGGGACGGCGGCGGCGGTGAGCACGGTGAGCTCGGGAGCGCTCTGCGACGACTGAGCGGCCGGCGGCGCGGCGGTGGCAGGACCCGCGCCGAGGGGGGCCGTGCCCGCGGGAACGGCGCCCGGAGCGGGGGCGGCCGCGGTACCGGGCTGCCCGGCTGCGGTGGCCGCAGCCGGGACGCCACCGAGAGCCGCCGGGACGTCGGTGGGTGCGGCGCCGGCGCCCGGTGCGGCGGGCACGGCGGTGGGGGCCGCGGCCTCGCCGGCGGCGACCGTCCCGGCCGCGACGGCACCCGGTGCGACGCTGCCCACGGCCGGGAGGCCCGGCGCGACGGCGCCCGGGATGCCGGGCCCGGCGTCGGCCGCGACGGCGCCCTGGGTGGCCGTCGCACCGCCGGCGAGCGCCAGCGCCCACAGCGTGGCAGCGACGCTCGCCGCGGTGGCGTCGACGGCCGGTGCGGCAGCCACCTCCTCGGGCAGCTGGCCCTCGGTCCCACCGGCCTGCTCCCCGGGGGACTGCTGACCGCCACCGCCGCAGGTGGCGTCACGGACGGGGCCGCGGCCGCCGGCCAGCGCGCCGTCCAGCGCGGAGGCGAACGGTGCGGCGCTGTCGGTGGACGTGGCGCCGGACGTGGCGGCGGGGGTGGCGCGGGCCGCGGGGGCGGCGACGGTCACGGGAGCTGTCATCGGTAGGCCTCTGCCTTGCTCATCACGGAGCGGACGTAGTTCTGGGTCTCGGGGAAGGGCGGGATGCCCCCGTGGCGCGCCACCGTGCCGGGACCGGCGTTGTAGGCCGCCAGCGCCAGGTCGGTGGAGCCGAACTGCTTGGTCAGTGAGCTGAGGTACTTCGCGGCGCCGTCGATGGCCGAACCCGGGTCCATGGGGTTGACGCCGAGGCCCTTCGCGGTGGCCGGCATGAACTGCATGAGCCCCTGCGCCCCGGCGGGCGAGACGGCGGAGGTGTCGAAGTTCGACTCCTGCTTGGCGACGGCGGCCAGCAGCGAGGGATCGACCCCGTGCTTGGTCGCCGCCCGCGTGAACAGGTCGGCGTAGGGGACGCCGGCCAGCGCGCCACCGCTGGCCGCGGCGGCGACGGGAGCGGCGTCGGGCAGGACCCGGCGGATCACCGAGGGGTTGCCGACCGCCTGCACCTTCACCGACTCGCCCGGCTGCGGGGCGGCGACCATCTGGCCGTTGCCGATGTAGATGCCGACGTGGTCGATGCCGGGGCGGTCGCTGGAGTGGTCGAAGAACACCAGGTCGCCGGGGCGGGCGGCGTCCAGGGACGCGACGGCCCTGCCGGCGGTGGCCTGCTGCGAGGAGGTGCGCGGCAGCTCGACACCGAGGTTGCCGTACACGAGCTTGGTGAAGCCGGAGCAGTCCAGCCCCTTGCTGGGATCGGTGCCGCCCCAGACGTAGGGCACGCCGATGTACTTCTGCGCCTCGCTGACCACGGCGCTCTCCGAGGCGGTGCCTCCGGTGCTCGTCGCGTAGCCCGCCGACGACGTGCCGGTCAGCCCCGCGGCGCCGGCGGCCGAGGACCAGGCTGCCGACGTCGCGGTGGTGGCCTGCGCGGTGAAACGGGCCTGGATCTCGCCGATGCGGGCCTGGACCGCGCTCAGTCCGTCCATGCCTGCTCCTCCCCGGTCGAGGACGCGCGCCCTGCGCGTCCGGTGACCAGGTCATCGGCAGCCCGTTCCTCCGCCATGTCCATCGCGTGCTGCTGGGCCTCCCGGTGCCGCTCGGCGAGCCGCTCGAGCGCCTTGGTCCGCTGGGCGGCCGCGGTCCACTCCGCGCGGACCGCCTCCGCCTGCTCGGCCTGGGCGACGGCCCACGACCGGGCCTCGGACGCGTCGGTCGCGGCGGTGCGCAGCAGCACCATGGCCGCGACGAACGTCCCGGCCGGGAGCGCTCGAGGCATGGTCGACGCGCTGAGTGCCGTCTCGTACTCGGTGGCGCGGCGGTCGGCCTCGGCTGCGGCGTTCATGGCGGCGGCGGCCGCGGCGGCCGCGGCGCGCTCCTCGGTGCGGCGCAGCTCGAGGACCGGCTGCAGCCGGAACTTGCCCTGCTTCACGCGGCCCGCACGATCCGCTGGAGCCAGCCCCAGGCCTCGGCGGCCGACGTCGACTCACCGAGCGGCTGCTGCAGGAACGCGTCGATCTGGGGGGCCAGCTGCCGCGCGCGGTCGACCAGCGGGTCGCTGCCGGCCTGGTAGGCGCCGATCTCGATCAGCTCGCGGACGTCGCGCAGGGCGCCCATGAGCCGGCGGATCTCGCGGGCGTCGGTCATCTGGGCCGGTGGCACGACAGCGCCGGCGACGCGCGAGATGGACTCCAGCACGTCGATGGCGGGGAAGTGGCCGACCGTGGCGAGCTTGCGGGTGAGCACGATGTGCCCGTCGAGGATCGAGCGGGCGGTGTCGGCGATCGGCTCGTTGTGGTCGTCGCCCTCGACGAGCACGGTGTAGAGCCCGGTGATGGAGCCGACGGCGCCGGTGCCGGCCTTCTCCAGCAGCTGGGGCATCATCGCGAAGACGCTCGGCGGGTAGCCCCGGGTGGCCGGCGGCTCGCCCGCGGACAGGCCGACCTCGCGCTGGGCCATGGCGGTGCGCGTGATCGAGTCCATGAGGAGCAGCACGTCGCGGCCCTCGTCGCGGAACGCCTCGGCGATGCGGGTGGCGACGAACGCGGCCTTGAGGCGCACCAGCGGCGGCTCGTCGGAGGTGGCGACGACGACGACGGTGCGGGCCATCCCCTCCTCGCCGAGGTTCTCCTCGATGAACTCGCGGACCTCCCGGCCTCGCTCGCCGATCAGCCCGATGACGCGGACGTCGGCGTCGGTGCCCCGGGTGATCTGGGCCATGAGGCTGGACTTGCCGACGCCGGAGCCGGCGAAGATGCCGAGGCGCTGGCCCTTGCCGCACGGCACCAGGGTGTCCAGGGCGCGGACCCCGAAGGTGAGGGGCTCCTCCACGCGGGTGCGGGAGAGGGCGTGGGGGGTCTCGGTGGCCAGGTCGACCCAGGAGACGCGGCTGCCCAGCGGCGGGCCGCCGTCGACGGGACGGCCGAGCCCGTCGAGCACGCGGCCCAGCAGCGCCTCGCCGACCGGCACCTGCAGGGGGCGTCCGGTGGCGCGCACCGGAGCACCGGCGTGCACGCCGGACAGGCCACCGAGCGGCATGCAGGTGAGCCGGTCGCGGCCGACGGCGACCACCTCGGCGAGCAGGGGCGCGTCGGTGGGGTTGACCTCGACGAGGTCGCCCACGGCCGCGCTGACGCCGTCCACGGTGAGGGTCAGCCCCATGGCGCCGGTGACCGAGCCGGTCACCTGCGGGCGGGCCGCCAGGCGGGCGCGCTCGAGCATCGTGGGGGGCACCGTCACGAGCCGAGCACCGCCTGCACGCGCGCCAGTGCCGAGCCGAGCTGGGCGTCGATCCGGCGGGGGCCCGACTCGGCGATCGCGCCGGCCCGCTCGACGGACGGGTCGGCCACGACCCGGACGGAGCCGGGGATCTCGGCGAGCGCCTCGGCGGGCACCTCGGCCAGGTCGTCGGGGTGCAGCCGCACGACGGCGGGGGCGTCGACCGGGCAGAAGGTGAGCGCCCGGCGGACCGCGTCCATGGCCGGGTCCTGGGCCAGCTGCAGCTCCCGGCCGAGCAGGTCCTCGAGAAGGGTCTGCACCGTGCCGATGATCGAGTCGCGGATGTCGTCGGCGACCGGAGCTGCGGTCTCCTCCAGTTGGCGCGCGGCCGCACCGAGGGCGGCCGTGGCCGACACCAGGCGGCGCTCCCAGCGCGCCTGCACCTCGGCCAGCCGCCGCTCGGCGGCGCGCTCGGCCTCGGCCACGACGGCGTCGGCGGCGATCAGGCCCTCGGCGTGGCCGGCGGCGAACCCCTCGGCGTGCGCGCGGGCCCTCAGCCGCTCGAGTTCCTCGGCGTACACGTCGCCGAGCCGGAACGAGGGCCGCCCACCGGCGACCGGCTGGTCCTCGGCGCGGCGGGTGGTGGTGCGGCGCTCGACGGGGGAGACCTGCACCGGGCCGGTGGCGATGGGGCCGATGCCCACGGGGGCGGGGGACGCCGGAGCCGGTGCGGCCGGCGCGGTCGGGGCCGCCGCCAGGGCGGCCGCGAAGGCCGCGGTGGCCGCGACCGGCAGCTCCTCCACCGAGGGCGGGGAGGCCTGCGCCGGCACGGCCGACGCGAGCGCACGCTCGGCCATGACCTCCCGGTAGGGCCGGGCCTGCGCGGCGGAGCCACCGCGCAGGACCGCGCCCTCCCGGGGCGGCCGGTGGCCCGGTTCGGTACCCCGGTCCGCTCCCCGCGCGTCCCGCACCGCGATGCTCCCGCGGCCGGCGGCGTCAGGCGCCGTCCTCTGGCGCGACTCCGCGCGCCGGTCCGCTCCTCGCTCGCTGGCGCTCACTGCGATGCTCCCGGCGCTGTCGTCACGCGACGAACTCATCGTCGCCACCGCGCGAGATGGTCAGGACACCCTGCTCCTCGAGGGTGCGGATGACACCCACGACCTTGGCCTGCGCCTCCTCGACCGTGCGGGTGCGCACCGGGCCGAGCATCTCGATCTCCTCGGCGAGGTTCTCGGCGGCACGCTCGGAGAGGTTCCGCTGGACCTTGTCGCGGACGTCGGGCCGGACGCCCTTGAGGGCGGTGGCCAGGTCGTTGGCCTCGACCTCGCGCAGCACCAGCTGCAGGGACCGGTCGTCGATCGTGACGATGTCCTCGAAGACGAACATCTGCGCGCGGACGGCCTCGGCCAGCTCCGGGTCGCTGTTGTCCAGCCATTCCAGGATGGAGCGCTCGGTGGGCCGCGGCGAGCGGTTGATGATCTCGACGAGGGTCTCGACACCGCCCACGGTGGTCATGTCCTGGTGCGCCAGGATCGAGCCCATCCGGCGGCCGAGCTCCTCCTCGACCAGCCGCACCATCTCCGGGGACGTCCGGTCCATGGTGGCGATGCGGTGGGCGACCTCGGCCTGCTGCTCCGGCACGAAGCCGGACAGCACCTCGGCCG
The DNA here is from genome assembly GCF_010682065.1 of Blastococcus saxobsidens. GTDB lineage: Bacteria > Actinomycetota > Actinomycetes > Mycobacteriales > Geodermatophilaceae > Blastococcus > Blastococcus saxobsidens_B. Next base: position 178,482 of record NZ_JAAGWG010000008.1, read on the forward strand.
ACTGCGCCGCCGTGAGGTGGGCGAGCACCAGCGCGATGACCTGCGGGTGCTCGTCCTTGAGGAACGTGACGAGCTGCCGGACGTCGGCGTTGCGGAGCGAGGCGAACGGCACCTCGGTGTAGACGACGTTGAGCCGGGACAGGATGCCCTCGGCCTTGTCCTGGCCGAGGCCGGCGGCGAGGATCTCGCGGGCGAACTCGACACCGCCGCGGCCCACGAACTGCTGGGCGGTCATCAGGCCGTGGAACTCGCGCATGACCTGGTCGACGTCGTCGAGCTCGACGGAGCCGAGCTTCATCAGCTCCCGGGTCAGCGCCTCGACCTCGCGCGGGCGCAGCTGGGCCAGCAGGACGCCGGCCTCCTCCTTGCTCATCTGGGCGAGGAAGACGGCGGCCTTGCGCAGGCCGGGCAGGTCTGGGCGGGGCGGGGCGGCGACGGCGGCGGTGGGGATGCTGGCCAGGGTCATGCGGTCACCTCGCTGGCGCTCGGCGTCCGCATGCCCATGGGTGCTCTGCTCATTCCTGAGCTCGCAAGCTCGTTCACGACTTGTTCTCGCTCAACCAGCCGCGCAGCATGGCCGCGACCTCGTCCGGACGCTCGCTGACCATCGAAGAGATCTCTCCCCGCACCTTCGCGCGCTCGGCTGCCTCGAGTTCCATCGCGGCGTTGTCGACCGCGATCTCCTCGCGGGTGCTGGCCACCCGGAGCCGGTCCAGCTCGGCGAGCATGTCGTCGTCCAGTTCGAGGGGCTCGTAGTCCTCGTCGTCGTCGTCCTCGCGGCGGCGGGAGCGCAGCCACACGATCAGGACGACCAGGGCGATGCCGGCCGCGATGCCGCCGGTGCGGATCATGGACCACATCTGCTCGCTGGCCTCGGCCTCGCGGGCGGCCTCCATGGCGGCGGCCGCCGCGTCGGCCGCGGTGGCGTCGAACGGCATGGCCGCGACGGTGATGTCGTCGCCGCGGGCCGGGTCCAGGCCGACGGCGGTGGTCATCAGGTCGGTCATCTGCTGCTGGTTCAGGTTGCCGGCGACCTCGTCGTTCATCACGACGGAGACGGTGAGCCGCTGGAGCTCGCCCGGGGCGCCCTCGATGACCTCGACGGTCTTCCCGACGGCGTTGTTGGCCGTCGTGGACTCCTTCTCGTAGTTCGACTGGCCGCCGCCGACGTTGTTCGCGGCGTCGGGCATGTTCTCCGGGCCGAGGATGCCGCCGACAGGGGCACCTCCACCGGTGTAGGTCTCGGTGTCCCGCTGCTCGGAGACCGGGGGAGTGCCCTCGTCGTAGTTGTACGTCTCCGAGGTGGTGTTGCGCTTGGAGAGGTCGACGTCGGCGCGCACGGAGACGACGGAGTTGTTGGGGCCCACGACCTGGTCGAGGATCTTCTGGGCGTTGGCGGCCAGCCGGTTCTCGTACTCCTGCTCGACCTGGGACCTGGCGTCGCCCGCCGCGGCGGACATGCCCTCGCCGGCGGCGGAGAGCACCCGCCCGCTGGCATCGGCGACGGTGACCTGGTCGGGGTCCATGCCCTGGATGCTGGAGGAGACCAGGTTGGTGACCGCCTGGATCTGCTCCCCCGACAGCGCGGTGCCGGGGCTGAGCGCGAGCAGCACCGAGGCGGTCGGCTCGGCCTTGTCGGTCACGAAGACCTCGTCCTCGGGCAGTGCCACGTGGACGACGGCGTCGTTGACGCCGGCCAGGGACTCCAGGGTCTTGGAGAGCTCGCCCTCGAGGGCGCGCTGGTAGGTGACCTGCTGCTGGAACTCGCTGGTGGTGATGCCCTGCTGGTCCAGCAGCGCGTACCCGGTGTCCGCACCGGCCGGCAGGCCCTTGCCGCTCATGCTCAGCCGCAGGTCGTAGACCGCGTCCTTGGCGACCATGATCGTGGCCCCGCCGTCGGCGAGCTCGTAGGCGACGCCCTGGGCGTTGAGCTCGTCGACGATCGCGGAGGCGTCGGAGGAGGCGAGGTTGGAGAACAGCGGGGCCTGGGTCGGGGTGGTGATCCAGCTGTAGAAGAAGAACCCGCCGAGACCCAGCCCGGCGAGCAGGAGGCCGATGACGACCTTCTGCCCGAGGCTGATCGTGTCGAACGTGGAGCGGGCACGCTCCAGCGTCCCGGCGAGTGCCGACTTCATCAGATCTGCATCCTCATGATCTCGTTGAAGGCCGCGACGGCCTGGTTCTTGATCGTCACGACCATCTCGGTCGCCAGGCCGGACTCAGCACTGGCGATCATGTAGTCGTGCACGTCCTTCAGGTCGCCGGTGGCGGCCTGGACTGCGAGGTCGGAGGTCACCTTCTGGGTGGCCTGGAGCTTGTCGAAGGTCGTGGCCAGGACGGCGGCGAAGCCGTCCGCGCCCTCGACCGCCGGGGTGCCGCGGGTGCTGCCGGCGACGCCGGTGACGGCGCCGATCCCGACGGGCGTGATGCCGCCGAGGGGGATAGTCATCAGCGCTTCCCGAGCTGGAGGGCAGCCTGGTAGGCGTTGGTGGCCCGCTCCACGACGGCCAGGTTCGCCTGGTAGCCGCGCTGGGCCATCATCATGTGGGTCATCTGGTCGCCCAGGTCGATGTCGGGGTACTTGACGTAGCCCTCGGCGTCGGCCAGCGGATGGTCTGGCTCGTAGACCATGCGGCCCTCGGGGTCCCCGAACTCGGCCCGAGCGACGCGGACGCCGCCCTCGCCGGAGCCGTAGTCCACGGCCTGGGCCACGACGAGCCGCGCCTGGAAGGCGTCCTCGTCGGTGCGCCGCACCGTGTTGATGTTGGCGATGTTGTCGGCGGCGGCGTCGAGCCACTTCCGGTGGGTCATCAGACCGGACTGGGAGATGCTCAGTGCCTGGAACATGCTCATGGTCAGGACGTCCTCAGGGCCGTGCGCATCGAGTTGTACTTGCCGTCGAGCGCGTTGAGTGCCAGCTGGTAGCGCAGGCCGGTCTCGGTGGCGATGACCGTCTCCGCGTCCAGGTTCACGTTGTTGCCGTTGGTGTTGGTCGGCTCCATCGACCGCGCGGTGCTGCCGCCCGAGATCTCCGGGGTGGACCCACTGCGGACGGCGCTGCGGAGCGAGGACTCGAAATCGGTCCGCCCGGCCAGGAAGCCGGGGGTGTTGACGTTCGCGATGTTGTCGGCGGTGACGCGCTGCCGCTGCGCGAGGCCGGCGAGCGCGGCCTTGAGGACCGGCGTGCCGACGTCGCCGATCATCGAGCGGCTCGCCGACGGGTGGAGCAGGACACGATCGACCTCCGGGTAGGCGGAAGAGCACTCGCGAGCGAGTGCGGGGCCGCCGATCCGTGGCGAAGTGTGGTGCTGTCCGTGCAGAACCTTCATCGGCACCGCGCGGAAGCGGGTTGACCCCCGGTCGGTGAAACGGGTGACGGCAGTGGCCCGAGGAGGTCGCCGGGACGTGATCGCACCCGTGTGACTCGTGGTGCCTGGCGCCCGCCGCGGAACTGCAGGTCAGCGGGGTGCGGCCGGTGTGACCCGTGGGGCGCACGTGCCGGCGGCGGGCGTCGGCCCGTCCCGGGCGGACGGGCTCCCGTCCCGGCGGGGGAGGCGGGTCGGTGCGCGGGCCCGGACGAGGGCACGACGGGGCCGGCGCGGACGCGACAGCGCCCCCGCTCCGGGGGGAGCGGGGGCGCTGGGGGAGGTGGGGGAGGTGGGTCGGTCAGAGGGCCCGGTCGATGAACGCGGCCGTGGGGCGGCTCGGCGCGTAGGACATGCGGGCGGCGAGGTCGCGCTGCCGCTGGGACTGCATGATCCGTTCGACGAGCTCCTCGGCCACCGCGAGCTGGTGCTGCAGCAGCCTGGCGGCGCGCTCCCGGAGGTCGTCGGGGAGGGGGCCGAGGCTCGACGGCGGCACCCAGTCCTCGGTGCGGCGGCCCCACGAGGCGATCTCCTCGTGCCGCCCGTGCGCGATGTTCTGCTCCGCGGCGACGACCTCGCCCTCGAGGTGGGTGAGCACCGAGGCCCAGTCCACCGGGCCCGGCGCGCCCCCGTCGGGTGCGGCCGGACTCTGGGTCACGAGACCGCGCCGGCCAGCGAGGCGGCGGCCTGGCGCCACGCGTCGCGCAGGGGCTCGACCACCTGACGGCAGGAGGCGATGCGGTTGGTGTCGAGCTTGATGTTGGCCTGCTGCATCTCGCTGATCAGCCAGTTGTAGAGGGCCGCCAGGCGCGGGCCGCCGTCCCAGACGTCGACGCGCAGGCTGGCGAGCAGCTCGTAGACGATCGCCTGGGCGTGCTGCAGCTGCTCGCTGGCCTCCTGGCGGTCGCCCGCGGCGACGGCGCGCTGCGCGCGCTCGAGGTCGAGGGCCAGGCGGTCGTAGAGCATCACCAGCACCTGCTGCGGCGAAGCGGTCGCGACCGAGTCGCCGAGGTAGCGGGCGCGGAGGGAGGCGGCACTCATCGTGGGATCTCCTGGAACGAGGGGGCGGTGCGAGCGGACGTGATCAGCCCAGCGCGTTGATCTGGCCGGCCAGCCAGGTGGACTGGTTCTTCAGTGAGCTCAGCGCCGTCTCCATGGCGGTGAACTGGCGGGTGAGGGTCTCGCGGCGCTTGTCCAGCCGCAGATCCCACGCGTCGATGCGGGCCTTGAGGTCCTTGGCCTGCGAGTCCTGGCCGTTGGCCAGGGAGACCAGGGTCCCGGTGGTGGAGTCGGAGGCGTTCTTCGCCACCTGCGCGAGGCGCCCGGCGATGCCGGTCACCGCCGCGACGTCGTCGGTCCCGCCGGGCACGCCGTCGGCACCGTTGGAGGCGGGGGTGCCGAGGATGATCCGCTTGGCCAGGTCGGGCTGCTCCTGGAGGGCGGTGACGAACTTCGACTTGTCGAAGCTGACCTTCCCGTCCTTGGTCAGCGAGAGGCCGACCACCGACGGCGCACCGCCGGGCCCGACGGCGGTGGACACCGCGTCGAGCAGCTGGCCGGTGAGCTGGCCGACCGAGAAGTCGCCCCGCAGCGCAGCGGTGCTGCCCTTGGCGTTGTTCGTGTAGTCCTTGACCGTGCTCACGGCGGCGTTCACCGCGTCGACCAGCGCCTGGATCTGCCCGGCGACCGCGTCGTCGTTGTTGCCGACCGAGATGGTGACCGGGGCCGTGGAGTCGGCCTTGGTGACGGTGACCGACAGCCCGGGCATGAGGTCGGTGAAGGTGTTGGTCGAGGAGGAGGCGGTGAAGCCGTCGCCGAACTTGATCGAGGCGTCCTTGCCGGCGGCGAGGGTGGTGAAGCTCGACCCCGCGCTGATGTCGTCCTCGGTCGCGGTCTTCACGTAGAAGCTGCCGTCGGCACCGGATGTGGTGCTGGTCAGCTGCAGGGTGTACTTGTCGGTGCCGAGCTTGACGATGGAGGCGGTGACGCCCTTGCCGGCGTCGTTGATCGCCTTCGCCGCGTCGGTGAGGGTGGCACCCGCGGGGATGTCGATGGTGCCGGCCAGGCTGCCGTCGGAGCTCTTGCGGATCTCGATCGGCCAGGCCGGCTGGGCGGCGGACCGGGCGTCGGCCGTCGGCGAGCTCCAGGTGCTGGAGCTCATCTGAACGTGGGTCGAGGCCAGGCTCTCGACGGTGAAGGTGACCTTGCTGCCCGGGACGGCGGTGGCGGTGGCGGTGGCGGTGGCCGCGGAGCTGCTGCTCGACGCGGTGCGGGCGCTGGCCAGGGCCTCGGGGGTGAGCTTGGCGGCCGCGGTGGTGATCGCCAGGAAGGTCGTGTTGACGGTGCGGTAGGCCGAGGCGGCGTTGTTCGTGGCGGTCAGGCGGGTCTTCAGCGCTGCCTGCGACGCGCCCTCGGCGGAGACGAGCTTGTTGATCAGGTCCGTGGTGCCGAGTCCGGAGACCAGGCCGTCGACGCTCATGCCTGCCATGCGGTTCCTCCTGGTCTGCTTCGGGGGCGGGTGTGAGTGAGGGGGGAGGCCGCAGGGCCTCCCCCCTCACCCGGGTGGTGCTGAGGTCTTCCTCAGCTACTCAGCTGGGATCAGCGGAGCAGCGAGAGGACACCCTGCGAGGCCTGGTTGGCCTGCGCGAGCATCGAGGTACCGGCCTGGGACAGGATCTGGTTCCGGGTGAACTGGACCATCTCCTGCGCCATGTCGGCGTCACGGATGCGGCTCTCCGACGCGGTCAGGTTCTCGACCGAGACGTTGAGGTTGTTGATCGTGTGGTCGAACCGGTTCTGCAGCGCACCCAGGTCGGCGCGCGTGGTCGAGACCGTCTTGATGGCCGCGTCGATGTCCTTCAGAGCCTTGGTGGCACCAGTGCTCTGGGTGAAGGTCAGCTGCTTGGTGGCCAGCTCGTCGGCCGTGAGGCCGTTCCCCGGGGTGGGGCCGGTGAACACGAACGTGCCACCGGTGCCCGAGGCCGCCGTGACGTCCCCACCGAAGGTGTTGGTGAGGGCGGTGTTCAGGGCGGTCATGCGGGCGGCGCTACCGGCGGTGGCGTCGTAGCTGACCGACGACAGGTCCAGGGACTTGCCGTTGAGGGTCAGCGTGCCGTTCAGCTTGGCGAAGTCCTCGGCCAGGCCGGAGTTCGCCGTGGCGGCGGCAACGGTGACCGTGGCCGCGGTGTTGGAGGCCGAGGCCGACGTCGCCGCGACCGTGGTGGCGGTGATGCCCTGCGCGGTCTTGGTGACGTCCACGCCGCTGACACCCAGGCCGGAGGCACCCATGGCGGTGCTGATCTTGACCTGGATCTGCTCGCCGGCGTTGGCGCCGACCTGGAACTTGCCCTCGTACTTGCCGTCGAGCAGCTTGGTGCCGTTGAAGGTCGTCGTGTCCGAGATGCGGGTCAGCTCGTTCTTGAGCTGGCTCATCTCCGACTGGATGTTCTTCTTGGCGTCGGCGTTCAGACCACCGTCGTTGCTGGCCTGGACCGTCAGGTCGCGCATGCGCTGGAGGATGCTGTGCGTCTCGGTGAGCGCACCTTCAGCGGTCTGCACGACCGACACGCCGTCCTGGGTGTTGCGGACGGCGACCTTGAGACCACCGATCTGGGAGCGCAGGCCCTCAGAGATGGCGAGACCGGCGGCGTCGTCGGCCGCGCGGTTGATGCGGAAGCCCGAGGAGAGCTTCTCGAGCGACTTGCTCATCTGGCCATCGGTGATGGACAGGTTGCGGTAAGCGTTGAGCGCCGCGATGTTGTTGTTGACGCGCAGACCCATGGTGATCCTCCTTGGACGGGGTCGTACTGGGGGTTCCCGCTGCATCCGTGCTGCGGGCCGTGCATGGACTACTACGGCCGGGGGCCGGGGGGACTTGAGGCGAACGGGTCAGAAAATGACCCGTGTTCGTCAGATCGGGTGTGTCCCGCGCGTCACGCGTACCGGCGGCGGCTGCCGGCCCGGTTGTCCAGCGCCTGCTGCCAGGCGCCGACCCACAGGTCGACGGTGTGCTCGGTGAGGTGGGAGGCCAGCACCGTCTCGCGGGCGGCGATCGCCTGCTCCGTCCGGCGGTCGCGGTCGCGGATCAGCGAGGTGAGCGCCTTGGCCCAGTCCTTCGGCGACTTCGCGCGCCAGCCGAGGCCGAGCCGCTCGTAGTCGGCGGTGGCGGACCGGACGAACGGCACGCCCCGCGCGGCGTACTCCAGCGCCTTGAGCCAGCTCTTGCAGGTGTTGAACCGGTCGATGCGCAGCGGGGCGAGGCCGAGGTCGAAGTGCTCGCCGATCGCCCGGGTGTAGGCGTCCACGCCCTCCACCCACGGCACCTCGGCAGGCTCCTCGGACAGCCGCAGCCGCTCCCGGGCGTCACCCACCTGGCCGATCACGGTGAACCGGCTGCTCCCGCGAGTGGCGTCGAGCGCCTGCTGCAGGCCCGACCCCATCTCCTGCAGGTCGTAGGGGTGGCTGTACACGCTGCCGGTCCAGCCGACGGTGACGACGCCGGGCTCGCGCTCGTAGGCCGGCGGGAGCTCGGCGACGCGGCGCGGGACGGCGTTGGGCACGACCACACCGCGACGGTGCGGGGCGTACTCCTCCAGCAGCGCGGGCGTCGTCGTCGTCACCAGGTCGGCGGCGCGGGCGCACTCGGCGGCCTTGCGGCCCATGCCCTTGCGGACCAGCGCCTGGTGGGCGAGGTGCCCGTAGGGGACGGCGGAGAGCAGGTCGTCCATCTCGACGACGACGGCGACGCCCTTGGCCTGGAGGACCCGGATCGTCTGCAGCATGGCGTCGGTCTTGGGCAGCTGGAGGACCACGACGTCGGCGTCGCGGGCGTCGGCGTCGTACACCTCCGGCTCGCTGCCGTCGGTCGGCCGGGTCATCGTCGTGGTGATGCCGCGGGCGGTCTCGATCTCGATGCCGAGCCCGGCCTCCCTGATGGCCCGGACGGGCTCCCGGACGCGGTAGTAGTCCTGGGCGTCCTGCCCGTTGTGCATCACTAGGACCTTCATGAAGAGCAGACCTCTCAGGCGGGTGGCCCCTCGAGGGGCTGGAGTTCGTTCGGGAGTGCGGGGCGGTCAGGCGGGGCGGCGGGACGCCTCGTTCTCCGGCGTCAGCCAGCGGGCGCGCTGACGGGGGAGCGGCGGGGCCGTCGGAACGGCGGCCGGGGGAGTGGCAGCGGCCGGGGACGTGGCGGCGGCCGGGGCAGTGGCGGCTCCGGGACGGCCGGTCAGCCGCTCCAGGTAGCTGCGCTGCTGGTTGCGGGCCCGGACCCCGCCGGCGGCCGGCACCGGGGTGCCCTCCCAGATCTCGCCCATCGCGGCGTGCAGCAGGGTCAGCGCCCGCGCACGCATCTGCGAGACGCGCGACAGGGTGACCCCGAGGTCTTCCGCGATGTCGGTCAGGGATTCATCACCGAAGAAATTGCGCTCGATGACCTCGTCCAGGCGATCGGGCAGCGCGCGGATGGCCTCGTGCAGGTGGCGGGCCCGTTCGCCGCGCAGGAGTGCGCGCTCGGGCGACTCGCCGGTGTCGGGCAGGTCGAGGGAGGTGCCGTCCGGCCCGGACTCGGCGTCGATGCTCACCATGACGGCGCGGTGGACGTCGACCTGCAGGTGGTCGAGCTCGCTGCGCGGCACCCCGAGCCGGTCGGCCAGCTCCTCCCGCGTGGGGGGCCGGCCGAGGCTGATGGTCAGCGCGTCGGCGGCGGCGTCGGTGCGCCGCGCGGCCGCCCGCACCGATCGGCTCGCCCAGTCACCGGAGCGCAGCTCGTCGAGCACGGCGCCCTGCAGGCGGGCGAGTGCATAGGTGGCGAAGGAGGCGCCGGCCGTGGGATCGAAGCGGCGGGCGACCTCGACGAGGGCCACGTGCGCGCAGGACAGCAGGTCCTCGCGGCTGACGTGGCTGGGCAGCGAGATGCGCGAGGCCACCGCGTTGACGGCGAAGGCGGCCAGTGGCAGGTGCTCGGTCACGAGCGCATCCACCTCCGCCGGGGACCGCCCCGGGACCGGGGCGGGCACCCGGCCGTTCTGGGGTCGTTCACGCAGCGGCCGGTCGTGCGCGGACCGGTCACGCAGGGAACGCTCGGTCGCGAGGGATCGGACTGGGGTCACGTCCGTATCTCTCGGCGGGCCGGGGCGTGGTCGGCACCACCCGTCGGCAGATTTCCGGGCGAACTTGAGCGCCAGTTCCGCGCTTCGGCTCAACCCCCCTCGAACGGGTGCCGATGGCAGCTCCGACAGCGGTTCCGTGCCCGGCCCTCCGGTCGGGCCGGCCGCGGGACGACGAGCGAGACGACGGAAGGCGGTGGACGGAGTGGACTACCAGCACCTGTCGACGTTGCTGTGGCGGGAGCAGGAGCTCCTGGACCTCCTGCTGTTCAAGGCCGAGGAGAAGCAGTACCTGATCCTCTCCGGCAAGACGCGCTGGCTGCAGCGCATCGCCCACGAGATCGAGGTCGTGCTCGACCAGCTGCGCACCCTCGAGGTGGAGCGCGCGGCGGCCACCGAGATCGTGGCCCAGCACCTGGGCATCGGCACCAACCCCTCGCTGCGGCAGGTGGCCGAGGTGGCTCCCGCCCCGTGGAACGACCTCTACGCCAAGCACCACGAGGCGCTGCTCGTGCTCGTCACCGAGCTGCGCAGCCTCTCCGACGCCAACCGCGAGCTGATCGAGGGTGGCCTGTCGGCCATCGGCGACGCCCTGCTGCAGGTGCGCACCCCCTCGGCCGGCACCTACGGCGCCACCGGCCGTCACTCCGACGGCACCTCCCGCGCCGTGACCCTGGACGGAGCCCTGTGAGCGAGCTCGCGAGGTCACCGATGAGCACAGCAGCCCTGCGAACGCAGACGACGAGCGCCAGTGAGGAGACCAGGTGAGCACCTTCTCCGGACTCAACGCCGCCACCACCGCCCTCTGGGCGAACCGCCGGGGCCTCGACGTCACCGGCCAGAACATCGCCAACGTCAACACCGACGGCTACTCCCGCCAGCGGGTCGACTTCAACGCCATCGGCGGCAGCGCCGTCCCGGCGTTCTTCTCGACCAGCAGCGGCATCGGCCAGGGCGTCAACGCCGACGACGTCATGCGCATCCGGGACGCCTTCCTCGAGGGCCGCGGGCACACCGAGCACGCCAACCACACCCGCCTCGTGGCCGAGACCGACTCCTACGAGCTGATCGAGCAGGCCTTCCGGGAGCCCGGCACCACCGGCATCCAGAAGATGCTCTCCGAGGTGTGGAGCGGCTGGCAGGACGTCGCCAACAACCCCGCCGACACGGCCGCCCGCGGCCAGGTGCTCAAGCGGCTGGAGACGCTGGCCGGCGGCCTGCACTTCAGCCAGGAGCAGCTCGGCGGGCAGTGGACGCAGACGCGGGACAACCTCTCCGTGCTCGTCGACGACGTCAACGCCGCCGCGAACACCATCGCCTCCCTCAACGTGGCGATCCAGCGGGCCACGCAGAGCAACCTGCCCGCCAACGACCTGGCCGACCAGCGCGACGTCCTGGTCATGAAGCTGGCCGACCAGATGGGCGCCACGGTCCGCCACGGCAAGGACGGCCTGCTCGACGTCGTCGTCGGCGGGATGACCCTGGTGTCCGGCGGCTCGGCGACGAAGTTCGAGCTGAAGGGCTCGATCGACCCGGACACGACCGGCACCGACCCGCTGCGGATCACCACCTCCGTCGGAGACTTCAGCGTGCGCGTCGGGGGCACCGCCGGCGGCCAGCTCAATGCCCTGAACACGATCATCCCCGGCTACCGCGGCCAGCTCGACTCGCTCGCGGCCGGCCTGGCGACGGCCATGAACACCGCGCACAGCGAGGGTTACGACCTCACCGGCACGGCCGGCGGGCCGGTGTTCGGCACCGCCGACGGCAGTCCGATCACCGCGGCCAACATCACCGTGATGATCACCAGCGGCGACCGGATCGCCGCGTCCGGCGTGCCGGGGGGCCCGAACCTCGACCGCAAGAACGCCGACAAGCTCGCGCAGCTGGCGACCACGGCCGGCGTCGACGCCGGCTACCGGAAGATGATCGTCGAGCTGGGCGTCCAGTCGGCGGTGTCCCAGCGCAACCTCGACATCCAGGGAAGCATCACCACCACGGTCGACGCCGCGCGCGAGTCCGTCGCCGGCGTCAACCTCGACGAGGAACTCACCAACATGCTCTCCTACCAGCAGGCGTACGCGGCCGCGGGCCGCATGATCACCGCGCTCGACGAGGCGCTCGACGTGCTGATCAACCGCACCGGGCTCGTGGGGCGCTGATCGGGATGCGGATCACCCAGCGCGCCGTCGCGCTCACCAGCCTCCAGGGCCTCAACCGGAACCTGGACTCCCTGGGCAGGCTGCAGGAGCAGCTCACCTCCGGGCGGATGCTCAACGCGCCCTCGGACTCGCCGACCGGCACGAACCGCGCCATGCAGACGCGGGCCGACCAGGACGCGACGGCCCAGTACGCGCGGAACATCTCCGACGGGCAGAGCTGGCTGAACCAGACCGACTCGACGCTGCGCCAGATGCTCGACGTGACCCGCAAGGTCCGCGACCTGACGGTGCAGGGCTCCAACAGCGGTGCCATGTCGGACTCCAGCCGCAAGGCCCTGGCCACCGAGACCGCGGCCCTGCGGGAGAGCCTGCTGGGGCTGGCCAACACCACCGTCGCGGGGCGGCCGATGTTCGGCGGCATCACCGCGGGGCAGCGGGCCTACGACTCCGACACCGGCGCCTACCTGGGCATCGCCGGCCCGGGGACCGAGATGGCGCGCCGGGTGTCCAGCACCGAGTCGGTCCGGGTCGACATCTCCGGTCCGGAGGCCTTCGAGGCGGGTGGGAACGACCTGTTCTCCCTCGTCGCCCGGATCGCCGGCAACCTCGAGAACGCGCCCGACGCGCTGGAGACGGACCTCGCCGACCTCGACCTGGTCATGGACCGGATGAAGTCGGGGGTCGCCGACGTCGGTGCCCGCTCGGCGCGCATCGACCGCGAGGCGCAGATCACCATGGACCAGGGCCTCGCACTGGACTCCCGCCTGGCCGAGGTGGAGAACATCGACCTGCCGAACACGATCATGAAGCTGCAGATGCAGCAGACCGCCTACCAGGCGGCGCTGTCGGCCACGGCCAAGGCGATCAGCCCCACGCTGATGGACTACCTGCGCTGATGTCCGCACCCACCACCACCGCCCCGGTCGCCGGGCCGGCGACGACGACGGCACCGGCTCCGCCCCCGGTCCAGGTGCTGTCCTTCGCCGAGCCGGTGCCGGGCTTCCCCGGCCACCGGGACTACGTCCTGGTCCCCGGGGACACCGCCGGCCTGCTCTTCTGGCTGCAGTCCGTCGCCCCCGACGGCCCGCGGTTCCTGGCGGTGCCGGCCCGGGAGTTCTTCCCGGACTACCGGCCGGTGGTGCCCGCGGCGGTCCGCGCGGAGCTCGGTCTGGACGACGCCTCCCAGGCGCAGATCCTGTGCCTGGTCAGCGTGCCCGGCGGCGATGCCGCCGAGGCCACCGCCAATCTCCGTGCCCCGGTGGTCGTCGCCCCCTCGACGCACCGGGCCCGGCAGGTCGTGCAGACCGACTCGTCCCTTCCTCTTCGGCGGCGCCTGCGCCGATAACCTCTAGAGCGCCGCTCCCGCAGCGGCCCACGCCCGCACCGGCGGGCACTGCCAGGACGGCCATCACACACCCATGGAGGGGTACACGTGCTCACACTCACCCGCAGCGTCGGTGAGACCATCCGCATCGGCGACGACATCGAGATCCACGTCGTCGAGGTGCGGGGCGGAACCGTGCGACTGGGCTTCAAGGCCCCGCGCGAGGTCGCCATCCACCGCGAAGAGGTCTACCGGCAGATCGCCGAGGCGAACCTCCTCGCCGCGCAGGTCACCGCGGACACGCTCGGCGCCCTCGCCGCGTTCGCGCCGACGGCCCCTGCCACGGAGGCCCCGGCGGGCGAGGAGCAGCCGGCCACGGCCGCGGGACAGGACGCACGGACGGCGCGCCGGATCGACTGACAGAACTGCACCAGCACGAGGGGTCATCCCTCGTCATACCGTGCCAAGTTGACGGTCACACCAGCTGACCAGGCTGCGACACAGGCAACTATTGCCGAAGCTTCGGTCTCACAACTGCGTCAGACACAGCGAGTTGTGTGCCGTGTTCGGGCCGTGCATGCGGCAGATTTCTCCCCAAGCAAGTGACAGGGGGCGATCAACATGGCACGCAACGCATTCACTACTTCGGTGGCCGGCGACCAGACCGGTGAGTCGGAGTCCGTGGTGGTCCACGTGCAGCTGCGACCGCGACGCGGCGCCACGCGCAAGTGCCTGGCGGCGCTGGCGACGCTGGCCGCCGAGCACGAGGACGTGGCCGTCACCGTCACCGGGCTGAGCAAGGACGACCGCGTCGTCCGCGTGACCGTGGGCATCGACCTCGGTCCGCGCACCGCGATCGCGAAGTTCTCGCCGCAGGCGCAGGCGGCCTACGCCTTCGTGTCGGCGATGTTCACGTCGCTGTACGACCACATGCCCGTCTACACCGCCGAGCCCAGCGCCGCCGAGCGCGCGGCCGCCACGGCGATGTTCGACCGTCTCGCCGCGGGCACCGCCCGCGTCGAGGACCTCGTCGCCGACCTCGGCGACGCCCTGCCCGGCACGTCGGCACCTGCGGTTCAGGTGCCCACGCCTCGCCTCCCCGGTGCCGGGGAGCGCATCTCGGCCTGACGGCCTCCCGTGCACTACGGGGTTCCGGCTTCCCGGGACCCCTTTCTTCCCCGTACTGCCAGGAGTACCGATGCCCGACCGCTTCCCGTCGGAGATCCCGACGACCGCCGACGACCGATCCCGCATCCGCCAGCCCCTCGTGTTCGGGGGCATCCCGGAGGCCGAGGGGTGGGCGCTCGCGCCCATCACCCCGCGCGACCGGGTGCACTTCCGCACCGACCAGGAGCTGTCCCTCGCGACGTTCCGCAGCGAGCTCCCCGCGGGCGTGACGGTCAGCTACGACCACGGTGACGGCCTCTACCGGGTCGACGGCGCCTGCGGCTCGGCTGCGGTGCTGGCCGACTGGGTGAAGGCCTGGTGCGCCGGCGCGGGTATCACCACGATCGGCCTGCGCGCCGAGACCGACGTCCGTCGCCGGGCTCCCCGGGACCTGCCGCCGGAGTTCCTCGCGGACCTGTGCCGGCACTACGGGCCGGTCAGTCTCAAGCGGCTGCAGCGGAACATGAGCACCATCCGGCTGCACCTCCCGGACCCCGACGACCTCGGTCAGCAGGTCTTCGAGTGGGTCCTCAAGGCTGTCGCGCAGTACGACGAGACCAAGTCGGTGCCGTTCGGGGCCTTCCTGGCCACCCAGCTCTCCAAGTGGGTGCACGACCTGGGTCGCAACGCCCACGGGCGGACGGCCGCGGACACCGAGCACAAGCAGCAGAAGGCGGTCGCGGCCTTCATGGCCGAGCACCAGCGGCGGCCCACCGAGAAGGAGCTGGCCGCCTACATGGGGCAGTCGGTCGCAACCCTGCGGAAGAACTCGCAGACGGTGGCCACGCTCAACGGCCTGCGGAACCTCCAGTCGCTGGACGGCACGCCGGACGCCACCGAGGTGCTGCTGCCCGACTCCTCGGAGGCCCCCGACGAGATCATGGGGGAGGCCGAGCAGACGCTGCTCTCGCACGCCCTCACCGCCGCCTGCGCGCCGGACCCCGAGGCCCGCCGGGACCAGCGCGCCGGGCAGCCCAACGTGCTCGGCTGGGCCACCTGGTACCTGACCACGTGGGGTGGGCAGACCAAGACGCAGCTGTCGTCGGACCTCAACACGTCGGTGCGCAACATGAACGTCTACGCCGACCGGGTGGAGAAGTCCCTCAAGCACCGCCTGGCCGAGCTCGCCGACTGACAGTGAGGATGTAGGCGAGCCCCGCAGCGGTCGTTCCTGACTCAGCGACTGACTGACCTCGGGTCTT
>NZ_JAAGWG010000009.1 GCF_010682065.1 Blastococcus saxobsidens
ACATTCCGGCGCTCAGCGCCTGACCGAACCGAAGATCACGCGGAAGCCGTCACACACCACGCCAGCGGACTTGACCGACCGTTCCAGCCGCTATCTGCGGGTTCGACTGCACGACGGCACGTGGGTGGCAGGGAAGTTCGCCGACCGTTCTTACGCGGGAGGGCATCCCCATCCCACCGATCTCCTGCTGGAGGAGTCGTGGGCGGTGGACCAGGAGACCGGAGAGCTCGCCGACGAACAAGGGCCGGCCTACCCTGTGTACATCCCGGCGGGGGAGATGGTGCTGCTCGAGCAGCTTCCCGCCGGGGACGGGACGAGGGAGGGAGCATGACCATGGCGCAGCGCCCGAACCTTCCGCGGCCGGCCAAGGGCTCCGACAAGTTCGGGGGATACAGCGGCTCCAAGCCGGCGGCTCAGATGCCTCCGCCGGCCAAGATCCCGTCGTCCTTCCCACGCCCGGCTTCCGCCGCCTCGACCAAGGGCGCTGCGCGGCCGAAGTAGCGCCCTGCTGGGCGTCGCCCGGACCTGAGGGTCAGTCGGCGTCGGACCTGTGCACCTTGGCGGCCACCCAGCCGGCCAGGCAGTGCAGCGCGGCGTGGCCCTCGGGGGAGGCGTAGCCCTTCTCGAAGGTGATGGCCTTCAGCAGCTCGGTGCTCTCCACCTCACCGCCCCGGTAGAGGCGGTCCATGAGCTGGCCGGAGTCGGTGGCGCTGGTGAAGAGCCCGGCGATGCCCAGGGCCACCGCGTCGTTGACCGCCAGGCCCACGGGGGGATGGGTCATCGACCCGCGGCGGTCCAGCACCTGCTGGATGCTGGCGATCATCTGGCTCTCGGTGGCGGGCACGGTGGCCCGGCAGGTGATGCGCACTGTTCCCTCCTGCGTTCGACGTCGTCGTCCCCCAGGTTTTCGGCTGATCCCGTCCGGAACTGAAGCTCAGGAGTCAGGCGGTCAGCAGGCCGTTGCCCTGCTCGGTGAGCCGGCCGGAGTCGAGCGCCGCCGCCAGCGCCTTCTCCAGCACCGGGGTGACCGACGCCGCCCGGCGCTTGTGGCCGAACACCACGGCGGTCGCCGTCAGCAGCTCGTCGCGCCGCATGCCGGCCGCCGCCCGGCACAGCGCCGCCATCGCGTTGCCGATCTCCTCGGGGGCCACGTGCTCGATCGGCCGGTCGGTGCTCGACACCTGCCGGCGGAAAGCGGTCCAGGTCTCCCGGTCGGTGCCCTCGGGCCACAGGTAGTCCCCGTCGACGGCCGAGGGGGGCAGCAGCGACAGCAGCGTCTGCTTGCGCGACTCGGTGGCCCGGTTGAGCCCGAACGCGCCGACGGTCAGCTTGGCCAGCCGGTCGACGTGGATCGGGCCCTCGGCCTTGATCCCGGCCAGCAGCACGCGGCGCACCGCGCGGGCCGGCCTGGACGCCGGCAGCTCGTCGAGCACCGACTTCTCCCCGGCCGCCTTCGGGATCCACGGCACGAACGCGGTCTCGCCCTCCAGTGCCACCGGCCCGGCCGGCTTCTTCGCGGCAGTCGCCTTCGGTGCCGGCCGGGACGGCGCGGCGGGCACGGCCATCGACGTCACCGACGAGCGCAGCGCGGCCACACCCTTGAACGACTCCAGGGCCGCGGTGGGCAGCTGCACCGGCTCAGGGACCCGGACCGAGGGCACCGGGGCGGCGTCGACCGCCGCCACCAGCCGGTCCAGCACCAGGTCCGCCGACGACAGCCACGTGGGCAGCCACACCCGCTCGACCACCGGCCAGCGCAGCATCTCGCCGAGCACCTCCACCGGCACGGCGTCGCGGTCGCCCACCGTGCCCCGGCGCGCCCACGCCGGGCCGTCGAGCAGCACGGCCATCAGCGGGGTGTCGGGGTCGACGGGCCGGGAGATCGACAGGTCGACCCGGAACTCCGACAGCCCGACGTCGGTGCGCACGACCAGCCCACGCTCGCGCAGCGCCGCGGCGATCTGCTCGCGGTGCCGGTCGACGACGGCGGCCGACCGGGCCGCCCGCGGCAGCACGTCCGTGCCCCGCTCGGCCATGTCCAGGTAGGCGCGCAGGTGCTTGATGCCGACCGACGACGTCTCCTCGGCCCGCAGCTGCTGCGGGTCGAAGGAGGAGAAGACGACGACCTGCCGCCGTGCCCGCGTGATCGCCACGTTGAGCCGCCGCTCGCCGCCGATCCGGTTCAGCGGCCCGAAGTTCAGCGGCAGCGTGCCGTCGGCGGTGGGGGAGAAGCCGGTGGAGAAGAAGATGACGTCGCGCTCGTCGCCCTGGACGTTCTCCAGGTTCTTGACGAACAGGCCCTCGCCGTCGGTGCGGTCCAGGGCGGCGGCCAGCCGGTCGTCGTCGGCGTCGCGCAGCAGCGCCTCGATGTAGGACCGCTGCTGGGCGTTGAAGGTGACCACGCCGATCGAGGGCACGACGTCCATGCCGTCCCACTTCGAGACGCTGTCGAACCGCCGGCGGATCTCCGCGACGATCGCCTTGGCCTCGATCGGGTTGGTGCGCAGCAGCCGGCCGGCGCCCGAGCGGTGGAAGGTGCCGGGCACCCGCACCAGCGACACCCCGCGACCATCGGGCTCCGAGGACGCCCGCCCGTGGGTGGGCGCCGGGAACGACGACAGCCGGTTCTCGTAGTACTGGGCGTTGGAGAACGCGATGAGCGACTCGTCCTGGCTGCGGTAGTGCCACGACAGCCAGTGCCGCGGCACCCGCGCCTGCACGCACTCGCTGAGGATCGACTCCTCGTCCTCCACCGCCGTCTCGACCTCGACCGAGTCGTCGGTGGTGGTCGCCGTCGGCTCGAGGAACGACGTCGGCGGCATCTGCTTGGAGTCACCGACGACGACGGCCGCCTTGGCCCGGCCCAGCGCGCCGACGGCGTCGGCCACCCGGATCTGCGAGGCCTCGTCGAAGACGACCAGGTCGAACTGGTGCCCCGCCGCCGGGAAGAACCGTGCCACCGAGTCCGGCGACACCAGCACGCACGGCATGACCGTGGTGATCAGCTCGCCGTACCGGGCCAGCAGCTGGCGCACCCCGAGCCCCCGGCGCTGCTTGGCCAGCTCGCGCTGCAGGGCGCCGACCTGGCCGGTGCCCATCGTGGCGTCGAAGGGCCGCGCGCCCAGCACCGAGGCCGGCAGCGCCGCCGTCAGGTGCTCGCGCACCGCCCGTGAGGCGGCGGTGAACCGGTCGATCGCCGACTCGTGCGCGTCGGCGTCGAACGTGTCCAGCCCGGTGGCGTCCAGCCGCTCGGTCACCGAGGCCATGGCCAGGCCGCGGTCGAGCGCGCGGACGGCGTCGTCGGCGGCGATCCGGCCGGTGACCAGCAGCCGCCGGGCGTCGAACAGACCGGCGTAGCGCAGCGGCTCGAGCGTGTCGAGGAAGGAGACCCAGCGGCGCAGCGACATCAGCACCGCGCCGGTCCCGCCCGACGCCGGCGGGGTCAGCGTCCCCCGCTCCGGCCGGGTCATCGACCAGCGCAGCACGAAGCCGTCCTCGCCGGCCCAGTCGGCCAGCTGGTCCGACGTGCTGCCGCACAGCGCCAGCAGCGCCGTCAGCGAGTCACGCAGCCGGGCCACCGCCGCCGCCGTAGGACCGCCCACCGGCATCCCGGCGACGATGAGCTTGCGCAACGCGACGTGGAAGGCCGAGCGGCCGTCGACGGCGATGCCCGCGCGGCGCAGCCAGGCGGTCCGGCGCTCGAGCAGCTGGGGATCGGTGAAGGGGTTCCAGTCGTCCGGGGCGGAGAGCCCCGGCACGGAGTTGGCCCGCGCCACGATGGCCTGCACCGCGGTCTGCACCCGCCACAGGTTCTCCACCAGGGCCGGCACGTCCGTGGGCCGCACCTTGGCGCCCGGCTTCAGGCACGTGGCGAGCTCGTCGCGGACGGCGGTCAGCCGGCGCCGGCGTCCCCACCAGCTGGACGCGGCCGCGGTCTGGGCGCGGACGTAGATGTCGGCCAGCGGCAGCGCCAGCGCCTCGGGGGAGGCGACGTCCAGGCCCGGGTGGCGGAAGGCGGTGAACCCGGCGGCCTCGCCGATGACAGCCCCGGTCGCCGTCGTCCACCGGCTGCTGAAGGTCTCGTCCAGCACGTCGATGCCGACCCGCGGGCCGGAGAGCAGGTGCACCAGGGAGTCGAGGTCCTCGGGCGTGCGGGCGTGCCGCATCACCCCGCCGAGCTCGGCGACGGCCGCGACCTCGCGCACCGCCGCGTCCACCTCCGCGGCGGCCTCGCGGGCGGCGACCAGGTCGATCCCGGGGGAGTCGACGAAGGCCCAGGGGTGCCGCAGGGACGGGCGGGTCAGGTCGGCGATGTCCGGAAGCAGCGCGAGCGCCCGGCGCACCGCGGTGAGCACGTCGGCGGGCGCGTTGGCCACGAAGGGCAGCGGGACCGGCAGCGGCTCGATGTCGGTGCCGGCGGTCAGCTCGGCGGTGCGGGCGGTGTAGAGCGAGAGCCCGACGGCGTTCTCGCTGTGCAGCCGGTCGGCGTAGCGGGCCAGCTGGCGGCGGGCGGAGCGCAGCGTCTCGGAGTCCGCGGCGAGGCCCTGGTCGTCGACGGCGACGGCGTGCTCCAGGGCCAGCCGGATCTGGGCGCGCACCATCGAGGCGCGGCTGCCCTTGTCGTGCAGGTCGAGGGCGAACATGCCCATGCCGACGGCGTCCAGCCGCCGGGCCACGACGTCGAGGGCAGCGCGCTTCTCGGCGACGAACAGCACCCGCTTGCCGTCGGCCACGGCGCGGGTGAGCAGGTTGGTGATGGTCTGCGACTTGCCGGTTCCGGGCGGGCCCTCGAGCACGAAGGTGCGCCCGGCGGCGGCCTCGGCGATCGCGCGCAGCTGCGAGGCGTCGGCCGGCACGGGCAGCTCGGCGGCCAGCGAGTCGAGGTCGACGTAGGCGCCGGAGTCGCGCGCCGGGTCGGGAAACGGCTCGGTCGGCTCGTGCACCAGATGGGCCACCAGCGGGTTCTGGGCGAAGTCCGACCAGTGCTCGTCGAGGTCCTTCCAGAGCCGGTACTTGGCGAACTGCAGGATCGCCAGGTCCGCCGTCGCCTCCACCCGGTAGGGCAGGCCGTGGCCGACCAGGCCCACGCGCATCGCCTCCAGCGCGGCCTCGACGTCCAGCGTCGTCTCGGCGGACTCCGCCAGCGTCGGGACGACCAGCCCGTGCACCTGGCGCAGCTTCTCCAGCAGGCAGTAGTTCGGCGTGCTGGAGCCGGCCTCGTCCAGCGCGAGGCGGTAGGAGCCGGTGCGCCCGACGGGGGTGAGGACGACGGGCACCAGCACGAGCGGGGAGCGCAGCGGACGGCCGTCGAGCTCCCACACCAGCGAACCCATCGCCAGGTACAGGTTGTTGGCGCCGGTTTCCTCCTGCACCGTCTTGGCGCGGTAGGCGAGGTTCCGCAGCCGCGGCAGGTAGCCGCCGGAGGTGACGTCCGCGTGCACCTCGCGCCGCTCCACCAGCAGCTCGGTCAGCTGCTCGGCGGGCAGCTCCCCAGCGGCGGTGAGCCCGCGCTCCTCCTGGACCGCGGCCAGCTGGTCCCCGGGCAGCAGGGTGACCGGCGTCCCGTCCTGGACGAGGTTGTCCAGAACCGGCAGCGCGGCAGGCGGCAGGGTCAGCGGCAGGCCGGACCGCTCGCTGTAGTTGATCAGCCGGTTGCGCAGGCTGAGGTCCAGCAGCGAGTTCTTCCACTGCTGCACCCGGGCCGGTGCCTCGGGGCGGGTGCCGGACTGGTGCGGAGACGTCCCGGCAGGGAACGCCGGGGCGCTGTGCTCGGCCGGGCGGTACTCGACGACCTGGAGCAGGCCCTCCGGCGTCCGGGCGCGGGCGGGCAGCGGCAGGATGCCGTCGCGCCGGGCGCGGTGGACGTCGGTGACACCGAGGACGCGGTCGAGCTCGCCGGCCAGCCAGCCGTCGTAGGCCGGGGTGTGCAGGTCGGTGCCGGGGTCGTCCGTGCTCGTGAGCAGGGTGGTCTCGACCAGGCCGATGAGACGGAGGTCGACCAGGTTCACCAGCGAGGAGACGTCGGTCGTGGCGGCGCTCTCCCAGCTGCGCTCCTCGCGCCAGTAACCCAGGAACGCGTGGCCGTCCGCGAGCCACAGCAGCGGCCGGATGCCGGCCTGCTCGCAGGCGGCGGCGAGCAGGACGACGGTGTCCAGCGGCGTGCCGACGCGCCAGGTCAGCACGTCGCCGGGGGAGCGGACCTGCTGGCCGAGGTCCGACCAGCTGGCCGGCGGCTCGGAGTGGCGGATGCCGCGGCCCCGCACCGCGGCGGCCAGCGCCTGCACGACCTCGTCGACCCGCTCGGCGGTGGCCGCGTAGCCGACCATCGCGCCGCTGCCGGTCCGCTGCTCCAGCAGCTCGGCTGCCTCGGCGACCAGCCCGCTGACGGCCGGGTGGTTGGGCATGACGTGCGCGGCCAGCATCTCCAGCGCGAGCGGCAGGGGAGTGGCCAGCCACTGGTTGGCCGCCAGCACCTGGACCGGCGCCTCGGCCTCGCCCAGCAGCAGGCCGTCCAGCTCCACCTCGACGTCGACGACGCCGGGGCGCTGCTCCTCGACGTGCAGCATCGCGGCCGGGTCCATGACCAGGCCGATCGAGCTGAGCACCGTCGTCCGTCCGGCGTCGACGTCGGCCAGCAGCTCGACCGTCCGGGCGATCGGGCCCTCCGCGTCGCGCACCGACAGCCGGACGGTGAGCCCGCGCAGCGTCTGCTCGCTGGTCAGCGCCAGGCGGGAGACGACCGGGATGCGGTTGTGCGCCAGGGCGTAGCTGAGCACCGGGGTGGAGGTGAGCTCGATGGAGACGCCCGCCGACGGCGCGACGACATCCCCGAGCTGGATGTCGGCAGTGCTCTCCATGTCACCTGTCTACCGGGTCGGACGGACTGGTCCTCCCATGATCCCCGACGGGAGGGGCGGATGTGACGGGTGCGCATGATCGTTGCCCGGGATCACAGGCCTCCGGGCCGTCCGCGGTTCCGACCCCGGGCGGTCCTGCCGATAGGGGTCTCCCGACCCGGGCTTGCCGACGGCCGGCGTTGGCCGCAGGTTGCACCCATGACCGACGCGCACCGCCACGACTCCGGACTGGCCGTCGAGGACCGCGGGCACGTCCGCCTGCTCACCCTCGACCGGCCGGACGCCCGCAACGCGCTCTCCACCGAGCTGCAGGCCGACCTGGTGGAGGAACTGCTCCGGGTCGCCGAGGACGGCGTCCGCGCGGTGGTGCTCACCGGCAACGGGCCGGCGTTCTGCGCCGGCTTCGACCTCAAGGAGATCCGGGCGGCAGACCAGCGGGGGGAGCGCTTCCGCCCGCCGATGAACCGGCCCGCCCGTGCCGTGTTCGAGGTCGTCACCGAGACGCCGGTCCCGGTGATCGCGGCGCTCAACGGCCCCGCGGTGGCCGGTGGCTTCGAACTGGCGCTGGCCTGCGACCTGCGGGTGGCCTCGCCGTCGGTCCGGTTCGCGCTGCCCGAGGCTCAGATCGGCATGGGCGCCAACTTCGGTTCCGTCGTGCTGCCCAAGCGGATCCCGGTCGGCATCGCGATGGAGCTGCTGTTCACCGGGGATCCGATGAGCGCGGAGGAGGCCCAGCGCTGGGGGCTGGTGAACCGGCTGGTCGAGCCCGCGGCCGTGCTGCCCACCGCGCTGGAGCTGGCCGACCGGATCACCGCCAGTGCACCCGTCTCGGTGCGGCGGATGAAGGAGACGGCGGTCAAGGCGCTGGAGCTCCCGCTCTGGCAGGGGCTGCGACTCGACGTCGGCCCCAACCCCTACCTGAGCGAGGACCGCAAGGAGGGCATCGCCGCCCGCCTGGAGAAGCGCCCCCCGCGCTGGACCGGCCGATGACCGGCGACTGTTCCCGACCGGCGGCCGATCGCGACCGCGTGCGCAGCGGAACCGAACCGTTCCCATGACAGTCGGATAACGCCTCGTCACACCAGGCAGAAGTACGTGACGTGCAGGGGTCGTGACTGCCAGTGTCCGGATCGAGCGCCCCGACCGGGGCGTCGAGGAGGTCCCCATGAACTGTGCGCACTGTGGAGCCCTGGAGCAGCGTGGCCGGTACTGCATCGGCTGCGGCAAGCTCGTGCCGCCCGCACCCCGCTCGCCACGGCGCGTGCGGCTCGCGCCGCGCCCCGCGTACGAGATCACCGACGAGATGACCCAGCCGGTGCTGCGCTTCGACGTCCGCCCGCGCCGCCCGGCGGTTCCGGAACGCGTGACCGCCGACGCCAGCTGACCGTCCCGTCCATCGAGGGCGCCACTCCTTCCCGGAGTGGCGCCCTCGTGCGTTCACCCGTCCGGGTGACCAGGCTCACTGCTAGCAATGTGCTTGCTCTAGTTAGCGGTCGGGGGTTCCGGGGCACACCAGTACCCGTCAGGTCATCCTCGATCTCTCTGGAGCTGATCCCCTCATGACTGACAACACCAAGATCATCAACCAGCTGCGCGCCCTCGTCCTGCTCACGCAGACCGAGGAGCAGGTCGCACGTACCCGTGTCTCCCAGGCCCGCACCGACGCCGTGCGCCGGGAGCTCACCAAGAACGCCGACAACGCCGCGGCCCGCAGCCTCGAGATCACCGACGCGCTGCGCTCCCTGGGTGGTGTCCCCGACGTCGTCACCCCGGCGATCGGCCGCCTGTCGGCCGTGCTGAAGGCCACCTTCGAGCAGGCCACGCCCATCGAGGAGGCCCTGCTCACCGACCTGCAGCTCGAGCACCAGCTGCTGGACCGCGCCACCTACGTCAAGGTGCTGGCCCAGTCCGCCGAGCAGCCGAAGGTGGAGCGGCTCGCCGAGAAGCTCGTCACCGCGCACAAGGCGACCGTCGAGTGGCTGACCGTCGTGCTGGCCGAGGAGGCCCTCGGTGGCCCGGCCGCCCTGGTGGCGACCCCGCTGCAGAAGGTCGCCGGCGGCGTGGCCAAGGCCGTCAACGCCCCGGTGCGCTTCGTGGCCAACACGGTGAACCAGGCCGTGGACACCGTGCAGCAGGCCGGTGAGGAGACCAGCGACAACGTCCGCGGGGTCGTGGGCCGGGCCGCCGCGCTCGCCGACGCCGCCCGAGAGACCCTCGTGGTCGGCCGCGCCGCCTCGCTGCGCCGCGCCGAGCGCATCGCCCGGCGCGAGGGCAACAAGGAGGCCGCCGACGTGGCCCGGTCCGCCCGCGAGGAGCTCGGCGACGTGACCGCCGACGAGCTGCCCGTCAAGGGCTTCGACTCGCTGAACACCACGGACGCCGCCAAGGCGGTCAAGGGGCTCACCGAGCCCCACGACATCCGGGTGATCATCCGCTACGAGGAGACCCACAAGAACCGGTCGAGCGTAATCAGCGCCGCCCAGGTCGCCCTCGCCGCGGTCGCCAAGGAGGCCGTCGGCGTCGACGCCTGATCCGGTCGATGCCTGATCCGGTCGACGCCTGATCCGGCAGCGCCTGCAGGGCCCGCACTCCCGCTCGGGAGTGCGGGCCCTCGCCGTCGGTGGGGTCAGGTGCCCCGGGTACGTCCGGTTCCCCCACCGACGGTCAGCGGTTCGGACCGGGGAAGCCCGAGACGTCGACGTAGTCGGCGATCGTCTGCAGTTCGGTGCACGCCTCCAGGGCGGTGATGCCGTGGCCGCGCCCGATGCCGCTGCCCTTGAACCCGCCGAAGGGCATGGACACGTCGGAGGCGCCGATGCGGTGGACGTTGATGAAGACGCTGCCGGACTCCAGTCGGCGGGCGATCCGCAGCGCGTGCTCCCGGTCCTCGCTCCAGACGGAGGCGGCGAGACCGAACTCGGTGGAGTTCGCCATGCCGACGACCTCGTCGTCGGAGTCGAACGGGAGGATGGGGACCACCGGGCCGAACTGCTCGCATGTGACGAGCTCGGCGCCGGGCTCCACGTCGGTCACGACCGTGGGGTGGAGGAAGTAGCCGGCGTCCCAGGTGTCCGGGTCCAGTGCCGTCCCGAGGGTGCGCACCGTCGCGCCGGCCGCGCGGGTGCGGTCCAGGAGGCCCTGGACCCGTTCGAACTGCGGCCGGTTGTTGACCGGCCCGATGGTGCTGCGCGAGTCGAGGCCGTCGCCCACCACCAGCTGGTCGACGGCCGCGGTGTACCGCTCGACGAACTGCTCGTAGTGCGATCGGTGGACGTAGATCCGCTTGACGTTGAAGCAGATCTGGCCGCTGGCGGTGAAGACGCTCTGCACCAGCTCGTCGACGAGGCGGTCGGTGACCACGGCGCTCTCCAGCACGATGGCCGGGTCGTTGCCGCCGAGCTCCAGGCTCACGTTCTTGAGGTTCCCGGCCGCGGCGCGCATGACGTGCTGGCCGGTGGCCGTGCTGCCGGTGAAGAACACCTTGCGGATCCCGGCGTGGGCGGCGATGGCCGCGCCGGCCTCGCCGCCGCCGGGCACGACGTTGACGACCCCCTCGGGCAGCTTCGCGGCGAGGATCTCCAGCACGGCGCTCAGGGTCAGCGGCGCCAGCTCCGAGGGCTTGACGACGACGGTGTTGCCGGCCAGGAGGGCGGGGGAGATGCCGAGGAAGGCCAGGTAGACGGGGCTGTTCCACGGCACGATGACGCCGGTCACGCCCATCGGACGGCGGCCGGAGAAGATCGTGCCGCGGGAGTCGGAGCGGAACACCTCGTCCTCGGCCAGTCGCTCGGCCAGTCCGGTGTAGTACCCGAGGATGTGCGCCGCGCCGCCGACGTCGACCCGGGACTCCCAGAGGACCTTGCCCTGCTCGCGGGTCAGCAGCTCGGCGAGCGGGCCGGCGGCCGCGGTGATGGCCTCGGCGGCCCGGGCGAGGTGCTCGGCGCGCTCCGAGGCGGTCAGCTGCGACCAGGCGGGGAATGCCGCCGACGCCGCGGCGACCGCGCGGTCGACGTGCTCGCCGGTGCCCATGGCCACCTGGCCGACCACCTCGTGCACGCGCGCGGGGTTGACGACGGGCTGGAAATCGGAGTCCAGCCGCTGCCCGGCGACCAGGACGGCCGCCTCGTGCAGGACGGCGTCCTCCCGGTCGGCGACGGCGGTGCGGCTCGGCGTCTGCGCCATGTCGGTGCTCTCTCTCGTCTCGTCAATCGGGCGGGAAGTCGTCCACGAGCGGGGGTCACCGTCGCTCGGCTCGCCGCCGTCCTCGGGGAGCTGCGTGCGAGTTCCGGCGCCGAGGAGACGTGCGCCACAGTAGGGGCGGGGACATGCGCTGTCCACCAGTGCGAAGACCGCAGGCGCCGGTTTCCGCATGCCAGAACGGTGTGTTGGTTCGGCAGGGTCTCGAGCCGGAGCTCGTCCGTGTGCGGTGGAGTGGAGCCGGATCGGCGACTGAGTCCGGTCGTGACCGTCGGAGTACTCGGATTCCGGTGTACGGAATATGTTGGCGGCAGGTTTCCTCCGGGCGCTAGACCCATTAGTGTCCGGGGTCACTACGGCGTCGAGCCAGCTGCCCGTCCCGCGGTTCCTGCCGGAGGCCTTCCGAGCCCGCACGCGGCTTCCACCTGAACTCCGGCCCCCCGTCTCTGCCCGAGGAGCACCACGAATGAGCACCGACCCCGCCACGCCCCGCACCGGCGGCGCCCAGGGATACCTGCGCATCGCCACCGAGGAGGCCTTCGCCACGCCGGATCTCTTCGACGCCTGGGCGCGGACCATGGAGCGGTCCGACGTGGACCCCGGTTTCGCCGGGCTGGCCGGCTTCTACACGACGAGCCAGGCCGAGCGTCCCCGGACCATCAAGCGGCGGCTGCTCGACCTCGGCGAGGAGCGGATCGCCGACATGGACGCCGCCGGCATCGACCGGGCCCTGCTGCTCCTGACCGCCCCGGGTGTGCAGTGGCTCGACCCGGCGGAGGGCGTGGCGCTCGCCGCCTCGACCAACGACCAGCTGGCCGATGCCTGCCGCCGGCACCCCGACCGGTTCAGCGGTCTCGCGGCGGTCGCCCCGCAGGACCCCGCGGCGGCGGCGGAGGAGCTGCGCCGGGGCGTGACCCAGCTGGGGCTGCACGGTGGGGTCATCAACGGGCACACCCAGGGCCGGTACCTGTCCGACCAGGAGTTCTGGCCCATCTTCGAGGCCGCCGAGGACCTGGACGTGCCGATCTACATCCACCCGACCGGCCTTCCGCGGACCATGCTCCAGCCCTTCCAGGAGGCGGGCCTGGACGGCGCCATCTACGGGTTCGGCGTCGACACCGGACTGCACCTGCTGCGGATCATCACCGCCGGCGTCTTCGACCGGTTCCCGCGACTGCGCATCGTGGTCGGGCACGCGGGGGAGGCCCTGCCGTTCTGGCTCTTCCGGCTGGACCACATGCACGCCGCCACGGTCCGCGCCGAGCGGTACGAGTCGATGAAGCCGACGCAGCGCACGATCAGCGAGTACATGCGCGAGAACGTCTACATCACCACCAGCGGCATGGCCTGGGAGCCGGCGATCCGGTTCTGCCAGCAGGTCCTCGGCGCCGACCGGGTCATGTACGCGATGGACTACCCGTACGAGTACGAGGTCTCCGAGGTCCGGACCCACGACGACCTGGACATCGATGCGGAGACGAAGCGGATGCTCTTCCAGACGAACGCCGAGCGCGTCTTCGGTCTGAACGCCACCGCCCAGGTGTGACCCCGGTGGGTGGGAGCCCGGCAGCGGGGGAGTCCGTCCGGTCCCAGGTCGTCGTCGTCGGCGGAGGGCCCGTCGGGACCGGGCTGGCCATCGGGCTCGGGCAGCTCGGCATCCGGTGCGCGCTGATCGAGCGCCGCGCCGAACCCCAGCTCGTGCCGAAGGGGCAGAACCTGACCCAGCGGACCATGGAGCACATGCGGGCCTGGGGGGTCGAGGACCGCGTCCGGGCCGGCCGCACCATCCCGGCCGGGCACTCCCGGGGGCTCACCGCCTACGGGTCGCTGCTCGGGCAGTACTCCTACGAGTGGCTGCGGCGCGGCGCCGTCCGCCGCTTCTACGCGACCGACAACGAGCGCCTCCCGCAGTACGCCACCGAACGGGCGCTGCGCGCCCGCGCTGCCGAGCTGCCGACCGTCTCGGTTCACCACGGCTGGCGGGCGGAGGACGTGAGCCAGTCCGGCGAGGGGGTGGTGGTCCGGGCGCGGGACGCGTCCGGCGCGGTGCTGGAGGTGGCCGGCGAGTACGCGGTGGGTTGCGACGGCAGCCGCTCGACGGTCCGGGAGTCAGCGGGCATCGGTCAGGACCGGACGGACCACGAGCAGTTGATGGTCCTGCTCGTCTTCCGCTCGCGGCAGCTCGACGGCCTGCTGGCGCGCTTCCCCGGCACGTCCTTCTTCAACGTCCTGCACCCCGACCACGCGGGGTACTGGCAGTTCCTGGGTCGCGTGGACGCGAGCGAGACCTGGTTCTTCCACGCGCCCGTGGACGTGGCCGATCCCGGGACCGACTTCCGCCCCCTGGTCTGGAAGGCGGTCGGGGACCGGTTCGACGTCGAGATCGAGCACGTCGGCTTCTGGGACATGCGCTTCGCGCTCGCCGACCGGTACCGCCGGGGCCGGGTCCTCCTCGCCGGGGACGCCGCGCACAGCCATCCGCCGTACGGCGGCTACGGGATCAACACCGGGTTCGAGGACGCCGCCAACCTCGCCTGGAAGCTCGCCGCCACGCTGCGCGGATGGGGCGGCCCCGGCCTGCTGGACTCCTACGACGCGGAACGACGGCCGGTCTTCGCCTCCACCCGGGACGACTTCATCGCCCGCTCCATCCAGGTGGACGGGGACTTCCTCGCCACCCACGATCCCGGCACCGACCGGGCGGCCTTCGAGGCCGAGTGGGGGGCGCGCGCCGAAGCAGCCGCGGCGGAGGTCGCCGCCTACGAGCCGCACTACGAGGGGTCGCCCGTCATCGCGGGATCCGGCGGGGGGCGCTCCGGCGCGTACGGCGACCACGAGACCCGTGCTCGCCCGGGGCACCACCTGGCGTCCCAGCCGGAGGGCACGGACGCCGACCTGTTCGACCGGCTGACCGGCGACGGGTTCGTGCTGCTGCGTGCCGGGGGGAAGGGTGACGAGCTGGTCGCGGCCGCCGAGCGGGCGTCGGTCCCGTTGCGGGTCGTCGACATCGGTGAGGACGTCCGCGCCGCCTACGGTGCGGACCTCGTGCTGGTGCGCCCGGACCAGTACGTCGCCTGGGCGGGGAACGGGTGCGAGGACCCCGGAGCGGTTCTCGCCGTCGCCACCGGGCACGGGTCCGCGCCGGGACGCTGAGCCGCGGCCGGCTCAGGTGGCGGTGCGCAGCGAACGGGTGATCTGGTCCCGGGCCTGGAGCAGCAGGGGGGCGAGCGTCCGTCCCGCCGCCGCGTCGGGGAGGCGGCCGGACGGAACGACGATGGCCAGCGCCACCAGGGGGGTTCCGTGCAGGTCCGGTACCGAGGTGCCGACGGCGCTGATGCCGTACTCGCCCTCCTCGATGTTGATCGCGAAACCGCTGTCGCGGATGCTCTGCAGCTCGTCGAGGAGTTCGTCCAGCGTGGTGATGGACGACTCCGTGAGGCCGGTCAGTTCGCCGTCGGGGTACAGCCGCCGGAGATCGCCGGGTGACATGCCGGCGAGGACCGCCTTGCCCGCCGCCGTGCAGTGCGCAGGCATGACGACGCCGGTGCGGTCGCCGACGCGGACCGGCCGCGGGCTCTCGACGCAGTCGATGAAGCGGACGCTGCGCCCCTCGAGGAGGCACAGGCTCACGGTCTCCTGCGTCGACTCCGCGAGGTCCTCGAGGATGGGCCGGGCGATCCGCCGGATGTCGATCCGGCCGATCGCTGCCAGCCCGATGGCGTTGAGCGCCGGCCCGGGACGGTAGGCGCTGTGCGGCTTGTCCTGGAGGACGAACCCTCGCTGGCGCAGGGCCGTGAGCAGCCGGTGTGCGGTGGAACCGGCGACGCCGAGGGCCTCGGCCGCCTCTGCCACCCGCAGCACCTGGCGCTGGCCGATGAGGTCGAGCAGGCGCAGCGCGTTGTCGACGGATCGCAGACCTCCCCGATCGGCAGGCGAATTCCCCATAGCAGAACGCTATCAGTCGATGCGTCCGTGGCCCGGTCCGCCGCGGCACATTCGAGTTGTCGGCGTCTCGCCATCGCTCTGCGTTGCGGAACCGTTCCGGGGGCCCCGTGGACCCGAGTGCAGACCTGCGAGCACGCCCGGCCGAGACCCTGGCGTGACCATGCTTCCGCAAAGAGGAAAGTCGGAGCTGTTTCTTGTCTCGCTGGGGAAGAGTGAGCTAGCTTACGTGGCGTCCGACACACTCCCGCGCCATTCCGCAGGGGGCAGCCGGACGCCGCGCGCGGCTTCCCGCCGCGCCGGGGGACGAGGCCATCGAGGCCGAGCGACCGGACGGAGAAGCGGGTGCTGCGTTGGCCATGCGGGTAGCCGAGAAGGTGACGACCGCGCCTTCCCCGCAGCCCGGGACGGGCCCGGTGGCAGGGCGGAGCCGTGAGGGCTCCCTCCGACGGCGCGCCCTCGACTGGGTGCCGCGTCTCCTGGGCATCGCGGCGATCCTCGTGGTGCTGGAGGTCTGCTCCCGCACCGGTGTGCTGCCGCGCGAGTCCTTCCCGCCGGTGAGCGAGATCTACGGTTCGCTGCTCGGCCTGGTCGGGGACCCGGGACTGTGGGTCGAGATCGGCCGGACCATGCGCGGATGGGCCGTCGGCCTGCTCCTCGCCGCCGTCCTCGCCGTGCCGCTGGGCATGCTGCTCGGCGCCAGCCGGCGGGCGTTCCAGATGAGCCGGCTGGTCATCGAGTTCCTGCGCCCGGTGCCGTCCGTCGCGCTGATCCCGCTGGCCGTCCTGGTCTTCGGGGTCGGCCAGGACATGAAGGTCTTCCTCGTCGCGTTCGCCTGCTTCTGGCCGATCCTCTTCCAGAGCATCTACGGCGTCCAGGACGTCGACCCGGTCGCGAGGGACACGGCCCGGTCCTACGGGTTGCCCCCGCTGGCCCGCTTCGCCCGGATCATCCTGCCGAGCGCTGCTCCCTACATCGCCACGGGCCTGCGCATCTCGTCGGCCATCGCGCTGATCCTCGCCCTCACCGCGGAGCTGGTGGTCGGCGCACCGGGACTCGGCCGGGCCATCGTCGTCTCGCAGGTCTCGGGGTCGATCACCCAGATGTACGCGCTCATCCTCGCCACCGGCCTGCTCGGCTGGCTGCTCAACACGGTCTTCATCGCCGTCGAGCGCCGGCTGCTGCGGTGGCACCCCTCGCACCGGGAGGTGGCCCTGTGAGGACCGCACCGCGGGTCGGCAACTTCCTGCTGCAGTTCCTGCTGCCCGCTGCTCTCCTCCTCGGCTACGGGGTCTGGAGCGCGCAGGCCGACAGCTTCTACTTCCCGCCGCTGACGGAGATCGGATCCACGTTCGCCGAGACCTGGCTCTTCGAGCGGGTGCCGGTCGACCTCCTGCCCAGCGTGTCCCGGCTGGCCGCGGGCTACGGCCTCGCCGTCGTCGTCGGCGTCACCGCGGGCATCGCGCTGGGGCTCTCCCGCCGGGCGCGGCTCACGGCGGAGCCGGTCGTGGAGTTCCTGCGCGCCCTGCCGGCACCGGCGCTGATCCCCTTCGCCCTGCTGCTGTTCGGCACGGGGACCAATTCCAAGGTCTTCATCATCGCGCTGGGCACGGTGTGGCCCATCCTGCTGAACACCATCGACGGCGTGCGGGGGCTGGAGAGCCAGCAGCTGGACATGGCGCGCTCCTACCGCATCCCGTCCCGCAGCGTCCTGCTGCACATCATCCTGCCCGCGGCCAGCCCGCGGATCTTCGCCGGCATGAGGACGAGCCTGTCGATCGGCATCATCCTCATGGTCATCTCGGAGATGGTCGCCAGCGCCAACGGCCTGGGCTACTTCATCCTGCAGTCCCAGCGCGGGTTCGAGATCCCCGAGATGTGGACCGGCATCGTGGTGATCGGGCTCCTCGGCTTCGTCCTCAACTGGCTCTTCCTCCGTGTCGAGGCCCGCGTCCTCTTCTGGCACCGGGGCGCCAAGGGCCTGCTCGGCGAGTCCGCCGCCGCACCCACGGCCGACGCCGCACCCACGGCCGACGCCGCACCCACGTCCGCTGCCGCACTCACGGCCGACGCCCCGACCCCGGTCGCGGCCACCGCCGACGGCCGTGGGCCGGACACCGCCACCACACCGAACGTCCCGTCCACCGCGCGCTCGTCGCGCCCCGTCTCGTAGTTCTCAGGAGGTCCGGCGTGCTCGAGGTGTCACACCTGCGCAAGGTCTACGGCAGCGAGGAGACCGGCAACGTCGCCGTCGGCGACCTGTCGTTCGTCGTGGGGGAGAAGGAGTTCGTCTGCATCCTCGGCTCCTCCGGCTGCGGCAAGACCACCATGCTCCGCTGCCTGTCCGGGCTGGCGCCCGCCACGAGCGGCCAGATCCTCGTGGAGGGCAACCCGGTCGACGGTCCCCCCGAGGACCTCGCCTACGTGTTCCAGGACTACAGCCGGTCGCTGCTGCCGTGGATGACGGTGGAGCGCAACGTGTCGTTCCCGCTGCGCTACAAGGGGATGTCCAAGCAGGAGGCGAAGAGCGCCACGGCGGACGCCCTGGATGCCGTCGGGCTGGGCGACCGGACCAAGGCCTTCCCCTGGCAGCTGTCCGGCGGCATGCAGCAACGGGTCGCCATCGCCCGGGCCCTGGCCTACCGGCCGCGGGTGCTGCTGATGGACGAGCCCTTCGCCTCCGTCGACGCCCAGACGCGGTCGGACCTCGAGGACCTCCTGCTCGGGATCTGGGAGCGCTATGCCGTGACGATCCTCTTCGTCACCCACGACATCGACGAGGCGGTCTACCTGGCCGATCGGGTGCTCGTGCTCAAGGCGCCGGCGACCGTGACCACGGTGGCCGAGGTCGACCTGCCGCGGCCGCGGGACCAGATCACGACCAAGGCGCTGCCCGAGTTCGCCCGCCTCCGCAGCGAACTGCTCTCCGCCCTCCGGCACTGAGGCGCGGTCGTCCCACCCCGCTCCACCCGCACGGCTCCTGATGGATGGGCACCGACGCCCCCACGCACGTCCCGAGTCACCTGGAGAAACGTCATGAAGTCCTCGATGTTCGCCCGCACGGCCCTGACGGCCAGCGCGCTCCTGCTGCTCTCCGCCTGTGGCGGATCGGAGGGTGGCGGCCTGTCCGACGCCCCGGACGCCGGCTCGGGCGGCGGCAACGCCGACAGCAGCGGCGAGTGCGGCGGCGAGGGGCTGACCGCGCTCACGATGGCCGAGACCCCCGGCGGTCCGCTCTCCTTCGTGTCCTACGGCCTCCAGCAGGGCCACTTCGAGGACGAGGGCATCGACCTGACGCTGACGCCGAGCCCCGGAGGTGGCACCACCAGCGTGCCGGGGCTGCTCCAGGGCGAGTACGACGTCATGGGCCTGGACATGGTGTCGGCCATCACCTCGATCGAGGCGGGCCTGCCGCTCAAGATGATCTCGGGCGGCAGCTCGACGTCGGACGAGCCGGACGGCGACTTCTCGGCGGTGCTGGTGAAGCCGGACAGCCCGATCCAGAGCCGGGAGGACCTCCAGGACGTCCGGATGGGTGTCAACGCGCTCGGCAACGTCAACGAGCTCGCGATCAACGACATCATCGAGGAGAACGGCTCGGCCGAGGGTGCCATCAGCCCGGTCGAGCTGCCCTTCCCGGAGATCATCGCGGCCATCGGCCGGGGGGACGTCGACGCCGGCATCCTCATCGAGCCGTTCGTCACGATCGGTGCGAACCAGGGCCTCCGCGTCGTCGACCGCCCGTGGGTGGGCATCAAGCCCGGTCTGCAGATCGGCACGATGGTCATGACCGAGGAGAAGATCGACGAGTGCCCGGAGGTGGCGGAGAACTTCGCCGCTGCCGTGCAGACGACCGCGGACGACATCCGGGAGGACCCGGAGTCGTTCCGGGCGGCGCTGCCCTCGCTCATCGACCTGGACCCGGCGCTGGCCGAGGAGATCAACCTCATCCAGTGGCGCGGCGCTTCGGACATGGAGTCGGTCGAGCTGACCGGTCAGCTGATGGCCGAGTACGGCCTGATCGACGAGGAGATCGACTACGAGGACGCCGTCATCGGCTGACCGGTCGCTCCACCGGCACCAGGGCCCCGGGGCGGCCGCACGGCCGCCCCGGGGACGTCCGCCGCGCCCGCCGGCGGCCCAGCTCTCGACCCGGTCCCCGCCGGGGCACCTGGAGGACATGCCATGACCATCCCCGCGCAGACCCACGACGACGGCGAGCTCGAAGCGCTGTACCGGGACCTCGCCGCGGTCGACCTGCGACCGCTGTGGACGATCACCGAGCAGCTGCTGACCCCGACCCCGCGCCCCCGGGCCATCCCGTGGCTGTGGTCGGCGGCGACCATGAAGCCGCTGGCCCGGCGGGCCATCCAGCTGGTGCCCGTCGAGCGCGGCGGCGAGCGGCGGGTGCTGTCCCTGCAGAACCCGGGTCTCGGCGGCAAGCCCTATGCGGCCGGCTCCCTCTGGGGGGCGCTGCAGTGCCTGGGCCCGCGGGAGACCGCCCCGGCGCACCGGCACACCCCGGGAGCGGTCCGGTGGGTGCTGGAGGGCGAGGGCGTCTGGACGACGGTGAACGGCGACGCCTGCGACATGCACCCCGGGGACCTCGTGCTCACGCCGTCGTGGAACTGGCACGACCACGTCAACGGTGGCGACTCGGAGATGTTCTGGTTCGACGGGCTCGACCTGCCGATGATCGACGCCCTGGACGGGGTGTTCTTCCAGGAGTACCCGGGTCCGGGGGAGAGCCAGCCGGAGCCGGCCGAGCACAACACCTCCGAACGCACCCACGCCGGCGGCACCCGCTACGTCGAGGGTGAGGTGGCCGACGTCCTGTCCCCGACGGCGTCACCCCTGCTGGTCTACCGGTGGGCCGACACCGCCGCCGAGCTGGACCGGCGTGCCGCGGCGTCGGACGAGCCGCTGATCGCCGTGGAGTACGTGAACCCGACGACCGGGGCCAGCGTGCTGCCGACGCTGGGCTGCGCGGTCCACCGCGTCCGCGCGGGGGCACGCACCCCGGCGGTCCGCCGCTCGGGCAACGCCGTCTACGTCGCCTTCCAGGGGTCCGGATCGTCGGTCATCGACGGCCAGCGCTTCGACTGGGGACCCGGCGACATGTTCGTCGTGCCGTCGTGGTCGGCCGTGGAGCACGCCGCCGACGAGCAGGCCGACCTCTTCCTCCTCACCGACGCACCGGTGCTGCGCGCGCTCGGCATCTACCGCACGGAGTCGCTGCCGGAGCCCCAGCCGGTCACCGGGGTCTTCGTCCCCCGGTGACCGCACCCGACGTCCTCCTGCCCACGCCCGCGCCGACGGCGGTCGTGCCGCCTCCTCCCGTCGTCTGGAGTCCTTCGTGAAGCTCGCGCTGTTCGACGACCACCGGTTGGGTGTGGTCTCCGTCGACGACCGGACGGTCGTCGACGTCACCGACGCCCTGCCGTGGCCGCACGACCCCGACCCGCTGACCGCCGGGTGGTGGCGGGCGCTCTGCCGGGACTTCCGCGCCCTGGCCCCGGCGCTCGCGACGGCCGCAGCGGAGGGCACCCCGCGTGCGGTGACCGACGTGGCGCTGCGCGCGCCGGTGCTGGGCCCCACCAAGGTGGTGGCGGCGGCGAGCAACTACGGCGAGCACGTCGCGGAGATGCACGGGGTCCAGGAGCGCACGCTGGGCCGCGTCGAGGCCTGGATGATGGAGTTCGACGTCTTCCTGAAGGCCCCGTCGTCCATCGTCGGACCGGGCGCGGACATCGTCCTGCCCCGCGACGTGGTCGCCGCCGGGCACGAGGTGCACCACGAGTCCGAGCTGGTGATCGTGATCGGCTCCGGGGGCAAGGACATCCCGGTGGCCTCGGCCATGGAGCACGTGCTCGGGTTCACCGCCGGCCTCGACATCACCGTCCGCTCCGCGGCGGACCGGTCGCGGCGCAAGAGCTACGACTCGTTCAGCCCGCTGGGCCCCTGGATCACGACCACCGACGAGATCGGCGACGGCTCGGGGCTGGACATCCGGCTGACCTGCGGGGGAGAGGTGCGGCAGTCGGTCAACACCGGCGACCTGCTGGTGCCGGTGCCGCAGATCGTGGCCTACGCGTCGACGATCATGACCCTCAACCCCGGTGACGTGCTGTTCACCGGAGCCCCGCCCGGGGTCGGCCCGATCGCCGCCGGAGAGCAGCTGGAGATGTCCATCAGCGGCATCGGTTCCATGACCGTCCAGGTGCGGTGACCGAGATGACGAACGCCGACGTCCTGGTGGAACCGCAGTCCTCCTGGACCACGCCGGTCCGGGTCGGGGTGGAGCTCGTGGAGCTCCGCCGCGACGACGGCCTGCCGATCGACGCGCTCTGGTACGCCGCGGACGAGCCGACGGTCGGGATGCTGCACGTCCACGGCAAGGGCAGCAGCGTCCTCACCGGTCCCGGGCGGTTCCTGCCGCCGCTCCTCCCGGGGATCGCGCACCTGGCCGTCAACATGCGCTGCCACGACCTCGGTTACACGGTCGGCACCGACGACTGGGCCGTCGAGGGCGGCATGTGGGAGGACCTCACGACCGGACACCTGGACCTCGCCGCCGGCGTCGCGC
Organism: Blastococcus saxobsidens; assembly: GCF_010682065.1. GTDB lineage: Bacteria > Actinomycetota > Actinomycetes > Mycobacteriales > Geodermatophilaceae > Blastococcus > Blastococcus saxobsidens_B. Next base: position 21,583 of record NZ_JAAGWG010000009.1, read on the forward strand.
ACCTGCGCGAACGCGGCGTGCAGCAGGTGGTCGTCTGCGGCCACTCCTCGGGCGGCTTCTACGCAGCCGACCTGATGCCGCGGGACCCCGCGATCGCCGCTTGGATCCTGCTGTCGCCCCTGACCACGAACAAGAACCCGTTCGCGCTGTGGTGGCCGGACCCCGCCGACCAGGCGCGGGCCGCCGACCTCGCCCGGACGATGGTCGCCGAGGGCCGCGGGCGCGACCTCATCCCGGTGTCCGGCTGGTACCACGCCATCAGCGCCGGCAGCCTCGTCCAGCGGCTGGAGGAGCCCGACGGCATCTGGCTGTCCGACCTGCGGCAGCGCACGGCACCGGTGCTCCTGGCGTGGGGGGACGCCGAGCCGAGGGACGCGCTGTGGAACGAGCTGTTCGCCGAGTTCGCCGGCGACGGCGACCAGCGGCTCGTGCTCCGGGGCGCGGACCACTACTACCGCGGCCAGGAGGGGGAGCTCGCCGCCGGCATCGCGAGCTTCCTGGAGCTCGTGGGGCTCCGTCCGGGGTCCTACCAGCGCGGACCGGAGGCCTGACGCATGGCGATCTGCAATCCCATCGAGCCCATCACCGAGGACGACGAGACGCTGCGTCGCGTGCTGCGCGACGCGGACCTGCCGCCCTTGCTCCCGGCGCTGGCGCACATCACCGGCGACCTCGGCCTGATCGCCTCCGACCTGCGACCACCGCGCCGGGCCAAGGACGCGTTCATCGCGCCCCAGGGCGGCATGGACGAGGAGACCCAGGAACGGGCACGGGAGGCCGCGTTCCAGGCGCTGCGCCGGTTCCGCGACGGCGGCTGCCAGGTCGCCGGTGAACCCGGGACGGAGGAGATGCGGCAGCTGATGCGCTTCCTCACCGGCGAGGTGTCGGAGGACTACGAGCCGCTGCTCATGCAGGAACTCGGCCTGGCCGGCGAGGTCCGGACCCGGTTCGGGCCTCCGCCCGAGGGCGGTGCCGACGTCGACCACGCGGTCGTCGTCGTGGGCGGCGGCATGTCCGGTCTCGCCGCGGCCCATCACCTCGACCAGGCCGGCCTGTCGTTCGTCGTCCTCGAGCGCAACGACGACGTCGGCGGGGTCTGGTTCGAGAACAGCTACCCCGGGTGCCGCCTGGACACGAACAACTTCGCGTACAGCTACTCCTTCGCGCAGAAGGACGACTGGCTCCAGCAGTACTCCCGGCAGAGCGCCATCCACGGGTACTTCCGCGACGTCGCGGCGGAGTTCGGCCTGCGCGACCGGATCCGGTTCGGCACCCAGGTGGTGGAGGCCAGGTACGACGACGAGACGTGCACCTGGACCGTGCTGACCCGGGACCGGGACGGCGTGGAGTCGTCGGTGACCGCGCACGCCGTCATCACCGCCGTCGGCCAGCTGAACCAGCCCAACTACCCGGACGTCCCGGGGCGGGACCGCTTCGCCGGACCGTCCTTCCACACGGCGCGGTGGGACCACGACGTGAAGCTCGCCGGGCAGCGGGTGGCCGTCATCGGGACCGGCGCCAGCGCCTACCAGGTCATCCCGTCGATCGCCGACGAGGTCGCCGAGTTGCTGGTCCTCCAGCGCACCCCTCCGTGGGCGCTGCCGGCCCCCACCTACCACGACGACATCGCGCCCGGGCTGCAGTGGCTGTTCCGGCACGTGCCCTACTACGCCCGCTGGTTCCGCTTCTACCAGTTCTGGATCGCCGTGGACGGCATGCACGCCTTCGCCGTCGTCGATCCCGAGTGGCGGGAGCCCGGATCGGTGTCGGCCCCGAACGCCCGCCTCCGTGCCCAGCTGGCCGAGCACATCCGCGGCCAGTACGCCGATCGCCCCGACCTGCTGGACAAGGTGGTGCCGTCCTATCCGCCGTACGCCAAGCGGATGCTGCGGGACAACGGTGTCTGGGCCGCCACCCTGAAGAAGGACCACGTCTCCCTCGTCACCGAGGGAATCGCCGAGATCACCGAGCGGGGCATCCGGACCCGCGACGGGGTCGAGCACGAGGTCGACGTGATCATCTACGGCACGGGGTTCCGAGCCTCGGACTTCCTGTCCTCGATGACGGTCATCGGACGGGACGGCCGCGACCTGCACGAGCAGTGGAACGGCGACGCGCGGGCCTACCTGGGCATCACGGTCCCGGGGTTCCCGAACTTCTTCTCCCTGTTCGGGCCCAACACGAACCTCGTCCTCAACGGCAGCATCTTCATGTTCTCCGAGCTGGCGATGAACTACGTCCTGGAGTGCCTCTCCCTGCTCAGGTCCACCGGGCGACAGGCCATGGAGGTGCGCCCCGACGTCGTCGACGCCTTCAACGAGCGGATCGACCAGGCGAACCGGTCGATGGCCTGGGGGATCCCCGAGGTCCACAACTGGTACAAGAACGCCACCGGGCGGGTCTCGCAGAACTGGCCGCTGCACACCCTGGAGTACTGGCGGCTCACCCGCCGGCCGGCACCCGACGACTACCTGTTCCTGTGACGGTCGAGCAGCAGCCGCGGACGACGACGCTCGACGTGGACGGCGTGGGCGTCCACGTGCTGAGCGCCGGGCACGGGCCCCCGCTGGTCTACCTGCACGGAGCCGGCGACCTCGGCGGCTGGCTGCCCGCGCTCGGGGCGCTGGCGACCGGCCACCGCGTGCTGCGCCCGGACCACCCGGGCTTCAACCGGAGCGGCGACGACCCCACCGTGACCTCCGTCGGTGACCTCGCCCGGCGCTACCCGGCGATCCTCGACGCCCTCGGGGTCGACCACTTCTCCCTCGTGGGCACCTCGCTCGGCGGCTGGCTGGCCGCCGAGCTGGCCCTCCTGGCGCCCGAACGGGTCGAGCACCTGGTGCTGGTGGATCCGGCGGGGCTGCCGGCCGACCGGCCGATCCCCGACATGTTCCGCACGCCGCCCGGTGAGCTCCTCGCGCTGCTCTGCGGCGACGCGGACTCCCTGGCCGCCGGGCGGGCGCGGGCCGCCGCGGTGCAGGCCGACCCGGCGCTCGTCGAGCGGCGGACGCGGAACACGGCGACCGCTGCCCGCCTGGCCGGGGAGCCGTACATGCACGACCCCGGCCTGGGCCCGCGACTGAGCGGCCTCCGGGTGCCCACCCTCGTGGTGTGGGGAGCGCTGGACGGCCTGTTCCCGGTCGACCTGGCGCAGCAGTGGCTGCGGGCGCTGCCCTCGGCGCGGCTGCACGTCGTCGAGGGCGCCGGGCACCTTCCGCCCGCCGACCGGCCCGAGGAGTTCGTGCGGGTCGTGCGGGACTTCCTGGCCGCCGGCCCGCCCGGGTGATCGGTTCCGGGGGGCCCGGGGTGCCGCAGATCGCGCCCATCGGGGTTTGCCACGCCGGGCAGGGCGGGGAACCACGAACCATGAGCATCACACCCGAGGCCCTCGAGGCGGAGTTCTCGCTGACGACGGCCGCCACCCGGCTGGACTTCCTGAGCCGGCGCGACAACGGCGACACCGCCCTCAACACCGTGCGGGACGACGACGCCGACTCCTGGTCCACCCTGCTGGACGAGCAGACCCAGCTCGACGTGCACGAGTCCCTGGAGCTGCTGGCGCTGGGCGAGGTGATTGCCCGCAAGGCGCACGACAGCCAGCTGGTCGGCATGCGCGCCGCGCTGCGGGGCGGCGCCGGCTGGGACGAGATCGCCGTCGCCCTGGGCGTCACCCCGCAGCAGGCCTGGGACTCCTACACCGAGTCGGTCGCCCGTCAGCTCGACGCCGACGCGGCGGCCTCGGCCCGCGAGCTCGCCGGCAGCCGCCCGAGGCGCTGACCCGTCCCCGCAGGGTCAGCGCACCTCGACGCCCTTCCAGAACGCCACCCGCCCGGTGATCTCCCGGGCGGCGTCCTTCGGCTCCGGGTAGTACCAGGCGGCGTCGGCGTTGACCCGGCCGTCGACCTCCAGGCTGAAGTAGGACGCCGTGCCCTTCCAGGGGCACACGGTGTGCGTGTCCGACGCCCGCAGGACGTCGTCCTTCACCGCCTCCCGCGGGAAGTAGGCGTTGCCCTCGACGGTGACGATGTCGTCGGACTCGGCGATCACTGTGCCGTTCCACGATGCGGTGGTCATGCCCCGATGGTCCTCCCCGGAGGAGGATCGGTCATCCCCGCCGGCCGCTGAACCCCGAGCCGACCCGGCCACGAAGACGAGACAGCAACGGACCGGCCACCGCGGCCGCGGCCGACGACGATCGGAGACCCCCCATGACCGGTGCCCACCCCGTCGGCCGTCCTGACGACGACCGGGACCCGGCCGATCGCGCCGAGCCGCCGATGTCCACCCAGGGCGGCCGCCGACGCGGTCCCTACCTGCTGCTGGCCGTCTTCCTCGGCGGGATCGCGCTGCTCGTCCTGTTCATGGTCCTGGTCGGCACGCTGGCCGGCTGACGCCGGCGGGGACGGTCAGCGCTGCAGCAGGGCGAAGGTGGCGACGGCGTGCACGAGGTCCTTGCCGTCCTGCTCCACGTCGGCCTCGCACACCGTCAGGTGCTCGCCGCGGGTACGCAGCCGGGCCGTGACGGTCAGCGGCCCCGGCTTGCCCGGGCGCAGGTAGGTGACGGTCAGCTGACTGGTCGCCGGCACCTCGCCGTCGTCGGTGGTGGTGCGGACCGCCGCGCCCATCGCGGTGTCCACCAGGGTGGCCAGCACGCCGCCGTGCAGCGTGCCGGCGGGGTTGAGGTGCTCGTCGGTCACCTCGAAGGAGATCCGCGCCGTGCCGTCGTCCGCGGCCTCCGCCCGTGCACCCAGTCGCCCGGCGAACCCACCCGCTGCCACGTTCTCGCTCATGGCCGGGCCCTACCCCCGGTTCCGTCCGCGCACGCCCACGGCCGCACGGGCCCCGGTCACTCCGGCGCGGTGACCGGGGCGGCTTCCCGGCGCTCCAGGAAGTAGGCGCCGAGGGCGCCGGCCACCGTGGCGAAGACGGCGACGGAGTAGACGCCCAGGACGACGTCGAGGAACCGGGCGAGGGTGGTGTCGGCGGACAGCGGCTCACCGCTGATGGTCGCCAGGGCCGCGTCGTAGAGCGCCTCCCCGTAGGAGCCGTACATGCCCAGCACGTAGAGCAGCTGGCTGACGGCGAGCACCACGACGACGGTGACCGCGCCCAGCCAGCCGATCCGCCCGCTGAGCAACCGGCCGGCCGAGCGCGACCCGCGCACGGCCGCCGAGAGCACACCGCCCACCCGGGCGGCCCGCAGCAGGGTGAGGGCGCGGGCGAAGCGCAGGAACGGGAGGGCGAGGAAGAGCAGCTGCCACCAGTTGCGGGCCCAGAACCGGCGCCGGTCCCGGGCGGTGGCGGCCCGGAACACGAACTCGGCGACGAACACCGCCCACAGCAGCCAGCCGACGACGCTCAGCGTGGTCACCAGCCAGGTCTCGCGGGCGAGCGACTGCCCCAGCACGACCAGGATGAAGACCAGACCCAGCACCCCCATCGGCTTGTCCAGCCGCCGCGCCAGCCCCTCCTGCTCGGGCGCGGCCGGATCGTCCACGGCGAGCTCGGGGCCCTCTGGTCCGGGCGTCGGGTGTCGTCGCATCCCCGACGGCTACCCAGCCGGCACGGTTCGACCGCAGTTCGACCGCCGGGGGTCGGTGGGACGAGTGGTGCGGGCGGGTCCGCCGTGGGGTCCCCGCGTGCCCGTCCGGTGGAAAACGACCCTGGTCAGGGTGGCATGGGTCAAGATCTGCGCGTACGCACGTCGACGAATCACCAGGAGCACCCATGAGCCACCCCGGACACGGCCCGGACATGAACCCGTCCGGCGAGCAGCCGGGCCAGGCCGGTCAGCCCGTCCCGCCCGGTCAGCCGTACCAGCCGTTCGACCAGCAGCCGGGGCAGCCCGCCGGAGCCTGGACCCCGCCCGGTGGCGCCTCGGCCGCCGGTGGACCGCAGAAGAGCAGTGTCGTGAAGAAGGTGCTGCCGATCGTCGGTGGCGTCGTCGTCCTCGGGGTCGCGGCGTCCGCGTTCGGCCTGTTCGGTGCCGGTGAGCCCGAGGTCGGGGACTGCGTGAAGGGCGCCATGGGCGAGGACGTCGAGACCGTGGACTGCGGTTCCGACGAGGCCGAGGCCAAGGTCGTCGGGGTCGAGAAGGAAGAGATGACCTACGACGAGTTCATGGCCAACGACGTCTGCCTGGACTTCGCGTCCGCCCAGTCGGCCATCTGGTACGGCCCCGAGGGCGACGACGTGGACGGCACCGTCTACTGCGCCGAGCCCGTCTGATCCCTGCTCCGCCCGAGTGCCCCGCCGGTCCGCCGGCGGGGCACTCGTCGTCTCAGGGGGCCGGCGGTCCCTCGGGCAGCCGGCCGAGGAGCACCCGCGCCAGGGCGACCGCGGCCGGATCGGGCCCACCGGCGGTGGCCGCGGCGGTGAGCCAGGTGGCCAGCGGCTCGGCCACGGCGGGGGAGAGGGCGGTGATCCACGCGGCCGAGCGGGTCCGCGCCTCCGCCACGTGCTCGGTGCCGCCGTCCGGCGCGTGCGCGATCACCTCGGGCCGGCTGGCGAGCAGCCCGCCGATCCGCCAGTCCCCGCCCGTGGTCCGCGCCGCCAGCGTCCTCAGCCGGTCCGCGGCCGCCAGCAGCGTCGTCGCGTCGTCCCCGGTCACACCGCCTCGCGGCGCATCGGCACGTGCGGGATGCCGTCCTCGACGTAGCCCGGCCCGCTACGCCGGAAGCCGAACCGCTCGTACCAGTTCTCCAGGTGGGCCTGTGCGCCGAGCGTCAGCGGGCCGTTCCCGTAGTCGGCCAGCGCGGCCTCGACGAGCTGCGCGGCCAGGCCACGCCCACGGGCGGAGGCCGCCGTCGCCACCCGGCCGATGGCGCGGGTGGCGCCGTCGTCCAGCACCCGGATGGTGGCCAGCACCTCCTCGTCCTGCTCGAACCACAGGTGCTCGGTCCCCGGCTCAAGGTCCCGCCCGTCGAGCTCGGGGTAGGGGCACTCCTGCTCGACGACGAACACGTCGACGCGGAGCCGGCACAGCCGGTAGACCTCGAACGGGGTCAGCTCGGCGAAGCGGGCGCGGCGCAGGATCGGGGCGGAGCTCATGCAGCAGTTCTAACCCAGGCCCACGGCCGCCCGACGCGCGGTGGTCGATCCGGGAAACATCCCGGGCAGCAGGGGACTGCCGGGCCACGGCGGGGTAGGGGAGCGCACATGTCGATGTCCACGCCCTTCGAACCGCACCTCGGCCGTCCCGACGAGGGCATCCCGGCCGCCGACCCCGGGGCCGGCGCACCGCCGCCCGCGGAGGGCTTCGGGGTGGGGGGCGAGGAGCCCGACCGTCCCGAGCAGAGCGACGCCCCGGACACCGGGGACTCCGATGGCCGGGGCGATCCGCCGTTCCGCACCCCCGATCCGGACGAGGTGCGTCGGGACTGACCGGTCAGAGGCCGAGCGCCGTCGTCGCCTTGTCGACCAGCTGGAAGTGGCCGACGGCCCAGAAGGCGACACCAGCGGCGGCCAGTCCACCGACGGTCACGGCCAGCGAGCTGACCGGGTGCTGGCGGGCGTGCCGCCAGGCGGCGACCGCCTTGCGCTTGAAGGTGGCGAAGAACCGGCGGGCCCAGTCGAACTCCGTCGACCACACCCAGAGACCGGCCAGCACCGGCGGGATGGTGAGCGGCCCCGGCAGCACGGTGAGCGCGATGCCGAGCATCACCAGCAGCAGCCCGGCGGTGAACACGGCGACGCGCCAGGTGATGGCCACGGCGGTGTTGCTGTGCACCTTCGCGCGGAACGAGCCCGGCTTGACCTCGCGCGGCCTGCCGAGCCCGTCGGTGCAGTGGGCGCAGACGGTGGAGCCGTGGCGGTTGCGCGCCTCCTCGGCGGTGTTGCCGCTGACGCGGAACTCGGGAGCACGGGCGGTCTGCGGCGCGGTGGGCATGCACGCGTCGTTACCCGCGGTACCACCCGGTCATTCCAGTTGTGGGCAACCGGACTGCTCGGGCCGGTTCAGGTGCCGTACCGGGCAGCGGCCCGGGCCCGCGCCTTGGCCGCCTCCACCTCGCGGTCCTTGGGCGGGGCGGAGGAGACCAGCGACTCGAGCAGCCGGGCCGACGCCGCGGTCACCTCGGCCACCGCCCGGTCGAACGCCTCGGCGTTCGCCCGGGACGGCTTGACCGTTCCGCTGATCTTGCGGACGTACTGCAGCGCGGCGGCCTGGATCTCGTCGTCCGTCGTCGGCGGCTCGAAGTTGGCCAGCGGTCGGATGTTGCGGCACATGCGCTGCAGCGTATGGCCGCGGCCCCCTGCCGGGGCCCGCCGCGAGCGTGCGAGTGGCGGGGAGCAGGGGGTCCTTCTAGGCGTCGAAGCCCGCCCGGTCGACCTTCCGGTGGTAGCGCTCGCCGAGCTTGCCGCCGAGGATCGCGCCGAGCAGCGTGACCAGCAGGATCGCGACGAGGGTGATGATCCCGGCGGTGGTGGCGGTGCCCTCGTCGATCGGGATGCGCGGCAGGTTGAGCTGCTCCAGCACGTTGTACTGGCTGCCGAAGAAGAAGCCGGCGGCGGCGAGCGCGAGCACCACCAGCAGGCCGATCAGCCACACGGCGAGGCCCTGGCGGACGCCGTCGAAGCGGGCCATGCGCCCGGCGACGTACCCGCCGGCCAGGTAGGCCAGGAAGAGGATGACGAGGAGGGCGATGCCCCCGCCGATGCCGACGCCGCTGTTGACCTGGTCGGCCACGTCGTCCGCGTCGTCGATCTCCTGGGCCAGGCCGATCGCGACACCGGCCGCCGACACCAGGGCGATCAGGATCACGGCCAGGCCGTTGGCCGACAGCCAGCCGAAGAAGGCCGCACCCCACTTGATGCCGCCGTAGCGGTCGTGCTGAGCGGTGACGGCGTCCCGGGCGGTGCCGCGGGTGGCCGAGGCGCCCTCGGTGGCGCCCACGGTGCCGTCGCGGTCGGAGTGCGTGTGGTCGTGGTGGTTCCCGGCCATGGTGGTTCCCTTCGTCGGGGCCGCCGTGATCCCCCGGGCGGCAACCGGGTTGCATGCCCGAGCGCAGGGGCCGGGAAACGACGTGGGGCGGAGGAGCCCCGGGCGGAGGACGGATGACGGTGCTGCTGGTCGACGTGGCCAACGTCGTCGGGTCGCGTCCCGACGGCTGGTGGCGGGACCGCGCCGCCGCCGCCGGCCGGCTGCTCGCGGGCCTCGCCGCCCTTCCGGGGCGGCTGCCCGGACCGGACGGCGCCTGGGTCGAGCCGGCGGCCACGGTGGCGGTCGTGGAGGGTGCGGCGCGCGACGTCCCCGGCCCCGACGGGGTGAGGCTGGTCCGGGCCACCGGCTCCGGCGACGACGCCCTGGTCGCCGTCGCCTCGGAGCTGGCCGGCGGCGGGGCGGACCTGCTGGTGGTGACCGCCGATCGCGGCCTGCGGGCGAGGCTGCCCGCCGGGGCGCGCTGCGCGGGGCCAGGCTGGTTGTGGGCGCGGATCGACGAGAACGGCATGACCACGGGACCCGCCGGGTAGTCGGTTGCGGACAACGGATGTCGGTCCCGACGTCCGCCGCCGTGGCGAGGAGAACCCGTGCCGATCCCCGAGACACCCGGAACACCGATCACCGCGCTGGTCACCGGTGCGTCCAGCGGCATCGGCCGGGCGACCGCCGTGCAGCTGGGGCAGCGAGGCGCGAACGTCGTGCTCCTGGCGCGTGGGCGCGAGGCGCTCGAGGACGCGGCGCGCGAGGTGAAGGAGGCCGGGGCCGCCTCGGTCACCGTCTGCCCGGCCGACGTGCTCGACGACGATGCGCTGCGCGCCGTGGTCGAGACCACCGTCACCCAGCACGGCGGGCTCGACGTCGTCGTCCACGCCGCCCAGGTGATGGCCTACGGGCGGATCGAGGACGTGCCCAAGGACGTCTACGAGACGGTGGTGGACACCGCGGTGCACGGCACCGCGAACCTCGCCCGGCACGTGGTCCCCGCCTTCCGGGAGCGGGGTGCCGGGCACCTGGTGATCGTGAACTCCCTGCTGGGCAACGTGGCCACGCCGCTGATGGGCAGCTACATCGCCGCCAAGTGGGGCCAGATGGGCCTGGCCCGGGTGCTGCAGCAGGAGACGCGCGACGTCCCGGGCATCTCGATCTCGATTGTCCAGCCCGGCGGCGTGGACACCCCGATCTACGTCCAGGGTGCTTCCTACGTGGGCAGCACCGGCCGGCCGCCGCCGCCGGTCTACTCCCCGCAGCGGGTGGCGCGGTACATCATGGCGACGCTGGACCGCCCGCGGCGGGTCGTCCAGGCGGGGGTGCTGAACCCGCTGATCACCGCCGGGTTCCGGCTGCTGCCCGGGGTGTTCGACCTGCTGGTCGGCCCGCTGATGAAGGTGGGTGCCCTCTCCAACGAGAAGACGCCGCCGACCGAGGGCAACGTCTTCCGGTCCAACCCCTCGGGCAACGCCACCGAGGGGCGCTGGCGCAGCATCTGAGGGCCGTGCTCCGGCTGTGTGAACAGCGTGTTCCGTCCCGTCGCAGGCCATTGCCCGCGCCGGGGGAACAGGGCCAGGCTGGCAGCCCCGCCGCCGGCGCGGGCTGACCGGAGAGGCCCTCGCCATGACCGCGGAACCAGGAGTCCGGTCCGACCGGACCGCCCACCACCACGCCGGCGTCGAGGCGGAGGCCGTCGACGCCGGCTACCTGCAGAAGCGGCAGCTGCGGACCGGGACCGCGGGCTGGGTGCTGCTGGCCGGGCTCGGGGTCGCGGCGGTCATCTCCGGTGACTACGCCGGCTGGAACTTCGGCCTGGCCGAGGGGGGCTTCGGCGGCCTGCTCATCGCCGTCGCCCTCATGGCGGTCATGTACTCGGCGATGGTCTTCGGGCTGGCCGAGCTCGGGTCGGCGCTGCCGACCGCCGGCGGCGGCTACACCTTCGCCCGGCGGGCGCTGGGCCCGTGGGGCGGGTACGCCACCGGCGTGGCCGTGCTCATCGAGTACGCCATCGCACCCGCGGCGATCGCCACCTTCATCGGCGCCTACGTGGAGTCCCTCGGCCTGTTCGGCATCACCGACGGCTGGTGGGTCTACCTCGTCGTCTACGCCCTCTTCGTCGGCATCCACCTGATGGGCGTCGGGGAGGCGCTGAAGGTCATGCTGGTCATCGCGGGCATCGCCGTCGCCGGGCTGGTCGTGTACCTGGCGGGGGCCATACCGGCGTTCGACTCCGCCAACCTGCTCGACATCGTCCCCACCGACGCCGCCGGAGCCTCGGACTTCCTGCCGTTCGGGCTGATGGGCATCTGGGCGGCGTTCCCGTTCGCCATCTGGTTCTTCCTCGCCGTCGAGTGCGTCCCGCTGGCCGCCGAGGAGGCGCGCGACCCGGCCCGGGCCATGCCCCGCGGCATCGTCGCGGCGATGGGCCTGCTGCTGGTGCTGGCGGTGCTCATGCTGGTCTTCACCGCCGGCGCCGGGGGATCGGAGGCGATGTCGGCGAGCGGCAACCCGCCGGTGGAGGCGCTGCAGGTGGCCGGGTCGTCGGCGGCGCTCACCTCGGTGGTCAACTACGCCGGCCTGTTCGGGCTGGTCGCCAGCTTCTTCTCGATCATCTACGCGTACTCGCGGCAGACCTTCGCGCTGTCGCGGGCGGGCTACCTGCCGCGGGTGCTGTCGGTGACCAACGGTCGCAAGGCGCCGGTGCTCGCGCTGCTGGTGCCCGGCGCCATCGGCTTCGCCCTGTCGCTCACCGGCCAGGGCGCGATGCTGCTCAACATGGCCGTCTTCGGGGCGACGGTCTCCTACGTGCTCATGATGGTCAGCCACATCGTGCTGCGCCGCCGCGAGCCCGACCTGCCCCGGCCGTACCGCACCCCCGGCGGCACCGTCACCACCGGGATCGCACTCGTGCTGGCCGCGGCCGCGGTGGTCGCCACCTTCCTGGTCGACCCGGTCGCCGCGCTGTGGACGCTGGCCGCCTACGCGGTCTTCCTCGGCTACTTCGCCGTGCACAGCCGGCACCACCTGGTCGCCTCCGCGCCCGAGGAGGAGTTCGAGCTGCTCGCCGCCGCGGACGAGGACGTCCGGTGAGCACGCGCCGGACGACGCTGTCCGGGCACACCTTCGAGTTCCCCTCGCTGGTGGAGCTGATGGCGAAGGCCACCCCGGCGCGGTCGGGTGACGTGCTGGCCGGGTGCGCCGCGGAGTCGGCGGCCGAACGGGTGGCGGCCCAGACGGTGCTGGCCGACCTGCCGCTGGCCACCTTCCTGGAGGAGCAGGTGGTCGGCTACGAGGAGGACGACGTCACCCGGCTGATCCTGGACACGCACGACGCCGCCGCCTTCGCGCCGGTGGCCTCGCTGACCGTGGGCGACTTCCGCGACCGGCTGCTCGCGTGGGCCGCGGCCGGGGACGAGGCGGCGATCTCGGGACTGGCCCGGGGGTTGACGCCGGAGATGGTCGCGGCGGTGTCCAAGCTGATGCGCAACGCCGATCTCGTCGCCGTCGGCCGGCGGACCCGGGTGGTGACCGGCCTGCGGTCGACCCTCGGCCTGCCCGGGCGGCTGGCGTCGCGGCTGCAGCCCAACCACCCGACCGACGACCCGGTCGGCGTGACCGCGTCCATCGTCGACGGCCTGCTGCAGGGGTCCGGCGACGCGGTCATCGGCATCAACCCGGCGACGGACTCACCGGCCCGGACGGTGGCGCTGCTGGAGCTGGTCGACGCGGTCATCCGGCGCTACGACATCCCCACCCAGTCCTGCGTGCTCGCCCACGTGACGACGACGCTGCGCGCCCTGGAGCAGGGCGCGCCGGTCGACCTGGTCTTCCAGTCGGTCGCCGGCACCCAGGCGGCCAACCGCGGCTTCGGGGTGACGCTGGACCTGCTGGCGCAGGCACGGGCCGGTGCGCTGGAGCTGGGCCGGGGGACGGTGGGCCGCAACGTCACCTACTTCGAGACCGGCCAGGGGTCGGCGCTCTCGGCGGATGCGCACCGCGGGATCGGCGGCCGGCCGGTGGACCAGCAGACCCTGGAGTGCCGCGCCTACGCGGTGGCCCGGCACTTCGAGCCGCTGCTGGTCAACACCGTCGTCGGCTTCATCGGCCCGGAGTACCTCTACGACGGCAAGCAGGTCGTCCGGGCCGGGCTGGAGGACCACTTCTGCGGCAAGCTGCTCGGCCTGCCCATGGGGGTCGACGTCTGCTACACCAACCACGCCGAGGTCGACGCCGACGACACCGACTCGCTGATGCTGCTGCTCGGCGCGGCCGGCTGCTCGTTCCTCATCGCCGTGCCCGGGTCCGACGACGTGATGCTGCACTACCAGTCGCTGTCGTTCTCCGACGTCCTCACCGCCCGGCAGGTGCTCGGCCTGCGACCGGCGCCGGAGTTCGAGGAGTGGCTGGCGCGGATGGACCTGCTCGACGACGGCGGCCGGGTGCGCGACCTCGCTCCCGATGCCCCCACCGCCCGCGCCCTCCTCGCGGCCGCCGCCCGATGAGCACCCTCCCGGGCCGAAGTGGCGACAATGGCCCTGATCCGTGGGCCGTGCTGCGGGGCGCCACCAGGGCACGGGTGGCGCTGGGCCGGGCCGGGGACGGCCTGCCGACGGCCCGGGAGCTGGAGTTCCGGCTGGCGCACGCGGTGGCCCGGGACGCCGTGCACACGGCCCTGGACCCCGAGGTGGTGCGGGCCGGGCTCGACGGGCTGCCGGTGGTCGAGGTGCACTCGGCCGCCGCCGACCGCGCCGAGTACCTGCAGCGGCCCGACCTCGGCCGGCGGCTGGCGCCGGGGTGGTCGCTGCCGCGACCGGAGGCCGACGTCGCGATCGTGCTCGCCGACGGCCTCTCGCCCCGGGCGGTGCACGAGCACGGCGCGGCGCTGACCACCGCACTCCTGGACCGGCTGGCCGACTGGTCGGTCGGCCCGGTGGTCCTCGCCGCCCAGGCCCGGGTGGCGCTCGGCGACGAGATCGGCGCGGCGCTGGGCGCCCGCGTGGTGCTGGTGCTGATCGGGGAACGGCCCGGGCTCTCCGCGGCGGACTCGCTCGGCATCTACCTCACCTGGGCGCCGCGGCCGGGCCGCACCGACTCGGAGCGCAACTGCGTGTCCAACGTCCGGCCACCGCACGGGCTGGGCTACGCGGAGGCCGCCGACCTGGTGCTGCGGCTGCTGGAGGGCGCCCGCGAGCTGGGCGCCTCCGGTGTGGCGCTCAAGGACGAGGGGCCCTCGCTGCCGTCGGAAAGCGGGCATCGTTCCCCGCCGGGGATCCCTGCGGGGGCCGATCCACGGACCGGATGACCGATACGCACGCAATGCTGACGCCGGCGGTCCGGTGCGGGAAGCTCTCGGCATGACGATCGTCGTGGGCTACGTCCCCACTGCCGAGGGCGAGGCGGCACTGACCGCGGCGATCGCCGAGGCGCGCCGCCGCGCCGAGCCACTGCACGTGCTCAACACCTCGCGCGGCGACGCCTACGTCGACAACCGGCTCCTGTCCGAGGAACTCCTGGTCGCGCTGCGGGAGCAGCTCGGCGCCACGGGCGTCGACTACGAGGTCGAGCAGCGGGTGCGCGGTCACGAAGCGGCCGAGGAGCTGGTCGAGACAGCCGACCGGGTGCAGGCCAGCCTGATCGTCATCGGTATCCGCCGGCGGACCGCCACCGGCAAGTTGCTCACCGGCAGCCAGGCGCAGCGCATCCTGCTCGACGCCAACTGCCCGGTGCTCGCGGTCAAGGCCGGCTGAGCCCGGCCTCGGCCGACGTCGCCGTTCAGCGCCGGCGGCGCAGGACGCGGGCCAGCCGGTGCCGGCGGCCCGCGGTGAGCTCGCCGGCGGTCGCCGGGGCCGGCTCCGGCGGCTCCGGGGCCGCCGCCGCACGCTCGTGCAGGCGGGCCCGCACGTCGTCGGGGGTGTAGGCGCGGCGCTGCCGCTCGTTGCGGGCCAGCACGACACCGCCGGCGGTGACTCCGGCGAGGCCGGCCAGTCCGAGCAGCTTCCAGAGGCGCACGTCCGTACGGTAGCGCCGTGCCGACGCTGACCCTGGACGAGGCGGTCGACCTCACCCGCACCGGCGACGTGTGGATCTTCCGCGGCGCGTCCGTCGCCGACCGGGCCATCCAGACGCTGACCAACGCCCCGGTCAACCACGTCGGGATGGCGGTGGTCCTGGAGGACCTGCCGCCGCTGCTGTGGCACGCCGAGCTGGGGCGCTCGCTGCCCGACGTCTGGACCGGGAAGCACCAGCGCGGCGTCCAGCTGCACGACCTCGGCGACGCCGTCCGCACCTGGCGGCACAAGTACGGCCAGCGACCGTGGCTGCGCCAGCTGGTCGGCCCGTCCGACGACGGCGGCGTGACGCCGGCCATGGAGGACGCGGTCCTGCGCACGATCGCCCGGATGGACGGCCGGCCGTTCCCGACCACCCGGCACCTGGCCGGTGGCTGGATCAACGGGCGGCTGCGCCGCGGGACGACGACGGAGGCCGTCTACTGCGCCGAGCTGGTGGCCGCCACCTACACCGCGATGGGTCTGCTGCCCGCCGACCGGCCGGAGAACTGGTACGACCCGGGCAGCTTCTGGTCCGGCGACCAGCTCGACCTGCTGCAGGGCGCGGCCCTCGGCCCGGAGGTCGCCGTGGAGGTGCCGCCGGCCTGACCGGTCAGCGGCGCACCCGGTAGGTGGTCTGCACCATCCCGCCGGGGAAGGTGCGGGTCCGCTCGTGCTCCAGCCGGATGTCGGCCGGCAGCTCGCCGAAGGGCGTGTGGCCCGTGCCGATGAGCACCGGGACGCGGGAGAGCGTGAGGTCACCGACCAGCCCGGCGGCCAGGAAGGCGTGCACGGTGCGCCCGCCGTCGACGTAGACCCGGCGGTGCCCCGCGGCGGTCATCGCCGCGACCGCGTCGTCCAGCGAGCGGTGCACGGTGATCCGCGCATCGTCGCCGGGCGTCAGCGTCGTGCTCAGCACGTGCACCGGCCTGCCCTGGTAGGGCCACTCGGCGAACGGCGCGATGAACTCGTAGGTCGAGCGGCCCATGACCAACGCGTCGACGCCCGCGACGAACTCGCCGAAACCGAAGTCACCGCCCTCGCCGTCGTCGGGCGCGCCGCCGGCGTCCTGCCCGCCGGTGAGCCAGGAGAGGTCGCCGTCGAGCCGGGCGATGAACCCGTCGACGCTCATGCCGAGGAAGACCGAGCCGGTGAAGGAAGCGTCCATGCGGCGCAGCGTGCCGCACACCTACGACAACGCCCTGCGTCCGGGCCCCGCCTCCGGATGCTCCGCCTCCGGATGCTCCACCTCTGCCCACCCGAGCTGGGCAGAGGTGGAGCTCCCGGACACCACGTGTCCCTCACGCGGTGGTGCGGGCCGCCGTCTCGCCGAGCCGGACGACGGTGTCGCCGGGGCGTTCCACCTCGTCGTCGTGGGTGACGCAGACGACGACGCGTCCGGCCAGCGCCGCCCGCAGGTCCCGCAGGAGCGCGTCGGCGGTCGGCCGGTCCAGGTGCGCCGTCGGCTCGTCGAGCAGGACGACGTCCCGCTCGGCCAGCAGCGCGCGGGCGGCGGCCAGCCGTCGGCGCTCGCCACCGGACAGCGCCGTGCCGCCCGCGCCGACCGCCGTGTCCAGCCCGTCCGGCAACCCGGCGAGGAGCCCGGCGAGCCCGGCGGCGGACAGCGCCGCGCGCATCCGCGCCTCGCCGACGGCGCCGGACAGCTCGCCGCGTGGCGCGGCCAGGGCCAGGTTGGCGCGGATGCTGGAGGAGAACACGTGCGCCTCCTGCGGCAGCCACGCCATGCGGGCGCGCAGGTCGTCCCCGCGCAGCCGGTCGGCGGGCAGCCCGTCCACCGCGTACTCGCCGGCCCGTGGCCGCAGCGCCGCCATGAGGACCGCCAGGAACGTCGACTTCCCGGTGCCCGACGGCCCGCGCACGACCAGCCAGCCCTCGCCGGCGTCGGCCCGCGCGTCCACGCCGCGCAGCACGTCCGGCCCGCCGGGCCAGCCGGCGACCAGCCCCTCGGTCCGCAGCGAGGCGACCGCGGACGGCGCGGGCAGCGGCCCGGCCGGGTCGGCGGCCACGGGAGCGCCGAGGACGGCGTCCAGCCGCGACCGCGCGTCGGCCAGCGCACCCCGCCGCTGCAGCCCGCTCACCAGACCGGCGAGGGGCTCGGCCAGCGCCAGCGGGGCCAGTGCCAGCACGGCGAGCGAGGGGCCGGCCGGCCCGGACGCGGCGGCGACGGCCGTGCCGAGCACCGCCGCCAGCCCGGTGCCCAGGACGACCAGCCCGGTGCCGAGGGCGGCCGCACGGGCGCCGCTGTGCGCGGCTCGCGACTGCCGGTCGGCCAGCGCCGCCAGATCCGCCGCCGCCCGGTCGCCCAGGCCGTGTGCCCGCAGGTCGCCCAGCCCGTCGAGCACGGTGCCGGTCTCCCGCAGGGCGGCGACGCGCAGGGTGCTCTCCGCCCGGGCCGCCCCGGCGTCGACCCGGCGGTGCACCAGCACGACCAGCGCCCCGGTCGCGGCCAGCACCGCACCGGCGGTCGCGGCGGCCGGGAGGTGCACCAGCGCCAGCGCGAGCACGGTGAGCGACGGGACGACGACGGCCACGGCCAGCGGGGTGCGCACCCGGACGGTCAGGTCCTGGACGACGCCGACGTCGCCGACCACGCGGGCCAGCGCCGATCCGGGGGTGCGGTCCGCGGCCAGGCCCTGGGCGGCCAGCGCCCGCCACACCCGCACCCGCAGGTCCGCGGCCTGCCGCAGCGCCGCGTCGTGCGCCGTCATGCGCTCCAGCCAGCGCAGCAGCGCCCGGCCGAGGCCGAAGAAGCGGACGCCGACGATCGCGACCAGCAGGGTGAGCACCGGCGGCATCTCGGCGGCCCGCACGATGAGCCAGCCGGACACGGCGGTCAGCGCCACGCCCGCGCCCGAGGACAGCGCACCGGTGAGCACCGCGCGTCGCATCGCCCCCGCGGTCGGCGCGGGCGTCGTCGGCCCCCCGCCGGCACCCGGGGCCCCGACCGCGGCGGTTCGTGCACTTTCCGCCGCGGCGGAACGTGCACGAACCGCCACTGGGGGAGCGGGAGGTGACGCGGCGGGCAGGTCGACGGTCCGGTCGGCGAGGGCGGCCAGCACCGGGTCGTGCGTGACGAGGACGACGGTGACCGTGCCGTGCAGCGCGGCCAGGAGCGCGGTCACCCGGTCCCGGGCGGCGTCGTCGAGGTGGGCGGTGGGCTCGTCGAGCAGCAGCAGCCGGGCCCCGCGGCGCACCCGCACCAGGGCGCGGGCCAGGGCCACCCGCTGCAGCTCGCCGGGGGAGAGGGACTCCGGTGCCCGGCCGGCCAGGTCCGCGGCGCCGACGCGGTCGAGGGCGTCGATGACGAGGGCCTCACCGGCGATCTCGTCGGGTCCCGGCTCCGAGGCCGCATGCCGGCGCAGCTCGTCGGCGACCGTCGCGCCGGTGGTGCGGGGGAACTGCGGCACCACGGCGACCGCGCCGGCCGGCACGCCCGAGACCGACCCGGTGACCTGGGCCTCCGGCCCGATCAGACCGGCGAGCGCGGCCAGCAGGGTGGACTTGCCCGACCCGCTGGGCCCGCGCAGGGCGACCAGCTCGCCGGGGCGCACCACGAGGTCGGTGGGCGGCAGCGCGGCGGCCGCCCGGCCCGGGTAGCCGACGGTCAGGCCCGCGACGGCCAGGTCGGCGCCGCGCGGGTCGTCGTCGGCGGCGGACACCGGGGCGGACGGGGTCGCCGGCGCGGCCAGCACCGCGCGGGCCTCGGCGGCCGCGAGCGCGGCGTCCTCGGCTGCGTGGTGGGCCGAGCCGAGCGCGCGCAGCGGGGCGAACGCCTCCGGGGCGAGCAGCAGCGCGGTCAGCCCGAGGCCCAGCGCGAGGTGGCCCTCGACCAGCCGCAGCCCCACGGTCACCGCGACCAGCGCCACCGACAGCGTGGCGATCAGCTCCAGCACCAGCGCCGAGAGGAATGCGACGCGCAGGGTGGCCAGCGTGCGGGTGCGGTGCGCCTCGCCGAGCGCGGCCAGCGCGGCGGTCTGCTCCGCGGCGCGGCCCAGCCCGACGAGCACCGGCAGCCCGCGCACCAGCTCGGCGACGTGTCCGGCGATCCGGTCCAGGGCCCGGGCGGAGTCCGCCGTCGCCACCTGGGTGTGCCTGCCCACCAGGACCATGAACAGCGGCACCAGCGGCAGGGTCACGGCCACGAGCACGGCGGAGAGCAGGTCGGTGAAGGCCAGGACGAGCAGCAGCACCGGGGGGACGACGATCGTCTGGGCGAGCGCCGGCAGGTAGGTGGCCAGCGCCGGCCCGAGGTCGTGCAGCCGGGTGGTCGCGAGCACGGCCGCGGGAGCCGGTCCACCCGCGGCGGCGAGGGCGGCGGGGGAGGTGGCGAGCCGGTCGAGCAGGTGGCGGCGGAGCAGGTCCTCGGCCCGGCGGGCGTCCCGGGCGGCCATGGCCTCGCCGGCGCTCCCGGCCCCGGCCCGCAGCGCCGCGCCGACGGCGGCGAGCACCAGGGGAGCGGTCGGCGAGCCGTCGGCCTGCCCGGCGGCCCGCGCCACCGCGTGCGCCAGACCGGCGGCCAGCAGGACCAGGCCGCCGGTCTGGAGGAGGGCGGCGAGCGCGGCCCGCACGAGCGCGCCGGTCAGCCCCGGGACGCCGGCCAGCGCACCCAGCGGCCCTCGAGGGGCCATTGTGGCGATATCGGCCCTGCTCATGCCGTCGCGACCTCGGCCGCCTCCTCGTGCACCGGCTCGGCGGTGAGCCGCTTCCGGAACACCCAGTAGGTCCAGGCCTGGTAGCCCAGCACCACCGGCAGGCCCACGCCAGCGGCCCAGGTCATGACGGTGAGGGTGTAGTCGCTGACCGAGGCGTCGGCGATCGTCAGGTCGAAGGCGGCGTCGACCGTCGAGGGGACGACGACCGGGTAGGCCGCCCCGAAGATCGTCGCCGCCGCGGCGACGAGGAACAGCGCCCAGGCGGTGAACGCGGCACCCTCGCGGTCGAGCTTCATCCGCGTCCACGCCCCGACGACCGCGACGGCCGCGAGCACCCACAGCGCGGCGGTGATCGCCGTGCCGTACCGCAGGTGCACGATCGCGGCCCACGCCAGCAGCGGGAGCGCGGCGGCCGGTGCCCAGCGGAGCGCGAAGGCCCGCGCCCGCAGCCGCACGTCGCCGTCCACCTTGAGCGCCAGGAACAGGGCCCCGTGCACCATCGAGAAGGCGAGCACCGCGACCGCGCCGAGCAGCGCCGGCCAGCCCAGGCCGGAGAAGGCCCCGCCGACCCGGTTGCCGTCGCCGTCGATCGGCAGCCCGAGGGTGGTGGCGCCGAGCGCGGCGCCGATACCGAGGGCGGCGATCAGCGAGCCGGCGGTGATCACGTGCGTCCAGGTGGCGTCCCACTGGGCGGTGTGGTGGGAGTGCCGCCACTCGAAGGCGACGGCCCGGATGATCAGGCCGAAGAGCACCAGCACGAAGGGCAGGTACAGGGCCGGGAGCCAGGAGGCGTACCAGCCGGGGAAGGCGGCGAACACCGCGCCGGCGGCGGTGATCAGCCACACCTCGTTGCCGTCCCACAGCGGGCCGATGCTGCGCAGCATCAGGTGCCGGTCGGCGGGTCGCCGGCCGAGCACGGGCAGCAGGGCGGCCACGCCGAAGTCGAAGCCCTCCAGCAGCAGGAAGCCGATCCAGAGGACGGCGACGGCGGCGAACCAGACGGTCTGCAGATCCATGGCTGTGCAACTCCTGCGGCTCAGTAGGCGAACTGGAGGACGTCGTCGTCGCGGTCGCGACGCGGTGCGCCGGCGTCGTCCGCGTCGTCCGGCGGTTCGGGCGTGAAGCCCGGCGTGGGGTGGCCGTCGCCGGTGGTGACGCCGGCCCGGACGAAGCGGCCGATCAGCCACAGCTCCACCACGGCCAGTGCGCCGTAGACCAGGGTCAGCGCGATCAGCGAGGTCCAGACCTCGGCGGCGGTGACGCCCGGCGAGACGGCCTGGGCGGTGAAGAAGTACACCTGGTCCTCGACCGGGACGTCGGGGTTCGGGTAGACGACGAAGGGCTGGCGGCCCATCTCGGTGAAGATCCAGCCGGTCGAGTTGGCCACGAACGGCGCGGCCACCGCCAGCAGCGAGCCGTAGACCCCCACCCGCGACGTCGGCACCCGGCCGCGGCGGGTGGCCCACAGGGCGTAGGCCGCGACCCCCGCGGACACCGCACCCATGCCGATCATGAGCCGGAAGCTCCAGTAGGTGACCGAGAGGACCGGGGTGTAGTCGATCGGCTCGCCGGCCTTGTTCCCGAACGACGGGTCGTCGGGGTAGGTCTCGCCGTAGACCGCCGCGTACTCCTCCTGCAGCTCGTTGACGCCCGGGACGGCGGTCGAGAAGTCACCGTGCGCCAGGTAGCTGAGGATGTACGGGATCGTGATCGAGTGGACCTCGTCGCACTCGTTGGAGCCGAGCTTGCCCCAGGCGAAGACCGAGAAGGACGCCGGCGCCTCGGTCTCGCACAGCGCCTCGGCCGAGCTCATCTTCAGCGGCTGCTGCTCGTACATGAGCTTGCCCTGCCAGTCGCCGGTGAGGGCGACGAGCACGAACGCGGCCAGCGACACCCAGCCACCGAGGCGGACCGACCGGCGCCACACTCCCTGGTCGGGCTCCTCGGTCGAGCGCTCCTCGAGCTTCCGCTTGCGCAGGTGCCACAGCCCGATGCCGACCAGCAGGGCGCCGGCGACCATGAGCGCGGCGACGATCGCGTGGCTGAAAGCGGCCAGCGCGGTGTTGTTGGAGAGGACGGCGAAGAAGTCGACCTGCAGCGGGCGGCCCGTGGCGTCGTCGGTCACGACGCCGACCGGGTGCTGCATCCAGGAGTTCGCCGCGATGATGAAGTACGCGCTGACGATCGAGCCGATGACCGCGGCCCACAGCGCGGCCAGGTGGACCTTCTTCGGGATCCGGCCCCAGCCGAAGATCCACAGGCCCAGGAACGTCGACTCGAGGAAGAAGGCCAGCAGCGCCTCGAGCGCCAGCAGCGAGCCGAACACGTCGCCGACGAAGCGCGAGTACTCGCTCCAGGCCAGGCCGAACTGGAACTCCTGGACGAGGCCGGTGGCGACCCCGAGCACGAAGTTGATCAGGTAGATGCGGCCCCAGAACCGGGTCATCCGCAGCCACTCGGGGTTGTCGGTCCGCACCCACATCGTGTGCATGACCGCGACCAGGACGCCCAGGCCGATGGTCAGGGGAACCATCAGGAAGTGGTAGACGGTGGTGATCCCGAACTGCCACCGTGCGATGTCGAGTACGTCCACCGGGGTCTCGCTCTCCTTCGTGCTGCGCCGACGTACTCTTTTCTACGCCTTGTAGAAGACAAAGTTCTACGTCTCGTAGACAATCGGCGTGTGACCCGCCGGACAGGGAGGGACCTTTGGCCTCACTTGGAGAGCTGGAACGGACCGTGATGGACCGGCTGTGGGCGGCCGAAGGTCCCGTGGCCGCCGCGACGCTGCGTGACGAGCTCGCCGATCGCGGTCTCGCGCTGACCACCGTGCACACCGTGCTGACCCGGCTGGAGCAGAAGGGGTTCGTCGTCCACGACGACGGTCGCCCCCGCCGCTTCTCTCCCTGCGCCAGCCGCGAGGAGCACGCCGCCCAGGTGATGCGCGAGGTGCTCGGTCAGGCCGCCGATCGTCAGGCGGTGCTCGCCCGCTTCGTCGGGGGCGTCGACGCCGACGAGGTGCGAATCCTCCGCGACCTGCTCGCCGGGGCCCGCCCGGACGACGCCCCGCGCGACTGACCAGCGGCCCCGCCACCGGTGCTCCCCGCCACTGCCCTCACCCTGGCCGTCCTGGCCGCGCTCCTGGCCTGGCCGGTCCCGGCGGCGCTCGCCCATTCCCGCTGGCCGGTGCGCGACCCGCTGGTGGCGCTGCTGTGCTGGCAGGCCGTCGGGCTGGCCGGTGGCCTGTCGATGATCGGCGCGCTGCTGGTGCACGGTCTCGCGCCGTGGGGGCACTCGCTGCCGGAGGCGGGATGGGCGGTCCTCGTCTCGCGGCCCGCCGAGGGGGCGGTGCGCGGCGACCACTGGGTCGCGCTGACCCTCGCCGCGGTGCTGGCGTTCCAGCTGGTCGGCGTCCTCGTGCTGTCCTGGGTGCGGATCGCGCGCACCCGGCGCCGGCACCGGGAGCTGCTGGAGCTGGTGGTGCAGCCGGCGCCGCAGGAGGACGCGCGGCTGCTCGAGCACCCGGCGCCGGTCGCCTTCTGCATCCCGGGGGCCCGCCCGCTGCTGGTGCTCTCCTCGGGGATGGTCGCGGAGCTCGACGAGGAGCAGCTCGCCGCGGTGGTGGCGCACGAGCGGGCTCACCTGGCCGAGCGGCACCACCTGCTGCTGCTGCCGTTCGTGGCGTGGAAGGCCGCCCTGCCGGTGCTGCCGGCCGCGGAGCGCGCCCACGGTGCGGTGCGCGAGCTGGTCGAGATGCGCGCCGACGACGTCGCGCTGGGCTCCCTGCGCGGCGCCGCGCCGCGCCGCACGCTGGCCGAGGCCATCGTGGCCGCCGCGGGGGGACCCGGGGGAGGGGTGGTGCCCACCGGCGCGCTGGCCGTCGGCGGAGCGGGGGTCCGCGCCCGGGTGGTGCGCCTGCTGGAGCCGGCCGACCCGCTGCCGGCGCCCGCCCGCTGGGCGGCGCTCACCGCCGCCGTCCTGCTGCTCCTGCTCCCCACGGCGCTGCTGCTCCTGCCCGCGGTGGGCTGAGCGGGGCCGGGTCGGTCAGCGCTGCTGGTAGGCCAGCAGGTGCTCGCGCAGGTAGGTGAGGTGCTCGATCATCGCCTCCTCCGCCGCGGCGGGGTCCTGCTCGGCGAGCGCGCGCACGATCCGCTGGTGCTGGCGCACGGTCGTCCGGCCCACCTCGGGGGAGAGGTCGAGGTAGTGCACCGGCTCGGTCTCGAAGTGCAGCGCGCTGACGAACGAGGCCAGGACGCGGTTGCCCGAGGCGCGGGCGATGGCCCCGTGGAACTGCTCGTCCAGCGCGGGGACCCGGGGGTCCTCCACGGAGATCGACTTCTGCAGCGCCACGATGTCCCGGAGCTCCTGCAGGTCCTCCTCGCTCCGGTGGGCGGCCGCCAGGCGCACGGCGGGCACCTCGAGGTGCTGCCGCACCAGCGCGACCTCCTCGAAGTCGATCGTGCCGAGCGCGAGCAGGTGGTGCACCGAGTCCACCAGCGCACTGCGCAGCGCGGAGTGGTCGACCTTCTGGACGAAGCTGCCACCACCGGCCCCAGGGGTCTTGGTGATCAGGTTCTGGGTGGACAGGGAGCGCAGGGCCTCGCGCACCGTGGTGCGGCTGACCGCGAACTGCCGGGCCAGCTCCAGCTCCCCGGGCAGCCGGTCGCCCGGGCGCAGGGAGCCGGACAGGATCGCCGCCTTGATCTGGTCCTCGACCTGCTCGCGCGGGCGCAGCACCTTCTTGCCGATGCTCCCGTGCACCGCGACGGATTCCGTCACTGCGTCCCCTCGTAAGTCGGTCCGGCGCCGAGATGGTACGTCGCCGAGCGGGCGGCCCCGGTTCCGAGGAACCGGGGCCGCCACTGGTGGAGTGCCATCGCTCGTGCGGTGACGTCAGGAGTCGAGCGCCGGCTCCTTGTCCGCCGCGGCGAAGTCGACGTCCTTGGTCTCGGGACCCATCGCCGCCCCGATGGTGATGAACGCGCAGCCGATGACCAGCAGCGGCAGCACCGTCCACTCGAAGGGCATGACCGACTCCAGCCCCGACTGGTAGAAGGCGTAGAACGACGGGATGACCACTGCGAGGCTGTAGCCGAGCCCGAAGCCGGTCGCCCGGACCCCGGTCTGGAAGCGCTCGTTGATGTAGACCGTCGTGAGACCCCACACCGACACGACCAGCACGGCGATGAGCGTCACCACGATCATGACGACGAAGAGGTTCTGCGGCTTCATCGCCAGGTAGGCGGCGTAGACCGCGGTGCCGCCGATGCCGGCGATCCCGCCCCACACCATGAGGAACGGCCGGCGACCGGTCCGCTGGCTGATCACGGCGCAGACCACGTAGCCGACGGCGACGATGAGGTAGGCGACGATCAGGGTGGCGCTGACCTGGGTCGGCGTCAGGTTGCTCTCCGTGCGCAGCAGGCCCGGCAGGATCGCCGTGACGCAGTTCAGCGACAGCCAGAAGCCGGTCATCAGGACGAAGACCTGGATGAAGTTCTTCCGGTTCTGCCCGGTGAACAGGTCCTTGACCGGCGTGCCGCCACCGCCGCTGCCCTCGAACAGCTCCGACTCGCGGACGCTCTTCAGGTAGTAGCCGACGAAGGCCAGGGCCATGATGCCGCCGAGGAAGAACGGGATCCGCCAGCCCCACTGGGTGTAGGCGGAGTCGATGTCCCCGGCCGGGGCGATCTGCAGCATGATCAGGGTGATCACCGCGACCGCCACGTAGGCGAGCGGGAAGCCGGTCATGATCAGCCCGCCGTTGAGGCCGCGCTTCTCCTTGGGGGAGTACTCCATCGCCAGCGGGCTGGCCGCCGTGTACTCGCCACCGACGAAGATGCCGATCACGAAGCGCAGCAGCACGAAGACGACGACCGAGGCGATGCCCCAGGTCTGGTAGCCGGGCAGCAGGCCGACGACGATCGTCAGGATGCCGAAGCCGCCGACGGCGATGACGGTCGCGTTCTTGCGACCGTGCATGTCCGCGTAGCGGCCGAAGATGAGCGCGCCGAGGGGCCGGCCGATCAGCGTCGCGGCGAAGATCATGCCGGTGATGACGGCCGTGGTCGACGCGTCCAGGTCGGGGGAGATGAAGTACCCGATCGCGGGCGCCAGCGCGATGATCGGCAGGTAGATGTCGAACATGTCGACGAAGAAGCCCAGGAACGCGCCTCGCTGGGCGTGCTTGCGATTCCGTTCGTGCTCGTCGGTGGCCTGCGCGGCTGTCGTCATGCCTTCTTCCTCCGTATCAGGGCCAGGTTCCGCGAGCGCGGATCCTGCTGTCGGAACCGGGGGACGCCCGAGGGAGTCCGCTGCCGTACCGCGCGCCCACCGGTCGCTCGCCGAGCGGCCGAGGAACGCGTGCCGGGAGAATGTCGGTCATTAACCAGGTGTGTCAAGGGTCACCGCCGGATCGGGGGCCCGCCGACGAGCGGATCGGGTCGGTCACGACACGCCGTCGGGACCATAACGCCTGGTGAAACGTGCTGGACAGCGCCTTGTCGAGACGTGGGTCACCCGCCGAGGCGTGCGGTCGATCACGATTGCGTAAATGTCCGACATTGACACCGCCGCCGCTGACTGCCTACGTTTCGGCCCAGGCCGCGAGACGCGAGAGGGCGGTGCCGAACAGTGCAACCGACGACGACCAGGGCGGGCTCCCCGCCACCCCTGGACGGGCTGCGGGTGGTCGACATGTCGACCTCCTACGCCGGCCCGACCGCCTCCATGTACCTCGCCGACCTCGGTGCCGACGTCGTCAAGGTCGAGCGCCCGCGGACCGGCGACGACGCCCGCTCGTGGAGCCCGCCGAGCGTGGACGGGGCGTCGGCGTGGTTCGCCTCGGCCAACCGGAACAAGCGCAGCGTGGCGATCGACCTGCGCTCCGCCGACGGGATCGCCGTCCTGCACCGCCTGCTGGCCGACGCCGACGTCCTCATCGAGAACCTCAACCCCTCGAAGCTCGCGGCCCTCGGGCTGACGCCCGACGAGGTCCGGGCCCGCCACCCGCGGCTGGTCTACTGCGCGATGTCGGGCCTCGGCCTCACCGGGCCCGACGCCGCGCTGCCGGGCTACGACCTCGTCGCGCAGGCCCGGTCCGGCCTGATGTCGGTCACCGGGCCTGCTGGTGGCTCACCCCAGCGCGTCTCGACGGCGCTGTCCGACATCGTCACCGGGATGGCCGCGGCGCTCGCCGTGACCGCCGCCGTCGTCCGGCAGCGCGCCACCGGGCTGGGCGACCTCGTCGACGTCTCCCTGCTGGACTCCGACCTCGCCCTCCTCGCGCCGCGGGTGGCCGCCTACCTGGCCGGGGAGCCCGAGCCCGCCCCCAGCGGCGGGACCGACTCGGTGCTGGCCGTCTACCAGCCCTTCCCGACCGCCGACCGGGACATCGTCATCGCGATCGGCAACGACGTGATCTGGCGGCGGTTCTGCGTCGCCGTCGGCCTGCCCGCGCTCGCCGAGGACGACCGGCTCGGCGACAACGCGGGCCGGCGCGCGCACCGGTCCGAGCTGGTCGACGCGATCACCGAGGTCCTGGCCCGGCGGCCGGCGGCCGAGTGGCTGACGGTCCTGGCCGACGCCGGCGTGCCCGCCTCCCTCGTGCAGGGCCTGTCGGAGGTGACGGCCGACCCCCAGGTGGTCGCGCGGGGTGCGATCCTGCCGGTGCCCGGCTTCGACGGCGTGCTCAACGGCGTGCGCAGCCCGTTCCGGCTGGCGTCGATCGCCGAGCCGCGCAACGAGCGGTTCCCCGACCTCGGAGAGCACACCGTCGAGGTGCTCCAGGAGGCCGGCTTCGACCGCGGGGCCATCGACTCCCTCCTGGCCTCCGGCGCGGTCGCCGCGCAGGCGCCCCTCCCGACCCGGAGGGTCTCGTGAGCGGCGCAGCCGTCGTCGAGGTCGACCGGGACGGGCCGGTCGCGACCGTCCGGATCACCCGGCCCGAGGTGCACAACGCGCTCAACGCCCGGGTGCTGCGCGACCTGGACGCGGCGATCGCGGGCCTCCCGGCCGACGGCGTCCGGGCCATCGTGCTGACCGGTACCGGGCAGCGGGCGTTCAGCGCCGGCGCCGACCTCGACGAGCTCGCCGGGCTGTCCGCCGACGACGCCTACGACGTGCTCGCCGCCGGCCAGGCCGTGGTCGGGCGGATCGAGCGCTGCCCCGTCCCGGTGATCGCGGCGGTCAACGGGCTCGCCCTCGGCGGCGGCTTCGAGGTGGTGCTGGCCTGCACCTTCGCGGTCCTGGCCGACACCGCCCAGCTCGGGCTGCCCGAGGCCGGCCTCGGGCTCATGCCCGGCTACGGCGGCACCCAGCGGCTGGCCCGCCGGGTCGGGCAGCCCGTGGCGGCGCACACCATGCTCACCGGGGCCCGGATCCCGGCCGACCGCGCCCACGCCCTCGGCCTGACCCCGGTGCCGCCGGTCCCGGTGGCGGACGTGCTGGCGACGGCGCAGGAGCTGGCCGGCCAGATCGCGGCCCGCGGACCCCGGGCGGTGCGCTCGGTGCTGCTCGCGCTGCGGCACGGGGCCGACGCCCCCCTCGAGACCGGGCTGGCCTTCGAGACCGCCCTGGCCGGCCTGGTCACCGGGGGCGCCGAGGCCGCCGAGGGGATCGCCGCCTTCAAGGAGCGCCGCCCGCCGCGGTTCGACGCCGCCCCCGCCCCCCAGGAGGACCAGGCATGACCGGGCCCACCGCCGTCCCCGCGTCGTTCGAGACCGATCCCGACGCCTACCTGGCGCTGCACGGCGCGCTCGACGAGGAGGTCGCCGACGCGCTGCTGGACCCCCGGGAGCGCGCGGTGCGCGACCGCACCCGCGCGGTGGTCGCCGAGCACGTCGCCCCCGGCGCGGCCGCCCGCGACCGGGACCACGTCTTCGCCCACGACAGCTACCAGTCCCTCGCCCGGGCCGGCCTGGGTGGACTGCTGGTGCCGGAGGAGTACGGCGGCACGGCGGACAGCACGGTCGCCTACGCCGCGGCGATGGAGGAGATCACCGCCGGGTGCCCCGCCACGAGCCTGGTCTACATGACCCAGATGCACGCGGCGTACCCGATCCTGCACGCCGGCAGCCCGGAGCTCGCGCGGCAGTACGTCCCCGGCCTGGTCGACGGCAGCCGGTACGGCTCGCTCGGCGTCACCGAGCCCGGGGCGGGCAGCGACGCCTCCTCGCTGCGGACTCTGGCGGTGGCCGAGACGGACGCGACCGGGGAACCGACCGGGTACGCGATCACCGGGTCGAAGACCTTCATCACCACCGGCGACCGCTCCGACGTGGTGGTCTGCTTCGCCACCGTCGACCCCCGCGCCGGCCGGCGCGGCGTCACCGCCTTCGTCGTCGACGGCGACGCCCCCGGCCTGTCCCGGGGCGCGCCGATGGCCAAGACCGGGATGCACGGGTCGACCACCGCGGAGGTCTTCTTCGACGCGACGCCGGTCCCGGTGTCGCACCGGCTCGGGGGTGAGGGCGAGGGCTGGGCGATCGTGGTCAGCTCGGTGACCAAGTCGCGGATCAGCGCCGCCGCCCAGGGGGTCGGCCTGGCCCGCGGGGCGTACGCCGCCGCGCTCGCCGCCCTGCACCGGGCGCACGGCGCCGACGTCCCGCCCGACGCCGCGTTCGCCCTGGCCGACATGCGCTCGGCGGTGCTGCGCGGACGGCTGACGCTCCTCGGCGTCGCCCGCGAGGTGGATCGGACCGGCGGGGCGACCGGCGGCGCGATCGCGCTCATGAAGCAGGCCTGCACCGACATCGGCTGGCAGGTCGCCGTGGCGGCCACGAAGGTGCTCGGCCGGGTCGGCGACCTGTCCGCGCTCGGCGTCGAGCGGTACCTGCGGGACGCCAAGGTGACCCAGATCTACGACGGGACCAACGAAGTGCAACGACTACTCATCGCCCGCGACACCGCCGGACGGCTCAAGGGGGTGCTCCGGTGACCGCCGCGCAGCCGCAGACCCTGCAGGGCAAGGTCGCCGTCGTCACCGGCGCCGGCCGCGGGCTCGGCCGGGAGATGGCGCTGGCGCTGGCCGGCGCGGGGGCCGACGTCGCGGTCGCCGCGCGCAGCCGCGACCAGCTGGAGTCGGTCGCCGCGGAGATCGAGGCCACCGGGCGGCGGTCGCTGGTCGTGCCCACCGACGTCACCGACGCGGCCGCCGTCCAGCGGCTGGTCGACACCACGCTGGCCGACCTCGGCGGCCTGGACGTCCTGGTGAACAACTCCGGCGTCATCGACAGCACCCCGCTGCTGGAGCAGGACCCGGCGGACTGGGACCGGGTGCTCGACACCAACGTCCGCGGCACCTACCTGGCCACCCGCGCCGCCGGCGCGCACATGGTGGCCCAGGGGTCGGGCAAGGTCGTCAACATCGCCTCGAACTTCGCGTTCAAGGGCGTTCCCGGGCATGCGGCCTACTGCGCCTCCAAGGCCGCGGTCGTGGCCTTCACCCGGGCGATGGCCGTGGAGTGGGCCCGCCACGGGGTCCAGGTCAACGCCCTCGCGCCGGGCTACTTCGCCACCGACATGAACGCCGACCTGCGGGCCGACGGCGAGGCGCTGTCGCGGGTGCTGCGCGCGGTCCCCGCCCGTCGGATGGGCGAGGCGTCCGAGCTGGCCCCGTGGCTGCTGCTCCTGGCCGGCCCGGCCTCGGACTTCATGACCGGGGAGGTGGTCGTCGTCGACGGCGGCCAGACCGCCCGATGACCGCCCGACCGCACCCGAGCACCGCTCCGACGAGGAAGAAGGCGCAACCGATGACCCAGGACAAGCTCACGGTCGCCGTGGTGGGCGGCGGCACCATGGGGGCAGGGATCGCCGTCGTGGCCGCCCGCGCCGGGCACCGCACCATCCTCCGGGACCTCGACGACGCCGCCGTCCAGCGCGGCCTCGACACCGCCGAGGCGTTCCTGCGCCGCAGCGCCTCCCTGGGCAAGCTCACCGAGGACCAGCTCTCCGCCGCGCTGGGCAACCTGACCGGCACCACCGAGCTGCGCGACCTCGCGCCGGCCCAGGTCGTGATCGAGGCGGTGTTCGAGGACCTCGAGGTGAAGAGGACCCTCTTCGCCGAGCTCGACGACATCGTCTCCCGCGACGCGCTGCTGCACACCAACACCTCGACGCTCTCGGTCACCTCGATCGCCTCGGGCTCGCGCCACCCTGAACGGGTCGTCGGCACGCACTACTGCAACCCCGCGCAGCTGATGAAGCTCGTCGAGGTCGCCGAGGGCCGGCACACCGCGTCGGAGGCCACCAAGCGGTCGATGGAGTTCCTCGCCGGGGTGGGCAAGACGACGGTCCTCACCAAGGACCGGCCCGGCTTCATCCTCAACCGCTTCCTCATCCCGTGGGAGAACAACTGCATCCGGGCGCTGGAGGCGGGGCTCGGCACCGTCGAGTCGATCGACCGGGCGGTGCTGGGCGCGCTGCGGCACCCGATGGGCCCCTTCCAGCTGCTGGACGTCGTGGGCCTGGACGTGCACAAGGCGGTGTCGATGCGGCTCTACGAGCAGCTGCGCGAGCCGCGCTTCGCACCGCCGCCGCTGGTCGACCGCATGATCGCCGCCGGCGACCTGGGGCGGAAGACCGGCCGCGGCTTCTACACCTACGACAGCACCCGGGCCTTCGGTGCCTGAGCCGGGCACGCCCGGCCCCACCACCGCCGACCACGAACGGAGCACGAGCATGAGGACCTTCCCGAAGGTCGCCGTCCTGGGTTTCGGGACCATGGGGGGCGGCATCGCCCAGGTGGTCGCCGCCTCCGGCCGCGACGTCGTCGTCCTGGAGACCGAGCAGGCGCGGATCGACCGGGGCACTGCGGCGGTGCGCACCTTCCTCGACGGCGGCGTGAGCCGCGGCAAGACCACCGCCGAGGAGCGGGAGGCCGTCCTCGGCCGGATCCGCGGCACCACCGACGTCGCCGACCTCGCCGGCGTCGACCTGGTGATCGAGGCGGTCGTCGAGCAGCACGACGTCAAGGTGGAGCTGCTCGGCCGGGTCGCTGCGATCGTCGGGCCGGACGCCGTGCTGACGACGAACACCTCGGCGCTGTCGGTCACCGACCTGGCCGCGTCGCTCGCCGCCCCCGGCCGCATGGCCGGCCTGCACTTCTTCAACCCCGCGCCGGTCATGGCGCTGGTCGAGGTGGTGCGGGCGCTGCAGACCGACGCCGACGTCGTCGCCGACCTGGTGGCCTTCGTCGAGGACATCGGCAAGTCCCCGGTGGAGGTCAAGGACCGGCCCGGCTTCCTGGTCAACCGGCTGCTGATGCCCTACCTCAACGACGTGGTGCAGGAGTACGACGACGGCCTGGCCAGCGCCGAGGACATCGACGTCGCCATCCAGCTGGGCCTGGGCTACAAGCTCGGCCCGCTGGCGCTGCTGGACCTGATCGGCATCGACGTGCACCGGCACGCCACCGAGTCCGCCTACGAGGCGACGCTCGACCCCCAGTTCGCCCCGCCGCCGTTGCTGCACCAGATGGTCGCGGCCGGCTACCTCGGCACGAAGAGCGGCCGAGGCTTCCGCGCGGGCGCAGAAGAGCACGGAGAGGTTCGATGAGCGACTACACCGACATCCGGAGCGAGACCTCGGGGCCGGTCCTGACCCTGACCATCGACCGGGAGGCCGCCGGCAACAAGCTGCGCGTGCAGACCCTGCTGGAGCTCAAGGACGCGCTCCAGCGGTTCCGCACCGACCCGGCGCTGCGGGCCGCGGTGCTCACCGGGGCCGGCGACAAGTTCTTCTGCATCGGTGGGGAGCACGACGAGACGACGTCGCTGGACTACTCCCAGGTGCTGCCGATCATCGACGTCTACGAGGCGATCGACACCATCGCCAAGCCGGTGATCGCGGCCGTGAACGGCTTCGCGGTGGGCGGCGGCAACGTGCTGCACAACGTCTGCGACCTGACCATCGCCGCGGAGAACGCCGTCTTCCGGCAGGTCGGGCCCATGGTCGGCAGCTTCGACGCCGGCTACGGCACCTGGTACCTGGAGGACTCCATCGGCCGGAAGCGGGCCAAGGAGATGTGGTACCTCAACCGCAAGTACACCGCGGAGCAGGCGCTGGCCATGGGACTGGTCAACGAGGTCGTCCCCGCCGGCCAGGCGGTGACGCGGGCCCAGGAGGTCGCCGCGGAGATCGCCACCCGCAGCCCGATGGCCATCGGCGCGCTCAAGGGCGCCTTCTCCGCCCGGCACACCGGGGTGCTCGGTCAGGCCCGCATGGCCCACGACCAGCAGCTCACCCTCTACCTGGCCACCAAGGAGGCGCACGAGACGGGGAACGCCTTCGGCGCCAAGCGGGCGCCGGACCCGGAAACGTTCTGGTCGTGAGGCGGCCCTGGGCCGGCCCCCGGCTCGACGACGACCAGCAGGCGGTCCTCGACCTGGTCGACGACCTCGCCGCGGACCGGCTCGCCCGGCGAGGCGACGACCGGCCCGACGACGTGGACGCCGCGCGGCGGGTCCTCGCCGAGCAGGGGTTGTGGACGCTGGGCGTCGCCGAGTCCGACGGCGGCGGAGGAGCGCCGGCGCCCACCATGCTGGTCGCCCTCGCCCGGCTCGGCGGCACGTGGCCGGCCCTGGCGTGGGCGTCGGTCCAGGCGCACGCCGCGGCACCGGCCCTGGCGGCCGCCGGCCGGATGCCCGCGCTGCTCGACGGCCTGCACGACGGCGCCCCGGTGGCGGTCGCGGCGGCCGACCCGGGCTCGCTGATGCTGACCGGCGGGCGGCTGACCGGCACCCTGGACCGGATCGACCCGGCCGGCCGGGAACCCCGGCTGGTGGTGCTGCTCGACGCCGACACCGCCGTCCTCGTCCCGCCGGAGGGCATCTCCTTCGGGCCCCCGGTCGCCCGCACCGGGTTCGACGGCGCGCTGACCGTCGGCGTCCGGCTGGACGCTGCGGTGCCCGAGGGCGACGTGCTGCGCGGCCCGCAGGTGCGGCGGGCCCGCACCCTCCTGGACGCCGGGGCGGCGGCGATCGCCGCCGGGATCGCCGAGTCCGCCGCGGCGACGGCGCTGGACTACAGCGCCGGCCGCGTGCAGTTCGGCGCCGCGCTCACCGAGCTCCCGACCGTCCGAGCGTCACTGGCGGCGCAGGCCGCGACCGCACGGGCGCTGCTGGTCACCGCCGTCACCGCCGACCTGGACCGGCCCGACGCGGTGGCCGCGGCCCTGCTGCCGGCCTGCGACGCGGCCCTCGACGTCGCGGCCGCCGCGGTGCAGTCGCACGGCGGCTACGGCTACATGACGGAGTACCCGGTCGAGGGCCTGCTGCGCGACGCGGTGTCGCTGCGGGCCGCCGCGGGCGCCGTGGAAGCCGCCCGGACGGCGGCGCGCACGCTGGTGGGGGCGGACGGATGAGCGCCGCGGGCAACGGCCGGCCGGCACCGCCGCTGGCCGGCATCCGGGTGCTGGACTTCTCCACCCTGCTGCCGGGCCCGCTGGCCACGCTGGTGCTGGCCGAGGCCGGCGCGGAGGTCCTCCAGGTCGAGCGGCCCCCGCACGGCGACGAGATGCGCAGCTACGTGCCCCGGCTGGGGGAGAGCAGCGCCAACTACGCGCTGCTGAACCGGGGGAAGCGCAGCGCGGCCGTCGACCTCAAGGACCCCGCCGTCCGGGACCGGCTGCTGGCCCTGGCCGCCGAGGTGGACGTCGTCGTCGAGCAGTTCCGGCCCGGCGTCATGGACCGCCTGGGCCTGGGCTACGAGGACTTCCGGGCGGTCGCCCCCGGCATCGTCTACTGCTCGATCACCGGCTACGGCCAGACCGGACCGGCGGCCGGCCGGGCCGGGCACGACCTGAACTACCTCGCCGAGTCCGGCCTGCTGGGCGTGGTCGTCGACGAGCGCGGCGACCCGCACCTGCCCCCGACCGTGATCGCCGACATCGCAGGCGGCACGTACCCGGCGGTGGTGAACATCCTGCTGGCCCTGTTCCGGCGGCAGACCACCGGTGAGGGCTGCCACCTCGACATCGGCATGACCCCGAACCTCAGCACCCTGGCCTACGGCTACCTGGCCACGCACGCGGGCAGCGAGACCTGGCCGGAGCCCGGCCGCGACCTGCTCACCGGCGGCAGCCCCCGCTACCACGTCTACCGGACCGCCGACGGCCGGCACGTGGCCGCCGCCCCGCTCGAGGAGCGCTTCTGGCGCCGGTTCTGCGAGCTCGTCGACCTGCCCGCCGACCTCCGCTCCGACGCCGGCCGGGAGGACGAGGTGATCGCCGCGGTGGCCGGGCTGATCGCCGCCGGTCCGGCCGCGCACTGGGCCGGGCTGTTCGACGGCGAGGACGTCTGCTGCTGCGTGGTCGCCACGCTCGAGGAGGCCGCCGCCGCCCAGACGCTGCGCACCCGCTCGGAGCACCGGGTCACCGGGCCCGGGTTCGACGTCAGCGCCCTGCCCGTCCCGGTCGTGGACCAGCTCCGCGCCGAGCCGGGACCCCTGCCCTATCCGCCGTTGCGGACCGGTCCGGAGGCGCTCGCCTTCGACCGCGCCGCGCACCCGTCCGGGAGGCCCGCGTGAGAGCAGCAC
This sequence comes from Blastococcus saxobsidens, assembly GCF_010682065.1. GTDB lineage: Bacteria > Actinomycetota > Actinomycetes > Mycobacteriales > Geodermatophilaceae > Blastococcus > Blastococcus saxobsidens_B. The sequence continues at coordinate 56,766 of NZ_JAAGWG010000009.1, forward strand.
TGGTCCAGGAGTTCGGCCCGCCGGGGACGCTCGTCGCCGGCGAGCTGCCCGATCCGGTGGCCGGCCCCGGCGAGGTGCTCGTCGGGGTCGCGGCGGCTGGGGTCAACTTCCCCGACATCCTCGTCGTGGCCGGGCAGTACCAGATCCTCCCGGAGCGCCCGTTCAGCCCCGGCAAGGAGATCGCCGGCACCGTCCGCGCGGTCGGGCCGGGCGTGGACGGCTTCGCCGTCGGCGACCGGGTGCTCGCCCAGATCGAGCACGGCGGCTACGCCGAGCTGGTCGCGGTGCCCGCGCCGCAGGTCGTCGCGCTGCCCGACGAGGTCCCCTTCGTCGACGCCGCCGCCTTCGGGCTGGGGGCGATCACCGCGCACTTCGCCCTCGTCCGCCGGGCCGGTCTGCGGCCGGGGGAGACCGTCCTGGTCACCGGCGCCGGCGGCGGGGTCGGCTCGGCGGGGGTGCAGATCGCCAAGGCGCTGGGCGCGAGCGTCGTCGCCGTCGCCCAGGACGAGGAGCGGGCCGCGCTCGCCCGCTCGCAGGGCGCCGACTCCGTGGTGCTGGCCGGCCCGTCGATGCGCGACGAGGTCATGGCGCTGACCGACGGACACGGGGCCGACGTGGTCCTCGAGCTCGTCGGGGGCGAGGTGTTCGCCCAGTCGCTGCGCTGCACCGCCTGGGAGGGGCGGCTGGTCGTGATCGGGTTCGCCTCCGGGGACCTGCCGACCATCAAGGCCGGTCACGTCCTGGTCAAGAACCTCGCCGTGCTGGGCCTGCAGGTCTCGGACTACCGCGACCGCGAACCGGAGTCCGTCCGGGCCGCGACCGAGCACCTGCTGGAGCTCTACGTCGCGGGGCGGCTCACCGTCCCGGTCGCGCGCACCTACCCGCTCGAGCAGGCCGGCGCCGCCCTCGAGGCCGTCCGGTCCGGGAGCGTCGCCGGGAAGGTCGTCCTCACCGTCGACCCGGTCGCCGCCGCACCCAGCTGAGCCCCCCACCTCCAGCCCCACCGACCCCCCCACGAGGAGCGATCGCGGTGACCGACCAGCGAACCAGCACGCCGTCCCCGACCCCGACCGGAGCGCACCCGGGCATCCGGCCCGACAGCCGGCTGACCGCCGAGCTCGCCCGCGAGTACGAGAGCAGCGGGGCCTGGACCGCCGAACCGCTGCGCCGGCTGCTCACCACCGCGGCCGCCGAGCACCCGGACCGGGTGGCGGCGGTCGACCGGACCAGCGGGCAGCCGGGCGCGCGGCGGACGACCTACGCCGAACTCGACGAGCGGGCGCACCGGTACGCCTGCGGGCTGCACGCCCTGGGCGTCCGGCCCGGCGACTTCGTCGCGGTGATGCTGCCCAACTCCACGGACTTCGCCGCCCTGATCTTCGCGATCAACGAGCTGGGTGCGGTCTACAGCGGCATCCCGGTGGCCTACGGCGAGCGGGAGGTCGAGGTCATCCTGCGCCGGACCGGCGCCGCCGTCGTGGTGGTGGCGGAGCGGTTCGGCAGCAACAGCCCGCGAGCGCTGGTGCAGGGCCTGCGGGGCGGGCTACCGGCGATCCAGCACGTGCTGGTGGCCGGCGAGGTCCCGGACGGCCCGGACGGCGACGGCGTCGCGCCCCTGTCCTCGCTGCTCGACGCCCCCGACGTGCAGCTGCCCGAACCCGACCCGCGGGCGCTGTGCCACGTCGGCTTCACCTCGGGCACGACCGGGGAGCCGAAGGGGGTCATGAACACCCATCAGACCCTGTTCGCGGTGCTGCGGAACTGGGTGGCGCACATGGGCCGGGAGACGCTCGGCGACCCCCTGGTCAACCTGATCGCCTCACCGGTCGGGCACCACACCGGGTTCCTGTGGGGCGTGCTGCTGACCACCCACCTGCGCGGGACGGGCGTGTACCTGGACCGGTGGGTGCCCGAGCAGGCCGTGACCGTGGTGCGGGAGGAGGGCGTCACGACGATGTTCTCCGCACCCACGTTCCTGCAGGACCTGGTGCTCACCGGGCTGGCGCAGGACGAGGAGTGCTCGCTGCGCACCGTGGTGCTGGCCGGCGCCCCGGTGCCGCGGACCCTGCCGACGGTGGCCGGCGAGATGTTCGGCGCCTACGTCTGCCCGGCCTGGGGCATGACCGAGCTGGGCATCGGGATCTCCTGCTCGCCGGCGCTGCCCGCCGCGGCGCAGGCGACCGACGGCGTCCCGGTGCCGGGCACCGATGTCAGCGTCGTCGACACCGACGGGGCCGACGCCGAGCCGGGGGTCATCGGCGCGCTGCGGATCCGCGGGGCCGGGCTCTTCCTGGGCTACCTCGACCTGCCAGAGGCGACAGCCCGGGAGATCGACGCCGACGGCTGGTTCACCACCGGCGACACCGCCCGCCGCACCGAGGAGGGTTACCTCCTGCTCGAGGGGCGCACCAAGGACATCGTGATCCGCGGTGGGGAGAACATCCCGGTCACCGTGGTGGAGAGCCTGCTGTTCCAGCACCCGCAGGTGGTCGAGGCCTCGGTCATCGGGGTCCCCGACGTCCGGCTGGGGGAGCGGGCCTGCGCGATCGTGGTGCCGCAGGGCGACGCCGAGCCCACGCTGGCCGAGGTGTGCGAGTTCCTCCTGGCCCAGGGGCTGAGCAAGCACTTCCTGCCCGAACGGCTGGAACTGGTCGACGCGCTCCCCAAGACGCCCAGCGGCAAGATCCGCAAGGTGGAGCTGCGCACCCGGTACGCGGGCTCGTGAGCACGCTCTTCGTGGGGCTGGGCCGCATGGGCGCACCCATGGCCCGCCGGCACGCCGCCCACTTCGACACGGTGCTGTCCGACGCCGATCCCGCCGTCGCCACCGCGCTGGCCGAGGAGCTGGGCTGCCGCGCCCTGGCGACGCCTGCCGAGCTGCCCGACGACGTCGACGCCGTCGTCCTCATGCTGCCCGACAGCCGGGTGGTCGAGACGGTGCTCCTGACCGACGGGCTGCTCGGCCGGCTGCCGGCCGGGTCGCTGGTCGTCGACATGGGCTCCTCCGAGCCCGCCAGCACCCGGCGGCTGGCCGCCGACGCACGGGCCCGCGGCGTGGGGTACGTGGACGCGCCGGTCTCCGGCGGCGTCGCGCGCGCCGTCACCGGAGAGCTGTCGATCATGGTCGGCGGGGACCCGGAGGACGTCGAGCGCGCCCGGCCGCACCTGGAGCCGCTGGGCGGTTCCGTGCTCGTGGTGGGCGGGGCCGGCACCGGCCATGCCGCCAAGGCGCTGAACAACCTGCTGTCGGCGAGCAACCTGGCCGCGGCCGCCGAGGTGCTCACCGTCGCTGCGGGCTCCGGGATCGCCCCGGAGGTGATGGTCGAGGTGCTCAACGCGTCGACCGGCCGGTCCCAGGCCACCGAGGTGAAGTACCCGAAGCACGTCCTGACCGGCAGCTACGACTCCGGCTTCGCCATGGACCTGATGATCAAGGACCTCGGCATCGCCCGGTCGCTGGGCACCGCCCAGGGGGCGAGCACGCCGGTCACCGACGCGGCCTTCGCCGCAGCGGTCGCCGCCCGCGAGGCGCTGGGCGGCCCTGGGCTGGACCACACCGAGGTCGCCCGCCACTACGAGTCGGTCAACCGGGTCTCGCTGCGCAGCGGGACCGGGGACCGGCAGGCACCACCCGCAACCGACGACGAGGAGACCCCGTGACCGACGACCCGCAGGCCTACATCGACGACATGGCCCGATCCCGGGGCTACGTCCTCGACTACCACAAGGTCATGGCCAAGCACGACTTCCCGGTGCTCCAGGCGGCCAACGGGCTGGTGAGCGCGGCGTACCTGGACCAGCGCCGGCTCGACCGGAGGACCAAGGAGCTCATCTTCATCGTCAGCCTGACGGTGATCCGGGCGTCCAAGGGGCACATCCAGAGCCACATCCGGGTGGCGCTGGACCTCGGGGTCAGCCCGGAGGAGATCCTCGAGGCCATCGAGATCGCCCTCCCGGAGGCCGGGATCGTGGCGTTCCAGGCCGGCTTCGACGCCTGGCGCGAGGTCGTGGGCGCCGACGGGCTCGAGCCCACGGTCGCGGTGCACGAGGGCGGCAGCGGGGCCTGATGACCGGGGCCGGGGAGGGCGGAGGCGCACCGGCGGGGCCGGTCGACGTCTACGAGGTGGTCGTCGTCCGGCACGGCACCCGCCGGGCGCGGCGCAGCGAGGTGTTCCTCAACTACGCCCAGTACGGCGAGCCGGACGCCGACTTCACCGTCGACTACTACCTGTGGGTGCTGCGCAGCCCGACCACGACCGTGCTCGTGGACACCGGGTTCGCCCGCGGCCCGGCGGAGGCGCGGGGCCGCACCGTCCTCGTCGACCCCGCCGACGCCTACCGGCGGCTGGGGGTGGACACCGCCGCGCCGCACACGCTGGTGGTCACCCACGCGCACTACGACCACATCGGCAACGTCGGGCTGTTCCCGTCGGCGACCGTGGTGGTCAGCGGCGCCGAGGTCGACTTCTGGACCTCGCCGATGGCGGCCAAGCCGCTGATCGGGCACTTCACCGAGGCCGACGAGGTGGCCGCGCTGACGCGGGCGGACGCCGAGGGGCGGCTGCGCCGGTTCACCGGCTCGGTGGAGGTCGCCCCGGGCGTCGTCGTCACCGAGGTCGGCGGACACACCCCGGGGCAGGCCATGGTCACCGTGCGCACCGGCGCCGGCGTCGTGCTGCTCGCCTCCGACGCCGTGCACTTCACCGAGGAGCTGGAGCGCGACATGCCCTTCATCGCCGTCACCGACCTGCCCGCTCTCTACCGGGGGCTGCAGACCGTCCGCGACCTGCTCGCCTCCGGCGCGGTCGACTCCGTGCTCACCGGCCACGACGCCGGCGTGCTGGACCGGCTCGAACCGGTGTCCCCGGAGCTGGCCGGGGTGGCCGGGGTGCTGGGACGGCTGCCGTCGTGATCCCCGAACGGCTGGCCGGCTGGGCCCGTGCGGTGGCCCACGACCCGGAGAACGCCCACATCGGCCGGTTCACCGCCTTCACCGCCCGCCTGGTCGACGACCGCGGGGGAGACGTCCTGGTCAGCTACGACCACGGCGCGGTGACGGTCGAGGACGGTGTGCCCGGCGCCGACCTGGAGCTGCGCGGTCCGGTCAGCGCCTGGCGGGAGCTGGTCGACCCCGACGCCGCTCCCCGCCGGCACGACCTGCTGGCCCTGACCAAGGCCCCCGACGGCATCGAGGTGGTGTCCGGCCGGGAGCAGCTGATCCGGCACCTGCGGGTCATCACCCGGCTGGTGCAGCTCGCGCGAGCGGCCGGCGACGACGGCGCGGAGGTGGACCGGTGATCGAGGACCCGGTGATCGAGGACATCGTCGGCCGGTACGTCCACCTCCGGTCCTCCGGCACCGACTACCGCGTGTACTTCGAGGAGGCCGGCAGCGGACCGGTGCTCCTGGCCCTGCACACCGCGGGCTCGGACAGCCGGCAGTTCCGGCACCTGCTCACCGATGCCGAGGTCACCGGCCGGCACCGCGTGGTCGCCTTCGACCTGCCGTGGCACGGCCGATCGCTGCCGCCGGAGGGCTGGTGGACCGAGGAGTACCTGCTCACCACCGACCGCTACGTCGCGATCGTGGAGGACTTCTGCGCGGCCCTCGGCCTGGACCGCCCGGTCGTCCTCGGCTGCTCCATGGCCGGCTCGCTCGTTCTCGAGCTCGCCCGGCGCGACCCGGAGCGGTGGGGCGGGGTCATCGGCCTGTCCGGGGCGCTGCACGTCGAGGGCCGGTTCCAGGACTGGTCGCTGCACCCGGACATCAACGCCCAGCAGTCCGTCGCGTCCTGGACGTCGAGCCTGATGTCGCCGTCCAGCCCGGAGGTCTCCCGCCGCGAGGTGTGGTGGACCTACAGCCAGGGCGGACCGGGGATCTACCGGGGCGACACGTACTTCTACTCCGAGGACCTGGACCTCCGCGGCCGGGCAGGGGACATCGACACCGCGCGGTGCCCGGTGTACCTGCTCACCGGCGAGTACGACCACGCCTGCACGCCCGACGACACCGCCGAGGCCCTGGCGGCCGTCCCCGGCGCCCGCGGCGGCACCATGCCGGGCATCGGGCACTTCCCCATGGCGGAGAACTACCCGCTGTTCCGCACCCACCTGCTGCCCGTGCTGGCCGAGCTGGCCTCGGCCCGCGACGGCCGGGCCGACCTCCCGGAGGACCGCCGATGACCGGTATCGATGCCCACTGCCACGTCTTCGTCGCCGAGGGCGTCGACATGTCCCGGCTCGTCGGCGGAGCGGCCTACGAGCCCCCGCCGTTCGACGTGCACGACCACGCCGAGCACCTGCGGGCCGCGGGCTGCGACCGCGGGGTGCTGGTCCAGCCCAGCGCGTACGGCGACGACCACCGGTGCCTGCTCGCCGCGCTGCGGACCAGGCCGGAGGCGCTGCGCGGCGTGGTGTGCGTCGCGCCGGGAACTCCTGCCGACGAGCTGGCCGAGATGCACGCCGCCGGTGTCCGCGGCACCCGCGTGCAGGACGGCTACCCCGGTGGCGTCCCCGTCGAGGCCCTGGTGGAGGTCGGCGAGATGGTGGCGCCGCTGGGCTGGCACGTGGAGGTCTGGACCGACGTCCGCCGGCACGTCGACGGCCTCGGGGACGCCGTCCGCCGCTGCCCCGTCCCGGTCGTCCTCGACCACCTCGGGTACCTGCCGTCGGACGTCGGGCTCGACGCCCCCGCCGTGCGGCTGGTGCTGGAGCTGCTGGCCGAGGACCAGGTCTGGGTGACGCTCTCGGGGCTGGAGCGGCTGCTGCCGCCCGGCGTCGACGCCGAGGGCGGCGAGCCGGTGCCCGCCGAGGTCTGGGAGCGGCACGAGCAGGCGATCGCCGACCGGGTCCGCGCGCTGGTCCAGGTGCGGCCGCAGAACCTGCTGTGGGGCAGCGACTGGCCGCACGTGGGCGTCCGGCTGCCCGTGCCCGGCGCCGCCGGCATGCGTGAGCGGCTCGAGCACTGGCTGCCCGACCCGGCCGTCCGGCAGGCGGTCCTGGTGGACAACCCGGCCCGCCGCTACGGGTTCGACCACGGCGGGGCCGCCGCCGAGCCGGTTGCCGCCCGACCCGGCAGTGTGTGACCCAGGGTTCACCACGCTCCGTTCCGCCGACCGCTCCAGGAGAACCGATGGCCTCGTTCACGTTCAGCCAGCTCAGCCCGACGGCCTACCTCGAGCGCTCGGCGCGGGTCTTCCCCGAGCGGACCGCGATCATCGACGGCGACCGCCGGTTCACCTACCGCGAGTTCGCCGACCGCTCCCGCCGGCTGGCCGGGGCGCTGGCCGCCCGGGGCGTCGCGCCAGGTGACCGCGTCGCGGCGCTGTGCGCCAACAGCTCCACGATGCTGGAGCTGCACAACGGCATCCCGAGGGCCGGCGCGGTCATCGTGCCGCTGAACACCCGACTCTCCCCGGCCGAGCTCGGCTACGTCCTGGAGCACTCGGGCGCCTCCCTGCTGGTCGCCGACCCGCAGTTCGCCGCGACCGCCACGGAGGTGGCCGCGGCGGCGGGGATCCCGCTGGTGCTGGCCGGCGACCCGGACAGCGAGTACGAGCAGCTGCTGGCCGGCGGCGAGCCGCTGGCGCTGCCGTGCGCGGACGAGACCGGGCTGCTCGCGCTGAACTACACGTCGGGCACCACGGGCCGGCCGAAGGGCGTCATGTACGCCCACCGCGGGGCCTACCTGCAGGCGCTGGCGATGGCGATGCACACCGGCCTCGGCACCTCCAGCCAGTACCTCTGGACGCTGCCGATGTTCCACTGCAACGGCTGGTGCTTCCCGTGGGCCGTCTCGGCCGCCGGCGCCACCCACGTCTGCCTGCCCAAGGTCGAGCCCGCCCGCATCTGGCAGCTGTTGCGCACCGAGGGCATCACCCACTTCAGCGCGGCGCCGACCGTGCTGACGATGATCCTCAACGCCGACGAGGCGGCCGACGGCCCGGTCGACCCGCGCGTGGAGGTGCAGACCGGCGGAGCCCCGCCCACGCCGACGCTGCTGGCGCGCATGTCCGCGCTCAACATGAACGTGACCCACCTGTACGGGCTCACCGAGACCTACGGGCCGCTGGCGCTCAACGAGTGGCACCCGGAGTGGGACGACCTGGACGCCGACCAGCAGGCCGAGCTCAAGGCCCGGCAGGGCGTGGGCAACGTGGTCGCCGATCCGCTGCGCGTGGTGGACGACGGCGGCGCCGACGTGCCCCGCGACGCGACCACCGTCGGGGAGATCGTGGCCCGCGGCAACGACGTGATGCTCGGCTACTACCGCGACGAGCAGGCCACCGCTGCGGTCACCCTCGCCGACCCCGACGGGCAGCGGGGCTGGTTCCGCACCGGTGACCTCGCCGTCGTCCACCCGGACGGCTACGTGGAGATCCGGGACCGCAGCAAGGACATCATCATCTCCGGCGGCGAGAACATCTCCTCCGTGGAGGTCGAGCGGGCCCTCGACGCGCACCCCGCCGTCGTGGAGTCCGCGGTGGTGGCCGAACCGCACGAGAAGTGGGGCGAGGTCCCGGTGGCCCACGTGACGCTCCGGTCCGGCGAGGAGGTCACCGACCAGGAACTGGCCGACTTCGTCCGGTCACGGCTGGCCTCCTTCAAGGTGCCGAAGCGGTTCGTCCGCGGCGAGCTGCCCAAGACCTCCACCGGCAAGGTGCAGAAGAACCTGCTGCGCGAGCAGCACGGCTGACCGCGTCCACCGACCTCCGCAGCAACCGCTGCGACCCTCCACACCCCAGGGGAGAACACCATGGCGATAGCCACGATCAACCCGGCCACCGGGGAGACCCTCAAGACCTACGAGCCGCTCTCCGACGAGGCGCTCGAGGACAAGCTCGCCCGGGCGGCCGCCGCCTTCGACGGCTACCGGCTCACGTCGCCGCAGGAGCGGGCCGGCTGGCTGCGCGCGGCCGCCGACGTCCTCGAGGGCGATCTGGACCCCGTCGCCGAGCTGATGACCACCGAGATGGGCAAGACGCTGGCGTCGGCGAAGGCGGAGGCGACCAAGTGCGTCGCGGCGCTGCGCTGGTACGCCGAGCACGGGCCGGCGATGCTCGAGCCGCAGGAGAAGGACGCCGCGGCGGTGAAGGCCGAGCGGGCCTACGTGGTGCACCAGCCGCTGGGCGTGGTCCTGGCGATCATGCCGTGGAACTTCCCGCTGTGGCAGGCGATGCGGTTCGCCGCCCCCGCGCTGATGGCCGGCAACGTCGGGCTGCTCAAGCACGCGAGCAACGTGCCGCAGACGGCGCTGTACCTGGAGGAGCTGTTCGGCAAGGCGGGCTTCCCGGCCGACGTGTTCCAGACGCTGCTCATCGGCTCGGGCACCGTCGAGCGGGTGCTGCGGGACGACCGGGTCATGGCCGCGACGCTCACCGGGAGTGGGCCGGCGGGGCAGTCCGTGGCCGCCATCGCCGGGGACGCGCTGAAGCCCACGGTGCTGGAGCTGGGCGGGTCCGACCCGTACATCGTCATGCCCTCGGCGCACCTGGACACCGCCGCGGAGGTGGCGACCACCGCCCGCAACCAGAACAACGGGCAGAGCTGCATCGCCGCGAAGCGGTTCTTCGTGCACCGCGACGTCGCCGAGGACTTCACCCGCCTGTTCGCCGAGAAGATCGGCGCGCTCACCGTCGGGGACCCGATGGACGCCGACACCCAGATCGGCCCGCTGGCCACCGAGTCCGGGGTCCAGGACGTCGAGGAGTACGTCGAGGACGCCCGCGCCAAGGGGGCCACCGTGGTGGTCGGCGGCGCGCGGGTGGACCGGCCCGGCTGGTTCTACGAGCCGACCCTGGTCTCCGGCGTGACGCCGGAGATGCGGATGCACTCCGAGGAGGTCTTCGGACCGGTGGCGGCGCTGTACGTGGTGGACAGCCTGGACGAGGCCATCACCATCGCCAACTCCCACGACTACGGCCTGGGCTCGAACCTGTGGAGCGAGGACGAGGACGAGCGCGCGCAGTTCGTGCGCGACATCCAGTCGGGGATGGCCTTCATCAACGGCATGACCGCCAGCTATCCGGAGCTGCCCTTCGGCGGCATCAAGCAGAGCGGCTACGGCCGCGAGCTGACCGCGCTCGGCATGTACGAGTTCATGAACGCCAAGACGGTCTGGGTGGGTGGCCCCAGCAGCCAGCAGGCCAAGGGCAGCACCGCCGGAGCCGCCGCGGAGTGACCCGCGGGCAGGTCCGGTCGCAGTACAGGTGCAGGTGGGACGAAGGAGCGGTTGATGCGCGCGGTCACGATGACGGGGTCCGGTGGCCCGGAGGTGCTCGGCTGGGGCGAGGCCCCGGACCCGGTGTGCGGTCCCGGTGAGGTGGTCGTGGACGTCGTCGCGGCGGCCGTCAACCGGGCCGACGTGATGCAGCGGGAGGGGAACTACCCGCCGCCGCCCGGTGCCAGCGAGATCCTCGGGCTGGAGTGCAGCGGCGTCATCAGCGAGGTGGGGGAGGACGTCACCGGGTGGTCGGTCGGGAACCCGGTCTGCGCGCTGCTCTCCGGGGGCGGCTACGCCGAGCGCGTGGCCGTCCCCGCCGGTCAGCTGCTGCCGCCGCCCGAGGGCATCGACCTGGTGACCGCCGCGGCGCTGCCCGAGGTGGTGTGCACGGTGTGGTCGAACGTCTTTCTGCTCGCCGGGCTCCACGCCGGGCAGGTGTTCCTCGTGCACGGCGGGTCCAGCGGCATCGGCACGATGGCGATCCAGCTCGCCGCGCGCGCCGGGGCGCGGGTGGCCACCACGGCCGGCAGCGCGGCGAAGCTGGAGGTCTGCCGGGAGCTGGGCGCCGACATCCTGGTGAACTACCGCGAGCAGGACTTCGTCGCCGCGGTCCGCGAGGCCACGGACGGGCACGGCGCCGACGTCGTGCTGGACAACATGGGTGCGGCCTACCTCGGGCGCAACGTCGACGTCCTGGCCACGGGCGGGCAGCTGGTGACCATCGGCCTGCAGGGCGGCACCCGCGGCGAGCTGGACTTCGGCGTCCTCATGCGCAAGCGGGGGACCGTGCGCGCGACCACGCTGCGCGGGCGCCCCGCCACCGGGCCGGGCAGCAAGGCCGAGGTCGTCGCGGCCGTGCTCGCCGACGTCTGGCCCGACGTGGCGGCCGGCGTGATCCGGCCGGTCGTGGACCGGCAGCTGCCGATGAGCCGGGCGGCGGAGGCGCACGGGCTGCTGGAGGCCAGCAGCCACGTGGGCAAGGTGCTGCTGCTAGCGGGGGAGTGACGCGGCCAGGGACCGGCCGGCCAGGGCGAACGCGGCGGCGAGCCCCCCGGTGACCAGGGCCGCCCGGCGGTAGCGGGGGAGCGCCAGCACCGGCAGCATGCTGGCCGCGTGCAGGCCGTCCACCGCCGCCGCCAGCCGGACGCCGGACGCCGTCGGGGCCACGAGCACGAGCGCGTGCTGCGCGACCAGCCGGGCGCCGAGCACCCGCGCGATCCACAGGCGCTGCGGCGGGAACTCCGGCGCGACGACGTCGGCGACGCGTTCCGGGCGGGTCAGCAGAGCCAGGCCACCGGCCAGGCCGGCACCCGCCAGGAGCCGGGCCACCCTGCGTCGTCCGGCGTCGGGGGGAGTGGTCACGGTGCTGCCTCCTGGGCTGGACGTGCCTGCGTGGACGGTCGGACCTGCTCAGGATGGCGCGAAGCGGGCCGCCGCGCAGCGGTCATCCCCTGGCGGGCGTCCGGTCCGGGGCGGCGGCCGGGCGGCCACCGGCCACGGCCGTCGTCGAGTCCCGGTTCTCCGGCAGCGGGGCGAAGCCGCGCAGCCGCAGGCTGTTGGTGACGACGAAGACGGAGCTGAACGCCATCGCCGCGCCGGCGATCATCGGGTTGAGCAGCCCGGCCGCAGCGAGGGGGAGCGCGGCCACGTTGTAGGCGAAGGCCCAGAACAGGTTGCCCTTGATGATCGCCAGCGTCCGGCGGGAGAGCCGGATGGCGTCCGCGGCGGCACGCAGGTCGCCGCGCACCAGCGTGAGGTCGCTGGCCTGGATGGCGACGTCGGTGCCGGTGCCCATGGCCAGACCGAGGTCCGCCTGGGCCAGCGCCGGGGCGTCGTTGACCCCGTCGCCGACCATGGCGACGCCGCGGCCCTCGCCCTGCAGCCGCTGCACCACCGCCACCTTGTCCTGCGGCAGCACCTCGGCGATCACCTCGTCGATGCCCACCTGGGCGGCGACGGCGCGGGCCGCCCGCTCGTTGTCGCCGGTCAGCAGGACCGGGGTGAGCCCGAGGTCGCGCAGCTGGCGGACGGCGGCGGCCGAGGTGTCCTTCACGGTGTCGGCGACGACCAGCACGCCGCGCGCGGCGCCGTCCCAGCCCACCGCGATCGCGGTGCGCCCGGCCTCCTCGGCCGCGGACACGGCGCGCTCCAGGTCGGCGCCCAGCGGCATGGCCCAGTCGGCCAGCAGGCGTGGCCGGCCGGCCACGACCGCCGCCCCGTCCACCACGCCCTGGACGCCGAGACCGGCCACGTTGGCGAAGTCGGCGACGGCGGGCAGCGCGCCGCGCTCGGCGGCGGCGGTCGCGACGGCGCGGGCGATCGGGTGCTCCGAGGCCGCCTCCAGCGCCCCGGCGAGCTGCAGCAGCCGGTCGCCGTCCTCGCCGTCGGCGGGGACGACGTCCAGCAGCGCCATGCGGCCGGTGGTGACCGTGCCGGTCTTGTCGAGCACGACGGTGTCCACCCGCTGGGTGGACTCCAGCACCTCGGGGCCCTTGATCAGGATGCCCAGCTGCGCGCCGCGACCGGTGCCGACCATGAGGGCGGTCGGCGTGGCCAGCCCGAGGGCGCAGGGGCAGGCGATGATCAGCACGGCGACGGCGGCGGTGAAGGCGGCCGGCAGGCCGGCGCCGGTGCCGATCCAGAAGCCGAGGGTGGCCGCGGCCAGCGCCAGCACGACGGGCACGAAGATCCCCGAGACCCGGTCGGCCAGGCGCTGCACGTCGGCCTTGCCGTTCTGGGCGTCCTCGACCAGCCGGGCCATCTGGGCCAGCTGGCTCTCCGACCCGACCCGGGTGGCGCGGACGACCAGGCGGCCACCGGCGTTGACGGTGCCGCCGGTGACCGGGTCGCCCGGGGAGACCTCGACGGGCACCGACTCACCGGTGAGCATCGAGGCGTCCACGGCCGAGGAGCCGTCGGTCACCTCCCCGTCGGCGGCGATCTTCTCGCCCGGGCGGACGACGAACAGGTCCCCGGGGACCAGCTGCTCGATCGGCACCCGCTGCTCGCTGCCGCCCCGCAGCACCGCGACGTCCTTGGCGCCGAGCTCCAACAGGGCGCGCAGCGCGGCCCCGGCCTGGCGCTTGGACCGGGCCTCGGCGTACCGGCCGGCGAGCAGGAACGCCGTCACCCCGGCGGCCGCCTCCAGGTAGATGTTGGCCGCGCCGTCGGACCGGGCGATGGTGAGCTCGAACGGGTGGGTCATGCCGGGCTCGCCGGCGGTGCCCCAGAACAGGGCGTACAGCGACCAGCCGAACGCGGCGAGGGTGCCCAGGGAGACGAGGGTGTCCATGGTGGCCGCGCCGTGCCGCAGGTTGGTCCAGGCGGCGCGGTGGAAGGGCAGCCCGCCCCACACCACGACGGGGGCGGCCAGGGTCAGCGAGAGCCACTGCCAGTACTCGAACTGCCATGCCGGGACCATCGCCAGCGCGATCACCGGGACGCTCAGCAGCGTGGAGACGAGCAGCCTGGTCCGCAGCGGCGACATGGGATCGCCCTCGGGCGTCTCCTCGGTCGCCGGCCGCAGGGGCTCGGGCAGCGTGGCGGTGTAGCCGGTCTTCTCCACGGTGGCGATCAGGTCGTCGGTGGTGACGTCGCCGGCGACGCTCACCTTCGCCTTCTCGGTGGCGTAGTTGACGGTGGCGGTGACGCCGTCGAGCTTGTTGAGCTTCTTCTCCACGCGGGCGGCGCAGGAGGCGCAGGTCATCCCGCCGATCAGCAGCTCGACGTCGGTGGGTGGGGGTGCGGTGGTCACGGGCCGTGCTCCTCGGAGGCATCGGTGTGCACGGTGAACTCGGCCGTCCGGACGACGTCGCCGTGCTTGAAGTCCAGGAACAGCCGGTAGGTGCCCGCCGACGGTGCGGTGGTCGTGAAGCGGACGTGCGGACCGGGGGCGGCGCTGGTGCCGTCGTCGGCCTCGGCCGGGTGCACGTGCAGGTAGGCGAGGTCGCCGTCGCGCAGCGCGACCAGGTGCCCGTAGGCGCCCAGGTAGGGCTGCAGGTCGGTCACCGGAGCGCCGTCGCGGCTGACGCTCAGGGTGAGGTCGGACTCCTCCCCGGGGGTCAGCTCGCCGGAGAGCACCACGGTGTAGCCGTCGACCTCGGCCACCGCCGCTGGCGCGGGCAGCGGGCGCGGCTCGTAGGAACCGGCGACCGCCAGGTCGGCGCCCAGGATCCGGTTGGCGCCGTCGGCCCCGGGCGCGAAGTCGGCGAACAGCCGCCAGCTGCCCGGCTCCAGCGCCAGATCGGCGCGCCAGACGCCATCGGGGCCGAGCTCGGGGTGCACGTGCTGGTAGCCGCTCAGGTCGCGGCGGACAGCGACGAGGTGCAGGTCGACGTCGTGGTCGGTGGCGTAGGCGGTGACGGGGGATCCGTCGGGCCCGAGGACCTCGAAGGCGACGGGGGTGGCGGCACCGGCGGGCGCGACGGCGTCGGCGAGCGCGAGGGTGTATCCGTCCTGCGTCACCTGCAGCCCGCCGGGCGCCTCGGCCGGGCCGATGCGGGTGGCGTGCCCGCCGTCTCCGTCGCCGTGGCCGGCGCCGGTCTGCCCGCCGGCGTCGTGCGCGGGTGCGGGCGGGTCACTGGGCCCGACCGGGCCGACCGTCGCGCCCACGCCGACCGCGCCACCGAAGACGGCGGCCAGGCCGAGCGCGAACGCGGCGATCCGGGTGGGAGTGTTCATGGTCGCCGGCCGCGTCAGCGGCCGCTCACCTCGTATCCGGCCTCTTCGACGGCGGCGCGGACGGCGGACTCGTCGACCGGCTGGTCGCTGGTGACGGTGAGGCCGCCGGTGGCCAGGTCGACGGCGACGTCGGTCACGCCGGGCACCGAGGACACCTCCTCGGTGACGGCGTTGACGCAGTGGCCGCAGGTCATGCCGGTGACGGTGTAGCTGGCGGTGGTGGTCACGGGAGTGGTTCCTCTCGGGCGTGGGGGAGTGGTCAGGAGCGGACGAGCCGGGCGATGGCCTCGGTGGCCTCGCGGACCTTCTCCTCGGCCTCGCGCCCGCCGGCCCTGGCGGCGTCGACGACGCAGTGGCTGAGGTGTTCCTCGAGCAGGCCGAGCGAGACCGCCTGGAGCGCCTTGGTCATGGCCGAGACCTGGGTGAGGATGTCGATGCAGTACTTCTCGTCCTCCACCATGCGCTGCAGACCGCGGGCCTGTCCCTCGATGCGGCGCAGCCGCTTGAGGTAGTCGTCCTTGCGGTGGATGTAGCCGTGCGCGTGGTCGTGGTCGGCGCAGCCTTCGGTCGTGTCCACGTCGTCCCTCCTGTCGTGCCGCCGGCTCGTGCGGCGGCATCCAGAACCATACCCCCCTAGGGTTCCCCGTCAAGGGGTCGGCGGGAACGGTCGCGCAGCCGGGAGAGCGTGGCCCGTGCGCTCGCGAGCTCGTCCTGCAGGCCGACGATCACCTCCGCCGAGCCCAGCGGGTGCCCGTCGTCGAGGAGCACGCGCACCCGGGCCGCGAGCACCAGCTGCTGGCGGGAGTACCGGCGGTGGCCGCCGGGGGAGCGGTGCGGGTGCAGCACGCCGGCGCTGTCGAGGCTGCGCAGGAAGGCCGCCTGGACGCCGAGCAGCTCCGCGGCCTGGCTCATCGTGAGCGCCGGGTAGTCGGGATCGTCGAGCCGGCGGAGGGGGTCGGAGCCTTCGGGGATCATCGCCGGTGCGCTCCCGTCGTCGTGGTGGATGCGGCCCGGCGGCCGTGTGGCGGTCCGGGTACGGCGCAGGGGCCGGGCCCGTGCGGGCCCGGCCCCTGCGGTGCTGCGGGTGCGGGTGCGGGTGCGGGAGCCGATCAGCTCCCGACCGCCGGCTGCTCGCCCTCGACGGTGCGCGCCTCGACGGCGGCCGGGGTGTCGGCCCGGCTGACGGTGATCCTGCGGGCCTTGGCCTTCTCCGCGACGGGGATGCTGATGGTCAGCACGCCGTCGTGGTAGCTGGCCTCGAGCCGCTCGGTGTCGAGGCTGCGCCCCAGCACGAGCTGGCGGGTGTAGCTGCCGAACGGGCGCTCGGCGACCGTCCACTCCGCGTTCTCCAGCTGCGGCACGGACCGTTCGGCGCTGATGGTGAGGGTGTTGCCCTCGACCGACAGGTCGATCGAGCCCGGATCGACGCCGGGCAGGTCGAAGTGGGCGACGAAGTTGTCGCCGACCCGATAGGCGTCCATGGGCATGCCCGACAGCGGACGGGCTGTGCCCGCGCCCGCCCGGCCGGTGAGCTGGTCGAGCGCGCGGAACGCGGCGGAGGTGGCGGCGAACGGGTCGTAAGCGGTCAGCATCATGGCTGGAACCTCCTGTGACGTCGGTGCTGGTGTTCGCTGCCCCGAGGTCGAACCTCTAGTGGCGACTGGAGATTACCTCGGCGGCGCACCCAGGTAAACGGTCGCGGGGCAGGAATGTTCCCGGCCGGTGGCTCGCGCCCGGGGTGCGAACGCGTGCGTGAACCGGGGCCGCGCTGGGCAGAGGCGGAGGGTGGACCAGACGCCCGATGCCACGCCGCAGCCCACGCCCGCCGGGGAGCTCCGGGACGACGAGCCGACCGTCGCCTCCGAGGTGGACCGCGACACGGCCCGGCTGACGATCAGCGGTGAGCTGACCGATGCCGCCCGCCGTCCGCTGGTGCGCACCCTCACCGACATCCTGCTCGCCGAGCACGCGCTGCAGCGGGTGGAGCTGCAGCTGCGGGACGTCGCCTTCATGAACTCCGCCGGCCTCGCCGTGCTCGTGCAGCTGCAGAAGATGGCGGTGCCCCGGGGCATCGAGATGGTGCTGGTCGAGCCGACCGCCGCGGTGTCGCGGTCGCTGCAGCTGACCGGGCTGTGGCACCGGTTCACCGTCGTCCAGGCCGACGGCGAGGTCTCCGAGCCCTACGGCGAGGGAACGCCCCGCTCCGGCCCGCGGCAGCACTCCTGACCGGGGTCGCGGCACCGGGCCGACCGGTGTCGCGGCGCGAGGCGTTGCCGGCTTGCTCCTAGCCTGACCGGGTGCCGTCGTCACCCGCTCACTCCCACGGTCCCGATCCGGACGCGCCGCCGCCCAGCGACGAGGCGCTGAGCCGCCGCCGTCGGGCGGTCTGGCTGATGCTCCTGCTGCTGGTCCCGGTCGGCCTCGCCACCGTCATCGGTCTGCTGGTGATGTGGCCCGGGGACGAGCCCACCCGCGCCCAGCAGGTCGCCGCCGAGTACCTCCCGCCGGGGACGACCTACCCCGACGGGCGGGTGGTGTCGGTCGAGACGTTCGCCTGCGGCAACCCCGAGGGCCCGCCGGCCGACTGCGCCCGGGTCGTCGTGGAGGTGCTCGACGGCGAGGGCGCGGGGGACTACCAGCAGGTGGAGCTGCAGTCCGACGTCGTCGCCAGCGGCGTCGAGGAGGGCGACACCCTCGTGCTCTCCCGGGACCCCGCGGCCGACGGCGGGCCGTCCTACCAGTTCTTCGACTACCAGCGCGACGTCCCGATCATCACCCTCGCGGTGGCGTTCGCCCTGGTGGTGGGGCTGGTGGCCCGGTGGCGCGGCCTGGCCTCGCTGGTCGGGCTGGGGTTCGCCTTCTTCGTCCTGCTGCAGTTCGTGCTGCCCGGGCTGCTGACCTACGACTCGCCCGCGCTGGTCAGCCTGATCGGCTCCGCGGCGATCATGTTCGTCGTCCTGTACCTGGCCCACGGCTTCTCCGCCCGCACCACCACCGCGCTGGTGGGCACCCTCTTCGGGCTCTCGCTGGTCGCACTCCTCGGATCGCTGTCGGTGGCCACCGCCCGGCTGACCGGGCTGACCAGCGAGGAGACAGCGACGTTGAACACCTTCGACCCGACGCTGGACTTCTCCGGGCTGGTGCTGGCCGGGATCGTCGTGGCCGGGCTCGGCGTGCTCAACGACGTGACGATCACCCAGGCCTCGGCGATCTGGCAGCTGCACGAGGTGGACCCGTCGACGACGTGGAAGGAGCTCTACACCCGCGGCATGGCCGTCGGCCGCGACCACATCGCCTCCACCGTCTACACGATCGTCTTCGCCTACGCCGGTGCCGCCCTGCCGCTGCTGCTGCTCTTCGAGCTCTACGACCAGCCCGGGTGGGTGGTGCTGACCAGCTCGGCGCTGGCCGAGGAGGTCATCCGGACGCTCGTCGGCGCCATCGCGCTCGTGCTCGCCGTGCCGGTGACCACGGCCGCGGGAGCCTTCTTCGCCAAGGCCGCCGACACCGAGGCCGGTGCCGCCACCGAGCGCCGGCTCACCGCCATGCGGGCTAGGTTCGCACGATGATGATCAACCGGCCCCGTCCCGAGGCTCGCCCCGAGCCTGCGAGGGGGGAGGAGGACGGGGTCCTTTCGCTGCTCGCCGCCGCCTCCGCCGCCCCCGGGTTCATGCCCGACGACGAGGGGCGGGCCCTCTACGAGGCCGCCCGCGCCGTCGCCGTCCCGGGGCCGCTGCTCGAGGTGGGCAGCTGGATGGGCAGGTCGGCGCTGTACCTCGCCGCAGCCGCCCGCGAGACCGGTCGGCTGGTGGTCACCGTCGACCACCACCGCGGCTCCGAGGAGCACCAGCCGGGCTGGGAGTACCACGACCCGTCGCTGGTCGACCCCGCCGTCGGCCGGATCGACACCCTGCCGCACTTCCGCCGCACCATCGCCCAGGCCGGGGCGGAGGACGTCGTCGTCGCCGTCGTCACCCGCTCGGAGACCCTCGCCCCGCTGTGGGCCTCGCCGCTGGCGCTGCTCTTCCTCGACGGCAGCCACACCGAGGAATCGGCGCGCCGGGACCAGGACGCCTGGGTGGCGAAGCTCGCCGTCGGCGGCACGCTCGCCATCCACGACGTCTTCCCCGACCCGGCCGACGGCGGGCAGGCGCCCTACGGCGTCTACACGCGGGTGCTGGAGAGCGGGGACTTCACCGAGCTGCCGGGCACCGGGTCGATGCGGCTGCTGCGCCGTGAGCGGTGACCCGGTGGGCGCCGATCCGCTCGGTGCCGAGCGGGCCGCCGCCCAGGCACAGATCGAGGCGCTGACCCGCATGTTCGACGAGGTGGTGGACGCGTCGAAGTCCTCCAACGCCGACGACGAGCACGACCCGGAGGGGGCGACGATCGCCTTCGAGCGCCAGCAGGTGGCCGCGCTGCTGGACCAGGCGCGCCGGCGGCTGGCCGACGTCGACGCCGCCGTCACCGCCGTCGAGGCCGGCACCTACGGCCGCTGCGAGAGCTGCGGCCGGCCGATCGCGCCGGAGCGGCTGGCCGCCCGGCCGACGGCCCGCACCTGCATCGACTGCGCCCGCTGACCCCGGCAGAAGGTGCACCAACCGCCGGGCAGAAAGTGCACGAACCGCCGGGCTCAGGAGACGTAGCGCCGGGCGGAGGACGACGCCTGCGCGGCCTCCAGAGCGGCGAACCGCGCCTCGGCGTGCGGCGGCAGGACCCGCCGCTCCCGCAGCACCCACGGCATCCCGCGGACGGCCGCCGTCAGGCCACGGGCGGTCACCCGGTCGCGGGGCACGGTGCGCAGCAGGTGCACGGTGCGGCGCAGCGCGGGCCGGACCGGCCGCCGCAGCCAGGTGGTCCAGAGCGTGTTGCGGATGCCGTCGGCCCGCCGCTTGTGCGGATCGCGGGCGCGGCTGGCCTGGTGGTGCACGGTGAGCGCCGACAGGTAGCAGAGCTCCCAGCCGCGGGCGGCCAGGTCCCCGGCCATCAGCTCCTCCTCGCCACCCAGCCACAGCCGCTCGGAGAAGCCGCCGACCTCCTCGAAGGCCTCCCGGCGCAGCACCGAGGCGCCGGCCAGGAAGGAGCCCAGCGCGGGCCCGGGCAGCCACCCGGCGCCGCGCACGGGGGAGTCGCGCAGCTCGGCGACGATCGGGTCCTCCGTGCTCCCGGGCTCGACCACGATCCGGGCGGTGACCACGGCCAGCCGCGGATGGGCGTCCAGGACGTCGGCCGCCGTCCGCAGCGAGCCGGGCTCCCACCACGTGTCGTCGTCGCAGAACGCCACGTAGGGGGTGTCCAGCCGGGCGACGCCGAGGTTGCGGCCGATGGCGCCGAGGTTCTCCGGGCTGGCGAGGAGCTCCACCTGCGGGAAGCGCTCCCGCACCGCGGCCGTGGTGCCGTCGGTCGAGCCGTTGTCCACGACGACGACGTGCGGCCGCTCCGGCAGGGCCACGAGCCGGTCGAGCGCGAGCAGCAGCTCGTCGCGGCGCTGGTGGGTGATGACGACGACGGCCACCCGGGCATCAGGGCCCGCGGACGCGGTCACGCCGTGTCCCCGGCGAGGATGCGCAGGTCGGCGAGCACCCGCTCGGGCACCGGCCGGCGGGAACGCAGCGCGGCCGGGACGTCGGGCAGCGCGCGCAGGAGCCCGCGCCGTTCGGCCGTGCCGGTGCTCAGCGCCCGCAGCACCACCCGGCCCACCTCGGGCGCCGGCTGGCGCATGACCGCGGTCAGCACCCGGCTGCGCCAGATCGCCGCGCGGCGCTGGTCCGGGGCGCTCCGGCGGGGGGAGGGGTGGTGGTGGACGGTCACCTCGTCCACGTAGGCCATGCCCCAGCCGGCGGCGGCCAGGTCCAGGGAGAGCCGCTCCTCCTCGCCCGGGAACCGCACGACCCGGTCGAACCCGCCGACCTGCAGGAACGGCTCGCGGCGCACCATGGCGCCGCAGGCGACGAAGCCGAGCAGCGCGGGCCCGGGGAGGTCGGCCGGGGTGCCCAGCGGGCTGGCGGCCATCTCCTCGCACACGCCGTCGAGGCGCTCCTCCGGACCGACCAGGATGCGGGCGTTGAGCACGGCCAGCCGCGGGTGCGCCCGCATGACGGCCGCCGCGCGGGCGAGGTCGCCCGGCGCCCACCAGGAGTCGTCGTCGGCGAACGCGACGAACGGCGTGCCGGCGTGCTCCACGCCGATCGTCCGGGCGTAGGAGCCGACGTTCTCCGGCAGGGGCAGGACGGTGACCTCCGGGCGCGCCGCCCGCACCGCCGCCACGCTGCCGTCGGTGGAGGCGTTGTCGACGAGGATCACCGGCGCCTCGTGGCGGGGGAGGCTGGCCAGCAGCTCCTCCCGCCGGTCGCGGGACATGACGACGACGCTCACGTCGGGACGAT
The DNA here is from genome assembly GCF_010682065.1 of Blastococcus saxobsidens. Taxonomy (GTDB): domain Bacteria; phylum Actinomycetota; class Actinomycetes; order Mycobacteriales; family Geodermatophilaceae; genus Blastococcus; species Blastococcus saxobsidens_B. The sequence continues at coordinate 78,053 of NZ_JAAGWG010000009.1, forward strand.
CGGGGAGGGTCACGGGTGGACCGTGCCCGCACCTCCCGCGAGCCAACCCGGCGTTTCCGTGTTCCGTCCCATGCCGGCGGCCGGCAGCGCGCCCGGGTCGGCGAACAGCCCCGAGGCGGGGGACGCCCCGGAGAGCGCATCGGCGGCCAGCACCACCGCGCCCGCCGTCCAGGTGGTGCGTTCCACCGGCCACCGGGCGTCGTCGGGGTAGACGAAGCCGGTCCAGTACGAGCCGTCGTCGTGCCGCAGGTGCTGCATCGCTGCCAGCTGCTCGATCGCGTCGTCGGTCCGGCCGGCCGCGGCCAGGGAGAGCACCAGCTCGCAGGTCTCCGCCCCGGTCACCCACGGCCGGTCGTCGACGCAGCGGATGCCCAGGCCCGGCACGACGAAGCGCTCCCACCCGGCGCTCAGCCGGTCCTCGGCCGCGGCACCGGTCAGCGCACCGCCCAGCACCGGGTAGTACCAGTCCATCGAGTAGCGGCCGCGGTCGGCGAAGGCGTCCGGTCGCTCGCGCAGCGCTGTCCCGAGGTCGGCGACGGCCAGCTCCCAGTCCGGCTGCGCCTCGCCGGTCAGCTCGGCCAGGGCCAGTCCGCAGCGCAGCGCCTGGAACAGGCTGGCGTTGCCGGTGAGCAGCGCCAGGTCGTCCGGGGTGCCGTCGGGCCGCAGCGCCCAGCTGATCGCACCGCCGGGCAGCTGCATGCGCGTCACCAGGTCCAGCGCGCGCCGGACCGCCGGCCACAGCTCGGTGACGACCTGCTCGTCGCCGGTGCTCAGCCAGGAGTGCCACGCGCCGACGGCCAGGTAGCCGGCGTGGTTGCTCTCCGCGGCGGGGGCGGTCTCGACGCCGGCGCGGTACTCGGCGGCCCAGCTGCCGTCGACTCGCTGGCGCCCGGCCAGCCACCGGTAGGCCGCCCGCGCCCGCTCGTGCTCGCCGCCCACGTCGAGCGCCATGGCGGCCTCGACGGAGTCCCAGGGGTCCAGCTGCCCGTCGCGGAACCAGGGGAGCCCGCCGTCGGCGTACTGCTCCCCGGCGATCCACTCGACCGTCTGCCGCACCTGCGCGGCGCTCAGCACCCCGGGGAGGTCGGGGAGCACCGCCTGGCGGTCAGCGGGACGCAGTGGACCGCTCCGGCTGCCCGACCGCGCCGAACGCCCGGGCCGTGCCGGTGGCGGCCGGGCCGGTGGGCTCGTCGGCGGGCTTGTCGGCGTAGACCACGAAGCTCTTGCCGATCAGCGGGTCGAGGACCTTCTCGGCCAGCCGGGTCACAAGCGGGCGGGTGGTCAGGTCCCAGACGAGCAGCCGGTGGTAGGCGCGCACCAGCGCAGAGTCCTTCTCGACGCCGACGGCGCACTTGAGCCACCAGTAGGGGGCGTGCAGCGCGTGCGCGTGGTGGCTCCTGCCCGGGACCAGACCGGCGGTGGCCAGCCGGGCGCGCAGCACGTCCCCGCGGTAGATGCGGATGTGCCCGCCCTCGTTGGCGTGGTACTCGTCCGACAGCGCCCAGCACACCCGCTCCGGGCCGTAGCGCGGCACGGTGACGACCGCCCGCCCGCCGGGCTTGAGCACCCGGAAGATCTCGCGCATCGCCGTGGCGTCGTCGGGGATGTGCTCGAGCACCTCCGAGGCCATCACCCGGTCCACGCTGGCGTCGGGGAAGGGCAGGTGCAGCAGGTCCCCCCGCACCACCTCGAACCGGGCCATCGCCGGCGCCTCTCCGGCCTCGGCGATCGCGCCCAGCCAGCGCTTCGTCGTCTCGACCTCCTGCTGCCCCCAGTCGACGGCGACGACCTCGGCCCCGCGGCGGTAGGCCTCGAAGGCGTGCCGTCCCTCGCCGCACCCGAGGTCGAGGACCCGCATCCCCGGCCGCAGGTCGAGCAGGTCGTAGTCGACGGTCAGCACGATGCCTCGAGTTCGACTCCGGACTCGATCCGCTCCTCGGTCGCTGGCGCTCCCTGCGATGCTCCCTCGCCCGTCGTTCTCACGACCGTCCCTTCCGTTCCAGGATCTGCGCGTACCAGTCGGCCGTGCGCTCGGCGGTGGCCCGCCAGGTGAAGGTCTCCAGGACCCGCCGCCGGCCCGCGCGGCCGAGCTGCTCGGCGAGGGACGGCGAGTCCAGCACCAGCTGCAGGGCGGCGGTCAGCTCACCGACGTCGCCGGCCCGCACGCGCAGGCCGGCCTTGGTGCCGACGACCTCGGGGAGGGCGCCGGCGTCGGTGGTGACCAGCGGGGTGGCGCACGCCATCGCCTCGACGGCGGGCAGCGAGAAGCCCTCGTACAGCGACGGGATCGCCACCACGGTGGCCTGCTGGAAGAGGCGGACCAGCTCGTCCTCGGGCACCGGGCCGGTGAACCGGACCGCGTCCCGCAGGCCCAGCCGGTCCAGCGCGGCCTCGGCCGGCCCTCCCGGGCGGGCGGTGCCGACGACGGTCAGCCGGACGGGCCGCTCGGTGCGCAGCTTGGCCAGCGCCTCCAGCAGGTGCACCAGCCCCTTGAGCGGCACGTCGGCGCTGGTGATGGCCAGGACGGAGTCGGTGTCCCGCGGCCGGTCGGCCGGTGGCGGGGTGAAGCGGTCGGGGTCGATGCCGACCGGGATGACCGCCATCCGCTCGGCCGGCAGACCCATGTGCGTGGTGATGTCGCGGCGGGAGTTCTCCGACACCGTGGTCACCCCGTCCAGCCGCTGGACGACGCGCGCCTGCATGCCGGTGAAGGCGTACCAGCGGCGCAGCGTGAGCTTGCGGCGCAGTGTCGGCGCGGCGGCCAGCTCCAGGTCGCGGTCGATCGCGATGGGGTGGTGGACGGTCGCCACGGTGGGGATGCCGGCGTTCACCAGCCGGAGCAGGCCGTAGCCCAGCGACTGGTTGTCGTGGACGACGTCGAACTCGTCGCCCCGCGGGAGCAGGTGGCGCGCGGCGCGCAGCGTGAAGGTGAGCGGCTCCGGGAAGCCGGCGGTGCACATGGTCGCCCACTCGGCGACGTCGACCCAGTCCCGGATCTCCGACGGACGCGGCGTGCGGAACGGATCGGGTTCGCGGTAGAGGTCCAGGCTGGGGACGCGGGTCAGCGGCACGCCGGCGTCGAGCTCGGGGTAGGGCTGACCGCTGAGCACCTCGACGCGGTGCCCGAGCTCGCGCAGCTCGCGGGAGAGCGCCCGGACGTAGATGCCCTGGCCGCCGCTGTGCGGCTTGCTGCGGTAGGACAGCAGTGCGATGCGCAACGACCGTCCCATGGCCCGGACTCTAACGACCGGCGACCGGCCCCCGGCTACCAGCCGGTAGCCACGCCACCCGGCCGATCGACAGCGCGGCTGGCAGAATTTTCCCGATGATCCGTCACGTCGTGCTCTTCACCTGGTCCCCGGACGCCGACGCCGACCGCCGGGCCGCCACCGTCGCCGCGCTGCGCGACCTCCGGACGCGGGTGGGTGGCATGACCTCCCTCGTTGTCACCGAGGACGCCGGCCTCCGCGACGGGAACGCCGACGCCGTCCTGCTCGCGGAGTTCCCGGACGCCGAGGCGTTCCTCCGCTACGCCGACGACCCGGTGCACCTGGCGGTCATCGCCGAGCACGTGCGCCCGATCCTGGCCGCCCGCAGCGCGGTGCAGTACCGGGTGTGACCGGGCGCCGGTGCCGCCCCGCACCGGTTACCGTCGCACCATGACCTCCTCACAGCGGCGTCGTCTCCCTCGGCTGGGCGCCGGTCTGGCCACGGCCCTCGTGCTCGTCGGTTGCGGCGGCGGCGACTCCGAGGAGGCGGCGTCCTCCAGCGCGGCGACGTCGTCGGCCGAGGAGTCGTCGGCCGAGGAGCCGGCCTCCGACCTCGCGCAGGGGCTCCTGCCCGCCGAGGCGTTCGGCCCCGACGCCACCGTGACCGCCGTGTCGCCGGACCAGCTGGAGCTGGGGGCCGGGGTCGTCGCGGGCCAGGACGTCCAGGTCGAGCCGGAGTCCTGCCGCGCGTCGGTGGAGAGCACCCAGCCCGATCTCACCGAGTTCGACGACGTCGCCGCCCAGAGCGCCTCCGCGGGCTCCGTGGCCACCGTGGAGATGCTGCTGCGCGGTGGGCCGACCGACGACGTCGCGGCCCTGCTGCGCGAGGCCGCCGAGCGCTGCCCGCAGGCGACGATCACCTCCCCTCAGTTCGGCGAGGCGACGCTCACCTTCGAGAACCTGCCGGTCGACGAGCTCGGTGACGGCGCCGCGCTGGCGCGCCTCACGACGGCGGTCGCCGCTCCCGACGGCAGCCAGGTGTCGGTGCCGACGCTGATCGGCATGGTCGAGGACGACGACCGGCTGCTCGTGCTGGTGACCGTGGTCGTGGACCCGACGGCGGGCGAGGGGGCCGGCACCGACCCGGCCGAGTTCGCCGCGCTGCTCGAGCAGGCCTACGAGACGCAGGCCGACGCGCTGGGCTGACCTCGCCGTCCACAGCCCCGGGGCCGTCCACAGATCGCTCCGGTCGCGGCCGCGGCCCCCGGCGCGTCGGCAGGGTCGGGGCATGGACGCCCTCCCTGCGCAGCCCGGCCCCGACCGACCCCGGGTGCGGATCTCCGACCCCGGTGAGATCGCCGCGGCGCTGCCGCAGCTCCTGGGGTTCCGGCCGCAGGAGTCGGTGGTGCTCATCGGGCTCGGTGGGGAGTCCGGCGGCCGCGTCGGGCTGACGGTGCGGGCCGACCTGCCTGCCGGTCGGGACCGCGCGGGCGCCACGGCGCTGATCGTGCGCAGCCTGCGCACCGACCGGCCGGCGGCGGCGCTGCTGGCCGTGGTCTCCGAGGCGCCCGACGAACTCGACCCCTGGGCCTGCGGCGAGGGGTTCGACGGGCCGCCGGGGCCGGTTCCCGAGCTGCCGCACCGGGCGCTGGTGCACGAGCTGGTGACGGCGCTGGCGGCCGACGACGTGCCGGTGCGGGACGCACTGCTCGTGCGCCGGGGCCGGTGGTGGTCCTACGACTGCCCGCACCCCTGCTGCCTGCCGTCGGCGGGCACGCCGCTGCCGGGCGGGGTGAGCGCGCTGGCCGCCGCGGCGGTGAGCACCGGCCTGGTGGTGGCGCCGGACCGGGCGGCGCTGGCCGCCCGCCTCGACGCCCCACCGGGCGACCGCCCGGCGATGGTCGCGGCCTGCCTGCGCACGGCGGGGGAGCGGGCGGCCCGGCTGCGGGAGGTCGGCCGGTCGGCGATGGCCGACGAGGCGTGGGTCCTCGTCGAGCACGGGCTGGCCCGCTGGCGCCCGGGCACCCTGCCACCGCCCGCCCCGCTGACCGACGACGAGGTCGCCGGACTGGCGTGGGCGCTGCGGGATACGCGGGTGCGCGACCGGGCGCTCGGGCTGGCGCTGGGCGAGGACGCCGCGGCCGCCGAGGCGCTCTGGACGGAGTGCACCCGGCGGGCACCGGCGCCGCTGGACGCGGCGCCGGCGACGCTGCTGGCGGTCAGCGTGTGGCTGCGGGGTGACGGGGCGATGGCCAACGTCGCGCTGGACCGGGCCCTGGACGGGGACCCGGACCACACCCTGGCCCGGATGCTCGCCCAGGGGCTCGCCGCCTGCCTCACCCCGGCCGACCTGCGGGAGCTGATCGAGCGGGCCGTGGCCACCGACGCGAACCGGTGACCACGGGTGCGCCGCTCAGAGCAGCTCGGGTCGCCGCCAGTCCTTGCCGTGGACGTGCTCGTCCAGGAAGGCCAGCACCGCGTCGTACCAGACCTGGCTGTTCCCCGGGGTCAGCACCCAGTGGTTCTCGTCGGGGAAGTAGAGGAACTTCGACGGCACGCCGCGCTTCTGCAGGGCGTACCAGAGGGCGAGGGCCTCACCGATCGGGACGCGGTAGTCCTTGTCGCCGTGGATGACCAGCATCGGCGTGCGGATGGCGTCGGCGAAGCGGTGCGGGGAGTTCTGCTCGTAGCGCTTCGGCTCGGTGAGCGGGTCGCCCCACTCCTTCTCCCAGTAGTACGCGGCGTCGGTGGTCCCCAGGAAGCCCTCGAGGTTCCACAGGCTCGCGTGGGTGACGATCGCCTTGAAGCGGTCGGTCTGCGTGGCCACCCAGTTGGCCATGTAGCCGCCGAAGGAGCCGCCCATGGCCGCCGTCCGCGACGCGTCGATCTCCGGGCGCTGCTCCGCGGCGTCGACCGCCGCCATCAGGTCGGTGTAGGGCTCCTCGCCCCAGCGACCCCAGCCGCGGCGCACGAAGTCCTGGCCGAAGCCCTGCGACAGCGCCGGGTTCGGCAGCAGCACCGCGTAGCCGCGGGCTGCGAGCACCCAGGGGCACCAGCGCCACGACCAGGAGTTCCAGCTCATCAGCGGGCCGCCGTGGATCCAGAGCACGAGCGGGGCGGGCGAGTCGGCGGAGGCGCCCTCGGGCAGGACGAGCCAGGACTGCACCTGCGCGCCGTCGGGCGCGGTCGTCGTGAACTCCTGGAGCGTGCCGGGCAGCTTCGCCACCGTCGCCGGGCCGGGGATCGGTTCCGGGTCCTGCATCGGGGTCGCCGGGTCGAGCCGGACGGGCACCGGAGGGGAGTCGTAGGCCGAGCGCAGCGCGTACAGGGCGCTGCCGTCCCGGGCCACCTGCAGGTCGGCGTAGGCGCCATCGCCGGTCAGCCGCACCGGTTCGCCGCCGTCGGCCGGCACCCGGAAGACCGCGTGCCGGCCGCCCTCGTCGGCGAGGAAGTAGACGGCCGTCCCGTCGGCGGAGAACTGCGGGGCGCTGGGCCAGCGGTCGAAGTCCACCGTGAGCTCGCGGGCGGTGCCGTCGGCGACGTCGACGAGCAGCAGCGTGTAGTCCGGCGGCTCGGCGTAGGTGGACATCGCCTCGCGCACGCACACCAGGTGCTCGCCGTCGGGGGAGAACGCCGCGCCGTAGACGTCGGCCAGCGGGTCGTCGACGAGCACCCGGGTGTCGCCGGTGGCCGTGTCGGTCACCACGAGCCGGCTGCGCCGGCCGGCCGGGCCGTCGGGCACGTCCTCCGCGCGGGCGAGCCGGGCGCCGTCGGGGGAGAGGGCGAGGTCGTCCCCCGCGCCGGTCGGGGGCAGCGCGTCGGGCGTGAGGTCGCGGAGCTCGACCGGCGCCGGACCACCGGGCTCCTCGTCGGCCGGCAGCCGGCCGGCCCAGAAGAGGTGCGGCGCCGCGGGGCCCAGGTCGTGGTCCCAGTACCGCACGGGATAGGCCTCGTGGAGCACGGCCGTCACACCGGCGTCGGCGCGCTTCTTGCGCAGCTCCTCGTCGGTGGCCGGGTCCGACCCGCCCGGCAGGACCGACGCCACCACGACGACGTCGCCGCTGCCGGTGGCGACGGCGAAGGAGCTCACGCCGCCGGGGCGGGCCAGCACCGGCCGGGCCTCGCCGCCGTCGGCCGGGAGGCGCCAGAGCGCCGGCTTCGGGTCGTCGGCCGCCGGGGCGCCGGGGTCGGGACGCGCCGAGGTGAACAGCAGGGAGCCGTCGGGAGCGAACGCGGGGGAGGACTCACCCGGTGCGCTGCGGGTCAGGCGGCGGGCCGGGCGCCGTCCCTCCGGGTCGAGCTCCCACAGGGCCGACCGCCACTTCTTGCCCTCGGGGTCGAGGGTGTGCAGCGAGACGGCGAGCCGGTCGCCGCCGGGGGAGAGGGCCAGCGAGCCGATCCTCGGGATGGCGACGAAGTCGGCCAACCGGTGGAAGGGGCTGGGCGCCGGCTCGGGGGCGGTGTCGGCGGGTGCGGGAGCGGACGAGCTCACCGGGGCCTTCTCTCACGCGGCAGCAGGGACGCCGCCCACCGTAGTGAGCCGCATCCCCCCGCCGCGCCCCGAGCGGACCCCCCTCAGAGCAGCGGCGCGGCCTCGAGCGGGGTCAGCTCCTCGTCGACGGCGCTCACGAACATGTGCTGGGCCACGCCCGACGGGAGCACGTACCCGTCCAGGCTGACCGAGCCCTCGAGCAGCCGGGCGGTCATCGTGACGCCGGGCCGCACGCCGTGGTCGGCCAGGGCGCGCAGCAGCTCGGCGTTCTCCTGCAGCTGCTCGCTGATCCGCCGCACGACGACCGGCCGCCCCTCGGCGCTGGCGGTCGTCGACAGCAGCGTGAGGGAGTCGAGGACGGCGGAGGTCTCGCCGCCGAGCGGCTCCTCGCCGCGCAGCGCCTCCAGGCCCGGGATCGGGTTGCCGAAGGGCGACACCGTGGGGTTGCCGAGCAGCGCGAGCAGCCGGCGCTCCACGGCCTCGCTCATGACGTGCTCCCAGCGGCACGCCTCCTCGTGGACGTCGGCGTAGTCCAGGCCGATGACGTCGACGAGCAGGCACTCGGCCAGCCGGTGCTTGCGCATGACGGCGGTGGCGAGCTGGCGGCCCTCCTCGGACAGCTGCAGGTGGCGGTCACCCTCCACGGTGAGCAGGCCGTCGCGCTCCATGCGCGCGACGGTCTGGCTGACCGTCGGGCCGCTCTGGTGCAGGCGCTCGGCGATGCGGGCCCGCAGCGGGGTGATCCCCTCCTCCTCCAGCTCGAAGATGGTGCGGAGGTACATCTCCGTGGTGTCGATGAGGTCGTTCACAACCACTCCTCGGTGTCGGCTGTGGAGTCTACGGGCCCGCACGAGCCCGGCCGTCGCGCCGGAGAACGGCCTACGGGACGCCGGGCCACCCGGTAGCGTCGGCGCCCGAGCGGGCGCGCCGGGGCGCCGGCAGGGGAGGGGGCCCGTGAGCGACTCGATCGCGGTCGTCTGGGACGACGCGCTGCTGGGCTACACGATGGGCGGCGACCACCCCCTGCACCCGGTCCGCCTCGACCTGACCATGCGGTTGGCCGACAGCCTCGGGGTGCTGGCCACCGACCGGCTGCGCGTGTTGCGGCCCACGCCGGCCGACACCGACCTGCTCACCCTCGTGCACGACCCGGCCTACCTCGAGGCGGTGCGCCGGGCGCCCACCGACCCGGGGGTGGGGCACGGGCTCGGCACCGCGGACAACCCAATCTTCGAGGGCATGTACGACGCCGCGGCGCTCATCACCGGCGGCAGCGTCCTCGCCGCCCAGCAGGTGCACAGCGGAGCGGCGCAGCACGCCGTCAACATCTCCGGCGGTCTGCACCACGCCATGCGCGGCAGCGCCTCGGGCTTCTGCGTCTTCAACGACGCCGCCGTCGCGATCGCCTGGTTGCTGGGCCAGGGCTACGAGCGGATCGCCTACGTCGACCTCGACGTCCACCACGGCGACGGCGTCCAGGCCGCCTTCTACGACGACCCCCGGGTGCTCACCGTCAGCATCCACCAGACCCCGCTGACCCTCTTCCCGGGCACCGGCTACCCCGAGGAGACCGGCGACGCCGAGAAGGCGCTGGGCAGCGCGGTCAACCTGGCCCTGCCCAACGGCACCGACGACTCCGCCTGGCTGCGGGCCTTCGCCGCGGTCGTGCCCAGCGTCCTCAAGGCCTTCGAGCCGCAGATCATCGTCACCCAGTGCGGGTGCGACGCCCACCACGAGGACCCGCTCGCCGACCTCGCGCTCACCGTCGACGGGCAGCGGGCCAGCTACAAGGCCATGCACGAGCTGGCCCACCAGCTGTGCGACGGCCGGTGGATCGCCCTCGGCGGCGGCGGATACGGCCTGGTGCGGTGCGTCCCCCGGGCGTGGACCCACCTGCTCGCCGAGGTCAGCGGCAGCCCGCTGGACCCGGCCACCGAGATCCCGGCGTCCTGGCGGGACGACGTCGTGAAGCGCGGCCTCCGGGCCCGGCCACCCACGCACATGACCGAGGGCGGGTACACCGGCTTCTCCCGCTGGGACAACTTCACCGAGTCCCGCGTGGACCGGGCGATCATGCGCACCCGCCGCGCCAGCTTCCCCTACTTCGGTCTGGACCCGGACGATCCCCGTGACTGAGCAGCAGCCGAGCACCGGCACCGCACCCACCGCCGCCGACGAGGAGGCCCTGCCCACGCCGCCGCCGGGGTGGGAGGCCGACATCGTGGCGGCCGACGGCGGGACCGTGCACCTGCGCCCGATCTGCCCCGACGACGGCGACGGCCTGACCGGGCTGATGGAGCGCAGCAGCGACCAGACCCGCTACTACCGCTTCTTCGGCCCGATGAAGCGGTTGTCGGACAAGGACCTGCACCGGTTCACCCACGTCGACCACGACAAGCGGGTGGCCTTCGTCGTCCTGCTCGGCGACCAGGTCATCGCCGTCGGTCGCTACGACCGGTACCCCGGCACCGACGACGCCGAGGTCGCCTTCCTCGTCGAGGACGCCCACCAGGGCCGGGGGCTGGGCTCGGTGCTGCTCGAGCACCTGGCCGCCGCGGCCCGTGAGCGCGGGATCAAGAACTTCGTCGCCGAGGTGCTGGCGCAGAACAGCAAGATGGTCCGCGTCTTCCGCGACGCCGGCTACAAGGCCGAGCGCTCCTACGAGGACGGCGTCGTCCACCTCACCTTCCCGATCGAGCAGACCGAGGACGCCCTCGCCGTCGCCTACGAGCGCGAGCAGCGCAGCGAGTCGCGGTCCATCGCCCGGCTGCTCAGGCCGTCCTCGGTGGCCGTGGTCGGCGCCAGCAACGACGCGGGCAAGATCGGCAACGCGCTGCTGCGGCACCTGCTCGACTACGGCTTCGCCGGCCCCGTGTACCCGGTCAACCCGGGCGCGAGGCACGTGCGCGGCGTCCCCGCCTACGCCGACATCGAGTCGATCCCCGACGACGTCGACCTGGCAGTCCTGGCCGTGCCCGCCGACGAGGTCGCCGGCGTCGTGGAGGCCTGCCGCCGCAAGCGGGTGCGCGGTCTGGTGGTCGTCTCCGGCGGGTTCGGCGAGACCGGCGCCGACGGGCAGGACGCCGAGCGTCGGCTGGTCGCCGCGGCCCGGGCCTCGGGCATGCGCGTGGTCGGCCCCAACTGCCTCGGGATGGTCAACACCGACCCCGAGGTGCGGCTCAACGCCAGCCTCGCGCCGATGGTGCCCGGACGCGGGCGGGTCGGGTTCTTCGCGCAGTCCGGGGCGCTCGGCGTCGCGCTGCTGGAGCGGGCCCGCAGCCGCGGGATCGGGCTGTCCACGTTCGTGTCCGCCGGCAACCGCGCCGACGTCAGCGGCAACGACCTGCTGCAGTACTGGGCCACCGACCCGGCCACCGAGGTGGTGCTCCTGCACCTGGAGAGCTTCGGCAACCCCCGCAAGTTCGCGCGCCTGGCCCGCACCGTCGGCCGCACCAAGCCGGTCGTCGCGGTGAAGAGCGGCCGGCACGTGAACGTGACGCCCGGTCTGGCCGGCACGTCGGTGGCGGTCCCCGAGCAGTCCGTGGCCGCCCTGTTCGCCTCCGCCGGCGTCATCCGCGTCGAGACCGTTGCCCAGATGTTCGACGTCGGCAGCCTGCTGGCCCACCAGCCGCTGCCCGAGGGCTCGCGCGTCGCCATCGTCGGCAACTCCACCGCCATCGGCATCCTGGTCGCCGACGCGGTCCTGGAGGAGGGGCTCGAGCTCGCGCACGAGGCGCCGGTCGACATCGGCGTGACCGGCAGCGCCGAGGCGTTCCGCTCGGCGCTGCAGGCCGCGGTGGACGACGACGGGGTGGACGCCGTCGTCGCGGTCTTCCTGCCGCCGCTCATGTCCGGCTCGCAGGAGTACGGCCCGGCGCTGCGCGAGGTGGCGCGGGAGTCGACCAAGCCCGTCGTCGCCAGCTTCCTCTCGACCGAGGGCATCCCCGACGAGCTGGCGGTGCTCGACGAGGACGGCATGCCGGCCCGCGGCTCGGTGCCCTCCTACTCGACCCCCGAGCGCGCCGTGATCGCGCTGGCCAAGGTCGCGGAGTACGCGCGCTGGCGCCGGCGCCCGGTCGGCGAGGTCCCGGAGCTGCCCGACGTCGACGAGCCGGCGGCCGAGGACCTCGTGCGGCGGGTGCTGGCCGGCAGTCCCGGCGGCCGGGAGCTCACCGACGACGAGCTGATGAGCCTGCTGGGCGCCTACGGCGTGCCGCTGCTGGGCACCCGCACGGTCACCGACGCCGAGGCGGCGGTGACCGCTGCCGAGGAGATCGGCTACCCGGTGGTGCTCAAGTCGACCGCGCCGTGGCTGCGGCACCGCTCCGACCTGGGGGGCGTGCGACTGGACCTGGTCGACGCCGACGCCGTGCGCAGCGCGTTCGCCGCCATCCCGTCCGGGGACCCGGTGATCGTGCAGGAGATGGCCGCGCCGGGCGTGGCCACCGTGGTCGAGATCGTCGACGACCCGTCCTTCGGCGCGCTGGTCAGCTTCGGCGTCGGGGGAGTGGCCACCGAGCTGCTCGGCGACCGCGCCTTCCGGACGCTGCCGCTCACCGACCTGGACGCCGCCGAGCTGGTCCGGGCGCCGCGGGCATGGCCGCTGCTGAACGGCTGGCGCGGTTCCGAGCCGGTGGACGTCGCCGCGCTGGAGGACCTGCTGCTGCGGGTCGCCCGGCTGGCCGACGACCTGCCCGAGGTGCTGCGGCTGAGCCTGGAGCCGGTGATCGTCGGGCCGGCCGAGCCGTGGCACGGGGGTCGCTCGCTTGTGGTCGCCGGTGGCACGGCGCTGGTCGGGCCGCCGACCGCCCGCGTCGACCCGGGTCCTCGCAGGATGCGCAGCCCCGTCTGAGGGCCCGCCGTCCCGGTTCAGCACGGCGGGCGCTGGCTCACCACCGGTGCTGAGCCGGGACCCGGAACGGTCGGCAGACCTGATCACCGGGACGGCGAAGGGCCGGTCACCCGCGGGTGACCGGCCCTTCGCCGTGTGGGCTGTTCCTACGCGAGGTAGTCGCGGAGGGCGTCGGCCCGCTGCGGGTCGCGCAGCTTGTTCATCGTCTCCCGCTCGATCTGGCGGACCCGCTCGCGGGACAGCCCGAACTGCTTGCCGATCTGCTCCAGCGTGCGAGGCTGGCCGCCGTCCAGACCGAAGCGGAGGACGACGACGTCGCGCTCCCGCTCCTCGAGCGTGTCCAGCACGTGCCGGACGTCGCCCTTCATCATCTGGAAGGCGACCGCGTCCTCGGCGACCGCGGCGTCGGCGTCCTCGATGAAGTCACCGAGGCGGGACTCCTCGTCGGTGCCGACGGTCTGGTCGAGGCTGACCAGGTCGCGGCTGTACTCCAGCAGCTCGACGATGCGCTCCTCGGGCAGGTCGAGCTCCAGGCCGACCTCCTCGGCGGTGGGCTCGCGCTCGAGCTCCTGGTGCATCCGCCGGCGGGTGCGCACCACCTTGTTGACCTGCTCGGCCAGGTGGACGGGCAGCCGGATGGTGCGGCCGGAGTCGGCCATGGCGCGGGTGATGGCCTGCCGGATCCACCACGTGGCGTACGTCGAGAACTTGAAGCCCTTGGTGTAGTCGAACTTCTCCACGGCGCGGATCAGGCCGACGTTGCCCTCCTGGATGAGGTCCAGGAACGTCATGCCGTGGCCGGTGTAGCGCTTGGCGACCGACACGACCAGCCGGAGGTTGGCCTCCAGCAGGTGGGCCTTGGCGGCCTTTCCGTCGGTGGCCAGGATCTTGTAGTCGCGCTTGCGGGCCGGGGTGAGCCCGGTCTGCTCGCCCAGCAGCCGCTCGGCGTAGAGGCCGGCCTCGATCCGCTTGGCGAGCTCGACCTCCTGCTCCGCGGTGAGCAGAGCGGTCTTGCCGATGGTGTTGAGGTAGACGCGGACGAGGTCGGTCGAGACCAGGCCGCTGGCGTCGGGCTCACGCCGGGGAGAGCGCACGTCCAGGGTGTCGGTGGGGGAGGACTGCAGCAGCGTCACGATGAGTCTTCGTCCTTGCCTTCGATTCGGATGCATCCGCCGGGCTTCGATGGGCGGCGGTGTCCATCCAGGCGTGGGGTGGGCTCTCGGCTACGGGGTCACCGGCCGGTCCCACCCTTCTCTGTCCGGTGTGGTACGCCCTGCACAACGGCCGCCAGGGGGTCCGGTGTTCCATGAACCCGCGCTTCACAGCAAACCGACAGGGAGTGTCTTCGGTCACCCACCGGTACCCGGCACCGCCGAGTTCCAGACATGTGATTCGGCGCGGTGCGAACTCCGAGGTCAGACCTCCAGGAGCAGCGTCATCGGCCCCTCGTTGACCGAGGACACCTGCATCCGCGCCCCGAACCGCCCGGTCGCCACCGTGGCGCCGCGGCGGCGCAGCTCGGCCACCACCTCCTCCACCAGCGGTTCGGCCACCTCCCCGGGCGCCGCGTCCTGCCACGAGGGGCGGCGGCCCTTGCGGGTGTCGGCGTAGAGCGTGAACTGGCTGACGACGAGCACCGGCAGACCCAGGTCGGCGGCCGACACCGAGCCGTCGTCGCCGGGGAGGATCCGCAGCTCGTGCACCTTCCGGGCCATCGCGCGGGCCGACGCCTCGTCGTCGGACCGGCCGACCCCCACCAGCGCCAGCAGCCCCGGTCCGATCCGGCCGACGACGTCGCCGTCGACGGTTACAGCGGCTGTACTGACTCGGCTGACGACGGCGCGCACCCCTGCATTCTGGCCTGCCGGGGCGGCGATCGGAAAACACTCCGATAGTTTCCGAAAGTCGTTGACGCGGTCGAATGTGACTCGCTTCACTCATGCGGAGGAAGTTGCTCGACAGTTCCGATGCGGTCGCCGAAAGCCCGGAGCCGCCCCGAAGGGATCACACATGACGCGACGTCGTCTGGCGGCCGGGGCGACAGCCCTCGGCATGACCGCGGGAGTGGGCCTGCTCGCCGTCCCCACCGCCGGAGCCGCCCCCTCCACCGTCCACGAGGCCGGCTTCGAGACCGGCACGGACGGCTGGTTCGGCCGCGGCGCGGCGCAGGTGGCCTCGAGCACCGAGATCGCACGCACCGGCACGAGGAGCCTGGCGGTCACCGGCCGCACGGACGGCTGGCACGGGCCGGCGATCGACGCCAACGGCTTCCTGCCCGCGGGCACGTACGACGTCGAGGCCTGGGTCCGGCTCCCCGCCGGCTCCGGGAGCGACCTGGTCACCGCCAGTGTCGCGCGCACGCCCGCCGGGGGGGCCACCAGCTACGACACGGTGGCCTGGCAGGTCGCGGTGGACGACACGGGCTGGACCAGGGTCGGCGGCACCTACACGCACGCGACGGCCAACAGCGGGCTGGAGCTCTACCTGGAGAGCCCCGACGCCACGCAGAGCTTCTACGTCGACGACGTCCGGATCGTCGGCGAGGCCTCCGGGCCGGCGCAGCCGGGCACCCCGCGGCCGGTCGCCACCGACTTCGAGACCGGCCTGCAGGGCTGGGGCCCGCGCGGGGACGGTGTCTCGGTCTCCCGGACGACGACGGCCGCGCACGGCGGGACCGCCAGCCTGCTCACCACGAACCGCACGCAGGGCTGGCACGGCCCGACCCTCGACGTCACCACGAACCTGGCCGTCGGCCAGACCGTGCAGGTCACGCTGTGGGCCAGGCTGGCTCCCGGCCAGGCGCCGGCGTCCCTGCGGGCGACGATCCAGCGCGACCGCGCCGGGACGGCCACCGCCTACGAGGGCGTGCCCGGCGCCAGCGCCGTCGTCACGGCCGACGGGTGGACCCGGCTCCAGGGCCGGTACACCCTCGGGGCGCCGATCGACACGGCGCAGCTGTACGTCGAGGGCGACGCCGGCGTCAGCTTCCTGATCGACGACGTCACCGTCGAGCCCTTCACCGAGACGCCGATCCAGGACGTCCCGGCGCTCAAGGACGTGCTCGGCGCCGACGGCATCGAGCGGGTCGGCGTGGCGATCGACTCCCGGGAGACCGTGGGCCGCTCCTCGGCGCTGATCCAGAAGCACTACGACGCGATCACCCCGGAGAACGACGGCAAGCCGGCCGAGATCCAGCCGACCGAGGGCACCTTCACCTTCGGCGACCTGGACGCGCTGCTGGACTACGCCGACGCCACCGGGCTCGACGTCTACGGCCACGTGCTGGCCTGGCACTCGCAGACCCCCGACTGGTTCTTCACCGACCGGGACGGCACGCCGCTGACCAGCAGCCCCGAGGACCAGGCCCTGCTGCGCGCCCGCATGGAGGCGCACATCAAGGCCATCGCCGAGCACATCGACGCCCGCTACCCCGACGGCGACAGCCCGGTCTGGGCCTGGGACGTCGTGAACGAGGTCATCGCCGACGGCGACACGGCCAACCCGCACGACATGCGGGACAGCCGCTGGTTCCAGGTCCTGGGCGAGACGTTCGTGGACGACGCCTTCCGCTTCGCCGACCGGTACTTCCCCGAGGCCGAGCTGTTCATCAACGACTACAACACCGAGTTCCCGGAGAAGCGGGCCGACTACCTCGAGCTCATCGGCGCCCTGCAGCAGCGCGGCGTGCCGATCGACGGGGTGGGCCACCAGGCGCACATGGACTTCGCCCGACCGGTGCAGTGGCTGGACGACTCGCTGACCGCGGTCGAGCAGCTCGACCCCGACCTGCTCCAGGTGATCACCGAGCTGGACATCAGCACCTCGGCGGAGAACTTCGGCGCCGACGTCAGCGGCCCGGGCACCCCGCAGCACCGGCCCGGCATGGCCGACCAGCAGGACGCGGAGACGGAGAACGGCTACTACTACCGCGACCTGTTCGACATGCTCCGCTCGCACTCGGACTCGATCGAGTCGGTGACCTTCTGGGGGATCAGCAACGCCCGCAGCTGGCTGCGGACGTGGCCGGCCGCCCGCCCGTGGGAGGCGCCGCTGCCCTTCGACGACGACCTGCAGGTGACCCCGGCGTACTGGGGCATCGTCGACCCGACGCGGCTCGCCCCCCGTCCGGCCGACGAGCTGGCCCCGCGGATCCTCGGGCACGACGACGTCGCGGCATCGTCCACCAGCCCCCAGGGTGCGACCGTGACCTACGCCCTGCCGGTGGCCGCCGACACCCGGGACGGCGCCGTCACGCCGGTGTGCACCCCGCCGTCGGGGTCGCGCTTCCCGATCGGCACCACCGAGGTGACGTGCACCGCGACCGACGCCGCGGGCAACGAGGCCAAGCCGGTCACCTTCGACGTGGTGGTGACCCCGCCGGCGACGACGACGAAGCTGTACCAGCAGATCAACCACGGCTCGGCCGTCCGGGCCAACGTCAAGCAGACCGTGCAGGTCGTGGTGCAGTTCGGCAACAAGGGCCGCGGGACGCTGCTCGGCAGCTCCTTCGGCTACGAGTGCACCCAGACGTCCGGGCCGCGGACGGTGCTCGAACTGGCGCCGGGGTCGGCACGGCAGGTGGCCAACCGCGACTACCCGGCCGGGCAGAACGCCAACTTCCAGCTGCGGGCACGTCCCACGCAGACGGGCACGGCGGTGTACGAGTGCACGCTGTCGATGACCGACGCCCTCGGCGCTCCGGTGACCAGCGTCGCCACGGTGACCGTCGACGTCCGCCGCTAGATCGCCCGCCGGACCGGTCCCCGACCACCTCGTGGTCGGGGGCCGGTCCGCGTCGTGGCCCGGTTCCGGTCGGTACAGCCACTGCAACCACGGCGGCGGGGTGTCGGGCCCGACCGCAGCCGTCGACGGGCCCCCGGCCGGACGGCCGGGGCGTTTGCCGCGCCGTACCAGCAGGTACAGCGACCGACCATGATCGGATTCCTCGTCGCCGGCCTCGTGATCGGCGCGCTCGCGCGCCTGCTCAAGCCGGGCAAGCAGAACCTCAGCCTCGTCGCGACGCTGCTCCTGGGGTTGGTCGGATCGGTGATCGGTGGGCTGATCGCCAGCCTGCTGGGCACAGGTGACATCTTCGAGCTCAACGTGCTGGGCTTCGTCCTGGCGGTGATCGCCGCAGTCCTGCTGATCGGCGTCGCCGAGGGCCTCGCCGGCACGCGCCACCGCTCGGTGCGCTGACCCCGCCCGCTGGTGCAGTTCCCGCGGCCGGGTCCCGTCCCGAGGCCCGGCCGCGCTGCCCGCGGGACGCGTCGCACCTCGCTCGCCGGGTGGCGGAGCCCGACCGGCTGGTCGCGGGCTTGCCCCCAACTGCCACAGTGTCCCCAACCGCGCCGAACGAAAGGCTGAGCTGTGATCGACGTTGACGCCGTGCTCGATGAAGCAGGGGTGAGGAACGGTCGCGTCCGCGACTTCGTCCGCCAGTGGGCAGAGCACACCGGCGCGGCCCGGGTCGAGGTGGTCAACGCCTCCGACGACGCCCGGTTGATCCAGGAGTCGCTGGAGGCCGGCGAGCTCCTGCCGGCCGGCGAGGGCCGCTACTACTCCCGCAGCCACCCCAAGGACACCGCGCGCTCCGAGGAGCGCACCGTCGTCGCGACGAGCAACCCCGACGACAAGGGCGAGTACAACAACTGGCGTCCGGCGTCGGAGATGCGGCCGATGCTCGAGGAGCGGATGAAGGGCAAGTCCGCCGGCAAGACCATGTACGTCGTCCCCTACGTGATGGCGCCGCCCGGGTCGCCGCTGGAGTCCTACGCGACCGGCGTCGAGCTGACCGACACGCGCACCGTCGTCCTGCACATGAACCGGATGGCGCGCGTCGGCGTCGAGTACGTCAACGACCTCGCCGACCAGAACAGCTTCGTCCGCGGGGTGCACGTCACCGGCGACCTGGACAACCTGGGCCAGGGAACCGCCGACGACCAGCGCTACTTCGTCACGGTCGCCGACGAGCGCACGATCCTGCACTACGGCTCGTCCTACGGCGGCAACGCTCTCCTGGGCAAGATCGCCCACGGGCTGCGCCAGGCGACCTACGACGGCTGGGCCTCGGGCAGGTTCCTCGCCGAGCAGTTCCTGCTGCTCGGCATCACCGACAAGGAGACCGGCCGCACGTACCACATCTGCGGTGGCATGCCGAGCGCGTCCGGCAAGACGAACCTGGCCATGATCCTCGCGCCCGACGCCCTCGGTGACCGCTACCAGGTGCACTTCTACGGCGACGACATCGCCTGGCTGTGGGTGGACCCCGAGGACGGCCGCGTCTACGCGATCAACCCCGAGTACGGGGCCTTCGGCGTCGCCAAGGACACCAACGAGGTCACCAACCCCACCGCCGTCGAGGCGATCGCCGAGGGCACCGGGACGATCTTCACCAACGTCGCCTACAACGAGCAGACCCAGGACGTCTGGTGGGAGGGCAAGAGCAAGAACCCGCCCGCCGACGTCACCGGCTGGCGCGACTGGCAGGGCAACCTCATCAGCGAGCGGTCCGAGGCCGACAAGGATGCCCCCTGGGCGCACCCGAACAGCCGCTTCACCACCACGCTGGCCAACATCCCGAACATCGCCCCGGACTACGAGAACCCGAAGGGTGTGCCGGTCGACGCGATCATCTTCGGTGGGCGCACCCGGGACCGTGAGCCGCTGATCCGCGCCATCACCGATCTCCCCGAGGGCGTCTACGACGGTCTCACCCTGGGCGCGGAGGCGACCTTCGCCGCCGAGGGCACCGAGGGCGTCCTGCGCTACGACCCGATGTCGATGCGGCCCTTCATGGCCTACTCCGAGGGCGCGTACGCCGCGCACTGGCTGAAGATCATCGGCGCCGCGAAGGACGGGCCGATCTTCGCCCACGTGAACTGGTTCCAGCGGGGCGAGGACGGCCGCTTCCTGTGGCCGGGGTACCGGGACAACCTCCGTCCGCTGCTGTGGCTCATGCAGCTGCGCAACGGCGAGGTCACCGGCCGGCAGACCCCGGTGGGCGTCGTGCCGCTCAAGGAGGAGCTCCAGCTGGAGGGCATGGAGCTGGACGAGGGCGACCTCGACACGATCCTGTCCATCGACACCCAGCGGTGGCAGCAGGAGATGGCGCACCGCGAGCAGCACCTCTCGCTGTTCCGCGACCTGCCCCAGGCGATCTGGGACGCGCACCGCCGCGTCGCCGCTGCGCTGGACGCCGAGGCCTGACCGTGCCCGTGCGGCCGACCCGAGGACGCTCCTCGGGCCGGCCGCGCGGCCGGGCCACCTGAGCGGCCGCCGCTACTCCGGCGGGCAGTCGCGCAGCGCGGAGCCCTCGAACGAGGGGACGGGGCGGGCCCGGGCCTCCTCGAGCGTCTCGGCCTCCCCGTTCGCCTCGATGTCCTGGATCAGCCACTCCATCTCGCTGATCTCCCGCTCCTGGGCCGCGATGATCTCGACCGCCAGCTGGCACACGCGGACATCGGTGATACCGGCGCGCTCGGACCGGGTGATGGCCAGCGAGTGGTGCGGGATCATCGCGCTCATCCAGGCCGTGTCCTGCACGGTGGTCTGGCTGCGGTCGAGGAAGACGCCGCCGCCCAGGAGCAGCAGGCTCGCCGCCACGATGGCGATGTTGCCCTTCATGTTCTTGTACATGTTGAGCATCCAGGCGAGCATGACCAGCCCCATGGTGCCGCCCATGGTGAGGGCCATGAAGAGCCGGCTCTCGCTCCACCGGACGTGACCCCACTCCCACGTGCCGGCGAACATGGTGAAGTACATGACCACCATGGACGTCGTGATCATCGCGGCGAAGCGGAGGTACATCTTCGCCTCGTGCGACAGGCCGCCCCGCTCGCCGTGGTCCTGCTCGTCCTGGTGCTGCTCGGCGTCCATCTTCCTCGCCATGGCGGATCCTCCGGGGTCGTCGGTCGGTGGAGCCGGGTCCTGCGCCGTGGGCCGGCGGTGAGCACTGCTCGCTCTCCCGGTCCGGCCGTGCTCCTGTCGCACAGGCGCGGGTCCGCGCGCAACGCTGCGACGTGCCATGGGCCCGGCGGCAGTCCGGTGCCCGGGCGACCTGTGGACAAACTTGACAGTTCGATGACGCGGCACGGCCGTCGTCCAGGCTGGCTCCCCACCGAGGCGATGCCTCGCACCGCCCGCGCGCCTGAGCGGCTCGCCGGTCAGTAGGGAGCGACCGCGGGGACGTCGGGCACCGAGGAGTCCAGCCGGTGGGCAGCGCGCTGTCCGCGGTGGGCCAGCGGCGTGAGGCCGGTGGCGCCGCCGAGACCGAAGTCCTCGGGCATGTTGACGTAGACGGTCTCGGAGCGGTCCAGGACGTAGGTCTCGTGGAAGATGCCGACGTCGCCGTTGTCCCGGACCCGCCGGTTGAAGTCCCGCCAGGCGGGCAGGTGGGCGTGGTCCCGGGCGCGGGCGTAGCGGTCGAGGTCCTCGGCGCTGCGCCAGTACTGCACGGTGAGCACCGTCCGCCCGCTGACGTAGGTGCGGGCGGCGAGCAGGCCGAGGTCGGGCTGCGCGAGCAGCTCCTGGAGCATCCGGGGCATCGCCGTGGCGACCGGCAGCCACTGCCGGACCTTCCGCACCCGGTTGACCCGCATGCCGATCAGGAAGGCGACCGTCCCGGGGGGTGCGTCGGCGGTCACCCGGCCGGCGAGGGCTGTCCTGCTCATCGTGGTTCTCCTGTCGGTGGCGCCACGTGCCGATCTCGTGCCCACGGATGTGGACACCGGCAACATGGACACCACAGCAGGGGAGGTGGACACTGTCAACATGCTCGAGGATCCCGGCGGCGCGCGTCGCTACCACCACGGCAACCTGCGGGCCGCGCTGATCGACACCGCCGTGGACCAGGCCCGCTCCGGCGGCGCGGACGCCGTGGTGCTGCGCGACGCCGCCCGCCGCACCGGGGTCTCGCACAACGCGGCGTACCGCCACTTCGCCGACCGCGACGACCTGCTCGCCGAGGTCTCCCGGCAGGGCATGGCCGAGCTGGAGCGGCGGATGCGCGACCGGCTGGCAGACCTCCCCGACGACGACACGGGTGAGCCGGCTTCCGCGCGGCTGCGGGCGGTGGGCCGGGAGTACGTGCACTTCGCGCTCGCCGAGCCGGGGCTGTTCTCCACGGCCTTCGCCTGCGCCCGGCCGGAGGACGGCGCGCCGGGGCAGGGCGCCTACGGGGTGCTCTCCACGGTGCTGGACGACATGGTCACGGCCGGCGTGCTGCCCGCCGAGCGACGTCCCGGTGCCGACGTCACCTGCTGGGCAGGGGTGCACGGGTTCGCGGTGCTCTGCCTGCAGGGCCCCCTGCGGGACCTTCCGGAGGACGACCGGGAGGCGCAGCTGGAGGGCCTGCTCGAGCGGTTGGCGCGAGGGCTCTAGGCGGCGGGGGAGTCCCACCCGGTGCGAGCGCGCCGTCCGCCGACGGGCTGCGCAGCGGCAGGTGGTCGCACCCGGACCGGGTAGGGCACCATCTCGGGCGTGCCGAACCTCCGCATCGCCCAGGACCCTGCCGCCGACGAGCTGCTCGGACGCGACCCGCTGGCGCTGCTGATCGGGATGCTGCTGGACCAGCACGTGTCAAGAGGAACAGTAGAACCCTCGGCGTGAAAGGTGCGCTGACCTACGTCACCGAGGGCGCCCCCCAGGATGCTGATGGCTCTGGGTGCGGGAATGGCTCAGCGCGGCGGTGAGGCGGGGCTCGGGTTGGCCGGCGAGAGGCCGAACATCAGCCACGCCTGGTGGCTGACCCAGTCGGGGTACAGGTCGGCCATCGCGTCGTAGAGCTCCTGGTCGCTCGAGGTCGTCTCCTGCAGCCGGCCGAAGTCGGTGAGGTAGCGCTTCGATGCCTCGATGGCCGCCGGTGTGTCCGGGGCGCCCGGCTTCTTGTGTCCGGCGACGGCGGTCTTCGGGCTCAGTGCCGTCAGGCGGTCCAGCGCGGCGATCCAGTTGGCGCGGCTCTCGGGTGTGCTCTCGGCGACGTACATGTGGCACTCGTTGTAGAAGACGTCGCCACCGACGACAAGGTCGATCGAGGGCACGTGTAGGGAGGTGGTGTCGACGGTGTCGGTGCGGCCCTGCTCGATGATGCGCACCTCGTGTCCCTCGAGGGTGAACACCTCGTCGTCGTAGGGCTCGGGAAAGGCTATCGCAGCAGGCAGCTGCCCGGGCCAGAGCTTCCGGAAGAACGGCAGCCGTGAGCTCTGCTTGCGCATCAGCTCCACCGACTTCGGGGTGGCGATGGCCCGTGCGTCCGGGAAGCGCTGCAGCAGCACGCTGAGTCCGGTGAAGTGGTCGACGTGGCCGTGGGTGATGTAGATCGTGGTCAGGTTGCGGTGGTGCAGCGCGACCCAGTCGGCCAGCGCCGCGGCCTCGGCGGCGGTGGTGAGGGTGTCGATGAGGACGGCGTCGCGCTCGCCGTAGATGAGCGTCGAGGTCACCGGATCCCAGGCCATCGGCGGCCCGAACGGCCGGGGCCGCTCGCCCACGATGGCCTTCTCCGGTGCTGTGAAGACGTTGACGCCGAGCGGAGGGGTCATGTTGGGAGCTCCGAATCTTTGGGGGAGGAGCCGGGGCTCCTCCGGGGCGCGCGGGCCCGTGACGTGTCGGGCGCCGTCATGGTGGGCTGCTGCAGGGGTTCCGGCTCGCTGCAGGGGCTGACGGCGGCGGCAGGACCCCCGCTACAATGTTCTATGGCATAGACCATAGAACCCGGCGGAGCTGTCCACCAGCCGGGTGTGCGCGAGGGAGGTCACCGGGCATGGCGGAGTGCCGGAAGGCCGGTGGCGGGATCTTCGGCCGCGCGTGTTCCGAGGTGGGCCGGTGAGCCCGCGCAGGAGCGATAGCCGGGAGCGGATGGTCCGCAGCACGATCACGCTGCTTCGCGAGCACGGCGCCAGCGCCACCAGCATCGACCGCGTGCTCGCCCACAGCGGCGCCCCGCGCGGCTCGGTCTACCACCACTTCCCCGGCGGACGGACGCAGCTGATCGGCGAGGCCGTCGCGCTGGCCGGTGAGTTCATGACCGGGCTGATCCAGGCCGCGATCCAGGCCGAGGACCCGGTGCAGGCCATCGACGAGTGGTTCGCGCACTGGCGCGACCAGCTCGAGCGCAGCCGCTACCGGGCCGGCTGCCCGGTCGTGGCCGTCGCGGTGGAGACCAACGACGACGCCCCCCAGCTGACCCGCTCCGCCGGCGCGGTCTTCACCGGCTGGCAGGAGGCGTTCACCGCCCTGTTCCGACGCCACCGGCTGCCCGAGGACCGCAGCCGCCGACTGGCCGCCCTCGTCGTCGCCGCCGAGGAGGGCGCGGTGATCCTGTGCCGCGCCGAGCAGAGCACCGCCCCGATGGAAGCCGTCGCGACCGAGATCCACGACCTGCTGGTGCACGCCCTGAGCACCCGGCCCGCGGCCGACACCACCCCCCGGCCGTAGACAACCCCTGCGCCGCCGACCCGCCCACCTCGAAGGAGCCGCAATGCCCACGCTGGACCGCCACGACGACGTGTTCGTCCTCGACCTCGGCGACGGGGAGAACCGCCACCACCCCGACTGGATCGCCGCGGTGAACGCGGCGCTGGACGAGCTGGACAAGGCCGACGGCCCGCGCGCGCTGGTCACCGCCGCCACGGGCAAGTTCTTCTCCAACGGCCTGGACCTGGACTGGCTGTCGGCCCACCGCGACCAGCACCGGGACTACCTCGCCACGGTCCACGAGCTCTTCGCCCGGGTGCTGTCGCTGCCGGTGATCACCGTCGCCGCCATGCAGGGGCACGCCTTCGCCGCCGGCGCGATGCTCACCCTCGCTCACGACTTCCGGGTGATGCGCGCCGACCGCGGCTTCTGGTGCCTGCCCGAGGTCGACATCGCCATGCCGTTCTCACCCGGCATGGCCGCCCTGATCCAGGCCCGGCTGGCCCCGCAGGCCGCGCACGAGGCCATGCTGACCGGCCGCCGCTACGGCGGCGCCGACGCCCAGGCCGCGGGCATCGTCGACCGGGCGGTGCCCGAGGACGTCGTCCGCGACACCGCCGTGCAACTCGCCGGGTCGCTGACCGGCAAAGCCGGGGACACCCTCGGCGCCATCAAGGCGCGCATGTACGCCCCGACCCTGGCCGTCCTGCGCGACATCACAGCCCGCGACTGACCGCCACCAGCGCAGCGACAGCCGTCGCCGAACCCCTGCCCACCCCACGCCCCCCGCGCCAGCGCACCACCCAGGAGACACCGCCGTGACCAGCACCGACCTCACCGCCATGACCGGCCTGGAACTGCTGCGCTGGCTGCAGGCGACCGACCAGGAAGGCCTCGACCGCCCCTCCATCCGCCGCCTGATCGGCATGCGGTTCGACGAGATCGAGCACGGCCGCGTCGTCATGTCCCTCGACACCCGCCCCGACTTCACCAACCCCCTGGGCACCGTGCACGGCGGGATCGCCGCCACCCTGCTGGACTCCGTCATGGGCTGCGCCGTGCACACCACCCTGCCCGCCGGTGTCAGCTACACCAGCCTCGAGATCAAGGTCAACTACATTCGCGCCGCCCGCACCGACGGCCAGACCCTCACCGCCACCGGGTCCGTCGTGCACGTCGGCCGCCGCACCGCCACCGCCGAGGGCAAGGTGCTCGACGGCAACGGCAAGCTCATCGCGCACGCCACCACCACGTGCCTGGTTCTCTCGGCCGCCAGCTGAGGGAGCCCAGAGAACGTCCACCGCAGGCGGTGTTGTCCCACAACCCTCTCGACGGGGGTGCGGCAGGATTCCGCGGGTGCCCGTCCTTCACATCGCCCAGGACCCCGCGGCCGACGAGCTGCTGAGCCGAGATCCTCTCGCCCTCGTTGTTGGGATGATGCTCGACCAGCAGTTCCCCATGGAGCGCGCCTTCGGAGCGCCCCGGCTCCTGGCCGACCGGCTCGGTGTCGACACGCTGTCGGCCGAGCAGCTGGCCTCGATCGACCCCGAGGAGCTGGTCGCGATCTTCCAGAGGCCGCCGGCGCTGCACCGCTACCCGGGCTCGATGGCCGGCCGCGCCCAGGAGGTCTGCCGGGCGCTGGTCGCCGACCACGACGGCCAGGTGACCGGGCTGTGGGCCGACGACCCCGACGGGGCCACCCTGCTGAGGCGGCTCAAGGCGCTGCCGGGGTTCGGGGCCCAGAAGGCGAGCATCTTCCTGGCGCTGCTCGGCAAGCAGTACGGCGTCACCGTGCCGGGCTGGCGGGAGGCGGCCGGGGAGTACGGGACGGAGGGCTCGCGCCGGTCGGTCGCCGACATCACCGGGCCGGAGTCGCTCGCCGAGGTGCGGGCCTTCAAGCAGGAGCAGAAGCAGGCGGCCAAGGCGGCGAAGGAGCCGGCCGGGAAGTAACCGACGGCACGAGCATCGGCCCTCCCGCGGTGGCACGATGGGTTGTGCACCGCGCACAGCCCGGGATCCCCAGGGCGCACGGTCGTGGAGGGATGGAGCCCGTGGCCTCGAGCCAGCAGTTCCCGCGGTCGCGCAGACCGGAGCCGGTCCTCATCACCGAGGCGGAGGTCAGCCCCGCCGAGCAGCACGCCGCCCGCAAGCGTCGTTACGCCATCACGATGGGCATCCGGGCGGTCTTCATCATCCTGGCCGCCACCTTCTACCAGGTGGTCTGGCTGATGCTGATCTTCGCGTTCCTGGGCACCGTGCTGCCCTGGATCGCCGTCCTCATGGCCAACGACCGGCCGCCGAAGAAGCGGACGGACATGCGGGGCTACACCCCCCGGCCGGACCGCCAGCTGGAGAGCCCCGCCACCAAGGTCCGGGTCATCGACGTCTGACCGGTGGCGGCGGCCGGGCTGGACGGGAGCACCGCGAGGGCGCCCTGTCATCATGGTCGGCGGCGGCGACCGGCCGCGCGGCGGGCCCGTCGCGCGGGCGCCGCAGGACAGCATCGTCGAGCAGGGAGCCCGCATGAGCAGCAGCGACATCCTCGAGCGCCCGGACGTCCGCGACGCCGACACCGGCAACGCCAACGAGGTCTTCCACTACGTGCGGAAGAACAAGATCGCCGAGAGCGCCGTCATGGGCACCATGGTCGAGGCCCTCTGCGGCGAGGTGTTCCCGGTGACCAAGAGCCCGAAGCCCGGCAGCCCCGTCTGCCCGGCGTGCAAAGAGGTCTACGAGCAGCTGAAGAAGGACTGACCGCGCACATCGCCACCGGTCGTCCGGAGGACGACCGGGTCAGGACCGCAGGCCGAGCCGCCGGGCCTCTTCCTCGAGCTTCGCGGCGCGCCGTGCCCGCCGCCGGCGGTCGTGCCGGCGCAGCGGCGCGGGCCAGCGCTCCTGGATGGTGGTGTTGAGCTCGGCGCCGAACAGCACGGCCATGCCGAAGAAGAAGCAGAACAGCAGCGCACCGATCGGCGCCGCCAGCGCGCCGTAGGGCAGTGCCGTGGTCAGGATGTCGCCGATGTAGGCACGCAGCAGCAGCGCCGCCACGAGGAAGAAGCCGAGGCTGAGCAGCGCCCCGGGCAGGTGCCGCCGCCACGGCAGCCGGTGCGGAAGCACGACGTGGAAGAAGCTGGTGAGGGCCAGCAGCAGCCCCACCAGGACCAACGGCCAGTAGACGGCGTCGATCAGCATCCCCGTGGTGCCCCGCCAGTCCGGCGGCGCGAGCCCGACCAGGGTCTCCCGCCCGAGGACCAGCAGCGGCAGGGTGAGCACCGCCATGATCATCCCGATGATGAACAGCCACAGCGCCTTGAGGCGCGTACGGATCGGCCCGCGCACGTCACGCTGGTCGTAGGCGATGACGATGGTGTTCATGAAGGTGGCGGTGGCCGACGAGCCGGCCCACAGCGACACCAGGAACCCGACGCTCACCACGTCCAGCCGGCCCGACCTGAGGATGTCGTCCAGCGTCGGCGCCACGAGCGAGTCGACGACCCCGGGGGTGAGCGCCTCGGAGGAGGCGTCGAGGAGCTGCTGCTCGATCCGGAGCACGGTGTCGGCGCCGATGACGTCGCCGAGGTAGCCCAGGGATCCCAGCAGGCCGATCAGCAGCGGTGGCACCGAGAGGATCTGCCAGAAGGCCGCTTCGGCCGACAGGCCGAGGATGCGGTCCTGCCAGGCCTTGGCGACCGTGCGGCCCAGCACCTGCAGCGGCACCCGGAGCACGGCCGGCCAGCGCCGCAGCCGGGATGCCCTGGGTGCCTCGTCGGGCGTCCCACCGGCCGGGCCGGTGCTCGGCGGACCGGCGTCGACCCGCTCGACCTGCGCGGCCGAGCCGCCGGGCAGGACGGTGCTCACCCCGACAGTGTGCACGTCACCCGTGCGGTCCGGTGGTCGCGGTGCCGGTCGAGGACCTGCTCAGACCGTCCGGAGACGCGGCCGACGGCCTCCCGGCGTCGGCGGGCCACCGGGGGTGGTGCCCTCCGGGCCGGCGGGCGGCGCGGCGGGCGCCGGCGGGACGCACCGGATGACGGCCTCGGCGGCGTAGCGGGTGTTGAACTGCTCGCGCTCGATCTCCGAGCCCGTCGTCAGGTCGCGGAACACCCGGGTGACCGTCACGTCGAAGCCGGGGACCCCCGACTGCGGGATGCAGTCGCCGTCGTCGGGCTTCTCCAGCTGCGCCGGCTCGCGCCGGTTCGTGCGCGGGCCCTCGATCGCCTGGATCTCGTACCGCTTGGTCCCGTAGAAGGTCACCGTCAGCGACCCCGACGTCGTGGCGGTGTCGACGTAGATGCCGGTGTCGCTGTCGTTGCGCCACTGCAGGTCGATGAGGCCCTCGTAGACGGTGGCCTCGCGCCCGGCGGGGTAGCGGTCGATGTAGAAGCTGTGCGGCTTGTGGTAGACGTCCTCGAGGCCGGCGAAGAAGACGGCGTTGAACATCGTGGTGGCGAACTGGCTCACGCCGCCGCCGACGGCCTTGGACAGCTGCCCGCCGCTGATCACGGTGGCCTCGACGTAGCCCTGCGGCACGCCGCGCGGGCCGGTGTAGCCGTTGAGGCTGAAGGTCTCACCCGGCAGGACCAGCGCGCCGTCCACCTCCGCGGCCACCACGCGGATGTTGGTGCCGCTGGCGGGGTTGGAGATCCGCGTGGTGAAGCTGCTGACCTCTTCCCGGATCCCGAGCGCCTCCGCCTCCTGGGTGGTGAGGTCGGCGGGGACGGGGCCGAGCTCGGCGGTGACCGTGCGCGGGGCATCCTCCGGCAGCACCGCGAGCAGCTGCTCGGCGAGGGCGGCCGGGTCGATGCCGGTGCCGTCCACCGAGGGGACGACGGAGACCGAGCCTCCCGAGATCTGGAAGGTGGCGTCCTTGGCCGGGGTGCCGAACCGCCCCAGCTCGTCCCCGAGAGCGGTCTGCAGCTGCGCCGGGTCGATCCCGACGGCCAGCGTGCCGTCCTCCTGCGGTGTGAAGGTGAGCGACGCCGCGATCGCCTCCGCCGAGACCTCCGCCGTCGTGGCGCCGTCCTGGCTGACCACGGCGACCGGTGCCGACAGGCCCGGCGCCACCGTCTCGTCGAGGACGCGCTCGGCCTCCGCCGCGGTGACCGACACACCCTCGACGTCGACGGGGAGCTCGATCGGCGTCGTCGGGTCGCTCCCGGCCGCCAGCGCGTCGGTGATGGCCTCGGCGGCTCCGTCGCGGTCCAGGGTGCGCCCGTCCTGCGGAGCCACCACCGAGGGCGTGGTGCCCTCGATCGCGATCGTCGCGTCGACCGGTGCCCGGTCGACCTGCTCGGCCAGCGTGTCCATCTGAGCGGCCAGGGCGGTGTCCTCGCCGGTGAGGACGGGCTCGACCTCGCGGTCGGAGAACAGGGTGACCAGGCGGGTCCAGGGGTTCAGCGGCTGGTCGTCCGCGACGTCCACGGTCGCGTCGACGTCCAGGCCGATGCCGGCCGTGGCGGGGGAGAACGGCAGGGTGACGTCGTCGGCGCGCACCTGGTGCTCGGCGGCGACCCGGGGGGCCAGCTCCTGCTCGAGCACCTCGGCGGCGCGGGCGGGGGACAGGCCGCCGACGTCGACGCCGGCCACGACGGTCGAGCGCGGCACGTCGCCCGAGGAGAGCAGCAGGTCCACGCCGTAGGTCGCGGCCAGGAGCGCCAGGGCGCCGGCCGGGACCAGCGCGGCACGACGCCGCCACCAGGGCGTGCGCGGGCCGCCTGCGGGCGGCTGGGCCGGCGGGGGGCCGTCGCCGGCCCCGGAGTGGTCGTCGATACCGGAGCGGTCGTCGATGCCCGAGCGGTCGTCCCCGGCGCGGTCGCCCAGCGGCGGGACGACGGCGGTCGGGTGGTCGGTGCCGCCGAACCCGTGGCCGGACAGGTCCAGGCGCTGGGTGCCGTCGAGGTCCTCGCCGGCGGAGGTGGCGTGCGGCCCGTGCGCCGTGTCCCCGGCGGCCGGCGCAGCGGCCGCCGGATGGGCGGCGGGCTCCGGGGGAGCGGAGGGGGCGGGCGGCTGGGCGGCGGGCGGCTCAGCGGCAGCCGGCGGAGCCGCAGCGACCGGGACGGCCGGCGGCTGGGCGGCGGCCGGTGGGGCCTCCGGAGCGCCACGCTGCCAGTCCCGGCCGACCGGGCGGGTGTCGTCGGGCTCGGCACCGAAGCCCTGGCCCGACGTCGCCGGGCCGGGACGTCCGTCTCCGCCGTCCGCAGGCATGCGGACGGTCTCGTCGGACACGGGGTGCTGCTGGGACATCGGGTGTTCCTCCGGTTGGCGCTGGCCGGGGGTCCCCGGGAATGACGGAGCCGCCGGCCCGACGCCCGCACGAGGCGGGGAGTCGGACGCGGCGGCGTCGTCGGGTGAGGCAGTCATCGCGGGCGCGACGATATCGCCTCTCTCACGCGGTTACGTGCTGCTCGCCCTCTGTGTCGATGATGTCGACGGCGATGTCACGGAGCTTGCTCTCGTACTCCCGGGCGTGGTGCCCGCAGAACACGAGGTCGCTACCGCTGGCGAGCACGACACGGACCTTGGCCAGGGCGCCACAACGGTCGCAGTGGAAGGGCACGACCAGGTCGTCGGCGGCGGGGGTCGTCGTCAGCGTCTGGGTCATCTGGGTCATCACTCGCTCTCTACCGCACGGACCCGCGGCTGCGGATCGGCCTCCTGCACAGCGCCAGGATGGCCCCTCGTGTTCCCGTTCCCGTTGCCATCGTCGCGGACTCGCCGAAAGAGATGAGTCCGTGACCGACTGCAGCGCGGTCGGGTCCAGCAGGGGACATCACTGGGTGGAACTGGTGGTGCACGTACCGGTCGTCATCGGAGCCCCGGGTGGGAGACCGGGACGACCGTCTGTCCCTGCTGTCTTGCCTCTCCCACGCTACGCCGTCTACCCGACGGATGCCGACGTACACCGGCCGCTATCACTCTGTGACCCGTCCGGGTCACCCGGCGGCTCCGCGCGACGAGGGCCCGGCATGCGGTGCATGCCGGGCCCTCGTCGTGGTCGGGCTAGTCCAGGTAGTCGCGCAGCACCTGGGAGCGGCTCGGGTGACGCAGCTTGGACATGGTCTTGGACTCGATCTGGCGGATCCGCTCACGGGTGACCCCGTAGACCTGCCCGATCTCGTCCAGGGTGCGCGGCTGGCCGTCGGTGAGGCCGAACCGCAGCCGGACCACGCCGGCCTCCCGCTCCGAGAGCGTCTGCAACACGCTGGTCAGCTGGTCCTGCATGAGGGTGAAGCTGACCGCGTCGACGGCCACGACCGCCTCGGAGTCCTCGATGAAGTCGCCGAGCTGGCTGTCGCCCTCGTCACCGATGGTCTGGTCGAGGCTGATCGGCTCCCGGGCGTACTGCTGGATCTCCAGCACCTTGTCCGGGGTGATGTCCATCTCCTTGGCCAGCTCCTCCGGCGTGGGCTCGCGGCCCAGGTCCTGGAGCAGCTCGCGCTGGATGCGGCCGAGCTTGTTGATGACCTCGACCATGTGCACCGGGATGCGGATGGTGCGGGCCTGGTCGGCCATGGCGCGGGTGATGGCCTGGCGGATCCACCACGTCGCGTAGGTCGAGAACTTGTAGCCCTTGGTGTAGTCGAACTTCTCGACCGCGCGGATCAGGCCGAGGTTGCCCTCCTGGATCAGGTCCAGGAACGCCATGCCGCGGCCGGTGTAGCGCTTGGCCAGCGACACGACGAGGCGCAGGTTGGCCTCGAGCAGGTGGTTCTTGGCGCGCTCGCCGTCGCGGACGATCCAGTTGAGGTCCCGGCGCATCTGCGGGGAGATCTTCTGGCCCTCCTCCTCGACCTGGCGCAGGCGCTCGGAGCCGTAGAGACCGGCCTCGATCCGCTTGGCGAGGTCGACCTCCTCCTCGGCGTTGAGGAGCGCGACCTTGCCGATCTGCTTGAGGTAGGCGCGGACGGAGTCGGCCGAGGCGGTGAGCTCGGCGTCCTTGCGGGCCTGGCGGAGGGCCTCGGACTCCTCCTCCTCGTCCCACTCGAAGTCGGTGCCGCCCTCGGTGGTCTCCTCCTCGGCGGCGACCTCGACGCCGTCCTTGCCGGTGACGACGGTCTCGTCGAGCTTGAGACCCTCGCTGCCTGCGTCGACGACGGCGACCGCGGAGCCGTCCGAGGCGACGGCGGTCAGGACGGTGCCCTCACCGGCGGCGCTGGAGGGGGTGATCGCCGGCTTGGTGCGGCTCTTGGTCGGCGCCTTGGCGGCGGCGGCCTTGGCCGGTGCCTTCTTCCGGGCGGCAGCCGGCTCGACGGCCTTCTTCGCACGGGTACCGGCCGCGGCCGTCCTGGCGCGCGGAGAGGTGCTCGCTTCGGCTGCTTCCGGTGCTGGCTGGTCGGCGGGCACTCAGGTTCCTTCCCGTACTGGGTTCGTTCCCCGGGGGACCGTGTGGTCCGCGGGCAGCGGCTCCGGCCAGTGCCCGGGGGCGGGGGAGGTCCCGGCAGACCGGCGCGGCGTTTGACCGCGATCGGAGCAGGGGATCCCTCCCGGCTGGAGGGCGACGGGCTGGGGCTTCACCATTGTAACGACGTCCCGCGGTGAAACCATCGCCTCGGATCGGTGGTCCTCGCTCCGACGGGGCGGTCGGGGCCGGACCGGGAGGGTGCGGTGCCGTCCCGGCAGCACGCCGGTCAGGGTTCGAGCTGCTCGGCGGCGGCCAGCGCGGCACCGACGATCCCGGCGTCGTTCTGCAGTTCCGCCGGGACGACGGGGGTGCGGGTGGTGAGCAGCGGCACCCACTTGTGCGACTTCTTGCTCACCCCGCCGCCGACGATGATCAGGTCCGGCCAGAGCCCCGCCTCCAGGACGTCGAGGTAGCGGTCCACCCGGGCGGCCCAGTCCGGGTAGCTGAGCTCCTCGCGCTCGCGGGCGGCCGCCGACGCCCGCCCCTCACCGTCCTCGCCGTCGACCTGGATGTGACCGAACTCGGTGTTGGGGACGAGCCGGCCGTCCACGAACAGGGCGCTGCCGATGCCGGTGCCGAAGGTGAGCATGAGCACGACGCCGGCACGGTCCCGGCCCGCGCCGTAGCGCATCTCGGCCAGGCCGGCGGCGTCCGCGTCGTTGAGCGTCTGCACGGCGCCGGGGATCCGCTGGGACAGGCCCGCGTCGACGTCGGTCCCGATCCAGCTCTTGTCCACGTTCGCCGCCGTGTGCGCGACCCCGGACTTCATCACCCCCGGGAACGTGACACCGACCTCGCCGGTCCAGCCGAAGGAGTCCACGATCGTCGCGACGACGCCGTAGACCGACTCCGGCAGCGAGGGCTGCGGTGTCTCGATCCGCAGCCGCTCCCCGATGAGTCGTCCCTGGTCCAGATCGACCAGGCACCCCTTGATGCCGCTGCCGCCGATGTCCACCCCGAAGCCCTGCACGCGGACAGGTTAGTAGAAGGACCCCCCGCCCCCCCGCCGCTCGCAGGCTCGCAGCGGGCCCCTGCGAGAGGGCCGCGCGGTGCGAGCTGCGGCAGGATCGGAGTCGTGAACGCTCCCGGCCGGGCCGACGACACCCCCTCCCAGCTGCTCGCTCTCGCCGTGGCGGCCGCCCGCGAGGCGGCCGACCTGGTGGCCCGCGGACGGGACGGCGCCGGCGAGCACGTCGGCACGAAGTCCAGCCCGGTGGACGTCGTGACGGCGGTCGACGCGGCCAGCGAGGCCCTCCTGGTGGACCGCCTGCTCGGTGCCCGCCCGGACGACGGCGTCCTGGGGGAGGAGGGTGCCTCGCGGGAGGGGACCAGCGGGGTGCGCTGGGTCGTCGACCCCATCGACGGCACGGTCAACTTCCTCTACGGCGTACCGGCCTACGCGGTGTCGGTGGCGGCCGAGGTCGACGGCGTGGTCCGTGCCGGCGTGGTGCTCGACGTGGCCACCGGCGAGCTGTTCACCGCCACGTCCGGTGGAGGCGCGTGGCTGACCGCGCCGGGGCGCCCGGAGCTCCGCCTGGCGGTCTCGGGGCCGTCGTCCCTGGAGCTGACCCTCGTGGCGACCGGGTTCGGCTACCGGGCCGAGCAGCGGGCGGCGCAGGGGCAGGTCGTCGCCCGCCTGCTCCCGCGGGTGCGCGACATCCGGCGGTTCGGGAGTGCGGCGCTGGATCTCTGCGCGGTCGCCGCCGGCCGGGTGGACGCCTACTACGAGCTGGGCCTGAACCCGTGGGACCACGCGGCGGGAGCCCTGGTGGCCGCCGAGGCCGGCGCGGTGGTCTCCGGTCTCGGGGGCGCGGCGCCCGGGGAGCCGATGATGATCGCGGCCGCGCCGACGGTGGCCGCGGAGTTCCTGGACCTGGTGGAGGAGCTGCACCGCTGACGGCGGCGCCCGGTCAGCAGCCGGTGGGGGCGTCCTCGACGGCGGTCAGCGCCGCCTCGACGTCCTCGACGCTGGCCAGCCCGGGGAACTCCGGGCCGAGCACCAGGTCCACCTCCGCGGTGGACCGGGTGTCCTGGTACTCGGTCGCACCCGGGAGGTAGACCGACATGTACCGGGCCTGGTCGCTGCCGCGCTTGCCGAAGCGGACCTCCCCGACGCCCTCGACCTCGCGCTGGCCGGAGTCGTTGGCGACCTCGGTCACGGTGAGCCCGCGCTCCCGGAGCTGGTCGGCCACCTGGCCGGCCAGGCCGCTGGAGTCCGTCGCGTTGAACACACGGACCAGCACGCTGCCCGGCTCCAGCGAGGGCGGGGCCGCCTCGGCGCTCGCGCAGGCCTGCGCCTGGTCGGCCTCCCGCTCGCGGTCCTGGCGCACCACGGTCCACCAGACCGCACCGGCGGCGAGGGCCAGCACGAGCAGGAAGATCAGCGGGGGCAGCGGCCGGCGACCACTGCGGGGGCGCACCGGGGGGCGGGCGGCGGTGCGCTCGGTCACGGTGATGCTCCTCGGGCGTGCACCCGGAAGGCGCGGCGTCATCCGGTGCCGGGGCGACCGGACGGCCCACGTCCTGGTGCGGACGGCTGTCGGTCCGAGCTTAGGGGCGCGGCGCGCTCCTAGATCGCACCGTCCTCCAGCGCGGCGCGTCCCAGCTCCACGCACGGATCGATCCGCTCGGCGTAACCGCTGGTGTCCTTGCCGGCCATGGCCCCGGCGGCCGAGCGGGCGACGATGCCGGCGACGATCGCCGCGAACTTGAAGTAGGCGAAACCCACGTACCAGGACAGGTCGGAGAGGTCCAGGCCGCTGCGCTCCGCGTACCGCGCCGCGACCTCCGCGCGGGTGGGGAACCCCTCCAGCGCCGTCACCGTGCTCTGCCCGGCGACGCTGCGCTCGCCGGCCTGCGGCCAGTAGACGTGCAGCATGCCGAGATCGGCCAGCGGGTCGCCCACGGTCGACATCTCCCAGTCCAGGACCGCGCGGACGCGGCCGGGGACCTCGGGGTCGAGCAGGCAGTTGTCCAGCCGGAAGTCGCCGTGGACGATGCCGTGCCGCTGCGTGGTGGGGACGGTCTCGGCCAGCCGGGCAGCGAGGGCGTCCAGGCCCGGGCGCTCGCGGTCGCGGGTGGCCTCCCACTGCTGGGTCCAGCGACGCACCTGGCGGCCCATGAAGCCCTCCGGGCGGCCGAAGTCGGCCAGGCCCACCGCGACGTGGTCGACGGAGTGCAGGTCGGCCAGGACGTCGACCAGGCCCTCGCCCATCGCGCGCCGGCGGGCGGGGTCGTCGGCGTAGCCCGCCGGGATCCGGTCCACGACGTGCAGGCCGACGACGCGCTCCATCACGTAGAACGGCGCACCCAGCACCGCCGGGTCGGTGCACAGGTGCAGCGTGCGGGGAACCGGGACCGGCGTGGCACCCAGCGCCGAGATCACCCGGTGCTCACGGGCCATGTCGTGCGCGGTGGCCAGGACGGCCCCCGTGGGCGGCCGGCGGAGGATCACCGCGTCGTCGGCCGACCCGCTCTCCGGCGTCACCACGTAGGTGAGGTTGGACATGCCCGCCGCGATCAGCTCGACGGACACCGATCGCCAACGGTCGTGCCCCAGGGCGGAGGCCAGGTAGGGGCCTACGACGGCTGGATCGGCACCTGCGGGAGTCGCCACGGCCGCAGGGTAACCTCTGGCGCTCCGCCGCCCGCCCGACCGCGCGAGGGCCCGATGTGTCGCCTCTGCTGGGGCGGGCACAAAACGGGCCCCTGCAGCGTTGGCGGGCTGCCGGTCCTCTGCGAGGGGGACCGGTTCGATCGGGCGCCCCACCACCGGGCCCCGGACCGACCACCGATCGCCCACCGGCGACCGGAAGGACGACGGCGCGCACCCGGCGCCGCGTCAGACGAGCGGGTACGACACCCGCGCGACCCCGGAGGAGGGGCACACCCATGGCCACCGACTACGACGCCCCGCGCCGCAACGAGACCGACGAGCTCGGCGAGGACTCGCTGGAGGAGCTCAAGGCGCGGCGGGCCGAGGCGCAGTCCTCGTCCGTCGACGTCGACGAGACCGACTTCAACGAGAACCTCGAGCTCCCCGGCGCCGACCTGTCCGGCGAGGAGCTCACCGTCCGCGTCCTGCCCAAGCAGGAGGACGAGTTCACCTGCTCGCGCTGCTTCCTGGTGCAGCACCGCACCCGGCTGGCCTCCACCCGGGGCGACCAGCAGCTCTGCCGCGACTGCGCCTGACGAAGGACCCCGTGCCTCCCGCCACTCGCACGCTCGCGGCGGGGCCCTGCACGGGGCCGTTCCATCCTGCTGCTGAGGGGGACCGATGACGGATCACACGGCGCGCACCGGCGCGCCTCGGGACGTCCCGCCCCCGCGGCCGGTCTCGCCGCCCCCGCCGGTGCCCGCCGAGGAGAGCCCGCTGGCCCGGGCGGGCCGGGCGATCGCCGAGGCGGTGGCCGGCCTCGCCGGCTCGGGCCCCGGACGGTCGGCCGCCGGCGGGCTGCGCGACGTCGTCGGCGCCGTCGCCGGTGCTGTCGCGGGCGCCTTCGGGACGTCGGGCGAGCAGCCTGCCCCCGACGCGCGGGCGACCGGTGTCCCCGGCCAGGGGACGACGGGCCAGGCGCGCAACCCCGGGGCGCTGCTGGGAGACCTGCTGGCCGTCACCGTGCCCCGCCTCCCGGTCCGGGACCGGGAGCGGCTGCGGCGGGCCCACCCGGGGTCGTCGGACGAGGAGATCGCCGATGCGCTCGTCGCCCGGGCCGCCCGCATCACCTCCGGCATCGGCGCGGCCACCGGCGGCCTGTCGGCCGCCCACTGGTTCGCGCCGCCCTCCCTCCTCGCGGTGCCCCTCGAGCTCGGCGCCGAGACGGTGCTGGTCGCCGCCGTGGAGGTCGTCCTCGTCGCCGAGCTGCACGAGCTGCACGGTCGTCGCCCGCCCGGCGACGCCGCCGAGCGCGCGTCCGCGTACCTGGGGAGCTGGTCGGAGCAGCGCGCCGTCGACGCCCAGGGCGTCGGCGGGCTGAGCTCCCTCCTCGGCGCTGCCGGCATGCGCGCGCTGCGCCGCCGGATGACCCGCCGCCTGGCCGGGGCCGTCCCGTCGGCGGCGCCGTTGCTGATCGGTGCCGCGATCTCCGGGCGCGTGAACCGCCGGGCCACCGAGTCGCTGGCGCAGCGGGTCCTGGGCGGCCTGCGCCGGCCCCCGGCCTGAGTGCCGGCGCCTTATAGGGTCGCCGACGTGCCCGAGCCCCTCGCCGAGCTGGACGTCCCGGTCCGGCTCACCCCGCCCGACGGCGTCGTGCCGGGCTACGCCCTGCCCGGCGACGCCGGCGCCGACCTCGCCGCCGCCGAGGACGTCGAGCTGGCTCCCTTCGAACGCCGGCTCGTCGGCACCGGGGTGGCCGTGGCGATCCCGGAGGGGTACGCCGGCTTCGTGCACCCCCGCTCGGGTCTCGCCCACCGGCTGGGCCTGAGCCTGGTCAATGCCCCGGGCACCATCGACGCCGGGTACCGCGGCGAGATCAAGGTGAACCTGATCAACCTCGATCCCGTTCGCCCGCTGCGGCTGCGCCGGGGCGACCGCATCGCCCAGCTGGTGATCCAGAAGGTGACCCGGGCCCGGTTCGTGCCGGTCGCCGAGCTGCCCGCCAGCGAGCGCGGCGAGGGCGGGCACGGCTCGACCGGCGGGCACGCGGGCCCGCCGTCCGCATCCATCGATCCACCAGCACGTGAGGGGCGGAACTGACATGCCGTTCGGACGGCGCCGCAACCGCATCGACCGCAGCCTGCGCGAGCGCGGGGTTCCCCCGGAGCCGCAGCAGCGGGTCCGGGACGTGCCGGCCACCTCGGGGCCCTGGGACGAGGGCGATGCCCCCGACGACGGGCTGGCGCGGATCGACCTGGGCGCCGTCCGGCTGCCCGCGATGCCGGGCATGGACCTGCGCGTCGAGCTCAACCAGCAGCAGAAGGTCATCGCCGCGACGCTCCGGCACGGTGAGTCCCTCCTGCAGGTGTCGGCCTTCGCCGCGCCCCGGGCGACCGGGATCTGGGACGACGTCCGCACCGAGCTCGCCCGCAGCGCCTCCGGTCAGGGCGCCTCGCTGCGCGAGGTCGAGGGCCCCTTCGGAACCGAGCTCGCCGGCACGATGATGGCGCCGGTCCCGGCGCAGCCCGGCCAGCCGGCGCCGCAGCCGGTCCGGCGCGCCGCCCGGTTCCTCGGTGTCGACGGCCCGCGCTGGTTCCTGCGCGGGCTGATCACCGGCCCGGTGACCAAGGACGCGCCGGTCGACCAGGCGGAGCTGGAGACCGCGTTCCGCGGCATCGTGGTGGTCCGCGGTGCCGAGCCGATGCCGGTGCGCGAGCCGCTGCCGCTCACCCTGCCCGCCCAGGCCGCCGCCCAGCTCGCCGCCCAGCAGCAGGCGGCCCAGCAGCAGGCCCCCCAGCAGCAGGCCCCCCAGCAGCAGGCGCCCCGGCAGACCCCGCCGCCGGGCGAGCGGCCCGGCGCGGGCCCCGCGTGAGCGGCGCGCCGGCATGACAGCGGTCCGCGGACCCGTCTGCGCGGCACCGCACTACGCTGGGCCCGTGACGGAGACCCGACCGGCCGGCTGGTGGTCGCGCACGCTGACGCGACTCACCGCCGACGACCACAGCATCGACGCCGCCGAGCTGCGCGCCGAT
Organism: Blastococcus saxobsidens; assembly: GCF_010682065.1. Lineage (GTDB taxonomy): Bacteria > Actinomycetota > Actinomycetes > Mycobacteriales > Geodermatophilaceae > Blastococcus > Blastococcus saxobsidens_B. Next base: position 117,043 of record NZ_JAAGWG010000009.1, read on the forward strand.
GCCGTCAGCGCCGGGTGCGAGCCGGTCAGCTCGTGCCGCAAGGGCGCGGTGGTGACGGTGACCGGTCGGCTCAAGTCGGTGGTCTACACCCCTCGCGAGACGGTGCCCACGCTCGAGGCCGAGCTGTTCGACGGCTCGGGCTCGGTCACCCTGGTCTGGCTGGGCCGGCGGCGGATCCCGGGCATCGAGCCCGGCCGGACCCTGACCGCGCGAGGCCGGTTCGCCGCCTTCGACGGCCGCCAGGTCATCTACAACCCCCGGTACGAGCTGATCTCCTGCTGACGCCCCCGGCGGTGCGAGCCGCCGGGGAAGCGAGCCGGACGTTCCGACAGGGGAGAGCACGGTGACCGCACCACGCCCGGAGGACGGGCCCGACAGCCCGGCCGACGACAGCGCCCCGGAGAGGTCGACGCCCCTCTTCGACCGCGAGATGCTGCTCCAGCAGCTCGGCGGCTGGCGCGGCATGGTCGACGCGACCCTGCCCACGGTGGCATTCGTCGTGGCCAACGGCATCGACGGGCTGCGCACCGGGATCTGGGCGGCCGTGATCTCCGCGCTCCTGGTGTTCGCGCTCCGCCTGGCGCGCAAGGAGAGCATCCAGCAGGCGGTGAGCGGGCTGTTCGCCGTCGGCGTCGCGGTGGCGATCGCCGCCGCGTCCGGTCAGGCCCGCGACTTCTTCGTGCTCGGCATCGTGCGCAGCCTGGTCATCGGTGTGGTGCTGCTGGCCTCGATCCCGTTCCGCTGGCCCCTGGTGGGGGTGGCCGCCGAGTTCTTCGCGCCCAGCCACGTCGGGTCCATGGCGGGGCACGTCATGCCGTGGAACCGTGCCCGGCGCGCCGCGGGGACGGCCGAGGTGGCGCCGGTCCCCGAGCCGGCACCGCCGGCCGCCGATCCGGAGCCGGAGCAGCACTGGCGGGACGACCCCCGGCTGCTGCGCGCCTACGCCTGGCTGACGGTGCTCTGGGCCGCGACGTTCCTGCTCCGCGCCGGCGTGCAGTGGGTGCTCTACCGGGCCGACGAGGTGGAACTGCTGGGCACCGCGTCGGTCGTCCTCGGGCTGCCGCTCACCGCCGTCGTGCTCGTGGCGACCTTCTGGGTCGTCGCCCGGCTGCACCGCCACCGCGCGGGTCCTCCCGACCCCGCGGTCTGAGCTCGCGCCGCCGTCAGCCGGCGGTGCTGCCGGGACCGCCGGGCGCGAAGACGAACTGCAGCTGGTCCTCGGTGTCGCCGTGCGAGACGAAGAGCAGCTCGTCGCCGGACTCCAGCGGCTCGTCGGGCGTCGGGGTGATGACCCGGTCGCCGCGCAGGATGGTGGTGAGCACCGTCTCGCGGGGCAGCGGCACGTCCCGCAGCGGGTGGCCGACCCAGGGGGTGTCGTTGCCGAGGGTGATCTCGACCAGGTTCGCCGCGCCCTTGCGGAAGCTCATGAGGCGGACGACGTCGCCCACGCTCACCGCCTCCTCGACCAGCGCGGCCAGGACCCGCGGGGTGGAGACGGCGACGTCGACGCCCCACGCCTCGGTGTAGAGCCACTCGTTGCGCGGGTCCTTCACGCGGGCCACGACCCGGTTGACGGCGAACTCCGTCTTGGCCAGCAGCGAGACGACCAGGTTGGCCTTGTCGTCACCGGTCGCGGCGACGACGACGTCGCACGTGGCCAGCTGCGCCTCCTCCAGGGAGGACACCTCGCAGGCGTCGGCCTGGACCCACTCGGCCCCCGGGACCGAGCGGGTGCGCACCTTGCGGCCGTCCTTCTCGATCAGCATCACGGTGTGGCCGTTCTCCAGCAGCTCCCCGGCGATGGAGCGGCCGACGGCGCCGGCCCCGACGATGGCGACGCGCATCAGTGCCCACCTCCCTGGGGGCCGTGCTCGACGACCTCGTGCACGCGGGCGGTGAGCTCGTCGGTGACTGCGACGATGAGCTGGTCGCCGTCCTGCAGGACCGTGGTGGCGGTGGGCAGCATCGCGTCACCGAAGCGCACCAGCCAGGCGGCGCGGGCGCCGGAGGCGCTCTCCAGCTCGGCCAGCCGGTGGCCGACCCAGCCCTCGGTGACGGTGACCCGCATGAGCAGCACCTGGCCGGTGGGCTCCCGCCACAGCTCGCTGACCTTCACCGAGAGCAGCTCGCGCAGCAGGCGGTTCACCGTCCACGGCACGGTCGCGACGCTCGGGATGCCCATGCGCTCGTAGACCTCTGCGCGCTTGGAGTCGTAGATGCGGGCGACCACGTGCTGGACGCCGAAGGTCTCGCGGGCGACCCGGGCGCTGATGATGTTGGAGTTGTCGCCGCTGCTCACCGCGGCGAACGCGCCGGCGGAGTCGATGCCGGCGTCGAGCAGGGTCTGCCGGTCGAAGCCCAGGCCGGTGATCTGCCGGCCGCCGAAGTCCGGGCCCAGCCGGCGGAACGCAGCGGGGTCCTGGTCGATCACCGCCACGCTGTGCCCGATCTGCTCGAGCCGGCGGGCGATGGCCGAGCCGACGCGGCCGCAGCCCATCACGACCACGTGCACGTTCACTCCCTGCGACGACAGGTCACGCCGGCGCCGTCCGCCCGCGCATCACCGGGCGCGAAGCTACACCCGGAGCGGGCCGGCCAGCGCGCAGGCGGGGCGGGTCCCCCCGTCGGGGCGAGGTGGGCCGAGTCACCCGCGCGCGGGCCCTCCCGGTCCGTAGCATCGCCGCCGTGCCAAGCCTGTCCGACCTCGGACAACTCCCGAAACGCCTCGTCGTCGGTCGTCCTGTGCGCAGCGACCGGATGGGGGAGTCGCTGCTGCCCAAGCGGCTCGCGCTGCCCATCTTCGCCAGTGACCCGCTCTCCTCGGTGGCCTACGCTACGCAGGAGATCCTCATCATCCTCACCCTGGCCGGCACGGCGTTCCTGTACCTGGCGCCGTGGCTCGCGGCGGCGGTCGTCGTCCTGCTGGTGACCGTCGTGCTGTCCTACCGCCAGGTGGTGCACGCCTACCCCTCGGGTGGCGGCGACTACGAGGTCGCGATGAAGAACCACGGCCAGTTCGCCGGGCTGACGGTGGCCAGCGCGCTGCTGGTGGACTACGTGCTGACCGTGGCGGTGTCGGTCTCGGCCGGCACCGACAACATCATCTCGGCGTTCCCGTCGCTGAACGAGCACCGGGTGCTGATCGCCGTCGGGCTCGTGACGCTGCTGGCGGCGGCCAACCTGCGCGGGGTGCGGGAGTCCGGGCGCGCCTTCGCCGTGCCCACGTACCTCTTCATCAGCGGCATCCTGGTCATGATCGTGACCGGGCTGATCCGCTACTTCGTCACCGACGAGGGCATCACCGCGGAGACATCGGCCTACACGGTCACGCCCGAGCCGGGGTACACCCAGCTGGCCGGGCTGGCGCTGATCTTCTTCGCGCTGCGCGCCTTCGCCTCCGGCTGCACCGCGCTCACCGGGGTCGAGGCCATCGCCAACGGCGTCCCGGCCTTCCGGCCGCCGAAGAGCCGGAACGCGGCCACCACGCTGGCCCTCATGGGCGGCATCGCGGCCACCATGTTCGCCGGGGTGACGGCGCTGGCGCTGCTCGCGGGCGTGAAGTACGTCGAGCACCCCTGCGACCTGGAGGGCTTCGCCGACTGCGAGACCGAGCCGCAGCGCACGGTCATCGCCCAGCTGGCCGCGGCCGTCTTCGGGGGCGACGGGTCGGTCGGCTTCTTCTTCATCCAGGCCGCCACCGCGCTCGTGCTGATCCTCGCGGCCAACACGGCGTTCAACGGGTTCCCGCTGCTCGGCTCGGTGCTGGCGCAGGACCGGTTCATGCCGCGGCAGCTGCACACCCGCGGGGACAAGCTCGTCTACAGCAACGGAATCCTCGTGCTGGCCGGGTTCGCCGCGCTGCTGATCGTGGCCTTCGGCGCCGACGTCAGCCGGCTGATCCAGCTCTACATCATCGGCGTCTTCACCAGCTTCAGCATCGGCCAGTGGGGCATGGTGCGGCACTGGAACCGGGAGATGAAGGCGGCGCCCGACGCGGCCGCCCGCCGCCGGATGCGCCGCTCGCAGGTCATCAACACCATCGGTGGCTCGCTGACCAGCGCGGTGCTCCTGATCATCATCGTCACCAAGTTCACCCACGGCGCCTGGCTGGTGCTGCTGGCCATGCCGATCCTGTTCGTGCTCATGCGGGCCATCAACCGGCACTACTCGCACGTCTCGAAGCAGCTGGTGCCCGACTCCGACGCCCGCACGCTGCCGAGCAAGGTGCACGCCGTGGTGCTGGTCTCCAAGGTGCACAAGCCGACGCTGCGCGCGCTCTCCTTCGCCCGGGCGACCCGTCCCGACGCGCTCACCGCCCTGACGGTCAACGTCGACGACGCCGAGACGCGGAGCCTGCAGTCGGACTGGGAGCGCTACGACATCCCGGTGCCGCTGACCGTGCTCGAGTCGCCCTACCGCGAGATCACCCGGCCGGTCCTGGACTACGTCAAGAGCATCCGCCGGGACAGCCCCCGCGAGCTCGTCGTCGTCTTCGTGCCGCAGTACGTCGTCGGGCACTGGTGGGAGAACGCCCTGCACAACCAGAGCGCGCTGCGGCTGCGGGCCCGCCTGCAGTTCCAGCCCGGGGTGATGATCACGACCGTCCCCTGGCTGCTGGAGAGCACGGTCGGCCACGACGACGCCGACGGCCGGCGGGGCGGCCCGGCTCCCGGGGACCTGCGGCGCGGCTACACCGACGACGAGGTCGACGTGACGCCCTATGGCTGAGAAAGGACCCCGCCGCCCCCCACCGCTCGCACGCTCGCGGCGGGCCCCTGCGGCGGCGCCGAAGGGCTTGGGCTGGACCGGGACCGAGTTCGAGGTGACGGTCGGGCCGGTGGCGCACGGCGGGCACTGCGTGGCCCGGCACGAGGGCCGGGTGGTCTTCGTCCGGCACACGCTGCCCGGCGAGCGGGTGCGCGTGCGGGTCACCGAGGACCGGCACCCCGGTTTCTGCCGGGCCGACGCGATCGAGGTCCTGGAGCCCGCGCCCGCGCGGGTGGAGCGGCCGTGCCCGTACAGCGGACCGGGCAGGTGCGGCGGCTGCGACTGGCAGCACGTCGACCCCGCGGAGCAGCGCCGGCTCAAGGCCGCGGTGGTGCGCGAGCAGCTGGTGCGGCTCGGCGGCCTGGACGCCGGCGACCCGGTGGTGGCGGGGCTGGCCGTCGAGGAGCTGCCCGGCGGACCGCTGCGCTGGCGCTCGCGGGCCCGCTTCGCCGTCGACCGCACCGGTGCGCCGGGCCTGCGCCGGCACCGCTCGCACGACGTCGTCGTCCTCGACGACTGCCCGATCACGGTGGAGCCGGCAGCCGGTGCCGTGCTCGGGCGGCCCTGGCCGGAGGCCGGCGCCGTCGACGTGTCGATCGACTCCACCGGCGCGGTGACGGTCGCCCCGCTGGACCGTCGTGGGCACGCCCTGGGCGCCGAGGTGCTCCGGGCGGGCGAGGAGCTGCCGGCGGAGCCGGCCGCGCGCGCCGAGCGGCGGGCGGGGGGACGCGACTGGGAGGTCGAGGGCACCGGCTTCTGGCAGGTGCACCCGGCGGCCGCCGACACGCTGGTCACCGCCGTCGAGGATCTCGCCGCGGTGATCCCGGGGGAGACCGTGCTCGACCTCTACGCCGGCGCCGGCCTCTTCGGTGGCGCCCTCGCCCCGCTGGTCGGGGAGCAGGGGCGCGTGGTCTGCGTGGAGTCCGACCCCGGCGCCTGCGCCGCGGCCGACGCCAACCTCGCCGGGCTGCCCCAGGCCGAGGTCTGGCAGGGCGAGGTCGACGCCGAGGGGCTGGCCGAGCTGCTGGCCGAGCTCGGCTCCGCGCCCGACGTCGTCGTCCTGGACCCGCCGCGCGCGGGAGCCGGGGCGGCGGTCAGCCGGCTGCTCGCCGGGACCGGGGCACGCGCCGTGGTCTACGTGGCCTGCGACCCGGCGGCGCTGGCCCGGGACGTCGCCGCGTTCGCCGAGGCGGGGTACCGGCCGGCGGCGCTGCGCGGGTTCGACGCCTTTCCGATGACGTCGCACGTGGAGTGCGTCGCGCTGCTGGTCCCTTCCGGGTCCTAGCCGCGACGCCTCAGTCGCGGGGCCGCAGCCCGAGATAGGGGGCGGGGTCCACGGTGAGCCCCGTGTGCGGCAGGCCCAGCCACTCGAGGCGGACCGACGCCTCCTCCGCGCGCTGGTCGAGCGCGAGTTGCAGCGCGTGCACCGAGAGCAGCAGCGCCTGCAGGGAGTCCACGCCGAAGGCCCCGCCTCCGGAGTCCTCGCCCAGCCCCTCGACCCGGTGCGGGCAGAACCAGTCCCCGCCGGCCGCCGGGTCCGGCACCGGTGCGCCGATCAGCACGGTCACCGGCGTGCGGGCGCCGTCCCCGGCCACCGCCTCGAACCGTCGCTCGGCCACCACCTGACCGAGCTGCTGGGTCGTCGTCACCACGTGCCTCCTCGTCGTCGCCGGGACCGGCCGGGATCCCATTGGATAACGTCTGGGGGTGCCCACGTGGGAATACGCCTCGGTCATCACTGCCAACGACGCCGAGTCCCAGCGCGCCGGGGTGAGCGTCAAGCTCCCCGGCGGTGTCTCGGAACGGCAGCAGGGCGACACCAGCTCGGTCCTCAACCAGCTCGGCGCCGAAGGGTGGGAGCTGGTGAGCTACCACTCCAGCGGCGCCGGGACGTGGGGGTTCGAGCAGTTCTGGCTCAAGCGCCAGGTCCCCTGACAGCGCGCCGCGGACCGGACCGGCCCGGCGCAAGGGTCGGGCCGGTCCGGGCGCTCACAGGGTGCGGACCAGCCCGCCGTCGCAGCGCAGCGCGGTGCCGGTGACGTAGCCGGCGGCCGCGCTGCACAGGAACGCGGCCACCGCGCCGAACTCCTCCGGGCGGCCGTAGCGCCCGGCCGGGATGGTCGCCCGCGACGCTTCCTGCACCTGCTCGACCGTCCGCCCGGTGCGGCCCGCCGCCGCCTGGTCCAGCTCGGCGACCCGGTCGGTGGCGATCCGGCCGGGCAGCAGCAGGTTCACCGTGACCCCCTCGGCGGCGACCTCGGCGGCCAGCGTCCTGAGCCAGCCGGCCAGCGCGGCCCGTCCCAGGTTCGAGGCCGCCAGCCCCGGCAGCGGTGCGGCGACGCCGCTGGAGCCGACGGCGAGCACCCGTCCCCAGCCGCGCTCCCGCATGCCGGGCAGCACCGCCGCCACCAGGCGGCGGTGCGGGGCCACCAGCGCGGCGACCGCCCCCGTCACGTCGTCGTCGGTGAGGTCGGCCGCGAGGCCGGGGCGGGGCCCCGGACCGTTGAGGACGGCGACGTCCACCGGTCCGAACGCCGATTCCGCCGCGGCGACCAGCCGGGCCGGGCCGTCGGGGTCGGTGAGGTCGACCTCGACGCCGACGGCTGAGGGGAGCTCGGCGGCGAGCTGCCGCACGCGTTCCCCCCGCCGACCGGAGACGACGACGTGCGCGCCCTCGGCGGCCAGTGCCCGGGCCACCGCCTCGCCCAGCCCACCGGTCGAGGCGGCCACCACCGCGGTGCGGCCGTGCAGTCCCAGGTCCATCAGGCCCGCCCACCGACCGCGCCGACCTGCGCGGTGACCTGCTCGCGCAGCGCAGCCGGCATCCCCGGCGACGGCGGTCGCACCGCGGCCCCCGCGATGAGACCGCGCGCGACCATGCACTCCTTGCGGATGGCGAGCCCGATCCCCGGTTGCTGCTCGAAGGCGATGAGCGGCAGGTAGGGCAGGAAGGCGTCCCGCGCGGCGGCGAAGCCCTCCTCGGCGAACGCCCGGGTGCAGGCGACCAGGCCCTCCGGGAAGGAGAACCCGGTCATCGCCCCGGCGGCGCCGACGGCGAGCTCGTCGAGCAGCCCCAGTCCGCCCAGCCCACCGAACACCGGCACCTCCAGGCGGGCGGTGAGCATCGCCACGGCCGCCGCGGTGGGCTGTGACTCCGCCTTGACCGCGGCGACGAACGGCAGGCCGTCGATCGCCCGCACCAGGTCCTCCCCGCCGATCCGCACCCCGCTGGCCACCGGGTAGTCCTGCACCACCACGGCCGCGCCGGTCGCGGCGTGCACCGCCTCCAGGTGCGCCCGCAGCAGGTCCGCGCTCGGGGAGTGGACCTGCACCATGACCGCCGCCAGCCGGTCGCCGGCGACGTCCTGCGCCATCCGGACCTCGTCCAGCAGCGGGGCGGTGGCCAGTGACGTCGCACCCACCACCAGGGGCAGCGCCACGGCGTCGACCACCGCGGCGAGCACCGCCCGCCGCTCGGCGACCGACAGCCGGGCCGCCTCGCCGAAGACCCCCAGCACCGTCAGCCCGGTGGCGCCCGCGGTCTCCAGGTGCCCGGCCAGCCGGGTGAGGCTGGCCCGGTCGACCTCGAGCTCCGGGCCGGCGAACGGGGTGGCCAGCACCCCCCACACGCCCGGTGCGAGTGCGACGTCGCCCACGCCGGTCAGCCCTGCTCGTCGAAGTAGGCCTCGGCACCGGGGTGCAGCGGCACGTCACCGGTGTCGGTGGCGATGTCGGCGGAGATGTTCTCCGCCTCCGGGTGCACCTGGGCCAGGTCGTCGAGGTTCTCGAAGATCGCCCGCGTCACGTCCTCGGCGACGTCCTCGGGCATGGCGTCGCTGACCACCAGCAGGTTGGGGACGGCGACCGTCTCGACGTCGCCCGGCAGACCGTAGGTGTCGGACGGGACGGTGCCCGCGGTGTAGGCCTCGCCGTAGGCGTCCTGCAGCTTGGGCAGCTCCTCGTCCAGCGGCAGCATGCGCACGTCGTCGCCCAGGGAGGTGACCAGGTCGGTGATCCCGCCGGTGGGCAGCCCGCCGGACCAGATGAGCGCGTCGATGGAGCCGTCCTTCATGCCCTGCACGCTCTCCGGGAGGCCCAGGCGCTGCTGCTCGATGTCGCCGGTCCCGAGGTCGTTGACCTCGAGCAGCCGGGTGGCGATGACCTCCGTGCCGGAGTTCGGGGAGCCGGTCGAGACCGACTTGCCGGCCATGTCCGCGATCGACTCGATGCCGGAGTCGGCCCGCACGAAGACCTGCGTGTAGTTGTTGTAGATCCGGGCGAGCGCCTGCACCGACTGGGGGTCGCCCTCGAAGCCGGCCTCGCCGTTGACCGCGTCGGCGGCGGTGTCGGCCAGGCTGAAGCCGATGTCGCTGTCGCCCGCGCACACCAGCTGGATGTTCTCCGCCGAGGCGTTGGTGGCCTCCGCCGTCGCCTCGGTGCCCTCGACGTTGTCGGTGAGCACCGCGGCGATGCCGCCGCCGAGGATGTAGTAGACGCCGGTGGTGTTGCCGGTCGCGATCGACAGCCGGCCGCCGCCGGCGGGCTCGGCGCAGCCGGGGGCGTCGGAGCCGCCCGAGCCCTCGCCCTCGGCGGCGGTGCCGCCCCCGCCGCCGGCCTCCCCGCAGCCGGCGAGGACGAGCGCGGTGGCCGAGGCCAGAGCGAACAGGACAGGGGTGCGGGACTTTCTCACGGGGTGACCTCCTGGGTCGGGGTGGGCGGGGCGGGTCGGTTCGGGTCGGAGCCGCTCGATTGGCCGGGAGCCGACCCGTCGTCGTCGGGCGGGGGTTGCCGGGGCGTCGTGTCGGGGTGCCGGCGCCGGCCGATCAGGTGGACCACGACGGCGAGGGCCAGCGCGGCCAGACCGATGAGCACGGTCGTCGTCTCCAGGTACAGGAGCAGGACGGCGGCGACGCCGGCGAGCACGCGCTCGGGCAGCCGGGCCGGGCCGAGGAGCCACTTGCCTGTGACGACGGCCAGCGCGGCGACGGCGAGCGCGGACACCGCGGTCGCGAACAGCACGGTCGCCGCGCCGCCCTGGCCCACCAGGCCCTGGCCGTTGCTGGTCAGCACGAAGGCCAGCGGCACGAGGAAGGCCGGCAGCGTGTACTTGAACGTCATGATCATCGTCTTGAACGCGTTGCCGCCGGTGATGGCGGCCGCCGCCACGGCGGCCAGCGCCGTCGGCGGGCTCACCTCGGAGAGCACCGCGTAGTAGAAGATGAACATGTAGGCCTCGGGGGTGGAGACCCCCAGCGTGGTCAGCGCCGGCGCGATGATCACCGCGGCGATGATGAACGACGCGGTGACCGGCACGGCCAGGCCCAGGACGAGCACCGCCACGGCGGCCAGCACGCAGGTGACCATCAGGACGACCGTCGCGTTGCTGGAGACCAGCCCGGCGAGGTCGACGATGATCGACGAGAGGTCCAGGCCCAGCCCGGTCAGCGTCAGCACCGCGACGATCAGGCCCGCGGCGGCCGTGGTCGCCGCGACCGGCAGCACCCCCGCCGCGCCCTTGGCGAGCGCGTCGAACACCCGGGGCGGGGTCATCCGCCGGTTGCGGTCGAGGAAGGAGAGCAGGAAGGCCAGCGCGGTGGCGTAGACGACCGCCTTGAACGCCGACTGGTCGAGCGCCAGCAGGACGACGATGACGATCAGCGAGCTGAAGTGGTAGCCGAAGCGGCCGAGCAACCGCCAGAAGCTCTGCTGGACCACCTCCACCTGCCGCACCCCGAAGCGGCGGGCGTCGAACTCCACCGCCAGGAAGATGCCCAGGTAGTAGAGCAGCGTGGGGATGAGGGCGTAGCCCAGGACCGTCAGGTAGGAGACCCGCAGCAGCTCGGCGATGATGAACGCTGCCGCTCCCAGCGTCGGCGGGGACAGGATGGCGCCGATGCCGGCCGCGGCCAGCACGCCACCGGCGGACTCCCGCGGGTAGCCGGCCTTCTTCAGGATGGGCCAGGCGACGCTGCCGAGGCTGACCGCGGTCGCCGTGCCCGAGCCGGACACGGTGCCCAGCAGGAACCCGGCGAGGGTCACCGTCCGCCCCGGTGCCGACTTCGACCGGCGGAAGGCGGCGAAGCTGATGTCGAGGAAGAACTGCCCGGCGCCGGAGTACTCCAGCACGGCGCCGTAGATGGTGAACAGGATGATGTAGGTGGCCGCGACGTCCAGGGGGACGCCGTAGATCCCCTCGGTGCCCATCACGAAGGCCGAGGTCAGCCGCGGGTAGTCGTAGCCGCGGTGCCCGACGAGCCAGCCGTTGGGGATCAGGTTGCCCAGGAACGCGTAGGCGATGAAGAGCCCGCAGATGACCGGCAGGACCGGTCCCACGGTGCGCCAGGTGGCCACGAGCACCAGCACGACCAGCGTCAGCCCGCAGAAGACGTCGATGTACAGGGGGCGGAAGCCGCGCGAGATGTACTCGTCGAACCCGGCCAGGAGCGGCCAGAGCGTCACGAACAGCGACAGCGCGGCGAGCGCCCAGTCCAGGATCCCCGGCCGGTCCGGCCCCTCCGCCCGGCCGCGCAGCACCCGCACCGCCGGCCGGTAGAGCAGGAAGGTCAGCGGCAGGACGACGGCCAGGAAGATGATCCGGTACTGGAGCGCGGGCACCGGGAAGAACACGTTCCACAGCGCGTACACCGACAGCAGGGCGGCCACCACGCTCACCGCGAGGCGCAGCTTCCCGTCCAGCACGCGCGCCGGCTTCTCCGCGTCGGCCTCGGCGGGCACCTCGCCGAGCGCGCCGGGACGCTCCGGTTCCTCGGCGCGCGCCGAGGCGCTCGCGGCCGGGGCGGGCGCCCCGGTCCGGTCGGCGGTGCCGGTGGCCCGCTCGCCGGGGCTCCCCGCGTCGGTTCCCTGCGCAGTCACGGTGTGGCCTCCCTCACGTTTTCCTGGAGGACCGTGACAGGATCTGCGGCCGTAGCCCAGCGCCGGGCGAGGACTTGACGTTCTCCTAACGTCGCCGGGGCCGGGGGACAGGAGGCGCGACGTGCGGGTGCTGCTCGTCGAGGACGACGACCGGGTGGCCGCCGCGCTGGGCGACGTGCTGCGCCGCCACGGCGTGCTCGTGCAGCGCGTCTCCTCCGGGGAGGCGGCGCTGGCGGCGCACCCGGTGGACCTGGTCCTGCTGGACCTCGGGCTGCCGGACATGGACGGCCTGGCCGTGTGCCGGGCGCTGCGCCGGGTCGTCGACGTGCCGATCATCGCGGTCACCGCCCGCGCCGAGGAGCGCGAACGGATCGCCGGGTTGCGTGCCGGCGCCGACGACTACGTGGTCAAGCCCTACAGCAGCGCCGAGCTGCTGGCCCGGATGGAGGCGGTGCTGCGGCGCAGCCACCGGGCCCGCCCCGACGGCGCGGCGGTGCCGGCCACCGCGCCTGCGGCGTCGGCGTCGGTGACGGTCATCCGGCTGGGCGCGCTGGAGATCGAGCCTGGCGCCCGGCGGGCGACGCTCTCCGGTGCGGAGCTGAAGCTGTCCCGCAAGGAGTTCGACCTGCTGGCCGTGCTGGCCGGTGCGCACGGGGCGGTGTGCTCGCGGGAGCTGCTGCTGGACCGGGTCTGGGGAGCCACCATCTTCGGCTCCACCCGGACCCTGGACGTGCACGTGGCCACCCTGCGCGCCAAGCTCGGCGATCCCGACCTCGTGGAGACCGTCCGCGGCGTGGGGTACCGGATGCGCTCGGTCGTGCCGTTGCCGTGAGCGCCCCCGGAGGGCGCCGGTGAGGCGCCGGCTGATCGCGCTGCTCCTCGGACTGGTCGCCGTGGTCCTGGTGGCCGTGGAGGTGCCGCTGGCCGCCAGCTACGCGCAGTCGCGGACGCAGGAGCTGCTCATCGACCGCACCGGGGACACCGCGCGGCTGGCGCGGCTGGCCGCACCCGCCCTCGCCCGGGGCGCGGTCCAGACCCTCGAGCCGGAGGTGCAGGCCTACGCCGGGCTGTACGGGGTCCGGGTCGAGGTGCGCGGCGTGGACGGCGAGGTGCTGCTCAGCTCCGGAGGGGGCGAGGAGCCGGGAACCGACGGGGGGAGCCAGGCGCTGGCCCAGGCGCTCGCCGGCCGGCGGTCCAGCCCGCCGCCGACCGTGCTGCCCTGGCGGGCCGCGCCGGTCACGGTCGCCGAGCCGGTGCTGCGCGGCAGCGAGGTGGCCGGGGCCGTCGTCACGGTCTCGCCGACCGGGGAGCTGGTCCGGGACGTCGTCCTCTACTGGGCCGTGCTGGCGGTCGCCGGGCTGCTCGTGCTGGGCCTCGTCGCGGTGGCCACCTGGCCGCTGTCCCGGTGGATCCTGCGCCCGGTGCACCGGCTGGACGACGCCGTGCACACGCTCACCACCGGTGACCTCGACGCCCGGGCCGAGGTGGGCCACGGGCCGCCGGAGCTGCGCCGGCTGATCGCCGACTTCAACCGGATGGCCGAGGCGATCCGCACGTCGAGCGCACAGCAGCGCGCCCTGGTCGCCGACGTCTCCCACCAGCTGCGCAACCCCCTGACCGCGCTGCAGCTGCGGGTGGACGCGCTGGAGTCCGGTCTCGTCCCCGCCGCCCGCGGCGACCACCGGGTGGCGATGGAGGAGATCCGGCGGCTGACCCAGGTGCTCGACGACACCCTGGCGATGGCGCGCGCGCAGGAGGACCGCGGCGCTCCGGTGGCCGTCGACGTGGGGGCGTGCGTCCGCGAGCGCCTGCGGGTCTGGAGCGACGCCGCGGAGGCCGGCGGTACCGAGATGCAGCTGTCCGCCGAGGGCTCGGCCTGGGTGCTGACCCCACCCGGAGCGCTGGACACGGTGCTCGACGCGGTGCTGCACAACGCCCTGCGGTTCACCCCCGGCGGCACCGTCCGGGTCTCGGTCGGGGAGGGGCCGGAGGGGCGGGTCGAGCTCCTGGTGGCCGACGACGGCCCGGGGCTCCCGTCGGAGCAGTGCGCCGCCGCGACCCGGCGCTTCTGGCGGGGGCCCGACCAGCAGAACGTGCCCGGCTCCGGGCTGGGCCTGGCGATCGCCAGCACGCTGGTGGAGCGCTGCGGGGGAACGCTCACGGTGCGACCGGCCGCACCGCACGGGCTGTGCGTGGAGGTCCGGCTGCCGCGGCTGGAGGCCGTGCCGGCTCAGTCGTCGTCGACCCCCGGTTTGGCCGCCCGGTAGTAGGCGGCCGCGCCCGGGTGCAGCGGCACCGGCGTGGTGGTGATCGCGCTGCGCAGGTCGAGGTGCCGGGCCTCCGGGTGCGCCGCGAGCAGCTCCGCCTGGGAGCCGAACAGCGTGCTGGTGAGCGCCTCGGCCAGGTCGTCGGGCATGTCCGCCCGCACCAGCAGCAGGTTCGGCACGCCGATGCCGCTGACGTCGGCCGGCAGCCCGTAGACGCTGGCCCGGATCGTCTGCTCGACGACGTACTCGGCATGGTTCGCGCGCATGGTCACCAGCAGGTCGTCGGTGGGCAGCAGCCGCACCGGCGCCGTGTCGACCAGCTCCTGGATGCCCTCGGTGGGGAGCCCGCCGGACCAGAAGAAGGCGTCCAGCCGCCCGGCCGCCAGGGCCTCGGCGGAGTCGCCGACGCCGAGTCGCTCGGTGGCCGCCGACCGCTCGCCGGTCACCCCGGCGACCTCGAGCAGCCGCATCGCGGTCAGCTCGGTCCCGGACCCGGGTGCGCCGACGGAGACGCGCAGGCCCGCGAGGTCGGCGACCCGCTGGGCGGGGGAGTCGGCGGGGACCACGACGTGCACCGCGTTGGTGTAGAGCCGGGCGATCGCGCGGACCGGGACCGGTGCGTCGAACGGGCCGCTGCCGGTGACCGCCTCGGCGGCGGTGTCGGCGAGCGCGAACGCGACCTCGGCGCTGCCGTCGGCCAGGCGCCGGATGTTGTCCACCGAGCCGCGGGTGACCACGGCGGTGGCGTCGGTGCCGGGCAGCTCGGTGGCGAGGGCCCCGGCCAGCCCGCGCCCGTAGCGGTAGTAGACGCCGGAGGACTCCCCGGCGGCGATGACCAGCTCGGCCGGGGGCTCGGCCACCTCCGGGCCGGTGGCGCAGCCGGTCAGCACGGCGCCGAGCAGGCATGCCGTGGCCAGCGCCGCACGCGCTCGCGCCCTGCGTCGCACGCCCACCTCCGCACCCGGTGCTGTCGGCGCCGACCCTAGCTGCGCCGGCAGGGAAGAGGGGACGTCACGATTCGAACACATGTGCGATCCGGTGTCCCGTGCCGCGGGACGGGGAGCGACACTGGCGGGGTGGACGCGACGGTGCCGCCGGGCTGGCCGGAGGAGGTGCGGCCGCCGGGTGCGCCGGACTGGGAGCGCACCGCCGTGGCCTGGCTGTTCGACCTCGTGCCTCCCGACTACCGGGCGCACGAGGTGCTGCGCCGGTACCCGGTGCTGCTCGCCCGGTTCGCCGCCGACCACGTCGCCGCCGGGGTGGAGGCCGCCCGGAAGGGGTGGCGGACCGTCCGGGTGGAGCTCGCCGACCAGCTGCCGGTCGAGGCGATCGAGGCCGCCATCGCGGCGTACGAGCGCGAGGGCGCCCGGCTGGCTGCCGCCGGCCGCGGTGTCGAGGTGGTCGGCGGGGCGCTGCGCGGGGAGCGGTGGGTGCCCCGGCTCTGAGCGGCAGCGATCTTGCTCACCGTGCCTGCGCCGATTCCGCGGCTACAGTGAACCGGCGGCCTCCGTCCGGGCCGCGCTGCCCACGAGAGGACACCGCGACCCGTGCCGCTGCTGCGATCGCTCCGGGGCCCCGAGGACCTGCGTGCCCTGCCCCCCGAGCAGCTCCCCGCCCTCGCGGCGGAGATCCGTGACGCGCTGGTGGCCAGCGTGGCCAAGACCGGCGGTCACCTGGGCCCCAACCTCGGCTGCGTCGAGCTGACCATCGCCCTGCACCGGGTGTTCGAGTCGCCGCGCGAGCCGATCGTCTTCGACACCGGCCACCAGTCCTACGTGCACAAGATGCTCACCGGCCGGGTGGAGGAGTTCGAGCGGCTGCGCCAGCGCGGCGGCCTGTCCGGCTACCCGAGCCGGATCGAGAGCGAGCACGACTGGGTCGAGAACAGCCACGCCTCGACGTCGCTGTCCTACGCCGACGGGCTGGCCAAGGCCTTCGCGATCCGCGGCGACGGCCGCCCGGTCGTCGCCGTCATCGGTGACGGCGCGCTGACCGGCGGCATGGCCTGGGAGGCGCTGAACAACATCGCCGCCGCGCAGGACCGCCCCGTCGTCATCGTCGTCAACGACAACGGCCGCTCCTACTCGCCGACCATCGGGGGCGTGGCCGACGCGCTGGCCACCCTGCGGCTGCGCCCGGGCTACGAGAACGCCCTGCTCCAGGTGCGCCAGGCGCTGCACAAGGCGCCGGTCGTCGGCTCGGCGCTCTACGACGCGCTGCACGCCATCAAGAAGGGCCTCAAGGACGTCCTGTCGCCCCAGGGCATGTTCGAGGACCTGGGCATGAAGTACATCGGCCCGGTCGACGGGCACGACGTCGAGGTCATGGAGTCCGCACTCCGCCGGGCCCGCTCCTTCGGCGGGCCGGTCATCGTGCACGCCGTCACGACCAAGGGCTTCGGCTACCCGCCGGCCGAGACCGATCAGATCGACGCCTGGCACGCCACCGGGGTCTTCGACCCCGACAGCGGCACCAGCGTCGCCGCCGCGCGCGACTGGACGACGGCGTTCTCCGACGAGCTGGTGCGCATCGGCGCCGAGCGGTCCGACGTCGTGGCCATCACCGCCGCGATGCTGCACCCGACCGGCCTGGCGGCGTTCGCCGAGCGGTTCCCGGAGCGGACCTTCGACGTCGGCATCGCCGAGCAGCACGCGCTGACCTCGGCCGCGGGCCTGGCGATGGGCGGGCTGCACCCCGTCGTCGCCGTCTACTCGACGTTCCTCAACCGCGCCTTCGACCAGTTGCTCATGGACGTGGCGCTGCACCGCCAGCCGGTCACCGTGGTGCTCGACCGCGCCGGGGTCACCGGCACCGACGGCGCGTCGCACAACGGCATGTGGGACATGTCGATCCTCTCCGTCGTCCCCGGGATCCGGCTGGCGGCGCCGCGCGACGAGTCGACGCTGCGCGAGGCCCTGCGCGAGTCGGTCGCGGTGACCGACGGGCCGACCGTCGTCCGCTTCCCCAAGGGGGCGCCGCCGGTCGACATCCCCGCGCTCGAGCGGCGGGGCCCGGTCGACGTGCTGCGGCGGGGCGAGCGGATGACCGGGGACGGTGGGCGGGTGGAGAGCACCGTGCTGCTGGTCGCCGTCGGCTCCATGGTGCCGATGTGCCTGGCCGCCGCCGAGCGCGCCGCCGACCACGGGATCGGGGTCACCGTCGTCGACCCGCGGTGGGTCCTGCCGGTGGCCGACGAACTGCTCGACCTGGCCGCCGGCTACCGGCTGGTGGTCACCGTCGAGGACGGCGGCCGTGCCGGGGGAGTGGGCACCACGCTCACCCAGGCGCTGCAGGACCGCGGCGTCGACGTGCCGGTGCGCTCGATGGGCCTGCCGCAGCAGTTCTTCGACCACGGCAGCCGCGGCCAGGTGCTCGCCGACGCCGGGCTCACCGAGCAGGACGTCGCCCGCCGGATCGCGGAGTGGACGTCGCGGCTCGCGGAACGCACTGAGAGCGCCGTCCCCGAGCGGGTCGACGGCGCCCAGCAGTGACCGTGATCGCCGAGATCCAGGTGGCGCCGTCGCCGCCCGGGACGGCGGAGGACCCGCACGCGCACGTGGAGGCCGCGATCGCGGTGATCCAGGCGTCGGGGCTGCGCCACGAGGTCGGCGCGCTGGGCACCACGCTCGAGGGCGAGGCCGACGAGGTGTGGGCGACGCTGCGCGCCGCGCACGAGGCCATGCTCGCCGCCGGCGCGACCGCCGGCCTCTCCCACATCAAGGTCGCCTCGGTGAACCGCACGATGGACAGCCTGACCAGCAAGTTCCGGCTCTGACACCGTCGTCCTCCGGACGACACCGCGGCCACGTGCCGACCCCCTACGCCGCTGAGCCGCTGCGTCGTCCCTGCGCGGGACCCTCCGGGCCCCACTCGGGCCGACAGTCCGTTCCCGCCTCCGCACGACGAACGGCCCGGCTCCCTCCACGCTGAGGGGGCCGGGCCGTCCGGGCTCTTCGGATCAGGCAGGCAGCGAGGCCACACCCTGCGGCAGGAACCGGGAACCGGTCACCTTCTCCGAGACGCCGGTGCGGTCCAGGTAGGCGGTGATGCCGCCCAGCCAGAACGGCCAGCCCGCGCCGAGGATCATGCACAGGTCGATGTCCTGCGCGGCCTGCACGACGCCCTCGTCCAGCATCAGCCGGATCTCCTGCGCCAGTGCCTCGACCGCGCGGTCGTGCACCTGCTCCTCGGTCAGCGGGGAGTCGCCGGCGAAGGCGTCCACGAGCTCGGGGTCGACGACGCCGGGCTCGGAGAAGACGCTGGTCTTGCCCAGCTCGACGACCTTGCGCAGCCCCTCGCCGACGGCGAACCGGTCGGGGAAGGCCTCGTGCATGCGCTCGGCCACGTGCAGCGCGACCGCCGGGCCGACGAGCGAGAGCAGCTCGAACGGCGTCATCGGCAGGCCCAGCGGGTCGAGCGCGCGCTCGGCCACCTCGACCGGCGTGCCCTGCTCCACGGCCGCGGTGACCTCGCCCAGGAAGCGGGTGAGGAGGCGGTTCACCACGAACGCCGGGGCGTCCGCGACGAGCACGCAGCTCTTCTTCAGCGACCTGCCGACGGCGAAGGCGGTGGCCAGCGTGGCGTCGTCGGTCTGCTCGGCGCGCACGACCTCCAGCAGCGGGAGGACGGCCACCGGGTTGAAGAAGTGCAGGCCGACCACGCGCTCGGGGTGCTCGAGCTTGGCGGCCATCTCCGTCACCGACAGCGCGGAGGTGTTGGTCGCCAGCACGCACTCCGCCGAGACGACGGCCTCCACCTCGGCGAACACCTGCTGCTTGACCGACATCTCCTCGAAGACGGCCTCGATGACGAGGTCGGCGTCGGCGAAGACGTCCTTGGACAGCGAACCGGTGACCAGGCCCTTGAGCTGGTTGAGCTTGTCGGGGTTCAGCCGGCCGCGCTGGGCCAGCTTGTCCAGCTCGCCGTGCACGTAGGCCACGCCCTTGTCCACGCGGGCCTGGTCGATGTCGGTCAGCACGACCGGCACCTTCAGCTGCCGCACGAACAGCATGGCCAGCTGCGAGGCCATGAGCCCGGCACCGACGACGCCGACCTTGGTGACCTTGCGGGCCAGCGACTTGTCCGGCGCGCCGGCCGGCCGCTTGGCCCGCTTGTTCACCAGGTCGAAGGAGTACAGCGAGGCCCGCAGCGGGTCGCTCATCAGCAGCTCGGCGAGCGCGTCGTCCTCCGCGGCGGTGCCGGCGGTGAACGCCTCGCCGTCGACACCGTTGCGGGCGAGCTCGAGCAGGTCCACCGAACGCACGGCGCCGGGGGAGGCGTCGCGGGTGCGGGCGGCCACCACGCCGCGGGCACGGGCGATCGCCTCGTCCCAGGCGGAGCGGTCGACCTCGGGACGGGCGGGCGTCACCGAGCCGTCGAGCACCCCGACGGCCCACTCGAGCGAGCGCTCGAGGAAGTCGGCCGGCTCGAACAGCGCGTCGGCGATGCCGAGCTTCGCCGCCTTCGGCGCCGGCGTCATCTTGTTCTGGGCCAGCGCGTTCTCGACGATCACCGTGACGGCGGCGTCGATGCCGATCAGGTTCGGCAGCAGCTGAGTGCCGCCCCAGCCGGGGACCAGCCCGAGGAAGGCCTCGGGGAAGCCGACGGCCGCGCCCGCGCTGATGGTCCGGTAGGAGCAGTGCAGCGCCAGCTCCAGGCCACCGCCGAGGGCGACGCCGTTGACGAAGGCGAACGTCGGGACGCCGGCGTCCTTGAGCCGCCGGAACACCCGGTGGCCGGTCTCGGCGATCTCCCGGGCGGCCGACGCGTCGGTCACCGAGGGAACGCCGGAGAGGTCGGCGCCGACGGCGAAGATGAACGGCTTGCCGGTGACCCCGATCGCCGCGGGGGCGGGGGAGTGGGCGGCGATCTCGTCCAGCGCGGCGTCCAGCGAGGCGAGCCCGCCGGGGCCGAACGTCGACGGGCGGGTGTGGTCGTGCCCGTTGTCGATGGTGATCAGGGCGAACTCGCCCGAGAGGCCGGGCAGGTCCAGGAACCGGACCTTTGCCTCGGTGACGACCTCGTTCTCGAAGACCGCGCTCACTTGGCAGCCCCTTCCCAGTTCGGGTTCTCCCAGATCACGGTGGCGCCCATGCCGAGGCCGACGCACATGGCGGTGAGGCCGTAGCGGACGTCGGGGCGCTCGGCGAACTGCCGCGAGAGCTGGGTCATCAGGCGGACGCCGGAGGAGGCGAGCGGGTGGCCGACGGCGATGGCGCCGCCCCACGGGTTGACCCGCTCGTCGTCGTCGGCGATGCCGAAGTGGTCGAGGAAGGCCAGCACCTGGATGGCGAAGGCCTCGTTCAGCTCGAACAGGCCGATGTCGGAGATCGACAGGCCGGTGCGGGCCAGTGCCTTCTCCGTCGAGGGCACCGGGCCGATGCCCATGACCTCGGGCTCGACGCCCACGAAGCCGTAGCCGATCAGGCGCATGCCGACGTTCAGCCCGAGCTCCTCCGCGACGTCCTCGGCGGCGAGCAGGCAGGTGGTGGCGCCGTCGTTCAGACCGGCGGCGTTGCCGGCGGTGACGTTCCCGTGCGGGCGGAACGGGGTCTTCAGCGTGCCCAGGCCCTCGAGGGTGGTCTGCGGCCGCGGCGGCTCGTCGACCGTCGCGACGCCCCAGCCGTTGTCCTTCGAGCGGGTCGCCATGGTGACCAGCTCCGGGCCGATCTGCCCGTTGGCGACGGCCTTGGCGTACTTCTGCTGGCTGGCCAGCGCGAACGCGTCGGCGCGTTCCTTGGTCAGGTGCGGGAACCGGTCGTGCAGGTTCTCGGCGGTGGAGCCCATGACCAGCGCGGAGGGGTCGACCAGCTTCTCGCTGATGATCCGCGGGTTGGGGTCCACGCCCTCGCCCATGGGGTGGTTGCCCATGTGCTCGACGCCGCCGGCGATGGCGACGTCGTAGGCGCCGAAGGCGATGCCGGACGCGGTGGTGGTCACCGCGGTCATCGCGCCGGCGCACATGCGGTCGATCGAGTAGCCCGGAACGGTCTTCGGCAGGCCTGCGAGCAGCGCGGCGGTGCGGCCCAGGGTCAGCCCCTGGTCGCCGATCTGGGTGGTGGCGGCGATGGCCACCTCGTCCACCCGGTCGGCCGGCAGTGCCGGGTTGCGGCGCATCAGCTCGCGGATGCAGCGCACGACGAGGTCGTCGGCGCGCGTCTCGGCGTAGATGCCCTTCGGGCCTGCCTTGCCGAAGGGAGTGCGTACGCCGTCGACGAAGACGACCTCACGCAGCGAGCGTGGCCGTCGCACTTTCTGGGACACAGAACCTCCGCGGGATTCGTAACCGACCCAAGAGGGCCGGCACGGACAAGTTACCCGTCGGTAACCGGGCCGCCAAGCGCGGCACGACCCCCGTTCGAGGGGGCCCGCGGTCACGGTCCTGCAACGGCGACGGGGTGCGCGTTGCGATCGGGCGAGGGGGGCGCGCAAGATGACCCGCTGGAATTTATCTGTAACCCCAACGAATTGAGGTCCCTCTCATGGCGCGACGGCGCACTGTGACGACGGCGATCGCGGCGGCCATGGTCTTCGGCCTGGCCGCGTGTGGTGGCGACGACGGCGGTAACGGCGGCAACGGCGGTGGTGGCGGCGGCGACGCGGCCGGCAAGATCGGCGTGATCCTCCCCGACACGGCGTCCTCGGCGCGCTGGGAGTCGGCCGACCGCCCGCTCCTGGAGGCAGCCTTCAAGGAGGCCGGGGTCGAGTTCGACATCCAGAACGCGCAGGGCGACGCCCAGCGGATGAAGACCATCGCCGAGCAGATGATCACCGAGGGCGTCACCGTCCTGGCGATCACCAACCTCGACTCGGCCTCCGGTGCCGCGATCCAGCAGCAGGCCGAGCAGCAGGGCGTGCAGACGATCGACTACGACCGTCTGACCCTGGGTGGCGAGAGCGACTACTACGTCTCGTTCGACAACACCGAGGTCGGCCGCCTGCAGGGCGAGGGCCTGGCCCAGTGCCTCGGCGAGGAGCCGGCGAACATCGCCTACCTGAACGGCTCGCCCGACGACAACAACGCCACCCTGTTCTCCGAGGGTGCGCACGAGGTCCTCGACGGCATGGACCAGTACACGGTCGTCGCCGAGCAGGCCGTGCCGGACTGGGACAACCAGCAGGCCGCCACGATCTTCGAGCAGATGTACACCCAGGCCGGTGGTGACATCCAGGGTGTCGTGGCCGCCAACGACGGTCTCGCCAACGCGGTCGTCTCGATCCTGGGCCGCAACAACGTGGCCGGGCAGGTGCCGGTCACCGGACAGGACGCCACCGTCGAGGGTCTGCAGAACATCCTCGCGAACCGTCAGTGCATGACCGTCTACAAGCCGATCGAGGAGGAGGCCAACGCCCTGGCCGAGCTCGCCGTGGCCCTGGTCAACGGCGAGACCCCCTCGGTCGACGGCGAGGCCGAGGACCCCGAGGGTGACCGCACGGTCCCCTCGGTGCTCCTCGAGCCCATCGCGATCTTCCGGGACAACGTCAAGCAGGTCATCGACGACGGCTACCAGACCGCCGCCGACGTCTGCACCGGTGAGTTCGCGGCTGCCTGCACGGAGCTCGGGATCTCCTGAGCCGTCGGGCCGGGGCACCCGCTGACGGGTGCCCCGGCCGTCTGCTCCTGCCCTGCGGGTGCCGGTTGGCCGGCACCCGCAGGGCACCAGACCGTCCCCGGCCTTCCGTGGCCGCACTCCTGCAGGAAGGGACCCATCGGTGTCCGGAAGCGAACCGACCCCCACCACCACCCTCGACCGGCCCACCCTGAGCCTGCGGGGCGTCAACAAGAGCTTCGGGGCCGTGCAGGTCCTGCACGACGTCCACCTGGACGTCTACCCCGGCAAGGTCACCGCGCTCGTCGGTGACAACGGCGCGGGCAAGAGCACCCTGATCAAGAGCATCGCCGGCATCCACCCGATCGACTCCGGGACCGTGGAGTTCGAGGGCGACCCGGTGCAGCTCAACGGCCCCCGCGACGCCGCCCGGCTGGGCATCGAGGTCGTCTACCAGGACCTCGCGCTGGCCGACAACCTCGACGTCGTCCAGAACATGTTCCTGGGCCGCGAGCGCAAGCGGGGCCTGCTCCTGGACGAGGCCTCCATGGAGGAGGCGGCGCGGGACACCCTCACCAAGCTGTCGGTGCGCACGCTGAAGTCGGTGCGCCAGCTGGTGTCGAGCCTGTCCGGTGGCCAGCGGCAGACCGTGGCCATCGCCAAGGCCGTGCTGTGGGAGTCCAAGCTCGTCATCCTCGACGAGCCGACGGCCGCGCTCGGCGTCGCCCAGACCCGCCAGGTGCTCGACCTGGTCCGGCGGCTGGCCGACACCGGCCACGCCGTCGTCTTCATCACCCACAACATGGTCGACGTCTTCGAGGTCGCCGACCGCGTGGCCGCCCTGTACCTGGGCCGGATCGCCGCGGACGTGCCCATCTCCGACGTCGACCGGACCCAGGTCATCGAGCTGATCACCTCCGGCCGCTCCGGCGACCTGGGCCTCTCCGCCGATGACCTCGAGGACTGAGAGGACCGTCATGTCGAGCAACACGCTGACTGCCGCCGAGGCGAGCGGACCGCACAAGCCGGCCGGCGGCTTCGAGGGCGACCGCCAGGACAACACCGTGCGCGGCGTCGCCCAGGGCTACCTGAACAAGCTGCGCGCCGGTGACCTCGGTGCCCTGCCGGCCGTCCTGGGGATCGTGGTCCTCGGGATCCTCTTCACGGTCCTGCGGCCGGGCACCTTCCTCACCCCGCTGAACCTGGCCAACCTGCTCGTCCAGGCCACGCCGATCATCGTGCTCGCGATGGGGCTGGTCTTCGTCCTGCTGCTCGGTGAGATCGACCTGTCCGCCGGTGTCGTCAGCGGCGTCTGCTCGGCGGTGCTGGCCCAGCTGCTGGTGCAGGGCGGCTTCTCCTGGCCGGTCGCCGTGCTCGCCGCCATCGCCGCCGGTGCGGTGATCGGCATGTTCACCGGCAGCCTGGTCGGCATCATCGGCATCCCGTCGTTCGTGGTCACCCTGGCGCTCTTCCTGGGCTTCCAGGGCGTGACGCTGCGGCTGATCGGGCAGGGCGGCACCGTGCCGGTGCGCGAGCCGGTCATCCGGGCGCTGGCCAACGAGAACGTCCCGGTCACCCTCGGCTGGGTGCTGGCCGTCCTCGTCGCCGTCGCCTACGCCGCCGTCGAGCTCTGGCGCTGGCGCTCCCAGCGGTCCCGCGGGCTGGCGCACCAGCCGCTGATCATCGTGGTG
Organism: Blastococcus saxobsidens; assembly: GCF_010682065.1. GTDB lineage: Bacteria > Actinomycetota > Actinomycetes > Mycobacteriales > Geodermatophilaceae > Blastococcus > Blastococcus saxobsidens_B. The sequence continues at coordinate 141,190 of NZ_JAAGWG010000009.1, forward strand.
GCCCGGATCGCGGTCATCGCCGCGGTCGTCTTCGGTGTCACCGCCCTGCTCAGCGTCGACCGCGCGCTGGCCGCCGCGATCGACCTGGCCGGCATCCCGTACGCGGTGCCGCTGGTGGTCGTCCTGCTGCTTGTGCTGACCTTCGTGCTGGCGCGCACGAGCTTCGGCCGGCACGTCTACGCCGTCGGTGGGAACGCCGAGGCCGCCCGCCGGGCCGGCATCAACGTGACCCGGATCCGGGTGGCGGCGTTCGTGATCTCCTCGAGCCTGGCGGCGATCAGCGGCATCCTCGCCACCTCGCGGCTGAGCTCGGTGACGCCGGACGCCGGTGCGGGCAACACGCTGCTCTACGCCGTCGGGGCCGCCGTCATCGGTGGTACCAGCCTCTTCGGCGGCCGGGGGAGGGCGCGCGACGCCGTCCTCGGCGGGCTGGTGATCGCGATCATCAACAACGGTCTCGGCCTCCTCGGTGTGGCCGCGTACCTGAACTTCATCATCACCGGTGGGGTGCTGCTGCTCGCGGCCAGCGTGGACGCGATCGCCCGCCGACGGGCCGCCACGGCCCGACGATGACCCCTGCCGCCCGCCGTGCTCGAGCCGGCGGGCGGCAGGTGACCACGCAGGAGGGGCGCCGCCCGGCAGCGGACGGCGCCCCTCCGGCGTGTGCGGGGTCCCTGGTCAGGCGCGGCCGACGGCGTCGGTGAGCACGTCGAGCGTCAGCTCGACCTGCCACTCGCGTGCGCCACCGGCGCGCAGCGCCTCGGCGACGGTCGCTGCCACGCGCGGCTCCGGCGGGCTCCACATGATCCGGCGCACCAGGTCGGGGGAGACGATGTTCTCCACCGGCACGGAGTGCTTCTCCGAGAGCTCGGCGAGCCCGGCCCGGGCCGCCTGCAGGCGGGTGGCGGCGGCCGGGTCGCGGTCGGACCAGCGGTTCACCGGCGGCGGGCCGTCGCCGGGCTTGCTGTGCAGCGGGAGCTCGTCCTCCGGCAGCGCCTTGCCGCGGGCCAGGGCGGTGAACCAGTGGGCGACCAGCCGGCGGTTCGCCCGGCCGCGGAACACCGGCAGCTCGAGCAGAGCACCCTCGTTCTTCGGGTCGGCCTGCACGGCGGCGACCATCGCCGAGTCGGGGAGCACCCGTCCGGGGGCGACGTCGCGGCGGCGGGCGAGGTCGTCCCGCGCCTCCCAGATCGCCCGCAGCATGCCCAGCTGGCGCCGGCTGCGCAGCCCGTGCACCCCGGAGGTGCGCCGCCACGGGTCCTGCTTCGGGGCCGGCGGGCCGGCGGCGAGGATCGCCTCGAACTCCTGCCGGGCCCACTCGGTCTTGCCCTGCTCCTCGAGGATCGCGGCCAGCGCGTCCCGGAGGTCCACCAGCACCTCGACGTCGAGGGCGGCGTAGACCAGCCACTCCTCGGGCAGCGGCCGGGTGCTCCAGTCGGCGGCGGAGTGGCCCTTCTGCAGCGAGAAGCCCAGCAGGGACTCGACGACGGCGCCGAGGCCGACGCGGGGCAGGCCGGCCAGGCGGGCGGCCAGCTCGGTGTCGAACACCCGGGCGGGGACGAGCCCGATCTCGGCCAGGCACGGCAGGTCCTGGTTGGCCGCGTGCAGCACCCACTCGGCGTCGCCGATGGCCTCCTGGATGGCCGACAGGTCCGGCAGCGGGACGGGGTCGACCAGCCCGGTGCCCGAGCCGTTGCGGCGCAGCTGCACCAGGTAGGCCTTCTGGCCGTACCGGTAGCCGGAGGCGCGCTCGGCGTCGACGGCGACCGGGCCGGTGCCCGAGCGCAGCGCATCGGCGTACTCGACCAGCTGGGTGGAGTTCTCGATGACCGGGGGGAGCCCGTCGCGCGGGGCGAGGAGGGGCGTGGCCTCCGGGGGGGTGTCCTCCTCCGGCGGGGGAGTGGGGTCGGTGCTCAGTTGCCGTCCACCTTCTTGCCGGTCCTCGTCGGTCGGGCCGCCGGCGCCCGGCCGGGTCCGCCGCGGTGCGACCGCGGGATCCAGGGGGAAGGAGCACCGGCTCCGCGGGCAGGCGCCCGTCGTGCCGGCTCGATGTTAGAGAGTCTCGCTACCGACCCGGTCGGAGGGACCCAGCAGCCGCACCCCGGGGGGCGGGAGACCGGCCGCGTTGCCCAGCACCTCGAGCCATGCCAGCAGGTGCCGGTCGAGGTCGGTGCCCTCGGCGGTCCACGAGGCGCGGATCTCCACGTCGACGGAGTGCTCGGGCCCGGCCAGCTCGCCGAACCGGGTCGAGGCCGTGCGGGTGACCGTGCCGCCGACGGTGTGGTGCCCGGTCTCGGCCTCGGCCAGCGCGTCGGTCAGCCAGCTCCACGCGACCTCGGAGAACATCGTGTCGTCGACCAGCTGCTCGTCGGTGGCCGCGGAGAGGTAGCCGACGCAGCGCATGGTGCCGTGCCACGCCTCGTGACCGTCGGGGTCGAACAGCACGATGAACCGCGCGCTGGCGATCTCGAGGTCGTCCTCGCCGCCGTCCCCGTCGGGATCGGGCACCCGGGCCCCGATCGCGTGCGCGTAGGGAGCGAGGCGCTTCGGGGCCGGGATGTGCTCCAGCTCGATCTCCGGGCGGATCCGGACCGAGGCCAGCGACTCCAGGGCCGCACGGAAGGCCGCGGGGACGTCGGGGACGTCTCCGGCGGGTTCCCCGGCGTCTGCCAGGTTGCGCGGCTCCACGAAGCGCAGAGTAGGCCGGGAAACACCGGGGGGCCGCAGACGCGCCGCACGCGCACGGGACGCGGGCCACGCGTCCGCGCCGCGTCTGGGAGGATCGACGCTCGTGAGTCCCGCACCCGCGTCGGCGTCCCCGGCCGAATCCGATCTCGTCCGCGCCGCCCGAGGGCTCCCCGTCTCCCGCACGCCCGTCTGGTTCATGCGCCAGGCCGGGCGCTCGCTGCCGGAGTACCGGGAACTGCGGGCCGGCACCAAGATGCTCGAGGCCTGCCAGGACCCCGACCTGATCACCGAGATCACCCTGCAGCCGGTGCGCCGGCACGGGGTGGACGCGGCGATCTTCTTCTCCGACATCGTGCTGCCGCTGGTCGTGGCGGGCGTCGACATCGAGATCAAGCCGGGCGTCGGCCCGGTCATCGCGAACCCGGTGCGCAGCGTCGCCGACGTCGACGCGCTGCCCGAGCTCGACCCCGCCGCGCTGGACTTCATCCGGACGGCGGTCGGCCGGCTGGTCGCCGAGCTCGGCCCCACGCCGCTCATCGGCTTCGCCGGCGCGCCGTTCACCCTGGCCACGTACCTGATCGAGGGCGGGCCCTCCAAGGAGCACGCCCGCACCAAGGCCTTCATGCACGCCGAGCCGGAGGCGTGGGCGCGGCTGCTGGAGCGGCTGTCGATCTCCTCCTCGATGTTCCTGCGCACCCAGGTCGACGCCGGCGCCTCGGCCGTGCAGCTGTTCGACTCCTGGGCCGGCGTGCTCTCGGCCGTCGACTACGCCGAGCGGGTGCTGCCCCACTCGCGGGCGGTCTTCGACGGGATGGGCGATGGGCGGGCGGGGGAGGACAGGGTGCCGCGCATCCACTTCGGCGTCGGCACCGGTGAGCTGCTCCCGCTGATCGGGGAGGCGGGGGCCGACGTGGTCGGGGTCGACTGGCGGGTGCCGCTGGACGAGGCTGCGCGGCGGGTGGGCCCCGGCTACTCCCTGCAGGGCAACCTCGACCCCGCCGTCCTGCTGGCCGACCGGGCGACCGTCGACCGCGAGGTGCGTCGCGTCGTCGAGCAGGGCCGGGCCGCGCGCGGGCACGTCTTCAACCTGGGCCACGGCGTCCTCCCCGACACCGACCCCGGCGTGCTCACGCACGTCGTCGAGCTGGTCCACGAGCTGACGGCGAAGTGACCCGCCGCCTGGTGGTGGTCGGGGCCGGGATCACCGGCCTGGCCGCAGCCTTCGAGTGGCGGCGACGGCGCCCCGACGACGAGATCGTCGTCCTGGAGGCCGGCGACCGGATCGGCGGCAAGCTGCACCGGATCCGGCTGGCCGGCCACTGGTACGACACCGGCCCGGAGGCGATGCTCGCCCGGGTACCGGAGGCCGTGGAGCTGGTCGAGGCCCTGGGACTGGGGGACCGGCTGGTCTCCCCGGGCACCACGCAGGCCTCGGTCGTGCTGCCCGAGGGGCGGTTCCCGCTGCCGGCCGGCACGGTGCTGGGCGTCCCGGCGTCCGCCGAGGGACTGGACGGCTTCCTGTCCCCGGACGGCGTCGCGCGGGTACGGGCCGAGGCCGAGCTGCCGCCGCTGACCCTCGACGGCGACGTCGCCGTCGGCGGGCTGCTCCGCGAGCGGCTGGGCGACGAGGTGGTCGACCGGCTGGTCGAGCCGCTGCTCGGCGGCGTCTACGCCGGCCGGGCCGACGAGCTGTCCCTGCAGGCCACCATGCCGGCACTCGCCACGCACCTGGGCCGGGAGCGGTCGGTGCTGGCCGCCGCGGCGGCGGCCCGCGCGGCCGGCGACCGCAGCCGCGGCGACGCCGACGGGCCGGTGTTCCGCACGGTCGACGAGGGGATCGGCTCGCTGCCCGCCGCGCTGGTCGCCGCCGCGCGCGCGGACGTGCGGCTGCGCACCCCGGCGCACGCCGTCCGCCGGACCGCGACCGGCTTCGAGGTGCTCGCCGGGCCGGTGGCCGCCCCCGAGGTGTTTCCCGCCGACGCCGTCCTGGTCGCCGCCCCGGCGGGCAAGGCGGCCCGGCTGCTGCGCGACGTCGCGCCGGACGCGGTGGAGCCGTTGCAGGGCATCCCGTACGCCTCCATGGCCGTGGTGGCGATGGCCTTCCCCGCCCAGGAGGTGGACGCCGGGTCCGGGTTGCTGGTGCCGCCGGTGGCCGGGCGCTTGGTCAAGGGCGTGACGGTGTCGTCGGCCAAGTGGCCGCACCTGGGCGACGACGTCCTGCTGGTGCGTTCCTCGGTCGGCCGGTTCCGCGACGAGTCGGAGCTGCAGCGCACCGACGAGGACCTCGCCGCGGCCGTCGTGGCCGACGTCGTCGACCTGCTCGGGCTCTCGCGCCCGGAGCCGGTGGACACCGCGGTCGCCCGCTGGGGCGGGGGGCTGCCGCAGTACCTGGTCGGCCACCCGGCGCGGGTCGCGGCGATCCGCGGGGCGGTCGGCGAGGTGCCGGGGCTGGCCGTCGCCGGTGCGGCGTTCGAGGGGGTGGGCATCCCCGCCTGCATCCGGGACGCGCACCGGGCGGTCGACGCGCTGCACGGCTAGGGCCCTGAGCGGTCGGACCGCCGGCTGTGCACCAGGTGCCGGGCGAAGAACCGGTTGGCGTCGTCGCCTTCGAACGGCGGGACGCCGGTGTGCCCACCCGTGTTGGCGTGCAGTGTCTTCTCCGCGGAGCCGAGGGCGTCGAACAGTTCGAGGGCCATCCGCCGGTCGTTCCCCTCGTCGTCCCACTGCAGCAGGACCAGCAACGGGACGGTGACGTGACGGGCCTCCTCGTACGTCCTGCGGGGCACGTAGCTCCCGGCGAACAGGAGAGCTGCGGAGATGCGCGGCTCGACCGCCGCCAGGCGGACTCCCATGGCGGTCACCCCGCCTGAGTAGCCGACCGGGCCGTCGATCCCGGGCAGCGCGAGCATGGCGTCCAGGGCCGTCTGCCATTCCGGCACCGCCGTGTCGACCAGCGGGAGGACGAGCCGGTCGACGATCTCGTCGCGCACCGGCTGGCCGGCCGCGAGCGCTCGCCGGAGGTCGGCTCCGGCCTTCTCCGCGGAGGCGGACCCCGGGCGATCGCCACTCCAGGGCAGCTCGATGGTGGCCGTGGCGAAGCCCTCGAGCGCCGAATGCCGGGCGCGAGCGACGAGCCGGGGGTGCATGGCGGCCAACCCGCCGGGGTGCCCCAGCAGGATCAGCGGGGCCGGTGCGGGTGTGCTGGCCGGCGTCCACAGGATGCCCGGGATCTCACCGAGGAGGAACCGCCGTTCGCGGAGATCGTCGTCGAGGAGTCGATCGGAGGAGAACTGCATGGTCGTGCCTTCCAGGGGTGTGCTGGAAGGCGCTCCCGGACGGCCTCCCGTCCCACGGGAGCCCTCGCGGGGAGCGCCTGTGCGGTACTTCGTGCACGGGTACCACCCCCTTGATCGCCGGCCGCTGTCGCGGGCAACGTAGCTGAGGGGGCGGCGGGCCACCACCGCGTTCTCGCTGCGGATCAGGGCCGCGGCGGTCGGCGGGCGTGCGCTCCGCGCCGTCGTCCGACCGGTAGGGCACCTCGATGGCCCGGCCGAGGGGGGCGCTCCCGTGTCGGACGCCACGGGGGTCCGGGGCATCGGGACCTCGCCGTCGGTGTTGGCACTCCAGTGAGCATCACGTACCCCATCCACCAGACCAGTTCGTCTGATCGCGGCCGCGTCCCCAGCCAGGCCGACCGGCAGGCCCAGTGCCTTCGCCACCACGTGTGGATGGCCGCCTGCTCCGTCTGCCGCGACGCACGCCGCCCGCGGGCCGATGACCGCCCGGAGACGCTGCGCACCGCGCGCTGACGCGGCCCCGCACCCGCGGCCCCGGGCCTCCCCCTGCGGAGGGGCCGGGGCCGCGGCGTGAGGAGGGCGACGTCCCGGGTGCCTCCCGGGCGGGAACGAGGAGAGGGAGAATGGCGGCATGACCGAGCAGACCGGGACGCAGTCGGGCGAGCGCAGCATCGGCAAGCGGGCGAACGAGCTCAACGACATGATCCGCTACACCATGTGGTCGGTGTTCCGGCTGGCCCGGCCGCTCGCCGACGAGGGCCGGCAGCAGGCGGCCGCCGAGGTCGACGAGCTGTTCGCCGAGCTGGCCGGCAAGGGCGTCGTGGTCCGCGGCACCTACGACGTCGCGGGTTTCCGGGCCGACGCCGACGTCATGGTCTGGTGGCACGCCGAGACGCCGGAGGCGCTGCAGGAGGCCTACACCCGGTTCCGCCGGACGGCGCTGGGCCGCAGCCTGGACCCGGTGTGGTCGCAGATGGCGCTGCACCGGCCCGCGGAGTTCAACCGCAGCCACATCCCGGCGTTCCTCGCCGACGAGGAGCCGCGCCGCTACATCTGCGTCTACCCGTTCGTGCGGTCCTACGAGTGGTACCTGCTGCCCGACGAGGAGCGGCGGGACATGCTCAAGGAGCACGGCATGCAGGCGCGGCCCTACCCGGACGTGCGGGCCAACACCGTCGCCGCCTTCGCCCTCGGGGACTACGAGTGGATGCTCGCCTTCGAGGCCGACGAGATGCACCGCATCGTGGACCTCATGCGCGACCTGCGGGCCAGCCGGGCCCGCCGGCACGTGCGCGAGGAGGTGCCGTTCTACAGCGGCGTCCGCAAGCCCGTCGCGGAACTGGTCGCGGACCTGGCCTGACGCGACCAGACCTGCCTTTCCGCGGAAGAGCAGGTCGAACGCCCGAGGGCGGTCACCGATCGCTCGGTGACCGCCCTCGGCGTGTGCGGGTGGAGCTCAGCTGGTGGCCGGCTGCAGCCTGATGCTGACGGAGTTGATGCAGTACCGGTCGCCGGTGGGCGTCTGCGGGGCGTCGTCGAACAGGTGGCCCAGGTGGCTCTCGCAGGAGGCGCAGAGCACCTCGGTGCGGACCATCCCGTAGCTGCGGTCCTCGCGGAGGATCACGTTGTCCTCGGCGGAGGCCTCGTAGAACGACGGCCACCCGCAGTGCGAGTCGAACTTGGTCTCGGAGCGGAACAGCTCGGCACCGCAGGCGCGGCACTCGTAGACGCCGACGGTCTTGGTGTCCACGTACTCGCCGGTCCAGGCCCGCTCGGTGCCGGCCTGGCGGAGAACCGCGTACTCCTCCGGCGACAGCTGCGCCCGCCACTCCTCGTCGGTCCTGCTGACCCGGGGCTTCTCGGGGGAGGTCGTCATGCCCGGGTCAACGGTCGCGGCCGGAGCGCCATTCCCGCCGGCTCCCGTGCCGAGGGCGTCCGGCAGGGCGGGGAACGAGCGCCCACCCCGCCGGGGGGAGGCGGGACGCCGCCGCGTGCGCGGCCGGGGAGACTGGGGGAGTGACCCCCGCCCCGCAGCCGTCCGACGGCCTCCTGCCCGACACCTGGTTCACCCGGGACCTGCCCGTGCTGCGGGCCATCGCCCGGCTGGTCGACGCGCCCGAGCACGGAGGGTCGCCCTACCTCCTGGGCGCGGTGGTGCCGGCGAGCGGGCTGCCGAAGGCCGACGTCGTCACCGCCGCGAAGGCGCTGGTCGCCGGCGGGTACATCGAGCCCCTCACCAACCACGCCGGCGACATCGTGCGGATCACCGGCATCTCGCCCGAGGCGCGGCGGCTGGCCGGGCTCTGGCCCACGCCGCAGGGGGAGTGGGATCGGCTGCTCGAGCAGCTGACCGTGCGCGCCGAGAAGGCGCCCACCGAGGTCGAACGGCAGCGGTGGCGGAGCTTCGCCGATGCGGCGGCCGCAGTGGGGGAGTACGACGGCGCCATGCTGATGTCGGCGCTCATCGGCGGGTACGTGCCGCGGCACCGGTGACGCCGGTCTGCGAACGACAGCGCCCCTGAACGACAGCCCCCAGAACGACAGCGCCCCCGCCCGGGGTCCGGGCGGGGGCGCTGTGCTGATCAGGTGATCAGAGCGGCGTGACGTTCGCAGCCTGCGGGCCCTTCTGGCCCTGCTCGATGTCGAACGCGATCCGCTGGCCTTCATCGAGCGAGCGGTACCCGCTGGACTGGATGGCCGAGTAGTGGACGAAAACGTCCGGGCCGCCGCCGTCGGGGGTGGCGAAGCCGAACCCCTTCTCCGCGTTGAACCACTTGACAGTTCCTTCGGGCATTGCTCGCTCCTAGCTGAGGTGGTGCATCGGGGTCCTGCCATATCGCAGGGCCTTCCCGACGGCACAACCCTAGCCAAACTCCGCCGGAAGGGAACAAGGCGCGGCACAACTGTGAGCTGCGGCTCACCGACGGTGGCTCGCCGGCATCACAGCAGGTGGCCGGGCTCCTCGGGGAAGGACGGTGCGACCCGGCGGTCCCGGCGACGCCAGACGCTGCCGGACGCCCCCACCTCGTACGTCCCGCGCACGGGCGGCCGGGCCGGTGCCGGGGCGGGTGCCGCGGGCAGCGCCACGGGGTCGGCGCGCCACGAGCGGACGCCCAGCGGCGCGGTGGGGAACACCTCGACCAGTCCGGCGGTGTGCAGGCGGGCGGCGAGGGCCGGTCCCCAGCGGCGGGCCGCCAGCTTCAGGCCGAGGATCGCGGCGAGCGCGAGGGAGACGGCGAGGAAGGCGTCGGTCACCGCGGTGGCGACGTCCAGGGCGGTGACCTGCGGCCAGCCGACGGACGCCAGGGAGTGGCCGATCATCTCGATGACGACGTAGAGCACGCCGTACACCAGCAGCCAGACCCTCACCGATTTCCCTCCGTCGACGTCCAGGCCTCCATCGACCCGCGATACCCCGGCCTGGAGCAGCGGCGGGCAGGCGGCCCGGTCGGCTCACCCCTCCGGGTCAGCGGGGTGGTGCGGGTGGCCGCCCCGGCCCGGCTCTTGCGGAATTCCTGCGGTTGTCCCGTGCCCCTCGTGCGGCGCGCGCCGGATGGTCATGGAGCCGGACGGATCCGGCGAGACACCCGAGCCAGGAGAGCCACCATGCAGTTCGCCGCCGCCACCCCCGCGCCCGCCCGCACCGCCACCCAGGACGGCGCCGTGTTCCTGCGCGACATCGACGACCTGCACGACGCCGACCTGGACCTGGTCCTGGCCGATCGCCTGGCGGAGTCCGCCGGCGCCCTCCGCGCGATGGTCGCCACCGCGACGCTGGCCCTGCAGATCGGCTCCCCGGCCGCGGTGGCGGCGCACGCGCTGGGCGAGTCGGCGCGCCGCCTCGCCTCCTGACCGCTCCGGGCCTCCGGCTCCCGGCCACCGGCTCCTGGGCGTCTCACTCCTCCGGGGTGGGTCGGCGCTGCGGAGTCAGCCGATCAGGCGAACCTGCCGAGAAGTGAACCGCTACCACCACGGTGCCGCCCATTTCTTGAGTGCAGCAGGTGGAGGTCCCCGATGAGCGAGTCCGACTCAGTTCGTCCCGAGGTCAGCATGTCGGCCGACGTCACGCTGGTCGCGCGTGGCATCACCGTCACCGCGTCCGTCGAGGTGTCGAACGAGCACGTGATCGCCGTCCGCCCGCAGGGCGAGGGCACGGCGTGGAAGACGTCGGTGAAGCCGGGCGACTCCGTCGAGCTCTACTGGGTCGCCGGGTACGAGGAGCGCACGCTCCCCGCGAAGATCGTCGGTGTCGACGACGACACCGAGGAGGTCGTGTGGAACCTGACGGCGACCGGCCCGGCCGAGCGCAGCCAGCGGCGGCGCAGCGTGCGGGCCCGCGTGGAGCTGTCGGTGAGCATGCCCTGGTCCGACGGTCGGCTGGCCGGCCTCACGGTCGACCTCAGCGAGGCCGGGATGCGGGCCCTGGTCGACGGCTGGGGTCTGCCCCCGGACAAGGCACCCGCACCGACGTCACCCTCGACCTGGGGGACACCACGGTGCACGTCAAGGGCGAGATCGTCCGGCAGACGTCCCAGGGGCCGCGCTGGCTCCTGTCCATGCAGTTCCTGGACGTCAGCGAGACCACCGGCGACGCGCTGCGCCGCCGGGTCTTCAAGGCCCTGCGTGACGAGCGGGCCGCCGCGGCCGGCTGAGCGGCCGGCTCAGCCGTCCTTCGCCGCCGGCTCAGCCGTCCTTCGCCGCCGGCTTCCTGGCCCGGCTGGGCTGTACTCGCATGGGCTCGCCCGGCATCTTCGGGGAGCAGGCCCGCTGAGCGATGTGCATACAGGCCAATGCGCAGGTCGCCTTGGAGCGAAACCGGGAGAGTTATCCGGTGAGCGCGAGCGCTCTGCCCGCGAACCAGGTTGTACACGAACCCGGGCCCGGCCCCGGCAGACGCTCTGGCTGTCATCCAGTGTCCACCCATAGCTGCCAGGGCCTCAGCTACTGAACCGCTCGGTCTGGGGTGCCGGCACCGACGGCCGTGGCGGACCCCGAACTGCGGGTCTCGGGGGAGCGGGGTTCCTCCGGACGACGGTGTGCACGGGGTGTTGTCCCACCATCGCGAGGAACCGCTCGGCCCAGGGCGCCCGCGGCGACATGAGGACCGCAGCGCGGATGAGGTCGGCCTGGTGGGCCTCGCGGGGCGCTAGTTGTACTGAGCAGGACCGTTGTTGACGTGGGAGCGACCTCCGGGTCGGGTGGAGCTGTCTGACGGCATCCATT
>NZ_JAAGWG010000010.1 GCF_010682065.1 Blastococcus saxobsidens
CCCGCCCAGCCTCGACCACGCAGGCCCCGAGATTGGGAGACACGCCCTAGCCGTCGTCTCGGTGGCGGAAGCCATGGCCGACTGCGACTTGACGCAGTCCACCGGGATCACTAGAGGTGACGAGGTAGGGCGGGTGGCGGTGGCCATCGACGCCGCCCAGGCGAGTCTGCGGCGAGTGATGGCCTCAGTGATCTCGTCCGCCGATGCGGTGGCGGCATCGGCAGAGGAGCTGTCCGCCTCGTCCGCTCAGATTGCCGCCTCGGCTGAAGCGACGTCTGCACAGTCCGACGTGGCGGCAGACGCCACTCGCGAGATCAGCCAGAGCGTCGCGACCGTGGCATCCGGCGCGGAGGAGATGGGGGCGAGCATCCGCGAAATCGCCAGCAATGCAGCGGAAGCCAGTGCTGTGGCCGGACAGGCAGTGAACTCCGTCGAGTTGACCAGTTCGACGATCGGTCGGCTGGGGCAGAGCTCTGCCGAGATCGAGACCGTCGTGAAGGCCATCACCGCCATCGCCGAGCAGACGAACCTGCTGGCGCTGAACGCAACCATCGAGGCTGCACGTGCCGGAGAGGCAGGGAAGGGGTTCGGTGTGGTGGCCAGCGAGGTCAAGGAATTGGCAGAGGAGACCTCCAGGGCGACGGAAGACATCGTCCGGCAGGTCCAGGCCATCCAGAGCGACACTGGGGCGGCCGTCACGGCCATAACGGAGATCAGCGACATCGTCGGTCAGATATCGGACCGACAGACCACGATCGCCAGTGCGGTCGAGGAGCAGACCGCAACCACGAACGAGATGGCGAGATCGGCAGCCCAGGCGGCCAGCGGGACCGAGAGGATCACCGAGAACATCGCCAGCGTCTCTGCAGGGGCGTCCGCAACGACCGGGGCACTCATGCAAACCCGTACCGCGGTGGACGAGCTGGCGCATATGGCAGCCGAGCTGCGTTCCTCCGTCGCTCGGTTCACATTCGAACGGTGACCGTCGTCCTGTCCCGGCCGCCGATCGCGAGCGGCCGGGACGGGACGATTCTTCTCGGTCGGACCCGTCACGGATGCTGTGGTTCGGCCGTCACGTACGCGTCCTCGCTGGTGGGGTGAACCGGCTCTTCGCATCCCAGGGTGTACCCGCGGTCTGAAGCCGCCGGTCCCGAGCAGGCCCATGACCAGGTGGTTGATGAGGTTGCGAAACCGGAGACGCGAATGACCAGCGCGCCCACATCCTCCGCGATTATTCACACCGTCCTGACCGCGCCGGCGCACATCCGCCGATGCGCCCCCTTTCCGCACCGGCAGGGCCGATGTTCCGCCTGAACGCCGCGTGAGTACGTGTAGATCTTGTACACCTGTCGGCCAGCCTTTACGGATTTCGCAGAGGCCGGGCGAGAAGCGCTCATGGACGCTGACGTCCAACGGATGTCTCCCCGTCAACGGCTTGGAGCCATCCACCTCCACACCGACAAGGAGCAGCCGTCGTGACAACGCGAACGCACAGATCTCGGGTGACCGTGCTCGGCTTGGGTCAGATGGGGACAGCCGTGGCTCGCGTGCTCAGCGAGGCGGGGCACGACGTTACCGTTTGGAACCGCACCTCTTCCAAGAGTGAGGCGTTCCGGGGCTCCGCCACGGTTGCGGACTCCGCTGCATCGGCCTGCCAGGCTTCGGATGTCGTCCTCTCGGTGCTGAGCAGCTATGCGGTCACTGACGAGATCCTGCGGGCCCCCGACGCGACGGATGCCCTGCGTGGCAGGACGCTGATCCAGATGAGTACGGGCACTCCAGACGATGTCCGCGCTACCGCCTCATGGGCCGCGCGATCGGGCGTCCAGTACCTCGATGCCAAGATCATTGCGTACCCCAACTCCATCGGAACGGAGTTGTCAACGATCTTGTACTCCGGCGCTCCGGCAACGTTCGAACGGTGGCAGGACACGCTTGCGCCGCTCGCGGGCGAGAACGAATTCGTCGGCCAGGGCGTGACCGATGCGGCGACGTTCGACCTCGCGTGGCTTGGCTTCTGGTACGGCGCATCGGCCTCGTTCCTCCAATCGTTGGCACTGTGCCGCGCGGAGCAGCTGCCCGTCGAGAAATTGCTGTCGCGCCTGCGGTGGATGGTCGACTTCATCGAATACAGCGCGCGCGATGCGGCGGCCAGGGTGGAACGAGACGATTTCAGCGGCGCCGACTGCGCGCTCGAGGTGCACCGGCATGCGCTCGAGGACGTGACCCGAGCGAGCAAGAACAGGGGGCTCGACGACAGGCTGCCAGCTGCCGTGATCGAGCTGTTCGACCGGGCCATCTCGCTCGGATACGGCAACGACGAGTTGCCGGCGCTCTATCAAGCTGTGGTTGAAGCGCAGTCCCCTGCGCCGAATTGACTCACGTGCGCCGAATAAGCTGAGCTCGATATCACCGGTTGATCATGGCGGTGATCGCGTGATCGCGTGATCGCGCGATCCGGGTCGCGGAACAGTGAGCGGTCAACGGTGTGCTGGTGCCCGGACCTCGTTATCCAGGTCGTCCACATTGGTCCGTGCTCGCGCAGCGGTGGCTGCCGAGTGCTCTGCCCGCCACGGCCGCCACGGCCCTGTCCGGACCAACCGGGCATCGTTGCGCTGGCGTGGCAGCGAGATCAAGCAGGACGAGCTCTGGCACCGGGTTGTCCGCTGACCAACGGCTCGGCTGGGGATGGCTCCTGACCTTGTCCGGTAGATCTCCAGCTATGCGCTGCGCGGCTTCTTCGTTTTTCGATTGCTCGTCCACAGCGCGACTCACTGTCCACAGATGTGGCTGCCCCTGTCCCTCAGCCCCATCAGTCGGGGTCAATGGCCATGGGCCCGGGGTCACCGTCGCTGGGCTCCTGACGGTGCGAGCAGCGGAGGCAGGGATGACCAAGCGGCGTCACAAGGGCGAAGGCGGGATCAGTGAGTATCGAACGAGATCTGGGCCGCGGTTCCTGATCAAGTATCCGGTCTCGCTTGAGGACGGCACCACTCGCGTCGTTCTCAAGCGCGGCTTCCTAACGAAGAAGGACGCGGCCGCCGCTCTCCGATCGGAGATCCGAAAGGCCGAGATCGGGCAGTGGGTGCCTCCCTCGAATCAGCGGCTTGACGCCTATCTCGAGGACTGGATCCAGGGGCAGCGACTGAGTCCCTCGACGGTGGCCTCGTATCGTAAGAACATCCGGTTGCACATCGATCCACATCTGGGCAGTGGGCAGGTCGCACGGCTGACCGGACCGATGGTCGACATCTGGATGCGGAAGCTGGAGTCCTCCGGCAGAGCCGACGGCACGGGCGGTCTGTCCGCGCGGACGGTCCGCTACGTCTTCACCATCCTGCGCTCGGCTCTGAGCGACGCCGTCAAGCACGGACGCCTCCCGGCTAACCCCACTGACCGATCCACCCCGCCGAGCCCCTCGGAGGCCCGCCCGCCGGAGATGCAGGCCTGGACCGCGGTCGAGCTCGGCCGCTTCCTCCGCTGGGCCGCCGCCTACGACAGAGACGCGGCCATGGGCTGGCGCCTGCTCGCGGCCACCGGCATGCGCCGCGGTGAGGCATTGGCCCTGCGGTGGCGCGACATCGATCTGGACGCCGGCCGGCTCGCGGTGCGCCGCAGCCTCGGCGTGATCAAGACCAAGGGCGCCGGCCAGCAGCTGGTCGAGGGCCCCACCAAGACGGGCCAGTCCCGAGTCGTCGACTTGGACGCCGGCACCGTGGCGGCGCTGCGCGCCTACCGCACCGCCCGGAACGAGGTTGCTGGAGATCTCATCCGGGACGGCGCGCTGCTCTTCAGCAACCTGGACGGCTCGCCGCGTCATCCGGAGCGGTTCTCCCGTCAGTTCGTCGCGCACCTTTCCCGAGCGCGCCAAGCGCTGGGCTGTGAACAGCTCCCGGCGATCCGTCTGCACGACCTCCGCCACACCCACGCCAGCCTGCTCCTCGCCGACGGTGTCCCGGTGAAGGTGGTCTCCGAGCGCCTGGGGCATGCCAACGCCACCATCACGCTCACCGTGTACCAGCACGTCCACCCCGGCATGGGCCGCGAGGCCGCGGACCGCTTCGCCGCCCTCCTGGAAGGCTGACGAGGCAAGGCTGACGAGGCGCCATAAGTATCAAATAGGTATCGCGAGGCCCTATTGACCTTGAGGCGAAACCGCCCCGGCTCTCTGACCTGCTGAGACGCCGGGGCGATGCTGTGTCCGAGGGGGGACTTGAACCCCCACGCCCGATAAAGGGCACTAGCACCTCAAGCTAGCGCGTCTGCCATTCCGCCACCCGGACAAGGTGCGGCGCCCCGGAGGGCGTCGGGGAGAAGCATAACGGAGCCGTCCCCGGCGTTCACGCACCCCCGGTGGCACGATCACCGGCATGTCAGAGCCGACCGCACAGCCCCTCGTTCGAGCCCAGGCCGAGGTCGCCGAGCTGCTCTCCGACCTCATCCGCATCGACACCACGAACACCGGCGACACCGCCACCGGCGCGGGCGAGCGCAAGGCCGCCGAGTGGGTCGCGGGCAAGCTCGACGAGGTCGGGATCGGCTCGCAGATCGTCGAGTCGGAGCGGGGGAGGGCCAGCCTGGTCGCCCGCATCCCCGGCGCCGACCGCAGCCGGCCGGCGCTGCTGGTGCACGGCCACCTCGACGTCGTCCCCGCGGACCCGGCCGAGTGGAGCGTGCACCCGTTCTCCGGCGAGGAGCGCGACGGCTACATCTGGGGCCGGGGCGCGGTCGACATGAAGGACATGGATTCGATGGTCCTGGCGCTCGTCCGCGACTGGGCCCGCACCGGCGTGCAGCCCGAGCGCGACATCGTGCTGGCCTTCCTCGCCGACGAGGAGGCCGGCGGCGCGCTAGGTGCGCACTTCATGGTCGACGAGCACCCCGACCTGTTCGAGGGCTGCACCGAGGCGATCAGCGAGGTCGGCGGCTTCAGCATCACCGTCCGCGACGACCTGCGCCTCTACCTCGTGCAGACCGCGGAGAAGGGCATGGGCTGGATGCGGCTCACCGTCGGCGGCAAGCCCGGCCACGGCTCGTTCGTGCACGACGACAACGCCGTCACCCGGCTGGCCGAGGCCGTGGCCCGCCTCGGCAACCACCGCTTCCCGCTCACCCTCACCCCGCCGATGCGCGAGTTCATCGCCGCCGTCGAGGACGCCTACGGCATCGAGATCGACGCCGCCGAGCCCGAGGTGGCCCTGGCCCGCCTGGGCAGCCTCAGCCGGATGATCGGCGCGGCCCTGCGCAACACCGCCAACCCCACGATGCTCCAGGCCGGCTACAAGGCCAACGTCGTGCCCGGCACCGCGAGCGCCACCGTCGACGGCCGCTTCCTCTACGGGCAGGAGGAGGAGTTCGAGCGGCAGCTCGACGCCCTCCTCGGCGAGGGCGTGACGCGCGAGTGGCTGGTGCACAACCCGGCGGTCGAGACGACGTTCGACGGCCCGCTGGTCGACCAGATGGTCGCCGCCCTCAGGGCCGAGGACGACGGCGCGCGACCGGTTCCCTTCACCATGAGCGGCGGCACCGACGCCAAGAGCTTCCAGCGCTTGGGCATGCGCTGCTTCGGGTTCTCCCCGCTGCGGCTGCCGCCGGACCTCGACTTCGCGGCGCTGTTCCACGGCATCGACGAGCGGGTGCCGGTGGAGTCCCTGAAGTTCGGCGTCCGGGTGCTGGACCGGTTCCTGCGCGGCGCGTGATGTGATGCCGGGGTGACCTCCACCACTCCCGCACCCCGCCCCGGATCCGTCGCCCTCATCACCGGAGGGACCGGTGGCTTCGGCCGCGCCCTCGCCCGCACGCTGCGCGCCCGCGAGGTCACCGTCGTCCTCGCCGACCTCGACAGCGACCGCAACCGCGCCGTCGCCGACGAGCTGGGCTGCGAGTTCGCCGTCCTCGACGTGACCGACCGGCGGGCGAACGAGGAGCTCGTCTCCCGCATCGAGGGCCGGCACGGCCGGCTGGACGCCGCCTACCTCAACGCCGGCATCTCCGCGGCCAAGAGCGAGGACGTCCTCGACCTCGACGAGTTCATGCGTGTGGTCGACATCGACCTGTTCGGCGTCGTGTACGGCGTGGCCGCAGCCCGCCCGGCGATCAAGCGCGCCGGGGGAGGGGCGATCGTGGTGACGGCGTCCCTGGCCGGCCTGTCGCCCATGGCCACGGACCCGGGCTACAGCGTCGCCAAGGGCGGCGCGATCGCCTTCGTGCGGTCGATGGCGCCCCGCCTCGCCGCCGAGGGGACGACGATCTCCGCGATCTGCCCGGGCTTCGCCGACACCGCGATCATCGACCGCATCCGCGACCAGTTCACCGCCGCGGGCTTCCCGGTGCTCACCGCCCAGGAGGTCGCCGACGCCATGGTGATGGCCTGGGAGTCCGCGGAGCCGGGTGCGGCCTACGTCATCCAGCCCGGCGTCGGCACGGTGCCCTACAAGTTCAAGGGCGTGCCCGCCGCCCGGACGGAGACCGGCGAGACCGCCGTCGTCCCGGAGGCGCTGCGCCCGCCGTCGATGCGCTGACCGTCCTCCGGCGTGCGCCGGAGCGCCGGACCGGCCAAGATCACCACCGGTGGGAGGGGGAGAGCGGAACCCGCCTGGACAGTTCGTGCCCAGGAACGGAAGGAACCCCCTCGATGCGCACGATGCGGTACAAGCCGAGCAAGCCGGCCGCCGTCCTCGGGATCGTCTTCGGCATCGGCATGCTGGTCTTCGGGATCAGCATGTTCGGCGACGCGGGGGAAGGCCGCGGGTTCCTCGTGTTCTGGTGCCTGGCCGTCGTGGCCATCACGGGCCTGAACACCTGGGCGGCGTTCTCGAAGAAGGGCTCGCTGGCCACCTTCGTCGCCTCGGACGAGGAGAAGTAGGGCGTCCGCGGTCTCAGTCCACGATGGGAGCGCGGCAGGCGAAGAGGAACGCCGGCGGCACGTTCCAGGGGGTGACCCGCCAGGTCACGCTCGAGAACCGCTTGCGGAACTCCGCCAGCATCAGCGGCGAGTACTGGATGACCACCGCGGTGCCGCCGGGGGCCAGGGCGCCGGGCAGCACGTCGAGGATGCGCTGCCGGATCCCCTGCTCCAGCGAGGTGTAGGGCAACGCGGAGACCATGACGTCGGCCTTCGCGCCGCCCAGGTGCGCGGCCACGTTCTCCGCGGAGTCGCAGACCACGTGCACGCGCGGGTCGTCGAACCGCTCGTCGAGCAGCTTGGCCAGCCGGGCGTCGATCTCCAGCGTCACCAGCCGGGCGCCGGGCTTCATCCGGGCGAGGATCTCCTGGGTCTGCGCGCCGGTGCCGGCGCCCAGCTCGACCACCAGGTCGGCCGCCGGGACATCGGTCAGGTCGAGCATGTCCCGCACCGCCGTCCGGGACGTCGGGAGCACGGCGCCGACCTGCCGTGGGTTGGTCAGGAAGGCGCCCAGGAAGCGCAACCGGTCGGTGAGGTGCTGGAGCATCGAGTCCCTTCCCGGGCCGCTCCGGGCTGGACGGCCGTCGTGGGGCACCCTGACACGCCCCGGCGGGGCTTGCGACACCGAGGGCTCGGCGGACCCGGTGACGGCGGTCACGGACGGTCTGGCAAGGTCGGGGGCATGCGCGCATGGCGGGTCCACGAGCTCGGCGACCCCTCCCAGGTCATGTCCTTCGACGAGGTCGACCGTCCCACCCCCGGCGAGGGGCAGGTACTGGTCAAGGTGCGGGCGGCCGCACTGAACTTCCCCGACGTGCTCATGGCCATGGGCATGTACCAGGAGAAGCCGCCGCTGCCCTACACGCCCGGCGTCGAGCTGTGCGGCGAGATCGTCGAGACCGGCCAGCGGGTCATCGGCGCGCCGTCCGGCGGTCCCGGCGCCTTCGCCGAGTACGCGCTCATGGACGCCGCGTCGGTCTTCCCGGTGCCCGACAGCATGTCCGACGAGAAGGCCGCGTCCCTCTACCTGACCTACCAGACCGGCTACGTCGGCCTGCACCGCCGGGCGCACCTGCAGGCGGGGGAGACCCTCCTGGTGCACGCCGGCGCCGGGGGCGTCGGCACGGCGGCCATCCAGCTGGGCAAGGCCGCGGGCGCCACCGTCATCGCCACCGCCGGCGGGTCCCGCAAGACCGAGGTGTGCACCCAGCTCGGGGCCGACCACGTCATCGACTACACGTCGGAGGACTTCGTCCCGATCGTCAAGGAGCTCACCGGCGGTCGCGGCGCCGACGTCATCTACGACCCGGTGGGCGGCGACGTCTTCGACAAGTCGCGCAAGTGCATCGCGTTCGAAGGGCGCATCGTCGTCGTCGGCTTCACCAGCGGGCGGATCGCCGACGCGCCGACCAACCACCTCCTGGTGAAGAACTACAGCGTGGTCGGGCTGCACTGGGGCCTGTACCGAAAGCACGACACGTCGGTGTTCACCGAGACCCACGAGCAGCTGGTCCGGCTGGTCGAGGAGGGCACGGTCGACCCCCTGGTCGGCGAGGTGCTGCCGCTGGACCAGGCGCCGCAGGCCCTGCTGAAGCTCGCCTCCCGCGACACCGTCGGCAAGGTCGTGCTCGTCCCCTGAGCCGGCCGGGCGGGGGCCGCACCTACCGTGGTCCCCGCCATGCCTGAACAGCTGCCGCTCGCCGACGACCGCTCAGCCCTCCGCGCCGACTGCTCCCGGTGCGCGGGGCTGTGCTGCGTGGCGCCCGCCTTCGCCGCGTCCGCCGACTTCGCGATCGACAAGCCGGCCGGCACGCCGTGCGTGTACCTGGCCGGGGACTTCCGCTGCGGGATCCACGCCTCCCTGCGCGAGCGCGGCTTCCCCGGCTGCACGGTGTTCGACTGCTTCGGCGCCGGGCAGCGCATCACCCAGGAGACGTTCGGCGGGCACAGCTGGCGGGAGACGCCGGAGCTCGCCCGTGCCCAGTTCGCCGTCCTGCCGGTGATGCGGCAGCTGCACGAGATGCTCTGGTACCTGGCCGAGGCGCTCGCGCTGCCGGCCGCGGCCCCGCTGCACGGCGAGCTGCGGACCCGCCAGGGCGAGCTCCGGGAGGTCGCCCGCCGCTCCGCCGACGAGCTCGCCACCCTGGACATCGGCCCCCACCGGGGCCCGGTGGGCGAGCTGCTGGGCCGGGTCAGCGACCTGGTCCGGGGCAGTGGGCGCGGTCCCGACCGCCGCGGGGCGGACCTGATGGGCCGGGACCTGCGGCGGGTGGACCTGCGCGGCGCCGGGCTGCGCGGGGCCTACCTGATCGGAGCGGACCTCCGGGGCGCCGACCTGGGGACGGCGGACCTGCTCGGGGCCGACCTGCGGGCCGCCGACGTCCGCGGTGCCGACCTGAGCCGCTGCCTGTTCCTCACCCAGCCGCAGGTGACCGCGGCCCGGGGGGACGAGGCCACCCGGCTGCCGGCGATCCTCGACCGGCCCCCGGCCTGGGCGTGAGCCGCCGCCGGGCCGCGGTCAGATGACCGGCTTGGGCAGGTAGGAGAGGCGGGCACGCCGGCGCAGGATCACCTTCCGCGTGCCGTCCGCGTGCAGCTGCAACCGGGCGAGCTCCCAGCCGCCGACGTCGGCCTGGAGGCTCAGCATCGTCGCCGCCGCGGACCGGGACGTGCCCGGCGGGATCCGCAGCGGCGCGAACTCGTAGTCCGCGCGCGTGTCCATCGCTGCGATTGTGCCTGGATCTCGCGGTCCGGTCACGACTTCGTCGTCACCCTCACACCCGCTCGTCCTGCCAGGTCCCCGTTCCGGCGGCACGATGAGGAGGACCCGCACCGCAGGACGAGGGAGGACGACGTGACCGAGCCCGGTCTCTCGAGCGACGCGACCGACGCCGACCGCGCGGAGCAGGAGGCGCTCCTCGACCCGCCCGCCGTGGCCCGCGCCGCGGAGGCGCAGAACCCGGCCGGCGACGTGCCCGAGGCCGACGCCGTGGAGCAGCAGCTGGCCGCCCGGCCGGGCGAGGCCGGCACCCCGCGCGGCCCGATCCGGGACCGCGAGGCGAACGAGGCCGACGTCCTGGAGCAGGACGCGGACGTCCCCGTGGACGAGGACGACCTCCGCGGCTGATCCCGGGCGCACGGGCGGGTGAAAGTCCCGCTCCGCGCTGCCGCCGCGGCCGGCACCCGCCATGGTGGACGGCAGGAGGTGGGCCATGACGACGACGGGGACCCGCGGAGCCGACGCCGGCACCGCCGAGTCGGCCGCCGTGGCGCGCTGGGCGGCCGCCGCCGGTGTGCCGGAGTCGGTGGCGCAGGGGTACGAGTCGCGCACCTCGACCACCACGCGCTTCCTGCGCGGCGTGCTCCTGGGTGGGGTGGTCGCCGTGCCGGTGCTCCTGCTCGGTGCCATCGACGGTCCCGGCGGAGGTCTGTGGCCGGTCGTCGTCCTGGTGCTGGCCGTGATCGGGCTGCGGATCGCGCAGCAGCGGCGGCATCGGCGCCGCCGCCGCTGACCCGCGTCGCCCGGTCTGGCCCTGCACCGAGCGATTTGGTTAGGCTGCCCTAACTCATCGAGGAGGGGTCATGCAGAGCCGACCGATCCACCCGGCGCCCGAGCGCCGTCCCGACTCCGACGGCCTGCGCCCCGGGGCCGCCGAGCGGGCCCGCACCGTCGCCACCCGCACCGCCGCCACGGTCTGCGCCCGCGGCGTGGAAGGCAGCCGGGTGCTCGCGCACACCGTCACCGCCGCTGGGCAGGTGCTGCTGGTCGTCCGGTGGGAGGGCGAGCTCGCCGCCGCCGTGCGGGCGGCCCCGGATGAGGACCTGCCCGCCCTGGTCATGGTGA
The DNA here is from genome assembly GCF_010682065.1 of Blastococcus saxobsidens. Taxonomy (GTDB): domain Bacteria; phylum Actinomycetota; class Actinomycetes; order Mycobacteriales; family Geodermatophilaceae; genus Blastococcus; species Blastococcus saxobsidens_B. The sequence goes on from NZ_JAAGWG010000010.1 coordinate 10,749, forward strand.
GCGACCACGCCCCGGTGCCGCTGCGCCGCCCCGTGCGGGCACAGCTCTGGCTCTCGGGGTGGGCGACGCCGGTGCCGCCCGCGGACCAGCGGGCGGCGCTGCTCGCCTTCGCCGAGGCCCGCCCCCACGGCGCGCTGCTCGACGTCGGGCGCAGCGCGCAGCTGCTCCGGCTCGACCTGGCCGAGGTGGTGCTGGGGGAGGGGGGCGACGGCGTCGACATCGGCCCGCAGGAGTTCCTGGCCGCGCGGCCCGACCCGCTGGCCGGGATCGAGGGCGACCACCTGCGGCACCTGGCCACCGACCACCCCGACGTGGTGCGGCTGCTGGCCGGCCGGCTCCCGGTGGGCATGGTGGGTCCGGACGACGTCGTCCTGCCGCTGGGCCTGGACCGGTTCGGCTTCCGGCTGCGCATCGAGCGGCCGACGGGGCACACCGACGTCCGGGTGCCGTTCCCCCGGCCGCTGACCTGCCCCGGTCAGCTCGGTGCCGCCGTCGGCCAGGTGCTCTGCGCCGCGCGCGCCGCCCGGCGCGCCTAGCAGGCCGTCAGCCCTGCCCGACGATCTCCTGCAGCAGCTGGGCCAGCCGGGTGCGCCGCGGCCGGACGTCGACGTCCCGGACGGCCCGGGCCAGCGCCGCACCGCTGGCGTGCACGATGGACAGGTGCCGCTGGGCCCGCGTCAGGGCGGTGTAGACCAGCGGCCGCGACAGCATCCCGCCGGCCTCCGGGGGCAGCACGACCACCACACCCGGCCACTCCGACCCCTGCGCGCGGTGCACGGTGATCGCCCAGCCGTGCCGCAGGTCGAACAGCGCCTGCCCGTTGCAGGTGACCGGCCCCGAGCTGAAGTCGACGGTGATCGAGCCGTCGCCGGTGCCGGTCACCACGCCGACCTCGCCGTTGGCGAACCCGGTGGGCTCCAGGTCCATGTGGTTGGCGGTCGCCACCACGCGGTCGCCCGGATCGAAGCCGAACACCGCGCCCTCGCCGGGGTTGAGCTTGGCCTTCAGCGCCTTGTTCAGCTCGATCGTGCCGGCCGGACCGCGGTGCACCGGGGTGACGACCTGGACCACGCCGGGATCGATGCCCAGCGCCCGGGGGATGGAGTCGGTGACCAGCTGGACCACCCGCCGGGCCGCCTCCGTGCTGCCCTGCGCCGGGACGACGACCACCTCGCGATCGGGTGAGTCCACCGGCGGCAGCTCGCCGCCGCGCACCGCCGAGGCCAGCCGGGCGATCGCGCCGCCCTCGGCCTGGCGGTACAGCGTGGTGAGCTCGGTGACCGGGACGACGCCGGAGTCGATCAGGTCGCCCAGCACGTGCCCGGGACCGATCGAGGGCAGCTGCGCCGGGTCGCCGACCAGCAGCAGGTGCGTTCCGTCGGGGCAGGCCTCCAGCAGCGCGGCGGTGAGCTCCACGTCGAGCATCGAGGCCTCGTCGACGACGACCACGTCGGCGTCCAGCGGCCACTCCTCGTTGCGGGCGAACCCGCCCGAGGCGCCCTGCGCGCCGAGCAGCCGGTGCACGGTCACGGCCGGGTGGTCGGTCAGCTCCTCCAGTCGCTTGGCCGCCCGCCCGGTGGGCGCGGCCAGGGCGATGTCGGTGCCCTTGGCCCGCAGCAGCTTCACGATCGAGGCCACGGTGCGGCTCTTGCCGGTGCCCGGACCGCCGGTGAGCAGGCTGACGCCGGCGCCCAGCACCTGGGCCACGGCCTGCTTCTGCGCCTCGTCGAGGCCCTTGGCCACCGTGCGCACCGACGCGGGGTCGGCGATCCGCTCCGCCGCGGCGGCCAGCCGGGCGATGTTCTCCGCCACCGCCTCCTCGGCCATCCCGAACCGGGCCAGCGACAGGGTGCGTAGCGCCGGGTCCGGCTCGGCCGGCTCGTCCGCGTCCTCGTCGAACTCCGGTTCCGGCGGCTCGTGCTCGAGCACCTCGCCAGAATCGACGGCAGCCACCACAGCGGCCACCGGGTCGGCGATGCCCTCCGCCTGCAGCGCGGAGACGACCAGGTCCAGGGGCAGCACCGTGTGCCCGTCGCGGGTCGCCGTGCGCAGCGTCAGGCCGACGATCGCCCGGCCGCGGCGGGTGTCCTGCCGGTCGGCGCCGTTGAGCACGGTGATCGCCAGCCGGTCGGCGTCGCCGAGCGACACCCCCGGCAGGGCCAGCAGCGCCCACGGGTCGTCGCGCAGCCGCCGCGCCGCGTCCTGGCCCAGCCCGTCGGCGACGCCGGCGGCGAGCTTCGCGGGCAGGCCGGCGACCACCAGCAGCTCCACGACCTCGTAGGTCGGTGCAGCCGACAGGAAGCTGGAGAACAGCCGCTCGGCCCGCTGGCGGCCCACCCGTGGCAGCTTGACCAGCCGGTCTGCGGTCACGTCGTCGGGGACGGTGATGCCCGCCGCCGGCAGCTCGGCGGCCGTGCGCTTGCCCAGCCCCGGCCACAGCCCGGCGGTGCAGAAGGCGGCGGAGACCAGGTCCGGTCCGGGGGTCGGCGAGGCGGCCGTCACCGGTCGGTCCGGCGTTCGGGGTAGCTGAACGGCGGGGCGGAGACGTCCTCCAGGGCCGTGCGGATGGCCGCGGGCAGCCGGACGCCGTCGGCGTCCAGCGAGGCCTGCAACTGCTGCGCGGTTCGGGCACCGACCACCGGGGCGACGACGCCGGGCCGGTCGCGCACCCAGGCCAGCGCGACGGCCAGCGGCGTGGTGCCCAGGCCGTCGGCGGCGGTGATGACGGCCTCGACGATCCGGTCGGACTTCGCCGAGCGCAGGCCGTCGATGAAGCCCTGCCACTGCGGGGAGGCCCCCCGGGACTCCGACGGCGTGCTGTGCCGGTACTTGCCGGTGAGGATGCCGCGGCCCAGCGGGGACCAGGCCAGGACGCCCAGCCCCAGGGCCTCGGCGGCCGGGACCGCCTCGCGCTCCACCCCCCGCTGCAGCAGCGAGTACTCGACCTGGGTGCTGACCAGCGGGGTGCGACCGGGCCACGCCTTCTGCCAGGTGGCGGCCTGCGCGGTCTGCCAGCCGGTGAAGTTGCTGATCCCGATGTAGCGCGCGCGGCCGGAGGAGACGGCGAGGTCGCAGGCGGCCAGCGTCTCCTCCAGCGGCGTCGCCTCGTCCCAGGCGTGCAGCTGCCACAGGTCGACGTGGTCCAGCCCCAGCCGCTCCAGGGAGGCGTCCAGCGCCGAGATCAGGTGGCCCCGCGACGAGCCGCGGCCCATCGGCCCGGGTGCGGTGCGCCCCGCGGCCTTGGTCGCCACGAGCACGTCGGAGCGCGGGACGACGTCGGTGAGCAGGTGGCCCAGCACCCGCTCGCTCTCGCCGTCGCAGTAGACGTCCGCGGTGTCGACCAGCGTGCCCCCGGCATCGACGAAGGCCGTGAGCTGCATGGCGGCCTCGTCCTCGTCGGTGTCGCCGCCCCACGTCATCGTGCCCAGCGCGAGCCGGGAGACGACCAGTCCGCTGCGACCCAGCGCCCGTTGCTCCACGACCGGCCAACCTACCGGCGTCGCCGGATCCGCACCGGGGACCACCGGTCGCTCGGGGCGCCGCGGCGCGGTCGGCCGACGGGCCGCCTAAGGTTCCCGGTCGTGCCTGAACGCTCCCCGTCCCGCCCGGTCGCCGTCCCTCGCCGCGGAGCGCGCTGACATGGGGTGGATCGAGGCGATCGTCCTGGGGCTCGTGCAGGGGCTCACCGAGTTCCTGCCGATCTCCTCCAGCGCCCACCTGCGGGTGGTCGGGGAGGCCATCGGCTGGGACGACCCGGGCGCGGCGTTCACCGCGATCATCCAGATCGGCACCGAGGCCGCCGTCCTGCTCTACTTCCGGCACGACATCTGGCGGATCATCACCGCCTGGCTGGCGTCGCTCGGCGGCCGCCGGAAGGGTGACCCGGACGCCCGCATGGGGTGGCTGATCATCATCGGCAGCGTGCCGATCGTCGTCCTCGGCCTGCTGTTCCAGGACGACATCGAGACGACGTTCCGCGACCTGCGGATCGTGGCCACCGCGCTGATCCTCTTCTCGCTGATCCTCTTCTGGGCCGACCGAGTGGGCGCCAAGCGGCGACAGCTCGACCAGCTCACCGTCCCGCACGGCATCGGCTACGGGTTCGCCCAGGCCATGGCGCTCATCCCGGGCGTCTCCCGCTCGGGCGGCACGATCACCGCCGGGCTGTTCCTCGGCTACTCGCGGGCGGCCGCGGCGCGCTACTCGTTCCTGCTGGCCATCCCCGCCGTCCTGGGCTCGGGGCTCTTCCAGGCCTACGAGGCGCTCACCGGCGACGTCGCGGGCCAGGGCGTGTCCTGGGGGCCGACCATCCTGGCCACGGTCATCGGCTTCGGTGTCGGGCTGACCGTCATCGCCTGGCTGCTGCGCTACCTGGACCGGGGCAGCTTCACGCCGTTCGTCGTCTACCGCATCGTGCTCGGCCTGCTGATCCTCGGTCTGGTGTTCGCCGGCGTCCTGGACCCGGCGTCCGGCGCGAGCTGACGCGACCGGCGGCCGGACCCGGGCGCATAGGCTCCGGAGCGTGCACAAGGACCCCCGAGCCCCCCACCGCTCGCACGCTCGCGTCGGGCCCCTGCTCGCCGGCCGGTCGAGGAGGCGAGCCCGTTGACGACGGTCATCCTCCTGCGGCACGGCCGCACCACCGCCAACGCCGGCGGCGTGCTCGCCGGCTGGATGCCGGGGGTGCACCTGGACGAGACCGGCTCGGCGCAGGTGCGGGCGGTGGGGGAGCGGCTGGCCAAGGTGCCGCTCGCCGCTGTCGTCAGCAGCCCCCTGGAGCGCTGCCGGCAGACCGCCGGCGCGGTGCTCGCCGGGCGGGAGCTGGAGCTCCAGGCCGACGACCGGCTGGGTGAGGCGCGCTACGGCGACTGGACCGGCCGCACCATCAAGGAGCTGGCCAAGGAGCCGCTCTGGAAGGTCGTCCAGCAGCACCCCTCCGCCGCGGTGTTCCCCGGGCCGGAGGGGGAGGGGCTGGCCCAGACCCAGGCGCGGGCGGTGGCCGCGGTCCGCGACTGGAACGCCCGGCTCGGGCCCGACGCCGTCTGGCTGGCCTGCAGCCACGGCGACGTCATCAAGGCGATCCTCGCCGACGCGCTCGGTCTGCACCTGGACTCCTTCCAGCGGATCGTCGTCGACCCGGCGTCGATCTCCGTCGTCACCTACACCGACACCCGGCCGTTCGTGTCCCGGATCAACGACAACGGCGGCGACGTCTCGGCGCTGATCCGCACCCCGCGGAAGGGCCGCCGGCGCAAGGCCTCCTCCGACGCCGTCGTGGGCGGCGGCGCGGGCGCGCCTGCCTGACGTCGGCTTTTCCCACCGGCTCGTCCCCGGCGGGTGGTCGCCGCGCCCGCGTAACCTGGGCGCGTGCCCCGTCAGGTCCATCTCTTCGACCGCCCCAGCCGCTTCGTCGCCGGAACGGTGGGTCAGCCAGGGGACCGGACGTTCTACCTCCAGGCCAGCGACGACAGCGGCCGCACGGTGAGCGTCGCGCTGGAGAAGACCCAGGTCCAGGTGCTCGCCGACCGGATGAACGACCTCCTCGACGAGGTGAGCAACCGGGCCAGCGGCGTCATCCCGCCCGAGGCCGACGTCGACGACCTGGAGCCGCTGACCGCCCCGGTCGACGAGGAGTTCCGCGTCGCCGCCATGGGCCTGGCCTGGGACGGCACCGCCGAGGCCGTCGTCGTCGAGGCCGTGGCCGCCGGTGAGGAGCCGATCGAGGAGGACGCGATCCTCTCCGACAGCGACGAGGGCCCCGATGCGCTGCGGGTGACCATCACCCCGCAGGCGGCCAGGGCCTTCATCGCGCGGGCCCGCCGCGTGGTCGCCGCCGGCCGCCCGTCCTGCCCGCTGTGCTCGCTCCCGCTGGACCCGGTCGGCCACGTGTGCCCCCGGCAGAACGGCTACCGCCGCTGAACGGCGGCCGGCGATGAGCGAGCTGCCCGCCGAGGCCTCCGACCTGCGCCCGCCCACCGACGACGCCGAAGCCCACGAGCTGCTCACCCACGGCGTCATCGACCTCGAGGGGCGGATGCTCGACGCGTCCAACGTGACGCTGGTCGGCGCCATCCGGCACGGGGAGCTCGCCGCCGAGTGCGTCTACAAGCCGGTGGCGGGGGAGCGACCACTCTGGGACTTCCCGGACGGCACGCTCGCCGGCCGGGAGATCTCCGCTTTCCTGGTCTCGGACGCCACCGGCTGGCGGGTGGTTCCGCCCACCGTGCTCCGGGAGGGCCCGTTCGGCCCGGGCATGGTGCAGCTGTGGATGGACTGCGATCCCGAGATCGACCTGGCCGCCTTCGTCCGCCGGGACGACCCGGCCCTGCGCCGCATGGCCGTGTTCGACGCGGTGGTGAACAACGCCGACCGCAAGGGCGGCCACATCATCCCGATGCCCGACGGCCACGTGTACGGCGTCGACCACGGCATCTGCTTCTCCGTCGACCCGAAGCTGCGCACCCTGCTGTGGCGCTGGGCGGGCAGCCGGCTGCCCGCCGAGGCGCTGGAGGTGCTGGAGCGGCTGGGTGACGACCTGCGGGGCGATCTCGGGGAGCAGCTGCACGAGCACCTCACCCGCGCCGAGGTGCGCTGCACCCAGCGGCGGGTGGCCGAGCTGCTGCGCTCCGGGCGGCACCCCGAGCCCAGCGGCGACTGGCCCGCCCTGCCCTGGCCGCCGTTCTAGCGCTCCGCCGAGCGGGGGCCGGAGGCTCCCCGAGGCGGGGCGCGGAGCCGCCCTGCGGGGTCGTCGCGTCGAGTGGGGGCCGGAGGCTCCCCGAGGCGCGGCGAGGAAGGGCTCCACGCAGGTGGGGACGGGCGTTGATCGCGGTCGGAGCCCGGAGGGCGACAAGAGGAACGCATGCCGCATCGGAGCCGTCTGTCGATCCTGCTGCTCGACCTGCCGCCGGAGCACCATGCCGCCGGCCGGGACTTCTGGGCAGGTGCCACCGGCCGCTCCGCCACGCCCGATCCCGACGACGACACGTGGGCGTCCCTCGGCTCCTTCGCCGACGGCTGGCACGTGGAGGTCCAGCGGACCGGCGAGGGGACGGCGCCACGCTGGCACGTGGACGTCGAGACCGACGACATCCCCGCCGAGGTCGCCCGCCTGGAGGCACTCGGAGCACGACGGCACCGGGACATGGGCTCGTTCTGGCAGCTGCTCGACCCGGCCGGGCTGGTGTTCTGCGTCGTCGGCATCCAGACGGGTGAGGAGTTCGAGCGCCACGCCGTCACCTGGCCCTGAACCCGTAACGTGCCGCCCCGCAACGAGCACCAGAGGAGGTGGCATGCCCCGCGTCAGGACGTGGAAGGTGCCGGTCGGCCTGTGGCTGGCCGGGCTCGTCGCAAAAGTCCTGCTGAGCCTGCTCGTCGGGGAGACCGCCGGGGACTGGGTCGGCGGGACGCTGGGGTTCCTGGCCATGGTCAGCGCGTTGCTGCTGGCCCGCGAGGTGTCGCGCGAGAACTCCAGGCGCAGGGAGCAGTAGCTACTCGAGGTCCACCAGGGCGATCATCGCGGCGGCCTGGAGGCCGTCGCCGTCCACGGTGAGCACCTCCAGCGGCACCCGGCGCCAGGCGGCGAGCAGCAGGTCACCGGCGGTGCCGGTCAGGCTTGCGATGGGGAACGGCCGCGAGCCGGCGAAGAGCGTGCGCTCGACGTCGGCGTCCACGGCGTGGAAGACCACCGGGTGTGCGCCCTCCGGCGGCCCCTGCGGCAGCGCACCGGGCACCATCAGCTCCAGCCACTCGTCCAGGCCGTCCAGGCCCACGTCGGGCGGGATCGGCCGGACGTCGCCCAGCACCTGCTCGACGTCGACCGTGTGCACCGTCGCCTCCTGCAGCTGACGGCGCAGCACGAAGGCCACGTCCTTCCGCGGCGCCCAGGTCCACACCCGCTCGGCGGGGTCGGCGCCGGCCAGCGCCGTCTCCAGCTCGGCGCCCTGCGCGCCGATGTAGCCGAGCAGCTCGTCGTCCGGCCTCCGGGAGGGCTGGACGTAGGTCGAGAGGTCCACGGCGCGCGTGCGCACCACCCAGGCCCAGAAGTGCTGCACCTCGGCGAGGTGCCAGACCAGGTCGGCCAGCGTCCAGCCGGGGCAGCCGGGCACCGGGGCGGCCCAGCCACGGGCCAGGACCGCCTCGGCCGCGGCGTCGGCGAACCGCGCGTTCCTCCGCCGCAGGGCCGGCAGGTACTCGTCGAGCTCCATCGCTCCTCCTCCTGCGCCCGCCGGGCCCGAGCCCGTCGGACCAGCGCTCTAGGCTCCTACCGTGCTCTCCTGGCCCGCTCCGCTGCTGCCGACCCTGCCCGGAACCGGCCCCGTGCTCAAGGTCTACGACACCGCCCGGGGCGAGATCGTCGCGACGACGCCCGACCGCACGGCGCGCATGTACGTCTGCGGCATCACCCCGTACGACGCGACGCACCTCGGGCACGCGGCCACCTACCTGGCCTTCGACCTGATCAACCGCATGTGGCGCGACGCCGGCCACGCCGTCCACTACGTCCAGAACGTCACCGACATCGACGACCCCCTCCTCGAGCGGGCCGACCGCGACAACGAGGACTGGGTCGTGCTCGGCATGCGGGAGACGGCGCTGTTCCGCGAGGACATGACGGCGCTGCGGGTGCTGCCGCCGGAGGACTACGTGGGCGCCGTGGAGGCGATCCCGATGATCGTGGCGCAGATCGAGCAGCTGCTCGACGCGGGCCTGGCCTACGTGCTCGACGACGGCACCGGCGACGTCTACCACGACGTCGCCCAGGCGCCCGGCTTCGGCAGCGAGTCCCGCTACGACGAGGAGACGATGCTGCGGTTCTTCGCCGAGCGCGGGGGAGACCCCGACCGCGCCGGCAAGCGCAACCGGCTCGACCCGCTGCTGTGGCGCGGCCGGCGCGAGGGCGAGCCGACGTGGCCCGGGCCGCGCGGCGCCGAGGGACGACCCGGCTGGCACATCGAGTGCGCCACCATCGCGCTGGACACCATCGGCATGGGCTTCGACGTCCAGGGCGGCGGCAGCGACCTGGTGTTCCCGCACCACGAGTTCTCCGCCGTCCACGCCGAGGCGCTCACCGCCACCAAGCCGTTCGCCAAGGCGTACGTGCACGCGGCGATGATCGGTCTCGACGGCGAGAAGATGAGCAAGAGCCGGGGCAACCTGGTGTTCGTCTCCAAGCTGCGCGGCGAGGGCGTGGACCCGATGGCGATCCGGCTGGCACTGCTGTCCGGGCACTACCGCACCGACCGGGCCTGGACCGCCGACCTGCTGCGCGCCGCCGAGCGGCGGCTGGGCACCTGGCGGCGTGCCGTCGCCCGCGACGCGGGCGCTCCGGCCGGCGCGGTGCTGCACGGTCTGCGGGAGCGGTTGTCCGACGACCTCGACAGCCCCGGTGCGATCGCGCTGGTCGACGACTGGGCGGCGCGGACGCTGGCCGGGGGGAGCGACGACCTCGAGGAGCAGGCCCCGCGGATCATCTGCGACGCCGTCGACGCGCTCCTCGGCGTCGACCTCGGCGACTGCGGATGAGCGGGACGCCGGCAGGCCCGTTCCGGCTGACCGACCGCGCCGCACGCGAGGGGGCCGAGGAGCAGCTGGCCCCGTCCGCTGCGCGCGCGGCCGCCTCCCGCGGCCGGGCCCGCCCCGAGCCGGAGGACGCGCTGCGCACGGCGTTCGAGCGGGACCGGGACCGGATCCTGCACGCCAAGGCCTTCCGCCGGCTCAAGCACAAGACGCAGGTCTTCCTCAACCCCGACGGTGACCACTTCGTCACCCGGCTCACCCACACGCTGCAGGTCACCCAGGTGGCCCGCTCGCTGGCCCGCGCGCTGGGGCTCAACGAGTCACTGGCCGAGGCGATCGCTCTCGGCCACGACGTCGGCCACTCGCCGTTCGGGCACATCGGCGAGGAGGCGTTCGACCCCTACGTGCCCGGCGGCTGGCACCACGCCGCGCAGGGGGTGCGGATCGTCGAGGTGCTCGAGGACCTCAACCTCACCTGGGAGGTGCGCGACGGCATCCGGGCGCACAGCTGGAAGATCGACCCGCCGCCGGCCACCCGCGAGGCCGAGTGCGTGCGCTACGCCGACCGGATCGGCTACCTCTCCCACGATGCGCTGGACGCCGCGCGCGCCGGGGTCATCCGCGCCACCGACCTGCCCGCCCGCGCCGTCGCCGTCTTCGGGCAGCCGGGCAGCCAGATGGTGGGCGCGATGATCGACGCCGTCGTCGACGGGTCGACGTCGGCGGGGAACACCGCGGGCGCGGTGGTGATGTCCACCGAGGCGCTGGAGGCGATGCACGAGCTGCGCGACTTCATGTTCGCCCGCGTCTACGCCTCCGACGTCGCCGCGGGGCAGAAGCACGTGGCGGTCGACGTGATTCGCCGGCTGGTCGACCACCACCTCGCCCACCCCGAGCTCATCCCGGCGTCCTACCGCGACACCGAGGCCGAGCCGCTCACCCAGGTCGTGGACTACGTGTCGGGCATGACCGACCGGTTCGCCCTCGCCACCCACGACCGGCTCTTCGACGCCGACGCCGCGTCGCGAATGCGGCCCCTGCTGCCGACCGGCTGACCGTGCTGGTCGAGGTGGTCACGGTGGTGCGTGCCGCCCCCGAGGTGCCCTGGCGGCTCACCAGCCGGATCACCGCTTTCGAGCGCCCGTACCGGTTCGTCGACGAGCAGGTGCGCGGGCCCTTCCGCCGGATGCGGCACGAGCACCTCGTCCAGCCGCTCCCCGGCGGCGGGACCCCGATGACCGACCGCATGGACTTCGAGGCGCCGCCCGGCCCGGCCGGTGCCCTGATCGGTCGGGCCTTCCTCGCGCCCTACCTCCGGCGGCTGCTGGAGCAGCGCGCCGCCCCTGTCCGGCGGCTGGCGGAGGAGCAGGTCAGCGGGGGTCGCTGAGCGCCGTCCGGCGGGCGGACGCGTGCTCCTCGGGGGTGATCAGGCCGCGACGGCGCAGGTCGTCGAGCTCGGCCAGCCGGGTCTCCAGGGTCGTCGCCGGGCGGCCCAGCGGCCCCTGGGCCAGTCGGGCCGCGAGCTGGGCGGGTGCCGCCACCGGGTCGAGCCCGGCGTCGCGGAGCACCCGTCGGCTGCGCACCGCCGTCGTCACGATGACGGCGACCACGCCGAGGAAGACGACCCCGAAGACGCCCATCGCGATGACCATGACGAGGGGGAGCTCAGGGAAGCCGGGATCCATGGCGGCAACCTAGGGCTCTGCCACCGCGTGCGGGGCACGCCACGCGTGGGACCAGGGCTCAGGCTCCGCCGGCGGGGCCCGAGCCGCGGCGGCGCAGGTAGCGCTCGAACTCCCGCGCGATCGTGTCGCCGTTGGCCTGCGACAGGTCGACCTCGGTGGCCCGCTCCTCGAGCGAGCGGACGTACTCGACGACCTCGGCGTCCTCGTTGGCCATCTCGTCGACGGTCTTGACCCACTCGTCGGCCTGCTGGGGGAGGGCGCCCAGCGGAACCGTGGTCTCCAGGACCTCCTCGACACGCTGGAGCAGGGCGACGGTGGCGCGCGGCGACGGCGGCTGCGACACGTAGTGCGGCACCGCCGCCCAGAAGCTGATCGCCGGCAGGCCGGCCTGCACGCAGGCGTCCTGGAAGACGCCGAGGATGCCGGTCGGCCCCTCGTAGCGGGAGGTCTCCAGCGCATAGGCGCGGGCGGAGTCGGTGTCGTAGGCCGAGCCGGTCACCGGGGTGGGGCGGGTGTGCGGCGTGTCGGCGAGCAGCGCGCCCAGCGCGACGACCATCCCGGCGTCGAGCTCGTGCAGGATCTCGATCAGCTCCTCGCAGAAGCTGCGCCAGCGCATGTTCGGCTCGATGCCGCGGATCAGGACGACGTCTCGCTCCAGCCCCTCGGGGCGGGCGACGGAGATGCGGGTGGTGGGCCACTCGATGCGCCGGCTCACGCCGCCGACCAGCGAGACCGTGGGCCGGTTGACCTGGAAGTCGTAGTAGTCCTCGGGGTCCAGCGCGGCCAGGGGCTTGGCGTCCCAGATCAGTTCGAGGTGCTCCACGGCCCCCGTCGCGGCGTCCCCGGCGTCGTTCCAGCCCTCGAACGCGACCACGACCACCGGGTCGGTGAGCTGCGGGAGGTCATCGGTGCTGGACATCGGATCGGTCACCCCTGCCAGCCTACGTCGATCCGTCCGCCGCGGACGCGCGCACGGCCCGGCTGACCGGCCCTGCTGTGCGCGCCGTCGCCGAGGTGAGACGATGGCCGCTGACATCGGGAACGCCCAGGCCTGGGCCAGCCCGCCGGGGTGACGGAGCGCGAGGCCCGCACGCCCATCGAGAGACCCACTGGGGAATCCTGTGTCCGAGTCACCCACTGTTCGTCCGGATGTCACCGCCGAGCTCACCGAGCTGCTGAACCAGCGCATCCTCGTCCTCGACGGCGCCATGGGGACGGCGATCCAGCGCGACCGGCCCGACGAGGCCGGCTACCGCGGAGAGAGCTTCGCCGACTGGCCGAGCGACGTGCAGGGCAACAACGACCTGTTGAGCATCACCCAGCCGCAGATCATCGCCGCGATCCACCGCGAGTACCTCGAGGCCGGTGCCGACCTCGTGGAGACCAACACCTTCAACGCCACGACGATCTCGCTGTCGGACTACGGCATGCAGGAGCTGGCCTACGAGCTCAACGTCGCCTCCGCGCAGCTCGCCCGCGCCGAGGCCGACGCCATGACGGCGCGCACGCCGGAGAAGCCGCGCTACGTCGTCGGCGCCATCGGGCCGACCAGCCGGACGGCGTCGATCTCGCCCGACGTCAACGACCCCGGCGCCCGCAACGTCAGCTTCGACCAGCTGGTGGAGGCCTACCTCGAGCAGGCGGGCGGCCTGGTCGACGGCGGCTCCGACGCGCTGCTGATCGAGACCATCTTCGACACGCTGAACGCCAAGGCGGCGATCTTCGCCCTGGAGACGCTGTTCGAGGAGCGCGGACGCCGCTGGCCGGTGTTCATCTCCGGCACGATCACCGACGCCTCCGGCCGCACGCTGTCCGGCCAGGTGACCGAGGCGTTCTGGCACTCCGTGCGGCACGTCAAGCCGCTGCTGGTGGGCCTCAACTGCGCGCTCGGCGCCAAGGAGATGCGGCCCTACATCGCCGAGATCGCGCGGGTGGCCGACACGTTCGTGTCCTGCTACCCCAACGCCGGGCTGCCCAACGCGTTCGGGGAGTACGACGAGGCGCCGGAGGAGACCGCCGCGATCGTCGGCGAGTTCGCCGAGAGCGGCTTCGTGAACCTGGTGGGCGGTTGCTGCGGCACCACGCCGGCGCACATCGCCGCCATCGCGCGGGCCGTCGAGGGGCGGGCGCCGCGCGTGCCGGTCGAGGCGCGGCCCGCGCTGCGGCTGTCGGGCCTGGAGCCGCTGACCGTCGACGAGGACTCGCTGTTCGTCAACGTCGGCGAGCGCACCAACATCACCGGCTCGGCCCGCTTCCGGAACCTGATCAAGGCCGGTGACTACCCGACGGCGCTCACCGTGGCCCGGCAGCAGGTGGAGGCCGGCGCGCAGGTCATCGACATCAACATGGACGAGGGGATGATCGACGGCGTCGAGGCGATGGACCGCTTCACGAAGCTGATCGCCGCCGAGCCCGACATCTCCCGGGTGCCCGTGATGGTCGACTCCTCCAAGTGGGAGGTGATGGAGGCCGGCCTCAAGAACATCCAGGGCAAGGCGATCGTCAACTCGATCTCCCTCAAGGAGGGCGAGGAGAAGTTCGTCCACCACGCGCGCCTGTGCCGCAAGTACGGCGCCGCCGTCGTCGTCATGGCCTTCGACGAGGACGGCCAGGGCGACAACCTGGCGCGTCGCACGCAGATCTGCCGGCGCGCCTACGACATCCTGGTGGAGCAGGTCGGGTTCCCGATCGAGGACATCATCTTCGACCCGAACATCTTCGCCGTCGCCACGGGCATCGAGGAGCACGCGAACTACGGCCTGGACTTCATCGAGTCCACCCGCTGGATCAAGCGGAACCTGCCCGGCGCCCTGGTCTCCGGTGGCGTCTCGAACGTCTCCTTCTCCTTCCGCGGCAACAACCCGGTGCGCGAGGCGATCCACTCGGTCTTCCTGTACCACGCGATCGCGGCCGGGCTGGACATGGCGATCGTCAACGCCGGCCAGCTCGAGGTCTACAGCGAGGTGCCCGAGCTGCTGCGCGAGCGCATCGAGGACGTGATCCTCAACCGCCGCCCCGACAGCACCGAGCGCCTGCTGGAGATCGCCGGTGACTTCGCCGGTGACGGGTCGGTCAAGGAGGTCGCCACCGAGGAGTGGCGGTCGCTGCCGGTGGGGGAGCGGATCACCCATGCGCTGGTCAAGGGCATCGACGAGTTCGCCGAGAGCGACACCGAGGAGCTGCGCGCCGAGATCGCCGCCCGCGGCGGCCGGCCGATCGAGGTGATCGAGGGCCCGCTGATGGACGGCATGAACGTCGTCGGCGACCTGTTCGGCGCGGGCAAGATGTTCCTGCCGCAGGTGGTCAAGTCCGCCCGGGTGATGAAGAAGGCCGTCGCCCACCTCATCCCCTACATCGAGGCCGAGAAGCAGCCCGGCGACGCCGAGCGCACCAACGGCAAGGTCGTCATGGCCACGGCCAAGGGCGACGTCCACGACATCGGCAAGAACATCGTCGGCGTCGTCCTGCAGTGCAACAACTACGACGTCGTCGACCTCGGCGTCATGGTGCCGCCGCAGAAGATCCTGGACGCCGCCAAGCTCGAGGGCGCCGACGTCATCGGCCTGTCCGGGCTGATCACGCCGTCGCTGGACGAGATGGTCACCCTCGCCACGGAGATGGAGCGGCAGGGCTTCGACATCCCGCTGCTGATCGGCGGGGCGACGACCTCCCGCGCGCACACCGCGGTGAAGATCGCGCAGAAGTACCACGGGCCGGTCATCTGGGTGAAGGATGCCTCGCGGTCGGTGCCGGTGGTCGCCGCCCTGCTGTCGGACGAGCAGCGCCCGAAGCTGCTGGCCGAGACCGACGCCGACTACGCGGCGCTGCGCGAGCGGCACGCCGCGCGGCAGGACAGCCGGAAGCTGCTGCCCATCGCCGCCGCGCGGGCCGCGGCCACGCCGATCGACTGGGACGACTACTCCCCGCCGCGGCCGCGGATGCTCCTGCAGCAGGCGCTCGACACGTGCTCGGGCGAGGGCTGCGACCACCGGCAGCACGCCGCGACGCAGTTCGTGAAGACGTTCTCCGACTACCCGCTGGAGGAGCTGCGCGGCTACATCGACTGGCAGCCGTTCTTCAACGCCTGGGAGATGCGCGGCCGGTTCCCCGACATCCTGCACAACCCGACCACCGGCGAGGCCGCCCGTCGGCTCTACGACGACGCCCAGCAGATGCTGGACCAGATCGTCGCCGAGAAGTGGCTGCGGGCCAGCGGCGTCTTCGGGCTCTTCCCGGCCAACCAGGTCGAGGGCGACGACATCGAGGTCTACACCGACGAGTCACGCGGCGAGATCCGGACGGTCCTGCACCAGCTGCGGCAGCAGACCGAGGGCCGCGACGGCTCGCCCCGGAAGTCCCTGGCGGACTTCGTCGCGCCGAAGCGGACGGGGCTGCGCGACTACGTCGGTGCCTTCGCCGTCACCGCCGGCCTCGGCTCCGCCGACCGGGTCATGGCGTTCAAGAAGGACAACGACGACTACAGCGCGATCATGCTGGAGGCCCTGGCCGACCGGTTGGCGGAGGCCTTCGCCGAGCGGCTGCACGAGCGGGTGCGCAGGGAGTTCTGGGGTTACGCTCCCGACGAGCACTTGGACAGCGAGTCGCTGATCGCCGAGAAGTACAGCGGGATCCGGCCGGCTCCGGGCTACCCGGCCTGCCCGGAGCACACCGAGAAGCAGACGATCTGGGAGCTGCTGGACGTCGAGGCGAACACCGGCATCGAGCTCACCGAGAGCATGGCCATGTGGCCCGGCGCGGCGGTCAGCGGGCTGTACTTCTCGCACCCGCAGTCGCGCTACTTCGTGCTCGGCCGCGTCGGCCGGGACCAGGTGGAGGACTACGCCACCCGCAAGGGCTGGACCGTGGACGAGGCCGAGCGCTGGCTGTCGCCGAACCTCGGTTACCGCACCGAGGACGAGTAGAAGGACCCGGGTCCCCCTCACCCTTCGCAAGCTCAGGGCGAGCCTCGGGACCCGGGCCGTTCCATCACGTCACCCGCGGACGACGAGGACGTCGGTGAAGCCGGCGTCGTGACGGCTGGCGAACCGGTACTCGCCCGGCTGCTCCGGGGCCTGGAAGGTCAGCAGGCTGCCCCCGGGGACGGCGACGTCGAACGCGCCGTCCTCCGCGGTCAGGGTCACGTCCTGGTCGGTCCCGTTGAACACGCTCACCCGGGAACCGCCGGTGACCGGGGCGGCGACGTGGAAGCGCTCCTCGTCGACGAGCACGCCGACCGAGAGCTCGCCGTGGTCGTGACCGGCCATCGGGTCGGCCGCCGCGCCTGCCGGGGCGGCCGGCTCCTGGGCCGCGGTGCCGGGGACGGGTGCGGCGCCCGCCGGGGGCGGCGAGCCGGCCAGGCCGACCGCGAGGGCCACGGTGGCCAGCATGACCAGGACCTCTCCGGCGGCGAACCGGCGGAAGCTGCCGGGGAGGCCGGCGCGGAGGCGGGGGAGGGTGCGCCGGCGGTGCTGCCGGCCGAGGACGCCGAGGGCGACCAGGCCGGCGGTCTTGCCCACCAGCAGCCAGCCGTAGCCCGTGCCGAACGCCGCGAGCAGCTCCTCCGTGCCGCCCAGCACGAACCAGGCGGCCAGGACGCCGGTGACGGCGGTGAGCAGGAAGCAGACGAGGGCCACACCGCTGAACCGGGCGGCCGCGGTCGCCGTCGACGCAGTGCCGCGGCCGTGCACGAGCAGCGCCAGCAGCCCGCCGACCCAGACGGCCGCCGCCAGGACGTGGGCGCCGATCGTGGTGACGGCGGCCAGGTGGTCCTCCGCGGCCGAGGAGTGCCCGCTGAGGACGACGGGGACGAGCAGCGCCGCTCCCGCGACGCCCAGCAGCAGCCACGCTCCTCCGGTGCTGCGGCTGCGCCGCGCGGCCAGGACGAGGACCGCGCCGAGCGCCAGCACGATCAGCGTGGCGCGGCCGGCTCCGGTGTCGAGCAGGTAGACCTGCAGCGAGGACCAGGGCAGGGAGGCCGGTGAGCGGCCCACCAGGAGGCTGACGGTGAGGAGGGCGCCGAGCGCGGTGGCCCCCGTCCAGACCAGGGCCCACGTCGAGGCGGCCGCGAGCGCCCGTCGGGCCTCGGGGGTGCCGGGCAGCAGCACGGCGGCGAGGACGATGGTGCCGACGGTGCCCACCGCGGCGATCCGCGCGGCCAGGGTGACGATCGGCGCGAGCCCCTCGACCAGGGCACCGGGACCGCCCAGGCCGCGCCCGCCGTCCGGGCCGCCACCGCCGATGGAGAGCGCCACCAGGACGACGGCGACCAGTGCGACCCCGGTGGCGGCGAGCGCGGGCGCCGTCCAGGGCAGGCGGCCGCCCGGCTGCACGTCGGGCGCCGCGGGGCGCGGCTCCGCCGCGACGAGGGCCGCAGGTCCGCCGCGGGTCACGGCCGCCTGCGCAGCCGGCGCGCGGTCAGGACGCCGAGTGCACCGAGCAGTCCGATGCCGGCCAGCGGGTAGACGGCCGGCAGGGAGGTGTCGTCCGCCTCGGCGGACGCGGCGGCCTCGGCCACCCCGTCGGCGGGCTCGGCCATCCCGTCGGCGGGCTCGGCCTTCCCGTCGGCGGGCTCGGCCTTCCCGTCGGCGGGCTCGGCCGCAGTGGCCGGTCCGGCGACGGTGAAGGCGTAGGTGCCCGACAGCGGATGACCGTCGGAGGAGGTGCTGCGCCACTCGACGCGGTAGGCGCCGGCCGGCAGCGGATCGGCCAGCGGCTGCACCACGGCGGTGTCGCGGATCTCGGCGGGCCCCTCGGACACCGACGCGCCGTCCGGCCCGGTCACCAGCACCTGCGTGCCCAACGGCAGCGGCTCCCCGGTGAAGTCGAGCTCGACCGTGGCCGGCGCGGTGGCCACCACGCCGTCCGGCGCCGGACTGCTGCTCACCAGGCCGTCGTGGGCCAGGGCCACCGACGGTGCGGCGCCCACGACGAGTGCGGCCGTCGCCAGACCGAGCAGCCCCACCCGTCGCCGGGAGCGCTCTCGACCGGCGGATCGCGAAGCAGTCATGCCAGGTGTTCGCACCCGGAGGCCCAACCGGTTGGGTCCTGACCTCGGAGTTCTCCCGGGGAGTGAACCGATCCGGGAGCCGGCGCCGAATGCGGTGCGGGTCAGGACGGAGGTGGCAGCGAGAGCTGCTGCCGGGGGAGCCGTCCGCGGGGCCCGGTCAGTCCCCTCCGAGAACTGGAGCACACCATGCGCAAGGCACTCGCCCTTCCCACCGTCGCGCTCGCCGCCGCGGCGTTCCCCCTGCTCGGCATGAACGCGGCGTCCGCCCACGAGGGCCCGCACAGCTACCAGGCCGACCTCGGCGCCGTGAACTCCTCCGGCGTCGACGGCACCGGCATGGTGACGATCGACGGCAACACGGCCACCGTCATGATCAAGGCCTCCGGACTGCTGGCCGGCTCCCCGCACGCGCAGCACTTCCACATCGGCGCGCTGGGCCAGTGCCCGACCAACGACCTGGCCGACGACGCGGACAAGGACGGCTTCGTCAGCGTCACCGAGGCCGCCAAGTACTACGGCGCCATCGGCACGTCGCTGACCACCGAGGGCGACACCAGCCCGGACAGCGGCCTGGCCGTCGACCGCTTCCCGACCGCCGAGGGCGGCTCGATCAACTACGAGCGCACCTTCGAGATCACTCCTGACGTGCACGCCGCGTTCGAGGCCGGCACCGCCGTCCTCGTCCTGCACGGAATCGACAAGGACGGCTCGGGCGCCTACGACGGCGACATCAAGAGCGACCTCGACCCGTCGCTGCCCATGGAGGCCACCGCCCCCGCCGCCTGTGGCCCGCTGAAGGCCGCCCAGATGGGCGCCGCCCCCGCCGGTGGCGCCGAGACCGGCGCCGGTGGCACTGCCGGCACCGAGCAGCAGGCTGCCTTCGGCATCGGCGCGCTCGCGCTGACCGGTGCGGCCGCCGCCGGTGCGCTGGCCTACCGCCGTCGTCAGGCCGAGCAGGCCTGATCCGGCATCCGGGGCCGTGCGGGAGGATCGACTCCCGCACGGCCCCGGCCCCTTCTCCGTCGAACCGGAAGGACTCGCGTGACCGAGCAGAGCAGCCGCCGTCCGAGCACCCGCACGTGGATGGCACTGGCCGTCGCACTGGCGGTCGTGGCCGTCGTCGCCATCGTCGTGGCGGTGACCGGGCAGCAGCAGGCCCCCACCCCGGCGGCGAGCAGCGACCGGTCGCAGCCCGCGATCCCGGCGCCCGCCTCCCCGACGAGGCCGGCAGCCGGCGCCGCGGGGCCGTCCGCCCCTCCGGAGCAGGTGGCTGCCCCGGTCTCGGTCAGCGTCCCGGCCATCGACGTGACCAGCGATCTGCTGCGCCTGGACCTCAACGACGACGGCACCGTGGAGGTCCCGCCGCTCGGGCCGGACGACAAGGCCGGCTGGTACCAGCGAGGACCGGCACCCGGCGCCGTCGGACCCGCCGTCATCCTCGGGCACGTCGACTCCGCCGAGCACGGCCCGGGCATCTTCTTCGACCTCGGCGCGCTGGAGCCCGGCGCCGAGGTGACCGTGACCCGCGAGGACGGCACTGTCGCTGTCTTCGCCGTCGACCGGGTGGAGGTGCACCCGAAGGACGACTTCCCGACTCTCGAGGTGTACGGCAACACCGACGACGCGCAGCTGCGGCTGATCACCTGCGGCGGCGACTTCGACTCCGGCGCGCGCAGCTACGAGGACAACGTCATCGCCTTCGCGACGATGACCGGCACCCGCCCCGCCTGAGCCGGCTCGGCCCGGTCTCCTGCGCAGTCAGGTGACCGTGGCGTCGCAGACGTCCACCGGGTGCATCGCCGCTGCCCCGCGACCGTCCGCCTTGACCTGGTAGAGCGCCAGGTCGGCCCGGCGCATCAGCTGGGCGGCGGTGTCCCCGGCGCAGCGCTCGGCCACCCCGGCGGAGACGCCCACGTCCGGGACGAGGGCGCACAGCCGCCGGACGACGGCCAGCGCCTCGGGGCCGGGAAGGCCCGGCATCAGCACGGCGAACTCGTCGCCGCCGTGCCGGGCCAGCAGGACGCCGGGCGGCAACTCCCGTCGCCAGCCGTCGGCGACCCGGCGCAGCAGTCGGTCACCGGCCTCGTGGCCGGCGGTGTCGTTGGTCCGCTTGAAGTGGTCGAGGTCCAGCAGCCCCGCCGACAGGACGCCGGGCCGCCGCACCTGCTCGGCGAGCGCCTCGTCGAAACCGCGGCGGTTGGCCAGCCCGGTGAGCGCGTCGGACTCGGCGTCGGAGGCGCGCACGACCAGCGTCCGCGTGACGACCGCCAGGGTGGAGACGACGACCGCCAGCGCCGCAGCGGTGACGACCGGCGCGTCACCGCGGAGCAGGAGCGCCGCGGAGGTGCCGCCGACGGCGGTCGCCACGTGGGCCACCGCGACCCGGCGGTCGGCGAAGAAGCAGGCGATGACCCCGACGAATGCGCTGATGGACCCGCAGATCACGGCGGTCGTCGAGTCGGGGCTGACCAGCACGACGAGGCTGATCAGGCCGCATCCGACCGTCACCAGCCCGCCCAGGACGACGCGCGTCCGACGGGGACCCCAGCGGAAGAGCGCCGTGCCCACGGCGACGGCCAGCAGCCCGGCCCCGGCGACGACCCACCGGCGACCGGCATGGTCGGTGCCGCCCGAGGCGGCCAGGACGGCGGCACAGCCACCGGCGACGAAGAACAGCGCGAGGGTGTGGGCCATCGCCCGTGGAGAGGCGACGTCGCGCGCCACCGGCTCGTCCGAGGATCTCCGCACGCGCTGTCCATCGGCCGGCCGGGCGGCGTTCTGGAGTGCTGGGCCGGGTGTTCTCCCGCTCTCCCCCGGAGGAGGGGGCCCGCCGGCGCGATCCCGTGCCGCCGGCTGGGACACTGACGGGGACGGGACGACCCGGTGCGCGTGGCCCGGGCCCGCGCCTCTCGCGAAGGAACACCGCACTCCCCATGCCGCGCGCCCTCGAAGCAGTCCTGTTCGACATGGACGGCACGCTCGTGCAGACCGAGGAGTACTGGGGCGAGGCGATGTTCGAACTCGCCGCTGCCCTCGGTGGCCGCATGTCGCCCGAGGCGCGTGCGGCGACGGTCGGCACGAGCATGCGGCGGTCGATGGAGGTCCTGCACGCCGATCTCGGCGTCGTCCGCACCGAGGAGCAGCTCCAGGCCGACGCCCGCTGGGTCGAGGACCGCGCCGGGGAGCTCATGGGCGGCGGCATCGCGTGGCGCCCGGGGGCCCGCGAGCTGCTGGAGGCGGTCCGTGCCGCGGGGCTGGCCACCGCCCTGGTGACGACGACGCCCCGCCGGCTCGCCGACATCGTGCTGCGCAGCATCGCCGCCGACCTCGACGGGGACCCGTTCGACCTCACCGTGTGCGGCGACGAGGTGCCGGCCCGCAAGCCCGACCCGGCGCCCTACCTCCAGGCGGCCGCCCGGCTCGGGGCCGAGGTCGCCGCCTGCGTCGTCGTCGAGGACTCCCTGGTGGGCGTCACCTCCGGCCTGGCGGCCGGGATGGCGGTGCTCGGCGTCCCGGCGCTGCAGCCGGTGCCGCCCGCGCCGGGGCTGACGCTGCGCGGGACCCTCGCCGGGTCCGGGGTCGACGACCTGGCCGCCGTGCTCGCCGCGCGGACGGGGCTGGAAGCCGCGTCCTTCTGACCTGGGATGACTTTTCCGCGCCCGGCCGGTCCAAGCTGGGGACGGCGCCGCAACGGCGCGGCACCAGGCGAGGAGCGGTCATGGGCACGACAGGGTCAGGCGGCGGCACGGTCAAGGGGCCGTCGTCCTACTTCCCGTCCATCGAGAAGAAGTACGGCCGGCCGATCGGGGAGTGGCTGGACCTGGTCCGGAGCAGCCCTCTGGAGACCCACATGCAGCTGGTCGGCTGGCTCAAGAGCGAGCACGGCCTGGGGCACGGGCACGCCAACGCCCTCGTCGCCCACGTGCGCGCCGAACAGGGCTGACCGGGGACGGCGGTCGGCGTCGGAGGGCGTCGCTAGCCTGCGCGCGTGCCCGAGCTGCCGGAACTCAGCCCCCCCGCGCCGAACGCCGACGAGGCCGAGCTCCTGCTCGCCTGGCTCGACCACCTGCGCGAGTCGATCCTGCGCAAGGTGGCGGACCTGGACGAGGAGCAGGCGCGCTGGCGTCCCGACGGGGCGCTGATCCCACTGCTCGGCATCGTCCACCACCTCACGCAGGTGGAGTGGCGGTGGATCGACGGCGCCATGCGCGGCGAGCAGGTCCACCGGAGCGAGGCGGAGTTCGCGCCAGGACCCGAGCTGACGGTGGCCGAAGCGGTGTTGCGCTACCGGGAGCGGGCGCTGGCCACGGGGGCGGCGGTGCGGGCGATGACGCTGACGCAGCCGTGCGCCGACGGCAGCGGCCGGGACCTCCGCTGGGTCCTGCTGCACCTGGTGGAGGAGACGGCGCGGCACGCCGGCCACGCCGACGCGACGCGGGAGCTGCTGGACGGCGTCACCGGCTAGCCGGGACGGTTCCCCTCGTCGGTCCGGTCGCCGTACTCGAAGCCCGCACCGCCCGTCGGGTCGACGAGCACCCGCACCGGCCCGTCCGTGGCGCCGGTGGCGGTGACCAGGACCCTGCGCCGGGCGGGCTCGGCCACCTCCTCGTGCACCAGCTGTCCCAGGCGGGACAGCGCGTCGTTCCTCGACGTGCCGCGCACCTCGTGTCCGACGCCGTCGACGAGGAGGGTGATCCGCCGCGCGGAGTGCACCGTGGCCGCCAGCTCCAGGGGTGGGTCCCAGCGCCCCGCGACGGCGTCGCGGAGGGCCTCGATCTCGGCCGCGATCCGTGTCCGGCGGTGCCTCGTCATCGTGGCGAACCGGCAGTCGAGCACCGCCTGCGCCTGATCGGTCGTGAACCCGTACTCCTGCTGCAGCCGCTGCAGCGCCGCGGGCTCGTCGTCGGAGCCGGCCAGGACGGCGCCGAGCCGGGGGAGGTCTGCCACGGCCTCGGCCATCGCGGTCAGGATGGCCAGCCGTTCCTGCTCCCGCGTCATGTCCGCGAATCCTGCCCGCTCCCACCGGCCGGAGGGGCCGCTCCGGCGCCGGCGATCAGACGGGGGTGACCGGGAGGGTGGTGCGCCAGCCGGCCGCGGCGGCGGCCTCGGCCGGGAACGGCGGGGGAGTGCCGCCCCAGGCGGGGCAGAGGGCCTGGTGGTCGCACCAGCCGCACAGCCGGGTCTTGTTCGCCTTGAACTCCCCGGTCTCCACGGCCCGCTCGATCGCCGACCAGATGGCCAGCAGCGTGCGCTCGAAGCGGATCAGCTCCTGCTCGTCCGGCGCGTAGGTCAGCGCGTCGCCGTCGCCCAGGTACAGCAGCTTCAGCTGCGCGGCCACGACGCCACGGGTGCGCCACAGGACCAGCGCGTAGAACTTCATCTGGAACAGCGCCTTGCCCTCGAACGCCTCACGGGGCATCGAACCGGTCTTGTAGTCGACCACCCGCAGCGCGCCGTTCGGGGCGACGTCGAGCCGGTCGACGTACCCGCGCAGCAGCAGCCCGTCGGGCAGCGTGACCTCGACGAGCTCCTCGCGGGCCTCGGGCTGGAGGCGGCGCGGGTCCTCCAGCGTGAAGTACTTCTCGACGAGCTTCCCGGCCGAGGCGAGCCACGCCTCCACGGACTCGGGGGCGTTCACGTCGGTCTCGGCGCCGGCGTCGTCGGCCGTCTCGAACAGCTCGGCGATCCCGGGCTCCTCACGAAGGTCCGTCCACGCGGGCTCCAGCAGCTCCAGGGCACCCTCGGGGGTCCGCTGGGCGGGTGGCAGGTCGTAGAGCCGCTCCAGGACCGAGTGCACCAGCGTGCCGCGGACGGCCGCCAGGCTCTTGCGCTCGGGCAGCCGGTCGATCGTGCGGAACCGGTAGAGCAGCGGGCACGTCTTGAAGTCCGCCGCACGGCTGGGGGAGAGGGACGGGCGACGGGGGGCCGGCGCGTCCTCCACCGGCGGGACGACCGCCGGAGCGGGGACGTCGGCCTGCGGATCGGTCTGCACCATCGCCGTCATGGGTCCGAGGCTAGGTCGCGCCTGTGACAGTTCCGAGTGTCCGCGCCGCATCGGCGTCCGGGGTCACATCGGCGTCGTCCGTACGCTGGTCGCCCGTGGACAGTTCGCAGGAGCCCGTGACCGACGTCGACGAGGAGGCGCAGCCCGCGCCGGAGGAGACGCCGGCGCCCGCGCCGGAGGATGCGGACGAGGAGCTGCCCGCCCAGCGGGCCGAGCCGGTGGAGGGCGCGTTCGTCGCGGGTGACCGGGTGCAGCTCACCGACCCCAAGGGCCGGCTGCACACCGTCGTCCTGACACCGGGCAAGCAGTTCCACACCCACCGCGGCGCCATCGAGCACGACGACCTGATCGGCGCGCCGGAGGGATCGGTCGTGCACTCCACGGCGAACACCGGTTACCTGGCCCTGCGCCCGCTGCTGGCCGACTACGTGCTGTCGATGCCGCGCGGCGCCCAGGTCATCTACCCCAAGGACGCCGCCCAGATCGTCGGGTTCGGCGACGTCGGCCCCGGCATGCGGGTGCTCGAGGCCGGCGCCGGCTCGGGGGCGCTGAGCTGCTCGCTGCTGCGCGCCGTCGGCTCGGAGGGGTCGCTGACCAGCTACGAGCGGCGCGAGGACTTCCTCGACGTCGCCCGGGGCAACGTGGGCGCGTTCTTCGGCGAGGTGCCCGCCAACTGGAACCTGCGGCTGGGCGACCTCGCCGACCACCCGGCCGACGAGGTCGTCGACCGGGTCGTGCTCGACATGCTGGAGCCCTGGGCGGTGCTGCCGACCGTGGCCGCCGCGCTGCGCCCCGGCGGTGTCCTCGTCGGGTACGTCGCGACGGTGACCCAGCTGTCCACCTACGTGGAGGCGCTGCGCGGGCAGGGCGTCTGGACCGAGCCCTACGCCTGGGAGTCGCTGCTGCGCCCGTGGCACGCGGTCGGGTTGGCCGTGCGGCCGGAGCACCGGATGGTCGCCCACACGGCGTTCCTGGTCACCGCGCGGCGGCTTGCCGAGGGGACGGTCGCCCCGATCCGCCAGCGCCGCGCGCAGAAGCACTGAACGAGGCGCACTAGCACCCCCCGGCGACCACCGCGAGGCGACGGCGAACTGTCGTCACGCGTGTATAGATTTGCGTCCTGGCTCCCCCCGAATTGCGGAGGTGCGCGATGGGCCTGGGTCCCGACGAGTTGAACGCGCGACGTGACCGTGACGTCGCCGCCCTGCTCACTCAGATCTCCTACCTCGAGGAGGAGATCGGTCTGCTGCGCCGCAAGGTGTCCGACAGCCCCCGCCAGGTGCGGGCGCTGGAGGAGCGGATCGCCGAGGCGGAGGGCCGCGCGGCCTTCCTCTCCGAGCGCAACGACAAGCTCGCCAGCACGCTGCGCGAGGCCCGCGACCAGCTGGTCACGCTCAAGGAGGAGGTCGACCGGCTCGGCCAGCCGCCGTCCGGCTACGGCGTCTACCTCAACGGGTACGAGGACGGCACCGTCGACGTCTTCACCGGTGGTCGCAAGCTGCGGGTCTCGGTGTCGCCGAACGTGCCGGCCGAGGAGCTCCGCCCCGGCCAGGAGGTCATGCTCAACGAGGCGATGAACGTCGTCGAGGCGCGGCAGTTCGAGCGCGCCGGCGACGTCGTCATGCTCAAGGAGCTGCTGGAGCCGATCGACGGCGTCACCCCCCGTGCGCTGGTCATCGGGCACACCGACGAGGAGCGGGTCGTCTACCTCGCCGACTCGCTGTCCGGCCAGCCGTTGCGGGCGGGGGACTCGCTGCTTCTGGAGAGCCGTTCGGGCTACGTCTACGAGCGGATCCCCAAGAGCGAGGTCGAGGAGCTCGTCCTCGAAGAGGTCCCCGACATCGACTACTCCGACATCGGCGGGCTGTCCCGGCAGATCGAGCAGATCCGCGACGCCGTGGAGCTGCCGTTCCTGCACGCCGACCTGTTCCGCACCTACGAGCTGCGGCCCCCGAAGGGGATCCTGCTGTACGGCCCGCCCGGCTGCGGCAAGACGCTGATCGCCAAGGCGGTGGCGAACTCCCTGGCCAAGAAGGTGTCGGCGCTGAAGGGGGAGGGGCAGGGCAAGTCCTACTTCCTCAACATCAAGGGCCCCGAGCTGCTCAACAAGTACGTGGGCGAGACCGAGCGGCACATCCGGCTGGTGTTCCAGCGGGCGCGGGAGAAGGCCAGCGAGGGCACCCCGGTCATCGTGTTCTTCGACGAGATGGACTCGATCTTCCGGACCCGCGGGTCCGGCGTGTCCTCCGACGTGGAGTCGACGATCGTCCCGCAGCTGCTCAGCGAGATCGACGGCGTGGAGGGGCTGGAGAACGTCATCGTCATCGGCGCCTCCAACCGCGAGGACATGATCGACCCGGCGATCCTCCGCCCCGGCCGGCTCGACGTGAAGATCAAGATCGAGCGGCCGGACGCCGAGGCGGCGCGCGACATCTTCAGCAAGTACCTGACGACGACGCTGCCGATCCACCCCGACGACCTGGCCGAGAACGGCGGCAGCCCCGAGGCCACGATCGCCGGGATGATCCAGCGCACCGTGGAGCGGATGTACACCGAGAGCGAGGAGAACCGCTTCCTCGAGGTCACCTACGCCAACGGTGACAAGGAGGTCCTGTACTTCAAGGACTTCAACTCCGGGGCGATGCTGCAGAACATCGTCGACCGCGCTAAGAAGATGGCCATCAAGGACCACCTGGAGACCGGCGCCTCGGGTCTGCGGGTCGGTCACCTGATGCAGGCGTGCGTGGACGAGTTCAAGGAGAACGAGGACCTGCCCAACACGACCAACCCCGACGACTGGGCGCGGATCTCGGGCAAGAAGGGCGAGCGGATCGTCTACATCCGCACGCTCATCAGCGGCAAGGGCAACGAGGCCGGCCGGGCCATCGACACCGCGACTAACACCGGCCAGTACCTGTAACGCAGCGCGCCGGCGGCGGCCCGGTCCCTCCTGGGGCCGGGTCGCCGTCGTCCGCGGCACTTCCGTCGTTCCGGCTGTCCGGGCGGTCGCGGCACCCGGTGCGAGGGGCCGCCTAGGGTTGGGTCATGAGCGTGCGGCGGGTCATGGGCACCGAGGTCGAGTACGGCATCTCGGTGCCGGGGCAGCCGGGGGCGAACCCGACGACGCTGTCGAGCCTGGTGGTCAACGCCTGGGCCGTGGCGGACGCGCCGACGCCGCGTCGTCCGCGGTGGGACTTCGAGGAGGAGTCGCCGCTGCGGGACGCGCGGGGCTTCGACCTCACGCCGGCGCAGGCGCTGGACCACAACGACCTCGACGAGGACCACGGGATGGCCAACGTCATCCTGACCAACGGCGCCCGCCTGTACGTCGACCACGCGCACCCGGAGTACTCGACGCCGGAGGTCACCACCCCGCGCGACATCGTGCTGTGGGACAAGGCGGGGGAGCGGGTCATGGCCGAGGCCACCCGCCGCGCGGCGCAGATCCCGGGCACCCAGCCCATCCAGCTGTACAAGAACAACACCGACGGCAAGGGCGCGTCCTACGGCTCGCACGAGAACTACCTGATGGACCGCCGGACGCCGTTCATCGACATCATCCGCGGGCTGATCCCGTTCTTCGTCACCCGCCAGGTGTTCGCCGGCTCGGGCAAGGTCGGGATCGGCACCGAGAGCCGCACCGACGGCTTCCAGCTCTCCCAGCGGGCCGACTTCTTCGAGGTCGAGGTCGGGCTGGAGACGACGCTCAAGCGGCCGATCATCAACACCCGCGACGAGCCGCACGCCGACGCCGACAAGTACCGCCGGCTGCACGTGATCATCGGCGACGCCAACCTCGCCGAGCTGGCCACGTACCTCAAGGTCGGGACGACGTCGCTCGTGCTCGCGATGATCGAGGCGCGGGCCCTGCCCGGCGACCTCGCCGTCGAGGAGCCGGTGCACGAACTGCAGGCGGTGAGCCACGACCCGTCCCTGGCCCACCAGATACGGCTGCGCGACGGGCGCCGGATGACCGCCATCGAGCTGCAGCGGATCTACCTGGAGTCGGCCGTGCGGTTCGTCGAGCAGCGCGAGGAGGGCGACGAGCAGACCGCTGACGTGCTGCGCCGGTGGGCGTCGGTCCTCGACGACCTGGAGGCCGACCCGATGCGGCTGGCCGACCAGCTCGACTGGCCGGCGAAGCTCCGGCTGCTCGAGGGCTACCGGACGCGCGACGGCCTGGGCTGGGGGGACTCCCGGCTGAAGCTGGTGGACCTGCAGTACTCCGACGTGCGGCCGGACAAGGGGCTGTACAACCGGCTGGTCGCCCGCGGGGCCATGCAGCGGCTGCTCACCGACGAGGAGGTCACCCGGGCGATGGCCAGCCCCCCGGCCGACACCCGGGCCTTCTTCCGCGGTGAGTGCCTGCGGCGCTTCCCGTCCCAGGTGGCGGCGGCGTCTTGGGACTCCGTGGTGTTCGACCTGGGGCGGGAGAACCTGGTCCGCATCCCGACCCTGGAGCCGCTCCGAGGCACGCGCGAGCACGTGGGGGCGCTGTTCGAGGCGTCGGCGACGGCGCAGGAGCTCGTCGACACGATCACCGGCCCCTGACACCGCCGTCCACAGGGCGACCGCCCGTCCACGGCACCCGGTCGGCGGACGCCGATCGTCGCTCCCGGCGGGTACTTTCCAGACAGCACCAGCCACTCAGAGGGACCGGAGGGCAGCATGGCCACCAGGGACACCGGCGGGCAGCAGAAGGCGACGCGCTCGCGCGAGGAGACCGACGAGGTCGAGGCCTCGGTCGACAGCGAGGTCGCCGAGCGCCACGAGAAGATGACCGAGGACGTCGACTCGTTGCTCGACGAGATCGACGGGGTGCTCGAGGAGAACAGCGAAGAGTTCGTGAGGGCCTACGTGCAGAAGGGCGGAGAGTAACCGTCTGATTACTCCGTGTTATGGCCTCGAAGGTGTGCCCCGCTTGCGGTGAGGTGAAGCCGGACAGCGACTTCGGGAAGAATCGCACACGGGACGACGGGCTCTCCTTCTACTGCCTCGCGTGCAATCGTCGGCGCAACAGGGCCTGGTACCGAGAACATCGACGGGCCCGTGGGCACGAGGTGCGGGATCTCTCGTGGGTACCAGACGGGTACCGGTGGTGTCCGGCTTGCCGGACAGCCGTACCTGTCGAGGAGTTCACCAAGAACTCCGCCCTCCCGTCGGGCTTCGGCACTCGTTGCAAGTCCTGCCACAACGCAGAGAGCAAAGAGGCGTACTGGCGTCGGCGCTACGGGATCACCAGGTCCGCGGTCGACGCGATTCGTGCTTCCCAGCGCGACCGATGTGGGATCTGCGGCGACGCATCACCGCAGCACCTCGACCACGACCATGACAGCGGAAGAATTCGGGCCCTGCTGTGCCAGCGGTGCAACCACGGCCTCGGCCTCTTCCGTGACGAGCCGGCCCTGCTGCACACCGCCGCTCTCTACGTCACCGGTCACCGGCAGCAGCACGCGTTGGAATCCCTCCTCGCCGCCGCGTGCAACGAGGGCCAGGACGGGCCAGCCGACGTCAGCAGCCGCCGGTAGGGTCGCAGCGACGTCCGGGACCGTGCCTGCGCAGCACGCACGGCACCCGGCAGGACAGCGATCCACGCCGGCGCATGCGGGCGGGAGAGGCGGATGGGTGAACGAGTCGTCAGCTGGCCGGAGCGGGTTCCCGCCCGCGTACCTGGACCGGGTGGGTTCCTCGTTCACCGACTTCCTGTCGACGGCGGCACCGGAACTGCTGCCGGGCCGTCGCCCCGTCCCGACGCTGCCCGTGGGTGACATCGCCCCGCACGGCACCACGATCGTCGCCGTCACCTTCGACGGCGGCGTCCTCATGGGCGGCGACCGTCGCGCGACCATGGGCAACCTGATCTCCAGCCGCGACATCGAGAAGGTCTACCCGGCCGACTCCTACAGCGTCATCGGCATCGCCGGCGCCGCGGGCATCGCGATCGAGATGGTGAAGCTCTACCAGGTGGAGCTCGAGCACTACGAGAAGATCGAGGGGCTCACGATGAGCCTCGACGGCAAGGCCAACCGGCTCGCCCAGATGATCCGCGGCAACCTCGGTGCCGCCCTGCAGGGCCTGGCCGTCGTCCCGCTGTTCGCCGGCTTCGACCTCGACGCCGCCGCGGGCACCGGCCCCGGGCGCATCTTCAGCTACGACGTCACCGGCGGGAACTACGAGGAGCGCGGCTACGCGGCCGTCGGCTCCGGCTCGCTGTTCGCCAAGAACTCGCTGAAGAAGACCTGGCGCTCCGGCCTGCCCGCCGACGCGGCCACCCGCACCGTCGTCGAGGCCCTCTACGACGCCGCCGACGACGACTCCGCGACCGGCGGCCCCGACCCGGTGCGCCGGCTGTACCCGATCGTCTACCGGGTGGACGCCGAGGGCGCCGTCCGCCTCACCGACGCCGAGGTGGCCGCGGTCGCCGACCAGATCGTGACCGAGCGCGCGGCCGCCGACCGCCAGAACATGCCGCGGGAGGCCTGAGCGCCATGACCATGCCCTACTACGCCTCCGCCGAGCAGGTCATGCGCGACCGCTCGGAGTACGCCCGCAAGGGCATCTCCCGCGGTCGCAGCGTCGCCGTCCTCACCTACGCCGACGGCGTGCTGCTCATCGCCGAGAACCCCAGCTCCACGCTGCACAAGATCGGCGAGATCTACGACCGGATCGGGTTCGCCGCCGTCGGCCGGTACAGCGAGTTCGAGAGCCTCCGCGTCGCCGGGGTCCGCCTCGCCGACGTCCGCGGCTACTCCTACAACCGCCGCGACGTCACCGGTCGGATCGTGGCCAATGCCTACGCGCAGACGCTCGGCGCGATCTTCACCGAGCAGATGAAGCCCTACGAGGTCGAGCTCTGCGTCGCCGAGGTGGGGGAGACCCCCGACCGCGACCAGCTCTACCGCCTCACCTTCGACGGCTCCGTCGTCGACGAGCCCGACTTCGTCGTCATGGGCGGCCAGGCCGACGCCGTCACCGGCCACCTCCGCGAGAACTTCCACGCCGGCATGGGGCTCGCCGACGCCCTCAAGGTCGGGGTGGACGCGCTCTCCGCGGTCAGCCCCGCCACGGCCGGCTCCCAGCACGGCGGTCACGCCCGGCTCAGCGCCGAGCAGCTGGAGGTCGCCGTGCTCGACCGGCGCCGGCCCAAGCGGGCGTTCCGGCGGGTCGTGGGCGCCGCGCTGCACACGCTGCTCGGCGACGGCGCCTCCACGGCGCAGACGCCCGAGGGCCCCGGCCACACGCCGAGCCACCCCGCCCCCGGCACCCCGGCCGGCCTCGGCGACCCTGCAGCCCCCGACACCGCGGGCGGCGCCGGGTACGACGAACACGCCGAGGACGGCGGCGAGGGCTGACCCGCGCGACTGAAGCCGCGGTACGGGGTAGGGGAGCGGTCATGCCGAACTACCAGGTCAACGACGACGCGGTCGCGCAGGCCCGGAAGCTGATCGACGCGGGCACCGTCGACGACCGCACGGAGTGGTCCGACGCCGCCCCCTCCGCCGACGACGGGAACGCCCGGATCGAGGAGCACGGCTGGGACGGGTACGCCGCGTGGCACCTCGCGGTCGACCCGGAGGCCAACGAGGAGACGAAGAAGCGCTACGCCTTCCCGTACGGGGACTTCTCCAAGGTCAATCGGGCCGCACTGATCCACGGCAAGCAGCGCGCGTCCCAGAACGGCCACGACGAGGTCGAGCAGGCGTTCGACGACCTGCTGCAACGGCTCGACGCGAAGCGGTAGCGGCCCGCCGGTCCGGCGGTGGGCCGCTGTCGCCCCCGGCGCCTAGTCTCGAAGCGTGGACCGACGGATCTTCGGGATCGAGACCGAGTACGGCGTCACGTGCACCTTCAAGGGCCAGCGCCGGTTGTCGCCGGACGAGGTGGCCCGCTACCTGTTCCGGCGCGTGGTGTCGTGGGGGCGCAGCTCCAACGTGTTCCTGCGCAACGGCTCCCGGCTCTACCTCGACGTCGGCAGCCACCCCGAGTACGCCACCGCCGAGTGCGACGACCTCACCGAGCTCGTCGCCCACGACAAGGCCGGCGAGCGCATCCTCGAGGGCCTCGTCGTCGACGCAGAGCAGCGGCTGGCCGAGGAGGGCGTCACCGGCGACATCTACCTGTTCAAGAACAACACCGACTCCGCCGGCAACAGCTACGGCTGCCACGAGAACTACCTCGTCGGCCGGCACGGCGAGTTCGCCCGCCTCGCCGATGTCCTCATCCCGTTCCTCGTCAGCCGGCAGATCGTCGTCGGCGCCGGCAAGGTGCTGCAGACGCCGCGCGGCGCGCTCTACTGCGTCAGCCAACGGGCCGAGCACATCTGGGAGGGCGTCTCCAGCGCCACCACCCGCAGCCGCCCGATCATCAACACCCGCGACGAGCCGCACGCCGACGCCGAGCGCTACCGCCGGCTGCACGTGATCGTCGGCGACTCCAACATGAGCGAGACCACGACGCTGCTCAAGGTCACGATGACCGACCTGGTGCTGCGCATGATCGAGGCCGGCGTGCCGATCCGGGACATGACGCTGGAGAACCCCATCCGGGCCATCCGCGAGATCAGCCACGACATCACCGGCCGGCGCAAGGTCCGCCTCTCCAACGGCCGCGAGATGTCGGCCCTGGAGATCCAGGCGGAGTACCACAGCCGGGCCACCGAGTTCGTCGACCGCGAGGGCTGCTCGCCGGTGCACCGGCAGATGCTCGAGCTGTGGGGCCGGGTGCTCAAGGCCGTCGACAGCGAGGACCTCAGCCTGATCGACCGCGAGATCGACTGGGCGATCAAGTACAGCCTGCTGGAGCGCTACCGGGCCAAGCGCGGCCTGGAGCTGAGTTCCCCGCGGATCGCCCAGATGGACCTCGCCTACCACGACATCAGCCGCACCCGCGGCCTCTACTACCTGCTCGAGCGGGCCGGCCAGGTCGACCGCGTGGCGCACGAGCCGCGGATCTTCGAGGCCAAGAACGTGCCCCCGCAGACCACCCGCGCCAAGCTGCGCGGCGAGTTCATCCGCAAGGCGCAGGAGAAGCGCCGCGACTTCACCGTCGACTGGGTGCACCTCAAGCTCAACGACCAGGCGCAGCGCACAGTGCTGTGCAAGGACCCGTTCAAGGCCGTCGACGAGCGCGTCGAGAAGCTCATCGCCAGCATGTGATCTGCTTTTCCGCGGAAAGTCACCGGTGACTTTCCGCGGAAGACCCAGGTCAGTCGGCGGTGTCGACCGGTTCGGCGCTCCCGGTGTCGGTGGCGGCTTCCGCCTCTGCCTCCACCGGCACCTGCAGGGCCGCGTACCGGCCCGCCGCCGCGGCGGCCAGGAAGTAGGCCCGCTCCTCGTCCAGGCCTCGGCCCATCGTGCGCAGCGGCACGGGGGAGAGACCGAGCGCCAGGTCCAGCCCGTCGGTGTCCACCCAGACGACGACGTTGCGCTCCGGCTGGCTCGCCAGGTCCTCGTCCACCTGACCACCCAGCTCCGAGGAGAGCCCGCGCGGCGCGATCAGCGTGACCCCGCCGAGCGCCACCCGGCCGAACGCGGTCAGCGAGTGGTGCGAGACGCCGCGGTGCCGCGGCCGCGGGTCGGCGTCGGAGATCCGCAGCGCCCCGATCGGCAGCCCGCCGAGGACGCTGACGGCGTTGCAGGCCTCGCCAGCCGCCACCCCGGAGAAGCCCCACGGCGTCCCGGTGCCCAGGTTGCCCGGGCCCTGGGTCACGATCGCCAGGTCGGCGCCCAGCACGTGCTTGGCCGCCAGCAGGCCGGTGTGCAGCGTGACGGCCTCCAGGTCGCCGCCGTACGCCTGCCCGACGGTGACCACCCCGGCCAGCGAGTTCTTGAGCGCGCCCACCGTCCGGGAGAACGCCGCCGGCAGCGCGCCGCCGTCGGTCATCACGTAGGCGACCTTCAGGTCCGGGTCGGTGGCCAGCATCCCGATGAGCACCGCCGGCAGCGCCGAGTGCAGGTCCGCCACGACGACGGGCATGCCGGCCAGGTCGTCGGCGTCGGCGATGGCCGCGTGGTGCTCGGTGTCCTGCTCGTCGACGCCCTGCACGGTCACCTGCAGCGGCGTGTACCGCGCCTTGACCAGGTGCCCGGGGGTCTCCGGGTCCGGCGGCAGCCGGTCGGGGACGGCGACGACGAGCGCGTACCCGCCGGTGCCGAGGTTCTGCGCCAGCGCCGTCGTGTTCAGCAGCACGTCGTCGCCGACCTCCGGCACGCCGACCAGCGACGGGTAGGCGAGTGCCTGGACCTCGCCGTCGTCGGGCACCTCCACGGTCAGCTCCAGCGCGTCGCGCCACGCGCGGCCGACGGCGGTGACCTTCCCGCGCCGCCAGCGGATCCGGGACGCGGGCGCCGAGGCGGCAGGGCTGCTCATACCCGCAGGCTATCGAGGGTCCCGGCTCGCGGCCGGATGGCAACGGCCTCACCGGGGGCTGACTAGCCTGTGGGGCATGGCGGCCAAGCGGGCGGAACGACTGGTCAACCTGGTCATCGCCCTGCTCAGCACGAGGCAGTACGTGACCGCGGCCCGCATCCGCGCCACCGTCCCCGGGTACGAGGCCGACGACGGCTCCGACCGCGCCGACGAGGCGTTCAAGCGGATGTTCGAGCGGGACAAGGCCGAGCTCCGCGAGATGGGCGTCCCGCTGGAGACCGGCCGCACCAGCGTCTTCGACACCGAGGACGGCTACCGCATCGCCCGCGCCGACTACGAGCTGCCCGAGATCCACCTGACGGGCGAGGAGGCCGCCGCGGTCGGTCTCGCGGTGCGGCTGTGGGAGTCCGCGCAGCTGGCCGGCGCCGCGCAGAGCGCCCTGGTGAAGCTCAAGGCCGCCGGGGTCGACGTCGACACGTCGCGCTCGCTGCCCATCCACCCTCGGCTGGACCGCGGGGAGGCCGCCTTCGAGCCCTGCTACGCCGCGGCCCGCGACCGCCGGCAGCTGGAGTTCGACTACCGCCGTCCCGACGAGGACTCCGCCGTCCGGCGGCAGGTGCAGCCATGGGGCGTCGTCGCCTGGCACGGCCGCTGGTACCTCGTGGGGTTCGACCTGGACCGGCAGGCCGACCGGGTGTTCCGGCTGTCCCGCGTCGCCGGGACGCCGAAGGCGGTGGGCCCGGCGGGGGCGTTCGAGCCGCCGGCCGACCTGGACCTCACCGCCGTGGTCGCCGGCCAGGCCGCGGGGGAGGAGCACCTGGTCCTGGTCCACGCCCGCCCCGGTACGGCGGTCGGGCTGCGCCGCCGGGCCACCTCGCTCGGCCCCACCCCCGACGGCGCCGAGGACCGGCTGCAGCTCCGCACCACCGAGCCGTGGGCGCTGGCCGACGAGCTCGCCGCCTACGGGTCCGACGTCGTCGTCGAGGCGCCCACCGAGATGCGCGACGCCGTGATCGCCCGCCTGACCCGGCTGGCCGCCCTGGGGGAGAAGTCGTGACCGCGTCCGGCACCACCGACCGCATGACCCGGCTGCTGGCCCTCGTGCCCTACCTGTCGGCCCGGCCCGACGGGGTGGCCCTGGCCGAGGCCGCCCGCGACTTCGGCGTCCCCGAGCGGCAGGTCCGCAGCGACCTCGAGCTGCTGTGGATGTGCGGGCTGCCCGGCTACGGCCCCGGCGACCTCATCGACGTCTCCTTCGAGGGCGACCGGGTCCGCGTCACCTTCAGCGCCGGGATGGTGCGGCCGCTGCGGCTGACCACCGACGAGGCGGTCGCCCTCGTGGTCGCGCTGCGCACCCTCCTGGAGCTGCCGGGGCTCGCCGAGCGGGAGGCCGTCAGCCGAGCGCTCGCGAAGGTCTCGGCGGCGACCGGTGACGCCGCCGAGCGCGTCACCCCCGTCGCGGTGAGCGTCGACGCCCGCGAGGAGACCCTCGCCGTCGTCCGCACCGCGCTGGAGGACCGGCGGGCGCTGCACCTGCACTACTACGTGCCCACCCGCGACGAGCGGACCGAGCGCACCGTCGACCCGATGCAGCTGCTGCTGGTCGAGGGCCGCTGGTACCTCGAGGCCTGGTGCCGGCGTGCGGAGGGCGTGCGGCTGTTCCGTCTCGACCGGGTGGACGACGTCGTCGTGCTCGACGAGCCGGCCGCGCCACCGCCGCAGGCGACCAGCCGGAACGTCGACGACGGCGTCTACCAGCCCGGGCCCGACGCGCCTGCAGTGCGGCTACGGCTGGCCCGCGCCGCCCGGTGGGTGGCCGACTACTACCCGGTGGAGGACGTGACCCCGGTCGACGACCCGCCCGGCGGGCTGGCCGTGACCGTGCGCACCGCCGACCTGGCCTGGGCCCGCCGGCTGGTGGCCACCCTCGGGGGGAACGCGATCGTCGACGAGCCGGTCGAGATCGGCACCCAGGTCGCCGCCGAGGCGCGGGCCGCGCTCGCCCGCTACGGCGTGACGCCGGGCAGCGGCGGCTAGGGTCGGCCCGTGCTGCTCTGGATCTCCCTCGCCGTGGCCGTCGCCGCCCTCATCGTGCTCGCCGTGCTGCTGCACGGGGTGCTCGGCGGCCTCGGCCGGCTCCGCACCGAGCTGGAGGCCGGCGCCCGCGAGCTGCGGCCGGTGCTCGAGCAGGTGCAGGCCACGACCGCCGCGGCCGAGCAGCGCACGCGCGCCCGCGCGAACGAGGGGTGAACAGCAGCCGACCGAACCGCCCGGCACCGGGGGGCCGAACACCGCCCGGCGTAGCATTCGGGTGCCATCGATTCTTGGAGGACGTGCCATGGGCGGACTGGGCCCGCTGGAGATCGGCCTGATCATCCTGGCCATCCTGCTGCTGTTCGGTTACAAGAAGCTGCCGGACGCCTCGCGCTCGCTGGGGCGCTCGCTGCGCATCTTCAAGGGCGAGATGAAGGGGATGAAGGAGGACGACGTCCGCACCAAGGACGCCGCCCGCACCACCCCGGTCCGGGGGGAGATCGTGACGCCCGCCGCCGCGCCCACGTCCGGGGACCTGAGCGCGGAGCTGCACGAGGAGGCCCGCCAGGCCGAGCTGCGTGCCGCGGAGCTGCGGGCCCGCGCCGAGCAGGCGCGCGCGGCCGACGGCCCCCGCTGACCCCCACACACCAGGCAGCACGGCGGTGAGCGAGGCGACCCCGGGCGCGCGGCGTCGTCGGCGGCCGCCGCGCGACGCCCAGGCGACGATGAGCCTCGTCGCCCACCTGACCGAGCTGCGCAACCGCATCGCCAAGGCCCTCCTCGCGCTGGCCGTCGCGACCGCCGTCTGCTTCTGGTGGTACGGCGAGGGCCTGGGCGAGTTCATCCGCGCCCCGTACTGCGGCCTGCCCGAGAACCTCCGCTACGGCGGGGACGATGCCGGCGGCTGCGGCCTGCTCATCACCGATGTTTTCGGGGGTGTGTTCATCCGGTTGAAGGTGGCGTTCATGGCCGGCGCGGTGCTGTCCGCGCCCTTCTGGCTCTACCAGCTCTGGGCCTTCGTCACCCCGGGGCTCAAGGCCAACGAGAAGCGCTACGGCATCGCCTTCGTCTTCGTCTCCAGCACGCTGTTCGCGCTCGGCGCCGTGCTCGCCTACGTCTCGCTCTCCGCCGGTCTCGAGCTGCTGCTCTCCCTGGCCGGTGACGGCGTGGTGATCGCGCTGACGGCGCAGGACTACATCGGCTTCGTGCTGTCGCTGCTGGTCGCGTTCGGCGTCAGTTTCGAGGTGCCGCTGATCGCCGTCGCGCTCAACCTGGTCGGCGTCCTCAGCCACGAGGTGCTCAGCCGCAGCCGGCGCTGGATCTTCTTCCTCACCATCGTCTTCGCCGCGTTCGTCACGCCGACCCAGGACCCGTTCACCATGCTGCTCATGGCCGGGCCGATGATCGTGCTCTTCGAGCTGGCCATCCAGGTGGCCCGGTTCGTCGACCGCCGGCGGGCCCGCCGGGACGCGGCCGAGCACTTCCACGGCCTCGACGACGACGACGCCTCCCCGCTGGACGTGCGGCCGTCGCAGCTCGACGAGCCGGTCGACACCACGCCGACGTCCCCCCGCGGCTGACCGGGTGGACGTTTCCGTCCTGATCAGCCCGGCAGCCGGGCGCGGCCGGGCCCGTGCGCGCGCCGGCGCCGTCGTCGACGCGCTCCGCTCGGCCGGCCTCGACCCGCACGTGCTGCCCGCCACCACCGGCGCCGAGGCCGAACGCCAGGCGGCGACCGCGGTCGCCGAGGGCACCGGCGCGGTCGTCGCCGTCGGCGGGGACGGGACGGCGCACGCCGCGCTGCAGGCGGTGGCCGGCACGCCGACGCCGCTCGTCGTCGTCCCGGCCGGCACCGGCAACGACCTGGCCATGGCGCTCCGCGTGCCTCCCGACCCGGTGGCGGCCGCCCGCAGCGCCGCGGCCGACCTCCTCGCCGGACGGTCGCGGCCGATGGACGCCGGCCGGACGGGGGACCGGTGGTGGGCCACGGTGCTGTGCTGCGGCTTCGACTCCGCGGTCACCGACCGCGCCAACCGGCTGCGCTGGCCGCCCGGCCGCCGCCGGTACGACCTCGCCGTGCTGCTGGAGCTGGCCCGGCTGCGGCCCTACGAGATGACGCTGTCGCTGGACGGCGAGGAGCGCACCCTGGCAGCGACGATGGTCGCCGTGGGCAACACCCCCTGGTACGGCGGCGGGCTCAGGATCTGCCCGGGGGCCGAGCTCGACGACGGGCTGTTCGACGTGACGGTCGTGGCGGCGGGCTCGCGGCTGGACCTGATCCGGACCAAACCGCGGCTCGCCGACGGCACCCACGTGCAGCACCCCGCGGTGAGCGTGCACCGCGCTTCCCGCGTGGAGCTGAGCTGCGCCGGCGTCACCACCTACGCCGACGGCGAGCCCATCGCGCCGCTGCCCGTGACGAGCGAGTGCGTACCCGGCGCGGTACGCATCGCCGGCGCCGGCGGGCCCTGACACCCTCGCCTCCCCGCCCGGTCGGCGGCGCTCGCAGCGCCTAACGTGGAGGCCATGTCCAGCCCCGCTGAGCGGTACGCAGCTGCCCGGCGGCGGACCTCCCACCCCACGCTGGCCGACTTCACCGCCGAGCTCGGCTTCTCCCTGGACCCGTTCCAGGTGGAGGCCTGCGAGGCGCTGGAGGAGGGCTCCGGCGTGCTGGTCTGCGCGCCGACCGGCGCCGGCAAGACCGTGGTGGGCGAGTTCGCCGTGCACAAGGCTCTCGCCGAGGGGCGCAAGGCGTTCTACACGACGCCGATCAAGGCGCTGTCGAACCAGAAGTACAACGATCTCGTCGAGCGCCACGGCGCCGACCGGGTCGGGCTGCTCACCGGCGACAACGCCATCAACGGCGACGCCCCCGTGGTCGTGATGACCACCGAGGTGCTGCGCAACATGCTCTACGCCGAGTCGCCGGCCATCAACGGCCTCGGCTACGTGGTCATGGACGAGGTGCACTACCTCGCCGACCGCTTCCGGGGTGCGGTCTGGGAAGAGGTGATCATCCACCTGCCGGAGTCGGTCACGCTGGTCTCGCTGTCGGCCACGGTCAGCAACGCCGAGGAGTTCGGCGACTGGCTGGTCACCGTCCGCGGCCACACGAAGGTCGTGGTCAGCGAGGTCCGGCCGATCCCGCTGTGGCAGCACATGCTCGTCGGCAACCGCGTCTTCGACATGTTCTCCCTCCGCCCGGCCGCGCACGCCGCCGAGCGCGGCGAGAGCCCCCGCCCGCTCTCCACCCGGGAACGCGGCGCCTCCGTCGTCGACCCGGAACTGGTGCGCTACGTCCGCGAGCACGAGCGGCGGATCGAGGGCTGGGGTGGCGACCGACGCCGGGACTCCGGCCACCGGCCGCGCCACCGGCCGCCGGCGCGCTCGGACGTCATCGAGCGGCTGGACGGTGCCGGGCTGCTGCCGGCGATCACCTTCGTGTTCAGCCGCAACGGCTGCGACGCCGCGGTGCACCAGTGCCTGCTGTCGGGGCTGCGGCTCACCGACGAGGCCGAGCGCGCCGAGATCGCCGCCATCATCGACGAGCGGACCGGCTCGTTGCCGGAGGAGGACCTGCACGTCCTCGGCTTCTGGGAGTGGCGCGAGGGGCTGCTGGCCGGGCTGGCCGCCCATCACGCCGGCCTGGTGCCGGCGTTCAAGGAGACCGTCGAGGAGTGCTTCGTCCGCGGCCTGGTCAAGGCCGTGTTCGCCACCGAGACCCTCGCCCTGGGCATCAACATGCCGGCGCGGACCGTCGTCCTCGAGCGGCTGGTCAAGTGGAACGGCGAGGCGCACGTCGACGTGACGCCGGGGGAGTACACCCAGCTCACCGGCCGGGCGGGGCGGCGCGGGATCGACGTCGAGGGGCACGCCGTCGTCGTCTGGGCCCCGGGGATGGACCCGTCGGTGGTGGCAGGGCTGGCCAGCACCCGCACCTACCCGCTCAGGTCCTCCTTCCGGCCGAGCTACAACATGGCGGTCAACCTGGTGGGCTCCTTCGGCCGGGCCCGGGCCCGGGAGCTGCTGGCCAGCTCGTTCGCCCAGTTCCAGGCCGACCGTTCCGTCGTCGGCCTGGCCCGGGCGGCGGCGCGGCACGAGCAGGACGCCGAGCGGTTCGCGGCCGAGATGCGGTCCGACCGGGGCGACGTCGGCGCGTACGCGCAGCTGCGCCGCGAGATCTCCGAGCGGGAGAAGGAGCTCTCCCGTGACTCGCAGGCCAAGCGCCGGCTGGAGGCCGCCGACGCGCTGGCCGCGCTGCGGCCGGGCGACGTGATCCGGGTGCCGACCGGCCGACGGCAGGGGCTCGCCGTCGTCCTCGACCCGGGCATCACCGACCTCGCCGACCCGCGCCCGCTCGTGCTGACGGAGGACAAGTGGGCCGGCCGGCTGGGCTCGGTGGACTTCCCGGGACCGGTGTCGGCGCTGGCACGGGTGAAGGTGCCCAAGAACTTCAACCACCGCAGCCCGCACGCCCGCCGGGACCTGGCCTCCACGCTGCGCAACGCCCGCGTCGAGAACGACCTGGGGGCCCGCCGGGTCAAGAACCGCTCGGCGGCCGCCGACGACCCGGTGCTCGCCGACCTCCGCGCGGCGATGCGCAACCACCCGGTGCACCAGCTGCCCGACCGCGAGGAGCGGGTCCGGGTGGCCGAGCGCTGGCTGCGCGCGGTGCACGAGGCGGACGCCCTGCAGCGGAAGATGGCCGACCGCACCGGCTCCCTGACCCGCCAGTTCGACCGCACCTGCGACGTCCTGGAGGAGCTCGGCTACCTGGTTCCGGAGGTGGTCCCGCTGGTGCCGGCGGACACGGAGGTGGTCGGCGCCGCGGACGACGCCCCGGTGGTGACCGACGACGGCCGGCGGCTGTCCCGCATCTGGTCGGAGTCCGACCTGCTGGTGGCCGAGTGCCTGCGGGCGGGCGCCTGGCGCGGGCTGGACCCCGCCGAGCTGGCGGCCGCCGTCTCCACGCTGGTGTTCGAGGCGCGGCGGGACACGCCGAGCCTGCCCGCCGTCCCCGCCGGCAAGGTGGCGGCGGCCATCGGTGTCATGCGGGGGATCCGCTCCCGGCTGCAGGACGTCGAGCTCGACCACGGGGTCCCCGCCAGCCGGGACCTGGACCTGGGGTTCGCCTGGGCCGCCTACCGGTGGGCCGACGGCCAGAGCCTGGACCGGGTGCTCGCGGGCGCCGAGCAGGCCGGCACGGAGCTCTCCGGCGGCGACTTCGTGCGCTGGACCCGCCAGCTGATCGATCTGCTGGACCAGCTGGCCAAGGTCGCCGACGACACGGTGGCCCGCACGGCACGCGCGGCGGTCGACCGGGTCCGCCGGGGCGTGGTGGCGGTGGCGGTCGGCGGCTGACCAGCGCGTCGCCGACCCCGGCCGGGTGGTCCGGTGCGGCAGAATTCGTCGCGCCCGGCCGGTGGCCGGGTTCGGCACGGCTCGGGGAGCGACCATGACCAACCCGCCGCAGGACGACGCACGCGAGGGCGACCCTCGGGGCGAGCGTCCCGAGGGCGTCGGCCGACCCCCGCAGCCGTGGAACGCACCCCCCGGCGGGACCCAGCCCTACGGGCAGCCACCGTTCGCCGGCTGGCCGCCGCCCTCGGCACCTCCCCAGTACGGCCAGGGCCAGTACGGCCAGCCCCAGCAGGGCCAGCCGCAGTACGGGCAGCCCCCGTACGGCCAGCCGCCGTACGGGCAGCCGCAGCCCGGTCCGTGGCAACAAGCGCCCCCGCCGCACGGCGTGCCCGGGTACGGCGTCCCCGGGCACGGCATGCCCGGTTACGGCGTCCCGCAGCCGGCCCGGAAGTCCCGCCGCGGCCTCGTCCTCGGGCTGGCGCTCCTCGCCGCCGTCCTGGTCGCGGTCCTCCTGCTGGCCACGACCGGCGGTCCGACCGTGCTCGACCGCACGGCCGTCGAGCAGGACGTCGCCGAGCAGTTCGAGCAACGC
The DNA here is from genome assembly GCF_010682065.1 of Blastococcus saxobsidens. Lineage (GTDB taxonomy): Bacteria > Actinomycetota > Actinomycetes > Mycobacteriales > Geodermatophilaceae > Blastococcus > Blastococcus saxobsidens_B. Next base: position 53,315 of record NZ_JAAGWG010000010.1, read on the forward strand.
GAGGGCGTCGCGGTCGACCTCGAGTGCGCCGAGGAGATGACCGTCGAGGAGGGCGCGTCCTACGAGTGCACCGGCGTCACGGCCGACGAGGAGGAGGTTGCCCTCCTCATCGAGATCACCGATGCCGAGGGTGCGCGCTACACCTGGTCCGAGCCCTGACCGAGAGGTGACGTAGCGCTCGACGAGCGTGGCGGGCATCGCTCCGCCAGTTCCCGGGAGCCCAAGGATGGCCGGGATACGGTCGGGGCGTGACGGTTCTCCGGGGGCAGATCAAGTCGACGATCGACCGGGTGTGGGACGCGTTCTGGTCCGGTGGCATCTCCAACCCGCTGGAGGTCATCGAGCAGATCACCTACCTGCTCTTCATCCGCCGCCTCGATGACCTGCACAAGCGTGCCGAGAACAAGGCACGGCTGACGGGGAAGCCGGTCGAGAACCCGGTTTTCGGGCCGGACGAGCAGAACCTGCGGTGGGGCCACCTGAAGAACGAGGAGGCCGGCGTCATGCACGCGCTGGTCGCCCAGGGCGTCTTCCCGTTCCTGCAGCGGCTCGGCGGCGACGACTCCACCTACGCCCACCACATGCGCGACGCCCGGTTCACCATCCCGACGCCGACGCTGCTGGCCCGGGTGGTCGACATGATCGACGAGCTGCCGATGGACGACCGCGATACCAACGGCGACCTGTACGAGTACATGCTCGGGAAGATCGCCGCCTCCGGGCACAACGGTCAGTTCCGCACGCCTCGGCACATCATCGAGCTGATGGTCGCGATGACCGCGCCCACGCCGACCGACACCATCTGCGACCCTGCCTGCGGCACCGCCGGCTTTCTGGTGGCGGCGGGGGAGTACCTGCGCAACCAGCACACGGACCTGCTGCACGACGCGTCCCGGTCGCGGCACTTCCACCACGGCATGTTCCACGGCTATGACTTCGACTCGACCATGCTGCGCATCGGCAGCATGAACATGCTGCTGCACGGCGTGGAGCAGCCCGACATCCGCTACCGCGACTCCCTCTCCGAGGGTGCCTCGGGTGACGAGGGCCGGTACTCGCTGGTGCTGGCCAACCCGCCGTTCGCGGGCAGCCTGGATGCCGAATCGGTGTCAAAGGACCTGCAGCGGGTGGTCAAGACCCGCAAGACGGAGCTGCTGTTCCTGGCTCTGTCCCTCCGGCTGCTGCAGCCGGGCGGCCGGGCTGCGGTGATCGTTCCGGACGGCGTGCTGTTCGGCTCCTCCATCGCGCACAAGCGGCTGCGCACCATGCTGGTCGAGGAGCAGAAGCTGGATGCGGTGGTGAAGCTGCCGAGCGGGGTGTTCCGGCCCTACGCCGGGGTGTCGACGGCGATCCTGTTCTTCACCCGCACCGACTCCGGCGGTACGGACGACGTGTGGTTCTACGACGTGCGGGCCGACGGCTTCACGCTCGACGACAAGCGGACGCCGACCGAGGCCAACGACCTGCCCCACGTGCTCGCCCGTTGGACGCAGCGGAGCGGCGATGAGCTCCAGCGGGCGCGGACGGAGCAGAGCTTCTGCGTGCCGAAGGCCGACATCGTGGCCCAGGCCTACGACCTCTCGCTAAACCGTTACCGGGAGGTCGTGCACGAGGACGTCGAGCACCGCGACCCGCTGGAGATCATCGCGGAGCTGGGGCGGATGGAGAAGGAGATCCAGCAGGGCCTCGCCGAGCTCAGGGACATGCTCGCGTGAGCATGGTTGCCCTGGGGGAGATCGCCGAAATAAATCCTCGGCTTCCTAGACGGCTCGGTTCGGAGGAACCGGTTTCGTTCCTGCCGATGGCGGGTCTGCGGACTGACGGCACAACCGACGTCGGTGAGGAGCGCCCCTTCGGCGAGGTGTCCAAGGGCTACACGCCGTTCCTCGATGGTGACGTGCTCGTTGCCAAGATCACGCCGTGCTTTCAGAACAACAAGATCGGTCAGGCTCGGATCAATCACCGTGTTGGCGTCGGCTCCACCGAGTTTCACGTCATCCGCGCTCGCCCAGAGGTCGTCGACGCTCGGTACCTCCTCCACTTCCTTCGCCGAGAGCAAGTCCGCATTGAGGGAGAGCGGAGGATGACGGGGAGCGGTGGCCAGCGGCGGGTACCAGCACCATTTCTCCAAGGACTCCAGGTTCCGCTCCCGCCGATCGATGAACAACGGCGGATCGCGAAGGTTCTGGACCGGGTCGAAGCTGTGCATCGGCGATGTGCGGACGCCGTTGCTCTTGTGGATAGAACGATCGAATCGCTCTTCCGCTCACAGTTTGGCGCTGCGTCGGTTTCGGTGACCGTCGAAGCGGTCGCGACACCAGAGAAGGGATCGATCAGGACGGGCCCATTTGGAAGCCAACTCTTGCATTCCGAGTTCGCGTCTGAGGGCGTAGCCGTCCTCGGGATCGACAACGTGGTGAGCAACGAGTTCGGCTGGCGGGAACGGCGGTACGTCTCAACGGACAAGTACGCGCAGCTGAAGCGCTACACGGTGGCACCGGGCGATGTACTGATCACCATCATGGGCACGTGCGGGCGCTGCGTCGTCGTTCCTGACGACATCCCGTTGGCCATCAATACGAAGCACCTCTGTGCCATCACGGTCGACCGCCAAGCGATCCACCCAGAGTTCCTACGGGCTTGCTTCCTGTGGCATCCGGAATCCAGGCGGCACCTGAGCTCGCACACTAAGGGTGCGGTGATGGACGGCCTCAACATGGGAATCATTAAGTCGATGCCCCTGCCGCTTCCGCCGCTCAGTGAGCAGGCGGCGTTCGTCGCGAAAGCGCGCCTAATCGCCGAGCAGAAGCAGGCCATGGCCGAGCGTGTTAGTCGCTTTGGTCAGCTTGCAAAGTCGCTTCAGGCGCGGGCGTTCTCGGGGCAGCTCTAAATCGCCCGGCTACTCGCGGAGGATCGGCTCTCCGGGCGCATAGCCGACGATGATTTCAGTGCCGTCCTCGCGGTAGGTGCGCCAGCGCTTCTCCACCGGGTCCCAGGCGATGGAGAAGCCGTGGTGGACCTTGGTGTGGTGGCGTTCGCAGAGCAACGCTGTGTTGGTCACCGATGTCTCACCGTGGCCGGCAATCCACTCCTGGACATGATGGGCGTCGCACCACCAGGTAGGAGCCGAGCAGCCGGCGAAGATGCAGCCGCCGTCGCGGGCGTCGGACGCCTTGCGGATGTGGGCGGGCACCAGGCGCTGCGATCGGCCGATGTTCAGCGGCATGCCGTCGGGGCCGAAGAGCACCCGGGTGATGATCGAGTCGCAGGCCAGCTGGCGGGCCACCACGTTGGACACCCGCTGGCCCGACCCGAGGCGCGCGGCGCCCGCGATCACGTCCGGGTCGAGCAGGTCCTCCGCGGAGACGGTGGCCGCGACCTGCGCGTGGTGCTTGCGCAGCATCGGGGTGTCGGCGGCGGCCAGCGCGTTGTCGGCCAGCTGGACGAGGGCGTCGGCCATCTGCTGAGCGTGGCTGCGGTCGTCGTCAGCCACCCGGCCCGCCTGCTGGTAGGCGGTGAGTGCGGTCGCCACCTTTTCGTAGCCGGCGGCGTCGAGGCGGCCGTGGATGGTCCCGCCACCCTCGGCGCCGGCCGAGGGGGAGAGGTGCAGTTCCCGACGTCGAGTGGGGTCGGGTTCGGGCCCGTCGGGATCGATCCAGTCCAGCATGCGCGCGACCACGGCAGGCAGCGTCTCGGGATGATCGCCGGTCGCGCAGGCAAGGAGCGTCGCGTCGACGCCGTCCTCTCCGTGGACTTCCACGCCGAGCTCGGCCGCGGCGGCCAGCCGGGCCGGGGTGGCGACCTTGGCCACGACCGCGGTCTGGTCGGGGGTCACCCGCCCGGCACGGGCGGCCTCGGCCCACCGCGGCAGGTGCTCCAATGTTCGGCCGGCCCGCGTCAGCCGGGCGGCCGTGGCGGTGGAGACGTTCAGGTGCCCCGACATCCACTGCTTGATGGTCTTGTGCCCGTCGAACTCCGCGGCCTGGGCGGACTCGGCGGCCCGAACGGTCTGGGCCACAGCGGTCTCGATGACGTTCTGCAGCCGGGTCAGCCCGCGGAGCCGGGCCAGCACCGCCGGCGCCTGGCCGGCAGGCGATCCGTCGACGGGGACCGCACCGGCCAGCCCGAGCGCGCCGGCGAGGACTACGGCGACGTCGTCGGGCAGCTCCATCGACGACTGCCGGGCCGCTTCGCGCTCGGCGCCGCGGGCGGCCCGCGCCTCCGTGCCCCGAGCCGAGGCCGCCTCCCGGCCGGCCGCCACGTGCGGAGCCGACACCGGGGCACCGAGCCGGAAAGTTTCGGCGTCCGGGAAGGGGACGAAGCCGTCGTCCAGGCCCATGATTCCCTCCTTCCGACCGCCGCACCGTCTCGAACGTGCGTTCGAAGTTTACCGCGACGGACTGCCCCCGGCAACCCGAAAGCGCAGCTCAGCGCCCTGTTCTTACCGGGTGGAAGCGGCTCTCCGAGCCGGGTCGTCTCGCCCTCCCGGGCGAGCGAGGCGCCGCGATCAGGGCCCCAGTCGGCGTAGATCTCCTAGAGTGACAACTCGGCCACGCACCGACGTCCGCGGCCGCTGGCCGACGGGGATCGGGGGAGGCGCAGTGAGCAACTTCGGATTCCTGCATGCCGAGTGGCCGGCGGTCCACGCCGACTGCGTGCGCGCCGAGTCCTACCTCGCCACTGACCCGCGTTCGGCCTGCTTCTACGCCCGCCGGGCGGTCGAGCAGCTGGTCGGTCACATCTACGCCGTCGATCGGCTGCCCGTGCCGTACCGCGACGACCTGGCCGCACGCATCGCGGATTCCGCGTTCGCCCGCAACGTCCCGCTGGGCATCACGAACAAGCTCACGCTGATCCGCAAGCTCGGCAATACCGCCGTCCACGACCAGCGGCCGATCCCGCCGCAGGCCGCACTGGACGCCGTCCGCGAGCTGTTCCACGTCGTGGTGTGGACCGCGCAGCGGTACTCGCGCGTCCCCGCGGAGACGCCGGTCGCCGCCCGGTTCGACCCTGCTGCAGCCCAGCGCGCCGCCCCGCTCACCCACGCCGACGTCCAGAAGCTGGCCGAGAAGTTCCGGCAGCAGGACGAGGAGTACGCCCGTCAGCTGCGCGAGCGCGACGACCTCGCCGCTGCGCAGGCCGCCGAGATCGAGCAGCTGCTCCAGCAGATCGCCGCCGCGCAGGCGCAGCACACCCTCGCCGACACCCACGACTACGACGAGGCCACCACCCGCACCGCGCTCATCGACGAGCTGCTCCGGGAGTCCGGCTGGCAGCTCAGCGAGGCGCGCGACCGTGAGTACCCGGTCACCGGGATGCCCACCGGATCCGGCAACGGGCGCGCCGACTACGTCCTCTGGGGCGCCGACGGTCTGCCGCTCGCCGTCGTCGAGGCCAAGCGCACTAGCACCGATCCCAACACCGGGCAGTACCAGGCAAAGCTCTACGCCGACGCCCTGCAGACGATGCACAGCCAGCGACCGGTCATCTTCTGGACCAACGGTTACGAGACCTGGCTCTGGGACGACGTTGCAGGCTATCCGCCGCGCCGCGTGCAGGGCTTCCGCACCGCCGACGAGCTCGCCTTGATGGTGCAGCGGCGCAGGGCCCGGGAGCCGCTCGCCGATACCCCGATCAGCGACACGATCGTCGAGCGCCCCTACCAGCAGCGGGCCATCCGCGCCGTCGGCGAGGCGTCCACGGCCAGGCAGCGCGCCGCGCTGCTGGTCATGGCCACCGGCTCCGGCAAGACCCGCACGGTGATCGCCCTGGTCGACCAGCTGGTGCGCGCCGGCTGGGCCAAGCGCGTGCTCTTCCTCGCCGACCGGCAGGTGCTGGTCAAGCAGGCGGCCAACGCCTTCCGCGAGCACCTGCCCAACGTCGTCACCGTGAACCTGCTGGAGGAGAAGTCCGCCGACGGCCGGGTCTTCGTCTCGACCTACCCGACGATGCTGAACCTGGTCAACGTCACCGACGGCGGACGGCGACTGTTCGGTCCCGGCCACTTCGACCTCGTCGTCATCGACGAGGCACACCGGTCGGTCTACCAGAAGTACCGGGCCCTGTTTAGCTGGTTCGACGCGCTCCTCGTAGGCCTCACCGCCACACCCAAGGACGAGATCGACCGCAACACCTACTCGCTGTTCAACCTCGAGGACGGCGTCCCCACCGACGCCTACCCGCTCGACGAGGCGATCGCGGACAAGTACCTGGTCCCGCCCCGGGCCCTGTCGGCACCGACCGCCTTCCTGCGCTCCGGCATCCGGTACGCCGACCTGTCGGAGGACGAGAAGGACGCGTGGGACGCCCTCGACTGGGGCAGCGACGACGGCACCGTCCCCGACGCGGTCGACCCCGAGGAGCTCAACCGCTTCCTGTTCAACTCCGATACCGTCGACAAGGTGCTCGCCACCCTGCACGAGCGCGGCCTCAAGGTGGCCGGTGGCGACCGGCTGGGCAAGACCATCGTCTTCGCCAAGAACCAGGCGCACGCGGAGTTCATCAAGCAGCGGTTCGACGCGCAGTACCCCGGCTACGGCGGCGACTTCGCGGCGGTGATCACCCACGCAGTGACCCGGGCAACCCACCTGATCGACCAGTTCGCGCAGCCCGAGAAGGAACCGCACGTCGCCATCTCCGTCGACATGCTCGACACAGGCGTCGACGTCCCCGAGGTCGTCAACCTCGTCTTCTTCAAGCTGGTGCGCTCCTCGAGCAAGTTCTGGCAGATGATCGGCCGCGGAACGCGGTTGCGCCCCGACCTCTACGGGCCCGGCATCCCCAAGACCGAGTTCCTGGTGCTCGACGTCTGCGGCAACCTTGAGTTCTTCAGCGCTGGCCTGCCCGGAACCCGGGGGTCGGTGCAGAAGTCGTTGACCCAGCGGCTGTTCGAGGCTCGCCTCGGCCTCGTCGCCGGGCTGGACGCGCGGATCGGCCCCGAGGCCGACCTTCCCGAGGTGGGGGAGGGGGAGCAGACCGTGCCTGGCCTGCGCGTGGACGCGGCCTGGGCGATGCACGAGATCGTCCTCGGCATGAACGTGCACAACGTGCTCGTCCGCCCGGCCCGCCAACAGGTGGAGACCTACTCCGACTGGTCGGCCTGGCGACGCCTGGACCAGGCCAAAACCGAAGAGATCGGCCGGCACCTGGCCGGGCTGCCCTCGTCACGGGCCCGCGACGACGAGGGCGCCAAGCGCTTCGACCTCCTCCTGCTGCGGTGCCAGCTAGCCCGCTTGGACGACGACGCACCGACCTTCGAGCGCATGCGCGCGCAGGCGCAGGACATCGCGGCTGCGCTGCTGTCGCAGACGGCGATCCCGTCGGTCAAGGCCGCGGAGCAGCTGCTCGCCTTGCTGGACGACGACGAGTGGTGGGTCGACGTGACGCTGCCGATGCTGGAGACGGCGCGACGGCGCGTGCGCGGTCTGGTGCGCTTCGTGCCACGGGAACGACGCGCCGTCGTCTACACCGACTTCGCCGACGAGACGGGTCCGGTGACCGACGTCGAACTGCCCTTCCTGACCCCCGGCACGAACCTGGAGCGCTTCCGGGAGAAGGCACGGGCCTACCTCCGCCAGCACGAGAACCACCTGGCGCTGCGGCGGCTCCGGAACAACCACCAGCTCACCGACTCCGACCTCGTCGCGCTGGAGGAGATGCTGCTGGCGTCCGGCGCCGGGACCCGCGAAGACCTGGACCGGGCGCGCGAAGCGGCGGAGGGACTGGGGCTCTTCGTGCGCTCGTTGGTGGGACTCGACCGGCAGGCCGCGGAAGCGGCGTTTGCCGAGTTCTCCCGCGGCGCGGGCTTCACCGCCAACCAGCTCCGATTCGTGCAGCTGATCGTCGAGCACCTCACCTCGAACGGCGTCATGGAACCGGGGCGCCTGTTCGAGTCGCCGTTCAGCGACGCCGCCCCGCACGGTCCGCAGGCACTCTTCGACGACGACCAGGTGAACGGGATCGTCGCGGTGCTGGCCGACGTCCGCCGCCGCGCGACCCCCGAGGCGACGGTGGCCTGAGAAGCGAGCCGCCTCAGCCGAGGACGTCTTGTGGCCACCCCAGAGCCGCGCCCAGGCGGCTGAGCGAGGACTGCAGGCCGTGCCGCTCGGCCAGCATGGCGAGCGCGTCGGGCTCGGCGGGGGAGCGGGGGAGGGTGCCCTCGACCGCGGGCATGTCGATGTCCGTGGCGACGGCGACCACCACGGGCGCCGCGTCGAGGTAGTCGGTGGCCGCGTGCAGCTTCTTCAGCACCGCGGCGGTCAGCGGCGGCTTCGGGACGACGGTGCGCGCGACGGCCGCCCGGATGCCGCCGAGGTCGCCGAACTCGTTGATCAGCGCCGCGGCCGTCTTGGCGCCGACGCCCGCCACGCCGGGCAGCCCGTCGCTCGGGTCGCCGCGCAGCACCGCGAAGTCGGCGTACGCGCGGCCCGGGATGCCGTACTTCGCGGCGACGGCGGCCTCGTCGACGAACTCCAGGTCGGAGATGCCCCGGGCGGTGTAGAGGATCCGCACGCCGCGGGCGTCGTCGACCAGTTGGAACAGGTCGCGGTCACCGGTGACGACGTCGACCGGCCCGCGGGCGCGGGTGGCCAGCGTGCCGATGACGTCGTCGGCCTCGTAGCCCGGCGCACCGACGCGGGCGATCCCGGCCGCGGCGAGCACCTCGATCAGGATCGGCACCTGGGGCCCCAGCTCGTCCGGGGTCTCCTCGCCGCCCTCCGGGGCCACCCGGTGCGCCTTGTAGGACGGCAGCGCCTCGACGCGGAACGCCGGGCGCCAGTCGTCGTCCCAGCAGGCCACGAACCGGTCGGGGCCGTGGGTGGTCACCAGCCGGGCGGTCATGTCGAGGAAGCCGCGGACGGCGTTGATCGGCCGCCCGTCCGGCGTGGTGACACTGGTCGGCACGCCGTAGAAGGCCCGGAAGTACAGCGACGCGGCGTCCAGCAGCATGGTGCTCACGACGGCGGACGGTAGCCGCCCGGCAACGCGTGCGGGGGATCGCGGGGCGGCTGGCTAGTCTGCGGTTGTGGGAAACCCGACCGCTTCCGGCCCGCTGGTGACCGTCGATCGCGTGCACGCCGCCCGCTCGATCGCCGCGGAGCTGGGCGTGGACCTCCTCGTGCTCACCCCCGGCGCCGACCTGCGCTACCTCTGCGGCTACGACGCCCACGCGATGGAGCGCCTGACCGCCCTCGCGGTGCCGCGCACCGGTGAGCCGTTCCTGGTGGTGCCCCGGCTGGAGGCGCCGATGGTGGACGCCAGCCCGGCCGGCGCCCTCGGCCTGGAGCTGCTGGCCTGGGACGAGACCGACGACGCGTTCGCCCTCCTCGCCGGCGCGGCGACGGCGCGGCTGGGCTCCTCGCCCATCCGGGTCGCCGTCGGCTCGCGCACCTGGGCCGAGCACACGCTGGGGGTGCAACGTGCGCTGCCCGGTTCCGTGCTCGAGCTGGCGAGCCCGGTGGTCGACCGGCTGCGCATGGTGAAGACCCCGGCCGAGGTGGAGGAGCTGGCGCTGGCCGGCGCGGCCATCGACCGGGTGCACGCGCGGATGGGGGAGTGGCTCCGGGTGGGGCGCACGGAGGCCGAGGTGGGCGCCGACATCGCCGCCGCGATCCTCGCCGAGGGGCACGTCGGGGTGGACTTCACCATCGTCGGGTCCGGCCCCAACGGGGCCAGCCCGCACCACGAGCTGTCGGACCGCACGGTGGAGGCCGGCGACGTCGTCGTCGTCGACATCGGCGGGGAGACGGCGACCGGCTACCGGTCGGACTGCACCCGCACCTACGTGGTCGGCGGGAGCGCATCGGCCGACGTCGCGGAGTGGTACGGCGTGCTGCACGCCGCCCAGCTGGCGGCGACGGCGGCCGTGCGGCCGGGGGTCACGGCCGAGCAGATCGACGCCGCGGCCCGGGAGGTCATCGCCGACGCCGGGTTCGGCGAGTACTTCATCCACCGCACCGGCCACGGCATCGGCCTCGACTCCCACGAGGCGCCCTACATCGTGGCGGGCAACGACCTGCCGCTGGAACCCGGCATGGCGTTCTCCGTCGAGCCGGGCATCTACCTGCCCGGTCGCTGCGGCGCCCGCATCGAGGACATCGTGGTCTGCACCGACGACGGCGTCCGCGTCCTCAACAACGGCCCCCGTGAGCTCGTCGAACTCCCCGGCTGAGGCCGGGGGAGCCGCCGCCATCGACGTCGACCGGGCGCTGATGGCGACGCTGGCCCGCGACGGGCGGGCCAGCTTCACCGAGCTCGCCGAGCGGGTCGGGCTGTCGGTGTCGGCGGTGCACCAGCGGGTGCGCCGGCTGGAGCAGCGCGGGCTGATCACCGGCTACCGGGCGACGCTGGACGCCACGCAGCTCGGGCTGCCGCTGACCGCCTTCGTGTCGATCACCCCGACCGATTCCCAGACCGACGACGCTCCGGCTCTGCTGGCGCACCTGTCCGCGATCGAGGAGTGCCACGCGGTGGCCGGGGTGGAGAGCTACATCCTCAAGGTGCGGGTGGCCTCGCCCGACGCCCTGGAGGCGCTGCTCAAGGAGATCCGCTCGGCGGCCAACGTCACCACCCGGACGGCGGTCGTCCTCTCGACCTCCTACGAGGACCGCCCACCGATCTGAGCCGCGGCGGGGTGGACAACCGTTCGAACACATGTTCGGATGGGTGCATGCGGTGGGAAGCGCAGCGGCTCGACCTCGAGGACACCTCGGCGCTGCCGGGCATGCCGACGATCCGCGGCCTGCTCCGCAGCGTTCAGGTACCGGAGTTCCCCGGGTTGACCTTCCACGAGGTCCGGTCCAAGAGCGCGCTCAACGCCGTTCCCGGTGATTCGGCCATGCCGTTCCCGTACACGATCAACCCGTATCGGGGCTGCAGTCATTCGTGTGTCTACTGCGTGTCAGGCGATACCCGGGTATTGATGGCCGACGGTACCCAGTGCCGCATCGCGGACCTCCGGGTCGGCGACCGCATCATCGGAACGGAGAAGCGCGGGACGTACCGCCACTACGTGACGACGGAGGTGCTGGCTCATTGGTCCACGGTCAAGCCGGCATTCCGGGTGGCGCTCGGGGACGGGACGGAGATCGTGGCGAGCGGGGATCACCGCTTCCTCACCGGACGCGGTTGGAAGCACGTCACCGGTTCGATGAGCGGTGCGGACCGGCGACCCTTCTTGACCACCAACGACACGCTGCTCGGCTTCGGCCGGTCCTCCGTCGATGTCCCGAAATGCGCGGAGTACCGCAATGGGTACCTGACCGGCATGGTGCGTGGGGACGCCCACGTGAAGACCTACCGCTATCAGCGGCCCGGCGGGGCGCATGGAGACGTGCACCGGTTTCGGTTGGCGCTGGCGGACCCTCAGGGGCTGGCGCGCAGTCGGCAGTACCTCTTGAAGGAAGGGGTGCCCACCGTCGAGTTCGACTTCTCACCTGTGACGAGCAATCGCCGCGCGATGCGAGCCATCCGCACGTCGGCCGCCGCCGCCGTCCAGCGGGTCAGAGAACTCGTCGAGTGGCCGGAGAAACCCTCCGATGCGTGGCGCCGCGGCTTCCTCGCGGGAATCTTCGATGCGGAAGGAAGCCGCAGTCGAGGAGTTCTCCGGATCAGCAACGCCGATGACAATATGCTCGCGTACACCCAGGATTCGTTCTCTGCATTCGGCTTCGATTCGGTCCTCGAGGATCCGGGCTTGGCCAATCGCGTCAGGACCGTGCGTCTCCGAGGGGGCCTTCGCGAGCATCTCCGATTCATCCACCTGGTCGACCCGGCCATTCGACGCAAGTGCGGACTGGAGGGCATCGCGGTAAAGAGCGACGCCGACCTCCGCGTCCGCAGCATCGAAGATCTCGGTGTCGAGATGCCGATGTTCGACATCACCACGGGCACCGGTGACTTCGTCGCCAACGGCGTCATCAGCCACAACTGCTTCGCGCGCCGCACGCACGAGTGGCTGGAGTTCGACTCGGGCAGGGACTTCGACACCCAGGTCGTGGTGAAGACCAACCTCGTCGACGTGCTGCGCAAGGAGCTGGCCCGCGCGTCGTGGCAACGGGAACACGTGGCGCTCGGTACGAACACCGATCCGTACCAGCGCGCCGAGGGCCGCTACCGGCTGATGCCCGGCGTCATCACAGCGCTGGCGGACTCCGGCACCCCGTTCTCCATCCTGACGAAAGGCACCCTGCTCCGCCGGGACGTCCCGCTGCTCACGAAGGCGGCCGGACAGGTCCCGGTCGGGCTGGGCGTCTCCATGGCCATCTGGGACGACGAGCTGCACGCCGCCCTGGAACCGGGCGTCCCCGCGCCCCGCGCCCGCCTCGACCTCGTCCGCGCCCTGACCGAGGCGGGCCTGCCGTGCGGGGTGTTCCTCGCCCCCGTCCTGCCCGGGCTCACCGACGACGAGGCGAGCCTCGACGCGGCCATCGGCGCGATCGCGGCCGCCGGGGCCACCGGCGTCACCGTCATCCCGCTGCACCTCCGCCCCGGCGCCCGCGAGTGGTTCATGGCCTGGCTGGCCGGTGCGCACCCCGAGCTGGTCCCGCGCTACGAGCGGCTCTACGCGCGTCGCGCCTACGTGCCGGCGGAGTACCGCAGCTGGCTCTCCCGGCGCGTGGCGCCGCTGCTGGCGCGGCACGGCCTGGACCGCCGCTCGGGCGGCGCCGCGCGGCAGATCGACGGGCCGATCGCCACCGGGGTGCCCGGCGACGAGGAGGTCGGCTTCCCGGACGGCAGCCTGCCGACCGGAGGCCTGCCCGGCGTCCGCCCTCCCTGGGCACCGCGACCAGAACCCCAGCCGCCCGACGAGGTGCCCGAGCAGCTGAGCCTGCTGTGAGCGCCGGTCAGCCGGCGAGGCGGCCGGCGCGCGCGGTCCGGGACACCGTGCGCTCCGCCCGCACCACACCGCGGGCGGAGACCGGGGGAGCGCCGGCCGCCAGGGCCAGCCGCCGGTAGGAGTCGTAGGAGAGCCGGCGGTAGTCCGCTGCGAGCTGCTCCACCGCCTCACGGCGCGAGGGCGTGACAGTGGCACGCAGGTGCCCCACCGTGCTGCGCACGTGCTTGGTGAACGTCGCCTGCAGCGCCTGGGAGGACAGCCGGCCGCCGATGCGCGAGTCCAGCCCAGGACCACGGCGCAGCGCGGGCAGCACCCAGGGGCTCGCGGCCAGCGCCGGGAACCGGTCCCGGCAGGCCTCCCACGCGTGCCAGGCCGTGAGCGCTCCCGGCACCGCCCACTCGCCGTCGTCGGTGGAGAGGAGCAGCCGCCGGGACGTGACGCGCACCTGGTCCCGCCGCAACGACCGGAAGACCCCGACCGGGGCCGGCCACCCCAGGGCCAGGGCGCACCACGCGACCGAACGGAGGTGCTCCGGGTCGTCGCCGCGCAGCTGGGTCAGCGGGCGGAGGTCGAGCGCCACCGGGTCCGGCTCCGGCGTCGCGGGCAGCGGGAGCGCCAGGCCGCCGTACCGGGCGACCTTGCTGTAGAGCGCCACGGTGGCGGGCTTCCACTCGCGGACCTGCGCGACGGCGTCCAGCCCACCGGCCGCCAGGTCGTCGGGACCGAGGTCGAGTTCGAGTGCGGCGTCCACCAGCCGGCGCCACTGCGGTTCGTAGCCGGAGGGCGGGGTGATCCGGCTCCACGCCGACGGCGGCGGAGGGGCCGGCATCTCGGGCAACGGCTGCTGCCAGGCACGTGCCATGGACGAATACTACCGTTATCCCCAACAACAATGCGATCCCTGCTTGGCGTCACCTGCCGAGAGCAGAGTCACGGGCGCCCTGCGGGCGCCAGCAGCAACGCCGGGGGGCTTCCCCGGCGCCGGGCCGGCACCGGATGAGCGGGATCTCAACCCACGGGGTGAGCCCGCTGCCCGCACGACTGCGCTCCGGTCCCGCACTCGCAGATCATGGACGCGTGCGAACCGTGGGCGTCGAGGAAGAGCTGCTGGTCGTCGATGCGACCGGCCGCCCGGTGCCCAAGGGGCCGGAAGCCCTGGCCATCGCCGCGCGGACCGGCGAGGGCGAGGACGTCGAGCAGCACGACCGCGCCGAGCGCGGGGAGGCCGACACCCCGGACACCGCGCACCTCATGCCGGAGCTCAAGGCGCAGCAGCTCGAGCTCGGCACCGCCGTCTGCGGAACGCTCGACGAGGTGGGACGGGAGCTCCGGTACTGGCGGAGTCGCGCCGATGCCGCGGCGACCGCTGTCGGCGCCCGCGTCGCGGCGCTGGCCACCTCGCCGGTGGCCGTGGAGCCGGTGCCGACCGAGGGGGAGCGGTACGCCCGCCTCGAGGCCGCCTTCGGGCAGACCGCCCGGGACGTGCTCACCTGCGGCTGCCACGTGCACGTCTCGGTCGAGGACGACGAGGAGGGCGTGGACGTCCTCAACCGGATCCGCGTCTGGCTGCCGGTCCTGACGGCGATCAGCGCGAACTCGCCGTTCTGGCGCGGCAACGACACCGCCTACGCCAGCTTCCGGTCCCAGGTGTGGCACCGGTGGCCCTCCGCCGGCCCGAACGGCCCGTTCGCCGATGCCGCGGACTACCACCGGCTGGTCGACGACGTCCTCGCCACCGGGACGGTCCTGGACACCGGCATGGTCTATTTCGACGCCCGCCTGTCTGCCAAGTGGCCGACCGTCGAGGTGCGCACCGCCGACGTCGTCCTCCGGGTGGAGGATGCCGTCACCCTCGCCGGCCTGGTCCGCGGCCTGGTGGAGACGGCGGCGCGCGACGCCCGGGCCGGTGGCGCCGCACCGGACATGCGCCCGGAGGTGCTGCGCCTGGCCGCGTGGCGGGCCGGCCGCTCCGGACTGGCCGACGACCTGGTCCACCCGCGCACCGGGCGCCCCGCCCCGGCCGCCGACGTCCTGGGTGACCTGCTGGAGCACGTCCGCCCCGCGCTGGCCGACGCCGGTGACGAGCGGGTCGTCGACGGCGGCCTGACGGCGCTGCTGGCCCGGGGCACCGGCGCCGACCTGCAACGCCGCGTGCACCAGGAGACCGGCGAGCTCACCGCGGTGGTGCGCGCCGCCGTCGCCGTGACCAACGGCGAGGACCCGAGCTGACCGCAGGCGGCCCCACGGGTCACCCGGCAGTGCGCCGGGGCGGCGGGCGGCAGGGGCACCCGCTAGATTCCGCGCCATGCACACGGTGAGCTGGCGAGACGTGGTCCGGCCAGGGCTGTACGGCCCGAGACCCGATCCCCGCGACCGGCCCTACCGGTTCGTCATCCGCATCGCGCTGGTCGTGTTCCGGCTGTTCCGCTTCCGGTTCGACGTCCGCGGCTCGCAGCACGTGCCGGTCACCGGTGGCGCGATCATCTGCAGCAACCACGTCAGCTACTTCGACTTCACCTACCTCGGGCTGGCCGCGCTGCCCCAGCACCGCCTGGTCCGGTTCATGGCCAAGAAGGCGGTGTTCGACAACGGCGTGGCCGGACCGTTCATGCGCGCGATGCGACACATCCCGGTCGACCGGAAGGCCGGATCGGCCGCCTTCGAGGCGGCGGTCCGCGCCCTCAAGGACGGCGAGGTCGTCGGCATCTTCCCCGAGGCGACGATCAGCACCAGCTTCACCGTGAAGGACCTCAAGGCCGGCGCCGCGCGCATGGCCATCGACGCCGGCGTGCCGATCATCCCGGCTGCGGTCTGGGGCGGGCACCGGGTCGCCACCCGGAACCGCAAGGTCGCGTGGCGGCGCGGCATCCCCGTCACCGTGATCGTCGGGGACCCCCTCGTCCCGCAGCCGGGCGAGAAGATCCCGGCCCTGATGCAGCGGACGCGGGAGGCGATGGAGGCGCTCCTCGACGAGGCGCAGCGCACCTATCCCGACCAGCCGGTCGACGGTGAGGGCTGGTGGCAGCCGGCCCACCTGGGCGGCACCGCCCCCACGCCTGCCGAGGCAGCCGTCGGCGACGCCGCCCGGGCGGCCGGCGAGGTGGTGAAGAAGCGCCGGAAGTCGCCGCTGCAGCGGGTGACCAGCCGTCTGCGGCGCCGCTGAGGCGTCGCACCGCAGCGGTCAGTCGACGACGTCCGGCGCCATGAGCCGGAAGGCCTCCAGCTCGACGCCGTACCACCGGCACATGCGGCCCAGCGGCTCCATGCCCAGCCGCCGGCACACGCCCATCGAAGCCTCGTTGCCCGGCCGCACGACGGCGTAGACCTCGGGCAGCCCCAGGCCGAAGGCCCGGTCGATCACCGCCCGGGCCGCCTCGGTCGCATAGCCGTGGCCCCACGAGTCGGGGTGGAGGTGCCAGCCGATCTCGACCTCGCCCACGCCGTGGGGCAGGGGCTTGAGCAGCAGCGTCCCGCCGGGCACCCCGTCGGGCCGTTCCACCGCCCAGCAGCCGAAGCGCTCATCGGTCCGGTGGACGCCCTGCCAGCGGGTCACCAGCTCCGGCAGCGAGACGGTCGGCGGCCCGCCGAGCCAGCGCGTGACCTCCTCCCGGCCGTAGATGTCGGCCAGGCGCGCCAGGTCGGCAGGGGAGGTGGTCCACGGGCGCAACCGCAGCCGGCCGGTGCACAGCAGCTCGCCTTCGCCTCCCATCCGGAAGGGCTACCGCCGGACCCGCACGGCAAACATGCTCAGGGGCGGCCGTGGCGCAGCAGCACGACGCCGTTGCCGAAGGCCCGGGTCTCCAGCAATCGCAGCGGGGTCCGCCGATCCGTCGGCGGGAACATCGGCCGGCCCCGACCGATCAGCACAGGGTGGACGTACAGCCGGTACTCGTCGACCAGGTCGTGCTCGGCGAACGCAGCAGCCAGGGTCGCGCCACCCACGATCACCGGTCCGTCCAGCCGCGCCACCCGTGCCCGCACCTCCTCGGGGACGACGTCCCGCAGCAGCTCGGCGTTCGGCCCCACGCGCTGCAGGGTGCGGGAGAAGACCACCTTGGGCGTCTCCCGCCAGATGCCGGCGAAGTCCCGCTCAGCGGCCGAGGCGCCGGGGTCGTCGTCCGCCGTCGGCCAGTGACCCTCCATCAGCTCGTACACGACCCGCCCCTCGTAGAAGGCCGCGGCGGCGCGCAGCTCGTCGTTGAAGTGGCTGTGCAGCTCCTCGTCGACCACGTGCCAGTCGATCTCGCCGTCCGGACCGGCGATGAAGCCGTCGAGCGAGAACCCCATGTGCACCACGACGTAGCCCATGACCGCCGAGGATGCACCGTCCCGGTCGCCGGGGGAACCCGGTCGGCGCCGGGGCGGGTCCGGAGACGTGGTCTTCTTCTCCCGCACCCGCCTGCCGGCGGGGCCTGGACCGAGCGAGGGAGTGACCGGGGACGTGACGACGCGAGCAGGGAACGACTTCCCGTCGGGGGCGCACCACGGCGGTCCCGGGGGAGACGGCATGAGCATGGTGATCACCGACGTCACCGTGGGCGACCGGCCCGGTCGGGCGTTGCTCGTGGAGAACGGGCGGATCGCCTGGCTGGGCGCGGCGGCCGACGCGCCGGGCGCAGACCGGGTGGTGACGGGGGAGGGGGCGCTGCTCACCCCGGCCTTCGTCGATGCGCACGTGCACGCCACGGCGACGGGGCTGGCGCTGACCGGTCTCGACCTCCACTCGAGCCTGAGCGTTGCCGACGCCGTCACCGACCTCCGAGCGCACGTCGACCGCTCGACCAGCGGGATCGTCCTGGGCACCGGCTGGGACGAGACCGGCTGGCCCGAGCGGCGCGGGCTCACCCGCCACGACGTCGACGCGGTCGTGGGGGACCGCCCGGCGTACCTGGCACGGGTCGACGTGCACTCGGCCACGGTCTCCACGGCGCTGCTGGACCGGATCCCGGGCATCGCCGAGCTGCCCGGCTTCTCGACGGACGGGCGGCTGCGGCTCGACGCCCACCACGCCGCCCGGCAGGCCGCCTACGGCTCGGTCGACGCCGTCCAGCGCCGGGCGGCGCAGGAGGCCACCCGGGCGGCAGCTGCCGCGTTGGGCATCGGCAGCCTGCACGAGATGGCCGGCCCGGAGGTCTCCTCGGCCGAGGACCTGCGGGAGCTGCTGGCGCTGGCCGCAGGCAGCCCGGGCCCGCGGGTGCTCGGCTACTGGGGTGAGCTGTCCGAGCGCGGTGGGCTGGACCTGGTGCGCGAGCTCGGCCTGGCCGGCGCGGGCGGTGACCTGTTCTGCGACGGCGCCTTCGGCTCGCACACCGCCGCCCTGAGCAGTCCCTACAGCGACAGGCCCGACACGGCGGGCGCGCTGCGGTTCGAGACGGCGTCCCTCGTGGCGCACGTCCGGGACTGCACCGTCGCCGGGATCCAGGCGGGCTTCCACTGCATCGGCGACGCCGCCGTCGGCCAGGTCCTCGACGCCGTGGGCGCCGTCGTCGACGAGCTGGGTGTCGCCGCCGTCCGGGCCTGCCGGCACCGGCTGGAGCACCTGGAGATGGTGACCGGCGACGTCATCGACCGGATGCGCGCGTGGGGCATGGTGGCCAGCGTCCAGCCCGCGTTCGACGCGGCCTGGGGCGGGGACGCCGGCATGTACGCCGAACGGCTCGGCCGAGAGCGGGCCCTGGCCACCAACCCGTTCGCCGATCTGGCCGAGGGGGAGGTCGTGCTGGCGCTGGGCAGCGACGCCCCCGTGACGCCGCTGGACCCCTGGGGTGGGGTGCACGCCGCCGTCGACCACCGGACGCCGGCCTCCGGGCTGCGACCCTTCGACGCCTTCGACGCCGCCACCCACGGCGGCTGGTCCGCCGCGCGCAGCGAACACCCGGCCGGCCCCCTCGCCGTGGGGGCGCCGGCCGACCTCGCGCTCTGGGCGACGACGGATGGACTGTCCCGGGTGCTCGCCGACCGGGGCCGGCCGGAGTGCCGACTGCTGGTCGTCGACGGGCTCACGGTGGGCGGGCAGCCGTGAGCTCCGACCGCCGTCCGACCGGGAACGGCGAAGAGTAACGATCCGGTCACACTCCGACTCTCAGCCCTCGAAGGTCTCGATTCCGCCGGGGTGCACTTCTTACAGTGCCTGGAGTTCCTGACCGGGCGCACCGCTGGTGCTCCTCCGGACGGGCGCGTCCGGTCCGCCTGGCCGGCGCCGGCGGCCGCGTGCCGCCTGCGCCGCACCTGGCACAGGAGGAGCGGCGGGCCGTCGGGGGAGTGCGTGCGGGCATCCCGGTGGAGCCCGCGTGGACCCGCGCCATCAGACAACGGTCGCGCCGCTCGCAGCCAGCGAGCGGCCGTCCGGCCCGAAGGCGCGCCGCCCGCGTGGTGCATCCGCCGGCGCTCCTCGGTCACGGGTCGCGGTCCGTGCGGGCACGTCGGCGTACTCCGCCGCCGGGCCGGGCCGGAATGGGATGCTGGGTCGGGACCGCGCACCACCGGCGGTCCGGACCCCGCCCGAGCGGTGCGGGGAGGATCCGCCCCGTCCGGGCGCGGCAGCATCCAGGAGGCAGCGCGTGCCTGCAGGCAGAGGCGGGCCGGCGACGGGCACCCTGCCGCCCCCCACCGTCCCCGGTGGGGACAGCGGGGTCACGGAGTCCCCGGTCCCGCGGCGCTCGCGCGCCCTGCCGTGGCGCACCCTGCTGGCGGTCGTCGGCGGGCTCGGCACGATGCTGGCGTTCCCCGGTCCCGCTCTCGTGCCCCTCGCCGTCCTGGGTCCCATGGCGCTGGCGCTGGCCGTGCACGGGCAGCGCGTCCGCGCGGGGCTGTGGCTGGGCCTGGTCACGGGCCTCGCCTTCTTCGTCCCGCTGCTGTCGTGGACGGGTACCTACGTCGGCGCCTTCCCGTGGCTGGCGCTCGCCGTCGTGCAGGCGCTGTACCTCGCTCTGCTGGGCGGCGCCGCCGCCCTGATCAGCCGGCTGCCCGGCTGGCCGGTGTGGACAGCGGCGCTGTGGGTCGCCCAGGAGGCGCTCCGCGGTCGCGCGCCCTTCGGCGGCTTCCCCTGGGGACGCCTCGGACTGAGCCAGACGGAGGGGCCGCTGCTGTCCCTGGCCGCCTACGGCGGGGTGCCGCTGGTGAGCTTCGCCGTCGCCCTCACCGGGACGCTGCTCGCCGCGGCCGTCCTGGGGCTGGTCCGCACCGGTCGGGCCGGGTGGATCCGGGTGGCCACCACGGGGCTGGCCGCCGCGGTCGCCGTCCCGCTGGTCGGCGCGCTCGCCTGGCTGCCCCTGCCAGGACCGTCGCTCACCGCGGGCGGCCCGACGGCCACCGTGGCCGTGATCCAGGGCGACGTGCCCCGTGCCGGCCTGGACTTCAACGCCCAGCGCCGGGCCGTGCTGGACAACCACGTGCAGCGCACGCTGGAGCTCGCCGCGGCGGTGGACGCGGGGGAGCAGCGGCAACCGGACCTGGTCCTCTGGCCGGAGAACAGCTCCGACATCGACCCGTACACCAACGCCGACGCCGCGCGGCAGATCGACCGGGCGGCAGCGACCATCGGCGTCCCCATCCTCGTGGGCGCGGTGGTCGAGGGGCCGGGCCGCAACGTCAGCAACACCGCCATCGTCTGGGACCCCCAGAACGGGCCGGGCGACACCTACGTCAAGCGCCACCCCGTGCCGTTCGCCGAGTACATCCCCTACCGCGGCTTCTTCCGGTTCTTCAGCGACAAGGTCGACCTCGTCCGCCGGGACTTCGCCGCCGGCGACGAGGTCGGCCTGCTCGACGTCGGCGGGGTCCGCGTCGGTGACCTGATCTGCTTCGAGGTCGTCTACGACGGGCTGGTCGCCGACGTCGCCGACGCCGGGATGCTCGTGGTCCAGACCAACAACGCGACCTTCGGCTACACCGCCGAGAGCGAGCAGCAGCTGGCGATGAGCCGGGTGCGCGCGGTCGAGCACGGCCGCACCGTCGCCATCGCGGCCACGAGCGGCATCTCGGCCGTCGTCGCGCCCGACGGGACGGTCGTGCGCTCCTCCGAGCTGTTCACCCCGGACGTGTTCGTGGAGGAGATCGCTCAGCGCAACAGCCGCACGGTGGCCGCCCGGCTGGGGTCGGCGCCGGAGTGGCTGCTGACGGCCCTGGGCGTCGGTGCGCTGCTCGTGGTGGCTCGCCGCCCGCTCGCCCGGCGCCGGGCGGGCGAGACCGCATGAGCGAGCGCGTCCTGGTCATCATCCCCACCTACGACGAGGCGGAGAACGTCGAGCGGATCCTGCGGCGCCTGCACGACAGCGTGCCGTCGGCGCACGCCCTCGTGGTGGACGACGGATCACCCGACGGGACCGGGCAGATCGCCGACCGGCTGGCCGCCGCCGACCCCCGGGTGCACGTGCTGCACCGCGCGGCCAAGGCCGGCCTCGGGCGGGCCTACGTCGCCGGCTTCGGGTGGGCCCGCGAGCACGGGTACGACGTGCTGGTCGAGATGGACGCCGACGGCTCGCACCCGCCGGAGCAGCTGCCCCGGCTGCTGGACGCCCTCGCCGACGCCGACCTGGTGCTGGGTTCCCGGTACGTCGACGGTGGCCGGGTGGAGGACTGGCCGGCCCACCGCCTGCTGCTCTCGCGCGTGGGGAACCGCTACACCCGCTGGGCGCTGCGGCTGCCGCTGCAGGATGCCACCGGCGGGTTCCGGGCCGCCCGGGCCGAGCTGATCGACCGGCTGCCCTTCGATCAGGTGTCCAGCGAGGGCTACTGCTTCCAGGTCGACTGGGCGTGGCGTGCGCAGCGGGCGGGTGCCCGGATCACCGAGGTGCCCATCACGTTCACCGAACGGGCGTACGGCCGGAGCAAGATGAGCAGTTCGATCGTTGGAGAGGCATGGGCACGGGTGACCGTGTGGGGCGTGCAGGACCGGCTGGCCGGCTGGCTGCCCGGGAGGGTCGCCCCTCCGGTCTCGGGCCCGGACGGCGACACCCGTCGCTGACCGGGGGCTCCGGACTCCCGGCCCTGCGACGGAGAGGCGGAACGACCATGAGGAGGAACCGACGTGGCTGACCTGGTGCGCCGGCGGCTGCGGCTGGTGGTGGGGCTGACCGCCCTGGCCGAACTGGTGGTCTTCGTGCTCGTCGCCGCCTGGATCGGGGTGGGGGCCACGGTGCTCGCCACGCTGGCCACCAGCGCGCTGGGCTTCGTACTGCTGGGGCGGCAGGGCACGCGCGCGCTCACCGACCTGCGCGAGCGGGCGCGGACCCGCCGGTCGCCCGGGGCCGAGCTGGGCAACGCCGGGCTGATCGCCGTCGGCGGCCTGCTGATGGTGCTGCCGGGCTTCATCGGCGACGTCGTCGGGCTGCTGTGCCTGCTGCCGGGCACGCGGGGGCTGGTGCGCCGGGCGCTGGGACGCCTGGTCCTGTCGCGGCTGCCCGACCGCATGCGGGGACCGGTGCGCGTCCAGAGCGTGCGGACCGCCCAGATGCCGGGCGACGACGTCCCGGGGGAGCGGCGGCCCGTCATCGAGGGCGAGGTCCTGGGCGATCCGCACCGGCGCCCCTGACGCAGAACGGCCCCGGTGGGATCCACCGGGGCCGTTCCGTCATCCGTGCGTCAGCTGGCGCGGGTACGCCGTCCGCGCAGCACCTCGAGGCGCTCGGCGAGGACCTCTTCGAGGTCCTCGACGCTGCGGCGCTCGAGCAGCATGTCCCAGTGGGTCCGCGGAGGCTTGACCTTCTTGGGGGCCGGCTCCGAGCCACCGACGAGCTTCGCGGCGGACCCGTCGAACTTGCACTCCCACGTGTCGGGGAGCTCGGCGTCGTCCGCGAACGGCACCGTGAACAGGTGGCCGGAAGCGCACCGGTACTCGGCGTACTGCCGCTCGATCGGAGCGGTGTTCCGCTCGGTCTCGTAGCTGACGCTGCCCAGTCGGCTGCCGCGCAAGGAACGCTCACCCATGGCACACCGTCCTCTCGTCTTGTGTCGGTCGGGACTCGACGTCCGATCGCCCAGGGGCTTACCCAGTGATCGGGGAGTCAGAGAGATAAACGACGAAAAAGGCGGAGAGATTCCGCCGAATCGGCTGCTCATCATCGCATGGGGTCAGATTCGGGGCTCCGGCGGCCCCTGAGCGCCCCCCGCAGGGGTGAGTCCCGGGCTCAGGGGAGGGCGAGCTGCCCCGGTCCGGCCGCCGTCGGGCCGAGTTCACCGCGCATGTGGTGCCGCCGGCAGAGCACCTGGTAGCGGACGGCGGGGGAGGAACCGGTGGGTTCACCGGGCAGCTCCGCCGGCGCGGTGTCGGCGACGACGACGGTCTCGCCGGAGCGCACCATCGCCCCGTCCACCACCCGGGCGTTGAGCAGTCCGGGCAGCCCGCACCAGCACAGCACCTCGACCTGGATGCGCTGCACGTCGTCGGCGACCTCCAGCAGGCGCTGCGTCCCGGGGAACAGCCGGGTGCGGAAGTCGGTGGTGAGCCCGAAGGCGTAGACGTCGACGTGCGACTCGTCGACCAGCTCGGCGAGCTGGTCGACCTGGCCGGGGGAGAGGAACTGGGCCTCGTCGACGATCAGGTAGTCCACCCGGTGGCCGTCGGCCCAGCGGTCGCGGACCAGCAGCCGCAGGTCCGTGGCGCCGTCGATCTCGATCGCCGACCGGCACAGCCCCACCCGGGAGCTGATCTGCGGGGCGGCCGATCGGTCGCCCTGGGTGACCAGCAGGCCGTGCCGGCCCTGCCGGCTCTGGTTGTGGTCGACCTGCAGGGCCAGCGTCGACTTCCCGCAGTCCATGGGCCCGTGGAAGAACCGCAGGTGCGCGGGAGCGGGATGCCGGCGCCGGTCGCCCGACGCGGGTACGGCCGCCGGCCCGGGCAACGGCAGGGGAGTGGCCGGCTGAACGGCCTCCACCGCGGTCACAGACGCTCCGGTGGGGTGTTGCCCGCAGCCAGGACGGCGCGGCGCATCGGGAGCGCGGCCAGCGCGATGAAGCCGCCCACGAAGAAGATCACCAGGCTGATGATCGCGAGCCGGTAGGACCCGGTGAGCTGGTAGGTGAGCCCGAACGCGAGCGGTCCGAGCCAACTGGTGCCGCGGTCGCTGATCTCGTAGAAGCCGTAGTACTCGGCCTCCTTGCCCGCCGGGATCAGCTGGCTGAACAGCGAGCGGGACAGCGCCTGGGTGCCGCCCTGCACGAGGCCGATGACCGCGGCGAGGGCGTAGAACTGGGCGACCGCCCCGGTCTGCAGGAAGAACGCGGCGAACAGCACGCCGATCCAGGCCACCAGCGCGCCCAGGACCACGCGCTTGGCCCCGTAGCGCCCGGCCATGCGACCCAGCCCGAGAGCGCCGAAGATCGCCACCACCTGGACCATCAGGATCGCGCCGGTGAGCACGTCCTGGGCCAGGTCCAGCTCCTCGGTCGCATAGGTCGCCGACAGCGAGATGACGGTCTGCACGCCGTCGTTGAACAGCAGGTACGCGCCGAGGAACCACAGGGTCAGCGGGAAGGCACGCATCTCCCGGAACGTGGTCGCCAGCTGCCGGAAGCTGCTGCCGGAGCGCAGCGCGGACGCCGCGACCGGGCGGTTGCGCAGCCGGGAGTAGGAGAACAGGGTGAACGCGCCCCACCACAGGCCGGCGGTGGCCAGGCAGATCCGGACCGCCTCGCCGGTGGTCAGCCCCAGGTCCTCGGCGGCGACCACCAGGCCGAGGTGGACGGCGAGCAGCAGCGCACCGCCGACGTAGCCGAACGCCCAGCCCCGGCTGGAGACCTTGTCCCGGTCGTCGGGGCCGGCCAGGTCGGGCAGCCACGAGTAGTAGACGACGGTGGCCGCGCCGAAGCTGATGTTGGCGAGGACGAAGAGCAGGGCCGCCATCAGCCAGCGGCCGTCCCCGGCGAAGAACAGCGCCGTCGTGGCGAGCGCGCCCAGCAGGGCGAAGCCCAGGAGCATCTCCCGCTTGCGCCCGGTGCGGTCGGCGACGGCGCCGGTGAGCGGCAGCACGAGGACCTGCAGGACCACCGAGGCCGAGAGCACGTAGGAGAACCAGCTGCCGGCCGCGATGGACAGGCCGAGGAACGACAGCCGCTCGTCGGGACCGGCGGCGTCCCGGGCGATGGCGGTGAGGTACGGGCCCAGGAAGACGGTCGTCACCGAGGTGTTGAAGACCGACATCGCCCAGTCGTAGGAGTACCAGCCGAACCGTTCGCGCTTGAGCGCGTCATCGACCGGGGGCACCGACGGGGCGGCGGGCGGAGCAGAGGTCACCGCGGCAGATTTCCAGTCCGGCCGCGGCCGGTCCAGCACCGGTGCGGTTCCGTCACGGAATGTCCTCCGGCACGACGCCGCCCGGGAAGGCGGCGACGGCGGTGGTCGGGCGCGTGGGATCGGCGAAGGCGGGGGCGTCCAGCTCGCCGGCGCGCAGCGGCCGCAGCCCACGGGTGAGGGCCGCGGCGATGCGGGTCCGCGCGCGGTTCGCGTCCCCCACCCGGCCCATCTCCAGGTCGTCGAAGTGGACCGGCGGGCCGACGTGGACGCGCAGGACCGGACGCCGGACGACCGCCCGGACCAGGGTGCGCAGCTTGCCCCAGTCGTTGCCGTACTGGAGCACCTCGTGGGCGCCCCACTGGCTGACCGGGATGACCGGCACCCGCAGACCCAGGGCCAGGCGGGCCATCCCTGTCCGCCCGCGCTCCGGCCAGAAGTCCGGCGCCAGGCCGACCCGGCCCTCCGGATAGGCGACGACGTGGCCGCCGTGGACCAGGGCGACCTCGGTGACCCGGACGGCGTGCCGGGCGAGCTCGGTGCCCCGCTCCACCCGGATGGCGCCGGTGCGCTCCAGCAGCGGCCCGGCCACGGGCGCGGACATGATCCCGCCGGTCGCCATGATGCGCGGCATCACGCCCACCCGGTGCAGGGCGACGGCGATGACGAACGGGTCGAAGTCGCCGATGTGGTTCGCGGCCAGGAGGAGCGGGCCGCGACGGAGCTCCTCGGGGATGCCGCCGGTGACCTCGACCCGCCCGAAGATGCTCACCAGCCAGGGGAAGCGGCTCAGCAGGAACCGCCACACCCACCACGGCGGGGCCACCGCGATGGCCAGTTCGCGGGCGAACCACTCCGGGTCGTCCGGGCGGACGAGGTCGGCGAGGTCCTGGGGCAGGGGAGGCGTGCGCGGGTGCCAGCTGCGCAGCCGCTCGCCGAGGCTCACCGCGGTGTCCACTGGCCGCGCTTCTCCAGCACCTCGCGCAGCATGGCGGGCCGGTCGGTCATGATGCCGTCCACACCGAGGTCCAGCATCGCCTCGGCCTCGGCAGGGTCGTCCACGGTCCAGACGTGCACCTGCAGACCACGGGCGTGCGCGGCGGCGATGAAGCGCTCGTCGACCAGCGCGCGGCCGCCCAGCTGCAGCGGCACCTGGGCGCAGCCGGCCTGGATCCGGACCAGCCCGGCGGCGCGCGGCGAGTAGGACGACAGCCGCAGCGCGGCGACCCCGCGGGGCCCCAGCGACGTGCACACCGAGGGTCCGAACAGCCGCCGGGCGGCGGCGATCCGCGCGTCGGAGAAGGAGCCCAGGCAGATGCGGTCGGCCACCTGCATCCGGCGCACCAGCCGGACCAGCGGGGCGAGCACCCCCGCGGCCTTGATGTCGAGGTTGAACCGGACGTCCGGCCAGGCGGCCAGCAGGTCCTCGAGCCGCACGACGGGCTCCCGGCCGCCGATGCGCGCCTCGCTGATCTGCTTCCACGGCAGGGCGTCGATCCGGCCGGGCTGGGAGGTGACGCGCTCCAGCGTGTGGTCGTGGAATGCCACCAGGACGCCGTCCGCGGTCACCTGGACGTCGGTCTCCAGGTACCGGTAGCCCATGTCCACGCAGGCCTGGAAGGCCGGCATCGTGTTCTCCAGGTGCTCGATCGCGCCGCCGCGGTGGGCCATGGCCAGCGGCGTCGGTGCGTCGAGGTAGGCGAACCGCGCGGGGAGCACGCGTTCACGCTAGTGGCAGCGCCCCCGACGCCTGCGGGGCCCCGGCACGGGTGGCCGGGGACGAGCGCCGAGGCGGTGCAGGAGCGCGGTTCCAGGGCGGCGTTGTGGCGTGTCACCCCCGGCTGTCGGTACCGGCGTCTACCGTCCCGAGGCGTGGCACAGCAGCACGCGTCCGGCAGCACGGCGTCCCTCCCCGTCCAGCCCCTCCCCAGCCGGGGGAGCGGTGAGCACCGCCGCTGCGGCTGGTGCCGCCGGGTGTTGCCCGAGCAGGGTTCGGTCGGCCGACCCCGGCTGTACTGCGGCCAGGCCTGCCGTCAGCGTGCCTACGAGCAGCGGGCCGCCACCCAGAAGGCCGGACTGCCCGGTGACGTGGTGCTGGTGTCCCGCGCCGACCTCGACGGCTTGCAGGACCGGTTGTTCCAGCTGCGCTGCGCCTTGGAGGACGTGCAGACCATGCTGGCCGAGCGCCCGACCAAGGCCGAGCTCGAGCGCTCGCTGGCCGACCTGGTGCATTCCACCGGCCGGCTCGACCGCCTGTGGGTCACCGAGCGCTCGAGCTGACGACCTCCCGGACTCAGTCCGGGTCGCTGGTGTCGTCGTCCAGGTCGTCCTGGTCCTGTTCCGGGTTGCTGTTGTCCGGCAGGTTGCCCTGGTCCTCGCTGCCCGGCTCGCCACCGCCGGTGTTCTCGCTGTCGTCGGTCGTCCCGTCGTTCTGGTCCTGTCCTGCGGCCTGGCAGGCGGTCATCGTGGCGCCACCGCCGAAGAGCGCCAGTGCGGCGAACAAGGCGGCGAGCGGGCGTCGGATCTGCATGTCCCGACCCTACGAACACCAGCTGCCGACCGCCCGTCGAACCTGCTGCACCCTTGTACTTACGTCACTGTTACGTAAGTACAAGGGTGCAGCGGGATGGGGGGAGAGGGGCCCTGAGTGCCGCTGGGCGGGATTCGGGCACCGTCGAAGTGCCGATCGACGTACGGCGCCGGACCGAAGATCGACGAACGACCATCAAGATCATCAGGGATCAAGATCGACACATGGGGGAGTCGGACAGACCCGGAGCGACTCGACGAGGCGCAGCGGGTCGGAAGTCGACGCACGGCCACCGAGCGAGAGCCTCGGAAACGGTTGCCGGTGCGACCGACGCTGAGTGCAGGAGCTGCGCGGTCGACGGTGGATCGTCGTCGTCACAGCGACCGCACAGCGCAGGGATGATCCAAGATCACCAACCCCTTCCGTGCCCGTGCAGCTGGCGCCGATAATCGACGTTATGTCAACTAATGTGGAGCGGACGCCGGCGCGAGGCCTCCTGACGCACTCCCCGCCGGTCGCACCGCCCGCACGTCACCGGCGATCCTCGACGGACAGGCCGAGCCAGCCGGCGAGCGCGTCGATCTCGCCTGCGACGTCGTCCCGCATCTCCCGGGTGAACGGCACGTCCTCGTGGAGGCCGCTGACCACCAGCCGGCCCGTCGCCCGGTCGGCACGGACATCGAGCTTCCCCACGAGTCGGTCCCGGTGCAGCACCGGCAGGGCGAAGTAGCCCCACCGGCGCTTGCCCGCCGGCTTGTACATCTCCAGCTGGTACTCGAACCCGAACAGCTCCAGCGTCCGCCGGCGATCGTGCACCAGGCGGTCGAACGGTGAGAGCAGCGCGGTGCGTCCGGTGAACGGCTGCCCGACGGCACCGGGGTCGACCCGCCAGGTCCCGGCCACGCCCTCGACGGTCGCGGGCTCCCCTGCCTCCCCCACGTCCACCGGCTCGACGGGCACGGAGGCGCCCTTCTGGCGGGCGATCCCCAGGGCTCGCAGCCGACGTCCGTCCCGCATGCGTCGCGCCTCCTCGGCCGGCACGACCGGCGTCCCGGCCGGATAGACCCGCTCGGCGAGGTCCCAGAGCCGCTGACGGCCGCGGCGGCCGGCGATCGCCACTTCCCCGCGCATCATCAGGAACTCGAGCATCTGGGTGACGTTGCGGTCGTTGGTCCACCCCGTCGAGGCCCACGGCACCACGCAGGTGTCCGGGACGTCGCGTGACGGCAGCGGGCCCGCCCGGCCGAGCAGGTCCAGCACGTCCCGCCGGAACCGGTCGTTGACCCGCAGCCACTCGCGGGAGGCCTCGCGGCCGGGCCAGACGGACATCGCGGCGAGATACAGCCGCAGATCCTCCATCGGGCGGACCATCGCGTTGTGCTCGAAGAGCGTCCGATCGCGCTCCAGCGCCGTGGTCAGGTGCTCCGGGTGGTAGCCGTCCCCGAGGCGGCTCCACGCGACGAGATCCGCGCTCGGTGCGACGGCGGACGTCGGATCGATCTGCAGCAGCGTCAGGTGACGCACGGTTGCCAGCAGGTCCGAGGGCCGCCGGCCGTCCAGCAGCTGCGCGCGCACGGCGATCGCGCGGGCCTCGTCCCGGCTCAGCCTGTGCACCGCCGAACCCTAGCGAGAGCCGGAGCTGTCGCACATTCCGTCGCGACGGAGCCCACCCAGGAATGATCGGTGCATGCACCGCTCCTGGACCCATGTGGGTCGCTGCTGGACCAACGGCGAGCCGTTCCTCGCTCTGGACTCCGACCTCCTCCCCTCGTGGCGCGGCATGTCGGAGCAGGCGTACGAGGCGCTGGTGCCGCACCTGGCCTACGACCTCACCGCGGTCGCCGTGGGAACGGGCACCGCAGGGCTGGTGCTCACCGACCCGGAGATCGGCGACGAGGGCTGGCTGGAGGTGTTCCGCGCCGACGACGGCAGCATCGCCGTCGTCCAGGTGAACGCCGGGGACTACCGCGGCACGCTGGACGCCGCGCTCGCCTTCCCCACGACCGACGACCAGGAGGGCGACGTCGTCGCGGTGCCCAGCGGGCGGCTGGCTTTCGTCAGCGCGGCTCTGGACGGCACCGGGGAGGACGGCGCCTTCCTCCTGCCCGAGTCCCCCGGGCCGACGCCGGTGTCCGACGAGCTGGGCGACGACTCCGCCACCGACGCCAGCCCGCTGCTCGTCGTCCCGCCGGGTTCGTTCCGGCTGTCGGTCCGCTGGCGCACGGAGCTCTACGCGGACGCCGCCTTCGCACGCTGGCTGCTCATCCGCACGGACTGACCGCCGAGCGGCGCGACCGATGAATGCCGTGGCTGCCGGCAGTCACACGAGCAGACCATCTCGATCCCGCTGGAGGACCCGTGAGCCCGACCATTCGCCCGATCCTCGTCACGCCCGACATCGAGCGGCTGCGCGCCTTCTACGTCGAGCTGCTCGACGCCACGGTCGCCGAGCGCTTCCCCGAGGAGGGGCCCGCGTTCTACCTCGGGCTGCGGATCGGCGACTCCGAGCTCGGCCTCACCGCCGACGCCGCGGTCCAGCCGGGCACGCCCGGCCGGGTCCTGCTCAGCATCGACGTGCCCGACGTCGACGCCCTCCTCCCCCGCGTCGAAGAACTCGGTGGCCGCTCCCCCGGACCGTCGAACGACATGCCCTGGGGTCAGCGCGTCGCGCACGTCTCCGACCCCGACGGCAACGCGCTCAACCTGACGCAGCAGCTGTGACCCGATCCCCGGTTCCGTCCCTCGCCCGCGGGTAGCGCCTGTCAGGACATCCACGCGCCGAGGAGGACGAATGACCGAGCAGCGCCCCGACACCGACGAGAAGCACGAGCCCGGCGGCACCCCCTCCCCCGGGCCGGACAACCTCATCGACAAGCCGGTCACGCCCGGCGACGACGGCAAGGCCACCACGGTGCCCGGCGTCTACGAGGCCGACGAGGCGGAGCGGGAGCGGGGCAAGGCGGTCAAGCCCGGCAACTAGCCGGTTCGGTCCTGCGGGAGGCCGCCGAGGACGGCGTCCAGGGTCCGGGCCATCCTCGTCGACGGCCGGCCCGGCCTTGCCGCCGATCCAGGTGAGCGACCGCACCGCCCCCCGGCGCCGCTCCCCTACCTGTCGCGCCACCGACGGCCCTGCAGCCACCACTGAAGCCGTGCGGTGATCCAGGGCAGCACCACGTAGACCATCAGCGGCGTGAGGACCGCCGTCGTCACGAGCACCCGCAGGACCACGTGCCGGTCCGCCAGCGCTGTCCCGAGGGTCACGGTGGCCAGCAGGTTCATCGGGAAGAAGACCAGCCAGATGGTCAAGGACTGCTTCCACCGTGGCGGGGCGACGGCGGCCCCGCCGGCGCTGACCTCCTCGACCACCGGGGAGTCGAACCAGCCCTCGATGCCCGTCCGGCGCTCGGTGCGCGTCACCTCGGCCAGCCCCTCGCCCGAGCGCAGCCACCACTGCCGTTCGGCGGAGGCCTCCCAGGCCGCCAGCGTCGGCTGGTCGGCGAAGCGGGCGAGCATGTGCCACTCGTCGGCGTCGCGGCGGGAGCGGACCCAGCCGCCACCGAGGAAGCCGGGAAAGCTCTCGGCCATGCTGAGACCGGCGCGGATCCACGCCGTCATCTCGCGCACGTGCGCCGGGTCGGCCCGGCGCGTGAAGGACACCGTCACCGGGAGGTCGTCCCGGGTGACAGGTGCGGACGTCGTCATGCCTCCAATATCGGGCCTCCCGGTGCCCGGGGTGTCACCCGAGGCGGTGTGAGTCCGGACTCCCCGGGTTCGACACCCCCGCCGCTCCCCCGCCGCTGCCAGGTCGGTGCGCGAGACTCCGGGCGTGGAGGCCCTCGCCCGGTTCTGGGAACGCGTGACGGCGACGGTCCCGGATCTCTCGACGACGGTGCTCCTGGTGACCGCCGCGGCCGCGGCCGTACTCGTCCTCTCCCCCACGCTCTGGCGGCCGGCCCGCAACGTCGTGACGATCGCCCACGAGGGCGCCCACGGGCTGGTGGCGCTCGCGGCCGGGCGGCGGCTGTCGGGCATCCGACTGCACTCGGACACCTCCGGCCTGACCGTCTCCGCCGGTCGGCCGACCGGCCTCGGCATGGTGCTGACCTGCGCCGCCGGGTACATCGGACCCGGGCTCTTCGGGCTCGGCGCTGCCGCCCTGCTGGCCGCCGGGCACGCCATCGGGCTGCTGTGGGCGCTCCTGCTCCTGCTCGCGCTGCTGCTCGTGCAGATCCGCAACTGGTACGGCCTGTGGTCGGTCCTGGTCACCGGCGGCATCGTCTTCGCCGCCACCTGGTGGCTGCCGCCGGCCGGGCAGGCCGTGTTCGCCGCGGTGGCCACCTGGTTCCTCCTGCTGGCCGCACCACGCGCCGTGCTGGAGCTGCAGACGGCCCGGCGCCGGCGTGGGGGCTCGGACTCCGACGCCGACCAGTTGGCCCGGCTCACGCCCTTCCCGGCGCTGTTCTGGGTCGGCGTCTTCCTGGCCGTGGACGTTGCTGCTCTCGTTCTGGGCGCGAGGTGGCTGCTCGGCTGACCCCGGTGAGACGCGGCTTGTTGTTGGGGATAACGGTCGTACACCGTCGAGCTGTCCATGTCTGGGCCGGCCTCGGAGTGCTCTGCGAGCGCACTGCCTGCTCCGGGCGCTGGGCAGCACACGCAGAGCGCCCGCTGAACCCCCAGAGCCCGCTCAGATGCGGGAGCGGCGCCGCGGCGCGCAGCCGGGTGGCTGGCGCACCGGCTCCACCTGCGGCGCGGGTGGGATCACGAGGACCATGTCGGCGTGGTCCACGACCACCTGCCGGCCGTGGTGGCGGATCTCCAGCGGGTCGCCGTCCACCAGCCGGTAGGTCGCCTGCCCCGGCTCCACGGTGACCGTGAGCTTGCGTCCCCGGTACACGACCCGGAACCGCAGCCGGGTGATCCGGCTGGGCAGCCGAGGGGCGAACGTCAGCTCCCCGCCGTGGTCGCGCAGGCCCCCGAAACCGGCGACCGCGACGGTCCACCCGCCGGCCAGCGAGGCGATGTGCAGCCCGTGGCCGGAGTTGGAGTGCAGGTTCTGCAGGTCGGTGAGCGCCGCCTCGGCCCAGTACTGGTGCGCCAGCTCGAGGTGCCCGGTCTCCGCGGCGACGACCGCCTGCTGGCTGGCCGACAGCGACGAGTCCCGGGTCGTACGCGCCTCGTAGTAGGCGAAGTCGGCGATCTTCTCCTCGAGGGTGAAGGCGTCACCGCGCAGGTGCAGGGCCATCACCAGGTCGGCCTGCTTGACCACCTGCTTGCGGTAGAGCTCGAAGTAGGGGTAGTTCAGCAGCAGCGGGTAGTGACTCTGCGGCGTGTTCTGGAAGTCCCACTCCTCGTGGTGGGTGAACCCGTCGGACTGCATGTGCACGCCCCGCTGGGTGTCGTACGGCACCGCCATCAGCGACGCGGCCCGCAGCCACTCCTCGACCTCCCCGCCGGTCACCTCCAGGCGGCCGGCCACCTCCGGTTGCCGGTCCACCGCCGCGGCCGCCTCGCGCAGGTTCCGCTGCGCCATCAGGTTCGTGTAGACGTTGTTGTCCACGACGGCGGTGTACTCGTCCGGGCCGGTGACGCCGTCGATGCGGAAGCCGTGCTCGGCGTCGAAGTGCCCGAGCGAGGCCCACAGCCGGGCGGTCTCCACCAGCAGCTCGGCGCCGAAGTCGCGGTCGAAGTCGTCGTCGAGGGTGGCGTGCACGTACCGCGCGACGGCGTCGGCGATGTCGGCGTTGATGTGGAAGGCCGCCGTCCCCGCCGGCCAGTAGCCGGAGGTCTCCTCGCCCCGGATCGTGCGCCACGGGAACGCCGCCCCCCGCAGGCCCAGCTCCTGGGCGCGCTCCCGGGCCAGCGGCAGCGTGGAGTGCCGCCAGCGCAGCGCGTCCCGCGCCGCCGACGGCGCCGTGTAGGTGAGCACCGGCAGCACGTAGGTCTCGGTGTCCCAGAAGGTGTGCCCGTCGTACCCCGGCCCGGTGAGCCCCTTGGCCGGAATGGCCTGGCGCTCGCCGCGCAGGCCCGCCTGCAGGACGTGGAACATCCCGACGCGGACGGCCTGCTGCAGCTCGTCGTCGCCCTCGATCTCGACGTCGGCGTCGTCCCAGTGCTGGGCCAGCAACTCCCGCTGCTCCTGGAGCAGCCGGTCGAATCCGGCCAGCTTCGCCGTGGCCAGCGCCGCCTCCACCTGGTCGCGCAGCGCCGCGCCGGACCGCCGGGAGGACCAGCCGTAGGCCAGGAACTTGACCAGCTTCAGCGATCCGCGCGGCGGGATCCGGGCGGCGAGCGAGTAGCGCGCCAGGTCGCCGACGGCCTCGACGTCCTCGGTGCAGCTGTCCGGGATCTCGATGACGTGGTCCATGCCGGCGGCCAACCGCAGCCGGCTGCGCTTGGTGCGGTGCACGAGCACCGCCCGCCGGCCCCGGGCGGCGGCCAGCTCGCACTGCAGCGGGGAGGCCAGCGCCGCGGCGGCCCGGGGGTCGTCGGAGTCGGCGGCCGCGCCGTCCTCGTTGGCCAGCAGGTCCGACTGCAGCGCGACGTAGAGGTCACCGAGGTCGTCGGTGACCTCCACCTGGTACTCGATGGCGGCGATGGACCGCCGGGCGAGCGACACCAGCCGCGTGCTGGTGACCCGCACGCAGCGCCCGCCGGGCGAACGCCACTCGGTCGACCGGCGCAGCACCCCGGCGCGCAGGTCCAGCGTGCGCCGGTGGTCGATGATCTCGCCGTAGTCCAGGTCCAGCGGCGAGTCCTTGACCAGCAGCCGGATGAGCTTGCCGTCGGTCACGTTGACGACGGTCTGCCCCATCTCGGGGAAGCCGTAGCCGGCCTCGGCGTAGGGCAGCGGCCGCTCCTCGAAGAAGCCGTTGAGGTAGGTGCCCGGCACGACGACCGGCTCCCCCTCCTCGAACGAGCCGCGCATCCCGATGTGCCCGTTGGCCAGGGCGAACACCGACTCGTGGACGGCGAGCGAGGCGTGGTCCAGCCCGACCTCGGTCAGCGACCACGGCTCGATCGGGAAGACCGCGCGCCCTTCGGTCACCGCTCCCCCAGCAGCTGCTCCAGGTCGGTCACGACGACGTCGGCGCCGGACTCGCGCAGCCCGTCGGCCTGGCCCACCCGGTCGACACCGACCACGAAGGCGAACCCGCCCGCGCGCCCGGCGGCGACGCCGGAGAGCGCGTCCTCGAACACCACGGCCTCCCCCGGCTCCACGCCCAGGGCGCGCGCTCCGGCGAGGAACGTGTCCGGCGCCGGCTTCCCCCGCAGCCCGTCGCGCTTGGCGACCACGCCGTCGACGCGGGTGTCGATCAGGTCGGCGAAGCCACCGGAGGCCACCACCTGCTCACCGTTGGCCGACGCGGTCACCACCGCGGTGGCCAGCCCCGCCTCCTTGACCGCGCGCAGATAGCGCACCGAACCCTCGTAGACCTCGACGCCGTGCTCCTCGAGCTCGCGCAGCACCAGTTCGTTCTTGCGGGTGGCCACGCCCGCCACGGTGGCCGCGTCCGGACCGTCCCCGTCGGCGCCCTCGGGCAGCGTGATGCCGCGAGAGGCCAGGAAGTCGCGGACGCCGTCGGCGCGCGGCTTCCCGTCGACGTGGCGGTTGTAGTCCTCCTGCGTGAACTCCTGCGCGTCCGGGTCCCGGCCGCGGAGGAACTCGTCGAAGGTCCGCTTCCACGCCGCCATGTGCACGGTCGCGGTCCGCGTGAGGACGCCGTCGAGGTCGAACAGGCAGGCGCGGACGCCGTCGGGCAGGCCGAGCTCTCGCGGGGTGGGCACGTCCCGACGCTACCGGCGTCCGGTGACGGGCACGTGCTGGAGCTGCGGCGATCCGATGTCCTGGCCGATGTCCTGGCCGATGCGTGGCCGATGCGCCGGCCGGCGACGGCCGACGGGCGGACGGGCCGGGCCCTGCCTAGGGTCGCGACGGGACGGCGAACCGCATCCGACCAGCCGCCCCGCCAGCGATCGAGGGAGAGACCACCATGGCCGACCGGCCCACCCCGCCGAACCCGTACGACTTCCTGCCCCGGGTGCCGGGTTTCCAGGTCACCAGCAGCGACGTCGCCGGGGGGCAGGCGCTGCCCGTGCCGCACGTCAGCGGCGTGATGGGCGCCGGCGGCGAGGACCGCTCCCCGCAGCTGTCCTGGTCGGGCTTCCCCGAGGGCACGAAGAGCTTCGCCGTCACCGTGTACGACCCCGACGCGCCCACGGCCAGTGGCTTCTGGCACTGGGCGGTCGCCAACCTCCCCGCGGACACCACCGAACTGCCGTCGGGCGCCGGCGACAAGGACGCCCCGCAGCTCCCCGGGGGCGCGCTCCAGCTGCGCAACGACGGCGGCTTCGCCGGTTACGTGGGCGCCGCTCCCCCGGCCGGGCACGGCCCGCACCGGTACTTCGTGGTCGTGCACGCCGTGGACACCGAGCGGCTGGACGTCGACGCCGACACCACGCCCGCCGTCCTCGGCTTCAACCTGTTCTTCCACACCCTGGCGCGGGCGACGCTGGTCGCCACCTACGAGCAGGAGTGAGGTGCGGCGCCGGGGGCCTCAGACCTCCGGCGCCGGCAGCTCCGCGACCCCGGTGGTCGCGATCCGGGCGAAGCCGATGCGCTCGTACACCCGGGCGACGTCGTCGTCCCCGGCGGCGAGGAACACCAGGTCGGCGGTCTCCTGGGCGTGGGCGACGAGCGCCGACACCAGCCCGGCGCCCAGTCCGCGGCCGCGCAGCCGGGGCAGGGTCGCCACCCCCACGATCTCGCTGACCTGCGAGTCGTCGTCGATGTCGATCGGCTGGTGGGACCCGACGGCCACCGGCTCGCCGTCCTCCATCGCCACCATCATCACGGTGCGGCCGTCGGCGATCCGCTCGCGCAGCACGGCGGTGCGCGCAGCGGCCTCGGCCGCCGTGTCCACGGGCGCCTCCCCCACGTCGGCGGCCCCGCCCGGGTGGGCGAAGGCGATGGCCGCGACCCGCTGGTAGTCGGCCAGGGCCGGGTCGTCGGCGCCGACCAGGAACAGCCGCACACCGCTCGGCAGCACGAGGTCGACGGGGTCGTCGGCCACCAGCAGGGGCAGGTCCTCCACCGGCATGCCGGCCGCGCGGGCGGCGGCCGCCACCTCCGGGGAGCACTCGGGGATCCACTCCAGCGCCGCGGGCAGGCCCGCCGCCTGCTGCAGGGCGATCGCTGCCCGCACGTCGGCGACGGTCACCGGGGCACCGTCGCCGTCGCGGCGCGGGCGTGCCGGATAGGGCCAGGCCGGATCGGCGAGGGGCACGTCGAGCGCGCCGGCGCGCTCGACGCGGGCGTCCGGCAGCGGGGCGACGGCGAAGTAGCGCTCGATGCACTCGAGCAGTCCCGGGCGGGAAGGCACGGCACGACCCTAGACGTGCTGCGCCGTCCCGGGGCCCGCGCACCGCCCCGGGACGGCCGGCCACACCCTCGCGGGTGACCCGCACGCACGTCCGCGGCGGGCGGGACGGCACGATGGTCGCCGTGACGGCTGGGACGCGTGGCTCCATCTCGCCCTACGCGGTGTTCGACCGGGATTCCTGGCGGGCACTGGCGGCGGGTTCCCAGCTGCCCCTGGACGAGGCCGATCTCGCGGACCTGGCGTCCCTGGGCGACCGGATCGACCTCGACGAGGTCGCCACCGTCTACCTGCCCCTCGCCCGGCTGCTGGACCTGCACGTCACCGCCAGCCGCCGGCTGTGGGCCGCGCAGAGCGAGTTCCTCGGCGACTCCACGGCCAAGGTGCCCTTCGTCGTCGCCGTCGCCGGCAGCGTCGCCGTCGGCAAGAGCACGACCTCGCGGCTGCTGCAGACCCTGCTCGCCGCCGGCCCCGGCTCGCCCCGCGTCGACCTGGTCACCACCGACGGGTTCCTGCTGCCCAACGCCGTGCTGGAGGAGCGGGGGCTGCTCGGGCGCAAGGGCTTCCCGGAGAGCTACGACCGGCGGGCGCTGCTGCGGTTCCTCGCCGACGTGAAGTCCGGCCGCGAGGAGGTCTTCGCGCCGGTCTACGACCACCAGTCCTACGACATCGTCCCCGGCGGGGTGCAGGCCGTGGACCGGCCCGACATCCTGGTCGTCGAGGGCCTCAACGTGCTGCAGGCCGGCCGCCGCCAGGACGGGTCGGCGCCGGAGGTTTTCCTCTCGGACTTCTTCGACTTCTCCGTCTACGTCGACGCCTCCGAGGCCGACATCCAGCGCTGGTACGTGGAGCGCTTCCTGGCGCTGCGCCGGACGGCGTTCCAGGACAGCGACGCCTACTTCCACCGCTTCGCCGGCCTGACCGACGACCAGGCGCGGGAGACCGCGCTGGACATCTGGTCGGCGGTGAACGGCCCGAACCTGCGGGACAACATCGCCCCCACGCGCTCGCGTGCCCGGCTGGTGCTGCAGAAGGCGACCGACCACTCGGTGCGCCGGGTGCTGCTGCGCAAGCTCTGAGCGGGCGCGACACGCCGTCCCCACCGGCCGACCCACGCGGCGGCGCGTGTCGCCATGGCAGGAAGTGACGACCCCTTCGGGTGATCAGGTGACCTGGATCACGTGACCTCGACCCCCCGACGTGCCGACACTAGGGATGTCGCGTAAGCGGCCATGTACTGCCAGTGATTGGCCGGCTTCCTCCCGGCCGAACGGATGTGATCGCCATGTGTGCCCACCGCACCCCCTGTCCAGAGCCGACCAGCGAGGCGCGCGACCTCGCCGCCGTGGTCCGCAGCCACCCCGAGCAGGGCTGGCGGCTGCTGTGCAACGGCGTCGTCCTCTTCGACGACGACGGCGAGCTGCTGCCCGACGGCAGCGCCGTCGTTGACCACCACGTGTGGCTGGCCCCGGAGCTCGCCAGCGCCTGAGCACGACCGTTCCCCCGCCCGTCCGTCGCGGGCGGGGGACGCCGGACCGCTGAGCTAGACCCCGGCGCCCACGACGTCGGCCGCGGTGCCCAGGTCGTCCGGCGCGCCCTCGGCCCGGTCCGGCACGGCCCCCGGCCCCTCCTGCGGGTCGGCGAACGCCTCCGGCGGCGGGCACGAGCAGACCAGGTTGCGGTCGCCGTAGGCCTGGTCGATCCGCCGCACGGGGCTCAGGTAGCCCCGGCCGCGCAGCGCCGGCAGCGGATGGACCGCCTCGCTGCGCGGATAGGGCCGGTCCCACTCCCCCGCCACCATCGCCAGCGTGTGCGGCGCGTTCCGCAGCGGGTTGTCCGTCCGGTCGAACTCCCCCGTCGCCACCTTCTCGATCTCGCCGCGGATGTGCACCATCGCGTCGACGAACCGGTCGAGCTCGGCCAGGTCCTCGCTCTCGGTGGGCTCCACCATCAGCGTCCCGGCGACCGGGAAGCTCATCGTCGGGGCGTGGAGCCCGAAGTCGATCAGCCGCTTGGCGATGTCGTCGTTGGTGATGCCGGTGGCCTTGGTGAGCGGCCGGATGTCGAGGATGCACTCGTGGGCCACGAGCCCGTCGGCGCCGGTGTAGAGCACCGGGTAGTGCTCCCGCAGGCGGGTGGCGAGGTAGTTGGCACCCAGGATGGCGTGCTGGGTGGCCCGGGTCAGCCCGTCGGGACCCATGAGGCGCAGGTAGGCCCAGGAGATCGGCAGGATGTCCGCCGAGCCCCACGGCGCCGCCGACACCGGTCCGGGGCCGGTCTCGGGCCCGGCGGGCACCACCGGGTGGTTGGGCAGGAACGGCACCAGGTGCTCCCGGACGCCGATCGGGCCGACGCCCGGTCCACCGCCCCCGTGCGGGATGCAGAACGTCTTGTGCAGGTTCAGGTGGCTGACGTCGGAGCCGAAGCGGCCGGGCCGGGCCAGGCCCACCATCGCGTTGAGGTTGGCGCCGTCGACGTACACCTGACCGCCGGCGTCGTGCACCGCGCCGCAGATCTCCTGGATGTCGGTCTCGAACACCCCGTGCGTCGACGGGTAGGTGATCATGAGCGCGGCCAGGCGCTCGGCGTGCTGGAAGACCTTCGCGTGCAGCTCGGCGAGGTCGACGTTGCCCGCCTGGTCGCAGGCGACCACGACCACCCGCATGCCGGCCATGACGGCGCTGGCGGCGTTCGTGCCGTGCGCCGAGCTCGGGATCAGGCAGACGTCGCGCTGGTCGTCCCCGCGGGACCGGTGGTACCCGCGGATGGCCAGCAGGCCGGCGAACTCGCCCTGGGACCCGGCGTTGGGCTGCACGCTGACCGCCGCGTAGCCGGTGATCTCGGCGAGCGCGGCGCACAGCTCGTCGATCAGCTGCGCGTAGCCACGGGCCTGGTCCGCCGGGACGAACGGGTGGAGGTTCGCGAACTCCGGCCAGGTGATGGCGGCCATCTCGGTCGCGGCGTTGAGCTTCATGGTGCACGAGCCCAGCGGGATCATCGTGCGGTCCAGCGCCAGGTCCTTGTCCGACAGGGCGCGGAGGTAGCGCATCATCGCCGTCTCCGAGCGGTGCGCGGAGAAGACCGGGTGGGTGAGGAAGGGCGTGCGCCGCCGCAGGTCCGCGGGCAGGGCGTCCGCGCCGTCGTCGTCGAGCCCCGCCTCGTCCGCGGTCACCCCGAAGGACTCCGCGACCGATCGCAGGACGGCCGGCGTCGTCGTCTCGTCGCAGGCGACTGCCACCGTGTCGGCGTCCACCGGTCGCAGGTTGATCCGGCGGGCGGCAGCGGCGTCGACGACGTCGGCGGCACGGCCGGGCACCCGGACCTGGATCGTGTCGAAGTAGGAGTCGTGCACCAGCCGCAGCCCACCGGCGGTCAGCCATCCGGCCAGGGTGGTGGCGCTGCGGTGCACCCGCGCCGCGATCGCCGCCAGCCCCTCGGGACCGTGGTAGACCGCGTAGGCACCGGCCATGACCGCCAGCAGGACCTGGGCGGTGCAGATGTTGCTGGTGGCCTTCTCCCGGCGGATGTGCTGCTCGCGCGTCTGCAGCGCCAGCCGGTAGGCGACGTCGCCGTCGGCGTCCACCGAGACGCCCACCAGCCGGCCGGGCAGCTGCCGGGCCAGCCCCTCGCGGACCGACAGGTAGCCGGCGTGCGGGCCGCCGAAGCCCATGGGGACGCCGAAGCGCTGCGTGGTGCCGCAGGCGACGTCGGCCCCCCACTCCCCCGGCGCCTCGAGCAGCGTCAGGGCCAGCAGGTCCGCGGCCACGACGACGGACGCGCCGGCCTCGTGCGCGGCGGCGGCCAGCGCCCCGTGGTCCCGCACGGCGCCGCTGGCACCCGGGTAGGACAGCAGCACCCCGAAGGCGCCCGCCTCGGGCAGGTCGGCCGGCCAGCCCCGCGAGAGGTCGGTGACGTGCAGCCGGATGCCCAGGGGCTCCGCGCGGGTCCGCAGCACGCCGAGGGTCTGCGGCAGGGTGTCGGCGTCGACGACGAAGACCGCGTCCGGGGCCGCCCTCCCGGCGCGCCGGACCAGGGTCATCGCCTCCGCCGCGGCGGTCGCCTCGTCGAGCATCGACGCGCCGGCGACAGGCAGGCCGGTCAGGTCCGCGACCATGGTCTGGAAGTTGATCAGGGCCTCGAGCCGGCCCTGGCTGATCTCGGGCTGGTAGGGCGTGTAGGCGGTGTACCAGGCCGGGTTCTCCAGGACGCCGCGCTGGATCACCGGCGGGGTGGTGGTGCCGGAGTAGCCCAGGCCGATCATCGAGGTGAAGACCTGGTTGGCCGACGCGCGCTCGCGCAGCAGGGCCAGCACCGCGGCCTCGTCCTCGGCGGGCGGCAGGGCCAGCGGCCGGCGGTCCCGGACGGCCTCCGGGACGCAGGCGTCGACCAGCGACTCCAGCGACGGATGACCGACGACGGCCAGCAT
Source organism: Blastococcus saxobsidens (assembly GCF_010682065.1). GTDB lineage: Bacteria > Actinomycetota > Actinomycetes > Mycobacteriales > Geodermatophilaceae > Blastococcus > Blastococcus saxobsidens_B. Next base: position 94,715 of record NZ_JAAGWG010000010.1, read on the forward strand.
CCGGGCCGTCTCGTCGGGGCGGGGCCCGATGTGCCGGCCGGCGAAGGATCCGGCGGTGTCCAGCGACATCAGGGAGGGCAACGGGCCGGCGAGCGGCGGAGGGGTCTCCCCCACCAGCTCACCTACGGCCCCGGGAGGGTCCACCATTCGACCGACGCTACCAGCGACATTTGTCGCATACGGGCGCGGCGGTCAGCTCGATCCCGGGGCGTCTCGGGCGGGGCAGGGCCCGGGCACGCGGACGGTCCCGACCCCGCAGGGGGGCCGGGACGTGGGCGGGCCGCCGGGGGCCGGGAGGACGTCGAGGTCAGGCGGTCGCGGCGCGGCGACGACGGCGCATGGAGAGCTCGTCGTCCGACGGCACGACCTGGCCACCGTCGATGCGCTCGGCCGGCAGCTCGGCCAGCTCGCCGGACAGCTCGCGCAGCGCGCCGGAGACGGCGATGCCGAAGACGCCCTGGCCGCCGGCCAGCAGGTCCACGACCTCCTCCGCGGAGGTGCACTCGTAGACGGTGGCGCCGTCGGAGAAGAGCGTGACGTTGGCCAGCTCCTTCACCCCGCGCTGGCGGAGGTGGTCGACGGCCTTGCGGATGTTCTGCAGGGAGACGCCGGTGTCCAGCAGCCGCTTGACGACCTTCAGCACCAGGATGTCGCGGAAGGAGTACAGACGCTGGGTGCCCGAGCCGGTGGCGCTGCGCACCGACGGGGCCACCAGACCGGTGCGGGCCCAGTAGTCCAGCTGGCGGTAGGTGATCCCGGCAGCGGCGCAGGCGGTCGGGCCGCGGTAACCGACCAGGTCGGTGTCGACCTCGTCGTACTGCGGCGCCCCGACGGCGGCGTCGCTGAACAGCTGACCCTGGGAGCCGTTGCTCTGGTCGCTCACGTCCAGCGTCCTCCTCTGTCCCACCGCGTCAGCGGCAGGTCGACGGTCCATCTCCCGGGGAACCCAGGAGTCACACCGCTGTTGTCCGCCGACGGTAAGCCGGGCCAGGATGCCGGTCAACTGAGCGAGGCGGCGTGTCGCCACACCTGCCCCATTTCGGGTGATGGTCCGGCGGCGCCTGCCGATAGGAACCTGTTGGGCTCAGGTCGGGCCGCCACCGGAGCCGGAGCCGGCGCCGAAGTCCTCCGGCGAGATCTGGTCGAGGAACTCGCGGAACTTCTCGACCTCGTCCTCCTGCTCGTCGGGGATCTCGATCCCCACCTCGTCGAGCAGGTCGTCGGCGCCGAAGATCGGCGCGCCGGTGCGCACCGCGAGGGCCACCGCGTCGGAGGGCCGGGCGCTGACCACTCGCTCGTCGCCGAACACCAGCTCGGCGATGTAGATGCCGTCGCGCATCTCCGTGATGTTGACCGCCTCGAGCTCCGCACCCAGGGTGCGCACGACCTCCCGCAGCAGGTCGTGGGTCATCGGGCGGGCCGGGCGGACCCCCTGCTGCTCGAAGGCGATGGCGGCCGCCTCGACGGCGCCGATCCAGATGGGCAGGTAGCGCTCACCCTGCGTCTCCTTGAGCAGCAGGATGGGCTGGTTGCCCGGCAGTTCGACGCGGACGCCGACGACTCGAAGCTCCTGCACGGTGCGGCTCCTCGGCTGCGGCCCGGGGGGCGGGCGGGGACGGTCTGGACAGGCGGCCGGTCACTGTCGGGCCGTCGGACGGCCCGGACGGCGACGGGTCCACGGTACGCCCGCTCAGGGGCGCAGGAGGTCCCGCAGGCGCGTCTCGAGCAAGGCGGTGTGCAACTGCGCCGACAGCGCCGCGAGCTCGCCCAGCTTCTCGGTGGCGCGCGTGCGCGCCTCCTCCGAGCGGGCCCGCAGGACCGGCGCGACGAGCTGCTCGACGAGCCCGGCCTCGCGCTCCACCGCACTGCGGTAGACGCGCAGGTGCCGGGGCTCGATGCCGTGCCTGGCCAGCCCAGCGGCCGCCCGCGCGATCGGCAGGTCGCCGGCCGGGTGGCGCCCGTCGGCGTCGGTGGAGAGCAGGCCGAACTGCACGCAGTCGGCGAGCTGCTCGGGCTCCAGCCCGGCCGCTCGGGCGAACTGCTCCGGGGTCAACGGGGCCTCGCCGGGCTCCCCCGTCGACTCCGGGGGCGGCGGCGACGCGGGCACCGCGCCGGGCAGCGGCTCGCCGCGGTCCAGCGCGTCCAGGTGGTCCTTGATCACCCGCAACGGCAGGTAGTGGTCCCGCTGTGCCGTCAGCACGTAGCGCAGCCGGCTCACGTCGGCCTGGGAGAACTTGCGGTACCCCGACGGCGTGCGCTGCGGGTGGACCAGGTCCTCGGACTCCAGGTAGCGGATCTTGCTGATCGTCACGTCGGGGAAGTCGTCGCGAAGAACGGCCAGCACCTCGCCGATGGTCAGGCGTGGCGTGTGCTGACCGGCGGCGTCCCCGAGCGCACGTTCGCGCTCGGGCACCACCATCACGCCCCTCTCTCGCCGGGACGCCGTCTCCGGGTCCCGGTCCGCGCTCCCCGACTGCGGAGGATCGCCGGACGGTCCACTAGCGAGCGGCCGGCTCGCCGGTGCGCGGGCCGGTGAGGTACACGAGCCGGAACTTGCCGATCTGCACCTCGTCGCCACCGGCCAGGTTCGCCACGTCGACCGGCTCACGGTTGACGTAGGTGCCGTTGAGGCTGCCGACGTCGTGCACCGAGAAGCCACCGCCCTCGCGGTGGAACTCGACGTGCCGGCGGCTCACCGTGACGTCGTCGAGGAAGATGTCGCTGTCGGGGTGGCGACCGGCGGTCGTCACGTCCTGGTCGAGCAGGAACCGGCTGCCGGCGTTGGGGCCGCGCTTGACCACCAGCAGCGCCGACCCGGCGGGCAGCGACTCGACGGCACCGGCGTGCGCGTCGGGGGTCTCGGTGGCCTCCGGCTGCTCGCCGGAGTCGTCGCCACCGACCTTGGGGATCACGCTCGTCGACTCGCCGATGCGCTCGGGAGAGAGCGCCGAGCCGCACTGCGCGCAGAAGCGACTGCCCTCGGGGTTCTCGTGGCCACAGCGAGTGCAGTGCACGTTGCGTCTCCTCCGGTGCGAGGGGCCCGCCGCGGGCCTCGGTACGGGCCGCGGGCGGCCGGCGGACGGTGGGCCAGTCAGCCCTCCGTGGTCGGCCGCCGCGGGAGCGGCGGACCGTGGGTCATGGAACCAGCCGGTCGGCCCGAGGGTCAACCGGACGTGCAGTGTGGGACGAACGGGTTTCCCGCAGGTGACCCCGCGGATCGCCCCTCCGCGATCATAGTGAGCCCCGCCAGGAGTCAGCCTCCCGGCGGCCCGGTCACCGACCGTCGAGCAGCGCCTGGTAAGCGGCCGCGTCGAGCAGTTGTCCGACCGGGTCCCCACCCTCCCCCGGAACGGCGATGTCGACCAGCCAGCCGTCCCCGTAGGGGTCGGAGTTCACGGTCTCGGGGGCGTCGGCCAGCCGCTCGTTGACCGCGGTGACCGTGCCGGCGACCGGCGCGTAGAAGTCCGACACGCTCTTGGTGGACTCCACCTCCCCGATGGCCGTCCCCGGCGCCACCTCGGCGCCGACCTCGGGCAGCTGGACGAAGACGATGTCGCCCAGCGCGTCCTGGGCGTGGTCGGTGATGCCGATCCGGACGACGATCCCTGCTCCCGCAGTGGCCGAGGCGCCGTCGGCGCCCTGGACCAGCGCCCATTCGTGCTGGTCGGTGTAGCGGCGGTCGTCGGGCGAGCTCATCGTCGATCGTCTCCTGGTGCGGGAATGGAACGGCGTCGGCGCAGGGGCGCGCCTCGAGCGGAGCGAGAGGTGGGGGCCGTCGAGGTCCTCACTCGGTGTCGGGCGAAGCGTATTGAGGGCGGTCGAGCGGTCGCAACGCGTCCACGACCACCAGGTCGGACTGGGTGATCTGCACGGAGCCGCCGCGGCCCTCCACGAGCTGCACGACCCCGCCGGGGATGTTCATCGCCGTCGCCATGTTCTGCGGCTCGCCGATGACGACGAACTCGTAGGGGGACGTGAGCGCGGTGCCGTCGACCCGCAGGTTCCCCGGCTTTCCGGTCACGGCGGTCGACAGCCCGATCCGGATGCCGTCGACCTGCATGGTCTCCGCCCCCGCCCCCCGCAGCTCCTGGACGACCTCGATGAGGTCGGTGACCCGCACGTCCCCCGAGGGGTCGCGGACGGTGAGCGTCATCCCCTCGCCCTGGGCGGGGAGCGTGCCGTTGAGGATGCCGAGGGCCTGGGCACGGCGCCGCGCCTCCTCGAGCGCGGTGCCGGTGCGGCTCCCGGACCCGTTGAGCTCCTGCAGGGCCGACCGCTGCTCGGAGAGTTGCTGGCGGAGCCGGTCCTCGCGCAGGTTGAGCTCGTCGAGGATGCGCACGAGGTCCTCCTCCCGCGCGCCGGCGAGCACTTCCGCCTCGTCGGCGTTGCGCACCTGCACGGCCAGGGCGAACCCGAGCGCCAGCGTCAGCACGCCGATGAGCGCGGCCGCGACCAGGTCCAGCCGCCGGCGGGCGTTGCGCGGCGCCGCCCGGGCCGTCGCCGGCTCGGGGGACGCCTCCGGGGACGCCGGCTCCGGCGCCACCCGCTCCGGCTCGGGCGTCGCCGCCGGTCCCGGCCCGGTCATGCGCGGAAGATGTGCCGTCGGATGGCCGCGGCGTTGCCGAAGATGCGGATGCCCAGGACCACGACCACCGCCGTCGACAGCTGGGCGCCCACCCCCAGCTGGTCGCCCAGGAAGACGATGAGCGCGGCCACCACCACGTTCGAGACGAACGAGATGACGAACACCTTGGCGTCGAAGATGCCGTCCAGCCGGGCCCGGAAGCCGCCGAAGACGGCGTCGAGCGCGGCGACCACCGCGATCGGCAGGTAGGGCTGCAGCCACAGGGGGACCGTGGGGTCGAAGACCAGCCCGAGGAGCACGCCCGCCGCGAGTCCGAGGATCGGGATCACGGGGTCAGCCTCCGGGGGTGGGGTCGGTGCCGGGGTCCCGGCGGGTGTCCAGCGGTTCGGCGGAGCGCAGCTCGGGTGAGCCGGCTGCGGGCAGGGACAGCTCGTCCTCCTTGGCGAAGTCGAACCGGAGGCCGAAGTTGATCGAGTCCTCGGCGAGGGCCCGGATCTGCGGATTGAGGATGAACGCCGCGGCGAGCGCGTCGGGGTCGCCGATCGCGCTGACCTCGTAGGGGTTGGTGACCGGTCGGAAGTCGACGAGCACCGCCTCCCCGGCGAACCGGATGGCGCTGGTGGGACCCAGCCGCTGCCGGTTGATGCTGATCGCCTCGGCGCCCGCCGCCCACAGGGCGTTGACGACCCGCTGCAGGTCGCCGTCCTGGATCCGGCCGCGGGGATCGGCCGTGGCGGTCCCTCCGCCCACGGGGTCGTCATCGGCCTCGGCCTCGGCGTTGGCGAGCGTGACCAGCAGGCCGGGCCCGGTGACCGGGACGGCGCCGGTGCCCTGCTCGGCACGCGCGAGCGCGTCCAGCGCCCGCTGTCCCACCGCGGTCGCGGCCAGGAGGTCGTCGCTGGTCCGGCTGACCTCCACGCGGAGGTCCTCCAGCTGCGCGGCGAGCTCGTCGCTGAGCTCGGACCGATCCTGGATGTCGCCCACCAGCGCGGAGCGGATCTCCTGCCGGCCCTGCTGCTTGGCCGCGGCCTGGTCGTAGGTGACGGCCACGAGCAGGCCCGCCACCGCCATCGTCAGCGCGACGAGCACCTGCCCACCGCGGCGGGGGGCGTCCTGCTCCCCGCGGGCGGCCCGCGCCTCGGCGGCCTGCGCGTAGGCCGGGTCGAGCGTCTCGGCGAGCACGTCGTCGAGCAGCGAGGCGCCCAGCGAGCGGACCCCACCGGGTGGGCGGTCGGCGGTCACGCGCGGCTCGCCGACCGGGCGGAGCGCTCGGCCGCGACGATCCCGACGACCTGCACGACGTAGAAGGCGCCGGCCAGCAGGTACAGCGCGGTTCCCCAGATGGTGAACGCCCACGCGAACGGCGCGGCGATGGTGGCCAGCAGGCTGTCGCCGTCGGCCAGCAGCAGGCCGGGGAAGGCGTAGAGGAGCAGGAACGTGGCGGCCTTGCCCAGGTAGTGCACCTGGAGCGGCGGATAGCCGTAGGCCCGCAGCACCAGCAGCATCACGCCCAGGACGAGCTCCCGGCCGAGCAGCAGCAGCACCAGCCACACCGGGATGAAGTCGCGCAGCGCCAGCGCGATCAGCGTGGAGACGATGTAGAGCCGGTCGGCTGCGGGGTCCAGCAGCGCGCCGAGGCGGCTGCCCTGGTCCAGCCAGCGGGCGATCTTGCCGTCGGCCCAGTCGGAGATGCCCGCGGCCATCAGCACGAGCATCGCCCAGAGGTCCTCCTCGGGTCCGAGCAGGAGCCACAGGAAGAGCGGCACGCCGAGCAGCCGGAGGACCGACAGCGCGTTCGGCACGGTCCAGATCCGGTCGGGCAGGTCCTCGCGGTCCACGACCCGTGGGGCGCCTACGCCGTCCCCGGGTACGGATGGGGGCGCCGACGGCCCGTTCGACGACGTCACGACTCCTCCAGCCCCTGCACCAGCGCGTCCGAGGCTAGCCGAAGGACCCCGTCCCCCTCACCGCGCGCATGCTCACGGCGAGCCTCTGGACGGGACCGCCCCGCCCTCACCACTCGACGCTGCGCGGCGGGTCCGGTCCGCCGCCGCTCAGGCCGGGGCGAGGGTCGCCGGCGCCGGCTCGTAGCCCAGCGGACGCCGGTCGAAGCAACCCGTGCCGTGGCTGACCGAGCGCAGCACCCCCGGATAGCCGAGCAGCTCCACCTCCGGCACCTCGGCGCGCACCGTGACGCGGTCCCGCTCGGGGTCGGCCTCGCTCCCGGTGACGCGGGCGCGCCGCGCGGACAGGTCGCTCATCACCGCCCCGACGTACTCGCCCGGCACCCGCACCTCGACCTCGCACCACGGCTCGAGCACCCGGGTGCCCACGGCCGTCGCCAGCTCCCGCAGGGCCAGGGCCCCGGCGGCCTGGAAGGCGGCGTCGGAGGAGTCCACCGAGTGCGCCTTGCCGTCGACCAGCGTCACGTGGACGTCGACGACGGCGCGGTCTCCGTGCACCCCGCGCTCGGCCTGCGCGCGGATCCCCTTCTCCACGCTCGCGTGGTACTGGGCCGGGACGGTGCCGCCCACGATCCGCTGGTCGAAGACCACGCCCGAGCCCGGCGGCCCGGGCCGGCCTTCCACGACCACCACCGCGTACTGGCCGTGGCCCCCGGACTGCTTGACGTGCCGGCCGGTCACCCGAGCCGGTCCGCACAGGGTCTCCACGAGCGGTACCCGGACCGGCACCGTCGTCACCCCCACCCCGTGCCGGGTCCGCAGCCGGTCGAGCAGCACCTCCGCGTGCCCCTCTCCCACGCACCACAGCAGCAGCTGACCGGTCTCCGGCCGTCGCTCGAGACGCAGGGTGGGGTCCTCGGCCACGAGCCGGGACAGCGCCGTGGCCATGCGGTCCTCGTCGGCGTGGGAGGCGGCCTCCACCGCGACCGGCAGCTGCGGCACCGGCAGCTCCCAGGCCGGCACCAGCCGCGGGTCCCCCGGCGAGCTCAGGGTGTCACCTGTCTCCGCCGTCGTCAGCCGCGCCACCGCGCAGATGTCCCCTGCCGGGCAATGGCTCACCGGCCGCAGCGCGGCGCCCAGCGGGGCCGACAGCACACCGATCCGCTCGTCGCTGTCGTGGTCGGGATGGCCCCGATCGGCGAGGCCGTGACCGGACACGTGCACGGCGACGTCGGGCCGCAGCGTGCCGGAGAAGACGCGGACCAGCGACACCCGCCCCACGTAGGGGTCGGTCGTCGTCCGGACCACCTCGGCCACCAGCGGCCCGTCGGGATCGCAGGACAGCGGCGGTGCGGGTGAGCCGTCGGGACGGGTGACCGGCGGGCAGCCGTGCTCCATCGGGCAGGGAAAGGCCGAGACCAGCAGGTCGAGCAGCTCCTCGGTGCCCACGCCTGTGAGCGCGGAGACGCAGAGCACCGGGTGGAAGTGCCCCCGCGCGACGGCGGTCTCCAGGTCGGTGACCAGGTCGGGCAGGGACAGGGCGTCACCGGCGAGGTAGCGCTCCATCAGCGTCTCGTCCTCGCTCTCTCCGATGATGCCCTCGATGAGCTCGGCACGGAGCCGGTCGGCGTCCGGGGCGCCCGCGGTCTCCCCGGGGGGCTCGAGGAGGGAGAGGAGCCCTCGCGCGGCGCCGTCGGGGCCCCGGTCGACCAGGTGCATGGGGTAGACCCCCTCCCCCAGCATCAGCTGGCAGAGCCGCACCGCCTCGTCCACGTCGGCCCGTGGCCGGTCGATCTGAGTGAGCACCACGGCGCGCGGCATGCCGACGGCGGCGCACTCCTCCCAGAGCGCGAGGGTGCCGGCGTCCATGCCGCCCAGGGCGGAGACGACGAACAGCGCGCTGTCGGCCGCCCGCAGGCCGGCGCGCAGCTCGCCCACGAAGTCCGGGGACCCAGGGGTGTCCAGCAGGGTGATCCGGTGGTCCGCGCGCTCGACGGTCGCGACGCCGAGGGAGACCGACCGCTGCTGCCGGACCTCGATCTCCTCGCTGTCCAGGCACGTCGTGCCGTCCTCCACACGGCCCGCCCGGGGCACGGCGCCGGTGGCGGCCAGCAATGCCTCGGCGAGCGTGGTCTTGCCCGCACCGGAGTGGCCGACGAGCGCCACGTTGCGCACCCGCTGGGCCGGTCGCGGTGCCGGAGCCTGCGGCAGATCCCTCCCCATGGCCGCTCAGCCCTGGCCGGCCGGCGTCACGGCCGGCGTCGGACGTTGTCGGGACGGAGCGGCGACGATGCGCTCGGCGTGGACGTCCACGGTGCCTCCCGGGGGCGGTGATGTGGTCTGCGTCACAGCCTGCCGCGTGGGTGCGCCGCCCGACAAGACCCGGCGCCCCGCTCACCGCGCCCGCTCACCCTGCTCGCGCGGCCGCTCTCGCCGCCATCCGGGCCACACCACGGCGGTGCAGCAGCCAGCCGCCTCCGATCAGCAGCACCCCGAGACCCAGGAAGCCGAGATCCCAGCTCAGTGGTGCGCCGAGGTCGTCGCGCACGTGGTGGACGCCGAGGAGCTGGTGGTCGATCAGCCCCTCGACGAGGTTGAAGATCCCCCAGCCGACGAGGACGAGCCCGATGTGGAAGCTCCAGCTGGGTGCGATCCGCCCCTGGCGTCAGGAGACGATCGCGGTGACGGTGCCGGCGAAGGCCAGCACCCAGGTGGCGAGGTGGAAGAAGCCGTCGGCGACGGTGTTGATCTCCAGCCCGGCGAGGGTGGTCGGTTCCCGCCCCTCGACGGAGCTGAGCATGTGGTGCCACTGCAGGATCTGGTGCAGCACGATGCCGTCGACGAACCCGCCGAAGCCCAGCCCGTAGAGCAGCCCCGTCGCCCGGGAGGGCAACCGCTGCGGGCTGCCGGCTGTCGGATCCAGTCGCTGCGCCATGCCGCTGCGCTACCCCGTCGCCGCCGCCGCACGCCCGCGTCGCATGCTGGAGGGCATGAGCTCCGATCACGCGGCCGGCCGCGACCAGGCCACCGGGCAGGCACACGCGGTCCTGCGCTCCACGGCCGATCTCCCGGCACCGTGGGCCGCGCTCTGCGGGGCGCCGGTCGGCGTCGTCCAGGGCAGGTGGGACGGACCACGGGGCACCGGATCGGCCGACCCCTGCCCCGAGTGCCTCCGGCTCGCCGTCGGCTGACCGGGCCCCGTCCTCGATGAGCGTCGTGCGTTCGTCGACCGGGCCGCCTCGTTGTTGGGGATAACGGTTCTGGGACCCGCAGCGCGGGGGTCGAGGACGGCTGCCCCCCGGGAACGCAGCAGGGGCCGTTCCCGGATGTCCGGGAACGGCCCCTGACCACTCTGTCGGGCTGACAGGATTTGAACCTGCGACCCCCTGACCCCCAGTCAGGTGCGCTACCAAGCTGCGCTACAGCCCGCACGCCGCACGCCTGCCGGGAAACCCCCGGGCCGCGCGGCCGCCCCGGAAGATTACCGCACGTCCGGAGCCGGCCTCGACGGTGGTCAGCCGCGCTTGGCGTCCTTGTCCCGGCCCTCGCGGACCTTCACCGAGATCTCGATCGGCGAGCCGGCGAAGCCCCACTGCTCGCGCAGCTTGCGCGTCAGGAACCGGCGGTAGCCGGCCTCCAGGAAGCCGGTGGAGAAGACGACGAACCGCGGCGGCCGGACGTCGGCCTGCGTGACGTACTTGATCTTCGGAGCGCGACCACCGCGGGCCGGCGGCGGCGTCTCCTGCACCAGCGCGCGGACGAACGTGTTCAGCTCCGCCGTCGGCACGCGGGTCTCCCACGACGCGATCGCGGCGCGCAGGTGGTCGGCCAGCTTGCCGACGCCCCGGCCGGTGGAGGCCGAGATGTTGACCCGCGTGGCCCACTTCACGTGCGCGAGGTCGCGGTCGATCTCCCGCTCGAGCTGGGCGTGCCGGTCCTCGTCGAGGGTGTCCCACTTGTTGAAGGCCAGCACCAGCGCGCGGCCGGCGTCCACGACCTGGGTGATGACCCGCTGGTCCTGCTCGCTGATGACCTCGTCGGCGGCCAGCAGGACGACGCAGACCTCGGCGGCCTGGATGGCTGCCTCGGTGCGGAGGCTGGCGTAGTACTCCATGCCGCTGGCGGTGTTGACCTTGCGGCGCAGGCCGGCGGTGTCGACGAACCGCCACTCCTCGCCACCGAGGCTGACGATCGAGTCGACCGGGTCGACGGTGGTGCCGGCGACGGAGTCGACGACCGAGCGCTCCTCCTTGGCCAGCCGGTTGATCAGGCTGGACTTGCCGACGTTGGGCCGGCCGACGAGCGCGACCCGGCGCGGGCCGCCCTCCTCCAGCTGCTCGCGGGGCGCGGTGGGCATCGCCTCGAGGACGAGGTCGAGCAGGTCGCCGCTGGAGCGGCCGTGCAGCGCGCTGACCGGCTGCGGCTCCCCCATGCCGAGGCTCCACAGCTCGGCGGCGTTGGCCTCGCTGCGCTCGTCGTCGACCTTGTTGGCCACGAGGATCACCGGCCGGTCGCTGCGCCGCAGGATGCGGGCAGCCGCCAGGTCGGTGTCGGTGGCGCCGACCTGGCTGTCGACGACGAAGACGATGACGTCGGCCGTCTTCATCGCGTACTCGGCCTGCCGGCTGATCGCCCCGCCCAGCCCGGCCGCCTTCGGGTCCCAGCCGCCGGTGTCGACGACGGTGAACCGCTTGCCGTTCCACAGCGCCTCGTAGCTGATCCGGTCGCGCGTGACCCCCGGTACGTCCTGCACGACGGCGGCGCGGCGGCCGAGGAACCGGTTGACCAGCGTCGACTTGCCGACGTTCGGCCGACCGACGATCGCGACGACCGGCAGCGGGCCGGTGCTCTCCTCGGTCATGCCTGCCTCCCGGCGGGAACGGTCGACGTGGCCAGCTCGACGACGCGGTCCACGACGCCCTGCTGGTCCAGGTCGGTGCTGTCGACGACGACGGCGTCGGCGGCCGGGCGCAGCGGGCTGTCGGCTCGGCTGCTGTCGAACTCGTCGCGGCGGCGCAGGTCGGCGGCGAGCACGGCCACCTCGTCCGGCGCGGTGATGGCGAGCTGGCCGGCGCGACGCTGTGCCCGCGCCTCCGGGCTCGCGGTCAGGTAGATCTTCACCGTGGCGTCGGGCAGCACGACGGTGCCGATGTCCCGGCCCTCCACGACCACCGCGTCGGCCGAGCCGACCAGCGAGCGCTGCTGGTCGACGAGCTGCCGGCGCACGGCGGGCACCGCCGAGACGGCGGACACCGCGCGGGTGACCTCGACGCCGCGGATCCGGGTGGCGACGTCGACGCCGTCGACGCGGACCGTCTCGGTGGCCGCGTCGGTGCCGACCTCGATGCGGGAGGCGGCCACGGTGCGGGCCACCGCCTCGGCGTCGGCGGGGTCGACACCGGCGTCGAGCACCGCGACGGTGGCCGCCCGGTACATCGCGCCGGTGTCGAGGTAGGCCGCACCCAGGCGGGCGGCGACGCCGCGCGCCACGCTGGACTTGCCGGTGCCCGACGGTCCGTCGAGGGTCACCTGGCCTCGGAAGGTCATCTGCTCACTCACTGCTCTCTCGGGTGCGCTCACTGCGCGATGTCCCTGCGCAGCGCGACCGCGCCCCGCAGGTAGACGTGCTGGATGTCGGGGCGGGCCTTCGGTGTCTCGGCGTGCGCCATGAGCCGCAGCACCCGCGGGAGGGCGTGCGGCACCGCGATCTCCGTGGCGCACATGAGCGGCACGTCACCAAGGCCCAGCTCCCGCGCGGCCAGCGCCGGGAACTCCGAGACGAGGTCGGGGGTGGCCGTGAACAGGATGCTGATCAGGTCCTCGGGGTCCAGGCCGTTGCGGTCCATGACCGTCCGCACCAGCTCACGGGTCGCCTCGAGCACCTGCTCGCGATCGTCGGCCTCGACCTGGGTCGCGCCTCGGATGGCTCGGACGGCCATGCACTCTCCTCGTTCGGCAATGCCACACGACGCCTCCGCGGTCGCTCCGCTCCTCGCTCGTTCCTCACTGCGATGCTCACGACCTGTCGGCTCCGTCGGCACGCCGGATCGCCGGGTGCCTCGGACGAGTCTAGGTAGCGTCCGCCACCGGCCTCCCCCCTCCGGGTCGGTCGCCCGACTCCTCCCCCGCTGCCGCCAGCCGACGACCCAGCTCGCGAGCCGCCTCCCGCAGCTCCGGGCAGCGCACGATCCGGTACGGCACGGGCAGCACCACCAGCTGCTCCGCGTACCAGACCGGGTTGCTGGTGCTGCCCAGCACGCGGGCCCGGTCGCGGTCCACGGCCTCCACGCGGCCCATCGCCGGCGGCAGCCACCGCGGGACCACCTCGGCCGGCGCGTCCACGACCACCTCGACCTCGAACTCCCAGCCCACGGACAGGTGCACCTCCAGGTCCCGGACGGGGTCCAGGTCCTCGGGGGGCACGACCGCCGCGTCGAGCAGCACGACGTGGCCGATGCGGTCGACCCGGTAGGCGCGGCGGGCGCCGGCGCCGTGCGACCAGCACAGCAGGTACCAGCGTCCGTGCCGCACCACCAGCGCCCACGGGTCGACGTCGAGCTCCCGTCCGGACGACCCCGCGGCCGACCGGTAGCCGATCCGGACGGCCCGCCGCGCGGCGCACGCCTCGACGAGGGCGGCGGTCGTGCCGGGGTCGGGCCGGACCGCGGCCCGGTCCGGGGCCGCGGTCGTCGTCCGCCGCACCGCCTCCACCTGCGCCGAGAGCCGCTCCGGCAACGAGCGCACGATCTTGCCCAGCGCGCTGCCGACGTGGGCCGTCGGGTCGTCGGCCGCGTGGTGGCCGTCGAGCACCGCCATGACCAGTCCCAGCGCCTCGTCCGCGGTGAAGACGAGGGGCGGTGGCCGGTGCCGTCGCCCGAGGCGGTACCCGCCGTAGGGCCCGCGCACCGACTCCACGGGGACGCCCGCCTCGCGCAAGATGGCGACGTAGCGGCGCGCGGCTCGCTCGGTGACGCCCAACGCAGCGGCCAGCCCACCGGCCGTCACGCCCGGCCGGCTCTGGATGCACTCCAGGGCCAGCAGCGCGCGTGCGGTCGGGCTCGTCTCGGCAGGCATGGCAACCTCTCGCCCAGAACCGGCAGTAGATCGTCCGGAATGGACCCTAGCGTCGCGGCATGACCGACGACACCCATCTGGACACCGCCGTCACCGAGCCCGGCCCGGACGCCGGCGAGGCAGAGATGCTGCTCTTCGCGCTGGACCGCTCCCGGGCGCAGTTCGCCTGGAAGGCGGGGAACCTCGACGCGGCCTCCCTCCACCGGCCCGCTCCCCCGTCGGCCATGACGCTCGCCGGCCTCCTCAAGCACCTGGCCTGGGTCGAGGAGAGGTACGCCATCGACGTCACGGGCCGTCCGCCCGGCGAACCGTGGCGCTCGGTGGATTGGGACGCCGACCCCACGTGGGACTGGCGGTCGGCGGCCGAGGACGGCCCCGCGGAGCTGTACGCCCTCTGGCGCGGAGCCGTGCAGCGCTCCCGGGCGGCCTGGACGGCGGCGCTGGAGGCCCGGGGGTCTCGACCGGCCGGCGTCGTTCACCACCGACGCCGGCGGCCGGTCCCCTGTGCTGCGACGGATCCTGGTCGACCTGCACGACGAGTACGCCCGCCACGTCGGCCACGCGGACCTGCTCCGCGAGGCGGTCGACGGACTCGTGGGCGAGGACCCACCCCAGGGATGAGCCGGATGGTCCGGGACCTGGAGTTCCGGGTTCCTGGGCGGGGAACTCAGTCGCCCAGGCGCCGGCCGCTCGAGACGTCGAACAGGTGCACGTGCCCCTGCCGCGGGAGGACGTGCAGGATCTCGCCGCGCTGGGGCGGGCGACGCCCGTCGACGCGGGCGGTGATCAGCTGCTCGGTGCCGTCGAAGACGGTGCGCCCGTACACGTAGGCGTCGGCGCCCAGCTCCTCCACGACGTCGACCTCGACGGCCAGCCCGCGGTCGGAGACCTCCAGGTCCTCGGGCCGGACGCCGACCTGCACGGTGGGGTCCGTGGCCTGGCTGAGCACGTCGCGCGGCACCGGGTGGACCTCGTCGCCGAACCGCACGCCCCCCTCGGCCTGGGGCAGCGTGAAGAGGTTCATCGCCGGGGAGCCGATGAAGCCGGCGACGAAGGCGTTCACCGGGCGGTCGTAGAGCTCGCGCGGCCGGCCCACCTGCATGAGCAGGCCGTCCTTGAGCACCGCCACCCGGTCCCCCATCGTCATGGCCTCGACCTGGTCGTGGGTGACGTAGACGGTGGTGATGCCCAGGCGGCGCTGCAGCTGGGCGATCTGCGTCCGCGTCTGCACCCGGAGCTTGGCGTCGAGGTTGGACAGCGGCTCGTCCATGAGGAACACCTGGGGCTGGCGGACGATCGCCCGGCCCATCGCCACCCGCTGCCGCTGCCCGCCCGAGAGCTTGCCGGGCTTGCGGTCGAGGTAGTCCTCGAGGTCCAGCAGCTTGGCCGCCTCGCGGACCCGCTCGCCGATCTCCGCCTTGCCCATGCCGGCGATCTTCAGGGCGAAGCCCATGTTGTCGGCCACCGTCATGTGCGGGTAGAGCGCGTAGTTCTGGAACACCATCGCGATGTCCCGGTCCTTGGGCGCCACGTCCGTGACGTCCCGGTCACCGATCAGGATCCGGCCGTCGGTGACCTCCTCCAGGCCGGCCAGCATCCGCAGCGACGTCGACTTGCCGCAGCCCGACGGGCCGACCAGGACGAGGAACTCGCCGTCCTCGACCGTCAGGTCGAGCGCGTCGACCGCGGGCCGCTCGGTACCGGCGTAGACCCGTGTCGCCTTGTCGTAGGTGACCGATGCCATCTCGTGCTCCTGATCTGCTCCCCCGGCGTCGTCGCCGGGATCGGGCTGTCGGATAGGTGGTGCGTCGTGCTGCGGTACGTCGGGCGGGAGGTCCCGCGGTCAGTGGAGGGCGAGGGCTGTCCAGGACACCGGGGGCAGGGTCACGCACAGCGTGCCCTCGACCACGGTGGCGCGGGGGTTCGGTCGCAGCCCGACCCGCTCCGGCCGGTCGGTGGTGTTGGCCGCGTGCGGGTCCGGATCGGACAGCGTCAGTGCCTCCTCGACGGTGCTCACCCCGAGTCCGGCGAGGTCGAGGCGGACCTCCACCTCGTCGGCCTGCGAGCGGTTCACGAGGAAGAGCGCGAGCGCACCGCCCTCCCTCGTGGCGGCGGCGTCCACGACGGGCACCTCGCCGTACGCCGCGGTGTCGTACGCCGGGCCGTCGACGCGCACGTCCAGGGCGTCGCCGCGCGCCAGGCGGGAGGTGGTCGCGAAGGGGAAGAACGTCGACTTCCGCCACGCCGGACCCTGCGGCTCGGCCGCGATGGGGGCGATCACGTTCACCAGCTGCGCGATCGAGGCACTGGTCACCCGGTCGGCGTGCCGGAGCAGCGACATCAGCAGGCTGCCCACCACGACGCCGTCGGCCACCGTGTAGGGCTCCTCGCTGATCGGCGGCGCGAGGGGCCAGTCGTCGATCCGCTTCGCCAGGTCCGCCGGGACCCGGGACAGGTACCAGACGTTCCACTCGTCGAAGGAGATCGCGAGGCTCTTCGAGCTGCCGCGCACGGCCTTCACGTGGTCGGCGGTCGCGAGGACCGACTCGATGAACCGGTCCATGTCCGTCGCCGAGGCGAGGAATGAGCCGAGGTCGCCGTCCTTCTCCTCGTAGTACGCGTGGCAGGAGATGTAGTCGACGTCGTCATAGGCGTGGGTGAGCACGGTGCGCTCCCACTCGCCGAAGGTCGGCATGGCCGCGCCCGACGAGCCGCAGGCGACCAGCTCGAGGTCCGGGTCGAGCTGGCGCATCGCCTTCGCCGTCCGGGCGGCAAGCTTGCCGTAGTCCTCTGCCGACCGCTGGCCGAGCTGCCACGGCCCGTCCATCTCGTTGCCGAGGCACCACATCCGGACGTCGAAGGGCCGCTGCCGCCCGTTGCGGATCCGCTGGTCGGCCAGCGTCGTGCCGGAGGGCACGTTGGCGTACTCGAGGAGGTCCAGCGCCTCCAGCGTGCCGCGGGTGCCGAGGTTGAGCGCGAGCATCAGCTCGGCGCCGACCTTCTCCAGCCAGGAGGCGAACTCGTGCAGCCCGACCTCGTTGGTCTCCGTGCTGTGCCAGGCGAGGTTGAGCCGGACCGGGCGCTGGTCCCGGGGGCCGACGCCGTCCTCCCACCGGAACCCGGAGACGAAGTTCCCGCCGGGGTACCGGACCGTGGTCACCCCCATCTCCGTGACGAGGTCGATCACGTCCCGGCGGAACCCCTCCTCGTCCGCCGTCGGGTGGCCCGGCTCGTGGATGCCGCCGTACACGCCGCGTCCCATGTGCTCGACGAAGGCGCCGAAGAGCCGGCGGGACACCGGGCCCACCGGTCGCGCCGGGTCGATGGTCAGGCGTGCACGCAGCATCAGACCGCCCGCGTCCGGGCGGCGGGCGGGCCGGCGGGCGGGCCGGCGGGCGGGCCGGCGGGCAGTGCGGCGGACGGGGCGGCGAGGACGCCGCGCAGCCAGTCGAGCTGCTCGCGCTGCTGGTGGGCCTCCCCGCCCTCGTGGTCGTTGAACGGGTACACCGTGATGTCCTTCGGTCCGGCGTACGCGGCGTGGGCGGCGAAGACGGTCGAGGGCGGGCAGATCTCGTCCATGAGGGCGACCGAGAACAGCGCCGGGGCCGACGACAGGCGGCCCAGGACGGCGGCGTCGAAGTAGCTCAGCGTCGCGAAGACGCGCTGCACGCGGTCCCGGTGCGCCTTGAGGTACCGGACGATCTCCCCGTACGGGTCCCCGGCGGCGATGCGCGTGGCGCGCGGGAAGTCGCAGAGGAAGGGCACGTCGGCCATGACCGCCCGCACCCCGCCGGCGAGCGCCGAGACGGCGAGCGCGACCCCGCCGCCCTGGCTGATGCCGGCCACGGCGACCCGGTCGGCGTCGACCTGCGGGTGCCCGCGCAGCACCTCGAGGGCTCTCGTGGCGTCGGTGTACACGCGCCGGTAGTAGTAGTCCCGCGGGTCCAGCACGCCGCGGGTGAGGAAGCCCGGCTGCGCGGCCGCCGAGCCCACCGGGTCCGCGGTGTCCCCGACCGTCCAGCCGCTGCCCTGCCCCCGGGTGTCGACGACGAGGTGCGCGAACCCCGCCGACGCCCAGAAGACGTGCTCGTGCGGCAGCCCCCGCCCGCCGTTGTAGCCCATGAACTGGACCACGCCGGGCAGCGGCCCGTCCCCGCGCACCGCGCCGGCCGGCAGGTGCAGCCAGGCGCGGACCGGGGAGCCGCCGGCGCCGGCGAAGGTCACGTCGTGGGTCTCGACGGTCACCAGCCCCGAGTCGACCGGGGTCCAGGTCGCGTCCAGCGGCCACTCCCCCGCCTCGTCGAGGGTCGCCCGCCAGAACTGCTCGAGGTCCGCGGGCGCGGGGAGCTGCGGGTCGTAGCGCCGCAGCTCCTCCAGCGACAGGTCGGCCTGCGGCATCAGGCGGTGACCTCCAGGGGCTCGACCACGGTCTGCGGGTGCAGGACCCGGTCGAACCCGACCGTGCGACGGGGCCCGGCCAGCGTGTACCGGAGGGTCTCCCGCACGTCGGCGCTGGAGGCGCCCACCCGGAGTTCCACCTCGCCCGGCTCCACGATCCGCGAACCGGCCCGGCCGGTGAAGGAGGTCAGGTCGGCGTGCAGGGCGAAGCGGACGGTCGCGGCCGCTCCCGGCGCCAGGTCGACCCGGCGCGCGGCCACCAGTGCCTGCACCGGCCGGACCACCTCGGCCACCGGGTCGTGCAGGTAGACCTGCACGACCTCGGTCACCTCGCGGCCGGTCTCGTTGCGGAGCTCGACCGCCAGCTCGGCGGTGCCGTCGGTCGCCCACTCCGGGCCGCCGGCCGCCCGGACGCCGGACCAGGTGGCGGCGCCGTAGCCCAGGCCGTGCCCGAAGGGGAACAGCGGCGTGGGGTCCACCGTGCTCACGTCGGTCCTGCGGCCCAGCGGCGAGGCGAGGTAGGTGCTCGGCTGGCTGCCGCCCTCCCGCGGGAAGCTCACCGGCAGCCGGCCCGAGGGGGCCACCCGGCCGCTGAGGACGTCGGCGATCGCCGGGCCGCCCTCCTCGCCGGGGAAGAACCCGCACAGCACCGCGGCGAGCCGGTCGACCTGGCGCGAGAGCTCGTAGGGGCGGCCGCTGAGCAGCACGAGCACCACCGGCTTCCCCGTCCCGAGGAGCGCCTCCAGCAGCTCCTCCTGACGACCGGGCAGCCGCAGGTCCACCGCGTCGCAGCCCTCGCCCGAGGTGCCGTTGCCGAACAGCCCGGCCTTGTCCCCCAGGACGGCGACCACGACGTCGGCCTCCGCCGCGACGCGCACGGCGGCCTCGATCGCCTCGTCGTCGCCACCGACCACCGGGCACCCCTCGGCGACGACGACGTCGAAGGCCTCCGGCGCCTTCTTCAGCGCGTCGGCCAGGGTCGGGATGTCGACGCCCACGGGCACGTCGGGGTGGTGCACGCCGACGTGCATCGGGAAGGAGTAGCAGCCCAGCATCGCCTCGGCGGTGTCGGCGCGGGGACCGACGACCGCCAGCCGCGCCCCGGCCGCCAGCGGCAGCGTGCCGTCGTTGGCCAGCAGCACCACCGACCGGCGGGCGAGGTCGCCGGCCACGGCCCGCGACTCCTCCGGGTCCAGGTCCACCTCGCCGTCGAGCACCGCCGGCGAGTCGGGCGACCAGTCGGGGTCCAGCAGGCCCAGCTCGCACTTCTGCAGCAGCACGCGGCGCAGCGCCCGGTCCACCAGCGCCTCGTCCACGGCACCGGCGCGCACCGCCTCGACCAGCGGCTCGCCGTAGCAGGCCACGGTCGGCAGCTCGACGTCGATCCCGGCCTCCAGGGCCAGCGCGGCGGCCTCGCCGGGCGAGCCGGCCACGGCGTGCAGCGTCTGCAGGAAGGCGACCGAGAAGTAGTCGGCGACCACGGTCCCGGTGAAGCCGTAGGTCTCGCGCAGCAGGGTGGTGAGCAGCGCGGCATCGCCGGCCGCGGGCACGCCGTCGGTGTCGGTGTAGCTGTTCATCACCGAGCGGGCGCCGGCCCGCAGGGCCATCTCGAACGGCGGGAGGAACACGTCGGCGATCTCGCGGGGTCCGGCCGAGACCGGGGCCAGGTTGCGGCCCGCCCGCGAGGCGGAGTAGCCGACGAAGTGCTTGAGCGTCGCCACGATCCCGCTGGACTCCAGGCCGCGGACGTACGCGCTGCCGATGGTGCCCACCAGGTGCGGGTCCTCGCCCATGGTCTCCTCGACCCGCCCCCAGCGCATGTCCCGGGCGACGTCGAACACCGGGGCGAGCCCCTGGTGGACGCCCAGCCGGCGCATGCTCGCGCCGATCATCGCGCCCATCCGTTCGACGAGCTCCGGGTCGAAGCTGGCCGCCCAGCACAACGGCGAGGGGAAGACCGTCGCCGTCCACGCCGCGAGCCCGGTGAGGCACTCCTCGTGCACCAGCGCCGGGATGCCGTGCCGGCCGGCGGCCATGATCTGCCGCTGGCTCTCCGCCAGGCCCTTGGCGCCCAGGAAGGGGTCGACGGGGGCCGTGCCGAACGGCCGGGTCAGCTGGCCCAGGCCAATGCCGATCAGCTGGTCCCAGTCCGCCGGCGCCGCGGCCATGTCGTGCTGGTGCGGGGCGACCTCGCCCTCGGTGGCGTCGATGCCGACCCACACGCCGTACAGCTGGGCGACCTTCTCCTCCAGCGTCATGCGGTCGACGAGGTCGGCGACCCGGTCCTCGGCGGGGACCTCCGGATCGCGCCAGAGCGCAGCGTCGTTGTCGGGGTTGAGAACCATGCCCGTGGAAGTCCGTCCTGTCTCGTGGTTGCTGGTGCGGCGGACCGGGCCGCCTGTGCCGGGGACGGGTGCGTCAGGGCGCCGCGCTCGCAGCATCCTGCCCCGGTCCCGGGTGGTACGCGGTCAGGCCAGGACGACCTCCGGCGTCGGCGCGTCGTGCCGCAGCGCCCACGTCGCGGAGCCGCCCGCCACCGACACGGAGTAGTCGCCGGCCCAGCCGCGCACCCGGACCCGGCCCTCGCCGTCGGTCCGCATCGGCGTCGGGGCGAGCCACCACTCCTCCTTGACCAGCCCGCGCAGGGCGTCGTAGGCCGGCTTGGGGGTGCCGTCGGCACGCACCAGCCCGGCCGGGGCGCCCAGCCAGGCGCCGCGGTCGGTGATCCCCCAGTAGGTCACCGCCTCGACGGCCGGGTGTCCCAGCAGGGTGCGGTAGTGGCGGACGACGTCGTCGGCCTGGCGGGCCTCGCCCTCCGGGGTGGAGGGCCACTCCGGGACCTGGTGGTCGTTGAGGTCCACGATCTCCGGCGGCATGAGGTCCCCGGAGACCAGGGTGGTCTCGGTCCAGTGCAGCGGCAGGCCGTAGCGGGCGAACCGCTCGAGAACCTCCAGGGTGCGTTCCTCGCCCCAGTAGCCCTGGTGCATGTGGCTCTGCAGGCCGATCGCGTCCACCTGCACCCCGGCCTCGAGGACGCCCTCGACGAGGCACTCGTAGGCCGTGGAGAGGTTGAAGTCGTTGAGGACGAGGGTCGCGGCGGGGTTCGCCGCCCGCGCCTCCTCGAAGGCGAGCCGGACGGTCGGGATGCGACCGATGCTGCGGCACAACCGGGTGATCGCGTTCTGCTCGGGCTCGTTGGCGAAGACCGGCATGATCACGACCTCGTTGATCGCGTCCCAGGTGTCGATCAGGCCGGCCATGCCGGCGGCCTCCCGCCGGACCCGGGCCCGCACGATCTGCTCGACGTCCTCGTCGGAGTAGGCGCGCAGCCAGTCCGGGGCCAGGGTGTGCCAGACCAGCGGATGACCCTTGACCGTCACCCCGCGGTCGCGGAACCACTCGGCCGTGACCTGCAGCCGGCGGGTGTCGGGCCGGCCCTGCTCCGGCTCGAACCCGGCCCAGTAGAACGGCAGCGTCGCGGTGTTGAACACGTCGAGCCAGAGCTCCTCGAGCCGCTGGGCGGCCTCGGGCTCGGCGCCGCCGAAGACGTTCTCCCGCGCCCCGTCCTGCTCCTCGTTGGCCAGTCCCACGAAGTCGAAACCGATGTTGCCGAACCCGAACCCGTGCCGCACCTGCTCGACGGTCACGTCGCTGTCGGCGCAGGGCGAGCCGTCGGCACGGCGCACGGTGAGGGTCGCCTCGACGCTCCGGACGGCGTCGAGGGACGTGGCAGGGGTCATGGCGCGAAATCGTTATCGACAACGATTGACAGCGCAAGCCCTTGCTGCAACCTTCTCGTTGCGTGTCCCACGCCACAGGCGGCGTGCGGCGAGACGAAGGGGTCAGACATGCGGCGTTCGGGGCGAGCAGCTCTCTCGGTGCTCTGCAGCAGCGCGGTGCTGCTGACAGCCAGTGCCTGCGGCAGTGGCGATGACAGCAGCGCATCGGGGGGCGACGAGAACACGATCACCTGGTGGCACAACTCGAACAACGAGCCCGGCAAGGGCTACTACGAGCAGGTCGCCGCGGACTTCGAGGACGCCAACCCCGGCGTCGAGGTCGAGGTCGTCGCCATGGCCCACGAGGACATGGTCGACAAGCTGGCGGCGGCGTTCCAGAGCGGCGACGTGCCCGACGTCTACATGGAGCGTGGCGGCGGCGAGCTCGGCGACCACGTGGAGGCCGGCCTCGTCCGTGACATCTCCGAGGCCGCCTCCGAGGAGATCGACAAGCTGAACCCCGGCACCCTGGCCGGCTGGCAGGTCGACGACAAGACCTACGCGCTGCCGTTCTCCGTCGGCGTCGTCGGTTTCTGGTACAACACCGAGCTCTTCGAGCAGGCGGGCATCACCGAGCCGCCGGCCACGATGGAGGAGCTGGCCACCACCGTCGAGCAGCTCAAGGCGGCCGGGATCACCCCGCTCTCCGTCGGCGCCGGCGACAAGTGGCCCGCCGCGCACTACTGGTACTACACGGCGCTGCGTGCCTGCTCCGAGGACGTGCTGACCGACGCCGTCAGCAGCCTGGACTTCTCCGACCCATGCTTCGTCGAGGCGGGTGAGGCGCTCGCGACCTTCATCGAGACCGAGCCCTTCAACCCCGGCTTCCTGACCACGCCGGCGCAGGAGGGTGCCACCTCGGCCTCCGGCCTGCTGGCCACCGGCCAGGTCGCCATGGAGCTCGCGGGCCACTGGGAGCCCGGCGTCATGCAGGGCCTCACCGACAACGGCGAGGGCCTCGGCGACAAGACCGGCTGGTTCCCGTTCCCCGCGATCGAGGGCGGCGAGGGTGACCCCGAGGCCGCGCTCGGTGGCGGTGACGCGTGGGCGGTCGCCCAGGAGGCGCCCGACGCCTCGGTCGACCTGGTGAAGTACCTGCTCTCCGACGAGGTCCAGCAGGGCTTCGCCGAGAACGACATGGGTCTGCCGACCAACCCGGCCGCGGCCGACTCGGTCACCGACCCGGCTCTCGCGGAGCTGCTCGAGGTGCGCGACACCGCTCCGTTCGTCCAGCTCTACTTCGACACGGCGTTCGGCACGTCGGTCGGCAACGCGATGAACGACGCGGTGGCCCTGCTCTTCGCCGGCCAGGCGACGCCGGAGGAGATCGTGGAGCAGACGCAAGAGGCCGCGGACCGGGAGAAGTGATCCGTCCATGACCTCACCGGTGACCGCTGCGCCGGAGGAGACCGACCCCGGCGCAGCGGTCACCCGGCGCGCGGAAGCGCGCCGGGTGACCGGCAGATCCAGCGCCGGGAAGCGGCGTCAGCGCCTGGAGATCGCCATGTTCGTGGCGCCGGCGCTGGCGCTGATGGCGATCTTCGTCGTCTACCCGGTCTACTCCGCCGCCCGGATGTCGATGTACCGCTGGAAGGGCTTCGGCCCGCTGGTGGACTTCGTCGGGCTGCAGAACTACGTGCGCGTCCTGACCGACGACGTCTTCACCGACGCCGTCGTCCACAACTTCATCATCGTGTTCGCCTCGATCCTGGTGCAGCTGCCGCTGGGCCTGGCCCTGGCGCTGCTGCTCAACCGGCGCATCCGCGGCCGGGGCCTGCTGCGCACGATCATCTTCGTCCCGTACGTGCTGGCCGAGGTGATCGCCGGCGTCGTGTGGTTCCAGATGCTCCAGCCGCGCACCGGTCTCCTGGAGACCGTGCTCGGCTCGGTCGGCATCCCGGTTCCCGAGCAGGGCTTCCTGGGCACCCCCGACCTGGCCCTGGCGACGGTGTTCGTGGTGCTCACCTGGAAGTACCTGGGCCTGGCGGTGCTGCTCTTCCTCGCCGGGCTGCAGGGGGTCCCCGACGAGCTGCACGAGGCCGCTCAGCTCGACGGCGCCTCGTGGTGGCAGGTCCAGCGCCGCATCGCGATCCCGTTGATCGCCCCGACCATCCGGACGTGGGTCTTCCTGTCGATGATCGGGTCGCTGCAGCTGTTCGACATGGTCTGGATCCTCACCGGCGGTGGACCGGCGAACGCGACGACCACGATGGCCACCTACCTGATCAGCCAGGGCACGCAGAGCGGCAACTTCGGCATCGCCGGGGCGGCGTCGGTCGTGCTGTTCCTGATCGGTTTCGTGATGGCGGTGGCCTACCAGTTCCTGGTGCTGCGCCGCGACACGAAGGCAGACGCGTGATCCCCCCGGGGCACGCCCGCGAGAGGAGGACCCGCTGATGGCACGGCGGTCGACGGCGTACGGGCGGGGCGGCCCGCTCGTCTACCTGATCGCGGCCCTGGTCGTGGCCCTCACGCTCGGGCCGGTGCTCTACGGGGCGCTCGGTGGCTTCCGCAGCAACGAGCAGCTCGCGCGCGATCCCGCCGCGCTCCCCGATCCCTGGGTGTTCGGGAACTACGGGAACGTCCTCTCGAACTCCTCGTTCTGGACCTACGCGCTCAACTCCACGGTCATCGCCCTCATCACCACGGCGGTGGCGGTGCTGGCCGGTGTCATGGCCGCGTACCCGCTGGCGCGGTACCAGTTCAAGCTCCGGGAGCCGCTGTTCCTGGTCTTCGTCCTGGGCCTGCTCTTCCCGGCGGCGGTGGCGATCGTGCCGCTGTTCATCCTGATCACGCGCGATCTGCAGCTCGGCAACACCTGGTGGGGCGTGGCGCTGCCGCAGGCGGCCTTCGCCCTGCCGGTGACGGTGGTGATCCTGCGGCCGTTCCTGATGGCGCTGCCCAAGGAGCTGGAGGAGGCCGCCATGATCGACGGCGCCTCGCGGATCCGGATCTTCTGGCGGATCGCGCTGCCGCTGTCCATGCCCGGCCTGGTCACCGTCGGCGTCCTGGCGTTCGTCGCGTCCTGGAACGCCTACCTCCTGCCGCTGCTGCTCCTGCAGGGGGACACGCGCACCCTCCCGCTGGGCGTGGCGGACTTCTCCACGCAGTACTCGGCCGACACGGCCGGCGTGCTGGCGTTCACCACCATTGCGATGATCCCCGCGCTGATCCTGTTCCTCGCCATGCAGCGGCGGATCGTCAGCGGGCTGCAGGGAGCGGTGAAGGGCTGAGTCCGGCACCAGCCGGGATGCGGTACCCACGGTCCATCGACACCCGCCGGTCACCCCGGCGGTCAGGCCCGGCCTGACCGCCGGGGTCCGGACGACGAGAGGTTGCACATGACGCTCGACTCCACGCGTGACCCCGTCGCGGGCGCGCGCGTCGTCCCTCAGGTCGTTCCCTCCCCCTCGCTGCGCGGCCGAGTGACCATGCAGCAGGTGGCCGCGGAGGCCGGCGTCTCCATCTCCACGGTGTCCAAGGTGATCAACGGGCGCTACGGGGTGTCGGCGGAGACGATCGAGCACGTCGGCTCGGTCATCGACCGGCTCGGCTACGAGGCGAGCCTCGTCGCGCGCAGCCTGCGCAACCACCGGACCAACGTCATCGGCGTGCTGGTCATGGACTTCGAGCCCTTCAGCACCGAGGTGCTCAAGGGTGTCGCCGACGCGATCCACGGCTCCGGGTACGAGCTGATCGCCTACTCCGCGGGTGGCCACCTGGGGGCCCGCGAGGGGTGGGAGCGGCGGTCACTGAGCCGGCTCATGGGCAGCCTCGTCGACGGCGCCGTCCTGGTCACCCCCACCGTGACCGACGTGCAGGCCGACGGGCCCGTGGTGGCCGTCGACCCGCACACCGGCCCCGCCGGGTTGCCCTCGGTGGCGGCGGACAACCTGCAGGGAGCCCGCCTGGGCGTGGAGCACCTGCTCGCGCTGGGTCACACCCGTATCGGCATGATCACCGGTCGTGCGGACCTGATCTCCGCGCAGCAGCGCGAGCAGGGCTACTGCGAGGCGCTGCACGCGGCCGGGCTGGCGGCCGACCCGGCGCTGCGGCGCTCGGGTGGCTTCGAGCCGGAGCTGGCCCGGGAGGCGGCCCGCGAGCTGCTGTCGCGCCCCGACCGGCCCACCGCCGTGTTCGCGGCGAACGACCTCTCCGCCCTGGCCACGCTCGAGGTCGCGGCCGAGCTCGGGCTCGACGTGCCCGGGCAGCTGTCCGTCGTCGGCTTCGACAACATCCCGGAGTCGGCGCTGGCCGAGCCCCCGCTGACCACGGTCCAGCAGCCGATCCGGCGGATGGGTCAGGAGGCGACCGCGATGCTGCTGGGGCTCATCGCCGGCGAGGAGCTCACCGGCCCCCACCGCACCCTGACCACCTCTGTGGTCGTGCGGGCGTCGACCGCCCCTCCCCGCGAGGCCTGACCGGACGGTCCGGGCTCAGAGGCCGACGAGCTCCTCCAGGGAGCCGACCTCGCCCCGGGTGAGCTTGCGGATCGAGCCGCTGCGCATGCGCTGCAGCTGGACCGGACCGACCGCCGTGCGGGTCAGCCGCGAGACGGGCAGGCCGACGTGGGCCAGCAGCCGGCGCACGATGTGCTTGCGCCCCTCGTGCAGGACGACCTCGACCACCGACTGGCCCGCGTGGGTGTCGACGACGCGGAAGGAGTCGACCTTCACCGGGCCGTCCTCCAGCTCGACACCGGACCGCAGCCGGCGGAACAGGTCCCGCGGCACCGAGCCCGAGACCTGCGCCAGGTAGGTCTTGCGCACCCCGTAGGAGGGGTGCGCCAGCCGGTGGGCCAGCTCGCCGTCGTTGGTCACCAGCAGCAGGCCCTCGGTGTCCTGGTCGAGGCGGCCGACGTGCACCAGCCCGGGGGCGAGGTCGCCGACCATGTCGCCGACGGTGGGCCGGTTCCGGTCGTCGGTCATGGCCGTGATGACCCCGGAGGGCTTGTTGATCGCGTAGGTGACGCGGTCGTCCCGGATCTCCAGCCGCACCCCGTCGACGGAGATCTTGTCGGTCTGGGCGTCCACCCGCATGCCCTGCACGAGGACCTGCTTGCCGTTCACGCTGATCCGGCCGGCGTCGATCATGTCCTCGACCACCCGCCGCGACGCCACACCGGCCCGCGCCAGCACCTTCTGCAGCCGCTCGCCCTGCCGGTCGTCGTCGCCGTCGTCGGCCGCGGGCCGGTCGCCGGGGTGCGCCGGGGCCAGTTCCATGTCCTCGGACCAGCCGTCGCCGGCGTCGGTGGTGCTCTCGTCGTTCGGGGTCCCGGTGCTCATCGCCGTCCAGTGTCCCATCGGTTGCCCGCTCCCCCGACCGTCGCACCGCTGAAGAGGGTGACCGGCCCGCCGGGAGGGTGGTGCAACGCACACGCCTGCGCCAGGATCCGGCCCGTGGACCGACGCCCCGAGCCCGCCTCGCCGCGCGCCCTGCGGGCCTGGCGGCGGATCGGCCTGACCCTGGGGCCTCCCGGTGCCGGCCTGCTGAGCGCTGCGGCCGCGGCCTGGCTGATCACCGGCCGGCTGGGCGGCTGGCCGGCCGCGCTGGTCGTGTCCGGGCTCGCCGCCGGTCTCCTCGCGGTCGTCTTCCTCCGGCGGGTGTGGTCCGAACCGACGTGGCGCGGTACAGCGCGCAGCCGCAGGGCCGAGTCGTTCTCCACGGCCTTCCTCGGCCTGTGCGGCCTCGCGGTGGCGCTCGGGCTGGTCGGCCGCTGGGTCACCGTTCCGCCCTGGCTCCGGGCCGTGCTCGCCTGCGCCATCGGCGTCGCCCTGGTGGCCACGATGGTGGCGGCCCTGCGGGCAGGCCCCGAGCCCGCACGGGACTGACCGCGGCTCAGGCGTCGGGGTGCTCGTCCAGCACCGTCGAGGCCTCGGGCAGCAGCGGTGCCAGCTCCGGGAGCTCGGTGAGGCTGGTCAGGCCCAGCCGTTCCAGGAACAGCGGAGTCGTGCCGTAGAGACCGCCGCCGGTGTCGGGGTCGGAGCCGACCTCGTGCACGAGCCCACGGGTGAGCAGGGTCCGCATCACGCCGTCCACGCCCACGCCCCGGATGGCGGAGACACGGGCACGGGTCACCGGCTGGCGGTAGGCGATGACGGCGAGGGTCTCCAGCGCGGCCTGGGTGAGCCGGCTCCGCTGCCCCTCCCCGAGGTACCGCTCGACGACGGCGGCGTGGTCGTCGCGGGTGTAGAGACGCCACCCCTCCCCCACCCGCCGCAGCGTGATCCCGGCCGACCGCTCGTCGTAGCTCGTCGCGAGCGCGGCCAGCCCGTCGCGCACCTGCTCCTCCGGGCAGCGCAGCGCCGCGGCGAGCGTCTCCTCGTCGACCGGGTCGTCCACGACGAACAGCAGCGCCTCCAGCCCGCCCTGCAGCTCCACCGGGTCCAGCAGCTCCATGGGCGCGAGCTCGGGGTCCGGCTCGGGCTCGGGCTCCTGCGACGGCTCCGGTGCCGTCGCGACCAGTGGCAGCTCGTGCTCCTCCGGTACCGCGGGGACCTGCTCGTCGGGCACCGGGCGCTCCCCCACGCGGGAGGCCAGCGCGGCGGCGACGGCGTCCCAGGTGGCGGGGTCGGCCTCGCCGCGCTGCTCGGCCTCCTCCCGGGTGGCCGCGAGCTCGGCGGCCAGCGCGTCCCAGGAGATGGGTGCGCGCTCCTGGTCGGGACGTTCCTCGGTCACCGGTACTCCTCGTCGGGGTCGTGCGCGGCCGGTCCGTCGTCCGTCCGGTCGTCCGTGTCGTCCTCGCCCCCGCCGCCCTCGACCGGGTCGCCGACCGGGTCGTCGACCGGGTCGTCGTCCCGACCGGGGTTCCCGGTCCACCGGACGTGCAGCTCACCCAGGGGCGTCAGCTGCTCGAACACCACGCGCTGCTGGCGGTACAGCTCCAGCAGCGCCAGGAAGCGGGCCACCACCTCCATCGTGTGCTCGCAGTCCGCGGTGAGGGCCCGGAAGCTGGCGGTGCCGGAGCGCCGCAGGTGGTTGCGCACCGTCAGCAGCTGCTCGGCGACGCTCACCGGCGGCGCGTGCAGGTGCGAGACGCTGACCGTCTCGGGAACCTTGGGTGCCAGCGCCCGTGCGGCGAGGGCGGCGAACTGCTGGGGCGTGAGGTCCAGCAGCACCTCGGGCACCAGCTCGGCGAAGCGGGGTTCCAGCGCGGCCTGCCGGGGATGCCGCAGCGCCGCCTCCGCCTCCCGCTCGCGCAGGAACGCCGCCGCCTGCTTGTAGGCCTTGTACTGCAGGAGCCGGGCGAAGAGCAGGTCCCGCGCCTCGAGCAGCTCCAGGTCCTCCTCGTCGTCGATCTCGGCGGCCGGCAGCAGGCGCGCGGCCTTGAGGTCCAGCAGCGTGGAGGCGATCACGAGGAACTCGCTGGCCTGGTCGAGGTCGAGCTCGTCGCCCAGCGCCCGCAGGTGCGCGATGAACTCGTCGGTGACCTGGGAGAGTGCGATCTCGGTGACGTCGAGCTTGTGCTTGCCGATCAGCTGCAGCAGCAGGTCGAAGGGACCCTCGAAGTTGGTGAGCCGGACCGTGAAACGCGCAGGAGCGGCTCCGTCGGCCGGTTCGGCCGCCGGAACCGCTCCAGCGTCGGTGCTCACGGAGTGCGAGCGTAGGCCCCTGGGTCAGTGACCCCGGAGCCGGCGGACGAGGACGGAGTCCTCGCCGCGCTCGTCCAGGTCGGCCAGCAGGACCGAGACCGCCTCGCGGACGATGCGGCCGCGGTCGGCCGCCAGACCGTGCTGCGCGCGCAGGCTCAGCCGGGCGGTCTCGAGGGCGACGAGGTCGTCGGCGGAGATGTAGACCGTGATCTTCTCGTCGTGCTTGGTGCGCTCGGCGCGCCCCCGGGCCGGGCGGCCGCGGGTGGGGACCTTCGGCTGCAGGACCGCTGCCGGGGCCTCCTCGGCCGGGTTCCCCCGGAAGGACGCGAGGTCGTCCCCGCCGTCGGCTCCGCCGGGGACGAGCGTCAGCGGCATGCCGCTGTCGGGGGTCTCCCCGGCCCGCCGGGCGCCACCGGCGCTGCGCAGCGCCGGGGAGCTGGCCGCCGTGGGCAGGCTGGGCAGCTCGGTGACCTCCGGCACCGATGCGGTGTCGGTGCGGCGGAAGAGCTCCGAGGCACCGGGCAGAACAGGCCTGCGAGTCACAGGGCCAGCACCTCCTTGGCGAGGTCGCGGTACGCCGCGGCGCCCGTCGACGTGGGGGCCCACGTGGTGATCGGCTGACCGGCGACCGTGGTCTCCGGGAAGCGCACCGTGCGGGTGATGACGGTCTGGAAGACGGTGTCGCCGAAGGCCTCGACGACCCGGCTGAACACCTCCCGGCAGTGGACGGTCCGGGAGTCGTACATGGTGGCGAGGATGCCGTTGATCTCCAGCGACGGGTTGAGCCGCTCCTTGACCTTGTCGATCGTGTCGACGAGCAGCGCGACACCGCGCAGCGAGAAGAACTCGCACTCCAGCGGGATCACCACGCCCTGGGCGGCGGTCAGCGCGTTCACCGTCAGCAGCCCGAGCGAGGGCTGGCAGTCGATGAGGATGAAGTCGTAGTCGTCCCGCACGTCGGCCAGGATCCGCAGCAGCGTCTGCTCCCGGGCCACCTCGCTGACCAGCTGCACCTCGGCGGCCGACAGGTCGATGTTGCTGGGGACCAGGTCCAGGCCGGGGACGTCGGTGTGCACGAGGACGTCGCGGAGACTGGTCCGCCGCTCCATCAGCGCGTTGTAGATCGTGCGGTCCATGTTCTGCGCCGGGATGCCCAGGCCCACCGACAGCGCACCCTGCGGGTCCAGGTCGATGAGCAGCACCTTGCGGCCGAACTCGGTCAGCGCCGCGCCCAGGTTGATGGTCGACGTGGTCTTGCCGACGCCACCCTTCTGGTTGCACATCGCGATGATGTGCGCGGGCCCGTGAGAAGCCAGCGGCTTCGGGTCCGGAAGACGGCGCTGCCGCGCCTTGGCCGGGTCCAGCCGCAGCGCAGCCGCCCCCATCTCGGGGTCGGTGTCGTGCGGCCGCGCGACGGCATGGGCCGCGTCCGCTCGGATCGCCATGGGTCTGATGCCTCCACCTCGTCCCCGATCCGGACGTTCCGGGCGCGGTCAGCCGTCCTGTCCGCTCGGGTGACACAGACGCTAGGGAGAAGGAGACACCTACCCAAGGCGGCACGCCGTCGACGTGTCGACATGGCGACGAATGCCAACCAGTGTGACTGCTCAAGCCGAAGCGAGCCCAAATTCTGTCCAAGCAGCGGCTCGCTGGCTGTCAGGTCAGGGCACGGGGGTGACTCGTCGCATAGACCTCGCGCAACCGGTCGACGGTGACCAGCGTGTAGACCTGCGTGGTGGTCACCGACGCGTGCCCGAGCAGTTCCTGGACCACGCGGACGTCGGCGCCGCCGTCGAGCAGGTGGGTGGCGAAGCAGTGCCGCAGCGTGTGCGGGCTCAGCTCCGCGGTGAGGCCGGCGCGTTCGGCCGCCGTCCGGAGGATCGACCAGGCGCTCTGCCGGGACAGCGGTCCACCGCGCGCGTTGAGGAACAGCGCGCCGCCCCGGACACCGCCGCGGCTGTTCGCCACCAGCTCCGGGCGGGCCCGCACCAGGTACTCCTCGACCGCCCGCAGGGCGTAGCTGCCGACGGGGACGACCCGTTCCTTGCCGCCCTTGCCCGACAGCCGGACCGTCGCCTGCCCGCGGTCGAGGTCGTCGACGGCGAGCCCGACGGCCTCGGAGATGCGCGCCCCGGTGCCGTAGAGCACCTCGAGCAGCGCACGGTCCCGCAGCCCGCGGGGACCCTCCAGGGAGCCGGCCGCCTCGATCAGCGCGACCACCGACTCCACCGGCACCGCCTTCGGCAGCCGGCGGGCCGGCGTGGGCGGCCGGACCTCGTGCGCGACGTCGTCGGGCACCAGGCCGTCGAGCAGGGCGAACTTGTGCAGCCCACGGACGGCGACCACCGCGCGGGCCGCCGACGTGGCCGACAGCGGCGGGTGGTCGTCGTCGCCCCGGCGGAGCGCGGCCAGGAAACCGGCGACGTCGGACTCGGCCACCTCGCCCAGCCCGCGCACCCCGGCGGTGGCCAGGTACTCGGTGTAGCGCCGCAGGTCCCGCCGGTAGGAGGCGATGGTGTTCTGCGCCAGGCCCCGCTCGACGGTGAGGTGGTCCAGGTAGCCGGTCACGACCCGCTCGACGCCGGGCCCCGCCGACGTCGATGCTCCCGTCGCTGTCGTCAGGTCAGCACCTCCTCCAGTGGGACGGCATCCATGCCGTGGGCCTCGGCGACCTCCGGGAGCACCACGTGCCCGCCGACGACGTTGACGCCGTGGGCCAGTGCCCGATTGTGGCCGACGGCCGCGACGGTGCCCTGCCCGGCCAGCGCCATCACGTACGGCAGCGTCACGTTGGTCAGCGCGTGGGTGGAGGTGTTGGGAACGGCACCGGGCATGTTGGCCACGCAGTAGAAGACCGACCCGTGCACGCGGAAGGTCGGTTCGTCGTGCGTGGTCGGCCGGGTGTCCTCGAAGCACCCGCCCTGGTCGACGGCGATGTCGACCAGCACCGAGCCGGACTTCATGCGGGAGACCAGCTCGTTGCTCACCAGCGTCGGCGCCTTGGCCCCGGGTACCAGCACCGCGCCGATGACGAGGTCGGCGTCGAGCACCGCGCGCTCCACCTCGTAGGAGTTGGAGGCCACGGTCCGCAGGTGCCCCTGGTAGATCCGGTCGGCGGCCCGCAGCTTGTCGATGTCCCGGTCCAGGACGACGACCTCGGCCTGCATGCCCAGCGCGATGGCTGCGGCGTTCATCCCGGACACCCCGGCGCCGATGACCACCACCTTGGCCGCGTAGACGCCCGACACCCCGCCGAGCAGCACGCCGCGCCCGCCGTGCGCGCGCTCCAGGCAGTGGGCACCGACCTGCGGCGCCATCCGCCCGGCGACCTCCGACATCGGGGCCAGCAGCGGCAGCGCCCCGTCGGGCGTCTGGACCGTCTCGTAGGCGATCGCCGTCGTCCCGGAGGCGACCAGCGCGTCGGTGCACTCCCGGGAGGCCGCGAGGTGGAGGTAGGTGAAGAGGGTCTGGCCCGCCCGCAGCCGCCCGTACTCCTCGGCGACGGGCTCCTTCACCTTCAGCAGCAGCTCGGCGTCGGCCCACACGTCGTCGGCGGAGGCGAGGATGCGGGCACCGGCGGCGGTGAAGTCCTCGTCGGGGATCGAGGAGCCCTCCCCCGCGCCCTGCTCGACGAGCACCTGGTGCCCGGCCCGCGTCAGCTCGGTCACCCCGGCCGGCGTGAGCGCCACCCGGTACTCCCGGTTCTTGACCTCTCGGGGAACCCCGATCCGCATCGACTGTCTCCTGGTCCCGGCGTCCGGCGCGTCGAGGGTGACGACGGCCTTCCCACCGCATCGTGGGCGCACCCGGTCCGGGCGCGCCTCGGCCGGAGTGTGGCATGCGACACGTGCTGGACCGCGCACCCTCGGGTCGACGGCTTCCCGGGGACGAGCCGGACTGCCGGAGCGAGCGGCCTGCCCCACGATGACGGGGCCCGCCCGTCCCGTTCCCCGGAGGCCTGGATGCGCTTCTACGCCGAGCAGCCCGCACTGCGCAGCCGCCAGCTGGCGGCCGACGCCGGCGTCCTGCTGTGGACCGTGTTCTGGGTGCTGGTCGCCCGCGTCGTCCACGGTGCGGTGCTGGTGCTGGCCGAACCCGGCCGCGCGGTCGAGGACCTCGGCCGGTCGGTGGCGGGTTCGATGGGGTCGGCCGCCGAGGCCGCCGAGGACGTGCCGGTCGTCGGCGACGAGCTGGCCGCACCGTTCGAGGCCCTGGCCGGCGCGGGCGGCTCGGTCGGCGGCGCCGGGCGGTCCGCGCAGGACGCGGTGGACACCCTGGCCCTCGTGCTCGCCGTCGTGCTCGTGCTGCTGCCGGTCGGCTGGCTGGTGTCGCGCTGGCTGCCCTGGCGGCTGCGCTACGCGCGGGAGGCAGGGGCCGCCCAGGGGATGCTCACCACGCCCGGCGACCTGGAGATCCTCGCGGCGCGCGCCCTCGCCACCGCCCCCCTGCCGGAGTTGGCCACGCTCCCCGACGGCACCGGCGCGGCCTGGCGTCGCGGTGACCCGACCGCGGTCCGTGCCCTCGCCGCCGTCGAGCTGGCCCGGCTGGGCCTGCGGCCGCCCCCCAGGTGACGGACTGGAACGGCCACCCTTCAGGGGCCCGCGCCGAGCCTGCGAGGCGTGGGGGGAAGGGTGGTCCTCTTTCAGCTGGCGTCGACCGGGCGCAGCGGGGGCTGTACCGCGCGCGCCTGGGCGGCGGCGAGCAGGCCGACGACGGCGGCGGCGTTGCGGATGTCGCCGTCGAAGACCCGCTGCACCGCGTCGGTCAGCGGCACCCGCTCGACGGTCAGGTCGAGCTCCTCGTGCTCCACCGTGAAGCCCTCGGGCCGGTCGACCGGGGACAGGTCCTCGGCGAGGTAGACCAGCACCATCTCGTCGCAGAAGCCCGGGCTGCTGTAGTGGGTGGTGAGCAGCGACCAGCGGCCGGCGGCGAGCTGGGCCTCCTCGGCGAGCTCGCGCTTCGCCGTCGCCAGCGGCGGCTCGCCGTCGGCGTCGCGCAGGCCGGCCGGGAGCTCCCACAGATACCGGCCCACCGGGTGCCGGTACTGGCGCAGGAGCACCACGCGGCCCTCGTCGTCGACGGCGACCACGGCGACGGCCCCGGGGTGGCGGACGAGGTCACGGACGCTCTGGTCGCCACCGGGCATGGCCACCGTGTCGCGGTGCAGCGAGATGATCGGCCCGTCGAACACCGTCTCGCTGGCCAGCACGCGGTACTCGTGCGCCGGCTGCTCCTCCGCCGCGGGCATCAGATGCCGACCTTCTCCGACTCGTCCAGCGGCACCGGGATCCGGGTGGCCTCGGAGTAGTCGATCGCCGCCTGCACGAACCCGGCGAACAGCGGGTGCGGGCGGGTGGGCCGGCTCTTGAGCTCCGGGTGCGCCTGCGTGCCGACGAAGAAGGGGTGGGTCTCCTTCGGCAGCTCGGCGAACTCGACCAGCGTGCCGTCGGGCGAGGTGCCGGAGAAGACCAGACCCGCCTCGGTCAGCCGGTCACGGTAGGCGTTGGCCACCTCGTAGCGGTGCCGGTGCCGCTCGGTGATCTCGGTGCCGCCGTACACGCCGGCGACGACCGAGCCCTTCTGCAGCTGCGCCGGGTAGCTGCCCAGCCGCATCGTGCCGCCCATGTCCCCGCGCCCGGCCACGACGTCGAGCTGGGTCGCCATGGTGGAGATCACCGGGTCCGGGGTCTCGGGGTCGAACTCGGTGGAGTTGGCCCCCTCGATGCCGGCCAGGTTGCGGGCGGTCTCGATGACCATGCACTGCAGCCCCAGGCACAGCCCCAGCGTCGGGATGCCGTTGGTCCGCGTGTGCCGGATGGCGCCGAGCTTGCCCTCGATGCCGCGGACGCCGAAGCCGCCGGGGATGCAGACGCCGTCGACGCCGGCCAGCGCCTTCGCCGCCCCCTCGGGGGTCTCGCAGTCGTCCGAGGGCACCCAGCGGATCTGCACCCGGCTGCGGTGGGCGAAGCCGCCGGCGCGCAGGGCCTCGGTCACCGACAGGTAGGCGTCGGGCAGGTCGATGTACTTGCCGACCAGCGCGATGGTCACGGTCGCCTTCGGCGAGTGCACCCGGTCGAGCAGGTCGCCCCACACCGTCCAGTCGACGTCGCGGAACGGCAGGCCCAGCCGGCGGACGACGTAGGCGTCCAGGCCCTCCCGGTGCAGCACCTTCGGGATGTCGTAGATCGACGGGGCGTCGGGGCAGGAGATGACCCCTTCCTCGTCGGTGTCGCACATCAGGCTGATCTTGCGCTTGAGCCCCTCGGAGATCTCCCGGTCCGACCGGCAGACGATGGCGTCGGGCTGGATGCCGATGCTGCGCAGGGCGGCGACGGAGTGCTGGGTCGGCTTGGTCTTCAGCTCGCCCGACGGCGCGATGTAGGGGATCAGCGAGATGTGCAGGAAGAAGCAGTTGTCCCGCCCGAGCTCGTGCCGGACCTGGCGGGCGGCCTCGAGGAAGGGCAGCGACTCGATGTCGCCGACCGTGCCGCCGATCTCGGTGATGACGACGTCGACCCGCTCGGCGCTGTCGGCGCCCGCGAGGATCCGGGACTTGATCTCGTTGGTGATGTGCGGGATGACCTGCACCGTGTCGCCCAGGTACTCCCCGCGGCGCTCCTTGGCGATCACGTCCGAGTACACCTGCCCGGTCGTGACGTTGGCGCGCCCGGAGAGGTCGATGTCGAGGAAGCGCTCGTAGTGGCCGACGTCGAGGTCGGTCTCGGCGCCGTCCTCGGTGACGAACACCTCGCCGTGCTGGAACGGGTTCATCGTCCCGGGGTCGACGTTGAGGTAGGGGTCCAGCTTCTGCATCGTGACGCGGAGGCCCCGGCCGGCGAGGAGCGCGCCGAGCGAGCTGGCGGTCAGCCCCTTGCCGAGAGAGGAGACGACCCCGCCGGTGACGAAGACGAACTTCGTCGGTTGGCTGTTGTGCAGGAAGCTGTAGTTCCCGGCGCTGTCACGTGTCTCAGACGGTCGACCCACGGGAGACGACCGTAACACGACCGGGACCGTCGGCCGGGCCGGAGTGGGCAGCGCCACCCCGGGGCTCCCCCCTGCCGGGAGGGTCCGCCGCCGGGGACGCCACCAGCCACACCAGGAGGGGCACGAGCAGCGCCGCAGCGGTCGCCGGGAGGGCGACGCCGGAGTCGTTGACCGCCGCCCCGATGGTCAGGCTGAGCAGGACGGCCAGCAGCGTGGCGCGCACCACCGCGGCGTCGCCGGCGGGCAGCCCCGCGGGGGTGCGGGCGGGACGCCCGTCCGCGGCCGGCGCGGAGCGCAGCGGCCCGCCGGCGCGGAGCAGCCAGAAGGCGGCGACCAGCGCGACCGGCAGCAGGTAGGCCAACGGGCTGTTGAGCAGGATCCCGACGTTGGCGGCCGCCTTGCGGCTGATCACCGTCCAGGCCTCGCCGGTGAGGACCTGCTCGACGAACCGCCCCAGGTGGGTCCGCTCCCCCGGCGGCCGCAGCCAGTCCAGGACGGCGACGCTGCCGACCGCGACCACCGCGGCGGCGAGGATCGCGACCAGCCGGACCACGGTGACCCGGATGCCGCTGAGCAGCATGGCCAGCAGCAGGAAGCCGGGCAGGGCCGCCAGGACCCCGCCGAAGTCGCGGCCGAGGGCCGGGGCGCCGATCACCGCGACGGCCGGCAGCCCCGCACCGACGACCACTCCCCCGGTGACCAGCCGTCGTCGGGCGGCCGGCGCCCGGCGGCCGAGCGCGGTGGCCAGCGCGGCGGTGACGGCGAGCAGGCTGACCGCGAGCAGGCCGAAGGACAGGTTGCCGTACCCGGTGAACCGGCCGGCGACGACGGCGTCGTACCCCAGCGGCCCGTCGAGCTCCAGGGACGAGCCGGTCAGCACGTCGCCCACCAGGGTCGCCAGCGTGACGGCGAGGACCGCCAGCGGCGGGCCCAGCCGGCGACGCCGCCAGGGGCCGAGCGAGGCGAGGGCGACGACCGCGAGGTCGGCGACGACGACCGCAGCGACGAGGCCCTGCAGGGGCGCGGCGGAGCGCTCCCAGGGCCAGAGTCCGGCCAGGTAGGTGGCCACCGGCAGCGCGGCGACGGCCAGGCAGAACACCCGGAGGGCGGGCCGCGCCCGCGGGCGCCCGCCGCGCCCGCCGTGCCCCACGACCAGAACGCCGGCCGCGACGACCAGCGCACCCGCGGCCACGAAGGTCCAGAAGAAGCCGCCGGTGTTGCGGTGGTGCGTGATCGCGGCGGTGTTCACCCGCTCCAGCTCCGCCACGGTCTCGGCGAGCCCCGGCCGCTCCCCGGTGGCCCGTACCGGCTGCCCGTTCATCGACGCCGGGGGGTCCAGCCCGAGGGCGCGCAGCACGGTCGGCGCCAGGTCGATCAGCTGAACGAACGGCACCCGGCCCGTGCTCGCCGACACCAGCCAGCCGTCGCCGAAGCCGGGGCCCTGCGCCATCCCGACGTGCAGCTGCGCGCGGCCGTCGTTCACCTCGGAGATGCCGGCGACCAGCAGGAGCGTCTCCCCCGGCAGCGCGGCGACCGCGTCGCGCAGGCGCCCCACGGCCTCGTCGATGCGAGCCAGCGCGGTCGCCCGCGGGGAGGGCTCGGTGCCGTCGTCGGTCTGCTCGGCGCCGGGGCGTCCGGCGTCGGTGAGCTGGTCGAGGGACACCAGCGTCAGGGGGCAGGCGGTCAGGAGGGTCGCGAACTCCTCCGGATCGGGCGGGAGGACGCGCGCCGTGGTCAGCTCCACCCCCGGCACCGCCACCGCGAGCGCCGCGGCGCGCCCCACGGTGGCAGCGCACCCGACCTCGGCGCCCAGCGCGCCCGGCTCCGCGCCGAACCGGACCGTGCCCGGGTCCTCGGCGATGCGGGCGACGGTGGCCTGCGGGTCGCCCAGGGCCGCCCCCGCGACGCGCTCCTGCAGCCCGCAGTGGGTCAGCGAGGTGTCCAGCACCGGCTCCTCCGGCTCCGGCTGCTCGACCGGGGGGGCCTCCCCCGGCTCCGCCGGCGCCGGCGGCAAGGGCACCGGGGGCAGCCCCTCGTCCGTGCCGGGGAAGCGTGCCCGGTTGCCGGCGCCGAGGGTGGCCCAGCCGTCGAGCAGGCAGCTGGTGGACCGCGCGGCCCGCACCGACACCGCCCCGACGCTGGACTCCTCCGCCGTCGCCCACAGCTCCGGGGTGCGCTCCGGATCCAGGTCGGCCCAGGTCAGGCCGGGGACGCCGACCACGACGACCCGGTCGGCGGTGTGGTCGACCGCGGCCGTGGCGGGAGCGGCCCGGCCGGCGAGCGACCCGGCGAGCAGGCCGAGGACCAGCAGCAGGAGCGCGGCGGCACGACGCGCCGGGACGCTCATCGTCGCGGCCGGGCAGGCGCCTCGAGCAGCTCGCGGTAGAGCTCGGCCAGCCCGGCGGCCGTGGCCTCCTCGTCCGGCCAGGTCGCGGCCTGCCGCAACCCGGCCTCGGCGAGGTCGGTGGCGTGGGCGCTGTCGCAGAGGACCCGGACGACCGCCCCGGCGAGCGCCGCGGCGTCCCCGACCGGCACGAGCTCGGCGGCGTCGCCGAGGAGCTCGGGCAGCCCGCCGGTGCGGGTGGCCACCAGCGGGGTGCCGGCCCGCAGCGCCTCCTGGGCGGTGAGCGAGCGCGCCTCCCACCGCGAGGGCAGCACGCACAGGTCCGCGGCACCGAGCAGGTCGGCGACGTCGTCGCGGCGGCCCAGCAGCGTCACGGGCAGCAGCTCGCGCTGGATCCGCGCGGCCAGCTCGTCGTGCAGCGGGCCGTCACCGGCGACGGCGACCAGCGGTGCGGGACGCAGCCGGGGATCGGCCGACCACCGGGCGACCGCGTCGAGCAGCACGTCGTAGCCCTTCTGCGGGTGCAGCCGGCCCACCGCGACGACCAGGGCGCGGTCGTCGACGATCCCGAGCTCCTCGCGCACCTCGGTGCGGGTGCGGGTCGCCGGGGGCAGCGGCGGGGCGGACACCGGCGCGAGGCGGACGTCTCGGGCGCCCAGGCGCCGGGCGTTCTGCGCGAGGTCGGTCGACGCCGCCAGGACGACGTCGGCGGCACGCACGGTGACCCGTTCCAGCTGCTCCAGCACGCGGCGGCGGAGCCCGCCGCCGTCCTGGAGCGCGTTGTGCAGGGTGAGCACGAACCGCGGCCGGCCACCGGCGAGGCGCCGGGCGGCGGCGGTGACCAGCCCGGCCCGCAGCCCGTGGGCGTGCACCAGGTCGGTGCCGACCAGCGCGCGGCGGAGGGCCGCGGTGGCCCGGGCGTCGGCGGCCGGGGCGAGCCCGGCGGAGATCTCCACGGGGGTGAACCGCGCGCCCCGGCCGGAGAAGCCGAACAGCTCGTCGGTGGCCCGGGGCCCGGAGACGGTCAGCTCGGCCCCCGCGGCCGCCAGGGACGGCAGGATCGACCGCACGTGGGTGCCCACGCCGCCGGTGCTGGTGGCGAGCACCTCGGTGACCCGGCGATCGAGCAGCGGCCGCTCAGCCACCGTGCACCTCCTGCTCCCCGGACGACCGCAGTTCGCGCAGCGCCTGCCGCAGCGGGGCGCCCACGGTGCCCATCATGACCGCCGCGGCGACGACGAGCACGGTGCCTCCGGCGGCGATCCCCGCGGCCAGCGTGCCGATCAGCGTCCCGTCGGGCACCGGGTCGGCGTCCAGCGCGCGGGCCACCCACAGCCCCGCGGCGACGCCGAGGCCGGCGGCCAGGAGCGCCACCGGACCGGTGCGGCCCAGGCCGCGCAGGGCCGCCGGACCGGCCGCGCGCACCACCACGAGCACCAGGCCCAGGCCCGCCACGGTGACCCCGAGCGTGTGCCCGGCGGCCAGCGCGAGGGCGCGGTCCTCGGGAGGCAGCGCGCCGGCCAGCAGGATGTCGGCGGCGACGGCGAGCAGCCAGCCGCCCAGCACGCACACCGTCGGCGCCTTCCAGAGGCCGCGGGCGTAGAGCGCACGGGTCAGCAGCGCGACCAGCCCGTAACCGACCAGGCCGGGCGCGAAGGCCAGGATCGTGTCGCGCAGCGCGGCGACCCGGGCCGCCTCCTCCCCGCCGAGGAAGACCCGCGCCAGCGGTCCGGCGGCCGCCGCGACGGCCGCCGCCGCGACCGCGGTGGCCGTCACCGTGAGGACGGCGACCGGCGCGAGCGCGCGGCGGTAGCCGGCGTCGTCGCCGCTGTCGGCCCGCTCGGCGAGTCCGGGGTAGGCCGAGGTGGCCAGCGGCACGGCCAGGGCCGCCCAGGGCAGCAGGAAGACGGTCAGCCCGGCGACGTACACGACCTGGGTGCCGTTGGGGGCGCCGTCGTTGGCGAGCCGGATGGCGACGGCCGCGACCAGCTGCTGCCCGGCGAGGGTGAGGACGCCGGCCACGGCCAGCCGGCGCACGCGGGGTGCCGCGCCGACCGGGAAGCGCAGCGCGGGACGCAGGCCCAGCCGCAGGCCGCGCATCGGCAGCAGCAGGCTGAGGCTGAGCGCCACCACGCCGAGCGTCGTCCCCACGCCGAGGACCAGCTCGGCCGGCGTGCTGAGGTCGGCCGCCTCCCGGGCGCCCCCCATGCCGGCGAAGATCAGATACGCCCCTGCGACGACGACGCTGGACAGGAGCGGGGCGAGCGCCGGACCGGCGAAGCGGCGGTGGGCCTGCAGCACGCCGGTGAGCACGATGCCGATGCCGTAGAGCACCACCTGCGGTGCGAACACCAGCAGGAAGCGGCTGGCCAGCTGCACCTCGGCCTCCGATCCCCCGCCGCCGAGGAGGAGGCGGGCGATCGGCTCGGCGAGCACCGCCACGAGCACGGCCAGCGGGACGAGCAGCAGCAGCGTCCAGCCGAGCAGGGCCGACGCCGTCCGGCGCACCTGTTCGCGGTCGCCGGACGCGATGCCGCCGGCGAGCATCGGCACCACGAGGCTGGCCAGCGCCCCGCCGGCGACCACCTCGAACACGATGTTCGGGACGTTGTTGGCCGCCAGGTAGGTGTCGCCGGTGCTGTCGGCGCCGACGGTGTTGGTGAAGACCAGCGTCCGCCCGAAGCCGGCGAGCCGGGCGATGACGGTGAGCACCGCGATGAGCGCCGCGGCCCCGGCCACCCCGCGGGCCACCTGGCGCGCACTCACGACGGCAGGCGGCCGAGCCGGTCCAGTTCGCGGAGGCCCGGCGTGGCCTCGATGACGCGGGTGAAGCTCACCTTCTCGCTGGCCAGGGTCAGCGCCGTGATCACGGCCAGCGCGCCGGTGCGGGCGCCGCGGCCGGGCATCGCCGCGAGCCGCAGGCCGAGCAGCGCACCGAGGCCGTTCGCCCCGCAGTCGCCCAGCATGATCCGCTCGGTGAGGTCCGCGGGCAGCACGGCGACCGTGGCTCCGAGCGGTCCGGCCACCAGTCCTCCGGACCGGCCGGCCAGGGCGGCGGCGGCCGCGATCGAGCCGGCCTTCGCCGCGCGGCCGGGCCGCAGGTCGAGCAGGTTCAGCAGGTTCGCCGTCCCGGCCACCAGCCCGGTGGTGAGCACGCCGTCGACCAGGGCAGCGGCGCCCCGTGACCGCCCACGGGTGAGCACGGCGGCGACGGCCGCGGCGGTGCCGATCCCGGCCACCTTGACCGCTCCGGCCGACACCCGGCCCTCGCGCAGGGCCCGCAGGTGACCGGCCAGCCCCTTGTCACGCGCCTGCTCCGGCCGTGCGCCGGCCAGGTCGTCGTAGCCGCCGACGAGGCCGGACACCGTCCCGACCACCGCGGCGGCCGCCCGGGCACCCGCGGGTGCGCCGAGCACCGCCGTGGCGGTGGCCGACAACGCCAGGGCCGGCCCTCCGAGCAGGGTCACCGGCCGCCCGGCGTAGTTGGTGCGCCGCCAGGGCGCGCCGGCGGGACGGTCGGTGAGCGCGGCGGCGCCGGCGAGGGTGGCGCGGGCGGCACCGGCCCCGGCCAGCGCCAGCAGCAGGCGGGACGGGCCGGTCCCCGGCGTCCGGGACGTCATGGCGCGGCGGGCACCGGGGGCACCGGCTGGGTGTCCTCGCCGGTGCCGAAGCTGCCCGAGGTGCCCTCCGCCTCGCGCGGCAGCGCCAGGACCGCGCTGATCCGGCCGACGGCGGTGCCGATGTTGTCGACCGTGGAGACGGCCGCGGCCAGCTCCGGGTCCGCGCGGATGACCCCGACCAGACCGGCCTCGCCGGCCGAGGCGGCGTTGCCGGCCACGACGGCGCCGGCGCCGGTGGCGTCCAGCGCGGTCACGAGCTCGAGCAGGGCAGCGTTGCGCAGCTCGGCGTCGTCCCCCTCGGTCTCACCGGAGGTGAGGACGACGGCGAAGTCGGCGGGCGCGACGGTGGTGCTCTCCTGGGTCAGCACGTCCAGCGAGACCAGGCCGGCGAGCACCGAGGACGCCGCGGCGGAGTCCGGCGCGGCACCGCCCGGGGGCACCATGAGGACCTGGGCGAGCAGCGAGGCGACGAGCGCACCGGCGTCGCCGTCCTCGGGGAGCTGGACGCCGGCCGGTCGACCGGAGCCGGTCACGTAGCTCTGCAGGGCGGCCTCCGACGACGGGTCGGTGTAGCCCGGGAGCAGCCGGACGACGCCGCTGACCGACCCACCCGCCTCGGCGATGAGCGCCGTCACCTCCTCGATCGTCTCGGGGCCGACCTCCTCGCCGGTGGCGACGACGAGCACCGAGCGACCCTCGAGGGCGTTCCCGACCAGGGGCCCGGCGACCTCGTCCTGGAAGGCGTTGGCGCTGTCCACCTGCGTCTGCAGCGCCTGGGTGCGGTCCTCCAGCGCGCGCTTGTCCTGCTCCAGGTCGGTGACCTGGTTCTGGATGTCGTTGAGGATCGGCTGGTTGAGCTGCGTCGTGCCGATGACGATGCCCAGCGCCACCGCCAGGAAGACGGCGATCAGCGAGACCAGGTGGTAACGGAAGTCGATCACGAGAGAAGGTTCTCCAGCCAGAACATGAAGCTGTTCCATTGGTCGAGCAGCAGGTCCAGGTAGACGCGCCCGGCGGCGGAGACGGCCAGCGCCGATCCGATCGCGAGGAAGGCGGCGAGGACGAGGACCACGAGGGCTGCGGTAGAGATCCGACTGCGGTACAGCCGGCTGACGCCCTTGGCGTCGACGAGCTTGCCGCCCAGGCGCAGCCGGGTGAGGAAGGTGGAGGCCATGCCGCCACGCCCCTTGTCGAGGAACTCGATGAGGGTGGCGTGGGTGCCGACGGCGACGATGAGCGTGGCGCCCTTCTCGTCGGCCAGCAGCATCGCGATGTCCTCGCTGGTGGCCGATGCCGGGAAGGTGATGGCGTCCACGCCCAGGTCCTGGACGCGCGAGAGCCCGGGCGCACGTCCGTCGGCGTAGGCGTGCACGACGACCTCGGCGCCGGAGCGCAGGACGTCGTCGCTCACCGAGTCCATGTCGCCGATGATCATGTCCGGGGAGTAGCCGGCCTCGACCAGGGCGTCCGCCCCGCCGTCCACGCCGATGAGGACGGGCCGGTAGTCGCGGATGTAGGGGCGGAGGGCGTGCAGGTCCTCCTTGTAGTCGTAGCCGCGGACCACGACCAGGACGTGCCGGCCCTCGATGGAGGTGGTGACGTCGGGGACTCCGACGCCGTCGAGCAGGAGCGCACGCTCCCGCTTCATGTACTCCATCGTGTTGGCGGCGAACG
Organism: Blastococcus saxobsidens; assembly: GCF_010682065.1. GTDB lineage: Bacteria > Actinomycetota > Actinomycetes > Mycobacteriales > Geodermatophilaceae > Blastococcus > Blastococcus saxobsidens_B. The sequence continues at coordinate 138,669 of NZ_JAAGWG010000010.1, forward strand.
CCTCCAGCTGCACCGACAGCCCGGCCTTGGCCTCGGTCATGGCGGCGGAGACCGACGCCGTGTCGTGGGCCAGGCCCTCGGCGACGACGGTGCCGTCCTCGGTGACCAGCTGCGCGCCGTCGAGGCGGACGTGCGCGCCCTCCTTGAGCTTGGCGAACACGTCCTTGCCGACGTCGTCGAGCAGCGGGATCCCGGCGTTGATGAGGATCTCGGGACCGAGGTTGGGATAGCGGCCGGAGATGCTCGGCGCGGCGTTGACTACCGCGGCGACCTTGCAGCCCACGAGGGCGTCGGCGCTCACCCGGTCGATGTCGACGTGGTCGATGACGGCGATGTCGCCGGGGCGCAGTCGCTTCGTCAGGTTCTTGGTGCGGCGGTCGAGCCGGGCGGTGCCCGAGACGCCGGACCCCGCTTCCTGTGCCCGGCCGCGGCGAACGGTGCCGATGCGCATGACAACGCATGCTGCCACGCAGAGCTGTCCGTCCGATCCTCCGACGCGCGTCCGCGATCTTCCGGTCACGCACCGTGTCCGACACCACGGTGCCGCCGACACGCCCGCGCCGGCCGCGCAACCGGTCCAGCGTCACCGTTACCGAGTCGTGACTAGCGTTGCCCACGTGACTGGAGTGGCGGGTGCCCTGACGACGGCGTTGAACCTTCCTCAGGAGAGCGAGGACGCCGCCGGGCCTGCGGGCCCGGCCGTCATCCGTGCGGTTCCCGCACCTGACCTGGGCGAAGACCGTGCCCCCGGCGCCGGCGCGGAGCCCGCCGACGAGGCCCGTCCCGGGGCCGGCCCCGCCACGACCGCCGAGGCCCCGGCGTCCCCTCCGCCCGCGTCGCCCGGCGCCGCGCCGCGTGGCGGGGTGGTGGGGGACGTGCCGGCCGACGCCCTGCCGGCCGGCTCGACGCCCGCCGCGGCCGCCGCAGCGCCCGTCGCCGTGACCGAGGGTGAGTCGACCGGCCCGCGCCGCGCCCGCCGTGCCCTGCGCGGCACCGGCATCCGGGAGCGGCGGCGGCAGCAGACCCGCCTGCGCATCGTGGACGCCGCCACCGAGCTGTTCGCCGAGCGCGGCTTCGACTCCGTCAGCGTGGTGGAGATCGCGCAGCGCGCGGGTGTCGTGGAGAAGACTGTGTTCAACCACTTCCCGGTCAAGGAGGGCCTGGTCTTCGACGCCGACCCGCCGATGCGGGCCGCCCTGCTGGACGCCGTCCGCCGTCGCCCGGCGGGCGAGTCGGTGTCCGCGGCGGCCGGCAGCTTCGTGGTCGCGGCGGTGAGCATGCTGGGTGCGCCGGAGGCCGCCGACGGCGTGGCGCAGATGGCACGCGTGATCCGCGGCAGCCGCACCCTGCTGACCCGGGAGCGGGAGATCCTCGGCGACCTGACCGACGCCCTGGCCGAGCTCATCGCCGAGGAGACCGGCGCCCGCCCCGGCCAGATCGAACCGTGGCTCGCCTCGCACGCGGTGCTCGGGCTGTACGCCTCGCTGCTGGAGCTGGCCCGCGACCGCGTCCTCGCGGGGGTCAGCGGCCCGGAGCTGGGCGCGGAGCTGCGCCGCCAGGGGCGCCGAGGCCTCGCGCTGCTGCAGTTCGGCCTCGCCGGCTACGCCAAGCGGCGGTGACCCCCGGGCCGGGCGGCGGACCCGCCCGGGCCCGACCGGCCGTGCGGCTCAGGACAGCTGCAGCGCCGTCAGCAGCTGGTCGCCGCGGTCGCCCGGCAGCTCCGGGTCCCGGGTGAACAGGGCGACGGCCACCATGTAGTCGGCCTCCCCCGCCCATCCCCGCCCCTCGGCGCAGAGCCGGCGGATGTGGTCGCGGACCTTCGGCTCGCTGCTGTACGGGCCGAAGTCCAGGCCCATGGCGAGGAAGTTGACCACCCGGTAGCCGAGGTCCTCCGCCGTCCGCACGGAGCCCTCGGGGTCGGAGTAGCTGGGCACGGCGGCGATGACGTTGTCGTAGCCGGCCTTGAACAGCTGCAACAGCAGGTCGTTGCCGTGGACCCCGCCCCACAGCTCGGGCATCAGGATGTCCCGGTCGGGCGCGGGGATGTAGGGCGGGTTGGCGATCACGGTCCGCGCCTGGACGCCACCGGCCGAGTCGCACTGGTCGAAGAAGTCACCCAGCTCCACCGTGTAGCGGTCGGCCACGCCGCGCTCGGCGATGTTGGCCCGGGCCTTCTCCACCGAGGGGGCGCTGATGTCGTAGCTGCGCACCCGCAGCCCCGGCAGCGCGTCGACGGCGTCGGCGATGGCCGACGCGTCACCGGTGCCGAGCTCGTCGACGCCGCCGTCCTCCCACCGCAGCTGCTCGCGGTACTGGCCGAGCATCATGCAGACCGACAGGCCGTAGTGCGCCGACTCGTCGGCGGAGGAGAAGCAGCTCACGCCTCGCCCCCTACCCCGCCGGCGATCACCGCACGCACAGCTCACCCGACCGGGGCGGCCTCAGCCCGCGTCGGAGGCGACGGCCAGCAGCTCCCGCGCGTGGGCCTGCCCGGTGTCGCTGTCGGCCAGCCCCGACAGCATCCGGGCCAGCTCCCGGACCCGGTCCTCGCCCTGGACCGAGCGGATGTCGGTGGCGGTCACCCCGGCGCCGGTGTCCGGTGACTTGTCGACGACGAGGTGGGTGTCGGCGAACGCGGCGACCTGCGCCAGGTGGGTGACGACCACGACCTGGTGGTCGCGGGCCAGCCGGCCCAGCCGGCGGCCGATCTCACCGGCGGCCTGGCCCCCGACCCCGGCGTCGACCTCGTCGAAGACCATGACCGGGACCGGGTCGGCCCCGGCGAAGACCACCTCGATCGCCAGCATGACCCGGGAGAGCTCACCCCCGGATGCGCCCTTGTGCACCGGCCGGGCGGGCGCGCCCGGGTGCGCGGCCAGGAGCAGCGCGACGTCGTCGATGCCTTCGGGGCCGGGCTCGTCGGGGTGGCTGTCGACGGAGAAGGAGACGCGGGCGCTCTTCATGGCCAGGCCGGCGAGCTCGGCCCCGACCTCGGCCGCGAAGCCCTCGGCGGCGGCCCGCCGGCCGGCCGACACCGCCGCGCCGAGCCGGTCGACCTCGGCGCGGGCGGCGTCGCGCTCGGCGGCCAGCGCCTCGAGCGCCTCGTCGGAGACGTCCAGCTCGGACAGCTTCCGCTGCGCCTCCTCGGCCCAGGCGAGCACTCCCGACGCGCCGGTGCCGACGTCGGCGTACTTGCGGACCAGCGCCGTGATGGCCGCGCGGCGGTCCTGCACCTCGGCCAGCCGGGCGGGGTCGGCGTCGAGGTCGGCGACGTAGCCGGCCAGCTGACCGGCGACGTCGGACACGACGGCCACCGCGTCGGCGAGGTCCTGGGCGAGCATGACCAGCGTCGGGTCGTCGGAGGACGCCAGGGCGCGTTCGGCGATGGCGAGCGCGGCGGTGGCGTCCTGCGGCGGCTCTCCGCCGCCGAGGTCGCCGGTGACGTCGCCGATGAGTGCCAGCCGCGCCTCGTCGGCGGCCGCGCGGAGGGCGTCGGCGTCGCTGAGCCGCTTGGCCTGGGTGGCCAGCGCCTCGTCCTCACCCGGCTCGGGCGCGACCGCCTCGATCTCCTCGAGGCCGAGCCGCAGCACGTCGGCGGCCTGCGCCAGCTCGCGGGCCTGGCCGTGCCGCCGGTCGAGGTCGGCCGAGAGCGCCCGCCACCGCTGGTGGGCCGCCCGGTAGCGCTCGAGGAGCGCCAGGTGGTCGGTGCCGGCGTACCGGTCGAGGGCCCGGCGCTGCTCGGCCGGTCGGGAGAGCCGGAGCTGGTCGGTCTGGCCGTGCACGGCCAGCAGGCTCTCGGAGAGCTCGGCGACGACACCGACGGGGACGCTGCGCCCACCGAGGTATGCCCGCGACCTGCCCTCGGCGCTGACGGTGCGCGCCAGGATGAGGCTGCCGTCCTCGTCGGGGTCGGCGCCGGCGTCGGCCGCGCGCTCCCACACCGGCGAACCCGGCGGGAGCTCGAGGCGCCCCTCCACGCCGGCCCGGCCGTTGGCCCGGACCCGGCCGGGGTCGGCGCGGCCACCGAACAGCAGGGTGAGGCCGGTGACGACCATGGTCTTGCCGGCGCCGGTCTCGCCGGTGACCACCGTGAGGCCGCGGCCGAGCTCGAGGGTGACGTCGTCGATGGCCCCCAGCCCGCGGATGCGCAGCTCGGAGAGCCGGCCGGGGGCCGGGCGGCCGGTGTCCCGGGCGTCGCGGGCCTCAGTCGTCGCCGTTCGTGCCGCCACCCCTCACCTCCCGCACAGGGGTCTGCTGGTCGGCGGACCGGCCGTCTGCGACGTCGCCTCCGTCGGCGGTCACGACGTCCCGCGCCAGCACGTTCCGGCTGGTGAACAGCTCGTGCCCGGGACCGGCGTGCCGGGCGTCGCGGAAGCCGCGCACGGGGAGCCCGAACTTGGCCACCAGCCGGTCGCCGAAGGTCGCGGCGTGCACCCGGGCGATGCGGACCGGCCGGTTGGCCCGCCGGACGTCGACCCGGCCGCCGTCGGGGATGTCCACCATGCGGCGGCCGTCGGCCGAGACCCGCGCCTTGTTGCCGTCGGCCGGAACGGCCACGGTGAGCACGGAGTTCGGGGAGGTCACCAACGGGCGGGCGAACAGGGCGTGGGCGTTGGTGGGCACCAGGAGCAGCGCCTCGACGTCGGGCCAGACCACCGGTCCCCCGGCGGAGAAGGCGTAGGCGGTGGATCCGGTGGGGGTGGCGCACAGGACGCCGTCGCAACCGAAGCTGGTGAGCGGGCGGCCGTCGATGGCGATGACGACGTCGAGCACGCGGGAGCGCTCGGCCTTCTCCACCGAGACCTCGTTGAGCGCCCAGGTGCCGCCGACGACCGTGCCGGCGGAGTCGAGCACGTCGACCCGGATGGCCAGCCGCTCCTCGACGGAGTACTCGCACTCCTCGATGGCGATCAGGGTCTCCTCGACCGCCTCGGGTTCGGTCTCGGCGAGGAACCCGACGCGGCCGAGGTTGACGCCCATCAGCGCCGCGTCGGTGTACCGGGCCAGCTCCGCGGCACGCAGGAACGTGCCGTCGCCGCCGAAGACCATCACGATCTCGGCGCCGTGGGCCGCGGACGCGTCGGGCGGGACGACCTCGGCGCCGGGGATGTCGAGCTCCTCGGCCTCGTCGTCGAGGACCCGCACACCGATACCGCCCTGGAGCAGCCGGGTGGCCGACGTCCGGGCGAGGTCGACGATGTCGCGCCGGCCGGTGTGCACGGTGAGCAGGACCCGCCGGCCCTCCTGGCCGTCGCGTCGTTCCGTGCTGGGGTTGCTCACTGCGGTCCCTCCTGGACTGCTCGACGGACGGCGTCCTCCTCGATCGGCGCGGCGTCGGCCCGCAACCAGAGGAAGAACTCGACGTTGCCTGCCGGGCCCGGCAGCGGGCTGGCGACCACCCCGGCGGTGCCCCAGCCCAGCTCCTGGGCGGCGCGCCCGACCTCCAGCACGGCCTGGACGCGCAGCTCCGGATCGCGCACCACCCCGCCGGCGGGCAGCCGCGCCTTGCCGACCTCGAACTGCGGTTTCACCATCGGCAGCAGGTCGGCATCGGGGCGGGCGCAGGCGGCGAGCGCGGGCAGGACCTTGGGCAGGGAGATGAAGGACAGGTCGGCGACGACGAGGTCCACCGGTCCGTCGATGTCCTCGGGGGTCAGCGTGCGGACGTTGGTCCGCTCGTGCAGCCGCACCCGGTCGTCGGTGCGCAGCGACCAGGCCAGCTCCCCGTAGCCGACGTCGACCGCGACCACCTCGGCGGCACCGCGGCGCAGCAGGACGTCGGTGAACCCGCCGGTGGACGCACCGGCGTCGAGTGCTCGGCGACCCTCCACGGCCACCGGGAGCGCCTCCAGCGCGCCGAGCAGCTTGTGCGCCCCGCGGGACACCCACGTCGGCTGGTCGGGGTCGGTGCGCACGACCACCGGCGTGCCGGGCTCGACACCGGTGGCCGGCTTCGTCGCGGCCTGCCCGCCGACGGTGACCCGGCCCTCCCCGATCAGCGCGACCGCGTGCTCCCGGGAGCGGGCCAGCCCTCGGCGGACGAGCTCGGCGTCGAGCCGACTGCGACGGGCCATCAGAGCGGGTCGATCGTGCCGAGCTCGCGCTGCAGCCGCTCGTGCTCGGCCTCGAACACGGCGACGTGCTCGGCCACGGGCCGGGAGTCCAGCCCGGCCAGCCGCTCGCCCGGACCATGGGCCACGGCCGCGGCCCGCTCCTCCGACGGCTCGGCGGTGGCGGACGCGGGCGCGGCCGACGGCACGGGGCCGGGCCGCGGGGGCCCCGGCACCGGTCGTTGCGCGCTCGGCTCGGTCATCGTGCGCCTCTCGGGAGTCGTTCGGGTCGATCGGCCGGACGTGGCCGGGAGCACCCGGCCGGAGGCCGTCGTCCTCTGCGGAGGTTACCGGCCGGGGACGACGGGGCGGGTCCGACGGCGGGGAGATAGCGTCGTCCGGACCGCTGCAGCCGCCGACCTCTGGGAGACCCGCCCGCGTGGCCACGATGGATCAGTGCATGACCGCTCTCCGGGGGATCCTCGGCGATCTCGCCTCGAACCCGGCAGCGGCCGGGCTGGACCGCAGCCTGTCGTGCCGGCTGACGGACCTGGAGCAGGTGGTGCTGGGTCGGCTCAGCTCCGGTGCCGTGCGGGATCTGCACGCCGTCGAGGACGGCCCGGGTGTGCCGAAGGCCGACATCCGGCTGACCATGACCAGCGATGACCTGGTCGCGCTGACCGACGGCACGCTGTCCTTCGGCTCGGCCTGGGCCGGCGGCCGGGTCAAGCTCGAGGCCGGCCTGCGCGACATGTTGCGGCTGCGCAAGCTGCTCTGACCCGCCGCCGCTCACCGGGGCCGGGTCGTCAGACCCCAGTCGGCGAGCAGCGCCCCGGCCGCGGGGTCGGCGGCCACCACCCGCGCCGGCACACCGTCGTCCGGGTGCCGTGTCCAGTGGGCCACGCACAGGGCCCGCAGCGCCTCGAGCCCGTCCGGGTTGGCGCCCGTCCGGGCCGGCGCGACCCCGCCGTCGCCACGGGGGCCGGCCAGCTCGAGTGCGTCGCCGCCCTCGGCCGGGCGCACCGTCCAGTCCCCGCACGTCCATGCCCGTCCGATGTCGTCGACCCGCGGGTGCGGTACCAGCAGGCCGGTGGCGTCGGCGGCGAGCAGGTCGGGACGGCGGACGGGCTCCGCGGCCAGCAGGAGGCCGGGGTCGGTGACGCCGGACAGGACGAGCAGGCTGTCGGCGCCGGCACGCCGCGCCCCCTCGATGTCGGTGTCGAGGCGGTCGCCCACGACCAGTGGACGCCGAGCGCCGGTCCGCCGGACGCACTCGGCGTGCATCGCCGGGTCGGGCTTGCCGGCGACCAGCGGCGTCTGGCCGGTGACGTCCCGGACGACGCCCACCATGGCCCCGTTGCCGGGCAGGGGGCCACGCGGCGACGGGATGGTCGCGTCCGCGTTGGTGGCGACGTGCCGGGCACCGTTGCGGACGGCGACGACCGCCTCTGCCAGCTGGGCCCAGCCCACCTCGGTGCCGTAGCCCTGGACGACCGCCTCGGGCTGCTCCCCGGCGGTGCCGACCACGACGAGTCCCGCGGCGCGCAGGGCCGCGGCCACTCCCGGACCGCCCACGGGGAGCACGCGGCCCCCCGGGCCGAGCAACCCGGAGACGACCGTGGCCGCCGCCTGGGAGCTGGTGATCACGTCCTCGGAGCCAGCGGGGACCTGCAGGGCGGTCAGGTGCTCGGCCACCTGATCCGGTGTCCGTGCGGCGTTGTTCGTGACGAAGCCCAGCCGCATGCCGACCGCCCGGGCGGCCGCCAGCGCTGCGGGCACTCCCGGCACCGCATCGGGCCCGACGTAGACGACGCCGTCGAGGTCGAGCAGCGCCACGTCGTAGGACTCGCTCGGCGGCGTCGGGCACCCGCTGGACAAGGGCACCGTCCCGGCCGCCGGGGGGTTCATGCCGGGTTCCGGGCGATGCGAGCCCGGACCCCGCGCAGCGCCCGGCCGTAGTGCGGCTGGTCGGGTCGCATGGCGACCGCCAGGGCGAGGTGCTCGGCGGCGAGGACCAGCTCCCCGGCCTTGTCGGCAGCCAGCCCGAGCCCGAAGTGCGCGTAGTCGTCGGCGGGGTCGTCGGCGATGAGGACGGTGAAGCTGTCGATGGCGTCGGCGTACCGGCCGGCGTCGTACTGGGCGCGCGCGAGCGCCTCGCGGATGCTGCGCGACCCTGGCTCGGCGTCGGCCGCCCGGGCCAGCAGGGTGGCGGCGGCGTCGGGGTGCCGCTCGGTCAGCAGCTGCCGGCCGCGCTGGAACCAGTCGTACACGTCCCCGCCGGGCACGGTCGGGCTGCCGGCCCCGTCCCCCGGGGAGCTCGTCTCCGACACCGTCGTCCCCCTCCGTCGCCGATCCGCCGCTGACGCGCGCCGCTGCCGGGACCCCGTGCGGGTGAGCGCCCCGCGGCACTGGACCGCGACGCTCCTACGATCCTGGACGTGCTCCCCTCGTCGGCAGGTCCCCCGTCGCACCGGCCGGCTCCTGGGCTGGAGGTCCGGCCGTTCCGTGCGCTGACCTACGGGCAACGGGATCCCGCCTACCTGGCTCGCGTCAGCTCGCCAGCCTACGACCTGGTGACCCCCGCCGGCCGCGACCGCCTGGCCGAGGCCGATCCGCACAACGTCGTGCGGCTGATCCTGCCCCGGGTGGGCCCCTCTGCCACCGACTCGCCCGGCTCCGTGGAGCTGGCCGCCACCACGTTGCGGGCCTGGGAGGAGACCGGGGTGCTGCTGCGCGACGAGGAGGCGGCGCTGTGGCTCTACGACCTGGTGCCGGGTGGCGCGGCCGCGCCGACCACCGGCTGGCTCGGCGCGGTGGCCCTCCCGCCCGCGGACTCCTCGGCGGTGCTGCCCCACGAGGACACCTATCCGGACGCGGTCGAGGGCCGGCGGGCGCTGCTGGCGGCCACTGGCACCGACCTCGAGCCGATCGTCCTGGCCCACGACCCCGAACCGCAGCTCGCGGACCTGGCCGCGGCCGCGCGGTCGGCACCGCCCACCCTCGAGCTCACCGACGCCGACGGTGTGCTGCACCGGCTGTGGCGGGTGGCCGAGCCCGGACTGGTGGCCCGGGTGGTCGCAGCTCTCGGCCGGACGCGCGCCGTCATCGCCGACGGCCACCACCGCTTCGCCGCCGCACGGGCCAACTCCCGTGCTCACCGCGGGGTGCACGGATCCGATGCCGTGCTGGCCCTGGTGACGCCGATGGGCCCCGGCGGGCTCAGGGTCGACCCGATCCACCGGGTGGTTCCCGGGGTGGCGTTCCCGGATGCGGTCCTCGCCGCCGGCCGGGGTTTCGTCACAGCGGACGTGCCGGTCGACGGGGCGGGGTGGGAGCGGGTGGTGGTCGCCGCGCGATCGTGGCTGGACGACCCGGCCGAGCGCGGGCTGCTGATCACGGACGGGCGACGGCTCGTGCGGCTCTCCGCGCCGTCGTCCGACGTCCGGGCGGCCGTCCCGGCCGAGGCGCCGCCGGCGTGGCGGGAGCTGGACGTGGTCCTGGCCCACCACGGGCTCATCGGGGGGCTCTGGGGCCGGCCCGACACCGCTGACGCCGTGCTGATCGCGCACCGGCTGGAGGAGGCGGTGCGCTCGGCTGCGGAGGGTGCGGGAGTCGCGGTCCTGCTGCGTGCTGCCTCGCCCACCGACGTCGCGGCCGTGGCCCGGGCGGGTGCCCGGATGCCGCGGAAGTCGACGCTGTTCGTGCCCAAGCCCCGCACCGGGCTGGTGCTGCGTCCCCTGGAGGGCTGAGCCGCCACCACGGGCCGCATCAGGCCGTCTCCTCCGCCGCGCGGGACGAGGATCGTGGCACCTTGCGGCCCCGCCGGCAGTTGACCTCGCAGACGGAGGCGGTGCCGTTACCGGTCCGCCAGAAGCGTCGCTGCAGGGCCCCCTCGACCTCGACGACGTCTCCGGGCTGCCAGGCGGCGATGCGCCGCTGGAGGGCGCGGTCGTAGGTGATGCAGGTGAGGACGTCGACCGACTGGCCCCGCACCTTGAGGACCGGCCTTCGCACGACGAGGCGGAAGGTCAGCAGGGGGTCCCCGCTGGGCAGGGTGCGCAGCTCCGCGGGGGCGGACATCCGCCCCCGCAGAACCACGTCGTTGCGATCGATCAGGGCCACGGTCATGACCGCAGCCTGACCCGCTGCCGCTGCCGGCGACGACCGGCGCGGTCATCTGTGGACGCCGCCTCCGGGTGTGGACGGAGGCGGCGACCCTCGACGAGTCAGTTGGCGCTGTCGCCCTCGGGACCGTTCTCGCCGAGGAGCTCGGCGACCTCGGCCTCGACCTCCTCGTCGAAGGTCATCGAACCCGCGGCCGCCACCGGGCGCTGCTCGGCGTCGGCGACGTCCTCGTTCTCCTCGTCGTCGAGCTCGCCGTCGTCGCTCGCGTCGTCGAGGGGGCTGTCCTCGTCCACGTCGTCGAGGGGGCTGTCCTCGTCCACGTCGTCGAGGGGGCTGTCCTCGTCCACGTCGTCGAGGTCGTCCTCGTCGACGACGGCGCCGTCCTCGTCCTCGAGGTCGTCCTCCGCGAGGTCATCGTCCAGTTCGCTGAACTCGACGCCGAGGTCCTCCCCCGCGAGCTCGGGGTCGAACGCGGCGACGGCAGCGAGCCAGGCGTCGGCGCGCTCCTCCTCGCCCTGCCCGCGCAGGAGGTCGGCGTACGCGGCCGCGAGACGCAGCTGCCCCTCGTCGGTGCCGTCGAGTCCCTCGGGCTCCGGGCGGCCACCGAGCGCCGCCTCGAGCACGAGACGTGCGGCGGCGTCCTCGCCGAGGTCACGGCGAGCCCCCGCCTCGACCAGGCGCAGCTCGACGATCTCCTCGGCGTCCGGGCTCTCGGCCAGTGCCTCAGCGACCAGACGGAGGGCGACATCGGCCCGCCCGAGGGCCCGCTCGCAGTCCGCGAGCACCGCTCGGTACGAGTCGTCCCCGCTCATGCGCCGGTAGGCACGCAGCTCGCGGGCCGCCTCGGCGTAGTCCTCGGCGTGGTAGGCCGCCACACCCACGGCCTCACGGACCACGGCGAGCCGGGAAGCACGGTCCCGCGCGGCGCGAGCGTGGGCCAGAGCGGTCTCGGGGTCTTCCTCGACCAGCGTGCCGGCGACGACCAGGTGTCCCGCGACCTTCTCCGCGTTGCGCGGGTCGAGCCCGCGCAGGGCCCCGCGCACCGCGGGGTCCAGCTCCCGCGGGTCGGCCCACTCGGGGATCTCGGGTCCGGCGGGCACGGGCGGACGGCGATCGACGCCCTCGCCGGAGCGCCCGGCAACGGAAGGGCGACGATCATCGGAGGGACGGCGGTCGCGCCAGTCACCACCAGGACGGTCGCCCTGCGGACGGTCGGAACGCTGCGGACGGTCCGAACGCTGCGGACGGTCCGAACGCTGCGGACGGTCCGAACGCTGCGGACGGTCGCCCGCGGGGCGTCGGTCCTGCCACGCGCCCTGCGGACGGTCCGAACGCTGCGGACGATCGCCGGAGGGGCGACGGTCCTGCCAGTCACCACGGGGACGGTCACCCTGCGGACGGTCGGAACGCTGCGGCCGGTCGCCGGAGGGGCGGCGGTCCTGCCAGTCACCACGCGGCCGGTCGCCCTGCGGACGGTCGGAACGCTGCGGACGATCGCCGGCGGGGCGACGGTCCTGCCAGTCACCACGGGGACGGTCGCCCTGCGGGCGGTCACCTGAGGGGCGTCGGTCCTGCCACGCGCCCTGCGGCCGGTCGGAACGCTGCGGACGGTCACCTGAGGGGCGACGGTCCTGCCAGTCACCACGGGGACGGTCGCCCTGCGGGCGGTCACCGGCGGGACGTCGGTCCTGCCAGCCACCACGGGGACGGTCGCCCTGCGGGCGGTCACCTGAGGGGCGTCGGTCCTGCCACGCGCCCTGTGGACGGTCCGAACGCTGCGGACGGTCACCTGAGGGGCGTCGGTCCTGCCACGCGCCCTGCGGACGGTCCGAACGCTGCGGACGGTCACCCGAGGGACGTCGGTCCTGCCACGCGCCCTGCGGCCGGTCCGAACGCTGCGGACGGTCACCGGAGGGGCGACGGTCCTGCCAGTCACCACGGGGACGG
>NZ_JAAGWG010000011.1 GCF_010682065.1 Blastococcus saxobsidens
TGAACCGGCCCCACCTGGGCATCGGCGGACGCTCACCCATCGACCGCGTCAACAACGCAGCGGGTCAGTACAGCTAGGACTACGTGGAACCATAGGCGTCCGTTTCCTCTGCCTGCGGCCGCCGAGAGAACCACCGCAACGACAGCTCCGAGGTACAGGAAGATCGTGCTTGCTGCGACATCGGGGTGAAAGTCCCCATCGGCAGCCCTCTTCACCAGCACGTAGAGGACCACGAACGGGAACGTGATCGTGATCAGGAACAGGACGAGCCGCACGGAGGATCGGAAGGTCACGCCCATCCATCGAGCCGATCGGCCGAAAGGTTAAGCGCGACCAGATCCGTGGGTCCGCTGAGGGGCGATCGACGATCGACCGGTGAGCGCGCTCCCGTACCGCTACGACGTCGAGATCGTGGGGCTGCTGGCCGCGCCGGTGCACCGCTACGACGGCCGGCCCGGGACGACGACGCCGGAGCAGGCGGCCGACCGCCGGGAGCGCCTGGAGATCCGCGGCGGGGTCGGCATCGTGGGCGACCGCTACGCGGGCCGGCCGGCGCACCGGGACGCGCAGGTGACCGTGCTGGCGGCCGAGGCGCTGGAGTCGCTGGCCACCGAGCTGGGCGCCGCCCGCTTCGACCCGCTGCTGGCCCGGCGCAACGTGGTGCTGCGCGGCGCGGAGGTGGAGGCGCTGCGTGGCCGGGAGTTCGCGCTCGACTGCGGGGACGGCGAGGTGCGGCTGCGCGGCGGCCGGCCGGCGAACCCCTGCGCCTGGATGGACGTCGTCCTCGCGCCCGGCGCCCATCGGGGACTACGCGGGCGCGGCGGCGTGCGCTGCGCGGCGCTCACCGACGGCATCCTGCGCCTGGGGCCGGCCGTCCTCCGCAGCCCCGTGCCGCTCGACGCCGCCCGGGCCGCGACGGCGGTGCGGCCCGCGCCCCGGCCGCGGGCCGGTGACGGACCCCGGCCCGACACGCCGGGGGGACGCCCGCCCCTGGCGTGACGGTCGTTCCCCCTGCACGATCACAGGGCCGGACCACCGAGCTCCGGAGCATCGGCACGTCCGGAGGAACCCCGTCATGCGCACGCGTCAGCTCACCACCGCCACCACGGTCGCGGCCACAGTCCTGCTCCTCGGTGCGTGCAGCAGCAGCCCCCTCGAGGGCAAGAACGGCACCGAGGTCGCCGAGGCCGCCGCCGACGCGCTGGAGAAGGCCGGATCGGTCCACGTCCAGGGCACGATCGAGCAGGGCGGCGAGGAGGGCGAGCTCGACCTGCAGCTGCAGGGCGAGGACTCGGCCGGGACGCTGACCATCGACGGCGTCGCGATCGAGCTGGTCACGGCCGGCGGGGAGCAGTTCCTCAAGGCGCCGGACGACTTCTGGGCGTCCTCGGGGCTGCCGGAGGAGGTCGCGTCCTCGCTCGCGGGCAAGTGGGTCGCCCTCCCCGACGGCGGCGCCGACTTCGCGGAGTTCTCGCTCGCCAGCATCCTGGAGGACCTGCGGAACCCCAGCAGCGACGTCAAGGACGAGGTCGGGGAGGACGAGGTCGACGGGACCGACGTCGTCGTCGTCGAGCAGGAGGACGGCAGCAAGCTGTTCGTCGCAGACGAGGACCCGGCCTACCCGCTGCGGCTCACCAGCGTGGGCGACCAGACCGGCACGCTGGACCTCAGCGAGTTCGGCGAGGAGCAGGACATCTCGGCGCCCGAGGGCGCGGTCGACTTCGGCGAGCTGCTCGGCGGCTGAGCCGGGCCGTCGGCCGTCGGGGAGGAGCGCGGGTGGGCATCGGTCCCGGGCCGGTCGTCGGCCTGACGCGGGAGCGCGAGGTGCTCACCGTCGCGCTCCGCACCAACCGGCACGTCGTCCTCGAGGGCCCGCCCGGCACGGGCAAGTCCACGCTGCTGCGCGCCGTGGCCGGCGAGACCGGGCACGACGTCGTCTTCGTCGAGGGGAACGCGGAGCTGACCCCGGCCCGCCTGGTCGGGTCCTACGACCCGGCCGCGGTGATGGCCGGTGGGTACGTGCCCGGGAGCTTCGTAGACGGCCCGCTGCTCACCGCGATGCGCGGGTCCGGCCTGCTCTACCTGGAGGAGCTCAACCGCATCCCGGAGGAGACCCTCAACGTCCTCATCACGGTGCTGACCGAGGGCGAGATCGCCGTCCCCCGGCTCGGGACGGTGCGGGCGGCGGCGGGGTTCCGGTTGATCGCGGCGATGAACCCGTTCGACGCGGTCGGCACCGCCCGGGTGGGCCAGGCGATCGCCGACCGGATGTGCCGGGTGGTGCTCGGCTACCAGGACGAGGCGGGCGAACGGGCGATCGTCGCGGCGGTCACCGACGGCCACCCCCGGCCGGTCGCGTTGGCGGTGGCGCTGGTCCGGGCGACGCGGGAGCACCGGGACCTGCGCACCGGCTCGTCGGTGCGGGGCGCGATCGACCTGGTGCTGCTGCTCGACGGGCTGCTGAGCCTGCGTGGCCTGGAGCGGCTGGAGGACCGCGGCGCGCGAGAGGCGGCCCGGGACGCCCTGCACGCCGCGCTGTCGGGCCGGGTGCGGGTGACGGAGGGCGTGGAGCGGACCCCGGAGAGCGTCCTGGACGAGATCCTGGCGGGCATCTGGCCCTCCGACGGCGTGCCGCCGGACCCGGGGACGTCGTCGGACGGCCCGCCGGGGCCGGCCCCGTCCCCTGCCGGGGGCGGCCCGGGAAAAGCGGGGGGCCTGCCGCCTGAGGCGGCGGGCCCGGACAGCAGGAGCGGGCAGCGGGAGCGGCCGGGACGGCGCGGCCCCCGTCAGACCGCACGGCGCGAGCTGCAGCTGCGCCACCCCTCCTTCGACGAGGTCAGCCCCGAGGTGGGGGCGCTCGACGAGGAGGCGTTCGCCGCGGTGATGGGCGCCGACCCGGACGCGGCCGCCGCCCTCCTCGCCGACCTCGCCCTGGCCACCGACCGGGAGCTGCGCTCGGCGGCGCGCCGGCTGGCCGCCCGGGTGTTCGTGCAGGTGGGGCGGGTCGGTGCGGCCCGGGCCCGCGGCACCCGCCGGCTGGCCCCCGCCCGCGGTGGGGACGGCGATCTCGACCTGGAGCGCACGCTGGACCGGTGGAGCGGGCCGTGGCCGCCGGCGCCGGAGGACGTGGTGGCCCGGCGCTGGGTGGGCGCGCGACGGGCGGTCTGCCTGGTGGTCGACCGGTCGGGCTCGATGAGCGGCCTGGGCGTGGCGATCGCCGCGGTGGCGGCGGCCGGCGTGGTCCTGGCGGCCGGCGAGCGGCTGGGGACCAGCGTGCTGGCCTTCGCCGACCGGGTGGAGGTGCTCCAGCAGCACGGCCGGCACCGCGCACCCGAGGACCTGGTGCTGGCCCTGGTGGGGCTGCGCGGCCACGGCCGGACCGACGTCGCCGCTGCGCTGCGGGCCGCCTCGGCGCAGCTGCGGACGGCGGCGCACGCCGACGAGCGGGTCGTGGTGCTGCTGTCGGACTGCCTGTCGACGGCCGGGGACCCCGCGGAGGCGGCGCTGGCCGGCATCGACCGGCTGGACGTGCTGTGCCCGCTGCCCGCCGGGGGCGCGGAGGCCGAGGCGCTGGTGGCGTCCCGGGCGCTGGCCGCACGGGGCGGCGGGTCGGTGGCCGCGGTGCGCTCGCTCGCCGACCTGGGGCCCGCCCTCACCCGCCTGCTGGGCTAGCGGGCACCGTCCGGACGACCGAAGTTCCGCGGTGCGGACCGTTCCGTTCACCTCGCGGGCACCTGCGCCGCGTGAGGTCGCTGGGACTGAAGTTCGCGCTCCCGAAGGACACCCGTGCCCACAACCACCAGCCGGTTCACCCGTTGGTTCGCCGCTGTCGCGGCCACCGCGACGACGGCCAGCGGCGTCGCCGTCGTGCTCGCCGCTCCCGCGGCCGCAGCCCCGGCCGACGCCCCGGCCCTGCTCGTCACCGAGATCACGCCGGACAACGTCGGCTACGACGACTTCGAGTTCTTCGAGGTCCACAACGCGACGGCCGCCGACATCGACCTGAGCGCCTCCGGCGTCACGCTGGCGTACACGTTCCAGGACACGGCAGCACCGCCGGACGACAAGCCGCTGACCTACCCGGCCGGCACGGTGATCCCCGCCGGGGCGACCAGCGTGTTCTGGCTCCAGTACCAGACCAGCACCGTGAACACCGCGGCGCGCACGGACGAGGAGTTCCGCCAGCACTTCGCGGCGGCCGGCGGCGAGGCCGCGGACTACGACCTGGTCCGGGTGACCGGGCAGGCCGGCATGGCCAACAGCGGTGACCGCGGCATCCGCGTCACCGGCCCCCAGGGGCAGCTGGTGAGCTGGTCGTACTACCCGGCCGGCTCGGTGGGCACCGACCGGTCGGCGACCTTCCGCCTCCCCGAGGACCCGGCCTCGCCCCGCCTGGACCTGTTCGAGTCGCAGGCCACGCCGACCCCCGGCGTCGTGGCGCCCGAGGCGCTGGAGCGCCCCGTCACCGATCCGGGCACGGACCCCGGCACCGATCCGGGCACGGACCCCGGCACCGATCCGGGCACGGACCCCGGCACCGATCCCGGCACGGACCCCGGCACCGATCCCGGCACGGACCCCGGCACGGACCCGAGCACCGGCGGGGCCCGGCTGCAGATCACCGAGGTGCTCCCGGACTCCAGCAACGTCGGCAGCGCCGACGGCTACGAGTTCATCGAGGTCTACAACGCCACGGCCGACCCGATCGACTTCGGGGACCACCTGCTGCGCTACCTCTACCCGCTGGAGGACCTGAGCAACTCGTCGGTGGCGGAGTGGCCCGGGACGCCGCGTGACGTGACCGTCGCGCCCGGCGGCACGCTCGTGCTCTGGATCAAGAACGGCCAGAACGACGCGCTCACCGACAGCGACTTCAACCGGCAGTTCGGCTCCAGCCTGACGATGGGCCAGGACCTGGTGGAGGTGTTCAGCGCCGGCATGGCCAACGGCTCGCCCCGCGGGCTGGAGATCGTCACCAACACCGGGTTCAGCATCAACCGGGCCTACTACAACCTCGCCGGCGCCGACGACACCACCGCTAACCAGGGCATCCAGTACGGCACGGACCCCGCCGACCCGAACCGGCAGCGGCTCCTCGGCCAGGCACCGGCCAGCCCCGGCAGCGTCACGCCGGGGCAGGTGTCGCCCACCCTGGCCGACGTCCCCGACGACGGCTCCGCCCCGGTCGTCGAGGACCGCACCGCCGCGCAGATCGACCCCTCCGGTGACTTCGCGATCGACCTCACCGTGACCGACGACGTGCAGGCGCGCACCGTCACGCTGTTCCTCCGCAGCGACGTCGACGCCGAGTACCAGGCGTTCAACCTCGTCACCGACGGCGAGGACGGCTATCGGCACGTGATCCACGCCGCGGACCTGACCGGCAAGCGGTGGTACCAGTACTACGTCACCGCCACCGACGGGACGAACACGACCCGCACCGCGATGCGCCAGCTCGACGTCGCCGGCCGGGACACCGCGCCGGTGCGGCTGAACGTGACGGAGGGGCAGTTCGTCTCCGGGACGACGGTGGTCTCCGCGGCCGGGGACCGCTATCCGCCGCAGCTGGACCTCGAGATCGACGGCGAGCCCGTTCCCGGGACCAGCCCGGCGCTGGAGGACGCGCCGCTGTTCGTCTTCGAGGCCAGCGGCGTCAACCAGTTCTTCCGCAACGGGGTCCTCGTGGAGGGCGACGAACTGCTCATCTTCGAGGACGGGATCCCGGAGGGCTACGAGACGCTGTCCACGCCGGTCCCGCTGACCTACGTGACGCAGGGCGAAGAGCTGGTGGTCAGCGTGTACGCCGGCACCAAGGCCGCGCCGGAGGTCGACGAGAACGAGAACAACGACGACTTCACCATCAAGAACCTGCGCCTGGTGCTGCCGGACGGCCGCACGCTGCGGCCGGCCGGCTACGACGACCCCGACCGGGTCCTGAGCATGGGCGACAGCTCCGGCAAGCTCGACTTCTACGACGCGCGGTTCACCCTGCCCGACGACGCGTTCACCGCGGAGTCGGCGGCGTGGGACACCACCGAGGTCCCCGACGGCCCGCACACCGTCGGCGCCACCGACGGCACCGACTCCGTCCAGCGCACGGTGCAGGTCGACAACACCGCGCCGGCGATCACCAGCACGATGACCGACGGGCGGACCTACCAGGGCGAGTTCACGATCGACGCCCAGGCCACGGACGCCGGATCGGGCCTCGGGTCGCTGACGGCCACCCTGGACGGGGAGTCGATCTCCCTGCCCTTCGCGACCTCGTCGGTCACCCTGCCGGCCGGGGAGCACGAGCTGGTGCTGGAGGCCCGCGACGTCCTCGGCAACACCGAGACCCGCGAGATCACCTTCACCACACCCGTGGAGCAGCCCAACACCGAGCTGTTCTCACCCGCGGACGGCGCCGTCGTGGAGACCGACTACGTCGAGCTCACCGCCCGGGTGACCGACCCCAGCGGGGACTCACTCGACGTCGCCTTCAACGAGGGCTACCGCCTCGACCCGTCCGACGAGGCGGTCGACAGCTGGTCGGGCACCACCCGGATCGCCTCCGGCAGCGACCGCGCCGGCGCCCAGCTGCTGACCGGGAACGACGTCGCCGCCATGACCGGGGCCGACGGCCTCGACACGTCGATCTCCTCCGAGGACGCCTTCCCGTACCAGATGTTCGACGTCGAGGTGCCGGCCGGCGCGGGTGAGGACTACCTGGCCCGGCTGTCCTGGAGCGGCACGGCCAACGCCGACGCCAAGGTCCTCATGTACGTGCTCGACACGGCCACCGGGGCCTGGGAGGAGGTCGACCGGCACGTCACCATCGGCGCGGGCGCGACGGAGTTCGAGCTCGAGGCGACGGTGCCCGCCGCGGACCACGCCCAGGACGGGACCATCCGGGTGCTGGTCCAGCACTCGGAGGGCTTCGCCGGTGAGGACCGCTCCACCCGGGAGACCCCGGTGGCGCCCTATCACCCGGAAGACACGCCCCGGTCGTCCTACGACTTCACCCTGGGCTGGGAGTCCGACACCCAGTACTACAACGAGCAGTACTACGAGCGGCAGCTGGACATCCACGAGTACTTCCTGGACCGCCGGGACGAGCTGAACCTGCAGTACGTCTTCCACACCGGCGACATCGTCGACGACCACGACCAGGCCTACCAGTGGGAGAACGCGAACCCGGCCTACGCCATGCTCGACGAGGCAGGGCTGCCCTACGGCGTCCTCGCCGGCAACCACGACGTCGGCCACGAGGTGGCGGACTACACCGAGTTCAGCCGGCACTTCGGCGAGCAGCGGTACGCGGGCAACCCCTGGTACGGCGAGAGCTACCGGGACAACCGCGGGCACTACGACCTGATCACCGCAGGCGGCATGGACTTCCTCATGCTGTACATGGGCTGGGCGCCCGGGGACGCGGAGATCGCCTGGATGAACGAGGTCCTGGCGCAGTACCCGGAGCGGGTCGCGGTCCTCAACCTGCACGAGTACATGCTCACCACCGGCGGGCTCGGCCCCGTGCCGCAGCGGATCTACGACGAGGTCGTGGCGCCCAACGCCAACGTGAAGATGGTCTTCTCCGGCCACTACCACGACGCCTACACCCGGATCGACCGCTTCGACGACGACGGGGACGGCACGGCCGAGCGCGCGGTGCACCAGATGCTGTTCGACTACCAGGGCCTGCCGGAGGGTGGCCAGGCGTTCCTCCGCCTGCTGCACTTCGACAACGAGGGCGAGCGGATGACCGTGCGGACGTTCTCCCCGTACCTGATGAAGTACGGCTCCGACGACCCGACCCTGGAGCCGGAGCACCAGCAGTTCACGGTCGCCTACGCCGACCTGCAGCTGAACCCCCGGGTCAAGGAGCTGGCCACCGACGCCTTCTCCGTCGACATCCTGACCACCCGCTCGATCGCGCAGTTCGAGGACGTGGCCAGCGGCACGGAGCTGACGGCGACCTGGTCGGACCTGCCCGACGAGGAGCACGGGTGGTACGTCACCACCAGCGACCCGTACGGCGGCGTGGACCGCTCCGAGGTCCGGCTGTTCACCGTCCGGACGGGCGAGGGACCCGGCGACGGCGAGGGCCCCGGCGACGGCGAGGGCCCGGGCGGCGGCGAGGGACCCGGCGACGGCGAGGGCCCGGGCGAGGGCGAGGGACCCGGTGACGGCGGGAACCCCGGCGGCGGCGACGGAGAGGCGCCCGGGGCGCCGGCCGACCCCACGCACCCGACGGACCCCGGTACCCCGCAGGGCCCGGGCACTCCTCCGGGTCCGGGTGCTCCCGAGGGCCCGGCGGGCCCGGCTGGTGTCCCGCCGGCCGGAGGCGTGCAGGCCCCGAGGGTCGACCGGGCCGACGGCGTGGGAACGCAGCGCTCCGCCGGGACCCCGAGGTCGGGTGCGCTCGCCTGGACCGGGGCGCCGGTGGCCTCCACGCTCGTCGCGGGCGTGCTGCTGCTCGCCGCGGGCGCGCTGCTCACCGCCGCCGGTTCCCGGGGACGGCGCCGTCGCTCCTGACCCACGGCGCCGCGACGCCCCGGCCGGCACCTGCCCGGCCGGGGCGTCGCGCGGGGCTCTGCCGGGCGGTGGTGCCGCCCGGCAGGGCCCTCAGCGGTCGGCGTCGGTGTAGACGATCATCCCGCGGATGTTCTTGCCGTCGCGCATGTCCTGGTAGCCCTGGTTGACGTCCTCCAGCGAGTACTTCGTCGTCACCAGCTCGTCGAGCTTCAGCTGGCCCTCCTGGTAGAGCGAGAGCAGCTCCGGGATGGCGTTGCGCGGGGCCAGGCCGCCGAAGATGGCGCCCTGCAGGTCCTTCTGCAGGAGGGTGAGCTCGAAGAGGCTGAGCGTCACGTCGACGTTGGCGTAGTTGCCCATGCCGGTGACGACGGCGCGGCCGCCCTTGCCGGTGACGCTGAGCGCCGCGGCGATGTCCTCGCCCTGGATGTCGCCGACGGTGATGATCGTCTTCTCCGCCATCCGGCCCCAGGTGAGCTCGTTGATGGCCGGGGCGGCCTCCTCCATGGTCGCGAAGGTGTGCGTGGCGCCGAGGTCCATGGCCCACTCGCGCTTCCGCGCCACGGGCTCGACGACCATGACCCGCTTGGCACCGGCCGCGGCCGCGCCCTGGACGGCGTTCATGCCCACACCGCCGGCACCCATGACCACGACGTTCTCGCCGGGGCGCACGTCGGCGACCTTGGTGGCCGAACCCCAGCCGGTGGTGACGCCGCAGCCGACGAGCGCGGCGACCTCCAGCGGGATGTCCGGCTCGATCCGCACCACGGATGCCTGGTGCACGGTGATGTAGGGCGAGAAGGTGCCGAGCAGGCACATCGGGACGACGTCCTTGCCCTTGGCCTGGACCCGGTAGGTGCCGTCGGAGATCGCCATGCCGGTGAGCAGGTTCGCGCCGAGGTCGCAGAGGTTCTGCTGGCCGCGCGAACAGGGCGGGCACTGCCCGCAGGCGGGGATGAACGCCGTGACGACGTGGTCGCCCTCCTTGAGCCCGGTCACGCCCGGCCCGACCTTGGTGACGACGCCGGCGCCCTCGTGCCCGCCGATCACCGGGTAGGAGGCGACCGGGGTGCCGCCGGTGACCAGGTGCTCGTCGCTGTGGCACAGCCCGGAGGCGGCGAGCTGGACCTGCACCTCGCCCGCGCGCGGATCACCCAGCTCGATCTCCTCGATCGACCATTCCTCGCCCACGCCCCACAAGATCGCGCCCTTGGTCTTCAATCGAGTTCCTCTCCGTCAGTCCCGCACCGTCGCGGGTTCGGCCACACGCGTGTGCCCTGGCTCACAGACTGCTGAGCGGGGGGAGGCCCGTCAACATCTCGGCGTCGGTCGGAGCCGCCGCGCCCGTGCCGCACACTGGGTTCCGTGTCCGGTGCCCCGGTGGTCGTGGTCGGCGCCGGGCCGGTGGGGCTGACGGCGGCGCTGCTGCTCGCGCGCCGCGGGCTCCGGGTTCTCGTCCTGGAGCGGCACGCCGAGCCCTATCCGCTGCCCCGGGCGGTGCACCTCGACGACGAGGTGTTCCGCGTGCTCCAGGACGCCGGGGTGGCCGGGTCGCTGGCTCCGCACACCCGCCCCATGGCCGGGCTGCGGCTGCTCGACGGGGCGCACCGGGTGCTGGCGGAGTTCCGCCGCGCCCCGGACGCCGGGGCGAACGGCTGGCCCCAGGGATCGTTCGTGCACCAGCCGGACCTGGAGGCGGCGCTCACCGCCGCCGCCACGGCGGAGCCGGGGATCGAGCTGCGCCGCGGCGTCGAGGTCACCGGGCTGCGGCACGACGACGGCGGGGTCGCGGTGGCCGCCCGCGACCGGGCGACGGGGGAGGACCGGTCCGTCCGGGGTGCGGCGGTGCTCGGCTGCGACGGCGCGGGCAGCACCGTGCGGGAGCTCATCGGCGCCCGGATGCGCGACCTCGGCCGGGCCGACCGCTGGCTGGTCCTCGACGTCCGCTCGGACCGGCCGCTGGAGCTGTGGCCGGGGGTGCACCAGGTGTGCGACCCGCGCCGGCCGTCGACCTACATGCCGGTGACCGGCGACCGGTACCGCTGGGAGTTCCGGCTGCAGCCGGGGGAGACCGCGGCCGACCTCGCCGGCTCGGACCGGCTGGCGGAGCTGCTGGCGCCGGTGGTGCCCGCCGACGGCCTGGAGGTGCTGCGGGCGGTCGAGTACACCTACCGGGCCCAGGTCGCCGACCGCTGGCGCGACGGGCGGGTCCTGCTGGCCGGGGACGCCGCGCACCTCAGCCCGCCGTTCGTCGGTCAGGGGCTGGGGCTGGGGCTCCGGGACGCCCACCAGCTGGCCTGGAAGCTGGCCGCGGTCCTGGCGGGGGAGGCCGGCGACGAGCTGCTGGACACCCACCGGGCCGAACGCGAGCCGCACGCCCGCGCGCTGATCCGGGTGGCGCTGCTCCTGGGCGCGCTGATGACCGGGGGCGGGCGGGGCGGCGCCGTCGTCCGCCGGGCCGTGCTCGCCGTCGTCCGGCGGATCCCGGCGGTCGCCCGGCTCGCCACCGACAGCCGCACCCCGCCGCTGCGCCGCGGGCCGCTGGTGGAGCGGCGCGGCCGGACCGGCCGGCGGCTCGCGGGCACCCTCCTTCCCCAGCCGGACGTGCTGGTCGAGGGGCGGCCGTGCCGGCTGGACGACGTCCTGGGTGACGGCGAGGCGCGGCTGACCGCGGACCTCCGGCTGCACCGCGCGGACGGGACGACGGTGCAGCTGGTCGACCCCGGCGGCACGCTGCGCCGCTGGCTCGGGCCGGCCACGCAGGTGTGCATCCGCCCCGACCGGATCGTCCGCGCCGCCCGTTAGCCCGATCGGTTCCGGTCGGGCTCCCGGGGTGGTCCCCGCGGCTGCCGCCCGGGATCCTCGTCCGGTGAACGAGTGGCTGGCGGGGGCGTCGCGCGCGCAGCTCGCCCTGGTCATGGGGCTCTTCTGCGGGATCGGCGGGGCACTGGGCGTCGTCGTCATCGCGGGCGAGGGCTGGGCCGGCGCCCTCCCTGCGGCCATCGGTGCCGGGCTGGGCGGCGGACTGATCGGCGCGACGCTGCTGCACGGACAGCTCCGGCGCCGGGCCGAGGCGCTCGGGCCGCTGCCGGCGGCGACCCGGCGGGCCGCCGAGCGGGCGTCGCTCCGGGGGCCGGTGCCCGAGGACCCCGGGACCCGGGCGGCCGCCCATGCGCTGGCGCGGACGGCGCTGGCCGAGCACCGCCGTCGCCGGGTGGTCGGGATCGTCAGCGCGCTGTTCGTCCTCGCCATGCTGGTCTTCCTCGCCGTCCAGGCGTCGCCGTGGTGGTGGGCCGGGGTCGCGGCGGCCATCGGGCTGCTGGTGCACGGCTGGGTCGTCCTGCCGAGGAGGCTGGAACGCCGGGCCGAACTGCTCCAGCCGTCATCGGGCGGGCCCGACGGGGGTCGGGACGGCTGACCGGGGTACCGACCGGCCATGAACATCGACAAGGACCAGATCCTGCAGCTCCTGCGCTCCCAGGGTGACGACGCGAAGGCCCAGCAGGCCGACCAGGAACTGCCCGGTCAGGTGGACACCGACCGCGACGCGGGGCTGCTGTCCAAGCTCGGCATCGACCCGATGGACCTGGTGAAGAAGCTCGGCGGCGGCGGTGGTCTCGGAGGCGCCCTCGGTGGGCTGCTCGGCAAGGGCTGAGGTGCCGGCGGCCGGCTAGCTCTTCGGTCGGCCGATCCCGATCGCGTAGAGCGTCCCCAGGACTGCGCCCGGCGGGGCCGCGACGTACAGCCACCACGGGTGGATGCCGCCGACGGTGAGCTCGAGGATGCCCCAGACGACCAGGTTCACCAGGCTGATGCAGAGCCAGATGATGAGGAGCACCTTCATCGCGGTGCCGGCGTCGTCGTCGCTGAACGCCCTGCGCGGTCCGGGCGGCGGGGGCAGCGCCGGCAGGTCCGCGGTGACCCGCTGCAGGTCGCCGCGGGTGCGGGCCGCCCACACCGCCTGGACCCGCTCGTCGAACTCCTGCAGGTCCAGCTGTCCCGCGTCGTGCGCGCGCTGCAGCCCGGCCTGCACGCTCGACCGCTCGGCGTCGGAGACCCGCAGATCCGCGGGGCGCACCGGTTCGTTCACGCCCGGCATCCTGCCAGGACGGGGGCTAGGACTCCTCGCTCGCGCGCGCGACCGCGGTCTCGCCCAGGCGCTGCTCGAAGCCGGACGGGACCACGAGGTCGTCCCGGCACAGGTCGGTGACGTTCGGCCGGCCGAGGCCGACCATCGCCGAGCCGAGGCCGTCGCGCATCAGGTCCAGCACGTTCTCCACGCCGGCCTGCCCGTTGGCCGCGAGGCCCCACAGGTAGGCGCGGCCGATCATCACGGCCCTGGCGCCCAGGGCCAGTGCCTTGGCGACGTCGCCACCGCGGCGGATGCCGCCGTCGAGCAGCACCTCGATCTGGTCGCCGACCGCCTCGGCGACGGCGGGCAGCGCCCGGATGGACGCCGGCGTGCCGTCGAGGTTGTTGCCGCCGTGGTTGGAGACCGAGATCGCGGTGACGCCGGCGTCCACGGCGCGCTTGGCGTCGTCGACCCGCATGACGCCCTTGAGCATGAACGGGCCGTCCCACTGCGAGCGCAGCCAGGCGACGTCCTCCCAGGTGGGCATCGGGGAGTTCATCCACATGCCGTAGGCGCCGAAGAAGGTGGGCGCCGGCTCGCCGGGGGTGGCGACCATGTTCGGGACGGTGAGGTCGGGCAGCTGCCTGGTCTTCGCGAAGTCCCACAGCCAGCCCGGCTTGAGCGCCACCTGCGGGGCGTAGCGGCGCACCGCCTCGAAGTTGACCTTCTCGGGGATGAACGGGCTGCCCCAGTCGCGGCCGTAGGCGAAGGACCAGTCGAGGGTGGCGATCAGGCCGACGGCGCCGGCCCGCCTGGCCCGCTCCATGCGGGCGAGCATCTCCTCGCGGCTGCCGACCCAGTAGACCTGGAAGAAGGTCTGCGGGTTGGCCGCGACGACCTCCTCGATCGGCTTGCTGGCGAAGGAGGACAGGCCCATGGCCACCCCGCGGGCCGCGGCGGCGCGCGCGACGGCGACCTCCCCGTCGGGGTGCACGGCCTGGACGCCGGTCGGGCTGATCATCACCGGCATCGACATCTGCTGGCCCATGACCGTGACGCCCATGTTGCGCTCGTTGGCCAGGCCCGCGGTGTGCGGCGCGAAGCCGATCTCGCCGAAGGCGGTGGTGTTGTCCTCGACGGTCAGGCCGCGCTCGGAGCCGGCGACCAGTGCGCCGTACACGCCCTTGGGCAGCCGTCGCTTCGCGCGGCGCTGCGCCTCGGCCACCGTCTCGAACCACGCGTTCGCCATGCCGGTCTCCCGTCGTCCGCCCCGCCGGAGCAGCGGTGGCACTCAGTGCCACAGTAGCGGGACTGCGGAGACGCACGCCACAGCCTGGGCGGCTCAGCCCCTCAGGCTGGGGAATCCGGCGGCCAGCTCGTCGAACGTGCGGCGCAGCTGGTCCCCGAGGGCGGTGCGCTCGTCGGCCAGCCAGGCGGCGAAGGCGGTGGTGGCGGCCGCCCGGGTGCTGGCGGCGACCAGCCGCGGCAGCAGGCCGGCAGGGTCGTCCGCCGTGCTGCGCGCGACGTGCTCGGCGACGACGCGGTCGATCTCGGCGTACCGCAGCTGGGAGTGGGCCTGCAGCGCCGGCTCGGTGAGGATCAGCCGCATCCGCTGCCGGAGCGCCGGCAGGTCGTCGTCCCGGTAGTCGTTGACCTCGGCGTAGGCGGCGCAGACGGTGGCCAGCACCGGTCGTCCGCCGTCGGCCGAGTGCAGCAGCCGGTCCAGCCGCTCGACGTGCGCGGCGAAGTCGCCCCAGACGGCGTCGGCCTTCGCCGGGTAGTAGCGGAAGAACGTGCGGCGGCTGATGCCGGCGGCGTCGGCCACCTCGTCGGCGGTGACCGCGTCGAAGCCACGGGAGGTGAAGAGCTCGAGAGCCGCTCGCTCCACGCGGTCCCGCGCGGCCTCGCCGGTCGCGGTCTGCGTCATGCGCCCATCCTGCCGGGCGGCGGCGGGTGCGCGATGCTTTCCGCATCCGACCGGGCTGCTTGCTCCTGGCACTGGGTGCCACTAGCCTCGGCCCGACCAGTCAGTGACCTCGCTCACCAGGAGTGCAGATGCCCGAGCAGACCGCCGCCGTGGACACCGCCGCCGTCGAGGCCCCCGCGGCCGAGGAGGCCCTGGTCGAGGAGTCGCTGGTCGAGGAGGTCTCGATCGACGGCATGTGCGGCGTCTACTGAGTCGCAGGCTCCGATGACCGCTCCGGTGGCCGCCGTGTTCGACCCGGCGCTGCCCTGGCAGAAGGCCCGGTCGGTCGCCCTGCGGCCGGAGCCGTTCGGCGCGCTGGTCTACCACTTCGGCAACCGGAAGCTCTCCTTCCTGAAGTCGAAGATGCTGGTCGCAGTCGTGACCTCGCTGGCCGAGCACCCCAGCGCCGAGGCGACGCTGGTCGCCTGCGGCGTGCCGGAGACCCAGCGCTCCAGCTACCTGAAGGCGCTCGCCGACCTCGCCCGCTCGCAGATGATCGAACTCCGGAGCGCCTCATGACCGCCGTCCTGCCGTCCCGACCCACCGCCCCCCAGCGTCCCGTCGGCGGCCGGCTGATCGACCAGTTCGAGTACGGGCTGGACGCCCCGATCTGCCTGACATGGGAGCTCACCTACGCCTGCAACCTGGCGTGCGCGCACTGCCTGTCCTCCTCCGGCCGGCGCGACCCGCGCGAGCTGTCCACCGCCGAGGCCGAGGCGGTCATCGACGAGCTGCAGCGGATGCAGGTGTTCTACGTCAACGTCGGCGGCGGCGAGCCGACCGTGCGGCCGGACTTCTGGCACCTGCTCGACTACGCCATCGGCCACGACGTCGGCGTCAAGTTCTCCACCAACGGCATCAAGCTGGACAAGACCCGCGCCGCCCAGCTGGCCCGCACCGACTACGTCGACGTGCAGATCTCCCTGGACGGCGCCACTGCCGAGGTGAACGACCGGGTGCGCGGCACCGGCTCCTACGCCACGGCCATCCGTGCCCTGGAGAACCTGGCCGAGGCCGGGATGAAGGACTTCAAGGTCTCCGTCGTCGTCACCCGCGAGAACGCCGGGCAGCTCGACGCGTTCAAGGCGCTCACCGACTCCTTCGGCGCCCAGCTGCGGATCACCCGGCTGCGGCCGTCCGGCCGCGGGGCGGACGTCTGGGACGAGCTGCACCCGACCATGGCCCAGCAGAAGGACCTGTACCAGTGGCTGCTCGCCAACGGCGACGGCGTGCTGACCGGAGACTCGTTCTTCCACCTGTCCGCGTTCGGCGAGGCGCTTCCGGGCCTCAACCTGTGCGGCGCGGGGCGCGTGGTCTGCCTGATCGACCCGGTGGGCGACGTCTACGCGTGCCCGTTCGCGATCCACGAGAACTTCCTCGCCGGCAACGTGCGCGACGAGGGCGGCTTCCAGCGGGTGTGGCAGTCCTCGGAGCTGTTCGCCGACCTGCGCAACCCGCAGACCGGCGGCGCCTGCACCAAGTGCGCGCACTTCGACGCCTGCCGCGGCGGCTGCATGGCGGCCAAGTTCTTCACCGGCCTGCCGCTGGACGGCCCCGATCCCGAGTGCGTGCAGGGCTACGGGGAGACCGCCCTGGCTGCCCGGGACCTGGAGCTGGTCACCCCGCGCAGCCACATCGACCACTCGCACACCGGCCCCGTCCGCGGCCAGCCGACGCTGCTGGGCATGCCCGCCGTCCCGCCCGCGAAGATCTGCGACGAGTCCCCGCTGGCGGGCTTCCCGGGGGCCTGACCTTCCCACCCGTTGGGGGGAGGGCCGGGTTTCGGGGCTGGGGCCGGTGCCACGGGGCACCGATGCCCCCGGTGTGATCCCCGAACTCCGGACCCGGCTGGCGCGGCTGCTCCCCGAGGGCCGCCGGCTGCCCGACGAGGTCTGGGAGCGCCGGCACCAGGCCATCGTCCGGCTCTCCCTCGCCGCCGCCGTGGCCCTCGTACTGCTGGCCTGGCTCTGGGGGTTCGACCAGCCGGTCGCGGCCGGCGTCCTCGCCGTGGTCGCGGGGCCGCTGGCGTTCGCCGTCCCGGAGCGCGTGCCGCGGGCCGGGCGGGCCGCCGCCACCACCGTCAGCCTCATGGCCGGGTCGGCGGCGCTGGTGCACCTGTGGGGCGGGGTCACCGAGGCCCACTTCGCGTTCTTCGTGATGATCGGCGTCGTCTCGCTGTACCAGGACTGGGTGCCCTTCGGCATCGCGGTCGTGGTGGTGGCGCTGCACCACGGCGTCGTCGGCACGCTCTTCCCGCACGAGGTGTTCGGCCACTCCGGGGAGCACGACCCGTGGCTGTGGGCGGCGATCCACGCCGGGTTCGTGCTCGCGGCCAGCCTCGCGCACCTGTCGGCCTGGCGGCTCAACGAGGACCAGGTGGTCAGCGACCGGCTGACCGGACTGGCCAACCGCACGCTGCTGGACGAGGTGCTCGAGCGCTCGCTGCGGCGCGAGGAGGCGGTCAGCCTGCTGCTGCTCGACCTCGACGACTTCAAGGACGTCAACGACAGCCGGGGCCACGCGGTCGGTGACGAGCTGCTGCTCGCCTTCGCCGAGCGGCTGCGCGGCTGCGTGCGCCCGGGCGACGTCGTGGCCCGCACCGCCGGCGACGAGTTCGCCGTCGTCGTTCTCGGCGACACCGAGTCCGCGCGGGCCGTCGGCGAGCGCGTGCTCCGCTCGCTGGCCGCCCCCGTGCTCGTCGACGGCGGCCCGGTCACCGTGCACGCCAGCATCGGCGTGGCCGGCCCGACCGACGAGGGCACCGCCGGCGCCGTGCTGCGCAACGCCGACCTGGCCGTGCACCTGGCGAAGGCCCAGGGCAAGAACCGGCTGGTCGTCTACGCCGACGGCATGGCCGCGGCCGCGCGCCGGCGCGCCGAGCTCCAGCAGGACCTCCTGTGCGCCGTCGACGGCGAGCAGCTGGAGGTCCACTACCAGCCCACCGTCCAGCTCTCCGACGGGAGCACGACCGGCTTCGAGGCGCTGGTCCGGTGGCAGCACCCCCGGCACGGCATGGTGTCGCCCGCCGAGTTCATCCCGCTGGCCGAGGAGACCGGCGCGGTGACCGGCATCGGGCGCTGGGTGCTGCACGAGGCCGTCCGGCAGGGCGCCGCCTGGTCCCGGGAGAGCGGCCGCCCGCTGCGCATGGCGGTGAACCTCTCGCCGCGCCAGCTCTCCGACACGGACATGACGGCCGAGGTCCGGGCGGCGCTGGACGCCAGTGGTTTCCCGGCGGAGCAGCTCACGCTGGAGGTGACCGAGGGCGTCCTGGTGCGCGACGTCGACCGCGTCGTGGAGCAGCTGGAGGAGCTGCGCGCCCTGGGCGTCCGCGTGGCGATCGACGACTTCGGGACCGGCTTCTCCGGGCTCTCCTACCTGCGCCGGCTGCCCGCCGACATCATCAAGATCGACCGCAGCTTCATCAGCGACCTGCCCGCCGGGCGCTCGGCGGCCACCCTCATCGCCTCGATCGTCGAGCTCGCCCGCACGCTGGGCCTCGACGTCGTCGCCGAGGGCGTCGAGACCGACGAGCAGCGCGAGGTGCTCAAGGCGATGGAGTGCGGCTCCGCCCAGGGGTACTTCTTCTCCCGGCCCGAGCCGGCCGGGCGCGCGGGCGCCCGGCTCGGCCTGGCGGCGGGAGCGGTGCCGGTCGGCTAGAGCTCGACCTTCTCGTTCTCGCCGGAGTCGATGCGCTCGCCGGTCGCCTTGGCCTTCACGAAGCTGAACGCCGTGGCCAGCCGGCCGCCGGGGGTGTCCCAGTACTCCGCCGAGTCGCCGTCGACCTTGATCAGGACGACGTCGGGGTCCTCGGGGCCGTTCGGGAACCACGCCTCGACGCCGCCGTTCCACAGCTCCTTCTTCTTCGCGAGGTCGTCGACCACCACCGCGTGCCCGGTGAGCGACACCCAGGTGCCGCCGGAGCCGACCCCCACGTTCACCTGCGGCTGGGCGGCGATGTGCGCCACCGGGTGCGAGCTGCGCTCGGCGAAGAACCACAGGTCGCCGTCGAACTCCACCTCCTGCAGCGTCATGGGCCGGCTGGTCAGCTTGCCGCCGGGGGCGATGGTGGTGAGGAAGCCGAAGCGCTCACCCTTGATCAGCTCGGCGACCTTGCGCGTGTCCTCTGCACTCATGCCCTCCCCGTGCCCACCGGCGGCACCGCCGACACGCTCACCCCGCGTCGAGGTACCGCCAGGCGCCGACCTCGCGCACGAACCGGCTCACCTCGTGCTGGTCCCCGGTCCCGTCCTCCGACCGCCAGTGCGCCCGGAACTCGACGGTGCCCTCCTGCTCGAGCAGTCCGCCCCCGGCGGTGCGCAGGACGTCGAGGCCGGTCCAGCGCACCCCCGCGTCGAGCTCGAGCGACGGCGGCCTGGTCGTGGAGTGCCAGGTGGCCAGCAGGTATGCCGTGTCGCCGACGGCGAAGGCGCTGTACCGGGACCGCATGAGCTGCTCGGCGGTCGCCGCCGGCGTCGAGCAGTCGTGGCGCGGACCGCAGCACTCGTCGTAGGGCAGGCCGGTACCGCACGGGCAGCGTCGGGGAGCCATGGCGCCAGTCTCTACGCTGCGCCGGTGAACCTCCTCGGTGGCACCACCTGGCAGGAGATCCCCGAGCGGCCGCTGCTCGTGGTCCCGCTCGGCGCGGTGGAGCAGCACGGCCCGCACCTGCCGCTGGCCACCGACACCCGCACGGCGGAGACGGTGGCCCGGGCCGCGGCGCCCGGGATGGACGGTGCGCTGCTGGCCCCGGCGATCGCCTACGGGGCCAGCGGGGAGCACGAGGGCTTCCCCGGCACGGTCTCGATCGGCACCGAGGCGCTCACGATGTTGTTGGTGGAGTACGGGCGCTCGGCGTGCCGCTGGGCGGGGCGGCTGCTGGTCGTCAACGGCCACGGCGGCAACTTCTCCGCGCTGCGGGCGGCGGTGCCGCAGCTGCGCGCGGAGGGGCGGGACGTCGCCTGGTGGCCGTGCGCCGTCCCCGGTGGGGACGCCCACGCCGGACGGGTGGAGACATCACTGATGTTGCACGTGGAACCCGGTGGGGTCCGGGAGGAGCTGGCCGAGCCGGGGGAGACGGCGCCGCTGCGGGAGCTGCTGCCCCGGATGCGGGCCGAGGGCGTGCGGGCGGTCAGCCCCAACGGGGTGCTCGGCGACCCGGCCGGCGCGTCGGCGGACGAAGGGGCGGAGCTGGTCGCGGACCTGGCCGGACGGCTGGTCGCGGCGGTGCGGGAGTGGCGGGTGGACCCCGCCGGGCGGCTCCTGGAGTGAGCGCCCGGCGGGGTCCGGCGGGTCAGGCCAGGGCCTCGGCGAACAGCGGGACCGCGTTCTCCAGCGCGTAGCGGATGCTGGGCGCCGTGCCGATGGAGAAGGCGTTCGCCAGGGCCTGGTCCTCCAGGACGACGGCCCGGCCGTCGCGCACCGAGGGCAGCCCCTGCCACAGCGGGTTCGAGGTGTACTCCGCCGCCTCCACGTAGATCGGGAAGGCGACGGTGAGCCCGGCGTCGAGGAGCGGCACCTGCTCCTCGCTCACCGGCACGTAGAAGCTGTCGGTCGCCAGCTCCTGGATGGCCGGCTTGTTCACGAAGCCGAGCTCCTCCATGAAGTCGACGCGGGTGTCGCCCTGCACGTATGCGGTGAAGCCGTCGGCGGTGAACGCGGCGACGGCGACCTCGGTGCCCGCGAACTCGGGGTGCGCGGACGCGGCGTCCTCGAAGGCCTGGGCGACCTCGGTGGCGATCTCCTCGGCCTCGCCGGTCCTGCCCAGCGCCTGACCGACCAGCTCCAGCTGCTGGTCCCAGGTGGTCTGGTAGGGGTCGACGCCCTCGGGCATGCCGACGGTCGGGGCGATCTTGTTGAGCAGGTCGTAGCGCTCCTGCGTGCCGTCGGACTTGGTGTCCAGGATCAGGTCCGGCTCGAGGGCGGCGATCGTCTCGAAGCTGGGCTCCGTGGTCCCGATGAGCTCCGGCGCCTCGTCGTACAGCCCCTCGGCCCAGGGGCCCACGCCCTCGCCGCCGAAGGCGAGCCAGTCGCTGGCGCCGACCGGCTGGACGCCGAGGGCCAGCGCCGTCTCGGCATCGCCCCAGCCCAGCGCCACGACCCGGGTCGGCTCCTCGTCGATCTCCACGTCCCCGAAGGCGGTGCTCACCGTCACGGGGAAGGCGCCCGAGGAGCTGCCGCCACCGTCCCCACCGGCGGTGCTGTCGGTGTCCTCGTCGGCACCGCAGCCGGTGAGGACGAGGGCGGTGGCCGCGAGCGCGGCCGCGGCGCGGAGGGTGGGGCGGGCGGTCATGACTGCTCCTCGGTAGAACTCAGGTAAGGCTGACCTAACCATGCGTCCGGAAGGCCGGCGCGGGCGGGGCCGCCGCAGCCGTCGCTAGGGTGCCGGGAGCGTGTCGCCGCGGGGTGCGACGGGGAACGAGGAGTGGCATCGATGAGCGGCGGGCCGGCACCGCAGGAGGGCTGGCTGGTCGTCGTCGACCTGCAGGACGTGTTCCGCGACGAGGACTCGCCGTGGACCGCTCCCCGGTTCGACGAGGTGCGCCCCCGGATCCGTCGGCTGGTCGGGGCGTTCGGCGAGCGCGTCGTCTGGACCCGGTTCATCGCGCCCGGCGAGCCCGTCGGGGCGTGGCAGGACTACTACGAGCAGTACGACTTCGCGTTGCAGCCCCCGGACGCCGAGATGTACCGGCTGGTGGAGGACCCGGGCGCGCACCCGGTGGTCGATGCGACGACCTTCGGCAAGTGGGGGCCGGACCTCGCCGCGGTGGTCGGGCAGGGGCCCCTGACGGTCGTCGGCGTGGCCACGGAGTGCTGCGTGCTCTCCACCGTGCTGCCCGCCGCGGACGCGGGGATCGCGGTCCGGGTGGTCACCGACGCCTGCGCCGGCGCCGGAGACGAGGAGCACGAGCGGGCGCTGCAGGTCATGGGCGGCTATGCACCGCTGGTGACCTTCGCGACCACCGCCGAGGTCCTGGGCGGCGCGTGACCGTCCCGGCTCCCGGCGCGGGGCGGCTGCCCGACGGGTTCGCCGTCCGGCTGGACCCGCGCACCCGCCGTCGCGACGGCGGCGCGACCCTGCTCGGCGGTTCGCCGCTGCGGCTGCTGCGGCTGGCGCCGCGGGCCCGGACGCTCCTGGCCGGGGACCGGCTCGCCGTGCGCGACGCCGTCTCGGCCCAGCTGGCCGCCCGGCTGCTCGACGCCGGGCTGGCGCACCCGGAGCCCGGGCCGTCCCCGGAGCCCGACGTCACGGTGGTCGTCCCGGTCCGCGACCGGCCCGCCGCGCTCGCCCGGTTGCTCGCCGCGCTCGCCGGGGACCCGGCGACCGCCGCGCTCCCGGTGGTCGTGGTGGACGACGGCTCGGCGGAGCCGGTCGCCTCGGCCGGTGCCGCGCGCGTCGTCCGCCATCCCGTCCCCCGGGGACCGGCCGCCGCCCGCAACAGCGGGCTGGCCGCGGCGACGACGGCGTTCGTCGCCTTCCTCGACTCCGACTGCGTGCCGCGGCCGGGCTGGCTGGACGCGTTGCTGCCGCACCTGGCCGATCCGTCGCTGGCCGCGGTCGCGCCGCGGATCGTGCCGCTGCCCGGCGCGCGGCGCGGCTGGGTGAGCCCGTACGAGGACCTGGCCTCGGCGCTGGACATGGGGCCGCGGCCGGCGGCGGTGCGCCCCTCGTCGGCGGTCTCCTACGTCCCCAGCGCGGCCCTGCTGGTGCGCCGCGCGGCCGTGGGCAGCGGCTTCGACGAGGCGATGCGGGTCGCCGAGGACGTCGACCTCGTGTGGCGGCTGACGGCGGCCGGCTGGCGGGTCCGCTACGAACCGGCGGCCGAGGTGGCGCACGAGCACCCCGCCGCCCTCGCGGAGTGGCTCCGGCGGCGCGCCTTCTACGGCACCGGCGCCGCGCTCCTGGCGCAGCGGCACGGGGCCGCGGTGTCCCCGCTGGTGATCGCTCCGGAGACCGGCCTCACCTGGGCGCTGCTGCTGGCCGGCGGGCGGCCGGGCCGGTTGGCCGCCCTCGGGCTGCTCGGCGCCACCGCGGTCCGGCTGACCCGGCGGCTCCGCCGTCCCGGTGAGCGCGCGCCGGTGGGTCTGGCGGCGGCGCTCACCGCCCGGGGGCTGGTCGCCTCCGGCCGGTCGCTGGCCGGGACCGCCACCCGGCACCACTGGCCGTTGTCGCTGGTCGCCGCGGTGGTCTCCCGCCGGGCCCGCCGCGGGCTGGGAGCCGTCGCGCTGGCCGACGGGCTGCTCACCTGGTGGCCGCGGCGTGGCCGGATCGGACCGGTCCGTCACACGGTGGCGCGTCGGCTCGAGGACCTCGCGTACGGCGGCGGGCTCTGGCTGGGCGTCCTGCGCGCCCGCGACGTCCGCGCCCTCCTGCCGGTCCGCCCGCCCAGCTGAACGTCCGGTGAACGGTGATTGGTCCGGGCAACCATCGGGAATGCCCGGGTCCGGCGGCGCCTTGTCGCCTCTCGTACTGCGGTCGGACCAGCGTCGGTCGGGCTCCACCTCGCTCGACGGGACACTCATGACCACCACCCAGGACCGCCCGGTCGCCCCAGCAGCCGCTGCGCCCACGTCGGCGCAGCGCCCCGGGGCAGCCCGGACCGCGCTCACGCTCGGCGCCTTCGTCGCCATCGGGCCGCTCACCATCGACATGTACCTGCCGGCGCTGCCGGCGATCACCGAGGACCTGCTCACCACCTCGGCCACCGTGCAGCTGACGCTGACCGGCACCCTGGTCGGCCTGGCGCTCGGGCAGCTGGTGCTCGGCCCGCTGTCGGACGCCTACGGCCGCCGCGGCCCCCTGCTGGCGGGCACGGCGCTGCACGTGCTGGCGTCGCTGCTGATCCTGGTGGCCCCCAGCATCGCCGTCCTCGGCGCGCTGCGCCTGCTGCAGGGCGTCGGTGCGGCCGCGGGCGCGGTCATCGCGCTGGCCGTGGTGCGCGACCTCTACACCGGACGGGCCGCGGCCACGATGCTCTCCCGGCTCTTCCTCGTGCTCGGGGCGGCGCCGGTGCTCGCCCCGACGATCGGCGGCGAGCTGCTGCGGTTCACCGACTGGCGCGGCGTCTTCGTGGTGCTCGCCGGCTACGGGCTGCTCATGCTTGTCGTCGGCTGGGCCACGCTGCGGGAGACCCTGCCGCCCGAGCGCCGGAGCAGCACCGGCGTCCGCGGCACGCTGCGCACCTACCGCGGGCTGATGCACGACCGCGTCTACGTCGGGCTGGTGCTCGTGGCGGGCCTGACCATGGCCGGTCTGTTCAGCTACGTGTCCGGCTCCTCCTTCGTCTACCAGGACCAGTTCGGCCTCGACGAGCAGCAGTTCGGGCTGCTCTTCGGCGCCGGCGCGTTCTGGCTCATCGCCGCCACCCAGCTCAACCCGCTCCTGCTCCGTCGCTGGTCGCCGCAGCAGCTGCTCGTGGCCGGCACGGTCCTGGGCGCTCTGGCCGGTGCCGCGCTCGTCGTCCTGGCAGGCACGGAGACCGGCGGCCTGCCCGCCGTGACCGGCGCGCTCTGGGTGGTGCTGTTCGCCTGCGGGCTCGCCCTGCCCAACGCCCCCGCGCTCGCGCTCTCCCGCCACGGCGAGGCCGCCGGCAGCGCCGCGGCCCTGCTGGGCGCGATCCAGTTCGGCGTCGGGGCGGTGGTCTCGCCGGTCGTCGGCCTGCTGGGCAACGACGCCGTCGCGATCGGCCTGGTCGTGGTGACGGCGCTGGTGCTGGCGATCGTCGTGCTCGTCACCGTCGTCCGCCCCTGGCAGCTCCCGGCCGTGGACGAGGTCCCGGCGGTCGGGCACTGACGCCGCGCAGCGGCCGGGAATGCTTCGGCCGGCTCAGGACTTCGCACCCGGAGTGACCGCGCTGCCCCTCGCCGAACGTCCTCCGCTGGCCCGGGGGCGGCTCGTGGCCGCCGTCGTCGCCCTGGCGCTCGGCGGTTTCGCGATCGGCACCACCGAGTTCGTGACGATGGGGCTGCTGCCGGACATCGCCGAGGGTGTGGGCATCGACATCCCGACCGCCGGGCACGTCATCTCGTTCTACGCGCTGGGCGTCGTCGTCGGTGCGCCGGTCATCGCGGCGCTGGGGACGCGGCTGCCCCGCCGTGCCCTGCTGCTGGGCCTGATGGCCGCCTTCATCGTCGGCAACGCGCTCACCGCGCTCGCCCCCGGCTACGGCTCGCTGCTGGCCGCCCGGTTCCTCGCCGGCGTCCCGCACGGCGCCTACTTCGGGGTCGCCTCTCTGGTCGCCGCGTCGCTGGTCGCCCCGCACCTGCGCGGCCGAGCCGTGAGCTCGGTGATGCTGGGTCTGGCCATCGCCAACGTGGCCGGCGTCCCCGCCGCCACGTGGCTGGGCCAGGAGTTCGGGTGGCGCAGCGCCTACTGGGCCGTGGTGGTGATCGGGGCCCTCACGATCGCCGCGATCAGCGCCGTCGTCCCCGGGGCGCCGGGGAACCGCGCGGCCACCGTGCGCTCGGAGCTGGGCGCGCTGCGCCGTCCGCAGGTGTTGCTCACGCTCGTGGTCGGGGTCGTCGGGTTCGGCGGCATGTTCGCCGTCTACAGCTATGTCGCGCCACTGGTCACCGAGGTCACCGGCATGTCCCGCGGCACCATCCCCTGGGTGCTGTTCGCGTTCGGCCTGGGCGGCGTGGTCGGGACGGCGCTCGGCGGTCGGCTCGCCGATCTCGCGCTGTTCCGCTCGCTGGTGGGCACCATGGTCGCCACCGGTGTGCTGCTCGCGCTGGTGCCCCTGGCGGCCCGCACGCCGGTCACCATCGTCGCGCTGATCTTCACCGTCGGTGCGGCTGCCTCGGCCCTCGTGGTCTGCCTCCAGATCCGGCTCATGCAGGTCGCCGGCGAGGCGCAGATGCTGGGCGCCGCGCTGAACCACTCGGCGCTCAACGCGGCCAACGCGCTGGGCGCCTGGCTCGGTGGGCTGGTCATCGCCGCGGGGCTCGGCTACACGGCTCCGGGCATGGTCGGCGCCGGTCTGGCCGCCCTCGGTCTGGTCGCCCTCACCGCCTCGGCGGTGCTGCGCCGGCGGGAGCTGCGGGCGCTCGCCGACGCCCATCCCGCGCCGACGGCGGCCCCGGTGGAGGTCCCGGCCGCCCGCTGAGACCTCCCGCGCAGTTGGGAGTGGCCTGAGTCACTCCTCTGGGTGCAGACTCCGGATCGGGCCCACGGTTCACCGCGGGCGCTCTCGATCCCTGCAAACCAGGCGGAGGACGCATGACCCCGATCACCGTGCGCGTGGACGGCGCTGCATACACCGACGACGTCGAACCGCGGACCCTGCTGGTGCACTACCTGCGCGAACAGGTCGGCAAGGTCGGCACGGTCGTCGGCTGCGACACCAGCAACTGCGGCGCCTGCACCGTGCACCTCGACGGCGAGGCGGTGAAGAGCTGCACGGTACTGGCCGTGCAGGCCGACGGCTGCGAGGTCACCACCATCGAGGGCGTGGGCCAGGACGGCCTGCACCCGGTCCAGAAGGCGTTCCACGAGATGCACGGGCTGCAGTGCGGCTACTGCACGCCGGGGATGATCATGGCCTCGATCGACCTGCTCCAGGACAACCCGGACCCGAGCGACGACGAGGTGCGCGAGGGCATCGAGGGCAACCTCTGCCGCTGCACCGGCTACCAGAACATCGTCCGCGCCGTCCGGTCCGCAGCCGCCGAGATGCGCGGTGGCGGGGACGGGAACGGGCACGTCTCGCCGGCCGTCGTCGACACCGCGGCCGCCCCGCACGTGGCGGTCCAGGCATGACCGCCGTCGAGGACCGCGCCGGCCTCCCGTCCGACGAACCCGCGGCACCCGAGATCGGCAAGGCGCGGCGGCGCAAGGAGGACGCCCGGCTGATCACCGGGAAGACCACCTGGACCGACAACATGGTCCTGCCCGGGATGCTGCACCTGGCCGTCGTCCGCTCACCCGTCGCCCACGCGCGGATCACCCACGTCGACGTCAGCGCCGTACGGGAGGCCCCCGGGGTCATCGCCGTCTACACCGGCCAGGATTTCGCCGAGGAGCAGGGCTCGCTGCCCTGCGCGTGGCCGGTCACGCCGGACATGGTCAACCCCGGTCACCCCTCGATCGCCGTCGACCAGGTCAACCACGTCGGCGAGGCCGTCGCGGTGATCGTGGCGCGCACCAAGGCCGCCGCGCAGGACGCCGTCGAGCTCGCCGACGTCGACTACGAGCCGCTGCCGGTGGTCCTGGACATGGAGCGGGCGGTCGCCGAGGGCGCCGACCTGGTCCACGACCACCTGGAGTCCAACACCAGCTACCACTTCGTCTTCGACGCCGGCGAGATGGGCACCGGCTCGGACACCGACCAGGCGTTCGCCGACGCCGACGTCGTCGTCAGCCGCCGGTTCGTCCAGCAGCGGCTCATCCCGGCGTTCATGGAGCCGCGCTCGGTCGTGGTCCAGCCGCAGGGCGACAACTACACGATGTGGTCGGCGACCCAGATCCCGCACATCCTGCGGGTGATGGCCGCGATGGTCACCGGCATCCCCGAGCACAAGCTGCGCGTCGTCGCCCCCGACGTCGGCGGCGGGTTCGGCGGGAAGCTGCAGGTCAACCCGGAGGAGATCCTCTGCCTGCTGATCGCGCGGCGGCTCGGCAAGCCGGTCAAGTGGACCGAGACCCGCAGCGAGTCGCTGATGACCGCCCACCACGGCCGCGACCAGATCCAGTTCGTGGACGTCGCGGCGGACCGGGAGGGCAACGTCAAGGGGCTGCGCGTCCGGCTGCTGGCCGACATGGGCGCCTACCTGCGCCTCATCACGCCCGGCGTCCCGGCCCTGGGCGCGTTCATGTACCCGGGCATCTACAAGTTCCCCGCCTACCGCTTCGAGTGCGACGGCGTCTTCACCAACAAGGTGCCCACCGACGCCTACCGCGGCGCCGGGCGGCCGGAGGCGACGTTCGCGATCGAGCGGATCATGGACGAGCTCGCCGTCGAGCTGGGCATGGACCCGCTGGAGCTGCGGCGCAGGAACTGGATCGACGCCGCGGAGTTCCCGTTCACCACCGTGGCGGGGCTGGCCTACGACAGCGGTGACTACGAGACCGCCACCCAGCAGGCGCTGGAGCTGCTCGGGTACGACGAGCTGCGCGCCGAGCAGCAGCGCCGGCGCGAGTCGAACGACCCGGTGCAGCTGGGCATCGGCTTCTCCACCTTCACCGAGATGTGCGGCCTGGCCCCCTCCCGGGTGCTCGGCTCGCTGTCCTTCGGCGCCGGCGGCTGGGAGCACGCGGCCATCCGGATGCTGCCCACCGGCAAGGTCGAGGTGGTCACCGGCTCGACCCCGCACGGCCAGGGCCACGAGACGGCGTGGAGCCAGCTGGTCGCCGACTCCCTCGGCGTCCCGTTCGAGGACGTCGAGGTGCTGCACGGCGACACCGCGATCAGCTCCCGCGGTCTGGACACCTACGGCTCCCGGTCCCTGGTGGTCGGCGGCTCGGCGGTGGTCAAGGCGGCGGACAAGGTGATCGCCAAGGCGCGGAAGATCGCCGCCCACCTGCTGGAGGCCAGCGAGGACGACCTGGACTTCGCGGGCGGGAAGTTCTCGGTGCGCGGGACGCCGGGCACCGGGCTCGGCATCCAGGAGATCGCGCTGGCGATCTTCGCGGCGCACGACTACCCGGAGGGGATCGAGCCCTCGATCGACGCCGAGGCGACCTTCGACCCGGAGAACTTCTCCTTCCCGCACGGCACGCACCTGTGCGCGATGGAGGTGGACACCGAGACCGGGTTCGTCAAGATCCGCAAGTACGCCTGCGTCGACGACGTCGGCACGATCGTGAACCCGCTGATCGTGGAGGGGCAGGTGCACGGCGGCCTGGCCCAGGGCATCGCCCAGGCGCTGTACGAGGAGGCCGTCTACGACGACGACGGCAACCTCACCACCGGCACCTTCGTCGACTACCTGGTGCCGGCGGCCTCCGACCTGCCGCACTTCGACACCGGGAACACGGTGCACGCCGCACCGGGCAACCCGATCGGCGCCAAGGGCGTGGGCGAGGCGGGCTGCATCGCCTCCACCCCGGCCGTGGTGAACGCCGCGCTGGACGCCGTCCGGCACCTGGGCGTGACCGACATCCGCATGCCGCTGACCCCGGAACGGGTCTGGCGGGCGCTCCACGACGGTGGGGACGGCGGCGAACGCGCCACCGCCCGCACCAACGCCCAGGCCGCCGACTCCACCGAGGGGCCGTCCATGACCGGAGGTGCCCTGTGATCCCCGCGCCGTTCTCCTACGCCCGGCCCACCACGGTGGAGGAGGCGTTGCAGGCGATCGCCGAGGGCGGCGAGGACGTCAAGGTCCTCGCCGGCGGGCAGTCGCTCATCCCCGTCATGCGCCTGCGGCTGGCCGCGCCCGAGACCGTCGTCGACCTGGGCCGGGTGGACGGGCTGCGCGGCGTCCGGGACGACGGCGACGCGATCGTGATCGGGGCGATGACGACGCACTCCGACGTCCTCTCCGACCCGCTGATCGCCGAGCACGCCCCGCTCATCGCCGAGGCGACCGGCACCGTGGCCGACCGGCAGGTGCGCCACCGCGGCACGTTCGGCGGCGCCCTGGTGCACGCCGACCCGGCCGGCGACCTGCCGGCCGTGGCCCTGGCGCTGGACGCCGAGTTCGTGATCGTCGGCCCGGGCGGCCGGCGCACCGTGCCGGCGGCCGAGTTCTTCGTCGACTACCTCACGACGGCGGTCGAGGAGGGGGAGCTGCTGGTGGAGGTGCGGGTGCCGAAGCTCGCCGGCTCCTGGGGCATGCGGTACGAGAAGTTCAACCGCGTGGCGCAGGCCTGGTCGATCGTCGCGGTGGCCGCCGTCGTGCGCCGGGAGAACGGCCGGATCGCCGAGGCGCGGGTGGGGCTGACCAACATGGGGCCGACGCCGTTGCGGGCGCGGCAGGTGGAGGAAGCACTGGCGGGTGCCGAGGCCACGGCCGAGGCGGTGGCGGCGGCTGCGGAGCGCGCGGCCGAGGGCACCGAGCCGAGCAGCGACCTGAACGCGCAGGCCGACTACCGGCAACACCTGGCGACGGTCCTGACGCGCCGGGCGGTGACGGCCGCCGCCGGGCTGTAGCTTGAAGGACCCCCGTGCCCCCCGGCACTCGCAGGCTCGTGCCGGGGCCCTGCACGGGGGCCGTTCCAGGACGTCACCAGGAGGTCGGCCGTGCAGCTGGAGAACTCGTTCACCGTCCCGGTCCCCGTCGACGAGGCGTGGCGGGTGCTGCTCGACATCGAGCGGATCGCTCCCTGCATGCCCGGCGCCGCGCTGGACTCCGTGGACGGTGACGACTTCACCGGCCGCGTCAAGGTCAAGCTGGGTCCGATCAACCTGACCTACCAGGGCAAGGCCTCGTTCATCGAGAAGGACGAGGCCGCGCACCGGGCCGTGATCGACGCGCGCGGCAAGGACCAGCGGGGCAACGGGACGGCGGCCGCGACGGTGACCGCGGTGCTCCAGGCGGAGGGTTCGGTGACGCGGGTCGACGTCCTCACCGACCTGAACATCACCGGCCGGCCGGCGCAGTTCGGCCGGGGCGTGATGACCGACGTCGGCAACAAGCTGCTCGGCCAGTTCGCCGACAAGCTCGCCGCCCAGCTCGGGGAGGGCGACGCCCAGGGCGACGCCGAGCGGGCGAGTGCCGCGGCGTCGGAGGGCCCGCTGCAGAAGGCGGCGGCGACGGCGTCCGGAGCGGTGGAGGAGATCGCCGCGTCCGCGGAGCAGGCCGCGGGGGAGGGGACGGCGGCGAAGAAGGCGGCCGCCGCCACGAAGAAGGCCGCGGCGGCGACGACCGACAAGGTCACCGCATCCGACGACGGCGACGCCGCGAAGGCCGGCAAGGCCCCGGCGAAGGCGGCGGCCGAGAAGTCCGCACCCGCCAAGGCCGCGCCCGCCAAGGCTGCCGCGGCGAAGGCTGCGCCGGCCAAGGCTGTGCCGGCCAAGAAGGCGTCTGCGCCGGCGAGCGCCGACACCGCGCCCGCGAGCACCGACACGGCGCCGGCGAGCACGGACAGCGCGCCGGCGAGCAAGGACACCGCGCCGGCCGGCAAGGCGCCGAGCGCGCCGCCGAAGGGCCCGACGGCCCCGCCCGGGCGGCCCGCGACCGGGGCGCCGCTGCGCAGCGTGCCCTCCGCCGGTCCGGCGTCCGCGCCGTCTGCGGCGCGTCCGAAGCCGGCCGAGCCCGAGCCGATCGACCTGCTCGAGATCGCCGGTGGCGCGGCGCTGACCCGCTACGCCGCGCCGGCCGCGGGAGTTGCCGTCATCATCGCGGTGGTCCTGCTCGTGCGCCGCCGCCGTTCCCGCCACTGAACCTGCCGGCGGTGCGCCCGCACAGCCACGGGTCCCTCCCTCTCGCCGGCGCCACGCCTGCGACGGCGGTGCGCCTGCGCCGCCACGGGTCCCTCCCTCCCTCTCGCCGGCGCCACGCCTGAACCGGCGGTGCGCCTGCGCCGCCGTCGGGCCTCTGGTGCCGGCCGGTCCGCCTGTGCCGTCGCTGAACCGCCGCGATGCCTGCATCCATGCTGACCTGACCTGACCTGACCTGACCTGACCTGACCTGACCTGAACTGCCGGCCGATCACACTCGACGAGGTCCGCACGGTCCTGGTCAGGTGCCAGAGAACTGTCGTACCCCCCGACTACCTTCGATCATGTGTTCGAGGGCGGTGGATTCGGCGTCGGGGTGACGGTCAACAGCCTCGCCGCCGACCCGTGGCCGGGCACCGTGCCGGCGGGGGTGGTGGTGCGGCCGACGCGGCTGGGTGAGCTGATGCCGGTGGCTGCCCGTAGTGCTGCGGAGATCGCTGTGGAGCTGCAGCGGATCGAGCAGGTGGAGGGGCAGCTGGCCGCCTACCGCGCCGAGCTGGTGGCGCAGCTGGCGGTCCGCCGCCCCGATTCCGCAGACCGGCAGCTGGGTGAACCGGGTGCCGCCTCCCCGGACTGGGTGGCGGGGCCGGGCCGGGAGCCGGTGGCGGGGGTGAGCGAGTTCTTCGCCGACGAGCTCGCGATGGTGCTGAACTGCTCGCGCACGGCGGCCACGAAGCTGGCCGATGCCTCGATGCTGCTCGCCACGCATCTGCGCGGGACGTGGGAGGCGTTGGCCGACGGCCGGCTGGACTGGCCGCGGGCCCGCGCTCTGGTCGCCGAGCTCACCGAGCCGGCCGGGGAGGTGGAGCCGGCGGTGCTCGCGCAGGTGGAGGCCGCGGTGCTACCTCGGGCCAGGCGGCTGACCATCCGTGGGCTGCAGGCCGCTGCGCGGGCGGAATTGCTGCGCCGGGACGCCGCGGCCTCGGATCGGCGACGCAGGCGGGCGCAGCAGGGCGCCGACGTGACGATGCGCCCGCTGCCCGACGGCATGGCGGAGCTGTCGGTGTTCCTGCCCCAGCGCATGGCCGCCGCCATCCGGGACACCGTGGACGGCTACGCCCGCCTCGCCAAGGCCGACGGTGACGAGCACCGGATCGGGCAGCTGCGGGTCGGTGCGCTCTACGACCTGGTCACCCGCCCCTGGGACACCTCCCGGCCGCCGGTGACCGCGCACCTCACCGTGCTCGCCCCGCTGCCCACCCTGCGCGCCGCCGCGGCCGGCCACGACGCCTGCGCGGTCGCCCACCTGCCGCTGCCCCACCTGCCCGCCGAC
The DNA here is from genome assembly GCF_010682065.1 of Blastococcus saxobsidens. Taxonomy (GTDB): domain Bacteria; phylum Actinomycetota; class Actinomycetes; order Mycobacteriales; family Geodermatophilaceae; genus Blastococcus; species Blastococcus saxobsidens_B. Next base: position 32,205 of record NZ_JAAGWG010000011.1, read on the forward strand.
CTGCCCGCCGACCCGCCCGCCGACCCCGACCGTGGCCTGGACCCGGCGAGGCGCAGCGACCACGCCTGCGCCGGCGGCCCTGTCGGCGGCCCTGGCTGCGGCGAGGTGGCGCCGGGCGACCTCGACGGGCAACCGATCACCGCCGCCCACCTGCGTGAGCTGCTCGAAGAGCTCGACGCCCTGTGCCCCGGCGGGCTGCAGGCCCCGGCCGGCGGCCGTCTGGACATCGCCCTCACCGACCCGGTCAGCGGCGCGCTGCGGGCCGCCGTCACCCGCACCGAACTGGAACGCCTGGCCCGCCGCGGCTGCCCCGACCACCCCGGCGGTGACTGCGGCTGCCCGCTGCTGGACCGGCCCCCGCCGACCGACCGCTACCGACCCTCCGCCGCGCAGCACCGCTTCATCTGCGTCCGGGACCGGACGTGCCGGCACCCCGGCTGCCGCAACCGCGCCGCCTGGGCGGACCTGGACCACGTCGTCCCGCACTCCGACGGCGAGGACACCGCCTGCGAGAACCTGTGCTGCCTGTGCCGCCGCCACCACCGGCTCAAGACCTTCGCCGCCGGCTGGTCCTTCACCATGACCGACGACGGCGTCCTCACCGTCACCACCCCCAGCGGCGTCACCCGCGTCACCCGACCACCGGGCATGGACGTTGTTGCACGTGGAACGGTCTCGGTCCGGCGACCGGCCTACGCCGGGCTGTTCGAGGGTTCCGACGCGGGGGCGGATGCCTGCCCCGCGGACGACCCGCCGCCCTTCTGAGGTGATCGGCGTCAGCGCGAGAGGACCTCGGTGAGCCAGGACATCGCCGCTGCCGCGGCGAGGTGGGGGTTCTTCTTGAGCGAGTGGTCGCCGGGCACCGCGTACACCGACGCGCCCGCGTGCTCGGCCAGCGCGGCGGCGACGTGCTCGGGCCGGCCGAAGGCGTCGGTCTCCCCCTGCACCACCAGCAGCGGCACCGAGACGGCGGTCAGCTCCGGCGCGCGGCTCTTCTCCGGCTTGCCCGGCGGGTGCAGCGGGAACGCCAGGGTCAGCACGCCCGCGGCGCCCTGCTCGGCGGCGGTCCGGCAGGCCACCCGCGCCCCGGCGCTGCGCCCGCCCAGCACCAGCCGGCCGGGCAGCCGGTCCAGCACCCGCAGCCGGTCCAGCACCGCGTGCCAGGCCTCGTCCAGCCGCGGTGGCGCCGGCGCGATGCGCTTGCCCGCCACCCGCCACGGCTGGTCCACCCGGTGCACCAGCCAGCCGGCGTCGGCGGCCTCCGCCGCGAGCGCCGCCAGGTCCACGGATTCCGAGCCGCCACCGGCGCCATGGCCGAGCACCAGCGTGCCGGCGCGCCCGTCGCCTGCGCTGGTCACCCGGGCCGGGCCGTGCGGGGTGTCGACGAGGAGAGGTTCCGCGCTCATGCCGGCAGCGCGAGCAGAGCGTCGACCGCACCCGCCAGATCCGGCGCCTGCACGTGCGGGGCGTCGTACACGGCCGGGTAGGTCCGCTCGCTGCGCGGGAACCATGCGCCCGTCAGGCCCGCCCGCTGCGCCCCCAGCACGTCCCAGCCGTGCGCCGCCATCAGCGCCATCCGGTCCGGCGCCAGCCCGCAGACGCCCGCCGCCCACAGGTACGCCTCGCGGTTCGGCTTCCACGCGCGGACGACCTCGCTGGACAGGCTCCGCTCCACCAGCGGGGTGATGCCGCCCCGCTCCAGCCCCGCCTCGGCGATACCGGGGGAGCCGTGCGACAAGGTCACCACCCGCACACCCGCCTCCACCAGCCGCCGCAGCGCCGGTTCCACGTCCGGATGCGGGGACAGCTCGCGGAACGTGTCGGCGATCGAGCCGCGCGTCTCCGCGGGCAGCTCCGTCTCCTGCGCCAGCGACGCGTCGAACGCGTCCCGGAACGTGCACCAGGAGCCCACGGCGGCAGCGGCGAAGCCGGTGAGCAGCGTACGGGCGAACACGGTGCCCAGCAGCGACCCCGGCTGCCCGGCCTCGATCAGCGCCGCCCGCACGGGGGCCAGGTCCAGCAGCGTCTCGTTGACGTCGAAGGCGACGACGTGCGGCCGGGTGCGGGTCATCCCGTCATGCTGCCGGGCGGCCCGGATCCTCGCCCGGCGATACCGGGCTGGGCGCGACCGTCCCCGCCCGCCGGTGCCGGCGCACGTCGCGGACGTGCTTGAGGATCAGGTAACCGATCCCCAGCACGACGGCGGCGATGATCGCGTAGTCGACGTACTTGAGGTTGTCCTCGATGAAGTTGCCGGCGAGCACCCCGAGGCTGACCAGCACGGTGTTCCAGATCAGGCTGCCCGCGGCGGAGTAGACGATGAACTGCCAGAACGGCATCCGCACGACGCCCGCGGGCACCGAGATGAAGCTGCGGACGATCGGCACCATCCGGCCGAAGAAGACCGCCGCGCGGCCGTGCCGGGCGAACCACTCGAACGTGCGGTCGACGTCCTCGGTCTTCACCAGCGGCAGCCGGTCGAGGAAGAGGTGCGCCCGTCGGGGCCCCAGTGCCCGGCCCACGTAGTAGAAGAAGATCGCGCCGATGACCGAGCCGAGCGTGGCGAACAGGACCACCGCGACGGCGTTCATCTCGCCCTGCCGGATCAGCACGCCGGCCAGGCCGAGCACCGCCTCACTCGGGATCGGCGGGATGACCGTCTCCAGCAGGATGCTCAGCCCCACGCCGACGGGACCGAGGGTCTCGACCAGGTCGAGCAGGAAACCGGTGATCCCGCCCTCGTCGGAGGAGGCGGCGGCGAGGAGGTCCATGCCGCCCACGGTATCGGCGGCCCGGTCGCGCCGCCGCGACGCCGCAGTCGCGCGGCACTAGCGTCGGCAGGTATGCGCCAGCGCTTCACCGCCCGGGCCGCCGTTCTCGGTGACCGCGCGGGAACCGTCGTCCCTCGAGCCGTGGTGGACGTCGCCGACGGCCTCATCACCTGGGTCGGTCCGGCCGCCGAGGCGCCACCGGCCGGTGGCGCGGAGCTGGTCGAGCTCCCCGGCGTCCTCACCCCCGGACTGGTCAACGCCCACTCGCACGCCGCCATGGTGCTGTTCCGCGGCCAGGGGGAGGGGCTGCCGCTGGATCGCTGGCTGCAGGAGGTGATGTGGCCGCGGGAGGCCCGGCTCACCCCGGAGGACGTCGAGGTCGCCATGACCGCGGCGTCGGCGGAGATGCTCGGCAACGGCATCACCACCAGCGTCGAGATGTACTTCCAGCCGGAGCGGATCGCCGCCGCCGTCGGGACCACCGGTGCGCGGGCGATCATCGCCACGCCGCTGCTCCCGTTGCCCGGCATGCCGCCGATGGAGGAGCAGCTGCGGGCCGCCGTCGCCCTGGCCGCCGGCGCGCCCGACGACGGCACCGTCGAGTACGGCCTGGGCCCGCACGCCGCCTACACCGTCCCCCTCCCGCTCCTCGCCGACGCCGCGCGCGCCGCCCGGGAGCACGGCCTGCTCCTGCACCTGCACGTCGCGGAGACCGCCACCGAGGGCGAGGACCTGCTCGCCGCGCACGGGTTGTCGGTGCCGGCGCTGCTCGCCTCCCACGACGTCCTCGGCGGCCGGGTGCTCGCCGCGCACTGCGTGCACATGGACGACGCCGACCAGGAGCTCTGGCGGGAGTACGACGTCGCCGTCGCGCACTGCCCGGCCAGCAACGCCAAGCTCGCCAGCGGCGTCGCGCCGCTGCGCCCGATGCTCGACCGTGGCATCCGGGTGGGCCTGGGCACCGACGGGCCGGCGTCCAACGACTCCCTCGACCTGTTCGCCGACCTGCGCCTGGCCGCCGGCATGGCGCGGCTGCGCGAGCGGTCGGCCACGGCGCTCACCGCGGCGGAGGCGTTCTGGCTCGCCACCGGCGCAGCCGCCGACGCGATCGGCCGCCCCGACCTGGGGCAGCTCGAGGCAGGTCGCCGGGCCGACCTGGTGCACGTCGACACCCGCGACCTGGTCTTCGAGCCGGTCGGCGACGTCGGCGACGTGCTGGCGCACCTGGTCTGGTCCGGCGCCGGGCGGCACGTGCGCGACGTCTGGGTCGGCGGCCGGCCGGTCGTCCGCGACGGCGCCCCGGTGCACGTGGACGTCGCCGCGCTGCGGGTGGACGTCGCCGAGCGCGCCGCCCGCCTGGCCGCCGGCTGACCTCAGCCGGCCTCGACCTGCAGGGCGTCGTCGGACCAGGTGTAGAGCCGGTCGTCGAGCACGACGGTCACCCAGCCCTCGCAGAGCTGGGCCGCCTCGCCGAGGTCGGGCCAGTTCCCGCCCCCGTCGAACGGCATGCCGACCTGCGAGAGGTCGACGCAGTCGGCCGGCGGTCGCGCCCCCTCGTCCAGCGTCATGTGCGCCCGCACGCTGCCCGCGTCGTCGCCGGAGGCGTTCCCGGGCCGGACGACGGTGACGTCGTGCCCGACCGAGCGGGTCCAGCCGGGGACGTCGGCGCGGGGCGCGTCGGCGGCGTCGGCGTGGTCGGAGGTCTCGGTGTGGCCCTGCAGCTCCGCGAGCATCGCGCCCGGTCCGTCCACCCCCGCGGGCATCGTCACCGCGAGCCCGGCGAGCGCCGTCGCGCCGACCGCCACCACCGCGCCGGCGGCTCCCAGCACCTTCGTCGTCCAGCTGCTCACCGTGCGCTCCTCGTCGTCCGGCCACCGCTGCGGTGGCGGTACGAGCATCGGCCGGACCGGTCTCCCCGGGCGTCGGCCGCCGGGATGATCTCCGGCTCCACCCCAGGTCGGAGGCTTGTTCAACCAAGGGGTTGACCATCGGCACAGTTCGGCGCTACCTTCTTGTTCAACCGCAAGGTTGAACAACGAGGAGGACGACGTGCCGGCTGATCCGCTCTCCCGGGTGTTCTCGGCGCTGGCCGACCCCACCCGGCGGGACATGGTCGCGCGACTGGCGACCGGTGACGCCACGGTGAGCGAGCTCGCCGCCCCCTTCGACGTCAGTCTCCAGGCCGTCTCCAAGCACCTCAAGGTGCTGGAGGACGCCGGCCTGGTGAGCCGCAGCCGGGAGGCCCAACGCCGCCCGGTGCACCTGGAGGCAGAGGTCTTCGACCTCATGACGAAGTGGATCGAGCGCTACCGCCGTCAGGCGGAGGAGCGCTACCGCCGCCTGGACGACGTCCTGCGATCGATGCCGGATCGAGCAGCTCCCCACCCGCCCGCCGATGACCCCCCACCCCCGGAAGGACCGCAGCCATGACCAGCACCACGCACCGCGAGACCCAGATCGTCGTCGACCCCGACGTCCCGCTCGTGCGGATCGTCCGCGAGTTCGACGCCCCGCCCGAGAGGGTGTTCCGCGCGCACGTCGACCCGGAGCTCTTCGCGCAGTGGACCGGGCCGAAGGGCATGGACATCCGGATCGACCGGCACGACTGCCGCACCGGCGGCTCCTACCGCTACGTCATGTCGCAGGACGGCGAGGACTACGCCTTCAACGGCGTCTTCCACGAGGTCCGCGCGAACGAGCTCATCGTCCAGACGTTCGCCTTCGAGGGCATGCCGGACGACGTCGCCCTGGAGCGGCTCGTGCTGGAGGACCTCGGGAACGGGCGGACAAGGCTCACCTCGACGTCGCTGGTCGACTCGTTCGAGGGGCGCGACGGCTTCGTCGCCAGCGGCATGGAGGTCGGCGTGAACGAGGGCTACGAGAAGCTCGACGACCTCCTCGCCCGCGGGCTCTGAGGAGGCGCTCGTGGACATGAAGCTCGAACTCGTCCCCGTCCCGGTCACCGACGTCGACCGTGCCAAGGCCTTCTACGCCGACAAGCTGGGCTTCTCCGTCGACGTGGACGTGCGCCCGGCCGACGGTGTGCGGGTGGTGCAGCTGACCCCGCCGGGATCGGCCTGCTCGATCGCCCTGGGCACCGGCCTGCCCGCCTGGGAGGCGCCGCCCGGGTCCGTCCGGGGGCTGCACCTGGTCGTCGACGACATCGACGCGGCCCGCGCCGAGCTGATCGGCCGGGGCGTGGACGTCGGCGCCGTCGAGGACGTCGGCGGCGGGGTCAAGTACGCCGGCTTCGCCGACCCCGACGGCAACACCCTGACCCTGCAGCTGATGCCGTGGCGCACCGGGGACGCGTTCTAGCCCCTCGTCAGGCGCGCAGCGAGATCGTCTCCCCGCGGTAGGCGGGTCGCACGGTGCCGGGCAGCCGGCGCCGTGCGACCTCGGCGACGAAGTCGCCCAGCGGCGAGGCGAACCGGTCGTAGTCGTCGTAGTGCACCGGGACGGTCACCGGCGGCTTCAGCAGCTCCACCAGGTCCGCGCCCTGCCGGCCGTCCATCGTGACCGTGAGCCCGAGCGCCTTGGTGCCGCCCAGGTGCGGGATGACGACGTCGAGCGGCCCGCACCGCTCCAGCACCTCGCCCAGGAACGGCCGGAACAGCGTGTCGCCGCTGATGTAGCCGCGCCAGCTCACCTCGCCGTCGCGGACCAGCTCCAGCACGCTGCCCATCACCTGCGGCAGCACCCGGGCCAGCGGTCCGGGCCCGTGGACCCCGGGCACGGAGGTGACCCGGAGCGTCTCCGCGCCGCGGGTGAACACGTGCGTGTCCCAGGCGCGCAGCTCGGCGGTGCCGGTGAACCCGCGGTCGGACAGGCACTTCGCCGCCTCCGGAGTGGTGACCACCGGTGTCTCCTTGGGCAGGGTGCGCGTGGCGATGCGGTCCCAGTGGTCGCCGTGCATGTGCGACAGCAGGATGCCGTCGAGCTCCGGCAGCTGCGCGGGCACGAGTGCGGGGTCGGTGAGCCGCTTGCTGCGCAGGCCGTAGCCCAGCCGGGCGCGCTGCCCGCGGTGCAGGAAGTTCGGGTCGGTCAGCAGCGTGAAGCCGCCGATCCGCAGCAGCATCGTCGCGGTGCCGCCGAAGGTCATCGTCACGTCGTCCGCGGGCCGCCGGTCCAGGTCTGCCATGTGCAGGCGCTTACCCGGCCCGTACCGCCTCACCCCTGCCCCGACGCTGGTAGACAGGAGGCCGTGCCAGCACCCCGCGCCATCGACGAGGCGTTCCTCGCGCTGCCGCTGTCCGCGCTCACCGACGCCGCCCTCACCCGGGCGGTCGACCTCGGCTGCGAGCACGCCGATCTCCGCGTGGAGCGCATCCGCACCCAGGCCATCAGCCTCCGCGACGCCCGGCCCGAGGCGTTCACCCACGGGGAGGACCTCGGCCTCGCCGTCCGCGTGGTGCACGAGGGCACCTGGGGGTTCGCCGCCGGCGTCGTCCTCACCGCCGCCGAGGCCGTGCGCCTGGCGGAGGAGGCGGTCGCCGTCGCCCAGGTCGCGGCGGCGCTGAACCGCGACCGGGTGGAGCTGGCCCCGGAGCCGGTCCACGCCGACGTCGAGTACGTGTCGGCCTACGACGTCGACCCGTTCTCCGTCCAGGACGCCGACAAGACCGCCCTGCTCGCCGAGTTCTCCGAGCAGCTGCTGGCCGCCGACGGTGTCGAGCACGTGCAGGCGAGCTGCCTCCTGGTCAAGGAGCAGAAGTACTACGCCGACACCGCCGGCACCCGCACCCGCCAGCAGCGCGTCCGGCTGCACCCCGAGATCACGGCGCTGGCCGTCGACCGCACCACCGGCTCGTTCGAGAGCATGCGCACCCTCGCCCCACCGGCCGGCCGCGGCTGGGAGTACCTCACCGGCACCGGCTGGAACTGGGCCGCGGAACTCGCCGAGCTGCCCGAGCTGCTGCGCGAGAAGACCAAGGCGCCCTCGGTGCAGGCCGGCCGCTACGACCTCGTCGTCGACCCGTCCAACCTGTGGCTGACCATCCACGAGTCCATCGGCCACGCCACCGAGCTGGACCGGGCCCTGGGCTACGAGGCCGCCTACGCCGGCACCTCCTTCGCCACCGTCGACAAGCTGGGCACGCTGCAGTACGGCTCGCCGCTGCTCAACGTCACCGGCGACCGGACGGCGCTGCACGGCCTGTCCACGATCGGCTGGGACGACGAGGGCGTCGCCGGGCAGCAGTGGGACATCGTGCGGGACGGCGTCCTCGTGGGCTACCAGGTGGACCGCAACATGGCCCGGCTGCAGGGCATGGGCCGCTCCAACGGCTGCGCCTACGCCGACTCGCCCGGTCACGTCCCCGTGCAGCGGATGGCCAACGTGTCGCTGCGCCCCAGCCCCGACGGCCCGAGCACGCAGGAGATCATCGGCGGGGTCGAACGCGGCATCTACGTCGTCGGCGACAAGAGCTGGTCGATCGACATGCAGCGTTACAACTTCCAGTTCACCGGGCAGCGCTTCTACCGGATCGAGAACGGCCGGCTGGCCGGGCAGCTGCGCGACGTCGCCTACCAGGCCACGACGACGGACTTCTGGGGCTCGATGCGCGTCGTCGGCGGCCCGGAGACCTACGTCCTGGGCGGCGCCTTCAACTGCGGCAAGGCCCAGCCGGGGCAGACCGCGGCGGTCAGCCACGGCTGCCCGACCGCCCTGTTCGAGGGCGTCAACATCCTGAACACCGTCGAGGAGGCCGGGCGATGAGCGCTCAGCGCGCCCAGGACCTGGTGGAGCAGGCGCTGGCCGCCTCCACGGCCGACGGGCAGGTCACCTTCGTCGTCGAGGGCTCCGAGGCGAACCTGCGGTGGGCGGCCAACAGCCTGACCACCAACGGCGCCATGCGCTCCCGGCAGGTCGTCGTCGTCTCGTTCGTCGACGGCGGTGCCGGCATGGCCGCGGGCACGGTGACCCGCTCGGGCACGCCGGAGATCGCCGACCTCGTCGCGGCCAGCGAGCAGGCCGCCCGCGACGCCGGCCCGGCCGAGGACGCGATGCCGCTGGTGGGGGAGACCCCAGCGGATCCGGGCGACTGGGACGCCGACCCCGCGGAGACCTCCATCGGCGTCTTCGCCGACTTCGCGCCGGCGCTGGGGCAGGCCTTCGGCGAGGCGGCCGACCGGGGCGAGCTGCTCTTCGGCTTCGCCGAGCACCAGATGGCCACCACCTACCTGGGCAGCTCCACCGGTCTGCGGCTGCGCCACGACCAGCCCACCGGCCGGGTGGAGCTCAACGGCAAGACCCCGGACTTCGGGCGCTCCGTGTGGGCCGGCACCAGCACGCGGGACTTCGGTGACGTCTCGGTGGCCGGCCTCGCCGCCGAGGTGGAGCGCAAGATGGGCTGGTCGAAGCGGCGGATCGACCTGCCGGCGGGGCGCTACGAGACGCTGCTGCCGCCCTCGGCGGTCAGCGACCTGATGATCTACCTCTACTGGACGATGGAGGCCCGGGACGCCGACGAGGGCCGCAACGTCTTCGCCCGGCCCGGCGGCGGCAACCGCATCGGTGACCGGCTCGCCGCCCTGCCGCTGACGCTGCGCAGCGACCCGCGGTACCCGGGGCTGGAGGCCGCGCCGTTCCAGGTGGTCGGCGCCTCCTCGGGCGCGGCCTCGGTGTTCGACAACGGCATGGCCACCCCCGCGGTGAACTGGATCGAGAACGGCGTCCTCGCCAACCTGGTGCGGCCGCGCGCCTGGGCCCTGAAGACGACCGCGCCGGCCACGGCCGCCGTCGACAACCTGGTCCTCGAGGACCCGGCGGCGACCGCCACCCAGGAGGAGATGCTGGCCGCCACCGAGCGCGGCCTGCTGCTGACGACGCTCTGGTACATCCGCGAGGTCGACCCGCAGACCCTGCTGCTCACCGGGCTGACCCGTGACGGCGTCTTCCTGGTGGAGAACGGCGAGGTGACCGGGGCGGTGAACAACTTCCGGTTCAACGAGTCGCCGGTCGACCTCCTCGGCCGCGCCGTGCAGGCCGGGCGCACCGAGCGGACGTTGCCTCGGGAGTGGAACGACTGGTTCACGCGGACGGCGATGCCGACCCTGCGGGTGCCGGACTTCAACATGAGCAGCGTCAGCCCCGCCAGCTGAGGGTCGGCGCGCCGCCAGTTCGATAACAATTGCGCCAAGTGGATCACTGCACCCTGGCGGAAAGTGACGGCGACGACTCGTGGTCACCGCATTACGCTCGGTGGTGGAACACGAGCAAGAGTTCGCTTTACCCGAGGCCCGGTCCTGCCGAAACCTCCTGTAGCTCGGAAAGTTCCGCAGACCGCACGCAGGTCCCCTTCCCGGGGCCGTCGAGGGGAGGACTCCGTGAGCAGGAGTCGCAAGCCGTCCGTCTTCCAGGTGGGCAAGGTCCGCGACGACGGGCACACCGTCGTCATCTCCGGCTGGGGTCTCGGACTCTGTGCCGCGGCCTGCGCCTGCCACCGCCACCCGTCCGCCGGTCACCTGGCCATCGCCGAGGACCAGGCCGGCGGCTCCATCGGTCTGGTCAGCTTCCGCGAGGACGGCTGCGACTGCTGCGAGCCGTGGACCTCCGAGGAACTCTCGGCGATCCTGCGCGACTTCCAGGCCGTGTCCGGCCTGGAGGTCCAGGAGCCCCTCGCCGGCTGAGAACGACCCCGGCTCCGTCCCCGCGTGTGCGGGGGCGGAGCCGCCGGGTAAGGACGTCCCCATGGTGGGACGCGCTGCCCTGCGGGGCGCTCTGGCCGGCCTGGCCGGCGTCGCGGTGATGACGCTCGGCGAGAAGGTCGAGCAGGCGGTGACCGGCCGCCCGGACAGCTATGTCCCCGCGCGCACGCTCACCGCCCTCACCACCGGACGGCGGCTGCCGGAAACGTCGCGGCCGCCGGTCCGCAACCACCTCATGCACTGGGGCACCGGCGCCGCCGTCGGTGCCCTCCGTGGCATCTGGGCCGCGACCGGCCTGCGCGGCTGGCGGGCGTCGCTGTGGCACGCCTCCGTCCGGCTCGCCACCGACCAGACCCTGGAGAACGCCACCGGCGTCGGCGCGCCCCCCTGGACCTGGTCCCGGCGCGACCTGGTCGTCGACGTCGGCCACAAGGTCGTCTACTCCCTGGTCACCGGCGCCGTCGCCGACCGGCTGGTACCGCTCGCCCCCGACCGGGACGCCGCAGGCACCGCCCCCGCGTGACGGGTGGTGCACCGTGGGGCGGATGTGACGGGCGGGGTGCGCTCCCGGCCCCCGGCCCGCGCGCCGCCCACTACTTGTCGATACCGGCTCCCTACCGTCCGTGCTGACGCGCATGGTTGAAGCCCCCTTCCCCGGGCTCGGCGCGGGTGATCGGAGGCCATGGTGCAGTCGCAGCTCAGGACCACCCGTCGCCGTTCGCGCGCCGTCCTGGCGGCCGCCGCCGTCGTGACCGCCGCGACGGCCGTGCTCAGCCCCATGTCCGCGACCGCGGCCCCCGGCTCCGCCGCGGAGGCCGCGACGCTGATGGCCGAGGCCGCCCAGCAGCTGACCCAGGTCGAGGCGCAGGTCCACGAGGCCGAGGAGATCGTCGCCGCTCAGCAGGAGGCCGCCGCGACCGCCCAGGCCCAGGCCCAGGCCGCCCGCGACGCACTCGCGGTGCACGAGCCGCAGATCCGCGCGATCGTGCAGAGCAGCTTCACCGAGAAGACCCAGTCCCGCGTGGCGGCGTTCCTCACCAGCGACTCCGCGGACGACCTCGTCCAGCAGATGACGACGCTGGACATGATCGCCACCCACACCAACACGGTCATCTCCGCCGCCGCGGCCGCGCGAGCCGCAGCCGAGGAGGCGCAGCTGGTGGCTGACCAGGCCGCCGCCACCGCACGGGCCGGGCTCGACCAGCTCAAGGCCCAGGAGGCCGAGGTGGAGCGCCGGGCAGCCCAGTACCAGTCGGACTACGCCCGGCTGTCCGCGGCGGAACAGGACCGCGTCTCCAACCTCGTCTCCGGCCCGAAGCTGCGGGCGCCGTCGGTGGACGAACTGCCCGTCGCGCCGGGCAGCGCCGCGGCGACCGCCATCCAGGTCGCGCTGTCCAAGGTCGGCTCGCCCTACCGTCGGGGGGCCACCGGTCCCGATGCCTTCGACTGCTCCGGGCTCATGGCCTACGCCTACGCCGCCGCGGGCGTCACCCTGCCGTCCCGCACCAGCGCCGGCCTGTCCAAGATGGGCCCGCCGCTCTCCCGCGGCGAGCTGCAGCCCGGCGACCTGGTCTTCTACTACTCACCGATCAGCCACGTCGCCCTCTACATCGGTGACGGGATGATCGTCCACGCCCGCACCTACGGGACCCCGCTGTCGGTCACCACCGTCGACCAGGGCGGCTTCCGGTTCGGCGTCCGGCCCACCGGCTGAGCCGGCCGGGCCACCCGCCAGCGACTGCACGGCCGCGGCGATCCGCTTCGCGCGGGTGCCCGGGGTCGCCGCGGTCTGCACCCGCCACAGCACCGAGTACCGGTCGCCGCTGGTCAGCCCGTCGAACACCGCCCGGGCACCGGGTGCGGCGTCCAGGGCCGCCGCCAGGTCGTCGGGCACCGTGATGGTCGCCGGACCGGCGTAGGCGCGCTCCCACCGGCCGTCGGCCTTCGCCGCCTCCACCGCCGCCAGGCCCGCCGGCCGCATCCTGCCGTGCGCGGTCAGCCGTGCCACCGTCTCGACGTTCTTCAGCGACCACACGCTGCGCGGCCGCCGCGGGGTGATCCGCTGCAGGTACCAGGAATCGTCCAGCCGGTTGGCCCGGCCGTCGATCCAGCCGAAGCACAGCAGGACCTCCACCATCCCGGCCCAGTCGACCGAGGGGATCCCCGAACTCTTCTTGGCGATCCGCACGTACAACCCGGCGGCGCTGTCGTGGTGCTCCTCGAGCCATGCCTCGAGAGCGGCCTGGTCGGCGAACGCCAGCACCGGCAGGTCCGTGGGTTCCGTCACGCCGCCATCCTGCGCGAGGGGGGTGACGGTTTCGACGGTCGACGTCGCGGCTACCGGGCGTCGGGGTGGCCGCCCGTCCAGAGGTGCGGCCGAGGAGAGGGGACAGCGTGGGCGACCGGGGACCGGGACCGGCGGTGGTGTGGCTGGTCCGGCACGGGGAGAGCGTCGGGAACCTCGCCGATGCCCGGGCCCATGCCGACGGCGCCGGGCGCCTGGAACTCGACGTCCGCGATCCCGACGTCCCGCTCTCGGACACCGGCCGGTCGCAGGCCGAGGCGCTGGGCCGCCATCTCGCCTCCCTGCCCGCGGACCAGCGACCCACGGCCGTCCTCACCTCGCCGTTCGCCCGCGCCCTGAGCACCGCGCAGCTGGCCGTCGCGGGGCTGGACCTACCCCTGCGCGCCGACGAGCGGCTGCGCGAGCGCGACTTCGGGGCCTTCGACGGCATGACCGGGGCCGGGATCCGGGAGCAGTTCCCCGACGAGGCGCGCCGGCGGGACCTGCTGGGCAAGTTCTACTACCGCCCGCCGGGCGGCGAGAGCTGGGCCGACGTGGCCCAGCGCATCCGCAGCCTGCTGGCCACCGAGGCGCTCCGGCACGACGGCGACCGGCTGCTCGTCGTCGCCCACCAGGCGGTCGTGATGGTGTTCCGCTACGTCCTGGAGGGGCTCACCGAGCAGGAACTGCTCGACGTCGATGCGCGCGAGCAGGTCGCCAACGCCTCCCTCACCCGGTACGAGGCCGACGACGACGGCACGCTGCACCTGCACTCGTACAACGCCGTGGACCACCTGGTCGCCCGGTCCCAGGACGTCACCGAGGAGCCCGATGCCGCGCCCACTGCCTGAGCCGACACCCGTCACGCGCGAGATGCTGCGGGGCTGGCCGTTGCCGAAGCCCTCGGGCGGCAAGAACGCGCGCGGCTCCATCCTGGTGATCGGTGGCAGCACCGAAACCCTCGGTGCGGTCCTGCTGGCCGCCGAGGCCGCCATGCGGGTGGGCGCGGGCAAGCTGCAGGTCGCCACGGTGGAGTCCCTGGCGCCGTTCGCCGCGGCCGCGCTGCCCGAGGCCCTCGTCCGCGCGCTGCCCGAGACGCCGGACGGAGCGATCAGCGCGAAGGCCGCCGACATCGTGCGCGACCTCGCCGAGGCCGCCGACGCCGTCCTCATCGGGCCGGGCATGGCCGACACCGAGGAGACGCAGGCCTTCGGCGAGCGACTGCTGCCGCACCTGGAGGGGCCCCTCGCCCTGGATGCGCTGGGACTCGCCTGCGTGACCGCCGCCCCCGCCTGCCTGCACCACCTCGCCGGCCGGGTCGTGCTCACGCCGAACCCGACGGAGATCGCGTTCGCCCTGCACGTGGAGGAGGACGAGATCGAGGACGACCCGGCGGGCTCCGCGCTGGAACTCGCCGACCGCGCCCGGGCCGTCGTGGGGCTCGGGGGCGCGGTCTCCTGGATCGGCGCCCCGGACGGTGCGCTGTGGCGGGACGAGAGCGGGGAGGAGGGCCTCGGCGTCTCCGGGTCCGGCGACGTCCGCGCCGGGATCACCGGCGGCCTGCTGGCCCGCGGTGCCGACCCGGCGCAGGCCGCCGTCTGGGCCGCCTACCTGCACGGCCGGACCGGGGAGCGGCTCTCCTCGTCGGTGGGCCCGCTGGGCTTCCTGGCCCGCGAGCTGCCGGCGGAGATCCCGCGGGCGCTGGCCGAGATCATCGGCTGAGGGCCGGCAGCGGGCCGCGGGCCCCCGCGTACGTTCAGTTGACCGACCACAGCAGGAGGAGACCGGCGTGAACGGCGAGGTACCGGCGAGCGTCCAGGCCATCTACGACGAGGTGCTGCACCGCAACGCCGGGGAGACGGAGTTCCACCAGGCCGTCCGCGAGGTGCTGGAGTCGCTGGCCGTCGTGCTGGACCGGCACAGCGAGTACACCGAGATGAAGACCGTCCAGCGGATCTGCGAGCCGGAACGGCAGATCATCTTCCGCGTGCCGTGGCAGGACGACCGCGGCGAGGTGCAGATCAACCGCGGCTTCCGGGTGGAGTTCAACTCCGCACTCGGCCCGTACAAGGGCGGCCTGCGGTTCCACCCGTCGGTGAACCTGGGCATCGTCAAGTTCCTCGGCTTCGAGCAGATCTTCAAGAACGCGCTGACCGGGATGCCCATCGGTGGTGGCAAGGGCGGCTCCGACTTCGACCCCAAGGGCCGGTCGGACGCGGAGATCATGCGGTTCTGCCAGTCGTTCATGACCGAGCTCTACCGGCACCTGGGCGAGTACACCGACGTCCCGGCCGGGGACATCGGCGTCGGCGCGCGCGAGATCGGCTACCTGTTCGGCCAGTACAAGCGGATCACCAACCGCTACGAGTCCGGCGTCCTCACCGGGAAGGGCCTGGGCTGGGGCGGGGCGCTGGTCCGCACCGAGGCCACCGGGTACGGCGCGGCCTTCTTCGCCGAGGCGATGATGAAGGTGCGGGGCGAGTCGTTCGACGGCAAGCGGGTCGTGGTGAGCGGCTCGGGCAACGTCGCCGTCTACGGGATCGAGAAGGTCCACCAGCTCGGCGGTACGGCCGTGGCCTGCTCGGACTCCAGTGGCTACGTCGTGGACGACAAGGGCATCGACCTCGAGCTGCTCAAGCAGATCAAGGAGGTCGAGCGGGGCCGGATCGCCGACTACGCGCAGCGCCGGGAGTCCGCCGACTTCGTCGCCGGCGGCAGCATCTGGGACGTGCCCTGCGACGTCGCGATGCCCAGCGCCACGCAGAACGAGCTCGACGGCGACGCCGCCGCCGTGCTGGCCGGCAACGGGTGCCGGTACGTGGTGGAGGGCGCCAACATGCCGGCCACGCCGGAAGCCGTGGACGTGTTCCGCGAGGCCGGGGTCGGGTTCGCGCCCGGCAAGGCGGCCAACGCCGGGGGCGTGGCGACCTCGGCCCTGGAGATGCAGCAGAACGCCTCGCGGGACCGCTGGACCTTCGAGCACAGCGAGGCGCGGCTGGCCGAGATCATGCGCGACATCCACGCCCGGTGCCACGAGACGGCCGAGGAGTACGGCTCACCGGGCGACCTCGTGCTCGGCGCGAACGTGGCGGGTTTCCTGCAGGTGGCCGAGGCGGTGCACGCCCACGGCCTGATCTGAGCCGGTCAGGCGGTCAGCGGCGGGGCGGCGACCGACTCCCCGGCCGCCGCGGTGAACAGCGCCGCCGCCTCGGGGTCGGCGGGGAGCTCCTCCCCGCCGGCCGCGAAGAGCCGCTCGAGGAAGGTGCGGACGGCGGGCCCGTCGACCGCGTCGGCGCCGCGCAGCAGCTCCGGGGCGGCGTGCAGGGCGAGCAGCAGCAGGTGCGGCACCCGGGGGGCGCCAGGGCGCAGCGCCGGCTGGACGTAGGGCAGGTCGAGCCGCCGCGCACCGCGGCGGGCGTAGAACCGCAGCCGCGCGAGCGGGTCCCCCCGGCCGGGGGACGCGGCGTGGTGCCCGGGCTCCTCGACCTCGGCGAGCACCAGGCAGGGGTCGTGGCGAGCGGTCCACCGGGCGATCGCGGCGTCCAGCAGTCGGCCGCCGTGCCCGGCGGACCGGGCGTCGGCCCGGGCGGCCAGGTAGGACAGCAGCACGACGCCCGCGTCCGGGAAGAACTCCGCCACGGCGACCGCGAGGTGCCCACCCCGGTCGCGGAGCGCGAGCACCTCGGCCGTCCCCGCGGCCACCGACCGGACCAGCTCGTCGGCGTCCACCAGCTCCTCGGGCGGGAACGCGGGAACCAGCAGGCCGGCGTGCACGGCCCGCAGCTCAGCCGGATCGGTCAGCACGGCGGGTCGCACCGGGCACCTCCTGCGCATCGGTCGGTTGCGGTCAGCCGGTGGGTGATCGCGCCGGTGGCGGCCGCGGTGAGCAGCGCGAAGCCGGCCAGCAGGGCCGACCGCCAGCCGGTGAGGGCGTACCCCGCCTGCAGCAGGGAGAAGATGCCCGAGATGCCGACCGCGGCGACCGCGGCGAGCAGGATGTCCATCCGCCGCCGGCCCCGTGCCTCGTCGTCCGCCTGCCGGGCCCGGGCGGTCGCCTCCTGCTCGCGCCGCCGGTCCTCGGCCAGCTCCTGGCGCCGCCGCACCGAGCTGTCGATGAGCGCCCAGGCGCGGTCGCCCACGACGTCCTCGACCGTGCCCACGAAGTCCGCCCGCGCCCGGTCGAAGCCGGCGGCGGCCAGCAGGTGGTCCAGCGTCGTCCGCATCACCGGGGAGGTCACCAGCGACGGGGCGGTGATGAACATCAGGCGCAGCCGGGCGGCCATCACGAACAGCTGCATGGCGTGCTGGGCGGCCTCGAGGTCCCGCTGGGTGCCGTCGAGGAACGGCAGGTCCCAGGCCCCCTCGGCCGGCCGTCGCGCGATCTCCTCCTGCAGTCGTTCCATCTCCCGGTTGATCCGGTAGTAGTGGTCGGCGAGCTCCACCTGCCAGCCGGCGAACAGGCCGTCCAGCGTGGCCACGAACTCGGCTGCCTCCTGCACCGCGTCCACCATGTAGCTCGGCGCCCTCGGGCAGGCCAGCGCAGTGGTGTTGGCGGTGCGCAGCACCAGCCCTTCGACCATCCCCGGGGCGTCGATGGCGGTGGCGGCGTCGGGCCGGTAGCCGGCCCACTCGGCGATCGCGCTGACGCCGTGCCGCACCGGGTGGCCGAGCAGGGCGCCGCCCACCAGCGCCCGCAGCCGCTCCGGGTCCTCCACGGGCACCGGGGGCCGGCCCGGTACGAGTGCTTCGGCCCGCTCGACGCGGGTGAGCACGTGGTAGGCGCCGGCGCGGGTGCTCACCGCCACCGAGTCCTCCCGCGTGTGCTCGGCGAACTGGCCGCAGAGGTCCGCGCAGATCGCCGCCGCCAGATCGCTGAGCCGGCCCCATTCCAGCCCCGGGAGGCCGTCGGCGGGCACCAGCGGCGTCCCGAGCTCGCGCAGGTCCGCCGCCTCGGGCGCGGCTCGGACCTGGGCCGCGTACAGCGCCTGCGGGCCCGCCTCGCTCAGCGGGGCGACGATGCGGACGCAATGGTTGCCCAGCTCGGTCAGGCGCACCTCCACCCGCAACCGGTGCGGCTCCCCGAGGTCGGCGTCGGGCAGGAGCACGTCGGGCAGGACCAGCGCGGCGCCGGCGTACTGCCGGCCCAGCGGGTCGTTGCCCTTCCAGACGTCGTTGAGCGGCAGCTCCCGCTCGACCCCGGTCACCGGCATCCCGGCCAGGGTCCAGCGGGCGCCCGTGCCGCGCACGGCGCGCACGGCGGCCCCGGGCGTCACCCCGCGCAGGCCGAAGGGGTAGAGGTGGACGACGCTGCCGGCGGCCACCCGCAGCGCCGGGGCCTGCGCGTCGCGCAGCGCCTCCAGCGACGCCCGGTGCGCGCGGAGCTCCCCCCGGGCGACGTCGTCCGCGGCGAACCGGGCCTCGGCGCGGGCCAGGACGGCGACGGCGTCGGCCAGGACGTCGTCCCCCGCCGCCGGGTACCCGCTGACCGCCCGGGCCGCGATGGCGACGGCCCGGTAGTAGTCCGCCTCGGCGTCGGCGACCTCGGCGGTGTGCTCGCTCAGCGGGTCGCCGGCCCGGTCGGAGCACAGGGCGGCGACCTCGGCAGCCACGGTGGCCGTCGCGGCGGCGTGCTCGGCCAGCACGACCAGGCTGCCCGAGGCCGCCGCGGCCTCGACGAGCATCTCCCGGCCGACCAGCGCGAGCAGCGCCCACTCGCCCTCGGCTGCGCCGCCGTCGGCCGGGCGGGCGGCCAGCGCGGTGTCGATGACCGCCTGGACCGGGCCGTGCTCCCAGGAGACCTCCCAGGCGGCCTCGCAGTCCGCCCGCAGGCAGAGCGCGAGCAGCCCGCCGGCGGTCCGCTCGCCGGCCGTCAGGCGCACCGCGGTCCGGAGCGCGTCGGCCGCGGCGGCGGAGAGGCCGCCGTCGGCGCGGTCGGCGTTCCACCGGCCGAGGCCGCCGAGTGCGGCCAGCTGGTCGCGGGGCATGCCGGCCGAGGTGACGACCTCGCCGAGCCAGGCCCGCGCGGGGGCGGTGTCCCCGTCGTCGAGCGGCTCCAGCAGGTCGCCGGCCAGGCTGGTCATCGCGAAGGTCCACCGTTCTCGTGCAGGTCAGCGGATGCTATGCCGCGGCTCCGGCCGGTCCGGCCTCCCGCGCGGGGAGGGTGGCCGGAACCCCGCCGGCTGTGCTGTGGTGGGTGGGTGAGCGACGCATTTCTCGGTGCCCTGGAGTTCGGCTCCCCGCAGATCGACGACGAGGCCTTCGTGGCGCCCACGGCGGTCGTGGTCGGGGCGGTGACGATGGGGCCGCGCTCGAGCATCTGGTACGGCGCGGTGGCCCGGGCCGACGCCGAGGTGATCGAGATCGGTGCGGACTCCAACATCCAGGACGGCTGCACGCTGCACTCCGACCCCGGCTTCCCGCTGGTCGTCGGCGAGCGGGTGTCCGTCGGCCACCGGGTGGTGCTGCACGGCGCCCGCATCGACGACGACGTGCTGGTCGGCATGGGCAGCATCGTCATGAACGGCGCGCACATCGGCTCGGGCTCGATCGTGGCCGCCGGCGCCGTCGTCACCCAGGGCAAGGTCTTCCCGCCCCGCTCGCTCATCGCCGGGGTCCCGGCGAAGGTGCTGCGCGAGGCCACCGACGACGACCAGCTGCACATCCAGGGCAACGCGATCAGCTACACCGACCGGCTGGACGCAGCCCGGCAGGTGCGCCGGCTGGAGGGCTGACGTCGCTCAGCCGGCGAGCCACTCGCGCAGGCCGGTGAGCAGCCGGTCGACGTCGTCGTCGTCGCTGTAGGGGGCCAGGCCGACCCGCAGCCCGCCGGGATCGCCGAGCCCGAGCCACCGGCTCGCCTCGATCGCGTAGAAGGAGCCGGCCGGTGCGTTGACGCCCCGGCCGGCGAGGAACCGGTAGGCCTCCGCGGCATCGCGACCCTCGAACGTGAGCAGCAGCGTCGGGGTGCGCTCGGCGGCCCGCGACCACAGCCGGACGCCGGGCAGCTGCGCGAGCCCGGCCTCCAGGCGCTCGCGGAGCCGGTCCTCGTGCTCCTCGATCGCGGTCATCGCCGCGACCAGCCGCTCCCGGCGGGACCCGGCGCCCCCCAGGTCGGCGAGGAAGCCGACGGCCGCCGTCGTCCCGGCCAGCAGCTCGTAGGGCAGCGTGCCCAGCTCGAAGCGCTCGGGCACGGCTTCCGACGACGGCAGCAGCTTGCCCGGCCGCAGGCCGGCCAGCAGCGCGGGATCGGCGGCCAGGACGCCGCAGTGCGGGCCGAGGAACTTGTACGGCGAGCACAGGTACACGTCGGCGCCCAGGGCCGGGACGTCGACCGGCGCGTGCGCGGTCAGGTGCACGCCGTCGACGACGAGCAGCGCCCCGACCGCGTGCACCCGCTCGGCGATCGCCGGGAGCGGCGGGCGGGTGCCGATCAGGTTGGACGCCCCGGTCACCGCGACCACCCGGGTGCGGTCGCTGAGCACCGCGGCGACGTCGTCGGCGGTCAGCTCGCCGGTGGCCGGGTCGAAGGCCGCCCACCGCACCGTCGCCCCGGCCGCCTCCGCGGCCAGCACCCACGGGCGGATGTTCGCGTCGTGGTCGAGCCGGGTGACGACCACCTCGTCCCCGGGCCCCCAGCCCGCCGCCATCGTGCGGGCCAGGTCGAAGGTGAGCGCGGTGGCGCTGCGCCCGAACACGACGCCGCCGGCGTCGACGCCCAGCAGGTCGGCCATCGCCGCCCGCGCCGCGAGCACCGTGGCGTCGGCCGTCCGCTCGGCCTCGGTGACCGAGCCGCGGTTGCTGATCGGTGCGGTCAGGGTCGCGGCGACCGCCTGGGCGACGGCGGTGGGCACCTGCGTGCCGCCGGGACCGTCGAAGTGCGCGGTGCCGCTGCTCAGGGAGGGGAAGCAGGCGCGGAGGGCGGCGACGTCGAGGCTCACGGCCGCCGACGCTAGCCGCGGCCTGCCAGCGCGGCGATCGCGGCCCGGATGTCGGCGACGCCGAGGGCCAGCGTCGCGTCGCCCACCGGCAGCTCCACCCGCACGACGGCGGGGTCGCCGGTGGGCATCGCCTGCGGCCAGGTCCACAGCCCGTCCTCGGCGAGGGTGCGGGCCGCGGCGGTGAAGGCCTCCGGGGTCGTGCGCAGCAGCAGGTGCAGCATCGGCGTCTGCGGCGGGTCGGGGACGACGGTGACGCCCGGCAGGTCGCGGACGGCGTCGGCCACCTCGCGGGCACGCGCCAGGTAGGCCGGCATCAGCGGCAGCCGGCGGCGCAGCGAGGTCAGCGCCGACGCCGCACCGGGCCACATCCCGAACAGCGTGCCGCCCAGCCGGCGCCGCCACTCCCGGACCTGCGCGACGACGTCGTCCGGCCCGGCCAGGCAGCACCCGGCCAGGGCGCCGATGCCCTTGTAGAAGCTCACGTAGGCGGTGTCGAACAGCCCGGCGATCTCGGCGGGGGTGCGGTCGTAGCCGGCGGAGGCCTCCCACAGCCGGGCGCCGTCCAGGTGCGCGGCCGCGCCCCGCTGCCGGGCCCAGGCGACCTGCTCCACCAGGTCGTCCCAGGGCGGGAGCCGGCCGCCCAGGTCGCGCTGCGGCAGCTCCACCAGCAGCGCGGCCGGCTGCTCGGCGACGGCGTCGAGGTCGGCCCGCAGCAGCGGCCGGTACCGGTTGCCCACCGGGCGCAGGACCATGCCGTGCAGCCGCTCGAACGCCTGCTCCTCGTGCCGGATCAGGTGGCTCTCCGGGTGGCAGACCACGGTGCGCCGGCCGCGGGCGTCGGCGTGCACCCGCAGCGCCGCCTGCTGGGCCATCACGCCGCTGGGCAGGTACACCGCCGCGGGCATGCCGAGCAGCTCGGCGACCTCGGCCTCCAGCTCTGCGACGACACCGCCGTCGCCGTACCGGTCGGGGGCGGAGCCGGGCGGGATCGTGGCCAGCAGCTGGTCGGCCCGCCACTCACCGTGCCCGGTCAGCGAGCGGTCGCAGCCGGCGCGCAGGGCGGTGAGGTCGTCGTCCACGCCGGTCAGCCTGCCCCGTCGAGCAGTTCGCGCAGCAGGGCCCCGACGGCGTCGGCCTCCAGGAGGAAGCCGTCGTGGCCGTAGGGGGAGGAGATGAGCCGCAGCGGGACGCCGAGTGCGTCGGCCACCCGCTGCTGCTGCTCCGGCGGGTACAGCCGGTCGGTGTCCACCCCGGCCACCAGCGCGCGGGTCGTGACCCCGGCCAGGGCCGCCTCGACACCGCCCCGGCCGCGGCCGACGTCCCAGCTGTTCATCGCCTCGGTCAGCACCACGTAGCTGCCGGCGTCGAACCGGCCGGACAGCTTGTCGGCGTGGTGGTCGAGGTAGGAGGCCACGGCGTACCGGCCGTCGGCCTGCACCGTGCTGCCGAAGCGGGCCTCCAGCTCCAGCCCGCTGCGGTAGGTCAGGTGCGCGATGCGCCGGGCCACGCCCAGGCCGTCGACCGGCGGGTCGTCGAGCGGGTAGTCCCCGCCCCGCCAGCGCGGATCGGCCCGGACGGCGGCCTGCTGGGTGGTCTGGGTGCCGATCTGGTCGGCGGAGGCGACGGCGGCCGAGGCGAGGAAGAACAGCGCGTCGACCCGCTCGGGCTCGGCGACCGCCCACTCCAGCGCCCGCATGCCGCCCATCGAGCCGCCCACGACCGCGGCCCAGCGGTCGATGCCGAGCGCGTCGGCCAGCGCGACCTCGACACGCACCTGGTCGCCGACCGTCACCTCG
Source organism: Blastococcus saxobsidens (assembly GCF_010682065.1). GTDB lineage: Bacteria > Actinomycetota > Actinomycetes > Mycobacteriales > Geodermatophilaceae > Blastococcus > Blastococcus saxobsidens_B. The sequence continues at coordinate 54,643 of NZ_JAAGWG010000011.1, forward strand.
GGGAAGCGGGCGCCCCAGTGCCCGCCGTCCGGGGCGCGCGACGACGGGCCGGTCGTCCCCTGGCAGCCGCCGAGCACGTTGGCGCAGACGACGAACCACCGGTCGGTGTCCAGCGCCTCCCCTGGGCCGACCAGGCCGCTCCACCAGCCCGCGGTCGCATGACCGGGTCCGGCGTCGCCGACGACGTGGCTGTCCCCGGTGAGCGCGTGCTCGACGAGGACGGCGTTCGAGGCGTCCGGGGCGAGCGTCCCCCACGTCTCGTAGGCGACGCGGATGCCGGGCAGGCTGCCGCCGCGCTCCAGCGGGAAGGTGCCGGGCAGGTCGAGGAAGAGCCGGTCGCCGACCGGATCCCCCTCGGCCCACCCGGCCACGTCAGGCGGTCTTCGCCGCGCGGAAACCGGCCTCGAGGTCGGCGATGATGTCCTCGATGCCCTCCAGGCCGACGGCCAGCCGCACCAGGCCCGGGGTGACGCCGGTGGTGAGCTGCTCCTCGGGGGTCAGCTGCGAGTGCGTCGTCGAGGCCGGGTGGATCACCAGGCTGCGCACGTCTCCGATGTTGGCGACGTGGCTGTGCAGCTCGAGCGCCTCGACGAACTTCTGGCCGGCCTCGCGCCCGCCGTGCAGCTCGAAGGTCAGCACCGCGCCGGCGCCCTTGGGGGCGTACTTCTGCTGGGCGGCGTGCCACGGGGAGGACTCCAGCGCCGGGTAGTTGACCCGGTCGACCTCGTCGTGCGCCTGGAGGAACTCGGCCACGCGGGTGGCGTTCTGGACGTGCCGCTCCATGCGCAGCGACAGGGTCTCGATGCCCTGGACGACGAGGAAGGCGTTGAACGGGCTGATGGCCGGGCCGAGGTCGCGGAGCAGCTGCACCCGGGCCTTGAGCGCGAAGGCCGGCGCACCGAGGTCGGCGTAGACCACCCCGTGGTACGTCGGGTCCGGGGTGGTGAACATCGGGTGCCGGCCGCCGGTCCAGTCGAACCGCCCGCCGTCGACGATGATCCCGGCGATGGCCGTGCCGTGGCCGCCCAGGTACTTGGTGGCGGAGTGGACGACGACGTCGGCACCGAACTCGAAGGGCCGGATGAGGAACGGCGTCGCGATGGTGTTGTCCACGATCAGCGGGACGCCGTTGCGGTGCGCGACCGCCGAGACGGACTCGATGTCGAGGATGTCGCCCTTGGGGTTGCCGATCGTCTCGGCGTAGAACGCCCGGGTGTTCTCCTGCACGAGTGCCTGCCAGGCCTCCGGGTCGTCCGGGTTCTCCACGAAGGAGACCGTGATGCCCATCTTCGGCAGCGAGTGGTGCAGCAGGTTGTAGGTGCCGCCGTACAGCGACGCCGACGCCACGACGTGGTCGCCGGACTCGGCGAGGTTCAGGATCGACAGCGTCGTCGCCGACTGGCCGCTGGACACCGCCAGCGCGGCCACGCCGCCCTCGAGGGAGGCCACGCGCTGCTCCAGCGCGTCCTGCGTCGGGTTCATGATCCGCGTGTAGATGTTGCCCATCTCGGCCAGCGCGAACAGGTCCGCGGCGTGCTGGCTGTCGCGGAACTGGTAGGCGGTGGTGGCGTAGATGGGCAGCGCCCGGGCGCCGGTCGTCGGGTCGGGGCTCGTGCCGGCGTGGATCTGCCGGGTCTCGAAGCTCCAGGCCTGGGGGTCGGTCATGCGCCGTCTCCTCATCGCTCACGGGAGATCCCGCGGCGCGCAGGAGCTCCGTCCTTGCCGGGCGGCGGTCGCCGTCCAGCCGGCTCTTCCCCTGGAGCACCTCAGACGGAGTTGAGGTTGCCGGGCAGCCAGCCAGGTGCTTCGCGCTGCCTCTCAGGAGCCAGGCGGAATCTTAGGGGATCGGTGTCCCACGTGAAACATCCGTCCCACGGATCGGTCGCCGTGGCCGCCAGGGGAGGCTGGGGTCCGTGCGCGCGCTCCTCTTCGAGTCCTTCGGTGGTCCGCTCTCGGTGCGGGACGTCCCCGACCCCGAGCCGCGGCCGGGCGGCGTCGTGGTCCGGGTGGGCGCCAGCGGCATCTGCCGGAGCGACTGGCACGCCTGGCAGGGGCACGACGCCGACGTCGTCCTGCCGCACGTGCCCGGGCACGAGCTGGCCGGCACGGTGGCGGCGGTGGGCGACGGCGTCGGAAACTGGCGGGTCGGTGACCGGGTGACCGTCCCCTTCGTGAACGCGTGCGGTCGCTGCGCGCAGTGCGCCGCCGGGGAGCACCAGGTGTGCGCCCGGCAGACCCAGCCCGGCTTCACCCACTGGGGCTCGTTCGCCGAGCTCGTCGCCCTCGACGCCGCGGACGTGAACCTGGTCGCGGTGCCCGAGGAGCTCGACCTCGCCACGGCGGCGGCCCTGGGCTGCCGCTATGCCACCGCCTTCCGGGCGGTCGTCCGGATCGGCCGGGTGCGGGCGGGGGAGTGGGTCGCCGTGCACGGCTGCGGCGGGGTCGGCCTCTCCGCCGTCCAGATCGCGGCGGCCGCCGGCGCCCGCGTCGTCGCCGTCGACGTCGCTCCCGATGCGCTGGCACTGGCCCGCGCTCTCGGCGCCGAGCACGCCGTGGACGGCGCGGGCGACGTGCCGGCCGCCGTTCTCGAGCTGACCGGCGGCGGGGCGCACCTCTCCCTCGACGCGCTGGGTGCCCCGGTCACCTGCGCCAACTCCGTCCTGAGCCTGCGTCCACGCGGGCGTCACGTGCAGGTGGGGCTGCTGCCGCCGGAGCAGGGACGGGCCGACGTGCCGATGGCGCGGGTCGTCGCCCTGGAGCTGGAGGTCCTGGGCAGCCATGGCATGGCTGCACACGCCTATCCGGAGCTGCTCGGGCTGATCGCCGCCGGCCGGCTCGACCCGCGGCCGCTGATCACCCGCGAGCTCCCGCTCGGCGAGGCCGGTGCAGCCCTCGCCGAGGTGGGACGGCGGCCCGGCATCGCCGTCGTGACGTCGTTCTGAGCCGTCGCTCAGCCCGTCGGGGAGTCCGGAACGGTCTCGTCGGTGGTGTCCTCGGCCGGTGCCGACGGCGTCGTGCCCGCCGTCGGCTCCGGGGTCGTGGACGTCGCCGGGGCGCTGGTGCGGCTCGGGGACGTCGTCGCCGGCGCGCTGGTCGTCGGGCGCGGGGCGGTGGTGGTCGGTGCCGGTTCGGTCTCCGCCGGCTCCGTCTCCTCGGGGAGGCCGGGCACCACGGGGGCGTTGACGTCGGCGGGTTCGCTGGGCGTCCGTGGAGTGCCGTCCGTCGGCGGGCGGACGTTGAGCCAGAGCGCGAAGACCGCCACGAACAGCACGCCGAGGACGACCGTGGAGGTGCGGGCGCGCCCCAGGTGGTGGGGCACCGCGGACCACCAGCGGTTGCGGGGGGCGACGTCGGGGGTCGTGCTGTCCGCCCCGGCGGGAGCGGTGCTCACCGAGGGGCCGGCGGGCGCGTCCGGCGTCGTCGGGGTGCGGTCCTGGGCCGGCTCGGTCATCGGATCCCCTCCTGCACCGTGGTGGCGTCGTCCTCGTCCTGGGTGGTGGTCGGCTGCGGCACCTGCATGCCCTGGCTGCGGAAGGCCTGGACCACCCGGGCGCGCAGGTCGCGGCCCACCTCGAACTGCTTGCCGGGCAGCGTGCGCGCGACGACGCGCACGTTGACCTCGTCCAGGCCGAGCGTCTCCACGCCCATGACGGTGGGCGGGTCCAGCAGCAGCGGGCGCATCGCCGGGTCGCGGAACGCCTCCCGCCCGACCTGGCGGAGGATCTCGTTGGCCCGGTTGACGTCCACGCTGGTCGGCACCGGCACGTCGACGACGGCGCGGGCCCAGTCGCGGGACAGGTTCACGACCTTGACGATCTGCCCGTTGGGCACCGTGACGACCTCGCCGTCGGGGGAGCGGACGCGGGTCACCCGGAGCGTGACGTCCTCCACCGTGCCGGTGGCCGGGTCGCCGCCGCCGACCACCTGGATGGAGACGACGTCGCCGAAGCCGTACTGCCGCTCGGTGATGATGAAGAAGCCGGCCAGCACGTCGCCGACGATGCGCTGGGCGCCGAAGCCCAGCCCGACGCCGAGCACCGTGGCCGGGGCGACCAGGCCGGTGATCGGCACGCCGATCCGGTCGAGCACGAAGAACACCGCGATCGAGTAGATGAGCACGATCGCCGCCCAGGTGAGCACCTGGGTGAGCGAGTGCCGGTGCTTCGCGGCCTCGGAGCGCACGAGGGCGTCGCCGCCGGTGGAGTTGCGGTCGATCCGGTCGGTGACCCGCGTGCCGGCCCAGGAGACGAACCGCGCCAGCAACACGGACCCGAGGATGATCAGCACCACCTCGAGACCGCGGCCGGACAGCCAGTCGAGCACGTCTCTCAATGCGGCCACGGGCGAAGCACTCCGATCGTCGGGGGAAGAGTCGACCCCTCCACCCTCCCCGAAGCCCGCCGTCCGGTGCCAGTGGGACCCGCGGGTTCCGGGCGAGATGGGTCACGCCAGTGGGCGCGGCTCCACGAACAGCGACTGGCTGGACCGGCCGATCGTGCCGGCCTCGTCGAAGAGCTCCGCGAAGCACTGCGCGGCGCCCGTCCCGCCCAGGACCGTCCGGGCCGCCATGCCCAGCCACTCGCCGCGCGGCGGGCGGTGCAGCGCCACGCCGAGGTCCACGTTGGCGAAGGTCGCGGTGTTCCAGTCCAGTGCCGCGGAGATGCCGCTGGCCGCGTCGGTCATCACCAGCAGGTGCTGCAGCGGGGTCATCGGCTCGCCGGCCACCAGTTCGCAGCCGGTCCGCGTCCATGCCGTCGCCGGGCCGGGGGAGTTGAAGCTGCCCGCGGCGAAGCGCCATTCCAGCGCGCGGTGGTAGGCGACCTCGGTGGTGAAGAACGCCGGCACCTCCGGGCGGCTGTCCGCCGGGCCCCGGGGAGCGGGACCTGGCCCGGCCTCCTGGGCGACGGCGGCGGCCGGGTCGTCGGGGCGGGTGCGCATCCGCCAGGCGGACAGCCGCATCAGCGGCCGCTCGTCGACCTCCAGCACGGTCTCCACCAGCTCCACCCGGCGGCCGGGGCGGACGACGGAGGAGCGCAGCCGCACCGGGCCCACCGGCACGGGGCCGAAGATGTCGTAGGCCAGCCGCACGGTCTGCCCACCCTCGATGCCGCTGCACCGCTCGGCCTCGCGCAGCAGCAGCGCTGCCGGCGGGCCGGCGTGCTGCAGCCCGACGTCCCACGGCCCGATGGTCAGGGCGGTGGCGGTGAACGCGCCGTCGCCGGAGGGGAGGTAGAGGGCAGCGGGCAGCTCCATCCCGGCAGTCTGGCGAGCGGGGTCAGTCCCCGGTCCGCCGGGTCTCCCAGACGGCGTAGCCGGTCCAGCCGGCGGCGGCAACCGCCACCAGCGCCCAGATCCAGCGCTGCTCGGCCGCGGTGGAGAGCACCAGCAGCACCGACACCACCAGGGCTGACCCGGCGACCGGTGCAGAGCGGGCGAGGGTGCCGGCCGTGCCGGGCCCGGGGACGGCGACGAACACGACGACCGCAGCGACGAGCAGGAAGGCGCACAGCGCGGCCAGGACCCCGGCGGTCACCCCGGCCCCGCCGGGCAGGCCGACAGCACCGAGGCCGCCGAGGACGGCGCCCATGGCGAGCACGAGCAGCGTGCGGCGACGGCGGTCGGACCACGGCGGTCGATCCGGCACGGGCTCCCTCCTCGGGTCGGGCTCCATCTCCGTTGTACCGGGCGCGCCTGGGAACCGTCCGGTAGGGGTCTAGGTGACGGTTGCCCGCTACAGTGCCGCTGTGAGCTCCGCCGTCCGCCCAGGCCTCGGGTATGCCTTCACGCTGGCGTCCGCGGGGTTCTTCGCGGTCAACGGCACGGTCTCCACGCTGGCGCTGGAGGCCGGGATCCCGCCCACCCGGCTGACGGCGCTGCGCTGCACCGGCGCGGCGGTCCTGCTGGTCGCGTTCCTGGCCACGACCTCGCCCCGCCGGCTGCGGGTACGGGCGCGGGAGCTGCCGTTGCTCGCGGTCTTCGGCGTGGTGGGCGTGGCGCTGACCCAGTTCCTCTACTACGTGGCGATCGGGCGGCTGCCGGTCGGCATCGCGCTGGTCTTCGAGATGACCGCGCCGGTGTGGATCGCCCTCTACGTGTGGCTCGTGCGCCGGGAGGCCGTGCGCGGCCGGTTGTGGTTCGCGCTGCTGCTCTCGCTCGGCGGGCTGGTCCTGGTGGCCCAGGTCTGGCAGGGCGGCGGCTCGCTGGACGGCATCGGCGTCGCCGCGGCGCTCGCCGCGGCCCTCTGCCTGGCGACGTACTACCTGCTGGGGGAGCGGGGCACGGTGGGCCGCGACCCGGTCACGCTGACCTGCTGGAGCTTCGTGGCGGCGGCGCTGTTCTGGGCGGTCGCGGCGCCGTGGTGGGCCTTCGACGCCGCGGTGCTCGGCGAGCAGGTGCCGGTGTCGGTGGGCGACGTCCGCCTGCCGCTGTGGCTGCTGATCGGGTGGATCGTCGTGCTCGGCGCGGTGGTGCCGTTCTGGCTCTCCATCTCCGCGCTGCGACACCTGCCGCCCACCACCGCGGGCCTGGTCGCCACGGTGGAGCCGGTGTTCGCCTCCGTCGTCGCCTGGTTGTGGCTGGAGCAGGTGCTCACCGGTTGGCAGGTGGCCGGCGGGCTCGTCGTCCTGACCGGGATCGCCCTGGCGCAGACGGCCCGGACGGCGCGGCCGGCGTCGGCCGCGCCGCTGCCGGAGACCCCGGCCCCGCTGTCGACGTGACGGCGGGGCCGGAGGCCTCGTTCAGAGGCTCGCCGCGAGCGTGCGAGCGGTGAGGAGAACGGGGTCCATTTTCAGGCGGTGACGTCCTCGGCCTGCTCGAGGTGGCCGGCCAGCTCCGCCATGTAGGCGGCCTGCGCGACGTAGTCCGGGCCGATGTACTTCCACGGGTGGAGCTGCCCGGCCTGGACGGCGGGGAGCAGCGCGGCGGTGGGCTGCGCGGCGATCTCCTCGGGGGTCATGCTGAACCGCAGCGAGTAGAGCAGCACGTCGCTCGGGTGGTTCGGGACCTCTTCCCAGCCGACGGAGTTCCAGAAGTAGCCGTCGCCGCCCGGGTCGACGAAGTCCACGCCGAGGTCGGCGTACATCGCCAGCTGCGGGTCGTCCTGCGCCTTGGCCATCCACCAGCCGTCGGCCTGGGTGGCGAACACCGGCAGGACGCTGACCCCGTTCGACGCCGCCTGGGAGAGCTGCTCCGCCGCCGCTTCGAAGTCGGCGCGCGCCTCGGCGACCTCGCCGCCCTCGGTGTCGACGCCCAGGGCGTCGGCCAGGTCGACGACGCGCTCGATGACGTCGGCGGCCGATCCGCGGTAGGCGATGTGGATGATCGGCGCGATCTCGGCGACCTGCTCCTGCTGCGCCAGGTCGTTGAACCCGTACCCGGGTGTGCCCTCGGGGATCTCGCCGGTGGAGTCGGTCGGGTAGATGGTGGTGACGATGACGTCGGGGTCGGCGGCGGCCAGCGCCTCCAGGTCGATCTCGCCGTAGGCGCTGCCGACGATCGCCACGTCGTCGAGGTCGCGGCCCTCGAAGGCGACGTCGTCCTCGGCCGAGGTCTGGCCGAAGGTGGCCACCGGCTCGATGCCGTAGTTCCACAGCGACGCGGTCAGGTCGTTGAGGCCGGCGATCCGCTCGGGCGCCTCGTCCAGCTCCACGGTCCGGCCCAGGTCGTCGGTGAACTCCCAGCCGCCCTCGGCGGACGGCTCGTCGGCGGCGTCGGGGCCACCGCAGGCGGCGAGACCGACGGTCACGCCCAGAACGAGGAGGCCGCCGAGGAGGCGGCGAGAGGTGCGGTGCAACGGAACTCCCTCGGGAAGGGGATGCATGATCATCCCGGTCGCGAGGAAGGTTAGCCTGCCCTAACTCCGGACCACCAGGGGGTCAGCGCAGCCGGCGCACCGGGACGACCATGGGGGTGCCGGCCACCGGGTCGGGCAGCACGCGCGCCTCGAGGTCGAACACGTCGGCCAGCAGCTGCTCGGTGAGCACCTCGGCCGGCGTCCCCGACGCCACCAGCGCGCCGTCCTTCATCGCCACCAGGCGCTTGGCGTAGCGGGCCGCGAGGTTGAGGTCGTGCAGCACCACGACGACCGTCCGGCCCCGCTCGGCGTGCAGCCGGCCGACCAGGTCCAGGACGTCGATCTGGTGCGACAGGTCCAGGTAGGTCGTGGGCTCGTCCAGCAGCAGCAGGTCGGTGCCCTGCGCCAGCGCCATGGAGATCCAGGCCCGCTGCCGCTGACCGCCGGACAGGGCGTCCACCGGCCGCTCGGCCAGGTCGGACATGTCGGTCCAGGCCAGCGCCTCGGCGACCACGGCCTCGTCGTCCCGCGACCACTGGCGCAGCCAGGTCTGGTGCGGGTGCCGGCCGCGGGCCACGAGGTCGCCCACGGTCAGACCCTCCGGCGCCACCGGCGTCTGCGGCAGCAGGCCCAGCACCTTGGCCACCTCGCGGGTCGGCGTGCGGGCGATCGAGCGGCCGTCGAGCAGCACCTGGCCGGCCGTGGGGCGCAGCAGCCGGCCCAGCGCCCGCAGGAGCGTGGACTTGCCGCAGCCGTTGGGGCCGACGATGGCGGTGAAGGAGCCCTCGGTGAGCTCGAGATCGAGGTCGTCGACCACCACGCGGTCGTCGTAGGCCAGGCGCACGTGCTCGGCGGCCAGCCGCACCGGTGCGGTGGAGGTGGCGGGGGGCGCGAGTTCGGTCTCGATGGTCACGGTCGTGTCGTCCTCAAGTGTTCCGCCGCCTTCCGCGGACCAGGAGCCAGAGCAGGTAGGGGGCGCCGATGACGGCGGTCAGGATGCCGACGGGCAGCGCCTCGGGGAGCACGGTGCGGGTGACCAGGTCGGCGCCGACGACGAGCAGGGCGCCGAGCAGGCCCGACGCCAGCAGCGGCGGCCGGGCGCCCCCGGTGAGCCGCACCGCGATCTGCGGGACGACGAGCGCGACGAAGGTGATGGGCCCGGCGGCGGAGACGGCGAACGCGACCAGCCCGACGGCGAGCAGCACCACGGCGGTCTGCGTGGGTGCCAGCCGCACGCCCAGCCCGCGGGCGGTGTCGTCGCCGAACTGCAGCACCGCGAGCAGCCGGCTCGTGGCGAGGGCCAGCGGCAGCAGCACCATCAGGGCGAGAGCGAGCGGGAGAGCGTCGTCCCAGGTGGTGGCGTTGAGCGAGCCGGTGATCCAGACGTAGGCCGACGCCGCGTCGTAGATCTCGGCGTTCGTGAGCAGCCAGTCGGTGAGCGCGGTGCCGACCGACCACAGCGCGATGCCGATCAGCACCAGCCGGTACCCGTCCACGCCCGCGCGCCAGGTGAGCGCGAACAGCAGGAACCCGGTGGTGAGCGCCCCGAGCAGCGCGGCCAGCGGCACGCCCAGCCCGCCCAGGACCGCCCCCGCCGAGGAGCCACCGGACAGCACGATCGCCGCCACGGCACCGGCGGAGGCGCCGGTGGTGATGCCCAGGGTGTCGGGGGAGGCCAGCGGATTGCGGGCGAAGGTCTGGAACAGCGCACCGGCCACGCCCAGGGCCAGGCCGACCAGCGCCCCGACGACGACCCGCGGGGCGCGCAGCTCGAGGACGATGAACTCCTGCGGCCCCTCGCCCAGCCCGGCCAGCGTGCGCAGCACCTCGACGACGCCGATCGGGAAGTCGCCGCGGCCCATGCTCACCGCCGACAGCAGCACCAGCAGGACCAGCGCGGCGAGCGGGACGGCGAGGTCGCGCCACCGGAGCACCCCGGAGATGCGCCCGACGCGCACCGTCCGGCCGCTGCGGACCGGGCGCGCGGTGCCCTCCGGCGGGCGGGACGGCGCGTCGACGTCCACGGCCTCGACGCTCACAGTCCGGCCGCCTTCCGCCGGCGGACCAGGGCGATGAAGAACGGCGCGCCGATGAGCGCCAGCACGATGCCCACCTGCAGCTCGGCCGGGCGGGCGACGATCCGGCCGATCACGTCGGCGGCCAGCAGCAGCGCCGCGCCGAGCAGCCCGGAGCAGGGCAGCAGCCAGCGGTGGTCGGGGCCGGTCAGCGCGCGGACGACGTGCGGCACGACGAGGCCCACGAAGGCGATCGGCCCGCAGGCCGCGGTGGCCGCCCCGCAGAGCAGCGTGATCGCGGCGAGCCCGACGACCCGCGCCAGCCAGATGCGCTGGCCGAGCCCGCGCGCGACGTCCTCGCCCAGTCCGAGCAGGTTGAGCGCCGGTGCGTTGACCAGCGCCAGGACCAGGCCGACGGCGATGAACGGGGCCACCTGCACGGCGACGTCGGCACCGCGCCCGGCCAGGGATCCGACGACCCAGAACCGGAAGCTGTCCAGGGTCTGCTGGTCGCTGACCAGGACCGTGCGCACCAGCGCGTACATCAGCGCCGACAGCGCGGCGCCGGCCAGCGCCAGGGTCAGCGGGGTGGCGCCGCCGCGGCCGGCCGAGCCGATGGCGTACACCAGCACGGTGCCGGCCAGGGCCCCGACGAAGGCGAACCAGACGTAGCTCGACGGCGAGGTCAGCCCCAGCAGCGAGATCGCCAGGACGACCGCCAGGCTGGCGCCGGCGGTGACGCCGAGCAGCCCGGGGTCACCGAGCGGGTTGCGGGTGTGGCCCTGCATCAGCGCCCCGGCCATGCCCAGCGCGAGGCCGACCATGAGGCCCAGCGCCGTGCGCGGCACCCGCAGCTGCCGGACCACGACGGCGTCGTCGGTGGTGAGCGCGGAGTCCAGCAGCGAGCGCCACACGTCGGTCAGGCCGATGGCCCGGGTGCCGACGGCGATGCTCGCCAGCGCGGCCGCCACGACCAGCACGAGCAGCAGCACCAGGGTGGCCAGCCGCCGGGCCCGCATCGAGCGCGGAGGCGTGCGCGCAGGGTCCCGGGCCGGGACGTCGACCGTGGTGGCCACGAGCAGCTCCCGGGACGGCGGTGGAGGTCAGATAAGGCTTACCTTATCTCGCCGCGCCGGGGTCGCCCACCGGCGTCGTCACTTCTTCTGCCGTCGGCTCCCGCCGTGCCAGTCCTCCTCGACGCCGCCCTCGTCGGGGCGCCAGCCGAAGCCGACCAGCTGCGGCCGCTCGCGGAGGCTGCGCTTGAGCTCGGCGAACCCCGGGAACGAGGCGAGCCCGAGAACGTGGTCCCACAGCTCGACGGCCTCGTCCTCACCGGGCAGCCGGCTGATCACCGGGCCGAAGAACGCCACACCCTCCGGCGGCTGGAACTGCAGGATCGGCGTCCCGACGTCCTTGCCGGTCAGGGCCAGCGCCTCGTCGGTCTCGGCCTGGATCTGCGCGTCCCAGGAGCCGTCGTCCAGGGCGGCGGCCAGATCGGTCGGCAGCCCGAGGCCGGCCAGGACCGACTCGGCGAACTCGCGGGTGCCCCGGCGGGTCTCGTCGCCGGGCTGGTTCGGCGTCTCGAAGACCTGGCCGCCGAGCGCCTCGTACAGCCGGGCGACGGCGTCCGGGCCGTGCTCGGCGCGGGTGCGGGCGGCCAGGCGCAGCAGCCGGAGCCCCGACGTGTGGCCGGCCTCGTACTCGGGCGGGAAGTGGCTGTCGTAGTCGACGTGCGCGTTGAGCAGCCGCAGCGAGATGAACCGCCACTCCACCGCGTACTCCCGCTGGGCGGCCACCATGCGGACCCACTTGCTGGTCATCCAGGCGAACGGGCACACGGGGTCGAACCAGAAGCGGAGGTCGGCGTCGCTCATGGATCGACGGTAGGTCCTCCCGGCCGCCGCCGCGTCGTGGTGACGACCGCCGCTCTGCAGCGCGGCGGTCGTGGCGCTGCGGAGGCGGCCGTCAGCCGGGGAGGACCGACTCGATCGCGGCGCGCACCTCGGGGGCGTCGGGAACCGTCTGCGGCCGGAAGCGGGCGACCACCTCGCCGGTCCCGTCCAGCACCCACTTCTCGAAGTTCCACTGGACGTCGCCCGCCGCGCCGTCGAGGTCCGGGGTCGCGGTCAGCCGCTGGAAGAGCGGGTGCGCCCCCTCGCCGTTCACCTCGACCTTCTCCGTCATCGGGAAGGTGACGCCGTAGGTGGCCGAGCAGAACTCCTCGATCTCCTCGGCGGTGCCGGGCTCCTGCCCCATGAACTGGTTGCACGGCACGCCGACGACGGTGAAGCCGCGGCTGCCGTACTCCTCCTGCAGTGCCTCCAGCGCGGCGTACTGCGGGGTGAGCCCGCAGCGGCTGGCCACGTTGACCACCAGGGCGGGGCGGCCCCCCGTCAGCTCCCGCAGGGTGGCGGGCTCGCCCTGCAGCGTGGTCACGGGCACGTCGAGGAGGTCGCTCATGGCCGCCGCAGCGCCGCGGCGACCCCGTTCATTCCAGGCTGCTGGCGTCGTCGGGCACGTCGACGGCGTGCCGCCGCAGGGCCTCCATCGGCACGATCTCCAGCGCGCGGGCGTTGGTCGCGGCCAGCACGACGCCCGACGCGGCGCCGGCCTGGTAGGCCTGCAGCCAGCGGACGGCGACGACGCACCACCGGTCGCCCGGCTTCAGGCCCGGGAACCCGTACTCCGGGCGCGGGGTGCTCAGGTCGTTGCCCAGCTCGCGCTGCATCGCCAGGAACTCGGTGGAGACGACGGCGCAGACGGTGTGCCGCCCCAGGTCGTCCGGGCCGGTGGTGCAGTGCCCGTCGCGGTAGAAGCCGGTGACCGGATCGGTGCCGCACGGCTCGAGCGGGCCGCCGAGGACGTTGCGCTCGTCGTCGGGGTCGGGCAGCACGGTCGCTCCTGGGGGCCGGGAGGGTCGTCGCCGTGGCCGGCGCGGGCCCAGGATGGCATCGTGCGGCCGTGACCGCCGAACCGTCGTCCCCCGAGGTCCTCTGGCAGCCCACGCCCGACTCGATCCGCGCCACCCGGACGGCCGCCTTCGCCGCCTTCGTGGCCGCGCGCCGCGGGCTCTCCTTCGGGGATCCGGTGGACTACGACGCGCTGTGGCGCTGGTCGGTCGAGCACCTCGACCAGTTCTGGGGCGACCTCGCGCGCTGGACGGGCGTGCTCGACGTCGCCGACGACCAGGTCCTTCCCTCCCGGGAGATGCCGGGCGCCCTCTGGTTCCCCGGAACGACCGTCAACTACGCCGAGCAGGTGTTCCGGCAGGCGTCCGACGACCGGCCGGCGCTGATCGCCGTCGCGGAGGACGCCGAGCCGCGGGAGATCTCCTGGGCGTCCCTGCGCGGACAGGTCGGCGCGTTCGCCGCCACCCTGCGCCGGCTCGGCGTCCGCCCGGGCGACCGGGTGGCCGGCTACCTGCCCAACGTGCCCGAGACCGTCGTCGCCTTCCTCGGGGCCGCGGCGGTCGGGGCGGTGTGGTCCTCCTGCGCGCCGGACTTCGGCACCCGCGCGGTGCTCGACCGCTTCGCCCAGATCGAGCCCACCGTGCTGGTCGCCGTCGACGGCTATCGGTTCAACGGACGCGAGCACGACCGGCGGGACGTCGTCGCCGAGCTGCGCGCCGGGCTGCCGACCGTGCGGACGACGATCGCCGTCCCCCGGTTGTTCCCCGACGACGTGCCCGACGACGCGCTGTCGTGGGCCGACGCCGTCGCCGACGAGCAGGACCCGGTCTTCGAGCCGACGCCGTTCGACGCCCCGCTGTGGATCGTCTACAGCTCGGGCACCACCGGGCTGCCCAAGGGGATCGTGCACGGGCACGGCGGCGTGGTGCTCGAGCAGCGGAAGTCCGGCACTCTGCACAGCGACCTGGGGCCCGGTGACCGCTTCTACTGGTACACCTCGACGGCCTGGATGATGTGGAACGTCGTGGTGTCCTCGCTGCTCAGCGGGGCGACCGCGGTGCTGCACGACGGCGCCCCGGCCTACCCGACGGTCGACGCCCAGTTCGCCCTCGCGGAGCGGGTGCGGTTCACCCACCTGGGCACGAGTCCGGGCTACCTGGCGGCCTGCCAGAAGGCCGGCGTCCGCCCCGGTGAGGACCACGACCTCTCCTCCGTCCGGGTGCTGGCCAGCACCGGGTCGCCGCTGCCCGCGGCCACCTACTCGTGGGTGTACGACGCCGTGGGCACCGACCTGCAGCTGACGTCCGCGTCCGGCGGGACCGACGTCGCCACCGGGTTCATCGGCAGCTCGCCGCTGCTGCCGGTGACGGCCGGTGAGCTGCAGCGCCCGCTGCTCGGCGTCGCGGTGGCCTCCTGGAACGAGGCGGGTGAGCCGGTGGTCGGCGAGCTCGGCGAGCTGGTGGTGACCGAGCCGATGCCCTCGATGCCGCTGCAGTTCTGGAACGACCCGGACGGCGCCCGCTATCGGGCGGCGTACTTCGAGCCGTGGCCCGGCGTCTGGCGGCACGGGGACTGGCTGGAGATCACCGAACGGGGCACCTGCGTGATCACCGGCCGGTCGGACTCGACGCTCAACCGCGGCGGCGTGCGGATGGGCACCGCCGACATCTACGCCGCCGTCGAGGGCTTCCCCGAGGTGGTCGACTGCGTCGTCCTCGGCGTGGAGCTGCCCGAGGGCGGCTACTGGATGCCGCTGTTCGTCCAGCTGGCGCCGGGGGAGGAGCTCACCGACGAGCTGGTGGACCGGCTGAGGGCGGCGATCCGGACCCAGGCCAGCCCGCGGCACGTGCCCGACGAGGTCATCGCCGTGCCCGGCGTGCCGCACACCCGCACCGGCAAGCGGCTGGAGGTGCCGCTCAAGCGGCTGTTCCAGGGGGTGGACCCGGCGAAGGCGGTCAACACCGGCACCGTCGACGACGCCTCGCTCGTCGAGCACTACATCGAGCTCGCCCGGCAGCGTGGCTCCGGCTCGTCGACCGGGTGAGGCCGGTCACCTCACGGGTGACGACGGCGTGCGGCGGGAAGGTGCACCGGCCAAGGTGTACGTGATCATCCGCCGCACGAGTGGAGACGACCGACGATGACGTCGAGCGAGAACGAGATCTGGGAGCCGCAGCCGCCGGTGCTGCTGCCGCCGTGGCACACCCCGGAGCGCGAGGCGCTGATGGAGCAGGCGCGCCGGTTCGCGATGGACGAGGTGCTCCCGGTCGCCGACGAGCTGGACCCGCAGAAGGGCGAGATCCCGGCGTCGCTGCTGCAGCGGCTGGCCGAGCTCGGCTACTTCGGCATCACCGTGCCTGCCGAGCAGGGCGGGCTCGGGCTCGGCGTCTTCGAGTACTGCATGGTCAGCGAGGAGCTGGCCCGCGCCTGGATGTCGACCGCCAGCATCCTGGCCCGCTCGCAGGGCCTCGGGACGGCGGTGCTCGACGCCGACCGCCGGCACGACCTGATGGCCCGCAGCGCCCGCGGCGACTGGATCGGCGCGATCGCGCTGTCCGAGCCCGACGCCGGATCAGACCTGGCGGGCGTGCAGACCCGCGCGGTGCTCGACGGCGACGAGTGGGTGGTCACCGGGCACAAGCGCTGGTGCGGCAACGCCAAGGCCGCCGACTTCATCCAGGTGCTGGTGCGCGAGCGCGAGCCGGAGGAGGGGGAGTCCCGCTCGGCCGGCCTGATCAACCTGCTCCTGGAGAAGAAGCGCGGCGAGTTCCCCGAGGGCCTCACCGGCCATCCGATCGACAAGATCGGCTACCACGGCTTCCTGACCTGGGACCTCACCTTCGACGGCGTCCGGATCCCCAAGGACAACGTCATCGACCAGGCCAGGGCCGCGCAGGAGGACAGCGCCGAGGAGGGCGACGCCGCCAAGCAGGCCGGGTTCGCCGAGGCGCAGAAGTTCCTCAACACCGCCCGCGTGCACACCGCCGCGCGTGCGGTGGGCCTGGCCCGCGCCGCGCTCGAGGACTCCATCCGCTACCTGCAGGAGCGCGAGCAGTTCGGCCACCCGATCGCCGACTTCCAGGCGCTGCGGTTCAACGTCGCCGAGATGGCGTCGCAGATCGAGCAGTCCCGCGCCTTCTACCGCCAGGTCGCCCACCTGCTCGACCTGGGGCTGCCGGTGGCCAAGGAGGCGTCGATGGTGAAGCTCGAGGCGACCGAGATGTCCATCCGGGTGACCAACCAGGCCATGCAGCTGCACGGCGGCAACGGCTACACCACCGAGCGGCAGGTGGAGCGGCACTGGCGCGACGCCCGCCTGACGACGATCTTCGAGGGCACCAGCGAGATCCAGAAGCGGATCATCAGCGACCGCCTGCTGCCCCGCTCGCCCCTGAGCTGAGCCATTGCACGCTGATCGACGTCTCGCATCCCGCTGAGACGTCGATCAGCGCGCAGTCACGCCGGCCGGGCCGCCGCA
Organism: Blastococcus saxobsidens; assembly: GCF_010682065.1. Taxonomy (GTDB): domain Bacteria; phylum Actinomycetota; class Actinomycetes; order Mycobacteriales; family Geodermatophilaceae; genus Blastococcus; species Blastococcus saxobsidens_B. Next base: position 70,837 of record NZ_JAAGWG010000011.1, read on the forward strand.
CGATGGTCACGCCCCGCCCTGGCGGGTAGGGGCCTGCGGTGACGATGACCGCGCACCGCGCCGGATCCGGACCTCCGCTCGTGCTGGTGCACGGTCTCGGGGGGTCGTGGCGCACCTGGCAGCCGGTGCTCGCCGGGCTGAGCGCCTCCCGCACCGTCGTCGCCGTCGACCTCCCGGGGTTCGCCGGCGGCACCCCGCCGCTGCCCGATCCGTCCATGGCCAGCCTCACCGACGCCCTCGAGCAGTGGCTGCGCGCCGAAGGGCTGGCCGACGCATCCCTGGTCGGCAGCTCGCTGGGCGCCCGGATGGTGCTGGAACTGAGCCGGCGGGGGACGGGTGCGGACAACGTCGCCCTCGACCCGGGCGGGTTCTGGACCGACCGCGAAGCGGCCGTCTTCCGCACCAGCATCGCCGCGTCGGTGGGCCTGCTCCGCCGCATCCGCCCCGTACTGCCCGGACTGCTGGGCAACCCGGCGGGCCGCACGGCGCTGCTGGCGCAGTTCTCCGCCCGACCGTGGGCCCTGGACGCCGACGTCGTGCGCACCGAGCTCGAGGGCTACCTCGACTCGCCGTCATTCGGCGCGGTGCTCGACGACCTGGCCCGCGGCCCGAAGCAGCAGGGGGCGCCGGCCGGCACGCTCCCGGGCCGCCTGACCATCGGCTGGGGACGCCGGGACCGGGTCACCCTGGCCCGTCAGGCGGCCCGGGCCGCCGAGGCGTTCCCCGACGCCGAGTTGCACTGGTTCCCGCGGTCCGGCCACTTCCCGCTGTGGGACGAGCCCGAGGAGACCGTGCGGCTCGTGCTGGAACGGACGGCGGGCGGCGTCAGCCCAGGCTGATCGGCATGAGCAGGCTGACGTCGCCGGGGCGGCGCGGGTCCCGGATGGCCAGCGGCGCGAGCGGGCCGTCGAGGTCGAGCACCAGCTGGCCGGACGCCTCCGCGTCGAGCGCTTCGAGCAGGAACTCCCGGTTCACGCCCAACTCGACGGCGCCGAGCGTGAGCACGGTGGCGGTCTCCTCGGCGCCGTCCGGGCCGGTGGGCACGGTGCGGGTGGGCGCCGCGGCCAGCTCGTCGCGGAACCGGGCGACGTCGAGCTCCACCTGCTCGCTGCCGGCGTCCCGGAGCAGCCGCCGGTAGTCGGGGAAGTCGGCGTCCACGCGGCGGCCGCGCAGGGAACGCCCGCCCGCCACCAGGACGACGTCGGTCCCGTCGACCTCCAGCGTGAGCGGGCCGTCGCCGTCGAGCGCGGCCAGCGCCTCGTCGGCCAGGGCCACCGGCACGATGGCGCTGACCGGCCCGCCGTCGAGGACCGCGCCGGGCAGGTGCCGCACGACCAGCCGGTAGCGGTCGGTGGCCACGAGGCGGACGGCGTCGTCGTCGGCGTCGACGAGGACGCCGGTGAGCATCGGCAGCTCCGGGTCGGTGCCGACGGCGAAGCGCACGGCGCGCAGGGCGTCGAGGAGGGCGCAGGTCGTGGTGCTGATCGAGGTCATCGGGTTCTCCTTGGCCAGTAGGGATCGGGCGGAGGAGAGCTCACGGCGGGCATCGGCCAGACCGTCCTGGAGACGCCGCAGGTGCGTCTCCAGGACGGCGTCGACGACCGCGAGGTCGTCCCGGTGCTCGAGCACCCGGCCGATCTCGGCGAGCGGCAGACCCACCCGCCGCAGCCGGGCCACCAGGCGCGCGACGACGACCTGCTCGTCGCTGTACCAGCGGTAGTTCGTCCACGGGTCCACGTGCGCCGGCACGAGCACGCCGGCGCCGTCGTAGAACCGCAGCGCGCTCACCGTCAGGCCGCTCTCGCGTGCCATCTGGCCGATCCCCCGCATGCGCTCCTCCACGACTCGAACCGTCGGGCCTCGACCCGGTCGAGGGTCAACAGTGCCCGACGGCGTGGTGCGGGTGGGGTCCGCGGTGCTGTCGCGGAAGAGTGGCGGCGGACCGTCGTGGCGTGGTCGGGCGCCGTGCACCCACCGGACACCTCGGCTGCTGATCCTGGGCGCGTCCGGGACCCGCCGTGGGCCCTCCGTTCCGAGGTGAGACCCGCCGTGAACGCTGTGCGACCGCTCTCCCCACCCATCCCCGGCAGGCGCGCGACGCCGGACGGCCTGCGCGTCGTCGTCGTCGCCGAGACCTTCCGTCCCGCGGTCAACGGCGTCGTCGGCTCGGTGCTGCGCGCCGTCGACCACCTCGCCGTCCGCGGGCACGAGCCGATCGTCCTCGCGCCCAGCGGCTCGTCCTACGAGTCGGCCTGCGGAGCGCGGATCCCGGTCGTGACGGTGCCGTCCATGCGGTTGCCGGTGTACCGCCACCTGCCGCTGGCCCGGCCGGGCCTCGACGTCACGCGGGTGCTCGCCGACCTCGCGCCCGACGTCGTCCACCTGGCCTCGCCGGCGGTCCTCGGTGCAGCGGCCGGCCGCGCGGCGCGGACGCTCGGCATCCCCTCGGTGGCCGTGTTCCAGACCGACCTCGCCGCCTTCGCGCGGCGCTACCGCGTGCCCGGCGGGGCGGCCGCTGCCTGGCGGGCGCTGCGGGCGGTGCACGCGAGCGCCGACCTCACGCTCGCACCGTCCTCGTCGACCGCCGCGCTGCTGCGCCGGCACGGCATCGGGCCGGTGACGCAGTGGGCCCGGGGCGTCGACCTGGTCCAGTTCGCGCCGGGACGGCGGGACGCGTGGTTGCGCGGCCAGCTGGCCCCGAACGGCGAGCTGCTGGTCGGCGTGGTGGCGCGGCTGGCCGTGGAGAAGCGGTTGGAGCTGCTGGCCGGGGTGAGCCGGCTGCCCGGTGTCCGGCTGGTCGTGGTGGGCGACGGCCCCTGCCGGGGGCGGCTGGCCCAGGCGCTGCCCGAGGCGGTCTTCCTCGGCCAGCGCACCGGGGACGCGCTCGCCCGGATCGTCGCCTCGTTCGACCTCTTCGTGCACCCGGGGCCCGACGAGACGTTCTGCCAGGCGGTGCAGGAGGCGCTGGCCGCCGGTGTGCCCGCGGTCGTGGCGGCGTCGGGCGGGCCGCTGGACCTGGTGCGGCACGGCGAGAACGGCTGGCTGTGGGCCGGCGCCGATCCCGAGGTGCTGGCCGCGATGGTCGCCGGGCTGCGGGACGACCGGCTGGCGCTGCGGGCCGTCGCGGCCCGCACCCGCTCGTCGGTGGAGCACCGCACCTGGGCCCGCATCGGCGACCAGCTGATCAGCCACTACGGCAGCGTGCTCGGGCTGACCCCGCAGGTCGCCCCGCTGCGCAGCGCCTGAGCCGGCCGCCCCGCCGGGGAAGGCTCAGCTCGCGAGGATCTCCTCGTCGGCGTGCGCGATGTGCGCCAGCTCCCGCCAGATGAGGACCAGGATGATCGCCGAGCCCACGAAGGCGAACCAGAACGGGCCGGTGATCCCCCAGATCCGCGCGATGACGCCGCCCAGCGCCTGGCCGACGACGATCCCGCCGAAGAGCCCGATCAGGTAGAGGCTGCCCACGCGCCCCTGCAGCTCGGCCGGCACCGCCCGCATCCGGACCGTGCGCGACGTCGTCCCCCACACGAAGATGTGCGCCCCGAAGACGAACATGATTCCCACGGCGACCCAGCCGGTCGTGGCCAGCGCCAGGCCCAGGTGGGTGAAGGTCTCGACGATCAGGCCGGCACGCATGATCGAGCCCAGGCTGGCGTGCCGCTCGAGCCAGTCGTAGGCCGGGGACGCGACCAGTCCGCCGACGGCCCCGGCCGTCGTCAGCAGGCCGAAGCCCACCGGCCCCATGTCGAGCCGCTCGGTCGCGTAGAGCACCAGCACCGACCAGGCCGCGCCGTAGGTGACGTTGAACGTGACGATCGTCAGCGTCAGGGTGCGCACCGCGCGGTTGCCCCAGGTCCAGCGGAACCCCTCGACGATGTCCCGGCGCACGTGCCGCGGCCCCTCCGGCGCGGGCAGCCGCGGCACCGCCATCCGGGCGATGAGCAGCGCGCCGAGCAGCAGGCACACCACCTGGACGACGAACGGCCAGGCCAGGCCGGCGGCGAAGAGGGCGGCACCCAGCGCGGGGCCCGCCAGCTCGTTCATCGTGATCCGCGCCGTGGTCAGCCGGGCGTTGCCGATGCCCAGGTCGGTCTTGTGCACGACCATCGGCAGGAGCGTGCCGGTGGTGGTGTCGACGAAGACCTCGGCGGTGCCCAGCAGGAACATCGCGGCCAGCACCACGGGGACGTTCACCGCGTCGGTGACGAGTGCGGCGACGAGGACGACGAGGACGACGGCGCGCAGCAGGTCCCCGACGATCACCACCCGCCGGCGGTCCAGCCGGTCGGCCAGGACGCCGGCGTGCAGCCCGAGGAGCAGCCACGGCAGCCGCTGCAGGAGGCCGGCCAGCGCGACGAGCAGCGGGTCGGAGGTCTGCGAGGCGACCAGCAGCGGGCCGGCGGCCAGCGCGATGCCGTCGCCGAGGTTGCCCGCCCAGGCCGAACCCACCAGCCAGCGGAACGGCGTGCCCATGCGGACCGGGAGCACTGCATCGACGATCCGGCCCACGAGGAGGAGACCCTAGGCGTGCCGGCGGGCGACGGCGTCGCGGCATCCCGGGGGCGTTGGCCCGCCAGAGGTCATTCTCCGGGGCGAGATGTCCTGCAGCGGGTCAACGCCGACGCCGACGCCGACGCCGACGCCGTCGCCGTCGCCGGCTCAGGTGGGCAGCCGCAGGACGCGGGCCTCCCAGGGGCGCAGCTCGGCCGGGTCGTCGTCCGGGAGGTTGCCCAGCACCAGCTCGGCCGCGGGCGCCTCGGGCAGCAGCTCGGCCAGCCGGTACGCCGTCCGCGACAGGTTGCAGACGACGAGCAGCGTGACGTCGTCCAGCGAGCGGGTGAAGGCGTACACCTCGTCGTGGTCGGGCAGCAGCATCGTGAAGTGGCCGAGGGCCACCACCGGCAGCTCGTGCCGGAGCGCGATCAGCCGCCGGTAGTGGGCCAGCACGGAACCGGCGTCGTCCCGCTGCGCCGCCGCGTTCCACTCCGCGGAGTCGGGGTTGACCGGCAGCCAGGGCGTCCCGCTGGTGAACCCCGCGTTCGGGGAGTCGTCCCACTGCACCGGCGTGCGGGCGTTGTCCCGGCTCATCGTCCGGAGCGCCGCCAGCACCTCCGCGGGATCCTGCCCCGCCGACACCGCCTGGACGTGGTGGTTCAGCGACTCGACGTCCCGGAACTCCTCCAGCGAGCTGAACGGGAAGTTGGCCATCCCGATCTCCTCGCCCTGGTAGACGTACGGCGTCCCGCGGTGCAGGTGCAGCAGCGTGGCCAGGCAGGTGGCGGAGTCGCGGCGGAACTCGGGGGAGTCGTCGCCGAAGCGGGAGACGGCGCGCGGCTGGTCGTGGTTGTCCCAGTAGAGGGAGTTCCACCCGACGTCGGCCAGCCCCGCCTGCCACCGGCCGAAGGAGGCCTTGAGGTCGCGCATCCGCAGCGGGCGGAGATCCCACTTCGACGTCCCGTGGTCCAGCCCGACGTGCTCGAACTGGAAGACCATGTCCACCTCGCCGCGCGCCGGGTCGGTGAACAGGCGGGCCTCCTCCACGGTCACGCCGGGCATCTCGCCGACGGTGAGGAACGTTCCGTTCCGTCCGGCGAAGACCTCGCGGTGCATCTCGGCCAGGAACTCGTGGATCCGCGGCCCGCCGAGATAGGACGCCGAGCCGTCACCCAGCGACGAGCCGGGCAGCGGCGGGCCGTCGTGCAGGTGCCCGTCCTCGGCCCCGTCCCTCCCTCGGAGGTCCTTGCTGATCATGTTGATGACGTCCATGCGGAAGCCGTCGACCCCCCGGTCGAGCCACCACCGCATCATCGCGTACACCGCCTCCCTGACCTCGGGGTTCTCCCAGTTCAGGTCGGGCTGACGGCGGTCGAACAGGTGCAGGTAGTACTCGCCGCTGGCCTCGTCGAGCTCCCAGACGGGCCCGGAGAAGAACGACTGCCAGTTGGTCGGCTCCGCCCCCGGGTCGCCGGCCGCCATGCCCTCCCGCGGCGGCCGCCACCAGTACCAGTCCCGCTTCGGGTTGTCGGTCGACGACCGGGACTCGACGAACCAGGGGTGGGCGTCGCTGGTGTGGTTGACCACCAGGTCCATCAGCAGCTTCATCCCGCGTGCGTGCAGGGCGGCGATCAGCTCGTCGAGCTGCTCGAGCGTGCCGAACAGCGGGTCGATGCCCTGGTAGTCGCTGATGTCGTAGCCGTTGTCGGCCTGCGGCGAGGGGTAGACCGGGGACAGCCACAGGACGTCGACGCCCAGGTCGGCCAGGTGGTCGATCCGCTGCAGCACACCGCCGAGGTCGCCGATGCCGTCGCCGTCCGAGTCCTGGAACGAGCGCGGATAGACCTGGTAGACGACGGCACGGGTCCACCACGCGGGCTGGTCAGCGGCCATGGGGCCCAGCCCAGCACGCGGTGGGCCGGCCCGCACGGTCAGGCCGGCGGGAAGCCGTGGTGCACGGCCTCGACGTTGTTGCCGTCCAGGTCGCGGAAGAAGACGCCGTAGTAGCCCGGGTGGTACTCCGGCCACTCGCGCGGCTCGTGCAGGATCTCCGCGCCGGCCTCCCGGGCGGCGGTGAACACCTGGTCGACCGCCGCGCGGGACGGCGCCGCCAGCGCCAGGTGCACCGGGCGGTTCCCGGGCCCTTCCAGTGGCGACGTCCACAGCTGCGGCTGCCCGCCCGGGCCGGCCAGGCCGATCACCGGCCCGTGCGGCGTCTCGTACCGCATGAGCTCGCGCACCCCGCACGGCGCGAACACCCGCTCGTAGAAGGCGGCGGCCGCCGCGGCGTCGGCGCACTGCAGACCCAGGTGGTCGATCACGGCCGGACCGTAGCGGCAGCGAACCGTCTCCGGCACCGGTCGCGGTGCGCTGCTTGGATGGGGGACGACGGCGCCGGGACCGACCCGGCGCGGGAGGGAGAACCGTGGCCGAGCTGACCCGACCCGAGGTCGAGCCGCCGAGCGGACCGGCGCCCGACGACCTGGTGATCGAGGACCTCGTCGTCGGCGAGGGCCAGGAGGCCAAGGCCGGCGACCTGGTGAACACCCACTACGTCGGTGTCACCCACGACGGCGGCGAGCAGTTCGACGCCTCCTGGGACCGCGGCGACCCGCTGGAGTTCCGCGTGGGCGTGGGCATGGTCATCCAGGGCTGGGACGAGGGCATCGTCGGCATGAAGGTCGGCGGCCGCCGCCGGCTGACCATCCCGGCGCACAAGGCCTACGGCGAGCGCGGTGCCGGCGGCGTCATCAAGCCCGGCGCGACGCTGGTCTTCGTCGTCGACCTCGTCGGCGTCCGCTGACCCCTGGCGGGGGGACCCTTGCGTCCCCCCGCCGCTGGGCTTCAGACGGCGGGCCGGCTGTAGAACTCGCGCGGGTCGGCGGCCAGTGAGGCCTTGACGCCGCGGCTCCAGTCGTCGACCAGCACCTCCCAGTCGCCGGCCTGGACACCGTCCAGCGCTGCCCGCACGACGTCTGCCGGGGCGCTCATCGGGCCGGTGTAGCCGGCCATCATGTCGGTGTCGGCCGCCCCCAGCACCACCCCGGTCACCTGCGTGCCGTGGCCGGTGAGCTCGAGGCGGACGCCGTTGGTCAGGCTCCACGCCGCCGCCTTGGCCGCCGCGTAGGCGTTGGCGCCGTCGTAGGAGAACCAGGACAGCGCCGACAGCACGTTCACGATGGCCCCGCCACCGTTGCGGGCCAGCGTGGGCGCGAACGCCCGGACCACGCCCAGCGTGCCGAAGAAGTGCGTGTCCATCTCCCGCCGGATCTCGGTCAGGTCGCCGGTGACCAGGTTCGAGCCGGTGGTGATACCGGCGTTGTTGACCACCAGGGTCACGTCGCCGGCGGCAGCGGCTGCCGCCGCGACCGACTCCGGGTCGGTGACGTCCAGCGGCAGCACCTCGACGCCCGGGACGTCGACCAGCTCGGGACGGCGGGACGTGGCGTAGACCTTGGCGGCGCCGCGCTCGAGGAGCTGCTGGGCGAACTGGCGGCCGAGGCCGCGGTTCGCGCCGGTGACGAGGGCGACCGATCCGGTGATGTCCATGGTGGTTCTCCTTGCGCTCGGGGGGTGCTGTCCGGGACGCTAGAACCTCACGCTGACGTCAGGGTCAACTGTGAGCCCGACCACTGAGGAGCTCCGGATGCTGCGTATCGGCGAGATCGCCGCCAGGTCCGGCGTGAGCGTGCGGGCGCTGCGCTACTACGAGGAGCAGGGGTTGCTCGACGCCGAGCGCACCGCAAGTGGCCAGCGCAGATATCCGGAGAACGCCGTGGACCGGGTGCGGTTCATCCAGCAGCTCTACGCGGCCGGGCTGACCAGCAAGGACGTCCTCGCGCTGCTGCCGTGCGTGCACACCGGCGTCGCCACGCCGGCGATGATGGCCCTGTTGCTGGAGCAGCGGGGCCGGATCGACCGGCAGATCGCCGAGCTTTCCAAGGCCCGGGAGCGGCTGGACGAGGTCATCCGCATCGGCCGCGACTACGTCCCCGAGGTCGCCGCCGCCTCGTGAGCCCGAGGCGCAGGAATGCTTGAGCGCTCACGCAAGTTGGTGCCGATCATGCAGATCGAGGTGTGGTCGGACGTCGTGTGCCCGTGGTGCTTCATCGGGAAGCGCCGGCTGGAGACGGCTCTGGAGCAGTTCCCGCACCGCGACCAGGTCGAGGTCGTCTGGCGCTCCTTCCAGCTCGACCCCTCCGCCCCCGAGGGTGAGGTGCACCCGACGCTGCCGGCTCTGGCCGCCAAGTACGGCACCAGCGTCGAGCAGATGCGGCAGAACATGGCGCAGGTCGAGCAGGTCGCCGCCGGCGAGGGCCTGGAGTACCACCTGACCGACGCCGTCAGCGGCAACACCCTGCTGGCCCACGAGCTGCTGCACCTGGCCGCCGAGCACGGCAAGCGCAACGAGCTCAAGGAGCTCCTGCTGCACGCCTACTTCGAGCAGGGCCGGTCGGTCTTCGACGTCGACTCCCTCGTCCCGTTCGCCGTCCAGCTGGGACTGGACGAGTCCGAGGTGCGCGAGGCGCTCGGCGACCGGCGCTACCTCGCCGCCGTCCGTCAGGACAGCGCCACCGCCCAGTCGCTGGGCGCCACCGGCGTCCCGTTCTTCGTGGTGGACCGCAAGTACGGCGCCGCGGGCGCGCAGCCGGCGGAACTGCTGCTGCAGATGCTGGAGCGCGCCTGGGCCGACGCCAACCCGCTGATCACCGTTCCGGCCGCCGAGGGCTGCGCCGACGGCACCTGCTCCGTCTAGTCGAGGAGCTCGGCCACCCGGCGCAGCGCCTGCTCGGCGGCCGCGGTGAGGTCGCCGACGACGTCGGTGGCCGACCGCTCGGTCGTCACCAGCCCGACGGACTCCCCGGCGTAGAGCGGCGCCTGCTCCAGGTCGTCGCTCTTCCGCGCCTCGACCACCCGGCGGGACGCGGCGTCGTCGTGCGCCAGCTCGTCCTCGCGGCCGTGCCACTCCCGGCTGAACTCGTTGACCAGCGCCCGGCCGGGCCAGCGCGACGGCCAGGCCAGCCGCTGGGCGACGTCGAACGCCCGGGTCAGCACCGTCTCCTCGCCGTGTGCCGCCTGCACCCGGGCCCGCGCGGCGGGGGAGTTGAGCCCCTCCGGGCACGCCAGCAGCGGCGTCCCGATCCAGACGCCGGCGGCCCCCGCGGCCAGCGCGGCGGCCATCCCACGCCCGGTCGCGATCCCGCCCGCGGCGACCACCGGCAGGTCGGTGAGCGTCAGGACCTCCTGCAGAAGCGGCAGGGTCGCGCGGTGCCCGGTGTGCCCGCCGGCCTCGCTGCCCTGGGCGACGATCACGTCGACGCCCGCGGCCACGGCGCGGTGCACGTCGTCCGCCGTATTGACCTGCGTGGCCACGGCGATACCCGCGTCGCGCAGCGGCCCGACGTAGGGGCCGGGGTCGCCGAAGGACACCGACACCAGCGCCGGCCGCGCGGCGATCGTCGCCTCGAGCAGGTCCGGGCGGTCGTCGAGCACCCAGGCCATGAGCCCCACGCCGAACGGCAGACCCTCGGGGATCGCGCACTGCTCGGCGACGAACTCCGCGCTGTGGTTGCCGGCGACGCCGATCATCCCGAGGCCACCGGCGCCTGAGACGGCGGCGGCCAGCGCCCCGCCCGAGACGCCGGCCATCGGTGCACCGACGACCGGCGTCCCCAGGTCGAAGCGGCGGGTCAGCGCAGTCCTGATCATGCCGACCATCGTGGCCCGGAGGTCACTTGGCCGCAGGGCCGCCCTTGCCGGTGCCCTGCAGGCGGCCGAGGAACTCGTGGCACTTCGCGGCGCGCTTGGAGTCCTGCTCCATCACCTTGCGGAAGAACTTCGCCACGTCGTCCAGGCCGGCGTTCTCGGCGTCCCGGACGTACTGGCCGTAGTCGTGACCTGCCTTGAGCGAGTGGTACTGGACGGAGATGAGGTCGTAGTAGACGTCCTCGAAGCCGGTCTCGCCGGTGGCCATCGGTCCTCCTCGGGTCGAGCGGGCGTGACCGCCGCCACATACCCGGGAGGACCGGTCCGTCACACCCTCAGGTGGACGGGCCGTCGGAGAACGCGCCGCCGGTGACGTCACCGCCGCCGGCCTCGTCGGAGAGCGTCCGGCTGGTGGCCAGCTCCTCCTCGCCGGTGGCCGCCGGGTCGTCGACGGTCGAGGCCAGGTCGGCGCCCTCGGCGTAGGCGCCCGGGTCGGCCTGCGTGGTGCGGGGGTCGTTGAGGGGGTCCGGGGTGTCGGGATCGGTGACGGTCATGTGCTCGGTCCTATCCCGACGTCCCGCGCACGAACCCCTCGCGTGATGCGTAACTCATGTGTTACGCATTAGCCGTGGAGGCACTCCAGGCGCTCGCCGACCCGACGCGGCGCGAGCTGATCGGCCTGCTGGCCGGCGGCGAGCGGACGGCGGGGGAGCTGGCGGCCCGCTTCCCGGTCAGCCGCCCGGCCATCAGCCGGCACCTCCGGGTGCTCCGGGAGAGCGGCCTGGTCAGCGTGCGGGCGGACGGCCGGGAACGGCACTACGCGCTCGACCCGGAGCCGCTGCGGCGGCTCGACGAGTGGCTGGAGCCCTACCGCGACCTGTGGGCCCAGCGCCTGGACGCCCTGGAGACCGAGATCGCCCGCGGACGGCGGGCACGGACGAGGAGAGAGCCGACATGACCGACACCGCACGCAGCCGCCGAGGAACGGTCACCACCACGCCGGACGGCCGGCAGCGGCTGGAATTCGAACGCTCCTGGCCCGACCCGGTCGAGGACGTGTGGTCCGCGCTCACCGAGCCCGACCGGCTGGCCCGCTGGATCGGCACGTTCGACGGCGACCGGCGGCCCGGGGGCACCGGCACGTTCACCATGACGCACGAGGACCAGCCGGTCGGCGAGCCCATGACCATCGAGGTCTGCGAGCCGCCGAACCGGCTGGTCGTCGCCTGGGTGCAGGAGTAGGAGGGCTCCGGCGTCTGGCGGATCGACCTCGACCTGTCCGAGGAGGACGGCCGGACGGTGCTGCGGTTCGTGCAGTTCTTCGCCGCGGGCACCGACGTCGCCGACTTCGCCGGCGGCTGGCACTGGTACCTGGACAAGCTCGACGCCGTCCTCACCGGCGGGACCGCACCCGTCGACTGGGACGCGTTCTGGGCCGAGGTCGGCCCCGGCTACCGGGCCTGAGCCGTCAGGACGACGTCACCACCTGGACCGGGTCCGGCCCGGTCCACGGGCCCAGCCGGCCGAGCAGCCGGTCGCGGGACTCCAGCCGCGCGCCGGACTGCAGCGGGTAGGTGTCGTAGCCCGCGGTCAGCTCCCGGGCGGCGTGGACGGCGAAGTTCGGGTCGTCCTGGGCCTCCCGGGCGACGGCGACCAGGTCCGCGGCGCCGCCGGCGACGACGGCCTCGGCCTGCCGGGCGTCGACGACCAGCCCGACGGCCATGGTGGCGATGCCCGCCTGCCCGCGGACCGCCGCGGCGTAGGGGACCTGGTAGCCGTACCCGATCGGGTGTTCCCAGCCGCCCCCGATACCGCCGCCGGAGACGTCGACGACGTCCACGCCGAGCGTGGTCAGCTCCCGGGCGAAGGCGACGGTGTCCTCGATCGTGAGCCCGTCCTCGGTCCCGTCGACGGCGGAGACCCGGACGAGCAGCGGCAACTCCCGCGGCCACACCGCGCGCACGGCCTCGACGACCTCGAGCGGGAAGCGCATCCGCGCCTCGCGGGAGCCGCCGTAGACGTCCTCCCGCCGGTTGGTCAGCGGCGACAGGAACTGGTGCAGCAGGTAGCCGTGCGCGGCGTGCACCTCGACGACGTCGAACCCGGCGGCCTGCGAACGGCGGGCGGCGGCGACGAAGGCGTCGCGCACCTCGGCCAGCTCCTCGACGGTGAGCGCGTGCGGCACCGGCCACTCCGGGCCCGCCGGGACGGCCGATGCCGAGACCGTGGGCCACGGGGTCTCGCCGGGCCGCGCGTTCTCCGCGGTGACCGGGCCGGTGCCGTCTCACGGGCGGCGGCTGCTGGCCTTGGCGCCTGCGTGGCCCAGCTGGATGCCGGCCGCGGCGCCCTGGGCGTGCAGGAACTCCACCACCCGGGCCAGCCCGGGCACGTGGTCGTCGGACCAGAGGCCGACGTCGCCGTGGCTGATCCGGCCCTCCGGCGTGACGCCGGTGGCCTCGACGATCACCAGGCCGAAGCCGCCCAGGGCGAACCGGCCCAGGTGCACCAGGTGGTAGTCGCCGACGAAGCCGTCGGTCACCGAGTACTGGCACATCGGGGCGACCACGAGGCGGTTGCGGAGGGTCACGCCGCGGAGGGGTAGGGGTGCGAGCAGGGTCGGGGTGTCCACGAGATGTGGCCAACAACGCCCCTGGTCAGCCTCTTCCGGGCCGAGAAAACAAGACGTCCTATACGTAACACTCATCGCAGTGACAGCTGGGGTTCGCGCTCGTAACCTGACCCGATCCGCCGGTCGGTCGCGCGCGACCGCGGCTCGCAGGGCAGCACCGCCGGGCGTGACCCCGCTCCGGCACCCCATGAGGACGGAGACGCCGTGACCACCGTGGCCACCCCTGGTCTGGAGAACGCCCCCACCACGCACGCCCGCCTGCTGGCCTGGGTGCGCGAGATGGCCGAGCTGACGACGCCGGACGAGGTGGTCTGGGTCGACGGCAGCGAGCAGGAGAACGAGCGGCTCACCCAGAAGCTCGTCGAGGCCGGCACCTTCCGCCCCCTGGAGAAGAAGCCCAACTCCTTCTGGTGCGCCTCCGACCCCAGCGACGTCGCGCGCGTCGAGGACCGCACCTTCATCTGCTCGGTCGACGAGGCCGACGCGGGTCCCACCAACAACTGGATGGAACCGACCGAGATGAAGTCGGTCATGACGGAGCTGTACCGCGGCTCCATGCGTGGCCGCACCATGTACGTCATCCCGTTCTGCATGGGCCCGATCGAGGCCGAGCACCCGATGTTCGGCGTCGAGATCACCGACTCCGAGTACGTCGTCGTCTCCATGCGCGTGATGGCGCGCATCGGCAGCCGCGTGCTCGAGGCCCTGGGTACCGACCGACCGTTCGTCCCGGCCATGCACTCCCTCGGCGCCCCGCTCGAGGCCGGCCAGGCCGACGTCCCGTGGCCGTGCAGCCAGACCAAGTACATCGTGCAGTTCCCCGAGGAGCGCACGATCTGGTCCTACGGCTCCGGCTACGGCGGCAACGCGCTGCTGGGCAAGAAGGCCTACGCGCTGCGGATCGCCTCCGCCATGGCCCGCGACGAGGGCTGGCTGGCCGAGCACATGCTGATCCTCAAGCTCACCAGCCCGCAGCAGAAGACCTACTACGTCGCCGGCGCCTTCCCCTCGGCGTGCGGCAAGACCAACCTGGCCATGCTCGAGCCGACCATCCCCGGGTGGAAGGTGGAGACCATCGGTGACGACATCGCCTGGATGCGCTTCGGCGAGGACGGCCGGCTCTACGCCACCAACCCGGAGTACGGCCTGTTCGGCGTCGCCCCGGGCACGGGCTGGGACACCAACCCCAACGCCATGCGCACCATCGACAAGGGCAACTCGGTGTTCACCAACGTCGCCCTCACCGACGACGGCGACGTCTGGTGGGAGGGCATGACCGAGGAGCCCCCGGCGCACCTGACCGACTGGAAGGGCCGGGACTGGACGCCGGACAGCGACGAGCTCTCCAGCCACCCGAACAGCCGCTTCTGCACGCCGATCACCCAGTGCCCGATCCTCGCGCCGGAGTACGACGACCCCAAGGGCGTGCCGATCTCGGCCATCCTCTTCGGCGGCCGCCGCAAGACCACGATCCCGCTGGTGAGCGAGGTCCGGGACTGGAACCACGGCGTGTTCATGGGCGCGACGCTCTCCTCGGAGACCACCGCCGCCGCCACCGGCGCGGTCGGTGTCATCCGCCGTGACCCCTTCGCCATGCTGCCGTTCATCGGCTACAACGCCGCCGACTACTTCGGCCACTGGGTGAACACCGGCAAGCAGGCCGACGCCACCAAGCTGCCGAAGATCTTCTACGTCAACTGGTTCCGCCGGGACGACGAGGGCGGCTTCCTGTGGCCGGGCTTCGGCGAGAACAGCCGCGTGCTCAAGTGGGTCATCGAGCGCCTCGAGGGCACCGCTGCCGCCGTCGAGACGCCGGTCGGCCACGTGCCCACGGTCGACTCCCTCGACGTCTCCGGCCTGGACATGACGCCCGAGCAGGTCGAGGCCGCGCTCGCCGTCGAGCCCGAGGAGTGGCAGGCGGAGATCCCGCAGATCACCGAATGGTTCGAGAAGTTCGGCGACAAGCTGCCCAGCACGATGTGGGACGAGCTGGAGATCCTCAAGAGCCGCCTCGCCTGAACCGGCGCGCCGAGGGTCCCGACCGCAGCCGTGGTCCGGGCCCTCGACACCCGTCCCTCGCGCGCTCCCCGATGATCAGGAGACCTGATCGTTCTGGGTCCTCCCTCAGCACCGGTCGTGAGGGAGGACGCGATGATGATCAGGAGAGCTGATCATCATCGCGGGCAGCGAGTGGTCATCACGGCGGGTGGGCCCCGCGTCGGTTAGCGTGGCTGCGCCCCTTCCCGTTCTGCGGAGGCAACCCCACTCGTGCCCAATCCCTACCTGCAGGTGCTGCGAACGCCGCACGCCCTGCCGATGGTGCTCGCCGCCTTCATCGGCCGGCTCCCGCTGTCCATGGTCGGGCTGGGGTCGGTGCTGCTCATCGCGTCGGAGACCGGTTCCTACGGTCTCGGCGGGGCCGTGGCGGCCGTCGGCGCGGTGACCACGGCGATCGCCGGACCGATGCTCGGCCGGTGGGCCGACACCTACGGTCAGCGTCGCGTCCTGCTGCCGGTGCTGCTGGTCTTCGTCCTGGCCGGGCTGGTCTTCCTGTTCTCGGTGCGCGAGGCGTGGCCACTGTGGATCGTCTTCGTCTCCGCCGGTGTCGCCGGAGCCTGCATCCCGCCCGTCTCCTCGATGATCCGCGTCCGCTGGACCCACCTCCTGCGCGGCAGCCACCGGCTGCACACGGCGCTGTCGATGGAGTCCGTCGTCGACGAGTTCGTCTTCATCGTCGGCCCGGTGCTGGTCACCTTCCTGTCCACCACGGGGCACGCGACCTCCGGTGTCGTCACCGCCTTCACCCTCGCCACCGTGGGCAGCCTGCTGTTCGCCGCCCAGCGGCGGACCGAACCGGAGCCGCACGGGCACGCCAGCCGGCAGGGCCCGTCGGCGATCCGCACGCGGGGCCTGCGGGTGCTGTTCGTCGTCGGCGCCGCGGTGGGCGCCATCCTCGGCACGCTGGAGATCGCGCTGGTCGCCTTCGCCGACGAGCAGGACGCTATGTCGCTGTCCGGCGTGCTCATCGCCGGGCTGGCGGTGGGGTCGATGGCCAGCGGCATCGGCTGGGGCGTCGTCCACTGGCGCGTGCCGCTGCGGCGGCGGCTGGCGGTCGCGCTGGTGGTGCTCACCGTGCTCACCGTGCCGCTGATGCTGGTCCGGGACGTCTGGCTGATGGTGCCGTTCGTGGTCGTCGCCGGGATCGCCGTCTCGCCGTCGCTGATCAGCTCCTTCACCCTCGCCGAGCTGCTCGTGCCTCGTGCGGCGGTCACCGAGGCGTTCACCTGGATCGGGACGGCCCTGGGTCTGGGTGTGGCCCTGGGCGCCTCCGTGGCCGGCAAGCTCGTCGACGTCTACGGCGCCAACACCGCATTCTCGGTGGCCACCGTCGCCGCCGGGATCGCCGCGGTCGTCGTCGCCGTCTTCCAGCGGCTGCTGCACGTGCCGGCCGAGCACGCCACCGAGCCGGCACTCGCCGGCTGACCCCTCGGACGGGAGGGCCGGGGGCGGGTGTCCCTGTCGCCCCGGCCAGCTCCAGGCTCCCCTCCATCACGGACCGGTCACCAGGGCTTGGTGACGCAGGCCACGTGTACTACGGTTCCACGTCATTGGCCTAATGGTCCGACCACGTGCGCAGTCCCTGCGGCGTGCGCCGGACCCGCAGGCGCCCGGGGCCCGGAGTGGAGAGAGGCAACATGCTGTCCGAGGCGATCAGTGGCCTGACCCAGGTCTTCCAGCCGCTTCCGCTGGCGCTCATGCTGCTCGGTGTCGCCATCGGTTTCGTGGTCGGCATCCTCCCCGGCCTCGGCGGCGCCGTCACGCTGGCCCTGATGCTGCCGTTCACCTTCGACATGCAGCCGGTCGAGGCCTTCGCCTTCCTGCTGGGCATGTGGGTGGTCACCTCGACGACCGGCGACATCACCTCCGTCCTCTTCGGGGTGCCCGGTGAGGCGACCTCGGCCGCCACCGTGCTCGACGGTCACCCGATGACCAAGCGGGGCGAGGGCGGGCGCGCGCTCGGGGCCGTCCTGTTCAGCTCGGCCCTGGGAGCCGTCTTCGGGGCGCTGGTCCTGGCCCTGGCCATCCCGGTGATCCGCCCGGTCGTGCTGGCCTTCGCGCCCCCGGAGTTCTTCGCCCTGACGATGCTGGGCCTGACGTTCGTCGTCGCGCTGTCGGGCAAGCACCTGCTCAAGGGCTTCATCATGGCGGCCTTCGGCCTGCTGGTCGCACTGGTCGGGCTGGACCCGCAGGAGGGCACCCAGCGCTACACCTTCGAGCAGCTCTACCTGTGGGACGGCATCGGCATCGTCCCCCTGGTCGTGGGCCTCTTCGGCGGCGCCGAGGTGCTCCAGCTGATGCTCAGCAAGCGGAGCATCGCCCGCGCCGAGCCGGGTGCGACGCCGGAGGCCTCCCTCAGCGGCGTGGGGCAGGGCATCCGTGACGTCCTGCACCACTGGCCCCTCGTCATCCGGTCCAGCGCCATCGGCACCGGCGTGGGCATCGTCCCGGGCCTGGGCGGCTCGGTGGCCCAGTTCATGGCCTACGGCGCGGCGCAGCAGAGCTCGAAGACGCCGGAGATGTTCGGCAAGGGTGCCGTCGAGGGCGTCATCGCCTCGGGCGCGGTCAACAACGCCAAGGACAGCGGCTCGCTGATCCCGACGATCGGCTTCGGCATCCCCGGTGGCGCCGGCAGCGCCGTGCTGCTGTCGGCCTTCCTGATCGTCGGCCTGAACCCCGGCGAGGAGATGCTGACGACGTCCCTCGACGTCACCTTCTCGATGATCTGGGTGACCGTCCTGGCGAACTTCATCGCGGTCGCCGCGGCGTTCTTCGTCCTCAAGCCGCTCACGAAGCTGACCTTCATCTCCGGCCCGCTGCTCGTGCCGTTCCTGCTGCTCCTGCTCGCGCTGGGCGCCTACACCGCCAGCAACAGCTTCGCCGACGTGCTGGTGATGATCGTCGCCGCGATCGTCGGCGTGATCTGCATCCGGTACGACTGGCCGCGGGTGCCCTTCCTGCTCGCCGTCGTCCTCGGCGCCCTCGCGGAGCGGTACCTCTTCCTCTCCTACTCGCTCTTCGAGTGGGACTGGCTCACCCGGCCGATCGTCCTGGCCATCGCCGCCGTCATGGTGCTGGCGATCGTCGGGCCGATCGTGCGGCGGGCGCGGGCGCGGAGCCGGGTCCGGACCGCCGAGCAGAAGAGCGACGTGTCGGCATGAGCACCGCAGAGCCGAGGCGAACGGCCTCCCCCGTCCCGACCGAGGAGATCGGCATGGCAGTCCCCGAGCAGCACGAGTCGCGGCGACCGTCGACGGGAGCCGTGGCCGACGTCGTCCTCGGGCTGTTCATGGTGGCGGTGTTCGGCTGGGCCTTCCTCGAAGCCGCGGACTGGTCGTTCAAGGCCGCGCTCTTCCCGCGCATCGTGACGGGCCTGGGTTTCACGGTGGCGCTCCTGCAGGTCGTCCAGTCGCTCCTGCGGCTGGCGCGCGGCCGCCGGGCCGCGGCCGACCCGACGCCGGCCACCAGCCCGGCCGGACCCATCGGTCCGGTGCCGGGGGCCGCGCCGGCGGAGGCCGTGCCGCAGGCGGCCGGCACCACCTCGGAGGACGACGTCAACGAGGACGACGTCGAGTACGTCTTCCAGACCGCGGGGGCCCGGCGCTGGACCGAGGCCGTCGCCTGGGTGACAGCGTTCTTCGTGCTGCTCTACGTCGCCGGCCTGTTCGTGACCGCGCCGCTGTTCTCCTTCCTCTACCTGCGCTTCGCCGGCCGGCGGACGTGGGTCTTCTGCGCGATCTACGCCGTCGTGGTCGGCGTGGTCCTGTACGCGGCCTTCGAGCTCGCGCTCGGCATCCCGGTGCCGCCCGGTCTCTTCCTGGACTGAACCACCCCTGTACCCGTCGCCGTCTCCGAGAGGGAAACCCATGAACACTGCCATGCCGTACCGGCGGAGCCTCCGGTCGCTGATCGCCCTGGGCGTCGGCGCCGGTGTGCTCAGCGGCTGCTCGAGCGACTCCGAGCCCGCCGCCTCGGGCGGGGGCGACTGCGCCTCGCTCGAGGGGGAGACCATCACCATCGTCGTCCCCTACGAGCCCGGTGGCGGCTACGACTCCTACACCCGGCTCGTCGCGCCCTACCTCGAGGAGGAGATCGGCGCCACGATCGCGGTGCAGAACCAGCCCGGCGCCGGTGGCCTGCTGGCGCTCAACAGCCTGCGCGCCGAGGACGCCGACGGCACGAAGCTCGCGATCATGAACGGCGTCGGTGCCGGCGGCTCGTCCATCGCGGGCGCGGAAGGCGCCGACTTCGCCCTCGACGACTTCACCTACATCGGCCGCGTGGCCAGCGACCCGTCGCTCCTGGTCACCAGCGCGGCCGGGGAGTACCAGACGTTCGACGACATCCTGGCCGCCGACGAGTTCCGCTGGGGCTCGACCGGGCCGGGGGCCGAGGACTACGTGACCTCCTCGCTGATCAGCGCCGTGTTCGACATCCCGGGCGAGGTCGTCACCGGTTTCCCGGGCTCGGGCGAGACGGAGCTGGCCGTCGTCCAGGGCTCGATCGACGGCATGTCGGGCAACCTGACCAGCCGCCGCGGTGCGGTCGAGGACGGCACGCAGACGCCGGTGCTGGTCGTGGGCGAGGAGTCCCCCGACTGGCTTTCCGACGACGTGCCGACGGTCGCCGAGCTCGACACGACGGAGGAGCAGGCCGAGCTGCTCGACGCCCATCTGGCGCTCATCGAGCTCGGCCGGCCCTTCATCGGCCCGCCCGGGATGGACGAGGCCGCGACGTCGTGCCTGCGCACCGCCATGGCCGCCGCGATGGAGAACCCGGAGCTCGTGCAGGAGTCCGAGGAGCAGGAGCGCGAGCTGGCGTTCCTGCCGGGCGACGAGCTGGAGGGCCTGGTGCAGGACCTCATGGACGCCCCGCCGGCCTACAGCGAGCTGCTGGCCACCCTGTACTGACCCGAGCGCCGCGGCCGGCGGTGCCCCCGGGCACCGCCGGCCGCGGTCGGCGCCCCGCCCGGTGGCCGGGGCGGTCTCCGTCGGAGGAGTGGCCCATGGACCCGCAGCCCGAGCGGCACTGCTGGGACGACGTCATCGGGGACGACGAGCGGCTGGTCGCCACCCGCTACCGGCCCCGGCCGCCCGGTCGACGTCCGGCGCTGCTGCTCGTCGACTGCTACCGCAAGGTGTTCGGGGACCGGCCGCAGCCGCTCGCCGACGCGATCGAGGAGTTCCCCTCGTCCTGCGGGCTGGCCGGGTGGTCGGCCCTGCCCCACCTGGAGGCGTTGCTGGCGGCGGGCCGGGCGGCGGGGGTGCCCGTGCTGCACACGACGGGTGACGCCCGTGGAGGTGTTCCGGGCGGCGGGGTCACGCAGCGGGCCCCGGTGCCGGGCGCCGACGACGCGTCGGGTCTCGAGTTCGTGGAGCCGCTGCGCCCCCGCGACGGCGAGATCGTCGTGCGGAAGAGCCGGGCGAGCGCCTTCTTCGGCACCCCGCTGTCCACCTGGCTGCGCGACCTGGACGTGGACACGCTGGTGGTGGCGGGGGAGACCACGAGCGGATGCGTTCGGGCCACCGCGGTGGACGCCTACTCAGCCGGCTACCGGGTCGTGGTGGTCGAGGAGGCGACCTTCGACCGCAGCCCGCTGTCGCACAAGATGAGCCTGTTCGACCTGAGCCTCAAGTACGCGTCGGTGCTGCACACCGCCCGTGCGCTGCAGGTCCTGGGCGCCGGCCGGGGCTGACCGGTCCGGCGCCCCGGGGCGAGTGAGTCAGCGGGTGCCGGCGAACTCGCGCAGGACCGCGCGCCGCGCCGCCGTGCCCTGCGCGCCGTCGTAGGCCCGCGCCGAGGCGAGCGAACGCGACACGACGGCGGCGGTGGACGCGCTCATCGCACGCAGCCGCGCCAGGAAGGACCAGTCCGGCGCCCCGAAGAGGCCGGCTACGGAGGGCTGGGCCCCGGTGGTGCTCGTCAACGTGTGCTCCTTCTGTGCCCTACCAATTTCTCAGCTCAATGGTAGGACCAACAGAATGCGGCACTACGTCATGCGCGCGTGAGGGTGGTCACGCGTTCAACCGGCACCATTGCCTGGGTCACATCCACGAGCCGGAATGGCTCGGAAATGTGCGGCAGCTCATTCGGTCCCGGTGGCGGTCGCCAGCACCCGTACCGGATCGGCCGGGAAGGTGTCACCGGTCCAGGCCACGAACTGGTCGGGGCGGACCAGGATCAGCCGCGTCCCGTAGTCGGCGAGCTCCCCGGCGGCCGCATCGCGGAGGACGGTCAGCGGGACCCCGAGGGACCGGGCGGCCTCCTCGAAGCCGGCCACGCCTGCGTCGTCCGCATCCAGGGCCAGGAGCGTGAACCCGGCGCCGAGCTCCTCGAACACCCCTCGCCCGGAGCCGAGTCGCCGTGGGGGCAGGTGGTGTCCCGGCCGGGCCTGGAACGTGTGCTCGCCGTGGGCGCTGCTCACCCCGCCGGGCGGCCCGAACACCACGGGCGAGCCCTCGTAGTTCGGCTCGAAGCTCCGCAGCCGGCGACCGAAACCGCGGGCCGCCTCCTCGAAGGCGCGGGCGAACTCCTCCGGGTCGTCCTCGGGGCGGTACTTCTCCAGCATGGCGCGGTCGTCCCGGATCCACCCGCCGATGATGTCCTCGCCCACGTCGCGGAAGACCGGCTGCCGCTCCAGGCTGTAGGACTCCAGCAGCGCGTCGCCGCCCCAGCCGTCCAGCGCGGCGGCGAGCTTCCAGCCCAGGTTGGCGGCGTCCTCCAGGCCGTTGTTGAGCCCGAACCCCCCGTACGGCGGGTGCGTGTGCGCCGCGTCCCCGGCGATGAAGGCGCGGCCGGCGCGGTAGCGGTGTGCCACCTGGACGCGCAGGTCCCAGAAGCCGACGTGGTCGATCTCGAGGGCGAACGGGAAGCCGGCGGCGCGGTGCAGCAGCTCGACGATCTCCGGGCCGTCGGCGGTGGTGCCCGGCGGCACGGGGGCGTGGAAGAAGAACTCGGCACCGACATCGACCCGGCCGAAGAACATCCAGTACCCCTGGAGATCGGGGTGCATCACGCGGTAGGTGGAGCGGGCGGGGAACCGGCCGAGCGCCTCGTGCAGCTCCGGTGAGCGGAAGACCACCAGCGCCACCAGCTCGTCCCAGTCGGTGCCGCTGCGCTCGATGTCGGCCCGCTCGCGGACCACGGAGTGGCCGCCGTCGCAGCCGACCACGAAGTCGGCCTCCAGCACCTCGGTCCCCCCGTCGTGCGTGACGGTGACGCGGACGCCCGTGTCGTCCTGGTCGACCTCGGTCGCCCGCCAGCCCAGGCGCAGCTCGACGCCCGGCACCTCCGCCACCCGTCGGCGCAGGACCTCCTCGGTGCGGTACTGGGGGAGGCGTTCGTTGGCCTGCGCGTAGTAGTCCTGGACCAGTTCGCGCGCCGGGGGAGCGCTCCAGAACTCCCCGAGCAGGTTGTCGTAGACGGTGACCTGGCCGATGGGGTGCCCCTCCGGCATGGCCCGGGCGGCGCGCAGCTGGTCGGCGACGCCCCAGCGCGCGGCGTGCTCCATCGTCCGCTGCGAGAGCCCCTGGCCCTTCGGGACGGCGGACAGCGCGGCCCGCCGCTCGACGACGAGGCAGCGGACGCCGCGCAGGCCGAGGTCCAGCGCCAATCCCACCCCGACCGGGCCGCCGCCGACGATGATCACCTGGGGTCGCTCGGTCATGCCGTCCTCCGTCGTGGCGATGCCATGGGCGAATGATTAGACCATGAGGTAGGCCAACCGCCAGGGCTGCGAGTGGCCTTTGACACACCTCACAGCTGGTCTTATGGTCCTACCGATCCCGGCCGGTGGTTCGTGCGCCGTGCCGTTCGGAGAGCCCCACCGTCGACCAGGGAGGCCCCATGGCCAAGGACGCCATCGTCAACGAGAGCCTCGCGGCGAAGTTCGCCACCGAGAAGGACTCGCCGTACACCCGCTGGGTGGCCGACGAGGGCCTGGACATCATCGCGGCGCACTACGTGCCGGACCTCAAGACCGTCGAGCTCAAGGACTGGGCCCGCCGCGGCGGCCGGGGCGTCTTCATCAACCACGAGGCCAGCCGCACCTCGAACGACTGCTACGTCGCCGAGATCCCGGCCGGCGGTCAGCTCGCGCCGCAGCGGCAGCTGTTCGAGGAGATGATCCTCGTCCTCACCGGGCACGGCTCCACCAAGGTGTGGAACGACGCCGGCGCCGAGGTGACCTTCGAGTGGGGCCCGGGTGCGCTGTTCGCCATCCCGCTGAACGCCAACCACCAGCACTTCAACGCCTCCGGCACCGAGGTGGCGCGGTTCGTCGCCTCGACGAACGCCCCGGGCATCATCAACCTCTACGACGACATCGAGTTCGTCTTCGGCACCGCGCACGACTTCCCGAAGCGCTTCAACGGCGAGCCGGACTACTTCGCGCCCACGGGCGAGCAGAAGGGCCTGCTGCTGGACACCAACTTCGTGGCCGACTCGGTCAACCTGCCCCTGATCGAGGCCAAGGAGCGCGGCGCCGGCGGCGGGCACATCCGCTTCAACATGGCCCGGGGCTCGATGAACAGCCACATCTCGCAGTTCCCGACCGCCACGTACAAGAAGGGCCACCGGCACGGTCCGGGCGCCCACGTGATCATCCTCTCGGGCGAGGGCTACAGCCTGATGTGGCCCGAGGGCGAGGAGCCGCGGCGCTACGAGTGGCAGGCCGGCAGCATGATCGTCCCGCCGAACATGTGGTACCACCAGCACTTCAACACCGGCACGGAGCCGGCCCGCTACCTCGCCTTCAAGCACGAGGTCGTGTCCATCCGGAACGCGCAGGGTGTGCCGAAGGCCTGGATCAGCCAGCGCATCGGCGGCGACCAGATCGACTACGCCGACGAGTCGTCGTACGTGCGGGAGACCTTCACGGAGGCCCTGGCCAAGCACGGCCTCGAGCCGCAGATGGAGGCCGCGTACGAGCAGGAGAAGGAGAACCTGCCGCCGCTGCCGACGGCCTGACCGCCTCCCCGCCCACCTCGACGTGCGGTCCGCCCTCCGTAGGCGGGCCGCACGTCGTCGTCCCCCTCCGGAGCGCTCCGTGACGCACACCCACTCCGCCGAGCCGGTCTACGGCCGTGAGCACGCCGAGCCGCAGACGGTGTACTCGCCGCACACGCCCGACCACGACCACGACCACGACGACGACGAGCTGCCGCTCGAGGACAACCCGATCTGGCAGCAGGACAACGTGACGCTGCACAGCGTGGGGATGGACATCGGCTCGTCGGGCACGCAGGTGGTCTTCTCCCGGCTGCACCTGCGCCGCATGGGCGAGGACCTGACCAGCCGCTACATCGTGGTCCGCCGCGAGGCCGTGTACCGCTCGCCCGTGGCGCTGACCCCGTACGCCAGCGCCGACCACATCGACGCCGCGGCGCTGGGCACCATCATCGACCGCGCCTACGGCGAGGCCAGGATCGGCCCGGAGGACGTCGACACCGGGGTCGTGATCCTCACCGGGGAGGCGCTGCGCCGCCGCAACGCCGAGGCGATCGCCGGGATCCTCGCCGAACGCGGCGGAGAACTGGTGACGGCCACGGCGGGGCACCACATGGAGGCGATGCTGGCCGGCTACGGCTCCGGCGCGGCCCGGACGTCCTACGAGACCGGCCGCAGGATCCTCAACGTCGACATCGGGGGCGGCACGACCAAGCTGTCCGTGCTCGACCGCGGCCGGGTGGTCGCCACCGCGGCGGTCCACATCGGCGGACGGTTGCAGGTCGTCGACGAGGCGGGGGCCATCGTCCGGCTGGAACCGGCCGGCCGGAACCATGCCGCCCGCGCCGGTCACTCCTGGGCCCTGGGCGACGTGGTCGCCCCCGACGAGGTCGACCGGGTGGCCGAGGGCATGGCGGACGCGCTGATCGCCGCTCTCGGGGGCGAACCCCCGCCGGACGTGGCGGCGCTGTACCTCACCGATCCTCTCCCCGACGTCGGCCCGATCGACGGGGTCGTGTTCTCCGGGGGCGTGGCCGAGTACGTCTACGGGCGCGAGGCCGCCTCGTTCGGCGACCTCGGCCGACCGCTGGGGGAGGCGGTGCGACGCCGTGTCGACGCGGGCGCGCTGCCGTACCCGCTGCTGCCCGCCGGTGAGTGCATCCGTGCCACTGCGCTCGGCGCGTCGGAGTACAGCGTCCAGCTCAGCGGCAACACCGGCTGGATCTCCGACCCCGATGCCATGCTCCCGAGGCGCAACCTGCAGGTGGTGCACCCGGTGCACGAGCTCGGGGAGACCGTGGACGCCGACGCGGTGGCCGTGGCGATCCGCCGGCACCTCGTCGCCCTCGACACGGGAGACCAGGACGTCGTGCTCGCGATGTCCTGGTCGGGCCTGCCGAGCTACGGCCGGGTGGTCGCCTTCGCCCGCGGCGTGCGCGACGGGCTCGCCGAACGCATCGCCGCCGGCAGGGCGGTGTACGTCGTGCTCGACGGGGACGTGGCCATGACCGTCGGCCGGCTGCTCCAGAGCGAGCTCGGGGTGACCGTCGACGTGCTCGTCGTGGACGGTCTCGCGCTGCGGGACTTCGACTACGTCGACCTCGGCCGGTTGCGCTACCCGTCGAAGACGGTCCCGGTCACGATCAAGTCGCTGGTGTTCGGCGCCGAGATGGGGGAGTGAGCCGGGGGACCGAACCCCGGGCGGCTCAGCTCCGCGCGGCCGACTCCATGCCGCTCACGCGCTCGGCCGTGCGCAGGAGGTGGGTGCGCATCAGATCGGTGGCGGCTCCGACGTCCCGGGCGGCGATGGCCTCGACGAGGGCGCGATGCTCCTCGACGCCCTGGCGGCCGTGCAGCGGGGCCACCTCCCGGGCCTGCTCCAGGGAGTGCACCAGGGGGTCGTGCAGCGACTCCACCAGCATGGCGACCGCCCGATTGTGCGTCGCCACGGCGAACCGGGTGTGCCACTCGGCAGAGAGCTCGAGCGGGTAGTCGTCGTTCTCCAGAGCGGCGCTGCTCCGGTCGCAGATCTCCCGGAGCGCGGCGATGTCGTCGTCGGTGGCCCGCTCGCAGACCAGCGCGACGATGCCGAGCTCGAACACCATCCGTGCCTCGGTGACCTCGACGGCGGTCAGGGTGGCCAGGGAGATGAGATCGGCGATGCCGGCCCCCACCAGGCGACTGCTGGGGGCGGTCACGAAGGCGCCGCCGCGGGCGCCCACGCGGATCTCGACCAGGCCGTTGGCCTCGAGCACCCGCAGCGCTTCCCGGACGGTGACCCGGCTGACGCCGAACCGCTCGCACAGCTCGCGCTCGGACGGGAGCCGGTCGCCGGCGGTCAGCTGCCCCTGCCGGACGAGCATCCGGATCTGGTCGACGATGACCTCGGAGATGCGCCCCACGCTCACGCGGCTGAGCAGGTCCCCCTTGCCCACCGCAGGGCTCTCGGGCGTCGCGGCCACGGTGCGTTCCGGCGTCATCACCCCCGTATCCTAGGCGACCCTCAGCAGCGGGGACCCCGTACGAGACGGGCCGGTCCCGCTCCCGAGTGGCCCCACCGCCCCGTGTTCACCGGTCCGAGGTCGCCCGGACGTACCGACCACCCGGTACGACGGGTCGCGCGGCGTCGTCCAGCAGGTAGTGCAGTGGCTCCGCGATCGGGACCTCCAGGTCCGGCACCCGGTCGGGTCCGACCCGGTCGAGGAGGGCGATCAGCGCCCGCAGCGAGTTGCTGTGCGCGACCACCAGGACGGTGCGCCCGGCCCGGAGGTCGGGCGCCAGGACCTCCTCCCAGCACGGTCGCAGGCGGGAGAGGACGTCGGCGAGGCTCTCGCCGGGGCGGAGGACGCCTCCGGTCCGCCCGGGCGGCGGGGCGGCGTCCCACGACCGCCGCCACCGCTGGTACTGCTCGGCCCCGTGGCGAGCGAGCACCTCGCTCCGCGGGACCCCCTCGAGGGCCCCGTAGCTGCGCTCGTCGAGCCGGGCGTCCTGGCGGGCGGGTGTCGCGGGGTGGCCGGCGGCCGCGACGGCGAGCCGTGCGGTGCGGACCGCGCGGGTCAGGGTGGACGTGTGCACGCGGTCGGGCAGCAGTCCTGCCTCGCGGAGGACCAGCCCGCAGCGGCGGGCCTGCTCCTCGCCGCGGGGGGTGAGGTCGACGTCGACCTGCCCGGTGAAGACGTCGCGCGCGTTCCAGGTGCTCTCTCCGTGGCGCAGGAGGACGAGGCCGGGCATGTCGTGACCCTAGACACAATGTGGTCTAATGGACATACCAATGCAGGGAGGCCCCGCAGGCGGCCAGGTACTACGGAGGGGACGCCGTGCCGAAGGTTGTCTACGTCGGGGGCTCCGGTCAAGAGCACGCGGTCGACGCGGCCGTCGGAGAGTCCGTGATGGCCGCAGCCGTGAAGAACGGCGTGCCCGGCATCATCGGCGAGTGCGGGGGGAATGCCTCCTGCGGGACCTGCCACGTGTGGGTGCGCGCGGAGTACACCGAGCTCGTCGGCGAGCCGAACGAGCTGGAGCAGGACCTCCTGGAGATGGCGGTGTCCGAGCCGCGCGACAGCAGCCGGCTGAGCTGCCAGATCCCCGTGTCGCCGGAGCTGGACGGGCTGACCGTGGACGTGCCGCCCGAGCAACCGTGAGTCGCCAGGTGACGCCCCTCTACCCGGGCACGACAGACAGCCCATCGCGCGGCTGAGGACAGGAGAGACCCGTGCTTCGCAAGGACATCAACGAGCTGCTGACCCGGACCGGCCCAGGAACGGCCATGGGTGAGCTGTTCCGCCAGTACTGGATGCCCGCCTGCCTCGCCGAGGAGCTGCCGGAGGACGGCTGCCCGCCGATCCGGCTCAAGCTGCTGTCCGAGCGCCTGGTCGCCTTCCGCGACAGCTACGGCAACTACGGCCTGATCGACGAGTTCTGCGCGCACCGCGGGGCGTCCCTGTGGTTCGGGCGGAACGAGGAGGGCGGCCTGCGCTGCCCGTACCACGGCTGGAAGTACGACACCACGGGCCAGTGCGTCGAGGTCCCCTCCGAGGCCGACAACTCCAGCTTCGCCGAGAACGTGAAGCTCACCTCCTACCCGCTGGTGAAGATCGGCGACGTGCTCTGGACCTACATGGGCGACCCGGCGTCGCAGCCGCCCCTCCCGGAGTTCGAGTTCGCCCTGACGCCGGCGGAGCACCACTACACCTCCAAGCGCTGGCAGCAGAGCAACTGGCTGCAGGCGTTCGAGGGCGGCATCGACTCCAGCCACGTGACGTTCCTGCACTCCGGTGGCCTGAAGAGCGACCCGCTGTTCAAGGGCGCCAAGGGAAACCAGTACAACCTCAACGACACCAAGCCGTTCTTCGAGGTGGCCGACAGCGAGGGCGGCCTGTTCGTCGGTGCCCGGCGCAACGCCGAGGAGGGGTCGTACTACTGGCGGATCACGCCGTGGGTCATGCCGTCGTTCACGATGGTCCCCCCGCGCGGTGACCACCCGATCCACGGGCACTTCTGGATCCCCATCGACGACGAGAACTGCTGGGCGTACAGCTTCGACTACCACCCCATGCGGCCCCTCACCGAGGCGGAGCGGCAGGCCATGATCGACGGCCACGGGGTGCACAGCAAGAACATCCCGGGCACCTACCGGCCCGAGGCCAACATGGACAACGACTACCTGATGAACCGCGAGAAGCAGCGGACCGGGGAGTGGTACTCCGGCGTCGAGGGCATCGCGATCCAGGACTCCTCCCTGCAGGAGAGCATGGGACCGATCGTCGACCGCACCAAGGAGCGCCTGGTCCCGGCCGACAGCGGCATCATCAAGGCCCGGCAGAAGCTCTACCGGGCGGCCACCGCCCTGCGGGACAAGGGGGCGACCCCGCCCGGGGTCGACCCGGCGCACCACCACGTCCGCTCGGCCGCCGTCGTCCTGCCGCAGAAGGAGGCGTTCCTCGACGCCGCCCGCGACGACGTGCGGGTCCGCCCCGGCTTCCCGATCTCCTCGGTCTGATCGTGGCCGTGGAGACCCAGACGCTGAGCAGCTGCGCGCGTGCGGCCACGGCCGAGGAGGCGCGCTACCGGATCGACCGGCCCATCGCCCCGTCGCGGGCCGGCCGGGTCGTCGCCCTGGACCCCGGGGCGGCGGACGTCCTGCGCCGGACGGCGCAGCACGGCTGGGCCAACGCGCGCTTCTACGTGTGCGAGGCCGGCGCCGGCGAGGGGGAGGACGTCGTCCTGCGCGATGTCGACGGCGGCCCGGCGACGCTGGCCGACGAGCTGGCCAGCGCGTCGGTCGTCGTCATGGTCGCCACCGACGACACCGGTGCGGCCTGCGCGCACGGCCTGGGCAAGGCCTGCTGGGAGCGCGGCATCCAGACCGCGGGCCTGGTGCTCGGGGACGGCACGCACGCCGGCACGACGGCGTCCGCCGCCGTGGCCGCGCTCCGTCCGCACGCCCGGGTGCTCCTGCCGTCGGCCGACGAGGCCGACGTCGTGGACCTGCTGAGCGCGCTCCGTGTCTGAGCGGGTGGGGCTGCGCGACCTGCAGCGCATGAAGGACGACGGCCGCAAGATCGTCGGGGTCGTCGCCTGGGACTACCAGGTCGCCCGGATCGTGGACCGCGCCGGGGTCGAGCTCGTCTCCGTGGGCGACACGGTGGGCGTCAACCTCTGGGGTCACTCGAACCCGTTCGAGGTGACGATGGAGGAGATGCTCGTCGTCGCCAAGGCCGTGCGCCGGGGGGTCTCCCGGGCGCTGGTCAGCGTGGACTTCCCCTTCGGCCCGTTGCAGGAGGGCACCGACTCCGCCGTTCGCGCGGCCGTCCGCTTCGTCAAGGAGGCCGGCGTCGACATGGTCAAGCTCGACGCCGCCTCGGACTATCCGGAGGCGGTCGAGGCCGTGAACCGGGCCGGCATCCCGGTGTTCGCGCAGTTCGGCATCACGCCGCAGACGGCGCTGCGCTACGGCGTCGAGTACAAGTCCGTGCCGTCGGCCGCCGACGCGGTGCCGGCGGAGCTGCTGGACGAGATGGTCGCCGAGGCCAAGCGGCTGGAGGACGCGGGGGCCACCCTGCTCAACTTCACCAACTCCGGCCCGGTCGTCGGGGCCGCGGTCGCCGACGCGGTGTCCATCCCGGTCGTCGGTGGGTTCGGCGGCGGTCCGTGGCTCGACGGCCGCATGCGGATGGTGAACGCCGCCATCGGATACGCGGCCACCGCTCTGGACGGTGCGCGCGACAGCTACGTCAACGTCGCCCAGCTGACGCTGGAGGCGATGACCGCCTACGCCGAGGACGTCCGTGCCGCCCGGCAGCTGCCCGGGGGCATCCCGGTCCCGGCAGCGACCTGACCCGACCGACCGAGAGGACTGCCACCGTGCCCACCGCCGTCGTCGACGGGATCCGCACGCGCTACGAGGTCACCGGCTCCGGGCCGCCGCTGCTGATGTTCTCCCCCGGGGGCTTCGACTCCACGCTGGAGAGCTGGCGGACGGTGGGCGTCTACCGCCGGCTGGCGCTGCTGGACCACCTGAGCACCCGCTACACGTGCATCACCTTCGACCGGCGGGAGTCGGGCTCCTCCGGGGGTCGGGTGCAGCGGATCCGCTGGCAGGACTACGTCGCGCAGGCCGTGGGACTCCTCGACCACCTCGACGTCGCATCCGCCCACCTCATGGGCGGCTGCGTGGGCTGCTCCACGGCGGCGGCCGTCGCCGTGGCCCATCCCGACCGGGTGTCGAGCATGGTGCTGTACTCGCCGGCCGGTGGTGTGAAGTACCGCATGAAGCAGCACGCGCGCTTCGCCCAGCACCTCGCCTTCGTGGAGGAGCAGGGGCTCCGCGCGGTCGTGGACCTGGTGGGCGCCACCCAGGCCGGTTTCACCAAGGACCCCCGGGTGGGCCCCTGGAACAGCGTCGTCCGGGCCGACCCCGACTTCGCCGACGCGTATGCGCGGATCGCGCCCGAGCGCTACGCGGTGCTGGTCAGCGGGACGGCGCGGCTGATGTTCGACCGGGACACGGTGCCCGGCGCGGAGCCCGAGGACCTGCTCGAGCTGACCACCCCGACGCTCGTCGTGCCGGGTCAGGACGACTCGCACGCGCCCTCGGCGGCCCGGTACCTGCAGGAGTGCCTGCCGCACGCCGAGTACTGGGACGCCCCCGTCGTGGAGCAGACCGAGGACACCGCGCCGGCGCGGATCCTCGCCTTCCTGGACTCGGTCGAGCAGCCCGCCGGCTGACAGCTTCCCCGCACCCCCAGCCGGTTCGCCGCGGACCGGTTCCCCCACGAAGGAGTGGACATGATGGCAACCAGCAGGACCTCGTGGCGGCCGGTCGGCCGTGTGACCGTGGCGCTCGCGCTGGCCGGGGCGCTCACCGCCTGCGGGTCCGAGGGCGGCTCGGGTTCCTCCGGTTCCGCGGAGGCCGAGCAGGTGTTCGAGGGCGAGGACATCGACCTGGTGGTCCCCTACGAGCCCGGTGGCGGCTACGACGCCTACGCCCGCGCGCTGGCCCCGTACCTCGAGGAGTGCACCGGCGCGCGCCTCGTCGTCCGCAACGAGCCCGGGGCAGGCGGCCTCGTCGCCACGAACAAGACCGCGGCGGCCCCGGCGTCGGAGAACCGGCTGCAGATCGTGAACACGGTCGGGCTGGTGTCCGCGCAGATCGCCGGGGCCGAGGGCGCCAACTTCGACCTCAACGACCTCAACTGGATCGGGCGGGTCTCCGCGCCGCCGAACGTGGTGGTCGTCTCCCCCGACAGCCCCTTCCAGACCTGGGAGGACATCGTCGACGCCGACGAGACGGTGCGGTTCGTCGCGCAGGGTCCGGGGGCCAACGACTTCATCGCCCCCAACATCCTGGGCGAGGCCTACGGCTTCCCGTTCGAGATCATCACCGGGTTCGCCGGGTCGACCGAGGCCCGTCAGTCGGTGGTCGCCGGGAACGCCGACGCCCACGCGCTGCCCGTCGACAGCCAGCTGGGTGCCATCGAGTCCGGCGACGTCCGGCCGGTCGTGACCGTGGACGAGGAGCCGGACCCACTGCTGCCCGACACCCCCGCCATCAGCGAGACCGAGGCGCCGGACGCCGACGCGCAGGCCATCGTGGACAGCCTCGTGGCGATGGGGGAGACGGGTCGCTCGCTGATCGTGTCGCCGCAGATGGAGGACGCCCAGGTCGAGGCGCTCCGTGAGGGCTTCCAGTGCGCGGTGGAGAACCAGGAGCTGCTCGACGAGCTGGAGAGCCAGCAGCGGCCGCTCGCCCCGCTGAGCGGCGAGGAGGCCGGGGCGCTCGTCGCCGAGGTCCTCGAGTCGCCCGCGGCGTTCCAGGAACTGGTCACCGCCAGCTACTGACCCGCTGCCTCCAGGGGCGGTCCCCCGGGTTCCCCACCCGGGGGACCGCCCCTGGGGCGTGCGGGCCGCCGCCGGCCGCACCGGGGAGGCTCACGAAGGCATCGTCCGCCCGCCGGGATCGACGGCCCGGTCGACCGGGCCCGGCTGGTCGGCCCGCCGGCGCATGCGGCGCAGCGTGGGCAGCAGCGCGAGGGCCGCGACCGCGGGCGCCGCACCGCTGACGAAGAGCCCCGCCCGCGCGCTGAAGTGCTCGCAGATCCAGCCGAGCAGCGGCCCGCCGATGGGGGTGCTGCCGAGGAACACGGTGGCGTGCAGCGCGATGACGCGCCCCTGCATCGAGGCGTCGACGCCCAGCTGGAGCAGGACCCGCGCCAGGGTGTTGAAGCAGATGTTCGTGACGCCCAGCCCGACGAGCAGCCCAAGGGCGACCGCGAGGCCGGGCGCTCCCGCCAACAGCATGCTCGCCACGGCGAAGCCGCCGGTCCACAGCAGCAGCGACCAGGTGCTGACCCGCTCCCGCGCCGCGCTGCCCAGGGCGCCGATCACGGCTCCCGCGCCGAGTGCGGAGGTCAGCCACCCGTAGGTCTCCGCGCCACCCCCGAGGACGTCCCGGGCGAACAGGGGCAGGACCACGCGGAAGTTCTGCCCGAAGAGGGCGACGACGGCCACGAGGAGCATGCACGCCCGCAGGTCCGGACGGTCCCAGACGTAGCGCAGGCTCTCCCGCGCCTGCCCCCTGCGGCGCGGCGCCGGTGCGCTGCGCCGGAGCCGGGTGGGGTCGATCCGCCAGAGGCCGGCCAGCACCGCCAGGAAGGAGGCGGCGTTGACGGCGAACGCCAGCCCGCTGCCGGCCCAGGCGATCAGCAACCCGGCCGCGGCCGGGCCCACCAGCCGGCCCAGGTTGTGGATGGTGGAGTTCAGCGACTGGGCGTTGACGTAGTCGTCGGGGCCCACCATCTCGGTGACGAACGCCTGCCGAGCCGGTCCGTCGAGGACCGTGACGAGGCCGAGGCCGAGGGCCAGGGCGAACACCATCCACAGCTCGACGGTGCCGGTGAGCGTGAGGACCGCGAGGACGGCGGCCAGGAGCGCGCTGGCGGCCTGGGTTCCCATGATCGTGCGGCGACGGTCCAGCCGGTCCACCAGGACGCCGCCCCACACGCCGAGCAGCAGGGTGGGCACTGCCTGGAGTGCGGTGGCCACCCCCAGGGCGAGCGCCGAGTCCGACAGCTCGAGCACGAGCCAGTCCTGGGCGACCCGCTGCATCCAGGTGCCGGAGACGCTGATCGCGTGACCGGTGAAGAAGATCCGGTAGTTCGGCACCCGGAGGGACCGGAACGCTCGTTCGCGCCAGGGCTGCCGGCACTCGGTCCCCGGCGCACCCCGTCGGCGAGGGGTCGGGAGCCATCGCACCGACGACACCCCCTTGACGACTGGTCTGAAGGTATTACCTTAAGCGAAAAGTGACGGCGACCACGCTGCTGTCCGCGAGAAGGAGACCCGATGGTGCGGAATCGCGCAGCTGTCGCCGTCGTCGGGCTGGGGGCCATGGGTGACCCGATCGCCCGGCACCTCCTCGCCGCCGGCGTCCCGGTGCAGGTCCACGACCTCGATCCCGCCGCGGTCGACCGCGCCGTCGCCCTCGGTGCCCGGGCCGTGGCCGCGCTGCGCGACGTGGGGCGGGGGGCCGACCTGGTGGTGGTCGTCGTCCCCACCGACGAGGACGTGCGGAGCGTCTGCCTCGGTGTCGACGGCCTGCTCGCCGGCTGCGCGGCGGGCGCGGTGGTGCTGCTCTGCTCCTCGGTGCGGCCGCAGACCTGCGAGGCGGTCGCCGACGCCGCACCGCCGGGTGTCGGTGTCCTCGACGCAGCGCTGACCGGCGGTGTGCGGGGCGCCGAGGCCGGGGAGGTGAACCTCCTGGTCGGCGGCGACGGCGGCGTGCTCGCCGGTGTCCGGCCGCTGCTGGAGCCCTGGACCAAGGCCGTGCACCACCTCGGCCCGCTGGGGGCGGGGCAGGTCGGGAAGACGGCGAACAACCTCGTGCACTGGGCGCAGATCTCGGCGATCACCGAAGCCTTGGAGCTGGCCCGCCGCGGCGGTGTGCCCGTCCCGGCCATGCGCGCGGCACTGCAGGACGGGCCGACCGACTCGCGCACGCTCCGCGAGCTCGAGCAGATGCGGCTGACCTGGCACGCGAAGGACCTGGCCAACACCGCAGACCTCGCCGAGCGGGTCGGCCTGGACATCCCGATGGCGTCGACGGCGCGGGAGGTCATGGCGCGGACGACGGTCGACGACGTCGCCCGGCTGCTCGCCGACGGGCCGCTGCGACCCGGCGGGACTGGATAACGGTCCGATAACAATAGGTCGAATGGTTAGCCCATATCGACACCGATGTGTTGACTGCATCACACCCGCACAGGGGCCCCGGGATCGCCCGGGACGGCACAGGAACAGCCCGTCCAGGGGCCGACAGGCCCGTCCGCGAGGGAGAGGTACATGGCGAACGGCACCTGGACCCGCCTGACCTGGACCCGCCTGACCTCGACCCGCCGGCCCGGTCCGCCGGCGGCGGTCCTCCGCCACCGGCCGGCCGAGCACCTCGTCGCCGCGGGACGGGTGCCCGACTGATCGTCCGCCGCACCGCCTGAACACCCGTTCCGACCCCTCCGAGAAAGAGAGCACCTCATGCGCAAGCCCCGCACTCTTGCCCGCACAGCCCTGGCGGCCGGCGCGGTCATGGTCCTCGCCGCCTGTGGTGGCAACCCGACCTCGTCGGACTCCGGCGGAGGCGGCGGCGACACGGCGTCCGGCCCGAGCGCGGCCGAGCAGCTGTACGAGGAGATCGCCGAGCTCTCCGGCCAGGAGCGTCGGGACCGGCTGGTCGAGCTCGCCGCCGAGGAGGACGGGCTCAACCTGTACACGTCGATGAACGCCGACATGGTCGACGCCGTCACCGAGGCGTTCACCGACGAGTTCGACATCGACGTGAGCACCTACCGCGCCGGGTCGGAGACCGTCCTGCAGCGCATCCTCCAGGAGCAGGATGCGAACTTCGCCGGCAACGACGTCGTCGAGACCAACGCCACCGAGCTCATGGCCCTCCAGCAGGAGGACGTCATGGCGCAGTGCGCGTCCCCGGAGCGGATCGACGAGGTGCCCGAGGCCGGCAAGTACGAGGACTGGGTCGCCACGCGGTTCAACCTGTTCGCGCCCAGCTGGAACACCAACATCATCACCGACCCGCCGACGGTGTGGGAGGACCTGGCCGACCCCAAGTACGACGGCCAGCTGGCCCTCGAGCTCGGTGACTACGACTGGTACATGGCGCTCACCGGCTACTGGCTCGAGCAGGGCATGAGCCAGGAGGAGGTCGACCAGCTCTGGGCCGACATCGTCGACGGCGCCAAGGTGGTCAAGGGCCACACGGTCATGGCCGAGCTCATGAGCGCCGGCCAGTACGGCCTCGCCTCGTCGAACTACACCTACATCGTCGAGGCCGCCATGGCCGACGGCGCTCCGCTGGAGACCCAGCCCTACGTCAACCCGATCATCGCCCGGCCCAACGGCGGCAGCTGCATGAAGACCGCGCAGAACCCCGCGACCGCGATGCTCTTCATGGACTGGCTGCTCGACGAGGGCCAGGCCGTGCTGGCCGACCAGGCGGCCACCCCCTCCACCGTGGACATCGAGTCCGAGCTCATCCCGGTCGACGGCCAGCAGCTGCTCGACGAGGGCGCCGAGTGGAGCCAGCGCTACGACGACCTGCTCTCCGGCGTCGAGACCATCGGCGGCTGATCCCCGACGGGGCGGCGTCACGCATCCGCGTGGCGCCGCCCCGTCCGCCGACCCGCCCCAGGCCGGTCAGGCCGGCCCCCACACCTTTTCGCACCACCACAGACGAAGGAGTGATCCCCCGGGATGACCGCCAACCTGGCCGATCCGGCGGTGACGCCGGAGGAGCTGACCCGGCCGACCGACGGCCCGCCGGAGCCCCGCAAGGGGCGCTGGCGGGGGCCGCTGACCCCCAAGATGTTCATCGTCGCGGGGGTGGCCGCCGCGATCGGCTACCTGGCGCTGGTCCCCCTCGGCTACCTCGTCTGGGGCACCTTCTTCGACGCGGAGGGCCTGGACCTCGGGAGCTTCGAGCGTGCCTACGGCGACGGCCGGATCGGCGAGCTGTGGGGCAACTCCCTCGCCTTCGCCTTCGGCGCGGCGCTGCTGTCGATCACGGTCGGCACGACGCTGGCCTACCTGAACGTGCGGACGGCGGTCCCCTTCAAGGCGCTGTTCTTCGCCGCCTCCATCGTGCCGCTGGTCATCCCCGGCATCCTGTACACCGTTTCCTGGATCTTCCTGGCCAGCCCGCAGATCGGGCTGCTGAACGCCTTCTTCGAGCCCTTCCTCGGCGTCGCCCCGTTCAACATCTTCAGCCTCTGGGGGATGATCTGGGTCGAGGGGCTGCACTCCTCGCCGATCGTCTTCCTGCTGATGGTCGCGGCGTTCCGGTCGATGGACCCCTCTCTCGAGGAGTCGGCGCTGATGTCGGGGGCCACGCGGCTCCAGGCCCTGCGCAAGGTGACCCTGCCGCTGGTGCGGCCGGCCCTGCTGTCCTCGGTCCTGGTCATCCTGATCACCAGCCTCGAGTCCTTCGAGGTCCCGGCGCTGCTCGGGCTGCAGAACGGCATCTACGTCTTCACCAGCCGGATCTACTTCGTGCTGCGCAGCTATCCGCAGGACCTCGGCGCGGCCGGCGCTCTCGCGGTGAGCCTCCTGGCCGTCGCCGTCATCGGCGTCGCCGTCAGCCGCATCCTGGCCGGCAAGGGCAGCAAGACCTACCAGACGGTCACCGGCAAGGGCTTCCGCCCGCGCCCGATGGACCTGGGCAAGTGGAAGCCGGTCGTCGGCGTCGGCATCCTCTTCTACTTCTTCGTCACAGTGCTCGGCCCGCTGCTGGTGCTGCTCTACGCCGCCCTGCTGCCGTACTACCAGGCACCGTCGTGGGAGGCGTTCTCCACCTTCACCTTCGACAACTTCGTCCAGGTCTTCGAGATGAACTCGGCGGCGCGGGCGCTGAAGAACAGCCTGATCCTCGGCCTCAGCGCCGCGACGATCGTGATGGCGCTGATGGCGGTCGCGTCCTGGATCTCCATCCGCTCCACCATCCCGGGGCGCGGCATCGTCGAACAGCTGAGCTTCGTGCCGCTGGTCATCCCCGGCATCGTCCTGGGCCTGTCGATCTCCTTCGTGTACCTGCGGTTCCCGCTGCCGATCTACGGGACGCTGTTCATCCTGCTGATCGCCTACTGCACCAAGTACATGCCGTACGGCATGCGCTACGCGACCACGTCGATGACGCAGATCTCCTCGGAGCTCGAGGAGTCGGCGATGGTCAGCGGCGCCAGCTGGTGGACCACGTTCCGCCGGGTGCTGCTGCCCCTGTTGTCGCCGGGCATCACGGCGGGCTTCATCTACATCCTGGTCGTCAGCTTCCGCGAGCTGTCGAGCTCGATCCTGCTGTACAGCCCGGGCAACGAGGTGCTCTCCATCCTCATCTGGGAGCAGTTCGAGAACGGGTCGTTCAACGTCCTGGCGGCCATCGGCGTCCTCATGGTGATCGCCCTGATGGTGATGGTCACGATCGCCTACAAGCTCGGCGCCAAGGTGGGGCTGCGTGAGGACTGACCCGACCGCCGGCACCCGTCCGCACCGCGACACCCACCCGAATCCACCGCACGTGCTCCGAGTCGGAAAGGACTCCTGATTCCCATGCTGAGGATCGACAACCTCATCAAGTCCTTCGCCGGCGAGAAGGCCCGCGGCAAGAAGAAGGACGAGGCCGGGCACAGCGCGGTCTTCGCAGTCAACGACGTCAGCTTCGAGGTCAAGGAGGGTGAGCTGTTCACCCTGCTGGGCCCCTCGGGCTGCGGGAAGACCACCACGCTGCGCTCGATCGCCGGCCTGGAGAAGCCGGACAGCGGCACCATCGCCGTCGGCGACCGGGTGCTGTTCTCCTCCACCGGCAGCGGGCGTGGGGTGAACATGCCGGCCAACCAGCGCGGCCTGGGCATGGTCTTCCAGTCCTACGCGATCTGGCCGCACATGACCGTCTTCGACAACGTCGCCTTCCCGCTGCAGGTGCGCCCCCGCGGCCAGCGCCCGCCGAAGAAGGAGATCGCCGAGCGGGTCGAGCGCGTGCTGGCCACCATGCAGCTGGACGAGCAGGCCGGCCGGCAGGCGACGAAGCTCTCCGGCGGGCAGCAGCAGCGGCTGGCCCTCGCCCGCGCCCTGGTGATCGAGCCCCCGTTGCTGCTGCTCGACGAGCCGCTGTCGAACCTGGACGCCAAGCTCCGGGAGTCGCTGCGCTACGAGCTCAAGCGGCTGCAGCGCGAGCTGGGGATCACCTCGGTCTACGTGACGCACGACCAGGTGGAGGCGCTCGCCCTCTCCACGCAGATCGCGGTCATGGAGCGGGGTGCGGTCGTGCAGCTGGGCAAGCCGCGCGAGGTCTACGAGCAGCCGGCCAACAAGTTCGTCGCCGAGTTCATCGGCACGTCGAACTTCATCCCGGGGACGGTCGCCTCGCAGCAGGCCGGCCGGCACTGCGTCGAGACGTCCAACGGCATCCTCTTCCTCGAGTCGCCGCACCACCTCCCGGTCGGCTCGGAGGTCGTGGTGTCCATCCGCCCGGAGGCGGTCGAGCTCTCCACCGCCAGCAAGGGGGAGCAGGCGGCCAACGAGTGGACCGGTGAGGTCGTCGCGCGCGCGTTCCTCGGCGACGCCGTCGACCACGTCGTCTCGGTGGGCCGGCACGAGATCCGCGCGCGGGTGAACCCGTCGGTGTCCATCGAGTCCGGTACCTCGGTGCACCTGCAGCTGGACCCGTCGAAGATCTCCCTCGTCCCGGTGAACTGAGTGCCCCTGCCCACCCTCTTCCGCAACCGCGACTTCACGCTCTACTGGTCCGGGGTCGTCCTCAGCCAGATCGGCACCCGCGGCACCGTCGCGGCGAACTACTTCCACGTCTACGCGCTGACCGACTCCATCGCCTACACGGGGCTGGTCGGCGCAGGGCAGGCGGTGGCGCTCATCCTGCTCAGCCCGCTGGGCGGGGCTCTGGCCGACCGGTACGACCGCCGGCGGCTGCTGCAGGCGGCGCAGGCGGCGGCACTCGTCGTCGCGCTGGCCCTGACCGTGGTCACCTTCTCCGGGGCGGTGCAGGCCTGGCACGTCGTCGTCAGCGTGCTGTTCACGACGGCGGCAGCGACGTTCGACCAGCCCGCCCGGCAGGCGCTCATCCCGGCGCTGGTGGGGCGCCAGCACATCGGCGAGGCGATCGCGCTGCTCAACCCGTCGCGGGAGGTGGCGGTGCTGCTCGGCCCGCTGCTGGCCGGGGTGCTCATCGCCGCGGGCGGTCCGGAGCTGATGTACCTGGTCGACGTGGTCACCTACGCGGTCCTCGTCGTCGGGCTGTCCTTCATCAGGACACCGCCGCTGGTGGCCGGCCCGGCGGCGCCGACGTCGATCGTCGCCAGCATCGCGGAGGGTGCGCGGTACGTCATCCGGCGGCCGCTGATCACCAGCCTCATGGGGCTGGACCTCTCGGCGACGGTGCTGTCGGCCTACCGGGTCCTCCTGCCCGCGCTCGCGACCGACGTCCTCGCCGTCGGCGCCACCGGGTACGGGGTGCTGTCCAGCGCTCCGTCGGCCGGTGCCCTGCTGGCCACCTACACCATCTTCCGGGTGGTCAAGGACTCGCGGCGGCAGGGCCGCATCCTGCTCCTGTCGACGTTCCTCTACGGCATCGCGGCGATCGCCCTGGCGCAGTCACCGTTCGTCTGGCTGGCCGTCGGGGCGGCGCTCCTGCTCGGCGCCTTCGACGCGATGGCGACCACCATCCGCCACGCGGCCGTGCAGATCGACACCCCGGACGAGATCCGTGGACGGGTGACGGCGTTCTACCAGATGTCCTCGCGAGGCGGACCGGCGATCGGGGACGTCGCCATGGGGGCGTTCGCGGCGGTGGTCGGCCCGGTGCTCGCGCTGACCATCGGGGGCATCGGCCCGATGCTGGTGGCCGCGGCCTTCTCGGCGCGGCCCAACGTGGTGCGTGACTACCGGGGCGTCGTCGAGGAGGCGGACGAGCCCCCGGAGCCGGTCGCACCGCCGGACGCCCGGCCGGTCGCGGGGGAGACCCGCACCCCCACCTGACGTCCGCCCGCGCTCGGGTGCCGGGCGGCGCGGCGCGCCCAGTGGCGTGATCAAGCCCACCCACCCGTGCGCGGGAGGTCACAGCGTTCGCGGCGAACCCGCAGGTCGGAGCGGCTTAGAGTCGAGGGGAAGCGCCACCCGGGTCGATGGAGACGTCGGGAGGCCGGCCCACGACGTGCGGCCGAGCGCGCTCCGGACCGTCGAGGAGATCTGCCATGAACCCTGCCCTGTTCGTCACCGAGGGTGTCAGCACCGACCTCATCGCCGGCGGTGAGCCGCGGCTGCGCCGCCACCGCGGGAGCGACGGCTCCTGGTTCACCCGCGCCGCGCAGTTCGTCCGCCGCCTGCGCCCGGCGTCGGTCCGGGTACCGGTCCTCTCCCGCTGACCCCTGGGGCCGGTCGCGCTACAGCAGCGACTCGCCCCGCTCCAGCGCCTGGATCATCGCCACGCGGCGGGCGTGCACGTCGCCCTTGAACGGCGTCGCCAACCACGTGGCCAGCACCAGCTCCGCCGTGCCGGGCGCGATCACCTTGGCCCCGAGGACCAGCACGTTGGAGTCGTTGTTCCCGCGGGAGATCTCGGCGTGCCACACGTCGGGGCACAGTCCCGCACGGATGCCGGCCAGCTTGTTGCAGGCGATCACCTCGCCCTGGCCGCTGCCGCCGACGACGACCGCCCGGTCGGCCCGGCCGTCCACCACCCGCCGGCAGACGTCCTCGCACAGCGGGGGGTAGTCGACGACCTCGTCGGGCGAGGTCGGCCCGCGGTCGTCGACCACGTGGCCCGCGGCCCGCAGGGTGTCGACCAGCCGGGCCTTGAGGGCGACGCCGTTGTGGTCGGCGGTGATGGCGATCCGCACGTCCCCCCCTCAGCCCGTGACGTCGCGCGTGCCGGGGGCGAAGACGTCCTCCAGGCGCGGTGCGCGGTCGAGGATGTGCTGGTCCACCGCGGTCCGCAGCAGGCCCTCGAGCACCTCCCGGTTGGGCTCGATCCCGTACGGCAGGGGATCGTCCCACCCGGTGAGCTCCAGAACGGTGCGGTGCATGCGGTCGGTCGCCGTCTCCTGCGGCAGGGACCCGCTGCGCAACTGCTCCACGTAGCGCCGTTTGGACTCGGCGAAGGCGTCGAACACCCGGCGCCCGAGGTCGGGGTGCTGCTCGAGCAACTCGTCCCGGACGACGACGAGGTGGTTGATCGGCCACAGGCCCCGCTGCAGGGCCGCGTGCGCCGCGCCCTCGGGGAGCAGCGGCCGGGCGTCGGGGGAGTCGATCTCCACCCCGACCACCGCGGCCAGGTCCCCGCTGGCGAGCATCTCGTCGAGGGTGCGTCCCGGGTCGACGGGCACGACGTTCGCCGGCGGGCGGTAGGCCTCGACGTGCTCGTCGCCGGAGAGCACCCAGGTGACCGAGTCCAGGTCCACCCCGTGCTCGTCGGCCAGCACCGAGCGCGCCCACACGCCGGTGGTGACCGTGTAGCCCCGGTTGACGCCGACCTTCCGGCCCTCGAGCTGCTTCGGCGAGGTGATGCCGTGCCGCGTGTCGACGGTGATCGCCCCGTGGTGGAAGCCGCGGACGAGGAACGCCGGCACCGCGGTGAAGCGGACGCCGTGCGCCTTCGCGACCAGGTAGGTCGTGAGCGCCATCTCGCAGACGTCGAACTCCAGGTTCCGCACCATCCGGCGGAAGCCCTGCACCAGCACCGGGACGTCGACGAAGTCGAGGGTCGCGCCCTCGGGGGTGACGCTCCCGTCGAGGAGCGCCCGGTTGTTGCCCTGGGCGCGCGTGACGGTGCGCAGGTTCAGGTCGGCCATGGCGGCGGACGCTAGCACGCTGGTGGTCAGACCAATAGACCGTCGATTAGGGTGGCCCGCGACACACACCGGAGGAGGGGGCAGCGATGGCAGAGCAGGTGCTCGCAGCGGTTCGCACCGCACCGGGGACGACGGAGCTCCGTGAGTTCCCGATGCCCGACATCGCGGACGACGCCGCGTTGCTCAAGATCGAGGTGGCCGGCATCTGCGGCACCGACGTCAAGCTGTACCGCAGGCCCACGATCGACGGGCCGGTGATCATGGGGCACGAGAACGTCGGCATCGTCGCCCGGGCGGGCGCGAAGTGGTCGAAGATCCACGGCCTCGCCGAGGGCGACCGGATCTTCGTCGAGCACTACGTCGGCTGCATGCACTGCGAGTGGTGCCGGGCGGGGGAGTACCGCCACTGCGAGCTCACCGACTGGCGCACCAACCCCGATGCCCGTCGCTACGGCTACACCTCGTCGGACAACCCCGGCCGCCTCTGGGGCGGCTTCGCGCAGTACATGTACCTGCCGTGGAACGCCGTCACCCACAAGGTGCCCGACGGCGTCAGCGCCGAGCTCGCCGGCCTGGTGACCCCGCTGTCCAACGGGATCGAGTGGGCGCTCAACGCGGGCAAGGTCGGCTACGCGACCACCGTGCTGATCCAGGGACCCGGTCAGCAGGGGCTCTCCCAGGTCGTCGCGTCCAAGCAGGCCGGTGCCTCGCTGATCGTCGTCACCGGCACCACCCGCGACGCGACCCGGCTGCAGCTGGCCCGGGACCTCGGCGCGGACGCGGTCATCGACGTCCAGCAGGAGAACCCGCTGGAGCGGGTCCTGGAGCTCACGGGGGGCGTGGGTGTCGACGTCGTCCTGGACTGCACCTCGGGGGCCGGGACCGCGCCCGTCCTGCTCGGCATCGACGCGCTGAAGCGGCGCGAGGGGATCATGGTGACCCAGGGCGAGGAGGCGGCGTTCCCCGACTTCCCGCTGAAGAAGATGACCGAGAAGTGCATCACCCTCGGCAGCGCCCGCGGCCACAGCTACCGCTCCGTGGAGCTGGCGCTGGACCAGCTGGCGTCGGGCCGGTTCCCCCTGGAGCGGCTGGCCACGCACAGCTTCGGCCTCGAGGACGTCGACCACGCCATCCGGGCCCTCGCCGGCGAGACCGGCGAGGACGCGCTGCACATCTCGCTCAAGCCCTGGGGCGACGAGTGAGCGCCATCCGGGGGGACGTCGTCGTCACGGGGATCGCCAGGGCGGACCGCGCGGCCGTCGACGGCCTGGCCGAGTGCGGCGTCGCGACCGTCCACGAGGCGCAGGGGCGCACGCACCTGCTGGACCCGACCCTGCGGCCGGTGTTCCCGGGCGCCCGGATCGCCGGCACCGCGGTCACCGTGAGCCTGCCGCCGGGTGACAACTGGATGGTGCACGTCGCGGTCGAGCAGTGCGCCGAGGGGGACGTCCTGGTCATCGCCCCGACGACGCCGTCGCAGGCGGCCTACATCGGTGACCTGCTGGCCACCGCGCTGGCCACCCGGGGGGTCCGCGGCGTGGTGGTGGACGCGGGGGTCCGCGACGTGGCGGAGCTG
The DNA here is from genome assembly GCF_010682065.1 of Blastococcus saxobsidens. GTDB lineage: Bacteria > Actinomycetota > Actinomycetes > Mycobacteriales > Geodermatophilaceae > Blastococcus > Blastococcus saxobsidens_B. The sequence continues at coordinate 114,608 of NZ_JAAGWG010000011.1, forward strand.
ACCGGCATGGCCTTCCCGGCGTGGTCCCGGCACGTGTCGGCGTTCGGCTGCGTGAAGGAGACGCTCGGCAGCGTCAACGTCGGCGTGGTCTGCGCCGGTCAGTGGATCGAGCCGGGCGACGTGGTCGTCGCCGACGACGACGGCGTGGTGGTGGTCCCGCGGGACCGCGCAGCCGAGGTGCTGGTGGCCGCCCGGGCGCGCGAGGAGCGGGAGGCCGGCATCCGCGAGCGCTACCGCGCCGGGCAGCTGGGCCTGGACATGAACCACATGCGGGAGCCCCTGGCCGCCAAGGGCCTCCGCTACGTCGAGCAGGAGCCCTCACGGTGATCATCGACTGCCACGGTCACTACACGACCGAGCCGGGCCAGCTGAAGCTCTTCCGCCAGGCGCAGAAGGCCGCGCTCGACAGCGGCGGCGCCGCGCCCCGGCTCGGGACCATCAGCGACGACGAGGTCCGCGAGAGCGTCGAGGGCAACCAGCTGAGGGTGCTGCGCGAGCGCGGCGGTGACCTGATGATCTTCTCGCCCCGGGCCTCGGGGATGGAGCACCACGTGACCGACCGGGACACCGCCGTCGCGTGGGCCCGTGCCAGCAACGACCTCGTCGCCCGCGTCGCCGACCTCTACCCGCAGCACTTCGCGGCGGTCTGCCAGCTCCCGCAGACCCCCGGGGGCGCACTGGACGACGTCGTCGCCGAGCTGCGCCGCTGCGTCGAGGAGCGTGGGTTCGTCGGCGCCAACCTCAACCCGGATCCCTCCGGCGGGCACTGGAACTCCCCGCCGCTGACCGATCCGTACTGGTACCCGGTGTACGAGGCGCTCGTGGAGCTCGACGTGCCGGCGATGGTGCACGTCTCCAGCTCCTGCAACCCCAACTTCCACGCGCTCGGCGCCCATTACCTCAACGCCGACACCTCCGCCTTCATGCAGTTGCTGGAGGGTGACCTGTTCGAGCGGTTCCCGACGCTGCGGCTGGTCATCCCGCACGGCGGCGGGGCGGTGCCCTACCACTGGGGCCGGTACCGGGGGCTCTCGATGCGCATAGGGTGGAAGGACCCGTCGGAGCTGCTGCGCAACGTCTTCTTCGACACCTGCGTGTACCACCAGCCGGGGATCGACCTGCTGACCCGGGTGATCCCGGCGGAGAACATCCTCTTCGCCTCCGAGATGCTCGGTGCGGTGCGAGGCGGGGACCCGGAGACCGGCATCGCCTGGGACGACACCAAGCGGTACCTGGACGCGGCCGGTCTGGACGAGACCCGGCTGCAGGCCATCTTCGAGGACAATGCCCGCCGGGTCTACCCCCGGCTCGATGCCCGCCTGAGAGGGAAGTGACCCCCGTGTCCCGACTGCACCTGACGTTCGCCTGCGGCGACTACGACCGGACCCGCGCCCTGGAGGAGGGCACGGTCCGCCCCGACGGCATCGACCTGACCTACCTGCGGCTGCCGGTGGAGGAGACCTTCTTCCGGATGATGCGGTACCGGGAGTTCGAGGTCGCCGAGATGTCGCTGTCGTCCTACGTGAAGTCCCTCGACCTCGAGGACCCGCCGTTCGTCGCGCTGCCGGTCTACACCTCGCGGCAGTTCCGGCACACCGGGATCTTCGTGAACGCCCGCTCGGGCATCGACAAGCCCGAGGACCTGCGCGGCAAGGTCGTGGGCACGCCGGAGTGGCAGCTGACCGCGAACGTCTGGATCCGGGGCTTCCTCGCCGACCAGTACGGCGTGCCGGTCGACTCGGTCGAGTACCGGACCGGCGGCCAGGAGACCCCGGGCCGGATCGAGAAGGCCGCGGTGGATCTCGGCGAACGCATCCGCATCTCGCCGATCGGACCGGGCCAGACGCTGTCGCAGATGCTGGCCGACGGCGAGATCGACGCCTTCCAGGGGCCGCGGGTGCCGTCGTCCTTCGTGCCCGGAGGCAACGTGCGCCGGCTGTTCGCCGACCCGGTGGCCGCCGAGAAGCAGTACTTCGCCGAGACCGGGATCTTCCCGATCATGCACGTCGTGGTCGTGCGCCGGGACGTCTACGACAGGCACCCGTGGGTGGCCCAGACGCTCACCAAGGCGTTCCACCTGGCGAAGCAGAAGGCGGCGGCCGAGCTGTACGACGCCTCGGCGCTGCGCTTCATGCTGCCCTGGCTCATCCCCGGCCTCGAGGAGGCGCGGACCCTGATGGGTGACGACTACTGGTCCTACGGCCTCCAGGCCAACGAGCACGTGCTGAGCACGTTCCTGGGCTACCACCACGAGCAGGGGCTGTCCCGGCGGCGGTACGAGCCGGCGGAGCTCTTCGCGCCGGAAGCCACCGAGACGTTCGTCATCTGATGGCGGCTCCCGAGGAGGTCCGCACCGTCGGGGTCGTGGGCTGGGGCCGGATGGGCGCCGAGATGGGCCGTTGGCTGCTCGAGCGCGGCTGGCCGGTCCTCGCGACCGATCCGGCGCCGGGCGCGGAGGACCGGATCCGGGCGGCGGGCGCGCAGTTCCGCGGCTCGGCTGCCGACGTCGCCCGGGAGGCCGACCTGGTGCTGCTGGTCGTCGTGGACGACGCGCAGGTGGAGGCGGCGATCGTCGGCGACGGCGGCATCCGGGACGCGGCCCGTCCGGGCACCGTGGTGGCGATCTGCGCGTCCGTGCGGCCCGACACCTGCGTCCGGATGGCCGAGGCGGCCGCGGAGCGGGGCGTCGCGGTGGTCGACGTCGCACTGGTCGGGGGCGAGCGGGCGGCGGAGCAGGCCGGCCTGACGCTGATGTGCGGCGGCGACCCCGAGGTGCTCGACCGGTGCGCGCAGGCCTTCGCGGCGTTCGCGACCGACGTCTGCCACATCGGTGGGCCCGGCACCGGGCAGGTGGCGAAGAGTGCCAACAACGTGCTCATGTGGACGGCCCTGCGGGCCGACGTCGAGGTGCTGCGGCTGGCCAGGTCGCTCGGTGTCGCGCCGGGCCGGCTGCGCAGCATCCTGGGCGCCGGCACCGGCGCCAACCAGGTGCTCGCCGACTGGGGGCTGCACCGGCTGCGCTGGCCGGCGAAGGACCTGGAGGTCGCCCTGGCCATGGCCGAGGAGGCCGGCGTGGACGTGCCGCTGGTGCGGGCGCTCCAGCCGCTGGTGACGGAGCTGACCCGCGAGGACCTGGCCGACCTGCGCTGAGGCCTGCCTCCCCCGTGGCGGCCCGGGCCGCCACGGGGGCGAGGGTCAGGCGGCCGCGGCGAGCACGCTCTTCAGCGGGGTGCCGGCGTCGGCGACCAGGTCGGCGGGCAGCCGCAACCCGTGGGTGAGGGCCTTGCGGACCGCCAGGTAGTCGGCGGGGGCGTTGACCGCGTCCACGGCCAGCAGGTCGCCGCCGCGGTAGTACAGGACCGAGAAGCTCTCGGTGTCCGGCTCCCCGCGGACCACGTGCTCGTCGAAACCGGTGGAGAGCCCGGCGATCTGCAGCTTCAGATCGCCCTGGTTCGACCAGAACCACGGCACGCTGCGGGCGTTGCCCTCCCGGCCCAGCAGGGTGGCGGCCGCCAGCGTGGCCTGCGCGACGGCGCTCGGGACCGACTCCAGGCGGACCCGGCCCTCGCCGGTCATCGGGTGCGGCAGGACGGTGCAGTCCCCGGCGGCGACCACCGAGGGAGCGCTGGTGCGGGCGTGGGCGTCGACGACGATGCCGCCGTCGCACTCCAGTCCGAGCTGCTCGGCCAGCTCCACGCGCGGGATCACGCCGATGCCGACCATCACTAGGTCGGCCGGCAGGCTGCGGCCGTCGGCGAGGACCACGCCCTCGACCCGGCCCGCGGTGCCCTGGAAACCGACCACGCCGGTGGAGAGCAGGACGGTGCTGCCACGGCGCTCGTGCGCCCGCCGGTAGAACTCGGAGACGACCGGGGCGACGGCCCGGCCGACCAGGCGGTCGGCCGCCTCGACGACGGTGACCTGCTTGTCCAGGGCCCGGGCGGCAGCCGCCGCCTCCAGGCCGACGAACCCGCCGCCGACGACCACCACGCGCGAGGCCCCGGCCAGCTGGTCGCGCAGGGCGACGGCGTCATCGAGGTCGCGGAGGTACAGGATCCCGCCGAGGTCGGCCCCGGGGACGTCGAGACGGCGGGGGCGGGCGCCCACGGTGAGTGCCAGGCGGGCGAACGGCAGCTCCCGGCCACCGGAGGTGCGGGCCAGGCCGGGCTGCCCTCCGGAGGGAAGGGCGATCTGCTCGACCCGCTCGCCGCAGACCAGCTCGATGTCGTGCTCGGGGTAGAAGCCGGGGCTGCGGAACGCCAGTGCCTCCGTCGTCGCCGCTCCGGCGAGGAACTCCTTCGACAGCGGAGGTCGCTGGTACGGCGGGTGCGCCTCCGCGCCGACGAGCGTGATCGGGGCGGTGTCGCCGAGCTGGCGCAGCGACGTGACCAGCTGGGCGCCTGCCTGGCTCGCGCCCACGACGAGCGTGCCGGCGTCGTGCTCGGAGCGCGGCATGACGACCTCCAGTATCGTGCTGAATGGTATTACCATTCTGCCATAACGTCAGGAGGAGGGCGAGCCATGACCGACGACCTGCGCCGACTGGTCTCCCTGGGGTGCCGGGTCCTCGGCGCCGCCGATCAGGGCGACCTCATCTGGGGGCACGTCTCCGCCCGCGACCCCGAGGGCCGGGGTGTGTGGATGAAGGCCTCCGGGCTGGGCTTCGAGGAGGTCGGGCCGGAGGACGTCCTCCTGGTGGACTGGGACGGGGAGGTGCTCGCCGGCTCCGGCCGCCGGCACGCCGAGTACCCGATCCACACCGAGGTCATGCGGGCGCGACCCGACGTGGGCAGCGTGATCCACACCCACTCGCCGGCGGCCGTGGCGCTGGGAGCGCTCGGTGTCCCGCTGCGAGCCATCTCGCACGAGGCGAACCTGTTCGTCCCGCCGGACGTCGCCCGCTTCACCGGAACCGGCGACCTCGTGCTGACCGCGGAGCTGGGCCGCGCCGTCGCTGCCGCGCTGGGTGACCGCAACGCCTGCCTGCTGGTCAACCACGGCATCGTCGTCGCCGCGCCGGACGTGCAGACCGCGACGGTCACCGCCTACCTGCTCGATCGCGCCTGCCGGATGCAGCTGACGGCCATGGCGGCCGGCGGGTGGGCCACCTGGTCCTCGCCCCAGGAGTCGCTCGCCAAGCGTGAGCACTGCTATCCCGACCCGCTGCTGCAGGGGGCCTGGGAGTACCTGGTGCGGCGACTGGAGCGGAGCTAGGCGGCCCGCCCGAGGCGGCGCAGGGCCAGTGCGGGAACGACCATGACGGCGCCGACGACCGCCATGGCCGGCGTCAGCGGCACGGCGACCACCAGGCCGGCGACGGTCAGGGGTGCGGCGAGGAGGGCGGCCGCTCGGAAGGTTCCGCTGGCCGCGATGGCCTCGCCACGCTCTTCCGGGTGGACGGCCTCTGCCGCGATGGCGGGGCCCAGGACCTGGACCGCCCCCGCCGCTACGCCGCTGACCGCAAGCACCAGGGTGGACAGGGCGACGCTCCAGGCCACCACGCCGGTCAGTCCCGTCGCGACACCTGTCAGGACGATGCCTGCGCCCAGTACCGGCATCGTCCAGCGTCCCCGCACCCGTGCCGCCATGGCGGTGCCCACGAGCGATGCGCCGTTCGCGGCGGCGACGAGCGCCCCGATCGTGGTGGCCGACTGGCGGGCCTGGTCCAGGGCGACGGGCACGTAGGAGGTGAGCAGTGCCCGCCAGGCGCCGGCGGTCATCCCCGCCCAGCATGCGACGTCGACCCCTGGTCGGCGCCACACCCGGCCCGGCGGGCGGTCTGCCGGGGGCACGAACGGTGGCAGTCGGTCCAGCAGGGCGTTGGGGATCAGCCCGAGCAGCGCCACGACGGCGGCCACGACGAGGGCGACCGCCGGGCTGTCCTCGGACAGCACCCCGGCGAGGAGTGGCCCGGTCAGCAATCCGACGGAGGCGGCCAGGTTGACCTGCGCCAGGGCCCCGGCGGCACGCCCCGCCCCCCGGACGACGTGCGTCTGGCTGCCGGTCCAGAAGAGGGCGCGGGAGGCGCCCTGCAGCAGCTGGGCCGCGACGAAGGGCAGCAGTGCCGCGGAGGCGGCCACCACGGCGCAGCTGACGGCGAGCAGCACGCCGGCGGCGGCGATCAGGATCCAGTCGGGCCAGCGGCGCATGGCCCAACCGAGGCCGAGCCGCACCAGCATCTGGGACAGGGCCGAGGCCGCCGTCAGCGCGCCGATCTCGAAGGCCGAGTACCCGGCTTCGATGGCCAGGAGGGGGAGCGCGACGCTGGCGATGCTCAGTGACACCGAGTAGATCCCGGCACCCGCTGCCGATGCGAGGGAGTCCCGCCGATGCGCCACGCCCCACCCCCCTCGTCGTCCGGGAGGGTAGCAGTAGAGGTCTAATGGTCTAACGGTCATACGGCGCGCTGTCCGACGGTGCGACACGGCAGCGGCCTTGCCGCACGATCGTCGAACCGCCGTGTGCACGTGCGGCGGTCAGCAGTCCTGTCTCGGTCGGAGTGAGCCGGAACCTGCGGGCATGGTGCTTCTCGTCCGCGGACCGTTCTGGCCGGCCCGTTCGGCATCGCACGGGGTCGGTGGGTGGCTCCGCGTTGCCGATCCCGGTGATCCCCACCGGTGACCGGGCCGGGGTCTGCCACCCGATCACGCCACGTCGAGCTCGCCGACAGCGGATCTTCTCGGCGGCGACCAACCCCGGGCGTCCACTGCCCCGAGGCCGGAGAAGACAGCGTGCCCTCTGGTGGGACAACTAGGGTTCGGTGTCAAATGGTCATACCACCGGTTCACCGAGGAGGCACTGCATGGAGCAGGAACGGACGAAGTCCCAGAGCCGTGAGCAGACGGCACAGAACGTGCACGTCTACGACGACCACTACAAGAAGGCCCGCATCTACGTGCGGGAGCTGGCCAGCAACCGGTACACCCTGACCGAGGAGCGGCGCGAGCGCGTCACGACCGTTCCCCGGGTCTGGACTCCGACCCTGGGGGAGGGCCTGAGCCTCAAGGAGAACTGGAACATCATCGACCCCGGTGACGAGCAGTTCCGCACGCAGAGCCTGCACCTGCACTTCGTCGTGATCCAGCCCAACGGGCGCAACGACGGGCACGGGCACCAGAACGAAGCCTTGTTCTACGTGCTCGAGGGCAACGGCTACGAGACGCACGACGGCAAGGACTATCCGTGGAGCGCCGGGGACGCCGTCGCGGTGCACAACGACTGCGTGCACTGGCACAACAACCCGGACCCCGAGAAGCGCGCGGTCTGCCTGGTGATGAAGCCCAAGCCGCTGTCGCTGTTCCTCGGCCTCACCTTCCAGGGGAAGATCGGCACCAAGCCGGCCGACGAGGACCAGTGGGAGCCGCGCACCGAGTGGCTGACCGCCCGTCCCGAGGGCGACGAGCTCGTCCCCAAGGTGCTCACGCCTGCCGACACCGAGTGGCAGTGGACCGAGTTCGGCCGCATCCGCCAGATCGCCGGCAAGGGCGCCCCGCTCCGGATCAAGGGCACCGACGCCTACCTGCACGAGATCCCGGCCGGCAGCCGTTCGGGCAAGCGGTGGCAGATGGCCGACGAGGCGGTGCACGTCCTCGACGGCGAGGGTTACGACCTGCACTGGGACGTCGAGGCCGAGATCGCCGACCAGTTCTACGCGCGCGTGGCGAAGAAGCCCACGCGGTGGGACTGGAAGAAGGGCGACATGATCTGGGTGCCCCACAACACGATCGTCCAGCGCTTCAGCACCGGCACGGGGTCGGCGAAGCTCATCGGAGCGTCGAACAGCATCTACGCCGAACTGGGCTACTCCCGCGTCGTCCACTTCGAGAACGCGCCGGAGTTCGACGACGCGTCCCTGCGGGCCGCTGCGGGCGAAGGGTTCACCGCACCGCCGGTGGCTTCAGCCGGCCGCGACCGTGACCGCGACGGGGATCGCCCCGGCGCGGTCGCGGTCGTGCTCTCCGGTCAGCCGGGGGGTGCCGTCTCGGCCAGCACCGCGTCGAACGTCGCCAGGTCCAGCCGCGGGTCGGGCTCGGCCTGATCCAGGTCGAGGGCCGCCAGCTTCGCGTTCTGCACGAGGAACGCGAGGTCGGCGCCGGTCATGCCGGCGGTCCGCTGGACCAGGTGCTCCACCACCCGGTCCAGGGTCAGGTTGCCGTCGAGCGCCGCACCGGCGAGGTGGATCCGGAGGATCTCACCGCGACCGGCTTCCTCCGGCGGGCGGACCTCGAGGTGCACGCCGAACCTGCCCGGGCGCAGCGCCGCAGGGTCGACCATGGTCATCCGGTTGGTGGCGCCGATGACGAGCACCTGGCTGCGCTGCTCCATCCCGTCGAGCTCGGCCAGGAGCTGGTTGACCACCCGCTGCGGCGCCCGCGTGCCCTCGTGCTCGAGGTCGCTGCGCTTGGGGACGACCGCGTCCAGCTGGTCGAAGAACACGATGCACGGCGCCGCGCGCCGGGCGACGTCGAACACGCGACGCACGCTCTCCTCGGACTCGCCCAGCCACTGGGAGAACAGCTCCGGGCCGTTGATCGGCAGGAAGTTCACGCCGGCCTCCCGGGCGATCGCCTGGGCGAGCAGCGTCTTGCCGGTGCCGGGTGGCCCGTAGAGCAGGACGCCGAGATTGCTCGACAGCCCGATCCGCTCGAACACCTCCGGGTGCCGCAGGGGCTTCTCGACGAGGTCGCGCAGCCGGCCCTTCACGTGCTCGAGGCCGCCGATGTCCGCCCACGTCACCCGTGGGTAGGTGATCAGCGACTCGCGCATCGCGGCCGGCTGCACCACCCGCAGGGCAGCGTCGAAGTCGTCGCGGGTGACGACGAGGTCGGCGGCGTCGGGGTAGGTCGCCATGGAGGGCGACTCGACGAACCGGGTCGATGCGCGGCGCAGCGCGTTGAGCCCGGCCTCCCGGCTGAGCTCCATGATGTCGGCACCCACGAACCCGTACGCGCGCTCGGCGATCGCCGGCAGCCCGGCCAGTGCGTCGTCGGCCAGGGGCATCTCCCGGGTCTGCACGCGGAGGATCTGCTCCCGCGCCTCGGTGCCGGGAGTCGGGAAGTGGATCTCTCGGTCGAAGCGGCCGGCCCGCCTCAGCGCCGGGTCGATCGCCTCCACGCGGTTGGTGGTGCCGATGACCAGCACGCCCTCGGCCTGCTTCAGGCCGTCCAGCAGCGCCAGCAACTGGGTCACCGTGCGCGCCTCGGTGGTGCTCGTGGCCATCCGCCGCGCCGGGGCGATGGCGTCGAGCTCGTCGACGAAGATGATCGACGGCGGGTTCAGGCTGGCCTCGGCGAAGATCTTGCGCAGGTTCGCCTCGGTCTCGCCGGAGAACGTACCGACGACCTCGGGCCCGTTGATGTAGAAGAGCTCGGCGTTGATCTCGTTGGCCACGCTGCGGGCCAGCAGTGTCTTCCCGGTGCCCGGTGCACCGTGGAAGATCACGCCTCGCGGCGGGTTGATGCCCAGCTGGCGGTACACCTGGGGGAACACCAGCGGCAGCTCGACGAACTCGCGGATCTCACGGATCTGCGCCGTCAGACCACCGACGTCCTCGAACGTCGTGTCCAGCACGGTCTCGGACGACTTGTCGTGGTCGTGCTCGTGGTCACCGGGTCCGTGGTGGTGGTCGTTCTGGACCATCCAGATCGTCGTCTCACCCGTGACGACGCCCTCGGTGCCGTCTCCGTCCGCCGGCGCGACGAAGTGGACCTCGTACGTGACGCCGGCCAGGGCCTCCGGCATGCGGACGTAGAGCAGCATGCCCGGGCGGACGGCGACCTGCTGCTCGGCGAGGACGCGCCGCAGCGCGGGGACCAGCTGGGGGTCGAAGCGCTGACTCACGTCCAGCCCGGGCACCAGGGCGAGCTCCCGCGCCGCCGCCGGCTCCGCCCGCTCCAGTGTCACCTGCTCGTGCGGATAGGCCTTGAGCGCCTGTCGGGTGAACCGGTCGATGCGTACCGACCCGGCTCCCGGCTCGTCGACCGGGCCTGCCACCCGGCACAGCACGCTGCGCCCGCGCTCCGTGGAGATCCGCACGACGTCCCCCTCGCCTGCTCCGACGGCCACGCCGACGTCCGGGGCCAGAACGGCCGCGCACAGGTGGGCGATCCGGTAGTCGATGGGGCGGGAATCGACGACGGCTGGCGATGGCATGGGACTCCGTTCGACGGGGGGTTGCCTCCGGTGAATGCCCTGCAGGTCCACCGGTGGTCAGACCATTGTGCCGAGTGGGCGGACGCTCGGGGTGCCCCCCTCGTTCCTCCTGTCGCCGAGTCCTCCGATCGAGGGTGCTCGCGACGAGTCTCCGGCGAGGTCGGAGCGGGCGCGTGGACACCGACGACGGCGAGCAGGACGGCTGGCGTTGCGCGCGCCTCTCTACAGCCCGACGCCGCTGGCATGCCGGATGACGCCAGGGCCGTAGCCGCCGGAGTCCTCCATCGCGCTCGCAGCCCGAGTGCCGCTCCGCCAGGGCTTCCCGGCCAGCAGCTGCTGAACAGCGGGCGGTGCGCCTTCGGGGAACCTGAGCAATGGCGCACTCGACGTGCACCACGACGACCCGGCGTCCGGCTGGAGGTGGCCCCGCTCGTGCACGACCTGGTCGACCCGCCAGGTTCACCGTCACTGCATCCGATGCCCTGGGACTTGTCTGGTGCACCTACGGTGAGCGCATGACCAGGCCCCGGCCGGCTGCGGGCGGCGGCCGGCGACTCGGTGTGGCCCCCGAGCGGCTGGGGCGCTGGCTGGACGGCGTCGCCACCCGGCACGGCGCCTTCACCGAGGTCGTCCCGGCCGAGGACGGGCTGCGGATCACCTGCGCCGACACCACCGCCGTCCGGCTGCGGGCCCCGTTCGGCTGGACGCCGGAGACGCCGCTGCTGGCCGGCTTCACCGCGGCCGCGCAGCAGGACCGGCGGGCCGCCGTGCTCCTCGTGCGCCGCGGCCGCTGGGCGGTCGGGGTCTTCGACGGCGCCCGGCTGGTGGTGTCCAAGGCGGACGCCCGCCAGGTGCAGGGCCGGACGGCGGCCGGCGGGTGGTCGCAGCAGCGGTTCGCCCGGCGTCGCGCCAACCAGACCGACGCCGTCGTCGAGCACGCCGTGGAGACCGCCGCCCGGGTGCTCCTGCCGCACGCCGACGGGCTCGCGGCCCTCTTCCCCGGCGGGGACGCCGGCCTCGTCGACGAGGTGCTGGCCGACCCGCGGCTGCGCCTCCTGGCCGCGGTCCGGCGGGCCGGCCCGCTCGACGTCGGGGAGCCGACCAAGGCGGTGCTGCTGGAGACGCCGAAGCAGTTCCGCGCCGTGGACGTCCACATCGTGGAGCCCGGCGACCGGGCCTGACCCCGGCGTCAGCCGACGGCGCTCACGGGCACCGGTGGGCCCGTCACCTCGGCGTCCAGCGGGAACCGGCTGCTGATGCCGAGCCGGGCGAGGTCGTCGGCGCCGCCGTCGCGGGCCACCGCCGGGTCCAGACCGATGCCGACGCCGTCGCCCGCGTTGAGCGGCCAGGCGCTGTGGACAACGCCGGCGTGCTCCCGGACCAGGCGCCCCGCCTCCTCGACGAGTTCCGTCGTGCGGAAGCGGGTCTGCTCGATCCGCACGTCGAAGCCCGCGCCGCCCGACGCGTCCGCCAGCGCCACCAGTTCGGTCGGGGGTGACCCGCACCAGCGCAGGATCACCGCCGACCGGTCCAGGGTGATCTCGGACTGCCCCTGGTCGGGGTGCTCGCCCCAGCGCGCCCGGACCTCCTCGAGGAGCACGTGCATCTCCTCGGGAACCGGGGGCAGCGAGAGCATCTCCTCCGGGAGCGGCTGCGGCAGCGGCTCCGGCACGGGTGGCGGCTCGCCCTGCGGTACGAGCTCGACGCGCAGACCGCCCTCCGGGACGGGCATGCCGCCCTCCGGGACGAGCTCCTCACCGGCCTGCGCGCCCGCGCAGCCGGCCAGGGCCCCGACGAGCACGACGAGCAGCGCGCCGCGGGCGGACCGGCCGGAACTCATGAGTGCGAGGTTGGCCGGGAACCCGCCCGCGGCGCAAGGGGTTCAGGCGGTCACGGCGTGATGACCAGCCGGATGGGGTCGCCCTGCTTGTGCGCCAGCCGCTCCACGCCCTCGGCGGCGTCGGCGAGCGGCAGCGTGCCGGAGATCGAGCGGGACAGGTCCAGCCGGTGGTGGCGGATCAGGTTCACCAGCTCGACGACGTGACCGGGCTCGGAGCCGTAGTGGCCGAGGATCCGCTGGCCGAAGTAGCTGAACTGGGTGCCGTTGCGGATGGACAGCGGCTGGTCGGTGAGGCCGACCAGCACCAGGCCGCCGTCGCGCTCGAGGCAGCGCACCGCCTGCTCGCGCACCGCCTCCACCCCGGCGAAGTCGAACGCGTACGCCAGGCCGGGCCCGCCGGTGAGCTCGCGGACGCGGGCGGCGATGTCGTCCTCTGGGGAGAGGGCCAGGTCGGCGCCGAAGTCGAGCGCGCGCTGCCGGGCCGCCGGGACGGGGTCGACGGCGATGATCGGCGCGGCGCCGGCCAGGCGGAGCAGCTGCACCGCGTGCGCGCCCAGACCGCCGATGCCCCAGACGCCGACGGGCTGGGCCGGTCGCACCTGCGCCGTACGCACGATCGAGGCCCACGGGGTGGAGACCGCGTCGGGCACGATGCACGCCTGCTCCAGCGGCAGGTCGTCGGGCACCGGCACCAGCGTGTCGGCGGTGGCGAGCGCGTACTCCGCCCAGCCGCCGTCGTAGTCGACGCCCCGGGTGTGCACCCAGCCGCCCTTCTCCTCCCCGGCCTGCAGCAGCACCCGCTGCCCCTCGGTCCAGCCGGTCACGCCGTCGCCCGGCTCGTGCACCGTGCCGGCGACCTCGTGGCCCAGGGTCACCTCGTCACCGGCGAGGAACAGCGGGGAGAGCTGCCCCTCGATGAGGTGGACGTCGGAGAGGCAGATGCCGGCGGCGGCCACCTTGATCAGGACCTCGCCGGGACCCGGGGTGGGCCGGGGCACCTCCTTGACCACGAATTCGCGGGTGCGCACGTTGAGCCGGCCGGCCAGCATCGAGTCGGGCATGCCCTGTTCCTACCCCGCGGCCTCCCCGCGCACATCCGGCGGCCCGGCCAGCACGTCGTCCAGGGCTCGGGTGGCCAGCCATCCGGTGATGACGACGAGGTGCAGCAGGAACAGCCACAGGCCCAGGGCGACGACCCCGCCGACGACGTCGAGCCCGCCGAACGGGGCGCCCAGGTCCAGCGGCAGCGACAGGAAGAGCACGAAACCCTGCAGGAAGCCGGACAGGCAGGCGGCGGTGAACAGCGCACCGGCTGCCAGCGCGCGGCGGCCGACCCGGCCTCCGGCGACGACCCGGAAGCCCCAGGCGAGCGGGAGGGTCAGCGCCGCCAGGACCGAGTAGAACCCGACGGCCACCTGGCCGGCCGTCGCGGCCGCACCGCCGCGCTCGGCCAGACCGGCCATGGCGGAGGCGGCCAGCAGCAGCGGGTAGAGCAGCACGGGGCTGAGCAGGATCAGCGGCAGGGCGGCCAGCCGTCCGCGCCAGCCGGTCATCCCCTCGTCGCGGGAGCTGAACCGCAGCAGCGCGCGCCGCAGCCCCTCCCCGTAGAAGGACATCGGGAGCAGGGCCAGGAGCGCGCCGAGGACGTCGAGGCCCACCCCGGCCTCCACCAGCCGCTCGACCGCGGCGGGGGCGCCCAGCTCCCCGGGCAGCAGGTCGGCCAGCCGGTTCCCGAGTTCGCGCACGCGGTCGGCGGAGGTCAGCCAGCTGGTGAGGGCGAAGGCCAGCACCATCAGGGGCACGATCGCGATGCCGGCGTAGAAGGTGAGGCCGGCGGAGATGAGCGCGAGGTCCCGGCCGGAGAGGCCGGATCGCACCCCGGAGACGACGGCGGAGAGCGTGGCCCGCGGCCCGGGACGGCCGCGGCTCACGGCGGGGACGCTACTCGTCGTCGTTGGCGCCGGTCTCCTCGCAGCTCGCGTCGTGCGGGTTGCCGGCCTGCTCGGCGGTGGAGTCGCAGTTGGTCTCGCCGCGCGTCACGTCCGTGTTGTCGCCGCAGGCGACCAGGGACCCGGTGAGGGCGAGCAGGAGCAGGGGCTTGCGGAGGTCCATGTACCGGTAGTGGTCCCGCGGCGGAGTGCCGAAACCGGCTCGCCGGGCGCTCTTCGGCACACGCCGTGACGCAGAGCGCACAGCGAATTACACGAATGTCGTCCGGGGCATTGTCACGACCGGGTCACGGCCCCTACGGTGAGTGCATTCGCGAGGGCTGTCAGTCACTTCCCGGCTGACAACCTCCGGACGTCGGGAGCCGATCCACCGCAGCCGCGGGATCCGGACCCGGCCACCACAGCACGGCGTCACGGCGAGACGGACCCGTCCCTCCCGCCCGATGACACCTGCCCGATCGAGATCGGAGCCGCCGAACCATGGCGACCCCCCCTGCGCACCTCTGCCCCCCGCGTCACCCTGCGGCGGGCCGGGGTGGCCCTCGCCGGCACCCTCGGCATCCTGCTCAGCACGGTCCCCGCCGCGGCCCAGCCGGGTGCCCCCGCCACGTCGGCCGAGGCCGCCCAGCTGGTCGCCGAGCGCGGGCACCAGCTCGAGGTGCTCACCGAGCAGTTCAACGAGGCGCGCGACACGCTGGACGCCCAGCAGGCCGCCGCGGCCGCTGCCGCCGCCGAGCTGGGGCGGGCCACGGCCGCGCTCGCCGCGGCGCAGGAGTCGGTCCGCAGCGTCGCCCGCACGGCCTACACCGGCGAGACCCTCGGCAGCTTCCAGGCCATGATGATCAGCGAATCCGCCGACGAGTTCGTCGGCCGCGTCGCCACCCTGCAGTCCATCGCCGGGCACCAGAGCGGCATCCTGGGCCGCGCCGCCGAGGCCAACGTGGCCGCCGCGCAGGCGCAGGCCGCCGCCTCGCAGTCCGCCGCGGAGGCGCAGGCCACCTACGACGCCGTCGCCGGGCAGCACGCCGACCTCACCCGGCAGATCGCCGACTACAAGGCGCAGTTCTCCCAGCTGAGCGCGCACGAGCAGCAGGCGGTCGTGAGCGGCAGCCACGCCGAGACCGGCGCCGGCGAGGACCGGCCGGCCGAGACGATGGCCAGCCGGACCGAGCGCGAGGCGGCGCCGTCGACCCCGGTCGTCGCCGACAGCCAGGCCGCGCAGATCGCCGTCGACACCGCCCTGGCCCAGCGCGGGAAGCCCTACGTGTGGGGCGCCGGCGGGCCCGGCTCCTACGACTGCTCGGGCCTGACCACCTACGCCTTCCGGGCCGCGGGCATCAAGCTGCCGCGCGCCAGCCGGCTGCAGGCGCAGGTCGGCGAGCCCGTCTCCCGCGACCAGCTGCAGCCCGGCGACCTGGTGTTCTTCTACCGGCCGGTGAGCCACGTGGGCATCTACATCGGCGACGGCAAGATGGTGCACGCCCCGACGTCGGGCGACGTCGTGAAGATCGCGAGCGTCGACTCGGTGGGCGGCTACAGCGGCGCCCGGCGCGTCGCCGGCTGACCCGGCAGGGGCCCGTCCACCTGCTGGAGCAGGCCCCAGACGAACGTCGCCCGCTCCCCACCGGGCAGCTGCACCGCCCAGCGGGTGACCACCCCCGGGTCCACGCTGCGGGCGCCGGGCAGCCCGACGACGTCGTCGAGCACGTGTTCCCAGACCAGCAGCCGGCCCGCCGCCGCCGCCGGCACGCCCGACCCGGGAGCGCGGGCCAGGTGCTCGTGCAGCACCGAGCCGCCGGGGCCGCTCAGCACCTCCCAGAACAGGTGCGGCCACAGCGGCACCGGCCAGCGGCGCACCTGCACGTCGAGGTCGCCGAACCGGCGGTCCTCCAGCTCCTCCGGCGGGCCGAGCACCGCCGTGCGCAGCGCCAGCCCCTTCGGCGCCCGCCGGGCGTGCTGCAGGGCCTGCCACCGGGTGTGCGCGGCGTGCGCCTCGGCGCGGGTGGCGCCGAGCCGGGGGAGGGCCTCGGCGACCAGGTCCGGGCGCAGATCGGCCATCCGGCGCAGCAGTACGAGGCAGAACTCGCGTCTCGCCAGGCCACGCACGGCCGCGACCCTGCCAGCCGGCCGCGCCGGGTGAGCAGGGCCACCCCCGCAGCGCGCGCCGCATCAGGGAGCATGGGGGCGTGAAGCCGCACGCCGTCGCCATGCTCTTCCGTGCCGTCGCGCTCGCCGAGGCGGGCTCGTGGCTGCTCCTGCTCGGCGGCATGTTCGTGAAGTACGTGGGCGACTCCGAGCGCGGGGTGCAGATCTTCGGTCCGGTGCACGGTGGGGTCTTCGTGCTCTACCTCGTGGTCACCGCGGTGGCCTGGCGGGTCCTGCGCTGGGACCTCCGGACGACGGTCCTCGCGCTGGTGGCCTCGGTGCCCCCGCTGGCCACGATCTGGTTCGACCGCTGGGCCACCCGCACCGGCGCGCTGCCGGTGCCGGTGCCGGAGCCGGAGCCGACGCCCGCGTCCTGAGCCCGCCGGATACCGTCCGGTCGTGCCCGAGCCCGTGCTGCCCTCGACCGCCCGCCTCCTGCTCGCCCGCACCGCGCGCGTCCAGCGCGAGGGGCGCGCGCCCAGCCTGGTCGCGGGCGTGGTCCGCGACGGCGGCCTGGCCTGGTCCGCCGGTCGTGGCGAGGTGGCCGAGCCGCACGCCGACGTCCAGTACCGGCTGGGGTCGATCAGCAAGACCGTGACCGCGGTCGTCGTGATGCGGCTGCGCGACGAGGGCCTGCTCGGTCTGGACGACCCGCTGGAGCGGCACCTGCCCGGCACGCCGTTCGGCGACCGGACCATCGGCCAGCTGCTCTCCCACCTCGCCGGTGCCTCGGCCGAGAGCCCCGGCGGCTGGTGGGAGCGCACCCCCGGCGGCTCGCTCGAGGAGCTCGGCCTCGGCGGGACCGACGTCGTGCTCGGCGCGGCCCGGCGGTTCCACTACTCCAACCTGGGGTTCGGCCTGCTCGGGGAGCTCGTCGCCCGGCTGCGCGGCACCTCCTGGGAGGACGCCGTGGCCGGGGAGGTGCTGGCGCCGCTGGGCATGTCCCGCACCGCGCCGCGCCCGGTCGCCCCGGCGGCCGCGGGCTGGGCGGTGCACCCGTGGGCCGACGTCGTCCTGCCCGAGCCGGAGCACCACGCGGGCGTGATGGCCGCCGCCGGGCAGCTGTGGGCCACGCTGGCCGATCTGGGCCGCTTCGCCGCGTTCCTGCTCGGCGACACCGCCGGGGTGCTCGACCCGGGGACGCTCGAGGAGATGACGGTGCCCGCGGGCGTGGACTCCTCCGCCCCGGGCTGGTCGGCCTACGGGCTGGGGCTCCAGGTGATCCGGCTCGACGGCCGCACGCTGGTCGGGCACGGGGGCTCGATGCCCGGTTTCCTGGCCGGCGTCTTCGTCGACCGCGAGGAGCGCACCGGTGCGGTCTCGCTGGCCAACGCGACCAGCGGCGTCGACCCGCTGGTGTTCGGGCTGCTGGCCGACCTCCGGGCCGCCGAGCCCCGGGTCGTGGAGGAGTGGCGGCCGGCGCCGTCGCCGGTGCCGCTGGACCGGCTGGGGGTCTGGTTCTGGGGCCCCTCGCCCTACGTGCTGCGCTCGGTCGACGGCGGATTGCTGCACCTGGGCCCGCTGCCGGGCCGCGGCGGGCGGGCCAGCCGCTTCACCCGGCGCGAGGACGGCACGTGGGTCGGGCTGGACGGCTACTTCGCCGGCGAGACCCTCCGCATCGCCGCGGACCACCTGGACCTGGACACGTTCATCTTCACGCGCACGCCCTACGACCCGGCGGCGCCCGTGCCCGGCGGCGTGGACGAGGGCGGCTGGCGCTGACCCCAGGAGGTCAGCTCGTCGGGTACAGCCCCGCGGAGTAGGCGGCGCTGGAGTAGTAGCGCTCCAGCTCCTCGAGCGGCTCGTCCTTGCGCTCGAGCGCGTGCGCGATCCGGGCGCGTGACGGCACCGCGTCGGGCCGCCAGCTCTCCGGATCCCACAGCTGCGAGCGCAGGAACGCCTTGCCGCAGTGGTGGAACACCTGCTCGACCGCCACGACGACGGCGAGGACCGGCCGGTGGCCCTTGACCACCATGCGGTCCAGCAGGTCCGGGTCGGTGACCAGGCGGGCGCGGCCGTTGATGCGCAGCGTGTCGGTGCGGCCGGGCAGCAGGTAGACGAGCCCGACGTGCGGATTGGCCAGGATGTTGCGGTACCCGTCGGCCCGCCGGTTGCCCGCCCGTTCGGGGATCGCGATCGTGCGCTCGTCGAGGACGAGGGTGAAGCCGGGCGGATCGCCCTTCGGCGAGACGTCGCAGCTGCCGTCGGCGGCGCTGGTCGCGACCAGGCAGAAGGGTGAGGCGGCCAGCCACTCGCGGTCCACGTCGGCGAGCGCCGTCCGCTCCTTGGCCAGGGCCGCCGGCATCGGTTCCCCGAGCAGGGCCCGGAGCTCGTCCTCGCTGGTGATCTCGTGCACGCGGGCAGTCTGCCCTGCCGCGGTGCGCTGGCGGCCCCGGGCGGCGCCGGTCAGGCTGACGGGGTGGACGACGTCGGCGTGCGGCTCGAGCGGGCGATCGGGGAGCTGCTGGACCGGCGCAGCGCGGAGGCCTCCATCTGCCCGTCGGAGGCGGCGCGGGCGGTCGACCCGGACGCCTGGCGGGACCTGATGCCCGCAGCCCGCGCCGCGGCCGGCCGGCTGGCGGCCGCCGGCGAGGTGGAGGTGACCCAGGGCGGCGTGGTGGTCGACGTCGCGGGCGCCCGCGGGCCGGTCCGGGTGCGTCGCCCCCGCTGAGGGGCCGGGTCTACTCGATCGGCTCGCCCCGGAACAGCCCGTCCAGCCACCCGTCCTCGTCCAGCTCGAGCACGGCGAACGGCAGGGTGACGTCCATGCTGGCGTCCCCGTAGCCGCCGTCGCCCACCTCCACCGTGCCGTCCACCGGGACGTCCGGCGTCCAGGCGCAGCCGTCCAGCGTGATCTGCACCGTTCCGCCCATGTCCAGCGAGTACTCGGCGACGCCACCCTCCGGGCAGCCGACCTCCAGCGGCGCACTGCCCGGCCAGGCCTCGAACGTCGGGCCGAGCAGCTCGGTGAGCAGCAGGTCGACGGTGGCCCAGGCGTCCTCGTAGCCGTCCGCGTCCTCGGGCGGCAGCGGGGTGTAGGGCTGACCGGGCATCGACTCGCAGGTCGTGACCGGGCGGTCGGGGAGCCGGCCGGAGCCGAGCAGGCGGAGCACCGCCTCGTCCACGCAGGGCTCACCCCAGCCGAAGACGACGTGCGGGCCGCCGGTCAGCACGACCAGCGCGGCGTCGGGGTCGCGCCCGTGCACGCGCACGGCGTTGCCCGCCGGCGTGTTCGGGTCGGTGTCGGCGGTCAGCAGCAGCACCGGGTGCGGCGGGTCGGCGGGCGCGGGCGGCGGCGGCGGCACCGGCTCCCCCGACCGCGGCCAGAAGAGGCAGGGCAGGTCGGCGTAGTAGATGTCGTCGAGGCGGATGCCGGCCACGCCCGCCTCGGCGGCGCCGTCGAGCCAGGCGTCCAGCTCCTCGCGCGACGAGCGGCCCTCGGGGACGAAGGGGTGGTCCGTGCACTCCACCGCGAGGAAGAGGGCGTAGGAGAACGAGGGGTCGGGCAGCACCTCGCCGGTGTTCGGATCGGCCCCGACGTTGGCCGCGGCCAGCCGCGCCAGCGGCAGCTCGTCGCCCTCGACGGCGGCGTTGAGCGCACGCTGCAGCTGCACGCGCATGTACGGCACGCTCATCGAGCCGGACGCCGCCGTCTCCAGCTCCTCGAGCGTCAGCTCCCGCTCCTCGGTCCCGCCGTCGGGCAGCGGGTAGTCGTAGGCGCGCGGCTGCTCGGCCAGCTCGGCGGCGAGCGCGTCGTAGGCGGCGGCCGAGGCACCCGGCGCGTCCGTCGCGCAGGCGCGGTCCTGGTCGCACTGGGTGAGCCCGAGCGCCAGGACGTCGCTGTAGGCGCGGGCGCTCTCGGCGGCGAACGCCCGGATCGGGGTCTGCGGGTCGACGACGCCGTCGAGGATCAGGCTCTGCACGCGGTCCGGGTGCGCGGCGGCGTAGGCCTGGGAGAACTGGGTGCCGTAGCTCTCGCCGTAGAGGGTGAGCTGCTCGGCGCCGTACCACTGGCGGAACACCTCGAGGTCCTCCGCGGCCTGCCGGGTGCTGAACAGCCGCGCCTCGGCGGGGGGAAGCCCCGCCTCCGCGAAGCACTCCTCGCCGAACCGCTCCGCGGCGCGGGCGTAGCGGTCCCGCTCGTCGGCGTCGGAGGAGGAGTCGATGACGTCGTCGAAGTCCCAGAGCGCGTCGTCGCAGGTGAACGGCTCGGAGCGGCCGATCCCGCGCTGGTCGAAGAACACCACGTCGTAGGAGTCGGTGATCTCCGGGTCCAGCGACTGGAGGCGCACGTCCGCGAGGAGGATGCCGCTGGATCCCGGCCCGCCGGTCGCCGTCACCAGCACGCCCTTCCGCTCGCCGTCGGCCGGGCGGACGGCGAACGTCACCTCCCACTCGCGCGAGGCCGGGGCGAAGTGGTCCGACGGCACGGTGAGCGTGACGCACTCGAAGTCGGCCCCGCACTGCTCGCGCGTCACCAGCTCGCCGCCGGCGCTGGTGAAGGGTTCGATGGTCCCGTCGACCAGCTCGGGGCCGCAGCCGCTCAGCAGCAGCGGGCCGGTGAGGAGGGCGACGAGCAGCGGCGCGGCTCGGCGTGTCCGGGATCTGGGCACGGCGCACCCTAGGACGGCGGGCCGCACCGGACCGACTCCGGCCCTGTGACGCGCCGGAGTCAGCCGGTGACGGTCGGCCCGGCGGTCCGGCGCAGCAGCGGGGCGACCCGGCGGTCCACGAAGCGCCGCATGGCCAGGGCGGTGTCGACCCGCTGCACGCCCGGGATGCCCAGGACCGCCTCGGTGACCCGCCAGAGGTGGTCGGCGTCGGTGGCCACGACGTGCACGAGCAGGTCGGTGGCGCCGGACAGCCCGGTCACCTCGAGCACCTCCGGGATGCCGGCCAGTGCGTCGCTCACCTCGGCCAGCCCGCGCTGCGCGACCTGCACGGACATGTAGGCCCCGAGCCGGTAGCCCAGCGCCTCCGGCCGCACGCGGTGGTCGTGCGGCGCGAGGACGCCGTTGCTCTCCAGCCGCGCCAGCCTGGCCTGGACGGTGTTCCGCGCGAGCCCGAGCCGCTGCGAGAGCGCCATCACGCTGGCGCGGGGGTCCTGGGTCAGGGCGAGCAGCAGCCGGGCATCGGTGGCGTCGACCTCGGCCATGCTGCGCAGTCTGCCATCCCGGAGGCGCTCCGGAGAAGCGATCTGCTCAGGTCGTCTTCCGCCACCTGTGCAGATCGTTGTCTCCGGGGGTGTTGCACGGCGGGTGCGTCGTGTCAGGATGGTGTGAGGCCCGCCACACCCGGCGGACGTCCAGCACCAGCGCGGCCCGGTGATCCCGGCCGCGGTGGCCGAGGCGAGGAGCGCGACCATGACTGCGTTGCCCCAGACCACCGAGGTGGTCGACCCCGTACCCGGGGCTGCCGCGCCCCACCTGCCCCCCGACGGCGGCCGGGACCTCGTCCAGCTGCTGACGCCGGAGGGCGACCGGGTCGAGCACCCCGACTACTCCCTCGACATCGACGAGGAGCAGCTGCGCGGCCTGTACCGCGACATGGCGCTCGTCCGCCGCTGGGACGTCGAGGCCACCGCGCTGCAGCGCCAGGGCGAGCTGGGGATCTGGGCCTCGCTGCTGGGCCAGGAGGCCGCGCAGATCGGTGCCGGCCGCGCGATGGCCGCCGACGACATGGCCTTCCCCACCTATCGCGAGCACGGCGTGGCCTGGGCGCGCGGCGTCGACCCGCTGCACGTCATCAGCCTCTTCCGCGGCGTGGACAACGGCGGCTGGGACCCGCTGGCGACCCGGTTCAACCTCTACACCGTCGTGATCGGCGCGCAGTGCCTGCACGGCACCGGCTACGCCATGGGCGTCCAGCGGGACGGTGCCGAGCAGGCCGTGCTGGCCTTCCTCGGTGACGGCGCGACCAGCCAGGGCGAGGTCAACGAGGCGATGATCTGGGCGGCCAGCTTCTCGGCCCCCGTCGTCTTCTTCTGCCAGAACAACCAGTACGCGATCAGCGTGCCGCTGGAGCGGCAGTCCCGGGTGCCGCTGTACCAGCGGGCCGCCGGCTTCGGCTTCCCCGGCGTGCGGGTCGACGGCAACGACGTGCTGGCCGTCCTCGCCGTGACGCGCGCGGCGCTGGCCGCCGCCCGCGAGGGCCAGGGCCCCACGTTCATCGAGGCGTTCACCTACCGCATGGGTGCGCACACCACCTCCGACGACCCGTCGCGCTACCGGCTGGCCAGCGAGCTGGAGGAGTGGAAGCTGCGCGACCCGATCGCCCGCCTCAAGGCCCACCTCTCGCGCAGCGGCGCAGCCGACGCCGCCTTCTTCGACTCGGTGGAGGCCGAGGCCGACGAGCTGGCCGCCCGCATCCGCAGCGGGACGCTGGAGATGCCCGATCCGGCCCCGACGTCGATGTTCGACTCCGTCTACGCCGAGCAGACCCCGCAGCTGGCGCAGCAGCGGGCCGACTTCGTCGCCTACCAGGCGAGCTTCGAGGGGGGCGAGCACCGATGACCCAGACGCTCACCATCGGCAAGGCGCTGAACCTCGGCCTGCGCAAGGCCATGGAGGACGACGCCAAGGTCGTCCTCATGGGCGAGGACATCGGCAAGCTCGGCGGGGTCTTCCGGATCACCGACGGCCTGCAGAAGGACTTCGGCGAGGCGCGCGTCGTGGACACCCCGCTCGCCGAGGCCGGCATCCTCGGCACCGCCGTGGGGCTGGCCATGCGCGGCTACCGGCCGGTCTGCGAGATCCAGTTCGACGGCTTCGTCTTCCCGGCCTACAACCAGATCGTCACCCAGGTCGCCAAGATGCACGCCAGGTCCCGGGGCGTGCTCCCGATGCCGATCGTCATCCGCATCCCGTTCGGCGGCGGCATCGGCGCGGTGGAGCACCACAGCGAGAGCCCGGAGGCCTACTTCGCGCACACGGCGGGGCTGAAGGTCGTCGCCGTCAGCAACCCGGTCGACGCCTACTGGGGCATCCAGCAGGCGATCGCGGCCCCCGACCCGATCGTCTTCCTGGAGCCCAAGCGCCGGTACTGGGAGAAGGCCGAGGTAGACGTCGACGCCACGCCCGATCCGCTGTTCGCCTCGCGGATCGTCCGCGGTGGCGACGACGTGACCGTGCTCGCCTACGGACCGATGGTGAAGACGGCGCTGCAGGCCGCCGACGCTGCGGCCGAGGAGGGGCGGTCGGTGGAGGTGGTGGACCTGCGCACGGTCTCCCCGCTGGACCTCGACCCGGTGTTCGAGTCGGTGCGCCGCACCGGCCGCTGCGTGGTCGTGCACGAGGCGCCGGTGACCCTGGGCCTGGGCGCGGAGATCGCCGCCCGGGTGACCGAGACCTGCTTCCACTCCCTGGAGGCACCGGTGCTGCGGGTCGGGGGCTACGACACGCCCTACCCGCCGTCGAAGCTCGAGGAGGAGTACCTCCCCGACCTCGACCGGGTGCTGGACGCCGTCGACCGCGCGATGGAGTTCTGAGATGGCTGCGCTGAAGCAGTTCCGGCTGCCCGACGTCGGCGAGGGCCTGACCGAGGGGGAGATCCTCCAGTGGCTGGTCGCCGTCGGCGACACGGTCACGGTCAACCAGCCGCTGTGCGAGGTGGAGACGGCCAAGGCCGCCGTCGAGCTCCCCTCGCCGTTCGCCGGCACGGTGACCGAGCTGTTGTTCGAGGCCGGGACGATGGTCGACGTCGGCACGCCGATCATCACCATCGACACCGGCGCGGCCGACGGCGGCGGACCGACGCCGGCCCCTGCGCCGACCGACGAGGCACCCGCCGACGGGGAGCCCGCCGCCGGCCTCATCGGTGGCTCGGCCCCGGGCGGGCGGACCGCGGTGCTCGTCGGCTACGGCCCGCGCACCACCGAGGCGCGGCGCCGGCCGCGGCGCTCGGGCACCTCCGTCGCCGCCCTGCCCGGCGCGGACTACGGCTCCGGTGGCACCGACCGCCCGGCGCCACTCACCGACGACGGGCCACCCCTGCTCGCCACCGCGCCCGACATGCGCAGCAAGCCGATGCGGCACGGCGGGCTGGAGGTGGGCCGGCAGGCGGAGGCGGCCGCGCTCCGGGAGGACGCCGCCCCCGCGCAGCCCGTCGCCCCCGGCCGCCGCGGGCCCCGCCCGCTGGCCAAGCCGCCGGTGCGCAAGTACGCCAAGGATTCCGGCATCGATCTGACCACGCTGACCGGCTCCGGGACCGGTGGCTGCATCACCCGTGCCGACGTCGACGCCGCGATCGCGGCCCGCTCGACCGCTCCGGCGGGACCGACCGCGACCGCCCCGGTGGTGGACGGCACGCGGGAGCAGCGGATCCCGATCAAGGGCGTGCGCAAGCACACCGCGGCCGCGATGGTGGCCAGCGCCTTCACCGCACCGCACGTCACGGAGTTCCTCACCGTCGACGTCACGCGGATGATGAAGCTGCGCGCCCGGCTCGCCGCCCGGCCCGAGCTGGCCGACGTGAAGGTCAGCCCGCTGCTGTTCGTCGCCAAGGCGGTGCTGCTGGCCGCGAGGCGGCACCCGATGATCAACAGCAGCTGGGACGAGGCGGCGCAGGAGATCGTGGTCAAGGACTACGTGAACCTGGGCATCGCCGCCGCCACCCCGCGCGGGCTCGTCGTGCCCAACATCAAGGACGCCGGCCGGCTCGCGCTGCCCGAGCTGGCCGCGGCGCTCGGCGAGCTGACGGCCACCGCCCGGGACGGGCGGACCGCACCGGTGGACATGACCGGCGGCACGATCACGATCACCAACGTGGGCGTGTTCGGCGTCGACACCGGCACCCCGATCCTCAACCCGGGGGAGGCGGCGATCCTCGCCTTCGGTGCCGTCCGGGAGATGCCGTGGGTGCACAGGGGCAGGGTGAGGCCGCGGCAGGTCACCCAGCTGGCGCTCTCCTTCGACCACCGCATCGTCGACGGCGAGCTCGGCTCGCGGTTCCTGGCCGACGTCGGGGCGTTGCTGCACGATCCGGGCAACGCCCTGGCCTTCTGAGCCGGCGGGGCGGCAGGATGCCGGCCATGGATCGACGCCGTCCCGCCCTGGTGGCGCTGCTGCTCTTCGTCGCCTTCACCGGGGCCGCGATCGTGGTGAGCGGTTCCCGACCGGCCTCCGACGAGGGGGCGCTGCCGTGGGCCCTCCAGGTGATCGGCTACCTCTGCGCCGTCGCCGCCGGCGTCCTGCTCCTCACCGGGCAGGACGCCGCCGGCCGGCGGACCGGGATGGTGGTGACGGCGGCGGTCGTGGTGCTCGCCCTGCTCGACGTGCTGGTCCCCGACGAGGGGGGCGCGAACATCGGCGCGGGCCTCGTCCGGCTGGTGCTGCTGGTGGTCCTGGCGGTGGCCACGGTGCGGCTGTCGCTCGCGACCGCGGCGGCCCGCCGGTCGAGGCCGGCCTCCTAGCCTCTCCGGATGACCGATCTGGACCGGCTGCTCGACTTCGCCGAACGCGCCCGGCTGCCCGAGGGCGGTTTCGGCTACCTCGGCGCCGACGGCAGCGTGCTGCCCGGCCGGCCGCAGGAGACCTGGATCGTCGCGCGGATGACGCACGTCTTCGGGCTGGCCTCCCTGCTGGGCCGGCCGGGGGCGGACGAACTGGTCCGGCACGGCGTCGCCGCCCTCCGGACGGGGCCGCTGCACGACGCCGAGCACGGCGGCTGGCGGACGGCCACCGACGACGACGGCAAGAGCGCCTACGTGCACGCCTTCGTCCTGCTGGCCGGCTCGACCGCGGCCCAGGCGCGGATCGAGGGCGGTCCGGCGCTGCTGGACGAGGCGCTGGACCTCTGGCAGGACCGGTTCTGGGACGACGAGGCAGGCCTCGCCGTCGAGGAGTGGGACCGCGGCTGGTCGCGGCTGTCGGACTACCGCGGGGCCAACGCGAACATGCACGGGGTGGAGGCGACGCTCGCCGCCGCCGACGCGACGGACGATCCGGCCCTGGCGCGCCGGCTGCGCGACCAGGCGCTGCGCAGCGTGGCGCGGGTGGTGCACGGCTGGGCACGCGAGCGCGACTGGCGGCTGCCCGAGCACTTCGACTCCGGCTGGACACCCCTCCCGGGGTTCAACCGGGACCGGCCGGCCGATCCGTTCCGGCCGTTCGGGGTCACCGTCGGGCACCAGTTCGAGTGGGCCCGCCTGGCGCTGCACCTGCGCGCGGTCCTGACCGAGCCGCCCGGCTGGCTGCTCGCGGACGCCGTCGACCTGTTCGAGACCGCCGCCACCCGGGGGTGGGCCGCCGACGGGCACGACGGCTTCCCGTACACGCTGGACTGGGACGACCGGCCTGTCGTCGGCGCCCGGATGCACTGGGTGCTCTGCGAGGCGGTCGCGGCCGCGGCGGTGCTGGCCGCGGTCACCCGCGAGGAGCGGTACGCCGCGCTGGCCCGGACGTGGCGAGAGCACGGCGAGCGGCGGTTCGCCGACCCGGCCACCGGCAGCTGGCACCACGAGCTGACGCCCACCGGCGAGGTGGGCTCGGGCACCTGGTCGGGGCAGCCGGACGCCTACCACCTGGCGCAGATGCTCCTGCTCGGGGACCGCCCGGTGCGGGGGAGCGTCGCGGCGTCGCTGCGCTGACGCCCCCGCTCGCGGCGCGGCCTACCGTCGGGCCGGTGGACCCCCTCCTGCGCCTCGCCGATGCGCGCTTCGTCTCGCTGACCACCTTCCGCCGCTCGGGAGAGCGCGTGTCCACTCCGGTGTGGATCGGCCGGGACGGGGAGTCGCTGGTCGTGCTGACCCCGGCCGGCAGCGGGAAGGTGGAGCGGCTGCGGGCCGACCCCCGCGTCGAGCTCCGCCCGTGCGGGCGCTTCGGAGCGGTGGCCGAGGGTGTCGAGGCGGTGCCGGGGAGGGCCGAGCTCCGCGTGAGTCCAGCCGACGTGGCGCGGGCCCGGGCGACGATCCGGCGCGCCTACCCCGTGGAGTCCCGGCTCGTCCTGGGGATCGAGCGGCTCGTGGAGCGGCTGCGCGGCCGGCCCCGCACCCAGCGGCTGGCGCTGCTGATCACCTGACCGGGTGGCGCGCGGCGGGCCGGTCGCTGACCTGCTGGTTCGACGTGTCACGGGGGCCGTGGACGGGTAGGCGGTGCACGACCGAGTTCGCGAGGAAGAGGAGCAGACAGTGGCCAGCGTGCAGGAGTCCGTCGACGTCGACGTCCCGATCCGGACCGTCTACGACCAGTGGACCCAGTTCGAGTCCTTCCCGCAGTTCATGGGCGGGGTCGAGAGCATCACGCAGATCGACGCCACCCACACCCACTGGGTCACCAACATCGACGGCGTGAAGCGCGAGTTCGACGCGGAGATCACCGAGCAGCACCCCGAGGAGCGCGTGGCCTGGACCAGCACCAGCGGTGAGGCCAAGCACGCCGGGGTCGTGACGTTCCACCGGCTCGCCGAGGACAAGACCCGCGTGATGATCCAGATCGACTGGGAGCCCGAGGGGCTGGTGGAGAAGGCCGGCGCCGCCCTGGGCTTCGACGACCGCCAGGTGAAGGCCGACGCGAAGAAGTTCAAGGAGTTCATCGAGAGCCGCGGTACCGAGACCGGTGCCTGGCGCGGAGACGTCCAGCGCCCCAGCTGACGGCCCGCGACCCGACGACGGCGCCCACCCTCTCCAGGGGGTGGGCGCCGTCGTCGTGTCCTGGGTCGGAGTGGCCCGTGAGGTGACGCCGTGACGACTCTCACCCCAAGGGGTGATGAACCTTCGGCCGTGGCTCATGTTTGCCGACGTTTCGTCGGATTAGAGTGGTGTCCGCCTGCGTTACTACGGGCGTAGGTCCCACATCGACGACGAAAGAGGCAACAGGAATGAGCAGCGTGACGACCAGCTGGCGTGAGCGTCGGCAGGTGGCGCGTACCCGGCGGGCGCTCGACAAGGCCCTCTCCCGCACCAGCAGCCCGGCCATGCGCGACGAGCTCCTGACGATGGCGAACAGCAGCCACTTCCTCGGCCGCTGAGCCCCGGCCGCGCACGCGGCCCGCGAACATCCCGACCCCGGTCTCCGCTGAGACCGGGGTCGCATGCGTTCGGGCGACGCCCTTGAGCCGCCCCGCGACCACTGGCATCGTGTAGTCGTACGCGTACGTTCGGTGGCTGCTGCCTGGGCCCGCCGTCGTCCCCCCTCCGGGGGCGGTCGGCTCAGGCATGGCCGTGGACGTGCCGATCAGCCGGTGTGCACGCACAGCGGGCTCGAGCCGGGGCGTTCCCGGTTCCCGATCGGCCCGCCGGGGACGTCACCGACGTCGAGAGGACACGATGAGCCAGGCCACCCAGGGGCGCGAGACGTCCGGGGCCACCACCGGCGGGCTCCTTCGCTACGTCCGCGACCAGGGCGGCGACGACGCCGTGGCCGAGGTGCTGCGGCGCGCCGGCGTCGAGGCGAGCCCGGCCGAACTGGACGACCAGTCGCGGTGGTGGAGCTACGACACCCGGATCGCGCTGTTCGCCGCCGCCACCGAGGTGCTGGGCCGCCCGCGCACCATGTTCGACGTCGGCACGGACGTCCTGCGTACCGGCCTGGCCCACTCCCTGGTCATCCTGCTGCGCTCCATGGGCTCGCCCCGCCAGGTCTTCCGCCAGCTCCCGCGGGCGGTGCAGAAGTTCAGCACCACCTCCACGATGGAGATCCTCGAGGCCGGGCCGACGTGGGCCACCGTCCGCTACCGCCTGCACGACGGTTACCGGCACTCGCGGCTGGACTGCGACTACACGCAGGGCCTGCTGAGCACGGTGCCGAAGATCTTCACCCTGCCCGCGGCCGAGATCGTCCACGCGGAGTGCCAGTCCGACGGGCACCCCGCCTGCGTCTACCACCTCACCTGGCAGCGACGGTCCCGGTTGCCGTGGCGCCGGACCGACGACGGGGTGCGCCACGACCCCGAGCTGCACGCGCTCCGCGGGCAGCTGCAGATCCTGCAGTCGGCCGCCACCGACCTGGTGGCCAGCGACGACGTCGACACAGTGCTGGAGCGCATCGTGTCGCGCGCGGCCGAGGCCGTGCTGGCGCCTGCCTACCTCCTCGTCGTCCACGCCCCGGCCGGTGGTGCCCCGCTGGTGCACGGCGCCGGCCTGCCGCCGGAGCAGCTGCCCGAACTCGCTGCACGGCTGCTCGACGGCGGCGACATGGGTCCCGGTGCCGTGGTGGTCGACGTCGCGTCGGCCCGCCGCACGCACGGCCGGCTGGCCGCCCTCTACCGCCCCGGGGACGGCGCGATCGGCGACGAGTCGACGATGCTGGCGGCCTACGCCGGCCACGCCGCCGCCGCGCTGGACCTGATCATCGCCCTGGAGGAGGCACGGACCGAGGCGGTCCGCGCGGGGTCGCTGCTCAGCCTCGCCCACGAGCTGGCCGCGACGACCGAGGCCGCCGAGGTGGCCGACGTGGTCTCCGCGGCGCTCCCCGGCATCGTCGGCTGCAGCACCGCAGGCATCCTGCTGTGGGACGCCGCCACCGGATCACTGCGCTCGCAGGCCTCGGTGGGCCTGGGCACGGTCGGGCGGGAGCTCCTGCAGGCAGCCGCCCTGCGCGCCGAGGACGTCCCCGAGCTGGTGGGCATGCTGACCGGCCGGGAGCCGCAGATCATCCGCGCGGGGACGAGCAGCCCCGTCATGCGCCGTCTCCTGGACCGGCTGGGGACCACCGACCTGGTCGCGGTGCCGCTGCTGGCCGACGGCGTCTTCCTTGGTGCGGCGACCGCCGGGTGGCGGCGGGGCGAGGCGCCCGCCCGCCTCGACGGCGAGGTGCTCACGCGCCTGCGCGGCGTCGGCGACCAGGCCACCACGGCGCTGCAGAAGGCGCGACTGCTGCAGACGGTCCGGCACCAGGCCACGCACGACGCGCTGACCGGCCTGCCCAACCGCGTCCTCTTCCTCGACCGGCTCGCCGGGGCCATCACCGGGGCGCGCCCCCGCGCCCACCTGGGCGTGCTGTTCTGCGACCTCGACCGGTTCAAGCAGGTCAACGACACCCTCGGCCACGCGGCCGGTGACGAGCTCCTCCGCCAGGTCTCGGCCCGCCTGCGCGCCGCCGTGCGCCCCGGCGACACGGTGGGCCGGCTCAGCGGTGACGAGTTCGCCGTCCTGCTGCCCGGGCTGGAGTCCCCGGAGGGCGCGCACGGCCTGGCCGCGCGGGTGGCCGGGTGCTTCGACGAGCCGTTCCGGCTCGAGGGCACGCACGTGCTCGTGGGCACCAGCGTGGGCATCGCCGTGCACGGCGAGGACGGGACCGGCCCGGAGGAGCTGCTGCGGGCGGCCGACGCGGCGATGTACCGGGACAAGCACGACCGCCGCACCTCGGCGCACGGCTGACCTCCCGCCGTCCACCGGGACGGCCGTGGCCGGTGGGAAGAGCCGTCAGCCGCGCAGCCTGGCCCGCAGCGCCGCCTGCTCGTCGGCGCCGAAGCCGTGCGTCTCCAGCCAGCCGAGCGGCCCGCCGTGGCGCTCGTCGAGCAGGCCCAGCACCCGCTCCATGGTCTCCGCCCGCGGCGTGTGGCTGTCGACGTCGCGGGTGACCATGTCCACGGCGTAGGTGGGAGAGGCGGCCAGCTTGGCCACCAGCGCGTCGATGATCTCGGCGGTGAGGGCGTAGTCGGCCACGATCTCCTCGTGCGGCACCCCGGTCACCGCGAGCGCCAGGGCGACCACGACGCCGGTGCGGTCCTTGCCCGCCGCGCAGTGCACGACCGCCGCGCCCGGCACGGGTGCGGCCAGCGCGCGCAGCGCGGCCACCACCGCGTCGGACCGCTGCCCGAGGTAACCCAGGTAGGAGCGGACCGCCGGCGACTCGCCCTCGTCGTGCTCGGCGACCTGCCGGGGGAGCAGCGACTCCTGCCAGCCCTCGGGCAGGTCCTCCGGCGGCTCCTCGACGGCGAAGACGTCGGTGTGGTGCCCCCGCTCGGGGAGCAGGCTGAAGTGCCGGTGCGTCACCTCGGCGACGTCGCGCAGCGGGCCGCGGCCCTCGAGCAGGATCTCCGCCGTCGTGCGCAGGTCGATCACCTCTCGCAGCCCGAGCTCCCCGACCAGCCGGCGGACGTCGGCGGCGCTGAGGGTCTGCAGGTTGTCGCTGCGCAGGATCCGGCCGGGCGCGGTGCGCCCGCCGTCGTTCGTGGGCAGTCCCCCGAGGTCCCGCATGTTGGTGGTGCCGTCGAGCCGGATCCAGCGGTCGGGGTGCGCAGCGCTCACGTCCCGGAGACTACGGCGCGCCCGCAGGCCCTCCGGACGAGTGGTCGAGGAGGAGGTCGCAGACCTCGACGAGGCGACCACGGAGCGCGGCGCCCCGGACGGCGAAGGACCGCTGCGCGGCCACGTACCGTCCCCTGCCCTCCGGCGTCTCGATGGCCACCGGCTCGTAGCCGTGGTCGCGAAGGTCGTAGGGGGAGGCGCGCATGTCCAGCTCGCGCACGTCGGCCGCCAGCGCCAGGCAGTCGGCCAGCAGCTCCCCGGGAACGGCGGGCCCGAGCTTGTAGGCCCACTTGTAGAGGTCCATCGTGGCGTGCAGGCAGCCCGGCTGCTCCATCCGGACCTGGGTGTCGCGGCTGGGCCGGAGCCGGTTGCGCCCGACGGCCTCGGGGGTGAAGAACCGGAAGGCGTCGTAGTGGCTGCACCGGATCTGCGCGCCCTCGACGACGGCGTCGGTGCCGTCCCGGCCCAGCCGCAGGGGCAGCGGGTGCCGGTGCTCGTCGGCCCGGTAGACCATCGCCCACTCGTGCAGCCCGAAGCAGCCGGTGAACGCCGGCCGGGCCGCCGTCGCGGTCAGCAGCTCCGACACGAAGCGCACGGTGCCGTCCCGGTCGGCCAGGAAGGCGGCCCGGTCGAGGCTCACGACGCCGTCGGAGCCGGTGCGGTACCAGCGCCAGCCGGCGTGCGGCGCCGGCCCGTCGTCGGCCGGGGCCAGGCCCGCGCCGGCACCGGGGTGCCAGCGCCGCAGCCGACCCGGGGACTCGCTGTAGTACGTGAACAGGAAGTCCAGCACCGGATGCTTCTCGCCCCGGCGCCGCCGCTCCGCGTGCGGGGCGACCCAGCGGTCGACCCGCGCCTCGTGCGCGTCGGCCCGCCGCTGCCACTCGGCCGCCGGCAGGACCGGCGTCAGGGCAGCAGCGGGGAGCACTCGTCCAGGGTATTCGGCCCCCTCCCAGCCCCGCCCTCGGCGGGCGAGGGGCGGCGGGCCCCGCCGTCAGTCGGGGGCGTTCCCGGGGCGGACGACGCCGTCGTCGGACTGCGCGTCCTCGTCGGTGGTGAGCGTCACGCCGCCCTCGGCGCCGTCGTCCGTCTGTGATTCGGTCACCGGACCGTCGGCCGTGTCGGGGGACTCGCGGTAGCCGGTGGGGTCGGACTCGCTCATCGTGCTCCTCGGGACGTGGGGGTGGTTTCCGGACGGGTCATACCTCGCCGGACGCGTCGGCACGCCTCGCGCGAGCGATGTCACCGCCGGCGGACGCCGGGAGGTCGTCGCCGGGTGCTCCGCGGCGGTCGACGTCCTTCCCGCCATGCCCGGTCGACCGGTCGGAAACGGCCGACGGCCGCCTCCCGCGAACGGGAGACGGCCGTCGGGCCGGGCGGACGCCGAGGCTCAGAACGCGGCCTCGTCGACCTCCATCAGGGCGTTGTCGGTGTTCTCGGCGACGAGCCGGTCGGAGGTCAGCCGGGGCAGCACCTGGGTGGCGAAGAACCGGGTGGCGGCGACCTTGCCCTCGTAGAAGTGCTTGTCCTTCTCGCTGACGTCGCCGGCCAGGGCGGCCAGGGCCACCTCGGACTGGCGGACCAGCAGCCACGCGGTGATCAGGTCGCCGGTGGCCAGCAGCAGCCGGCTGGTGTTCTGCGCGACCTTGTACAGCGAGGACATGTCCTCCTGAGCGGCGGTCAGGTGGCCGAACATCGTGGTGAGCATGCCCTGGACGTCCTGCAGCGCGGTGCCGAGCAGCGCGCGCTCCTCCTTGAGCCGCCCGTTGCCGGCCTCGCCGTCGACCGTGGCCTGGATCTGCTCGGCCAGCCAGGTCAGGGCGACGCCGCCGTCCTTGACGATCTTCCGGAAGAAGAAGTCCTGGCCCTGGATCGCCGTCGTGCCCTCGTAGAGGGTGTCGATCTTGGAGTCCCGGATGTACTGCTCGATCGGGTAGTCCTGCAGGAACCCCGAGCCGCCCAGGGTCTGCAGCGACTCCGACGTCAGCAGCTCCGTGGCCCGCTCGGAGCCGAAGCCCTTCACGATCGGCAGCAGCAGGTCGTTGACCCGCTCGGCGAGCTTGGCCGCCTCGCTGTCCCCGGCGGCCTCGGCCTCGACGACGCGGTCGCGGAAGCCCGCGGTGTAGAGGTACAGCGCCCGCATGCCCTCGGCGTAGGCCTTCTGGCGCATCAGCGACCGGCGGACGTCCGGGTGGTGGGTGATGGTCACCCGGGGGGCGTCCTTGCTCGTCGCCGTCAGGTCCGCGCCCTGGACGCGGGTCTTGGCGTAGTCCAGCGCGACCTGGTAGCCGGCCGAGAGGGTCGCGATCGCCTTGGCGCCGACGAACATGCGGGCGTGCTCGATGACCTTGAACATCTGGGCGATGCCGTCGTGGACCTCACCGACCAGCCAGCCCTGCGCGGGCACCGCGCCGTCGCCGAAGGTGAGCTCGCAGGTCGTGGAGACCTTGAGGCCCATCTTCTTCTCGACGTTGGTCACGTAGGCGCCGTTGCGCGCGCCCAGCTCGCCGGTCGCGAGGTCGACGTGGAACTTGGGGACGACGAACAGCGACAGGCCCTTGGTGCCGGCCTTCGCGCCCTCGGGGCGGGCCAGGACCAGGTGGATGATGTTGTCGCTCATGTCGTGCTCGGCCGACGTGATGAACCGCTTCACGCCGTGGATGTGCCACGAGCCGTCCGCCTGCTGCACGGCCTTGGTGGTGCCGGCGCCGACGTCGGAGCCCGCGTCGGGCTCGGTGAGCACCATCGTGGCGCCCCAGCGGTGCTCGAGCATGAGCTCGGCCAGGCGCTTCTGGTCCGGCGTGCCCAGCTCGTCGAGGATGGCCGCGAAGGCCGCACCCGAGCCGTACATGAACACGGCGGGGTTGGCGCCGAGGATCATCTCGAAGGCGCCCCAGGTCAGGGCGTGCGGCGCACCGAAGCCGCCGAGGTGCTCGGGCAGGTCGAGGCGGGCCCACTCGCCGTCCTCGACGGCCTTGTAGGACTTCTTGAACGACTCCGGGATGGTCACGGAGTTCGTCGCCGGGTCGAACACCGGCGGGTTGCGGTCGGCGTCGACGAAGGACGCGGCGACCGGGCCCTCGGCGAGCTTGCGGATCTCGGCCAGGATCCCGCGCGCGGTGCCGGCGTCCATCTGCTCGAACGGGCCGGTGCCGAACTTGTCCTTGGTGTCCAGGAACTCGAAGAGGTTGAACTCGAGGTCCCGGAGGTTGGCGGTGTAGTGCGTCATTGCGCTCAGGCTCCCGTGCTCCGTGCCGGCGTACGGCGTCGTGCTACTCGCGAGTAACAAACGGTATTACTCGCGAGTAGCAACGGCAAGCAGCGGGGTCCTCGACACGCCCCGGCCGGGGCACCTGACCCGGAGGGGTCAGCGGTTGCGGCGCCGGGCGCGCCGCACGAGGCCGGCCAGCCAGACCAGCAACCCGCCCAGCACGGCGGCGATGAGCAGCGCCAGGACCAGCGGCGCGTCGACGTCGGCGAAGACCAGGCTGATCTGCACCGTCTGCCCGTTGAAGACGACGAACAGCACGAGCAGCACGGTGACGAAGATCAGCAGCGCCAGCGCCAGGGTGCGGCCGATGGCCCGGCCGGTGTGTCGCTCGCGCGGCGGCGGCGACTGCTGCGGCGGTGGGGTCGTGGCCGGAGGCGGTCCCGTCGGGCCGGCAGGCGCGGGTCCGCCCGCGGGGGTCCCGCTCGTCCGCCCGCCCAGGCCGACGCTCAACGGGTCGGCCGGCGGGCCGGTGCGGCCGTCGTCGGGGGCGCTCATCGTGCGTCCGGTTCGGTCTCGGCGGGCGGGTAGCTGGGCCCGGCGACGCCGCTGGCGGGACCGGGTGCACCGCCCTGCGACTTCTCGTCCGCGGGCGGTGCGACCTCCGCGCCCAGCGGCTCGGCGTCGCGGTCGGAACCTGCGTTGTTCTCGTCCGGCATGGTCACCGCGTCATTGTCGCCCTCCGGGCGACACCGCGGCCAGTTGCCGTTCCCCGGCGCCGCCGAGCCGCTGCCCGTGTCCCGATCGGGG